>NZ_JBZUBM010000002.1:0-1346961 GCF_058536345.1 Stutzerimonas sp. C6.4V
AGCAAAACGCCTGGAAATCCATCCGGCTGCCCATAAAAAAACTAGTTCGATGAACAACGACGACGACCTCTGGACATTCGCCCTCGCCTGCTATGCGGCGCCAGGTGTCGAGAAGGCATGCCTAGACCTTCAGGCGATGGGCGCCGATGTTTGCCTCTTGCTCAGCGGCGCCTGGCTGGAAATACGTGGCGTAGCCTGCAACGAGCAGCGCTTGCGGCAGTTGAAACAGCTCAGTCGCGACTGGCAGCAGGAGGTGGTCGCGCCATTGCGCAGCCTGCGCCTGTGCTGGCGCGAACAAACAGCCAACGACGCAGCGCTGGCCAACTTGCGCGAGCGCATCAAGACGCTGGAACTGGATGCTGAGCGGATTGAACTCGATCGCCTGCAGCAGGCCTCCGGGGGTTGGCCTGCAGGTAAAGGCCCTGTCCAGTGGCTGGAGCGGCTCTGCGCGGGACTCCAGGGAGAGCCCCGCGCATCGCTGCACCTGCTACGGCGAGCGGCTCAGGCTCAGCTGGAAGCGCCCGGCGAGGGCTGATTGTCATCCCCCGCCTTGGCGGCTGGCTTGCGCGTGGCAGCCGGCTTGCGTGCAGTGGCGGGCTTGGAAGCGCGGGATGGTTTTGCGGCCGGGTTCTTACCCCGGCTTGTAGGCCGAGAGGTAGTGTTGCCCGATGCAGGCTGGGCTGTGGGCGCTTTCGCCGTCGATGGGTTTTGTTCCTTGGTATTGCTTGCGCGATTGGCGGGAGACTTGGCTGGGGCCGGGTTCGGCTTTACGCCTGCCTGCCTGGCAGGTGCCGGCTTGCTGGCTGACGCGGTTTTGCTTGTTGCCGAAGCCGAGCGCGACGTGGTCGTCTTGCCGCGCGACGCGAGTGCCTCACCAGCCGCTTTTTCCACCTGGGAAATGCCCTGCGCCAGGGTCAGGCTATGTTCGGCATCACGTTTGAGGTCGGACAGATACGTCAGCGTCTCGCTCTGCCGGGACTGCAGAACAGCTAGCATGTCGTCCAGTTCGGCAAGCCTTGAGCGGGCCTTGGTCTGCGCTTTCGATTTGCCTGCGTTGCCGGCCTCGTCGAGCTTGGCGCGCGCCTTGATCAGTTTTTCCTGTGTCTTGCCTCGCTGCTTCTCGAGCTTGGCAAGCAGGATTTCAGCGTCCTTCTGCGCATCGGTACAAGCTTTCTCCAGATGCACGACCAGACTCTTCGATAACTGCTGAAGCAAGTGCAGCGGGGTCATGACCGCGTTTTTTTTCGCTGGCATGAAAGTGCCTCCTGGCGGGGTTGGTGCAGCCATACTAGACGGGCGCCAGGCATCCGCCAACAGCCAGACGAGGATGGTCTGTACGAGCGATCCCTCGCTCCAAACCAACACGCCTCAGGCGGTAGCGGCAGGTTCTTTATGAGCGGTATGCAGCACTTCGATCAGGCAATCTTCCAGTTCGAAGCGCTCGTGTAACAACTGCCCAAGATGCTTGAGCTCATCGGGAAGACCGGGGCTGTCCAGGCACTCGCCCGAGTCACACCGGTCATTGAAGGCGACCGCCACCTGGGTAATCGCCTCGATGCGGGGGTAGATCTGGCGGGCCAGATCGAGGCCGCGCGTGTCGCCGAAGGCTTCGGCTTCGTTGAGCAACTGCTCGTAAATCTCGAAATGACCAGCCGACACGTAATCGAGCAGTATTTCGCAAAACTTCTGCAAGGCCGGCCGAGTTGCCGCTTCGGCACCCACATGCAGCCCATCGAATGCATTGATCAGAGCGTGACGTTCCTGCAGCCAGCGATCGATCAACAGGTGCACACCTCCCCAGCGTTCCTGGGCGTTCCGACAGCTCTCGAGCATGGTGACCTCACTTCCCTAATTGATAGTGCTTGTTGCGCCTTCCGAGACGGGTTTTTGTCTTGGGATATCGGCATTGGGTGAGTGGCAGCGCCAAATGGCAGAAACCCGACGCCGCCAGAGCAGACTAAGCCGCGATGATCGAAGCATCAAGAACCAAATTGCCCGACCGTTCATACGAGCAATTGCTGCGGCAGGATCATTGACCGTCAGGGAGAGCGATGATTCGCCGCCCCAAGCAAAAACCGCCTCAGTCTCGCCGTAGCGCCATCCAGACGCAGAACACCGCCATAGCGATAAAGGCCAGCAAGGTCCATTCGGGGATGCTCATGCCCAGCAATGTCCAGGTGACCTCGGCGCACTCGGCGGTGCCATGCAGGACCAGCCTTGCGATTTCCTGGAACGGCAGGGCGTCCATCATGTATTCCAGGCTGGGCAGGCAACTCGGAAGTTGATCGGCGGGAATATTCTGCAGCCAGATCTGACGGATCGCAGTGGCGCCGCCGGCAAACACGAAGAGCAATCCGAGCGCCGAGTAGACGCGACGCCCCGTCTTGCCCGAACCATGAATCGCTGCGATCAGGCAGACCAGGCCAAAGCCGATAACGCAGATGCGCTGGACAATGCACAACGGACAGGGCGCAAGGCCAACAACGTGCTCGAGATACAAGGCTGCGGCCATCATCAGCACACAGCCAATGAAGGCCAGGAAGAACAGCGAACGTGGGCTGGCCAGGTTCATGGTGACTCCGCAGGAAGGAAAAGCCCGCTACGTTAGTGCCGCCGGCCCGGTGCTGCAAGCGCTGCGCGCAAGCCAGAACAGCAACACGGGACGGCCATCACGAGCGAGCCCGCTGCTATTGACTGGTAGCAGCCTGGGGTGGCGCCGCCTGGGGACTTTCAAGCAACCCGAGCCCCTCCTGAAAGAGGCGATTGCTACGCTCGTTGTCACCAAGCTGCGCCAACAGCCGCGCCAACTCGGCGCAGGTCTGCGGTCGATGTTCGACGCGCAAGCTGGCCTCGAGATAATCACGCGCCTTGCCCCATAGAGCGTTGCGCATGCTCAATCGGCCCAGCGCGAGCAACAGTTCGGCATTCTCTGGATTTGCCTTGAGCCAACCCTCGGCTTGGGCCAACTGACGCGCAGGATCCTGACCGCCTATCCGGCCGTAGCGTTCCACCAGCCGATCATCGAAATGCCGCTTGAGGGCGCCGTAGAGCACCTCTTCGGCCTTGGCATCAGCACCGAGACGGCTGAGGCCATCTGCATAGGCACGCACCAACAGGGGCTCGTTGCGCAGCCCGGAAGGGACGGTTTGCCAGCGCTGGTTCAGGGCCTGCTGGGCATCCTCGTTGCTGATTGCCGGGGCGTGGCCGGCCTGCTCGAGCGCAGCCGTCCAGGCCAGCAGTTCGAGTTCGCTCAGACGAGCCGGGGATAGCACGCGATGCTTGCGCAGCTCGGGCAGCAGCCGGCACAGCGCCGGCCAGTCTTCAAATTGAACATAGAGCTGCTGCAATAGCGTCAAGACATAAGGATGACGTGGGTGATCGGCATGCAGCGTGTTCAAGGATTCCCGCGCCTGGCTGTACTGGCCGCGGGCAATCTGTAGCTGTGCCTGGGTCAGGCCGATTGCAAGCCCGGACCCAGGGTCGCGCTCGCGTGCCTTACGCAGCAATTCGTCGCTTTGCTCATGCTCGCCCAGTTCATTGGCCGCACGTGCAGCGCCGAGATAGTGCACCAATGGTTGCTGGTCGTGCTCCGCCGCGGTACGCAAGTGAGCCAGCGCCTGGTTCCACTGTCCTTCGGCCAACTCCCGCAGACCGCTACGTGAAGCCTTGCCGACTCGCCGCTCACGATGGCGACGCGACCAGGGATTGACCAGCGCGCCGGACGTATGCAGCAGGCCAAGCACCCAGTGGACCGCCATGGCCAGCAACCACAGGCAGGCAATCAGGCCGAGAAAAATCCAGAAACTCGACTCGTAGCGGAATTGGTCATAACTGATCAGGACATATCCTGAATCCCGAGCAATGGCCCAGCCAAGAAAACCAATGATCGCGATAAGGATGATCAGGATGAAGGCAAATCGCTTCATGTGCGCTGCCCCTCTTCCGCAGATTCATTGTTAGCAGGTTGCTCATCAGGGGTCGACTGCTCAGGTTTCTCAGTGGTCGGCTCGCCAGTAGCCGGCTGCTCAGGTTCCTCGTTCGATGGCTGCTTGTCGTTGCCGTTGGCAGGCGCTGCGGCATCGTCGGCCGAGTCCCGCTTCTGCACATAGGCCTGGAGAGCTTGCAGGGCCGGCGCAAGGTCGGGCAGCGTAACCGACACCTGACGCTCCTTCAGTGCCTCGATGCGGTCGCGCAGCCCACGACTCTGGCCGTTCTCCTCGCTGAAGTGGTCCTCGATCAACCGGGCCGCCTGATCCAGCGATTGCTGGTAGACCTTTTCGTTGCTGTTGAGCACGGCCCATTGTGCCTGTTCGATGGCCAGTGACAGCGCCAGCCGGACCTGAGCCAGGCTCTGGCCGGCCAACAGAGGCTTGACGCTATTCCCGGCCTGGAAGTCGATGCGCACATAGCGTGTCAATTCGTTCAACCAACGCTGCCAGCGACTGTCCGCCTGCCCACTCTCCGAGCCCTGCCCCATTTCGAATTGCGGTGCCAGGCCATTGAGCTGGTTGGCCTGGCCGCGCAGGGCGCCAAGCTGCAGAAACAGCCCGGTGCGATCCAGCTCAGGCAGACTGCGCAACGCCTCGAGTCCTTCCAGCATTTTTTGCCTTGTCGCGTAGGAGCCAGGATCATCCTGCTTGCGCAGAATCAGGTCGGCTTCGGCCAGCAGCGATTCAGCACTGTTCACATCCTGCATTGCCGACAGACGCAACATGGCCATGCGCACCAGATGCTCTGCCTCGGCGAGCCGCCATTGCTCGCGGCTGGCTCCGAGAACCTGCTCCACACGCCCTGACAGACGCTGTTGATCGCTCTGCAATTGCGAAAGCAGGCGCCGACGATCCTCCAGCTGCTCCGCCGAAGGCAATTGCTCAAGCCTGCCGAGCCGGCTGGCCAATTGCTGACTGCGCTCGCTCAACTGGCGAGTCTGCTCGCTCGTGGCCTGAGCAGACTGCAGCCGCTGCTGTTCCTGATCGGCCAGCTGCTGGGTCTGCCATAGGCTATACCCACCGGCAGCCAGGCCTGCCAGCCCCACCACCAGCGCGACACCAGCCATCCCGCGACCGCCCTTGCCGGGCTTGGGCGAACTGCTGGCAGGCTGCTTGGGCGGCATCTCTTTCGCGGGGATCACAGGATCAATGTTGCTTTTGGGTTGCTGCGCTGGCTTGTCGGAATCTACTTCGCTCACGTTTCCATCCTTTGCATCAGGAAGCGGGCTCGGGACAGTCCCGTAACGCCGCTAGCAAAGCCGTGGTACCGGCACCACGGCAGTCCACAATTCTTTTCGCACCCAACTCAGCAGCCATTTGTGCCACGCGCGGGCTCGGTACGAACAAGGGTAGCTCAAGCAGCTCGGCCCAGTCGGCACCGGCCAGCTCGCGTAACGACTGCAAACCCTGTCCACTGCTGACCACCACGGCGTTCAGCCGTTCCGAGCGAAGGGTCTGAAGTAGCGTCCCGGGCGGGTAATGGGGCTGGTAGCGCCGGTACAGTTCCAGACTGTCGACCGCCACGTTGCGTGCGCGCAGCGTATCGGCAATATGTTCACGCCCACCTTCCCCCCGAAGGATCAGAACATTCGGATCGCGTACCGCCAACGCTTCAGCCAGTCGTGGCAACCGCAGCAAGGCTTCGCTGTCGTCACCAGTGCATGGCCAACTGACATGCAGGCCGCGGTCAGCCAGTATCGCGCCGGTGGCCCCGCCCACACTGAACCATGCCTGAGCCGAGGGCAGTTTCGGTCGGTAGCGATCGAGCAGCTCCAGGCCCAGCCTGGCCGCAGGCTTGCTCACGACAATCACGGCGGTGTAGCGATCCAGCCCCAGCACGGTCTGGCGGTGCTCCGGCGTTTCAGCCAGGGCTTCGATTGCGAGAAGCGGCAGACTGGCGCTGTAGACCCCCTGCTCCGCGAGCGCAGCTGCCACCGCAGCGCACTCCTCAGCCGGACGCGTCAATAGCAGACGCCAGCCACTCACTCGCGACCGGCCTCGCCATAGATATCCTGGAGAATCTTGCCCGCGCCCTGCTGCAGCAGTTCTTCGGCGATGCGCACGCCAAGCGCTTCGGCTTCGGAGGCAGGCGCGCGGCCTTCGGCTCGCAGCAGCTGGGCACCGTCAGGCTGCCCAACGAGACCGCGCAACCACAGCTGGTCACCTTCGAGCACGGCGTAGCAGGCGATGGGCACCTGGCAGCCGCCGTTCAGATGGCGGTTGAGGGCACGTTCGGCGCTGACCCGAGTAGCGGTTTGCGGATCGTTCATGCACTGCAGGAGCTGGTGCAGCTCGGTATCGCCGGTCCGGCATTCGATCCCGACCGCGCCCTGCCCTCCGGCCGGCAGGCTGTCTTCGACACTGATGCTGGCACGGATGCGCTCGCCGAAACCGAGACGGATCAGGCCTGCCGCCGCCAGTATGATGGCGTCATACTCGCCCGCATCGAGCTTTGCCAGGCGAGTATTCACGTTTCCGCGCAGGAACTGGATCTTCAGATCAGGCCGACGTGCGAGCAGCTGGGCCTGGCGACGCAGGCTGGATGTGCCCACAACCGCACCGGCCGGAAGCGCGTCGAAATTCTCGTAGTGATTGGAGACAAAGGCGTCCCGCGGGTCCTCCCGCTCGCAGATGCAGTACAGGCCAAGCCCCTCGGGAAACTCCATCGGCACATCCTTCATGGAATGCACTGCGATGTCCGCTTCGTTCTCCATCAGAGCCGTTTCCAGCTCCTTGACGAACAACCCCTTGCCGCCGATCTTTGCCAGCGGCGCATCCAGCAGCTTGTCGCCACGACTGACCATCGGCACCAGGCTGACCGTCACATCGGGATGTGCCTCCTCCAGGCGCGCCTTGACGTATTCGGCCTGCCACAGGGCCAGGGCACTCTTGCGGGTGGCAATGCGAATTTCGCGGGACATGAGCAATTCCAGACAAATGAACTGGCGGCGATGATAACAGGCCAGGCAGCGCGGCTGGGTTGGCGGGGATCAATAAGAAGCCGCTGGAGGCTGGAGGCTGGAGGCTAAACGGACGTCAGCGTAGCTTGCCTAGGCGGTATGAACGGATCGCTGGATCCGGCGACACGCACATCCCGCCGTTATCGTTCAGCCTTCTGCCTCATGCGCTCTTGTCGGCTTCACAGATTCTGCATCAACTTCCGCACCCCGGCGACGTGCCGCCGGCTTACGGTCAGCGGCTCGCCTTCGAGCCCCTTGAGAAACAGCTGGAAATGGCCGAGCGGGGTGCGCTGCAGACGCTCGATGCGGTCGCGATAGACCAACGCGTTGCGATGGATGCGAACAAAGCGTTCGCCAAACTCATCCTCCAGCGCCTTCAACGGTTCATCCAGCAGAACCTCTCCCGTCTCGTGCCGCAGGGTGACGTACTTGTGATCGGCGATAAAGTAGATCACCTGGGGCAGCGGGATCAGTTCGATACCCTTTCGGGTCCTGGCGCTGATGTGGGAGCGCGGACCGGTGCCACTCACGGCAGCCGGACGCGTCAGGGCAGCGAGCTGCACCCGGTTAGGCCGTTCAGCCTTTTTCAGCGCCTCGACAAGGTGTTCGGGACGCACCGGCTTAACCAGATAGCCCACCGCACTGACCTGGAAGGCATCGAGGGCAAACTCGTCATGGGCCGTGCAAAAGATCACGGCAGGGGGAGCATCACGCTCACACAGTCTGGCTGCGACCTGAAGGCCATCAAGGCCGGGCATACGGATATCCAGCAACACAACATCGGGACGCAGCTCCTCGATCAGGGACAGCGCCTCCTCGCCATTTGAGGCGGAAGGTTCCAGGACACGATAGCCGTCAAGGTCACCTACCAGTCGGCTGAGGCGCTCGCGGGCTAGAGGTTCGTCATCGACAATCAGCACATTCATATGGATCTGGCTTCCTGCTTTTGTGTCGCACACGGATAGCGTAGACAGGTGTAGTGACGGGCGTTACGCCGCTCCACGCTGAGACTCGCTGCAGGACCGAAAAGTGCCGTTAATCGTGCGGCTATGTTCTGCAGCGCTTGCTGCGTACCCTGTGACGGCAGCTTTTGAGCGGCCTCGTCGAACGGATTGCTGACCTCCAATTGGAACACGCCGTCGGCATAACCAGCCGTTACGCACACCACTCCGCCTTCGACGCGCGGCTGAATGCCATGAATCAAGGCATTCTCAAGCAGCGGCTGCAGGGTCAACTGCGGAATCGGCACATCATCAGGTACGGCATCCACCTGCCACTCGACCACCAGGCGATCCCCCAGGCGGTAGTGCTCGATGGAAAGATAGCGACGCGACAGTTCCAGCTCTTCGCGCCAGGGCACCAGCGTACCAGGGCGGGCCAGGCTCGCCCGAAACAAATCGGAAAGATCGAGGACCGCCTGCTCGGCCTTGGCCGGATCGGTAACGACCAAGCTGGCGATGCTGTTCAGGCTGTTGAACAGGAAATGCGGCCTGATTCGCGCCTGCAGCGACTCGATTCGCGCCTTGAGCTCAGCCTGCTCCTGACGCCGCCACTGGCTCTGCAGGTAGAAATAGCGCAGCAGCAGCCCTGACATGATCAGGCTGATCAACGCATGGCGCAGGTACAGATTCACCTCACCAACGCGCGTCAGCGGGCCACCGAGCTGGTAGATATCGGCGACCGCCGTGCACGCCAGCGTCAGCCCGACCACCATGGAGCAGCAGGCGAGCCCGGCCAGCCAGGCCGGCAGCCGCGCCAGCAGTGGTCGTAACTGGCAGGTAACTCCGGCCGACAGCAGCATCACCCATTGCACGAACAGCGAGGTCAGCGCCAGGCGCATCCAGTTGAACCCAGGCTGCATCGGCTCGGCCAGCACCAGCACCAGCACCAGCAGCTCGGCGAGCAGCACCAGGCCAAGCAGCGCATCGGGCTGGCATAGCTCAGGCACGAAAAAATCATCGACAAGGGGCGCTGGCGGCGTTCGATCAGGTTTTCTTGTTCGCATGTTCAGAGTTCCGCGCCGCGAAGGCGCAACGCAAGGTAGCCCGGCAAGGCGGATGCCCGCCGTGGCGCAGCCGCAGGCCAGTCTATCGGCTTGGCGCGATCAGAAGGTGACGAGCGGTCGCCAGTTCCACCCTTTGGCAGTTATGCACCGCCCGTATCGGCCGATAAGGACTTCTACGAACGACTCGTTATAGCGGATGATGGCGTAATGATTGCATTGCAACCATTTCACGCTAACCGCTACCGCTGTCCAAGGAGTATTGATCCGTGCTGCTGTTTTCCTCTCTGCGTAGCCGCTTGCTACGCCCGGTATTCCTGACGCTGTGCGGCGCCGTTCTGGTGCAAGTCTTGGTGGCGCTGGCCTTGACCCGGAGCACTATCGACGGGCTCGAACACGACATTGAGCAAAGCCTGGGCGAGGATTCGGCGCGCCTGCTGCACGCGCTGCGTTCGGCAGATGCCGAGGTCCGGGGCGGCATTACCAATCTGGCCGAACGCATGACGGGCGACCTGTCCCAGGGACTGACGCAGCAGTTGACCGAAGAGCAGAAGCAGCTGAAAGACGTGCTGGAACGCCATCTCAAGCAGTCCGGAGACGACCTCGCCACGCTGCTTGCCGGCGTTGCGCCAGCAGCGATCTGGGACAACGACGTACCGGCGCTGACCGAGTTCGTCAGGATGGCTCACCGCAACCCGGCGGTCGTCTTCGTCGTCTATTTCGATGCCAGTGGCAACCAGCTCACCCGCCACCTGAACCGCCAGGATCCCCGAGTCAAGGCACTGCTGGACAAGGGCACCGGTCGCACCGCGTTCGACAAGGTGCTGTCGGCCGCCGAGAACGACCCCACGCTCTATCTCGCCAAGACTTCGATCAACCCCAAGGGTGCGGATATCGGCCAGGTGGTCCTCGGCTTCTCCACCTCCGCGGTGAGCACCGAACTGGCGGCCTTCGACAGCCGCTTTCAGGCTCTTGTCGCTGGCGGAGCCAAGCTGGTGGAGACCGGTCTCGCAACCACCGCCAACGACAGCGCGAAGATCATGGCGTCAGGCCTGGCCGCTGCGACGGAAGTGGCACAGAGCATCGAATCCAATAGCCAGAAGGCGGTGGAGCGTTCGGCTTCGGCGCTGCTATGGAAAATCAGTGTCGCCCTCGCCGTTACCGGCGCGCTGCTCCTGCTCGCCGTCACCTTGGTGCTTGGGCGTCAGGTACTGCGCCGGCTGGGCCTGCTCAGCACCGCACTGCGCGGCCTCTCGGCCGGCCACGGCGATCTCACCCAGCGCGTCGAGATCCACAGTGCAGACGAGGTGGGTGAAATGGCTGACGCGGTCAACGTGTTTCTGGCCAAGCTTCAGCCGATCGTCCAGGAAGCACGCCGCATCGCCGTCCAGACGGGAGCGGAAATCGACACCCTGGGCCACCGCAGCCGCTCAGCAGCAGCCGCCGCCGAGCGTCAACGTGACGAAGTCGCCGGAAGCCTGCAGGCGCTGGCCGACATGACCCAGCGCGCGCAGAACGAAAGCCGAGCCATGCAGACCGCACTCGATCAGGTCGCCTCGATTCGCAAGGCAGCGGTCGATAACGAGGCGATCTCAGAGCAGGTGGGACGGACGATCGAGGCGCTTGGCAGCGGTGTACAGACCAGCGCCTCGGTCATCGAAAAACTGGCCAAGCAGAGCGAACAGATCGAGGTGGTACTGACCGTGATTCAGGGCATCGCCGAGCAGACGAATCTGCTTGCGCTGAACGCTGCCATCGAAGCCGCTCGCGCCGGCGAAAGCGGCCGTGGGTTCGCCGTGGTGGCCGATGAGGTGCGGGCGCTCGCCAGCAAGACCCAGCAATCTACCGGCGATATCCAGACGCATATCGAAAGCCTGCAGCGAGGTGCACGTGATGCCGTATCGGCAATCAACACGGCTGGCAAGCAAGCCGAAAGCGGCCTGGTTTCCCTGGGTAGCAGTCGCGATCTGCAGCGCGCGCTGCAGGCCGCCGTCGAGCAAGTGCATCAGGTCGTAAGGGAGGCAACCCAGGGCGCGGAGCAACAAGCTGGTAACGCAACGGCCGTGCGCGAGCGGGTCGAGGTCATCCTCACCGAAGCCGAGCGCGCGGCCGAAGCGGTGACTGCAACCGCGGCCAGCGGAAAAGAGCTGGGTGTTCTCGCGCAGAGGCTCGAAGCCAGTCTCGGACAGTTCAAGGCCTGATAAACCGCTCGCTGCAGAGTGCCAATACGGAAGCCGTGCATAACCCTGTTATTATTCGGGCCCTTCAATTTGCCCATCCGATCCAGCGAGCGCATTCATGAGCACCGACAAGACCAACCAGTCCTGGGGCGGCCGTTTCAGCGAGCCCGTCGACGCCTTCGTCGCCCGATTCACCGCCTCCGTCGAGTTCGACAAGCGCCTCTACCGCCACGACATCATGGGCTCGATCGCCCACGCCACCATGCTCGCCAAGGCCGGCGTGCTGACCGATGCCGAGCGCGACCAGATCATCGCCAACCTGAAGGACATCCAGGGCGAGATCGAGGCCGGCAACTTCGACTGGCGCGTGGACCTGGAAGACGTGCACATGAACATCGAGGCGCGGCTAACCGACCGCATCGGCATCGTCGGCAAGAAGCTGCACACCGGCCGCAGCCGCAACGACCAGGTCGCCACCGACATCCGCCTATGGCTGCGCGACGAAATCGACGTGATCCTCGGCGAAATCACTCGTCTGCAGCAGGGTCTGCTGGGGCTCGCCGAGGCCGAAGCCGACACCATCATGCCCGGCTTCACCCACCTGCAGACCGCCCAGCCGGTGACCTTCGGCCACCATCTGCTGGCCTGGTTCGAGATGCTCAGCCGCGACTACGAGCGCCTGGTCGACTGCCGCAAGCGCACCAACCGCATGCCGCTCGGCTCGGCCGCACTGGCCGGCACCACCTACCCGATCCAGCGGGAAATCACCTGCGAGCTGCTGGGTTTCGAAGCGATTTCCGGCAACTCGCTGGACGGCGTCTCCGATCGCGACTTCGCCATCGAATTCTGCGCCGCCGCCTCCGTGGCGATGATGCACCTGTCGCGTTTCTCCGAAGAGCTGGTGCTCTGGACCAGCGCCCAGTTCCAGTTCATCGACCTGCCGGATCGCTTCTGCACCGGCTCCTCCATCATGCCGCAGAAGAAGAACCCGGACGTGCCCGAGCTGGTACGCGGCAAGACCGGCCGCGTGTTCGGCGCGCTGACCGGCCTGCTGGCGCTGATGAAGGGCCAGCCGCTGGCGTACAACAAGGACAACCAGGAAGACAAGGAACCCCTGTTCGACGCCGCCGACACCCTGCGCGACTCGCTGCGGGCCTTCGCCGACATGGTCCCGGCGATCAAGCCCAAGCGCGAAATCATGCGTGAAGCGGCGCTGCGCGGCTTCTCCACCGCCACGGACCTGGCCGACTACCTGGTGCGCAAGGGGCTGCCGTTCCGCGACTGTCACGAGATCGTCGGCCACGCGGTGAAGTACGGCGTGCAGACCGGCAAGGATCTGGCCGAGATGACGCTGGACGAGCTGCGCCAGTTCAGCGGAGAGATCGGCGACGACGTCTTCGCCGTGCTGACCCTGGAAGGCTCGGTGAACGCCCGCGACCATATCGGCGGCACTGCGCCGGCACAGGTTCGTGCGGCCGTTCAGCGTGGCAGTGACTTGCTGGCCGCTCGCTGAGTCCTGACAGTGGCAGGCGCGAGGCGGCTCGCGCCTGCCACATTGGAGAGCTGCATGCCCCTTAACATCCGCCCCGCTACAACCGGCGACGCCGCGCTGATCCTGCGCTTCATCACAGAGCTGGCTATCTACGAGCGCGCCGAGCAAGAAGTAAAAACCGATGTTGCCGGCATTGAATCCAGCCTGTTCGCGAAGGATGCCAGCGCCAGTGCCCTCATATGCGAGCGCGATGGCCAGCCGATTGGCTACGCGGTCTACTTTTTCAACTATTCGACATGGCTCGGCCGTAACGGCCTCTATCTCGAAGATCTCTATGTGACGCCCGAAGCCCGCGGAACCGGGGCGGGCAAGGCGCTGCTAAAGCATCTGGCGCGGCTGGCAGTGTCGCGTGGCTGTGGCCGCTTCGAGTGGTCGGTGCTGGACTGGAATGAACCGGCGATAAGATTCTACGAGTCGCTCGGTGCGCGACCGCAAGACGAGTGGACAACCTATCGCTTGACCGGCGCGGCACTCCAGGCTCTGGCAGAGCAACCTTAGCCATCGCCGTAGGGGAACTCAGGCGTCTGCATGACGCCCAAGATCGTTGTTACCTCAGCGATTGCCTCCGATGGCCGACCTCAAAACGTTGCTGCTCAATCAGGACACACAGGGTGCCGAAGTCTTCGACTCGGCGAAGGAGCGCCTGAATTTCTATCGTTCGGAAATCCACTTCGAATCGACGCTGCTGGCCAGTCGCACCAGTGGCTACCTGTCTTCCCAATCGTTTCTGATGATCGCGTTCGCGTCGTCAATGGCGAACACCAACCCCGACTGGGGCAGCCTGTTCCGTCTGGTCGTGCCCAGCCTGCTGGCCGTGCTCGGCCTGCTTACTTCGTTGCACGCCATACCCGGCATTCGTGCGAGTTTTGATGTGATCGAGCGCTGGCATCGCAAGCAGGCCGAACTGCTGCAAACCGAAGGTAGTGTTGGGCTGCTGCCCAACCATGATTCGGCTTTGTTCGGCGAAGGCAACAGCCCGGCGGGCGGCGAACGTTACAAACGTACACTGCTGTTCTCCCTGCGTACGCCGATCATGTTCGGTAGCGTCTGGGCGCTGTTGGGCATCTTTTGTGTCGTGCTCCACTTTTTCGGATGATCAGAGCCAGTCACGAAACTTGAACCAGGCGTAGGGGATGATCGCCGAGACCACCATCATCCCGAGCGCCATGGGATAACCGAATGGCCAGCCGAGCTCGGGCATGTTTTCAAAGTTCATGCCGTAGACGGTACCGACCAACGTCGGTGGCAGAAACAGTACGGCAGCAATGGAAAACACCTTGATGATGGCGTTCTGCTCGATGTTGATCAGGCCCAGCGTAGCGTCCAGCAGAAAGGCGATATCACCGAGCAGTCGCGCCTGGTGCTCCCCAAGCGAACGCACGTCACGCTCGAGTGCCTTCAACGAGCCTTTGGCGCCACCTTGCTTGGCATCGCCCACGTGCAGCCGGTAGAAGGCGATCAGGCGGTTCGAGCTGAACAGGCTTTCGCCCAGCTGCGAGAGCAGAGAACGATGCTGCCCAAGCTGCTGGATAATCTGCTGAAGATCGGTTCGCTGCTCTTTACGCTTGTCGAAGATGCAGCGGGACAAGGTCTGCAGTTCACCCTGAACGCTCTCCAGCACATCGGCAATGCGATCCACCACGGCATCGGCCAGCCCGAGGAAAATCTGATGGCTCGCACAGTAGGCAGTAGGCTGGCGCGCCACCTTGGTTTCGAACTGGCGGAAGGCACTGAGCTCGGAATAGCGCACCGTTACCAGGCAACGGCGGGTCAGCACGAAGGTGACCTGCGCATTTTCCGGTCGGTGCTCGGCAATTCCCATCACCACCGTCGTGGTCATGAATATGGCACCGTTTTCATCGTAGAAGCGCGATGAATCCTCGATTTCGGCCAGCTCTTCTCGGGTGGGTATGTCCAGGCCCAGAGCCCTTTCGACAAAGCGCTCCTCCTGCTGATCCGGCGCCAGCAGGTCCACCCACAACACATTGTCTGGCAGTTGCTGAATATTCTCGGCGGCGCGCCGCACCAGTGCGCCGTTTTCTAGGGTGTGAAGAATGATCATTGCTGGGGTCGCGTTCCCTGATGGTCCATAGTAGGAATAGAAACCGCCTCAAGCGAAGCGTTCATACAATGTCAGCGCCTAGCTTGCAGGCAGGAAACCGCATCAGATTATCAATATCCGCCAACGAGAACCGCACCATGACCACCACCTCCGACGATGACGAAACCTTCGCCGAAGAAACCCTGATCCAGGCCATCGAGAATCAGCTTGAAAGCGGCGAGCCCGCTGCGGCGCAGGCCACCCTCAACAAGCTGACCCTGGTAGGTTATGAACGCAACGAAACGCTGAAGATGATGGCGCTCGTGCTGGCGGACGAGATTCGCCAGATGCTTGCAGACGACCGCCCTTTCGATGTCGAGCGTTATGAAACCCTTCTGCGTGCCTTGCCTGATCTGCCTGAGTAGACACCGATCAAGGCAGCCCCGGGCTGAGCATCTACACTTGACGAACCGGGCGCAGGCCCACCAATCCGAGGAGCGAACATGGCGTACACACCCGAACTAGTAGCCGAGCTGGAAATTCTCCGACTGTTCAACCTCGACAGCACGCTCGAAGGGCTGAAGGTCCACCATGACGCCGGCAACGCAGCGATTGCCGCAACCCAGCGGCTGCATGCAAAAGGCCTGACAACCCAACCGGACGGTGGCTATCTGACAGGGCTCGGTCGCGATGCCGCCGAGCATGCCCAGGTGCTGCTGACCATCCTATCGGAAACCGCAGCGGCCTGAAGCCCACCCATCCCACCCCGGCTGTAGGCCGGGCCTGGGTGAGCCCTGCTGCCGACCTGGCCATGCTCAGCCAGCGACGGCTCCGTTTCGCTTTTCCACGGAAGCGACTGCCGTGCTATTTTTCCGCCCATGCCGCCTTCGACCCGCCACCGGACACCTCAAACATTGCCCACTCCCTGCGAATGAACGGTCATCAGGAAATTCGTCCGATCCTTGAGGAAGGTATCGATCGCAAACTGCTGGCTTCGCTGCGGGCTCGCTTTCTCACCGTGAATTCAGGCCGCCTGGAGCGCACCCGGCAGGCGATGTCCGTTCGCCAGCAGGCCGTATTGAAGCTGTTGCCGCTGCTGTTTCACGTCAATCATCCGATCCTGCCCGGCTACACCACTGCCGCCACGCCGGCCGGCCTCGCCGGCTTCGATCCGGATGCCGAAACACTGGCTGAAGCCCAGCGCCTCAGCCGATCCTTCCACTACAAGCCGCTACGGGGAAAACCGCCCGCATCGATCCTCGGACTGTTTCTGATGGGCAGTCTGGGTACCGTCGCGCAGGAAGAGCAAAGCGATCTCGATGTCTGGGTCTGCCACGATCCGGAACTGTCCGCAGACCAGCTCGATGAACTCCGGCGCAAGTGCGACCAGCTGCAAGCCTGGGCTGCAACTCAGGGTAGCGAGGCGCATTTTTTTCTGGTCGATCCCCAGCGCTTTACCCAGGGCGCACGCGACACCAGGCTGACCTCCGACGATTGCGGTACTACCCAACACTACCTGTTGCTTGACGAGTTCTACCGCACCGCCATCTGGCTGGGCGGCCGCACACCGCTCTGGTGGCTGGTGCCGGCGTATGAGGAGCATCGTTACGACGCATATGTACGCATATTGCTGGACAAGCGCTTCGTGCGCAGTGACGACGTCCTGGATCTGGGCCATCTCGGCAACATTCCGCCCGGTGAGTACCTTGGCGCCGGGCTCTGGCAGCTCTACAAGGCCGTCGAATCACCCTACAAGTCGCTGTTCAAGCTGTTGCTGGTTGAGGTGTACGCCAGCGAGCATCCGCAGGTGCGCTGCCTGGGGCTGGACTTCAAGCAGGCCGTCTATGCCAATCGTCTGGAGCTGGACGAGCTCGATCCCTATATCGTTGCCTACCGCCGCATCGAGCGCTATCTGGCGCAACGCGGTGACCATGAGCGGCTGGCACTCCTGCGTCGCTGCCTCTACCTGAAGGTCAACAAGCCACTCAGCCGCCCTCCAACAGGGCGCAGCAAGAGCTGGCAACGCCGCCTGCTCGAACGCCTGACATCGGACTGGGGCTGGGACGAGCGCCAGTTTGCCCAGCTCGATGCACGCAGCCAGTGGAAGGTTCGACGTGTCGTCGAAGAACGACGAGCGCTGGTCAATGAACTGACCTATGCCTATCGATTCCTGAGCGAGTTTGCCAGGCGACTGCAGATCACCAGCTGCATCAACGGCCGCGACTTCGGCGTACTCGGACGACGCCTGCATGCAGCGATCGAACGCAAGTCTGGCAAGATCGAAGCCATCAACCTGGGAATCGCGCCGGACCTGGCCGAGCACAGCCTGACGCTGGTGCAGGGTTACGATGCAGCAGATGACGTGTCCTGGGCGCTCTACGAAGGCAGCCTGAATGCCAGGCAGATCAGCGATTTCTCGCCATTGAAGCGTTCGCGCGAGCTGATCCCCCTGTTGGCCTGGTGCCATCGCAACGGTGTGGTCGATGCGGCGACCCATGTTGCCCTGCACCCGGGAGACAGCGGACTGACGGAAGCCGAGCTGTTTGCATTGCTGACGGACCTGCGGCAAGCCTTCCCCATGCCACCGCAGCCGGTGGCCGACGAAGCCCTGCTCAGCGCAGCCACACCGGCCAGGGTTCTGCTACTGGCGAACGTTGGCCTCGACCCCCTCAGCCCGGCCCAACCACTTTCGTTCGACGAACTGACCGACTCCCTCGGGCTTGGCGCGGCACGGGAGAACCTGGTCCTGAGCATCGATCAACTGACGCTCAACAGCTGGGGCGAGCTGCTTGCGACTCGTTACGAGAGTCCCGCCCCTCTGGCCGATTGCCTGCAGGATTACCTGCAGTCGCTGCCGGCACAGGGCGTGCGACCAAACCTGCAGGTTCGTTGCTTCAGCCGCAACGCCGGCATGGCGATTGCGCGACGGGTCGAAACGGTTTTTCTTGATGCTCAGACGATGCTCGATGAGCCGGGCGAGAGCCGCTATCTGCTACAGGTCCGTCAGCATTTCCATGTGCTTGATCTCATCGCCGGCAATATCCGCCATACCGCCCTGAGCGACATGCCTGCGCTGCTGGAGCACCTCGGCGAGGCCCACCAAGGGGTGCGCCCGATCCGGGTGGACCGGCACGCACTGGAAGGCACCGACCTTTCGTTGATTCTCGGCCAGGCCAGGCCGTATTGCCTTCAAGTGTTCTATCGCATACAGGGGGCCATGGCAGAATTAACGGTGCTCGACGAGTTCAACGCGCTTTGGCGTCAACAGCAAGCCTATCGGGATGAGCAAAGCCTGCTCACGCCGCTGCTGCGCTTTCTTCAGGCGGTGCGCTATCGCCGTACGACCCAGCTGCCCTTCGAAGAAAGCCGTTTGGCGGCCATGGATATCCTGTTCTACCAACTGTCATCGACCGCTCCAGGCCGCCCCTTGGCGGTGGAGCGCAGGCCAGCTCCACGCGACGAGCCCGGTGATCCACTCCACGATATCCAGGCCATTGTCGAGCCCAGCGAACGGGGACGCTCGCAGGTCTCGCTCTATTGCAACCACCAGGAATTTTCCAGCCCGGAATACGGCAGCGAACTTTTTGCCGCCGTGGCTCGTTATATCCTGGCCCAGCGGCGGGACGGCGAGCGCTACCCCTGCTACATCACCGACCTTGATCTATCCGGGATGCACGGCACCGGTCGCGCCCAGACCGTTCAGCATTTGCGCTACAAGACCCATCTGGAGACCGCCCTCAATCAGGCGCTGCAGACGGTTTGACGCGGCCGGCATGGCGTCGCATCCGCTGATTCAAGCCACGTCACCGGCCGCTTCGGGCTGGTACTCCACGGCGAGAAGGGTCAGCTTGAGCACTTTGCCACCGGGGGTCGGCCAATCGATATGCTGCCCGACGCTGAGCCCCAGGAGAGCACTGCCTACCGGAGCCAATACCGAGACGGTGCCTTCCTTGCCCGCGTCCTGAGGATAAACCAGCGTCAGGTGGTAATCCTTGCCGCTGCCCTCTTCCCGACAATGCACCCGGGAGTTCATCGAGACCACACCAGCAGGCAATTCGCTACGCTCGACCACCTGGGCGCGGGACAACTCTTCTTCGAGCGCCTCGGCGGCCGGACCGTAGTCGGCCAGGCCATCGAGCAGACGCTCGATTCGCTGCAGGTCGGGCTGGGTAATGATGATAGAGGGTGCACTGGTCATGGGTCCGGGTTAGCTCCTGCAAACAAAGTTGAGCGATAGAAAAACAAAACCCCGCCAGAAAGCGGGGTTTTTAACCTAAGACGACCCTACCACAGCTCTTCGATTTAGCAACCCACCTGGAATTTCACATCAGGCGCGTCCACTGGCCAACTCGGCACGCTCAAAGGTCTTCGAAATCCAGCGATTCGCCGCTCTGCTCCAGCGCGACCCTAGACAGCAGCTCGCCCAGGCGCTCGTCATTGGCATCGCAGATCCACAGCGAACTGGCTTCGTCATAGTCAAAGTGGAAACCACCCGAGCGCGCCGCGACCCATAGCTGACGCAATGGAGGCTGGCGGCTGAAGATCAGTTGCGTGCCATTCTCGAAACGCACGGTCAGCACACCACCGGAATTCTCCAGGTCGACGTCCATTCCGCTGTGATCGAACACGTCCTCGATTTCTTCCTGCACGGCATCGACCAGATCGTGAAAACGCGCTTCGCTAAGACTCATGAATGATTTCCTCGGTACGGTGGCAGGGCAGCGCACAGCCACCCGACGATGGCCGCGAGCTTAGCAGGCGACCGCGGCGTCTAGCGAGCAGCGGACCAGACATCCCTTCTTCATCTCCTGCCGGCGGGCGCGGCCACATAGGCAATCCGGTGGGTGCTGGGTATACTCCGGCCCATCGATTTTTCTAGGATTGCCCCCCAATGAAGCGTCTGTTGCTTCCACTCATCGCACTGGCGGTTCTCGCTTCCGCGCTGACCGGCTGCGGCCAGAAAGGCCCGCTCTATCTACCGGACGACGAGGCTACCGCCAAAGAACGTTCCAAAGACCGATTCGAACTGTAAGGAGGCAATCATGGAGGCCTTCACGTACCGCGACGGTCAACTCTTCGCGGAGGGCGTGGCGCTGCCCGCTCTCGCGCAACGCTTCGGCACCCCCACCTACGTCTATTCCCGAGCGCATATCGAGGCGCAGTACCGCGCCTATGCCGATGCGCTGGACGGCATGCCGCATCTGGTCTGTTTTGCGGTCAAGGCGAACTCGAACCTTGGCGTGCTGAACGTACTGGCCCGCCTGGGTGCGGGCTTCGACATCGTATCGATCGGAGAGCTGGAGCGCGTCCTGGCCGCAGGCGGCCAGCCGGATCGCATCGTCTTTTCCGGCGTCGGCAAGACCCGTGACGACATGCGCCGCGCGTTGCAGGTCGGTGTGCATTGCTTCAACGTCGAATCCACCGAAGAGCTCGAACGGCTGCAGCAAGTTGCCGCCGAGCTGGGCGCAGTGGCGCCGGTTTCGTTGCGGGTCAACCCGGACGTGGACGCAGGCACCCACCCGTACATTTCAACCGGGCTTAAGGAAAACAAGTTCGGCATCGCCATTGCCGATGCCGAGGCGGTTTACCAACGTGCTCACGAACTCGACAACCTCGAAGTGATAGGGGTCGACTGCCATATCGGCTCACAACTCACCACCTTGCCACCGTTCCTTGACGCCCTCGATCGACTGCTGGCGCTCATCGACCGCCTCGCCGTGCGCGGTATTCGCATACGTCACCTGGATCTGGGCGGCGGTCTGGGCGTGCGCTATCGCGAGGAGCAACCGCCACTGGCCGGCGACTATATCCAGGCGGTGCGCAAGCGCATCGACGGCCGCGATTTGGCGCTGGTGTTCGAGCCGGGCCGTTCGATCGTTGCCAATGCGGGCTTGCTGCTGACGCGAGTGGAATACCTCAAGCACACCGAGCACAAGGACTTCGCCATTGTCGACGCGGCGATGAATGACCTGATCCGTCCGGCGTTGTATCAGGCCTGGATGGACGTGGTGCCAGTCCAGCCACGCGAAGGCGAGGCACGCCACTACGACATCGTTGGCCCGATCTGCGAAACCGGTGACTTCCTCGCCAAGGAGCGACCGCTGGTGCTCGCCGAAGGGGATCTGCTGGCGGTCCGCTCGGCCGGAGCCTATGGTTTCGTCATGAGTTCGAACTACAACACCCGCGGCCGCGCCGCCGAGGTGCTGGTGGACGGCGACGAAGCCTACGAAGTGCGCCGCCGCGAAAGCGTGCAGGAGCTATACGCTGGCGAAAGCCTGCTGCCCGCCTGAGGCCAAGACGATGCTTTTGCGTTTTACCAAGATGCACGGCCTGGGCAACGATTTCATGGTCATCGACCTGATCAGCCAGCACGCGCATATCCAGCCCAAGCACGCCAAGCAGTGGGGTGACCGGCATACGGGCGTGGGCTTTGATCAGCTGTTGCTGGTCGAACCACCGCATAACCCGGACGTGGACTTCCGCTATCGCATCTTCAACTCCGATGGTTCGGAAGTGGAGCAATGCGGTAACGGCGCCCGCTGCTTTGCGCGCTTCGTGCTGGACAAGCGGCTGACCATGAAGCGTCAGATCCGCGTCGAGACCAAGGGCGGCATCATCGAGCTCCATGTCCGGCCTGACGGCCAGATCACTGTGGACATGGGACCGCCTCGTCTGGTGCCGAGCGAAATCCCCTTTCAGGCGGACAGCGAAGCCTTGAGCTACCGGTTGGATGTCGATGGCCAGCAGCTTGAGATCGCGGCAGTGTCCATGGGCAATCCCCATGCGGTGCTCCGCGTGGCGGACATCGATACTGCTCCGGTTCATCAGCTCGGGCCGAAGATTGAGCATCACCCGCGCTTTCCACAGCGGGTCAATGCCGGCTTCCTGCAGGTCATCGACCGTCAGCACGCGAAATTGCGCGTCTGGGAGCGCGGTGCCGGTGAAACCCAGGCCTGTGGCACCGGTGCCTGTGCGGCGGCGGTTGCAGCGATTCGCCAGGGCTGGATGGATTCGCCGGTACAGCTCGATCTGCCCGGCGGCCGTTTGTCCATCGAATGGGCAGGTCCCGGACAGCCCGTTATGATGACCGGCCCCGCCGTTCGCGTATTCGAAGGACAGGTTCGCCTATGACCGAGCAAAACCAGGAAAAGCCATCGTTGCCGGATGCAGAAGCCGTCGCAGCCTATTTGCGGGCCCATCCGGAGTTCTTTGTTGACCACGACGAACTGATCCCCGAACTTCGCATACCCCATCTCCCCGGCGGCGCCGTGTCGTTGGTCGAGCGTCAGGTGAAACTGCTGCGCGAGCGCAACATCGAGATGCGTCATCGGCTGGCGCACCTGATGGATGTTGCCCGCGATAATGATCGACTGTTCGACAAGACGCGCCGGCTGGTACTCGACTTGCTGGATGCCAACAGCCTGGAGGAAATCATCAGCGCGGTGGACGAAAGCCTGCGGCACGAATTCCAGGTCCCCTTCGTAAGCCTGATCCTGTTCAGCGAGTCGCCGCTTCCGGTAGGCCGCAGCGTTACCCACGCTGAAGCCCAGCAATCCATCGGTGGATTGCTCGGCAGCGGCAAGACCGTCTGCGGTGTGCTTCGCCCGCACGAGCTGGCCTTTCTCTTCGGCGAGGAAGAAAGCCACGGCATCGGCTCGGCGGCTGTGGTCGCGCTGGACAAGCAACAGGGCATCCTGGCGATCGGCAGCGCGGATCCGCAGCATTACAAGAGTTCGCTGGGCACGCTGTTTCTCGGCTATATCGCCGAAGTACTGACGCGGGTGCTTCCTAGCTATTACACGCCGCTTCGGTCGGTACGCTGAAGCTGGAAGCCAGCGCGGCCTGGACGTGGTGCCGGCTTGAGAGCGTGATGATGCAAACTGATCTGGATGCCTATCTCCAGCACCTGCGCAGCGAGCGGCAGGTGTCACCGCACACGCTGGATGGCTACCGGCGCGATCTCGGCAAGGTCATGGCATTCTGCGAGAAGCAGCAGCTCGATACCTGGTCTTCGCTGAAGAGTGTTCATGTCCGCCAACTGATCGCCGAACAGCATCGCCAGGGTCAATCAGGGCGCAGTCTTGCGCGCCTGTTATCCTCGCTGCGCGGACTGTACCGCTACCTCAATCAGGAAGGCCGTTGCACACACGACCCGGCGGTGGGCATATCGGCCCCCAAGGGTGAACGGCGGCTACCGCGACTGCTCGACACCGATCGGGCCATGCAACTGCTCGATGGCGGGGTTGAAGGCGACTTCATCGGCTATCGTGACCAGGCCATGCTCGAACTGTTCTATTCGTCAGGGTTGCGTCTGGCCGAGCTGGTCGGGCTGAACCTCGACCAGCTGGACCTGCCCGCAGGGCTGGTTCAGGTTCATGGCAAGGGCAACAAGGCGCGGGTGCTGCCCGTCGGCCGCAAGGCGCGTGAAGCCCTCGAAGCCTGGCTGCCACAGCGAGCATTGAGCAATCCGCCAGATGGTGCGGTTTTCGTCAGCCAGCAAGGCCGGCGTCTGGGCTCACGCGCGGTGCAGCTGCGGGTGCGCCAGGCCGGCGTTCGCGAGCTGGGCCAGCACCTGCATCCGCATATGCTCAGGCACAGCTTCGCCAGTCATCTGCTGGAATCATCCCAGGACCTTCGCTCGGTGCAGGAACTGCTCGGCCACGCCGATATCGGTACTACCCAGATTTATACGCACCTGGACTTCCAACATTTGGCCAAGGTCTATGACCAGGCGCACCCTCGCGCCAAACGCAAGCAAGGCAGTGACTCATGACCATTCGACTGATCACCTTCGACCTCGATGACACCTTGTGGGATGTCGGCCCGGTCATTCACAGCGCCGAAAATTGTCTGCGCGATTGGCTCGGGCAGCATGCACCTCGGCTGGGCGGGTTTCCGGTGGAGTCGCTCGCTGCAATCCGCCGCATGCTGGTCGAGTCCGAGCCGGACCTGAAGCACCGCATCAGCGAGCTACGTCGACGCATCCTGTTCCATGCCTTGCATGACGCCGGCTACCCGGAGGGCGACGCCCGAGACCTTGCCAGCCAGGCATTCGAAGTCTTTCTCGAAGCGCGGCATGCCATCGATCTTTTCCCGGACGTGCACCCAACACTGGAGCGCCTGGCCAATCACTACACGCTTGGTGTGCTGACCAACGGGAATGCGGACGTCCGGCGGCTGGGGTTGGCCGACTACTTCCAGTTCACCCTGTGCGCAGAGGACTTGGGCATCGGCAAGCCGGACCCTAGACCGTTCCGGGAGGCGCTTGGGCGAGCGGGAGTAGCCGCCGAGCATGCGGTGCACATTGGCGATCACCCTGACGACGATATCGGTGGTGCGCAGCGCGCCGGCATGCGTGCCGTCTGGTTCAATCCGGGCAGTAAAGCGTGGCAGCAGGAGGCCCAGCCTGACGCCGAGGTTCGCAGCCTGGCAGAGCTCCCCGCCCTGCTCGCAAGGTGGCGATAACAGGTCAACGAACCCGCAGCGCAGATACAACAAAGCCCAACACAGGTGTTGGGCTTTGTTGCGGTCACGCCTTGCGGAGCGAAGCTTAGTGTGATCCCGACCCTTCCGGATCTATATAGGACGGCTTCCGTATTTGCTGTCGGGCTTCTTGGGTGGATCCGCGACCACGTTGGGTTCGACTTCCTGTACACGCCCCCCGCGAGCCAGGAACTCCTCCATTGCTCGAGCCAACTCGTCACGTTCCCTCTGCTTGGCTTCCAGGCTCGGCAGCTCTTCGACTACAACCGCCTTGGCCTTCTTTTTACTGGTGGGCGTCGCACGGTCACTGTCGGTGCTTTCGTCGTCGGCGCTGTTATCGACTTCGCCGTCATCGGCAGCAGCCAGCTCCTCGCCTTCGTCCTCGTCGCTAGTGTCCAGATCGTCTTGTTCTAGTTCTTCGTCACTCATGTTCAACCTCGTACCTTGCCAAAGCGGAAGTTATAGCCCAGCGATGTGCTTTGTTCGCCATCGCCAAAAAAAATTCAACTCGCCATCCCATGCAACGTGGCCAGTACCTGCCTGGCGCCGCCTTGATCCCGGTGCTCACCGAGATAAACACCTTGCCAGGTCCCCAACGCCAGCCGCCCCTCACTGACAGGCAGACTCACCTGGCAGCCCAACAGGCTTGCCTTGAAATGCGCGGGTAGATCGTCCGGCCCTTCATAATCGTGTTCGTAGCCACCCTGCCCCTGCGGTACCAAGCGATTGAAGAATCGCTCGAAATCGCGCCGGACTGCACCATCGGCATTCTCATTGACCGTCAACGACGCCGAGGTATGCCGCAGCCACAGGTGTAACAGACCGGTCTGGCATTGTTGCAGTTCCGGCAGTTGAGCAAGCAGCTCGTCGGTTATCAGATGGAAGCCTCGCGGCCTTGGACGCAGCGTGATCATCGTCTGTAGCCACATGCTTCACGGCTCCTCAACCACGTGAACGGGCGCATTCTAGCGCGGTGCCAAAAAAAACAAAGGGCGCCCTGAGGCGCCCCTGTCGGTAAATGATGAATCAACGCTTGTTGGTGAACTCCGGATAGGCCTCGAGGCCGCATTCGACCACATCGACGCCCTCGTACTCCTCCTCTTCGCTCACGCGCAAACCGATGACAGCCTTGAGAATCCCCCAGACAACCAGACTGGCGATGAATACCCAGGCAAAGATCGAAGCCAGGCCCAACAGCTGAGCGCCAAAGGACGCATCGGCGTTGGTCAGCGGCACCGCCAGCAGTCCCCACATGCCTACGACGCCATGCACCGAAATGGCACCGACCGGGTCATCCAGCTTGAGCTTGTCCAGGCCGAGGATGCTGAACACCACCAGCACGCCACCTACGCCGCCGATCAACACGGACTGCAGCGCGCTCGGGGTCAGCGGCTCGGCAGTGATGGCAACCAGACCAGCCAGTGCACCGTTGAGGACCATGGTCAGGTCGGACTTGCCGAACAGCAGACGCGCCGTTATCAGTGCTGCAACAAGGCCGCCGGCAGCTGCCATATTGGTGTTGGTGAACACCTGGGCGACAGCATTGGCGTCTTCGATGGTGCTCATCTTCAGCTGCGAACCGCCGTTGAAACCGAACCAGCCCATCCACAGGATGAACGCACCCAAGGTCGCCAGCGGCAGGTTGGCGCCGGGGATCGCATTGATCTGGCCGTTCGGACCGTACTTGCCCTTGCGCGGGCCCAGCAGCAACACGCCAGCCAAGGCCGCCGAAGCACCGGCCATGTGCACCAGACCGGAGCCTGCGAAGTCCAGGAAGCCGGCTGCATCAAGGAAACCACCGCCCCATTTCCAGAAACCCTGCACCGGGTAGATGACGCCCGTCATCACCACTGCGAAGGCGATGAAGGCCCAGAGCTTCATCCGCTCGGCCACCGCGCCGGAGACCACCGACATGCAGGTCGCGGCGAACACGACCTGGAAGAAGAAGTCGGCACGGGTCGAGTAGTACGGTGCGTCTTCGCCACCGGCGGCGACTACGTCCACGGCGTTCTCGTCACCGATCAGGAAGCCCAGGCTCGGCAGGATGCCGCCGTCGGGGCTGGAGTACATGATGTAGTAGCCGATCAACAGGTACATGATCGAGGCCACGGCGTAGAGCACGATGTTCTTGGTGAGGATCTCGGCGGTATTCTTCGCCCGGACCAGACCGGCTTCGAGCATGGAAAAACCGGCCGCCATCCACATCACCAGCGCACCGCAGATGAGGAAATAGAAGGTATCGAGTCCGTACTGGACGGGTATCAAAGCTGTGCTATCCATTTTTTATCACCTTTTGCCGAGCGCCGTGGGCGCTGTTCGGTTAAGGCGCCCGGGTTGGCTCCGGGCGCACTCCGTGTGCTTACAGGTTGTAGCCGCGCTCGTTGTGCAGGCTGAGATCCAGGCCGACCGTTTCTTCTTCTTCGCTGACACGTAGCCCCATCACCACATCGATCACCTTGAGGATCACGAAGGTGACGATGGCGGTGTACACGACCGTGAAGAGCACGCCCTTGAACTGGATCCACAGCTGCAGTGCGATGTTTTCCACCTCACCGAAGCCGCCCAGCGCCGGCGCTGCGAACACACCAGTGAGCAACGCACCAACGATGCCGCCGACGCCGTGCACGCCAAAGGCATCGAGCGAGTCGTCGTACCCGAGCTTGCGTTTCAGGCTGGTGGCGCAGAAGAAACAGATAACGCCCGAGGCCAAGCCGATGATCAGGGCGCCCATCGGGCCCACCGTGCCAGCCGCCGGGGTGATGGCTACCAGGCCGGCAACAACACCGGAGGCGATACCCAGGGCGCTGGGTTTGCCGTGGGTCATCCATTCGGCGAACATCCAGCTCAGCGCAGCCGCAGCGGTGGCGATCTGGGTCACCAGCATAGCCATTCCGGCCGTGCCGTTGGCGGCCAGCGAGGAGCCGGCGTTGAAACCGAACCAGCCGATCCAGAGCATCGCGGCGCCGACCAGGGTCAGACCGAGGTTGTGAGGTGCCATCGGCGTGGTCGGGTAGCCCTTGCGCTTGCCGAGCACCAGGCACGCCACCAGCCCGGCAATACCGGCATTGATATGCACCACGGTGCCGCCCGCAAAATCCAGCACGCCCCAGTCCCACATCAGGCCGCCATCGCCACCCCAGACCATGTGTGCAATAGGTGCATAGACCAGCGTGAACCAGACGCCCATGAACACCAGCATCGCGGAGAACTTCATGCGCTCGGCGAACGCACCGACGATCAGCGCTGGTGTGATGATGGCGAAGGTCATCTGGAAGGTGATGAACACACTCTCCGGTACGGTACCGGTGAGGCTGTCAGGCGTCAGGCCGCTGAGAAAGGCACGACCGAGCCCGCCGACGAACGAATTGAGGTTGGTGACGCCTGCTTCCATGCCAGCCGTGTCGAACGCCAGGCTGTAGCCGTAGACCATCCAGAGGATGCTCATGAGGCCGGTGATGGCGAAGCACTGCATCATGACCGACAAGATGTTCTTGGAACGGACCATGCCGCCATAGAACAGCGCCAGGCCTGGAATCGTCATGAGCAGCACCAGCGCAGTGGCCGTGAGCATCCATGCCGTATCGCCGGAATCAAGCGTTGCCTCCTGCGCCATGGCGATGCCGGGGCAAATCAGAGACAAAAGGGCTCCTAGCCCTGCGAATTTTCGCAGAGTCATGGTTTTACTCCTGGGGCGTGGGGGTTCGTAGGCCTGCCAAGCAGGCAATCGCAAATACTCGGTGGCGCGTGGCGAGGCGTAGGGCGTTAATGCCGACTCGTCAGTTCGCTACGCGCCAGGCCGTCAGATTGCGTCGGTATCGGTTTCGCCTGTACGGATGCGAATGGCCTGTTCCAGGTTGACGACGAATATCTTGCCGTCGCCGATCTTGCCGGTGTTGGCTGCCTTGGTGATGGCCTCGATCACACGGTCGAGCTGATCGTCGGCGATGGCCACGTCGATCTTTACCTTCGGCAGGAAATCGACCACGTACTCAGCGCCACGGTACAGCTCGGTATGGCCCTTCTGGCGACCGAAGCCCTTGACCTCGGTAACCGTGATGCCCTGGACGCCAATCTCGGACAGCGACTCGCGCACGTCGTCCAGCTTGAACGGCTTGATGATGGCAGTGACTAGTTTCATGAAAACTTCTCCCGTTTAGGTGGACTTGCCCCAGAAGTACGAACCCGGCTCAAGTCTAAGCGCAGTGTCTGGCTCTTGTAACGCGCCGGCGTCGCCGAGCGAGCATCCGACACCATCAACCGATCCGACGAAACGTCCCGAATCGCCTATGACCCGCAACCTGCAGGTGCTTGCGTCACGAGGAACCAAGCAGAATCGATGCCAATTTTGTCGGATAGCCGGTTTGGCGCGATCCACTGCAGGCCCGCAAGATCATGCGGACTCAAAGCCCTTTGCCTGCGCACCAGTTCAGTGCGCCCTGCTGCGGCGACATGCCCGAAAACGTGCACGGGCGCAAAAATGACGCGCGAACCGGCCGTGCTACACTGCCGGTCGCTCAAAGAAAGGTGATCCCCATGTTCCCACCCAAAGCGTTCCTGGATGCCGTCGGCTCGCAAGCCTCGCGCCTTTTCAACGGTGAAAATCCCCTGCCCCGTGCGGAGATCGAAGCCCAGCTCAAAGGCATCGTGCAGGGAGCTCTGAACAAACTCGATGTGGTCAGCCGTGATGAGTTCGACACCCAGATGGTGGTGCTTGCCCGCACCCGAGCCAGGCTGGAAGCCCTCGAAGCCAAGGTCGCCGAGCTCGAAGAGAAGTTAACGCCCCCCACCTCCGAGTGAACCCGGAGGAAACGATCAAAGGAGTGATCGGATGTCCCTCGCAATTGTTCACAGCCGCGCCCAGCTGGGCGTGGAAGCGCCTGCCGTAACGGTAGAGGCGCATCTGGCCAACGGCCTGCCCTCGCTCGCACTGGTCGGGCTGCCGGAAACCGCGGTCAAGGAAAGCAAGGACCGCGTGCGCAGCGCGATCCTGACTTCCGGCTTCGATTTCCCGGCGCGCCGCATCACCCTCAACCTGGCACCTGCTGATCTGCCCAAGGATGGAGGCCGTTTCGACCTGGCCATCGCTCTCGGCATTCTGGCCGCCAGCGCACAGATACCCGGCGATCGCCTCGACACCTTGGAATGCCTGGGGGAACTGGCCCTGTCCGGCGCACTACGCCCGGTTCAGGGGGTGCTGCCTGCAGCATTGGCAGCACGCCAGGCCGGACGCGCGCTGCTGGTACCTCAAGCCAATGCCGAAGAAGCCAGCCTGGCCTCGGGATTGGTGGTCTACGTCGCTGACCATCTTCTTGAAGTGGCCGCGCACTTCAACGGCGTAACCACCATCGAGCCCTTCAAGGCGCAAGGGCTGCTGCGCCAGGTGCTGCCTTACCCTGACCTTGCGGATGTGCAGGGGCAGGCCGCCGCCAAGCGCGGCCTGCTGGTCGCCGCAGCCGGCGCGCATAATCTGCTCTTTTCGGGCCCTCCCGGGACCGGCAAGACCCTGCTGGCAAGCCGTTTGCCCGGCTTGCTGCCCCCGCTGGACGAGCAGGAGGCGCTGGAAGTGGCCGCGATTCATTCGGTTGCAAGCCAGTCTCCGCTTGAACACTGGCCTCAGCGCCCATTCCGGCAGCCCCATCACAGTGCATCGGGCCCTGCTCTGGTCGGCGGCGGCAGTCGGCCGAGGCCTGGGGAAATCACCCTGGCACATCAGGGCGTGCTGTTTCTCGACGAGCTGCCCGAATTCGACCGCAAGGTGCTGGAGGTTCTGCGCGAGCCGCTGGAGTCCGGCTGCATCGTGATTGCCCGCGCGCGAGACAAGGTCCGCTTCCCGGCGCGTTTTCAGCTGGTCGCGGCAATGAACCCCTGTCCCTGTGGCTACCTTGGCGACCCCAGCGGCCGATGCCGCTGCTCTCCCGATCAGATCCAGCGCTATCGTGGCAAGCTTTCCGGGCCGCTGCTGGATCGCATCGACCTGCATCTGACGGTCGCACGCGAGGCCACTTCCCTGAATGTGCCGCTCGCCAGCACCGATACCACACAGCAGGTGGCCGCACAGGTAGCCGAGGCACGGCAGATTCAGTTGCGCCGCCAAGGCTGCGCCAACGCCTTTCTTGACCTTTCAGGCTTGCGCAGCCACTGCCAATTGCAGCCCGACGATCAGCTTTGGCTGGAGCGCGCCTGCGAACGCCTGGGTCTCTCTCTGCGTGCTGCACACCGGATACTGAAGGTTGCGCGCACGCTGGCCGACCTTCAACAGGGCAAATCCATTGGCCGCGTGCACCTGGCCGAGGCACTGCAATACCGCCCTGGAGGCCAGGCTGGCTGAGCTGGGAGGCTTTCGGACTGCACCGAGAAAGCGCGCCGAAAACGAAGCTACGCGTCTTGGAGAAGCTTAATTTCCGCTGCAACTTGCCTGTTTAGATGGTCCATTCTGTTGAGCAGCCTCGTTGCAATTGGCAATCCACCGGTTGAAAACCGACCAGTATGCTAGATTGCGCCCTCTTCGCCACAGGCGGCCACTCCCTAATTGGTAACTAAAAGGAGCGCAGCATGGAGGCCAACAAGTCTTCTTCTCCCACCCTCAATCCCCCGGTTTTCTACGGCTCAGCCATCCTGATTCTGATGCTGGTGGTTTACAGCGTCGCCGCGCCGGAGCATGCGCAGAGCATGTTCAGCGATGTCCAGGCCTGGATCATCGCCAACGTCAGCTGGCTCTACATTCTTGCTGTCGCGGTCATACTGTTGATGGTCGTGTTGCTGGCGCTCAGCCGTTATGGCGAGATCAAGCTGGGCCCTGACCACAGCGAGCCGGACTACAGCTACCCGACCTGGTTTTCCATGCTGTTCTCCGCGGGCATGGGCATCGGTCTCATGTTCTTTGGCGTCGCCGAACCGGTCATGCACTTCCTCTCGCCGCCGGTTGGCGAAGGTGGCACGGTCGCTGCGGCACGCGAGGCCATGAAAATCACCTTCTTTCACTGGGGCCTGCACGCCTGGGCCATCTACGCCATCGTGGCGATGATCCTGGCCTACTTCAGCTTTCGCCAGGGCCTGCCACTGACGCTGCGCTCGGCGCTGTACCCACTCATCGGCGAGCGCATCCATGGCCCCATCGGCCACGCCGTGGACATCTTCGCCATCATCGGCACCGTCCTGGGCGTTGCAACGTCACTGGGGCTGGGCGTCACTCAAATCAACACCGGGCTCAACCATCTTTATGGCCTGCCTATCTCGGTTCCGGTGCAGATCGCATTGATCGCCGGCACAACCGTGTTGGCCACCATCTCGGTGGTGACGGGCCTGGATAAAGGCGTACGCCGACTGTCGGAACTGAACCTGACGCTGGCCGTCCTGCTGTTGGTGCTGGTACTGGTGACCGGGCCGACCGTGTTTATCCTGCAGACCTTCGTACAAAACACCGGCAATTACTTTTCGCAGATCGTCACTGCAACCTTCAACCTCTACGCCTACGAACCGAACGACTGGATCGGTGGCTGGACGCTGTTCTATTGGGGCTGGTGGCTGGCATGGTCGCCCTTTGTGGGCCTGTTTATCGCGCGCATCTCGCGCGGCCGCACCATCCGCGAATTCGTCACCGGCGTACTGCTGGTCCCGACCGCCTTCACCTTGCTGTGGATGACCGTTTTTGGCGATACCGCGATCCACATGATCCTTTGGGAACATGTCACCAGCCTGGGCGAAGCGATCGAGCGTGACAGCTCGTTGGCGCTGTTCGCATTCCTGGAGCACTTTCCGTTTGCATCCTTGCTGTCACTGATTGCGATCATCATGGTGGTGGTGTTCTTCATCACCTCGGCGGACTCCGGTGCACTCGTCGTGGACATGCTCGCCTCGGGCGGTCAAGGCCAGACGCCTGTATGGCAGCGAGTCTTCTGGGCCGGTTCCATGGGTGCGGTCGCCATCGCCCTGCTGCTTGCCGACGGCCTGACGGCGCTGCAAACCGCGACCATCGCCAGCGCATTACCCTTCACCCTCGTGTTGCTCTGCGCCATGTGGGGCTTACTCAAGGCGTTGCGCGTGGATGCGACCAAGCAGGGTCTGCGCTACCAGACGGTCAGCACCACGCCCACCGCTCCACAGTCCGAAGGTGGCTGGCGGCGCCGCGTACAGAACCTGACCAAGTATCCGCGCCGTCGTGACGTGGAGCGTTTCATCAGCGAAATCGCAGCGCCCGCTTGCGCCGAAGTGGCTGAAGAACTTCGCAAGCAAGGCTACGCCGTGGAGCTTACCGGCGGGGAAGACAACCGCACCGGGTTACAGATCACCCATGAAGGCGCACCCGACTTCATCTACCAGATCCGCCCGCGCGGTTATCCGATGCCGAGTTTCGTCGCAACCGAAGAGGGCGATACCGACGAGGCCACCTACTTCCGTGCCGAGGTTCACCTCAAGGAGGGTGGGCAGAATTACGATGTGATGGGCTGGAGCCGTGATGGGGTAATCGGCGACATCCTGGACCAGTACGAGAAGCACATGCACTTCTTGCACATGGTCCGTTGACCATTGCGCCGGGCCCATGCCCGGCGCTTCGTTTCAGAGACTGGCGTAAGCCGTCCGGCTTTTGTCGAGGAATGGCCGAAGCTCGGCCAACGGCAGCGGTTTGCTGATCAGGTATCCCTGGATCTGATCCGCTCCAAAGCGTCGCAGCTGCCCGAGCTGCGATGCGCCCTCTACTCCTTCTGCCACCACTTCCAGTCCCAGCGTATGGGCCAGGCTGATCATCGCCCGAACCAGCCGGCCATTCTTAGGCCGTGCGGCCATCTGATCGACAAAGCTCTTGTCGATCTTCAACAGACTGATGGGCAGGCGACTGAGGTGCACGAACGACGAGAACCCGGTCCCGAAGTCGTCCAGCGAGAAGCGCACACCGAGCGCCGCCAGTGCGCTCATGGTGCCGCTTACCTGGTCGCTGCGCCGCATCACAGCGGTTTCGGTGAGCTCGAATTCCAGCCAGTGCGGGTCTATGCCGCGCTCCTCGATCAACCGCTGCAGGGTCGCCAGCATCTGGCTGTCCTGGAACTGCCGAAACGAAAGGTTGATCGCCATGTGCAGCTCGCCTGCACCGCTTTCGCGCAGGCTTTGCATGTCGCGCAGCGCCCGCGCGATCACCCAGTACCCCAGCGGCACGATCAGGCCGCTTTCCTCGGCCATGGGGATGAACTCATCCGGCCCCAGCAGGCCACGCTCGGCATGCGGCCAGCGCACCAGGGCCTCCATGCCGACGATGCGCCCGGTGTCGATGCACAGGCGCGGTTGATAATGCAGCTCCAGGTCGTCGCGGCGTAGCGCCCGGCGCAACTCGCCTTCCAGATCGGCGAGATGGCTGGCGCTGCGGTTGACCCGCTCGTTGAAGAGGTACCAGGTACAACCCTGGCTGGCCTTGGCATGGCGCATGGCGACCTGCCCCAGCCAGAGCAGCTGATCCGAATCGGTGTCCGCCTTGGCATGGGCGATACCGAGACTGCAGCCCAGCATCAGGCTTTCGCCATCGATCCAGTAGGGTTCAGCCAGGGCTTCCACCACACGGTCTGCAACAAGCTCGGCGCGACCCGGTCGCCGCTCGGTATCCAGCAACAGTGCGAATTCATCACCGCCGAGTCGAGCCAGGATGTCACCCACCTCAAGCTGTGACCTCAAGCGTGCCACCACCTGCAGGATCAGGCTGTCCCCGGCCTGATGGCCCAGCGCGTCGTTAACGCGACGGAAATTATCCAGATCCAGAAAGCCCAGGGCCAAACCCTCGCCTTCATGTTCGGCCAGGCGCGATGCGAGCAAGGCCTGGAAACCCTGACGGTTGGCGATGCCGGTCAGCGCATCCTGTACCGCCAGGCGCTGCAGCGCCCCCTGCAGGTTGCAGCGTTCGCGGGCATAGCGCAGGCAGCGACGCAACATCTCAGCGCCAACGTTGGGGCCCGGAAGCCAGTCGATCACGCCATCCGGGGTTTCCAGCGGCTCGTCCGCAAGCAACAGCACGGTCGGCCAGGGGAAGTGCGCCGAGGGAGGGCGACAGCCAGGTGTCGCAAGCAGCAGGTTGTGCCCGCTTTCGGAAAGCAGCGCCGTGGCAGCAGACCAATCGTTGGCGATCATCAGCTGATCGCGACTGCGTAGAATCGCCAGCGCAGCCTGCAGTTGTTCGGCCCACTCGGGCTCACTGGCCAGCAGGACCAGACGCATCGGTTGTATAGACGATGTCACAGTGTTTCCCCGGTTCGTACGGAGCAGGAGGTGGCATTGCCACCTCGACGGTTACACCTCCTTGTGTGAAGCGGGGCGGCAAGCTGAGCAGCCTAAAGCGGGCGCCGCGGCGCATAGCCTAGAGCATTGCAGCACATAACCCAGCCTTGCCGGCGACGACCGGTAGTTGCAGCCTGTCGACAGCCTCAATTAGCGGGGCCAGCCCTGCTAAACTCTCGCCCCCGTTTCAACAGACCAAACGACGATGTCCCGACTCAATCCCCGGCAGCAGGAAGCCGTGAACTACGTCGGCGGCCCCATGCTGGTGCTCGCCGGCGCCGGTTCCGGCAAGACCAGCGTGATCACCCGCAAGATCGCCTACCTGATCCAGCAATGCGGCATCCGCGCGCAGTACATCGTCGCGGTGACCTTTACCAACAAGGCCGCCCGCGAGATGAAGGAGCGCGTCAGCAGCCTGCTGCGCGGCGGAGAAGGCCGCGGCCTGACGGTCTCGACCTTCCACAATCTCGGCCTGAACATCATTCGCAAGGAATACGCCAAGTTGGGTTACAAGCCCGGCTTTTCAATCTTCGATGAGGGCGACATCAAGGCGCTGCTGACCGACATCATGCAGAAGGAATACGCCGGCGACGACGGCGTGGACGAGATCAAGGGCTACATCGGCAACTGGAAGAACGACCTGATCACGCCCGAAGAAGCCCTGGCAAACGCGCGCAATCCAAAGGAGCAGACCGCCGCCATCGTCTACACCCACTACCAGCGCACGCTCAAGGCGTACAACGCGGTGGATTTCGACGACCTCATCATGCAGCCGGTCAAGCTGTTCCAGAACCATCCCGATGTGCTGGAGAAATGGCGCAACAAGGTTCGCTACATGCTGGTGGACGAATACCAGGACACCAATGCCAGTCAGTACCTGCTGGTCAAACTGCTGGTGCAGGAGCGGGCGCACTTCACCGTGGTGGGCGACGACGACCAGTCGATCTACGCCTGGCGCGGCGCGCGTCCGGAAAACCTGATGCAGCTGAAGGAGGACTTCCCGTCGCTGAAAGTGGTGATGCTCGAGCAGAACTACCGCTCCACCAGCCGCATCCTCAAATGTGCCAACGTGCTGATCGCCAACAACCCGCACGCTTTCGAAAAGCAGTTGTGGTCCGAAATGGGGCACGGCGACGCCATACGAGTCATCCGTTGTCGGAACGAGGAAGCCGAAGCCGAGCGCGTGGCGATGGAAATCCTCACGCTGCACCTGAAGACCGGGCGGCCCTACAGTGATTTCGCCATCCTCTATCGCGGTAACTATCAAGCCAAGCTGATCGAGCTGAAGCTGCAGCACCACCAGATCCCCTATCGGCTGTCCGGCGGCACCAGCTTTTTTGCCCGCCAGGAAGTGAAGGATCTGATGAGCTACTTCCGCCTGCTGGTCAATCCGGACGATGACAATGCGTTTCTGCGGGTGATCAACGTGCCGCGCCGGGAAATCGGCTCAACCACGCTGGAAAAGCTCGGCAACTACGCCACCGCCCGCAAGATCTCGATGTACACCGCCTGCGACGAAATGGGCCTTGGCGAACACCTCGACAGCCGCTTCACCGATCGCCTATCGCGCTTCAAACGCTACATGGACAACCTGCGCATGCAGTGCGCGCAAAACGACCCGATTGCCGCCCTGCGCAGCATGGTCATGGACATCGACTACGAGACCTGGGTGCGCGGGCAAACCTCCAGCGACAAGGCCGCCGACTTCCGCATGGGCAACGTCTGGTTCCTAATCGATGCGCTGAAGAACACGCTCGAGAAAGGCGAAGAAGGCGAAATGACCATCGAGGAGGCCATCGCCAAACTCGTGCTGCGCGACATGCTCGAACGCCAGCAGGAAGAGGAAGAAGGCGCCGACGGTGTGCAGATGATGACGCTGCATGCGTCCAAGGGACTGGAATTTCCTTACGTCTTCATCCTCGGCATGGAGGAAGAAATCCTCCCCCATCGCTCCAGCATCGAAGCCGACACCATCGAGGAAGAGCGCCGCCTGGCCTATGTCGGCATCACCCGCGCGCGGCAGAACCTCGCGATGACCTTTGCCGCCAAGCGCAAGCAGTACGGCGAGATCATCGAATGCATGCCCAGCCGCTTTCTCGACGAGCTGCCGCAGGAAGACCTGGAGTGGGAAGGCCAGGAAGACGCGCCGATGGAAGTCAAAGCTGCGCGCGGCAACGACGCGCTGGCAGCGATGCGGGCGATGTTGAAGAAATAGCAGCAGCTCGAAGCTGGAAGCTAGATGACGTAGGGTGGATCACGCTTCACCGATCCACCAGTGGCGATCCACCGGGGTGGCGCATGCATTCGTGGGGGTAACGCTCACCGAGCGGAATCGGGGGATGAACAGAGCGTCATCCACCCACTCATCCGGCGACAATTGCCTCCAACTCCTTCGCCGCCACGCGCAGGCGCGGTACGAAGTTGAGAAGCTGCTCCATGGAACAACGAATCACCGGCGCATGGGAAAACAGGCAGGCGCTCAGCTCGCCACGGGCATCGCGCACCGGTACGGCACAAGCCACCATGCCGTCGATGAATTCCTCGGAGTCGGTGGCCAGGTCTTCCTCGCGGATACGCGCCAGGTCGTCCCGCAGGGCGCTGAGCTCGGTGAGGGTATTGCGCGCCAGCTGCCGAATCGGCAAGCGCGGCAGGATGCGCTCCAGCTGGTCGCCAGGCAGTGAGGCGAGATAGAGCTTGCCGCTGGCGGTGCACCAGAGCGGTGTGTGGCTGCCGATGGGTAGATTGATCTGCAGCGGCCAGTTGGTCTGCACTCGATCGAAATAGAGCATATCAAGGCCATCCGGCACGGACAGGCCGCAGGTTTCGCCGATCTCATCGGAAAGCTGCCGCAGGATCGCCTGACGCAGCGCCTTGTGCCGACCGCTACCGAGAATATTGACCGCCGTCGCGTGCAGCCGATCACCCGGCAGCAAGCCGCCACGCAGACCGAACTGCAGGAAGCCTTCCTTTTCCAGGGTTTGCACCAGGCGATGGGCGCTGGCTCTGGGAATGTCCAGTTTTTCGGCCAAGGCACTCGGCGTCAGCGGCTCTGCGGCGCCGGCCACGGCTTCGATGATTTCCAGCACGCGGGTGATGGAAGAGCCTTTTTCACGGGAGGTACTGCGCATGGATCGTTGCCCGTTGCGGTAGATAAAAAACGACCGCCCCGGAGGGCGGCAAAGTCAAAACGAAAGATTTCGGACCGGAGCAAGGCAAACCCCAGGTCGCCGTATCACTTCATTGTCGGCATCGAAAAATCCGCCCCCGCGCGGATTCCGGTCGGCCAGCGCCGGGTCACTGTCTTCATCCGGGTAAAGAAACGCACGCCGTCCGGGCCATGCATGTTCAGCGGGCCGAAGATCGAACGCTTCCAGCCGCCGAAGCAGTGGAACGCCATCGGCACCGGGATGGGCACATTGACCCCGACCATGCCGACCTTGACCTCCTCCTCGAACTGCCGTGCCGTGTCACCGTCACGGGTGAAAATCGAGGTGCCGTTACCGAACTCGTGGTCGTTGACCAGCTTCAGCGCCTCGTCGAAGGTCTTGACCCGCATGACCGCCAATACCGGGCCGAAAATCTCCTCCTTGTATATCCGCATCCCGGGGGTCACCCGGTCGAACAGCGTCGGGCCGACATAGAAGCCGTTCTCGTAACCTTCGACCTTCAACCCGCGACCATCACAGACCAGGGTCGCGCCTTCTTCCACACCCAGATCAATGTAGCCGGACACCTTCTGCTGATGCTCGCGGGTAACCAGCGGCCCCATGTGCGGCTCGGGTTCGACGCCCGTGCCCGGGCCGGTGCGCATCTGGCTGATTTCGCCCTTGAGCATCTCGACCAGGTTGTCCGCCACCTCGTCACCGACGCAGACCGCCACCGAGATCGCCATGCAGCGCTCGCCGGCCGATCCATAAGCCGCGCCCATCAGCGAGCCGACCACTTGCTGTGGATCGGCGTCGGGCATGATCACCATGTGGTTCTTCGCCCCGCCCAGGGCCTGGCAGCGTTTGCCGTGGGCCGAAGCAGTGCTGTAGATGTACTCGGCGATAGGCGTCGAGCCGACGAAACTCACCGATTGCACGCGCTCGTCGGTGAGCAGCACGTCCACCGCTTCCTTGTCGCCGTTGACGATGTTCAGCACGCCCGCCGGAAGCCCAGCTTCGGCCAGCAGTTCGCCGAGCAGCATGGTCGCGCTCGGGTCCTTTTCAGACGGCTTCAAGACGAAGGTGTTACCACAGGCAATGGCCACCGGCAGCATCCACAGCGGCACCATGGCCGGGAAGTTAAACGGGGTGATACCGACGCAGACGCCCAGCGGCTGCATCAGCGAGTTGGAATCGATGTCACGCCCGACGTTGGGTGAGAACTCGCCCTTGAGCAGGTGCGGAATACCACAGGCGAACTCCACCACTTCGAGGCCGCGAGTCACTTCGCCCTGCGCATCGGAAAACACCTTGCCGTGCTCCAACGAGATCAGCCGCGCAACCTCATCGCGACGCGCCTCGAGCAGCGCCTTGAAGCGGAACATGACGCGAGCGCGCACCAACGGCGGCGTCTTCGACCAGCCTTCGAAGGCGGCCTGGGCAGCAGCGATGGCTTCTCGGGTTTCATCCGCGGAAGACAGCGAGACGTAGAGCCGCGGCTCACCGGTAGCCGGGTTGTAGACGGTCGCGTGTCGTTCGGAGCGGCCAGCGACGGCCTCGTTGTTGATCAGGTTGCCGAGGGTCTGCATGGGTTACTCCTGGTTCCAGACGATTTCGTAGAGGTCGATGATTTCCGCTTCCGTAGGCACACGCGGGTTGTTGCCGGGCGAACCCGAGGCCAGCGCCTGCTTGGCCATGGTTTCGCGCAGTTCGAAGAAGCGTTCGCGGGTGATGCCGAACCTCTCGGGGCTGGGCACCTGCAATTCCTTGTTGATTGCGCGTAGCTCGGTCAGCAGCTGTTCGTTGGCTGCCTCGACGCTGTCGCCCTCGCCCGCCACGCCCATGGCACGCGCGCAGTCGGCATAACGCTCGGGCGCGGCGGGAATCGAGAAGGCGGTGATCGCTGGCAGCAGCATGGCGTTGGACAGCCCGTGCGGCACATGGAAGAAGGCGCCGATGGGCCGGCTCATGCCATGCACCAGCGCCACCGAGGCATTGGAGAAGGCAACGCCAGCCAGGGTGGCGCCAAGCATCATCGCCTCGCGGGCCTGGCGATTGCCGGGCTCGTGATAGGCCGCGCGCAGGTTCGGGGCCAACAGCCGCATGGCCTGCAACGCCTGGGCATCGCTATAGAGGCTGGCCTTGCGGCTGACGTAGGCCTCGATGGCGTGGGTCAGCGCATCGATCCCGGTGTCGGCGGTCACCCGAGGCGGCAGCGACAGGGTCAGCTCGTAGTCGATCAGCGCGGCTACCGGCATGAAGCCGAGGCCGGCGCAAAGCATTTTCTCGTCGCTGGTTTCGTCAGTGATGATGGTGAAGCGCGTGGCTTCCGAACCGGTTCCGGCGGTGGTCGGAATGGCGATCAGCGGCAGGCCGGCTTCGCTGACATCGCGCGGGAAGCGGTAGTCGCGCATCTCGCCGCCGAACTTGCCGAGGATGCCGATGGCCTTGGCCGAGTCGATCGGGCTGCCGCCGCCGAGGGCAATGATCGAGTCGTAGCTGCCCTGGCGCACCATCTCGACGCCGGCACGAATCGATGCCGCAGTCGGCTCCGGAAGGGTGTCGGCAAAGCAGTCGCTGGGGATGTCGGCCTCCGTCAGGATCTTGCTGATCCGGGTGACATAGCCGAGCTCGACCATCATCCGGTCGGTCACTATCAATGGACGTTTGCAGCCCAGGTTGTGCAGCACGGAAACGATCTGCTGAACGGCGCCGGCGCCGACTTCCATCAGACGCGGCAGGACGATGCGATGGCTCATGGTGCTCTCCGGTGGTGTTCGCGATGCGCTTTGCAGACAGGGCGCGCTGCACGAACGGGGACCTCGGGTCTCGATTGTTATTTTGAGATGGTTTGTCTCATTTGCAGTCGAGACTAGAAAAAATGGCTTCACACGTCAACAGATAATGAGACGTTTCATCTCGTTATAGCGCCCGAGACGAGAGTGCGCGCTCCGGAATACATAGGTCCGGGCAGCTGCTGCAACAGTCTTAGCTGGAAGGGTGTACCTACTCCGAAGCTGGTCGATTGAATTCGACTTGATCGAGCAATTGCTGCAACAGATCGTCCCCCTCGGCCTGCAGACGGCGGCGTGACCGCCAGGCCTGCTCTCGGGCAGAGGCGTCATCGAGACTCGTCATATCCGCATCGACATTGATCAAGGCCGCGCTGATCCCCGCATGAATAAGGATGGCCCCGGCTTGAACATCGCTTTGGACGTTCGGATCGGTACACCACCAGGCTTCGACGGCCAGCTCGAGCGCCTCCAGGCAACAATGCGCCAGCGCCAACGGCACGGCGCAGGCCTGACGAGACGCCGCCTGCTTCTGTTCGGGTTCACCCTTGCGGGCAGCACTCAGGTAGTCACCGAAGGCCTGTATGTCATCGTCAGCGAAAGCACCTGGCCTGCCGAGTAGCGGCTTGACGGCGCGCAGCAACTCGAGACGGCGAGGGTCAGATCCGTGCGCCTCGCTGATACTCAAGCCCTTGGCCACCAGTGCCAGCCCGATGTCGGCCGTGACGGCCGCCGCTGCGCCGCATCCGGGGGTCGGCTGATCAGCCGCAATGGCAGCGCGAAAGTCAGCCAGGGACTGGTCTAGAACGCTTGTCGCCTCGAGCATCTGCAGCCTCCCCTGACCATGATCCGATTGCATTCAGACCGGGGCGGCACACGAGAGTTGCCGGGGTGACGGATGAGGATCAGCGCTCGTCGCTCAGTAACGTGGGTCTGACGGACATGCCGACGCGCAGCTGGTCCAGCGCCGGCTGGTCGGGTTCGAAGACGATCTTCACGGGTACTCGCTGCACTACCTTGGTGAAGTTGCCGGTGGCGTTGTCCGGCGCGAGAGGAGAGAAGGTGACGCCCGTTGCGGGCGCCAGGCTTTGCACATGGCCGAGGAGTTCCACGCCTGCCAGGGCATCGACACTCAGGCTTACCGGCTGGCCTGCATGGATCTTCGCCACCTCGGTTTCGCGGAAGTTTGCCGTGACGTACAACTCGGCAAGTGGCACGACTGCCAGGAGATTGGAGCCAGGCGCGACGTAGGCGCCAGGGGTAACGGAACGAGCCCCGACTGTACCTGCAAAAGGTGCGCGTATATCGGTATAGGAAAGCTGCAGGGCAGCCTGATCGCGAACAGCCTGCGCCCTGGCGAGGGCAGCCTTGGCCTGGCTGATTTGCGCCTCGATTACGCTGGTTTCCTTGCTGGCGGCTACATGCGCAGCCCGATCGCGATCGACAACCGCGATCCACTGCTGCAATTCAGCGCTGGCCTTCTCCTGCTCCTCCCGTGGCACTGCGCCAAGCTTGGACAGTTGCTGGTAGCGCCCAGCGTTGGCCCGCGCGAAGCCGAGCGAGGCGGCGTCGGCGCGGATGGTTGCAGCAGCCTGTTCGATCGAGGCCTGTTGGCGGACCAGCGTCGCTTGAAGATTTTCGATTGCCGCCCGGGCAGCGGCGACATCTGCCTCAGCCAACTGCACGGCGATGCGGTAGTCGCGGTCGTCGATGCGCACCAGTGGCTGACCGGGCTGCACGGTCTGATGGTCGTGCACCAGCACCTCGGCCACATGGCCGGCTATCTTCGGCGCAATCCAGGTGGCATCCGCCCGGACATAGGCGTCGTTGGTGCCGGTATTCGACAGGCCCGCAGAGGCATAGATTCCAGCGGCAAGCAGGACGGCAGCAACGGGCAACAGCAAGAGTTTCGCTTTCATAAAGACTCAACGTGGACCGGTAGTGGCGGGTGGTTGTGGCGGGTAAGCCCGGGTCGGCAAAAGCACCAGCAAAAGGAGCATCGAGATCAGCACGGCGATGACGGCCAGGTAGGCATCCGCCATCGCCAGAACGTAGGCCTGGTCGCTGACACGGCCGGCAAGAGCTGCCAGGCTGCCGTTCCAGATCCGGGGCCGCGCCCCTAGTTGGTCGAGCAGAACGAAGGAGTGGAACTGCTCACGATGACTAATGATGGCTTCCATCAGCGCAGCACCGACGACGGTACAAATGCCGCGAATGCCATTAACCATGGCGGAGGCGAACGGCCCCTCCATGGGGTGCACCACCCCGGTGGAAATCATCAGCAGAGGGACGACCACCATCGGCTGGCCAATGGCTTGCAATGCCTGGATCAGATAGAAGTTTTCCACTGCCCAGACGGAGGTCAACTGGCTGCCGGCCAGGCTGGCGATGATCATCAGCACCAGCCCGCCCCCCGCCACCCAGCGAGCATCCACATTTCGTCGATTGATCAGCGTAGCCACCAATGGCGCCATTAACAGTTGCGCCAGCGCGTGCCCCAGCGCCAGTGGCGCGACCTGCACCGGCCGGAAGCCGTGGACCTGGCTCATATACAAAAGCGGCAGGTTGCCAACCGTAACGACCACCATCATCAGGGCCAGCGTCGAGACGCCGTAGGCGAAATTGCGCCGGGCGAACAGTTGAAGCTTGATCAGCGGCAGGGGATGAAACCACTCATGCAGCAAGAAAAGGGGCAACAGCACCAGCGCACCGACCAGCAATGCCCTGATCAGACCCGAATTCAACCAATCGAGTCGTTCCCCCTGCTCCAGCGCGAGCACCAGGCAGACAATGCCGACGCAGCCCAACAGCGCACCCTGCCAGTCCGCCTGCCTGAATCGTTCCAGGCGCAACGGGTCCTGTGGCAGGCCATAGGCGATCAAGCTGGCGCCAAGCAGACAGGACGGAACGATCTGCCAGAACACCCACTGCCAGCCGAGACCTTCAGTCCACAACGCCGACAGTGGCAGCGCGAGGTTAGGCCCGAAGGTTGCGGTCAAGGCGTAGGCACCCAGGCCGTAGATCTTCGCGTGCCAGGGCAGAAAGCGCAGTGCTGCGGTCATCAGCAAAGGCGGCAGGGAGCCCGCAGCCAGTCCCTGCAGAACGCGCAACAGAATCAGCCAGTCGCTGTTGGGCGCCAACGGACACAGCACGCCCAAACCGGCGAAAATCAACGTCATCGTGATGCCGAAGCGGCGAAGCGAAAAAGTCACCGCCAGCCAGGGCGCAATGAACAGCGCCGCCACCTCGGCAGCTGCGTAGCTGGCGGTGACCCACGTACCAGCGTCATAACCAATGCCGAAGGCGCCTCGCAGATCCGCAAGAGCAATGGATGTGATTCGGCTGTTGATGCCAGCGGTAAGGGTGGCCAGCAAAACACCGATCAACCCGAGTGCCAGCCTGAAGCTAAAGGGCGTAGGCACCGGCGGGCTTGTTGCGACCGGCGCTGCGGCACTGGGGGTTAGTATTGCAGGTGGGACCATAATGAGCGCGACCCACGGATGGCCGCAGGTTCCAATAATTGGATGGAAGCTGTTTAATCGGTACAGTGTACCGCCTAATGATACAAACACAACGCAGGCGAGCAGATGGACTTCAGTGAGGCAAACAGCCAGAACGGGACTCGTCGAGGTGCTATCCAGGTGATTGCACGTGCGGCAGCGGTATTGCGTTCTCTTGAAGGTCAGGAAAAAGGATTGAGCCTAGGAGCGATTGCCAAGGCCATCGACCTGCCCCGCTCCACGGTGCAGCGCCTTGTGGCGGCGCTGGAAGTCGAGGGCATGGTGGAAACCGGGCCAGGCGGAATGCGCTTGGGTCCGGCAATCCTGCGGTTGGCATCCGGGGTCAATGCCGATTTCGTCGCGCTAGCGCGCCCGCACTTGCAAAACCTGGCGGAGGCCTGCGATGAAACCGTCTGCCTGACCCAGGCCAAGGGCACCACGCTTGGCATCGTCCACACGGTTATCTGCAACCAGGAGCTGCGCGTGGCGCCGCTGCCCGACAATCTGCTGCAGATGCATGCGACCAGCGTGGGCAAGGCGCTGCTGGCAGGGCTTCCTGACGAAGCCATAGACGACCTTCTGCCCGACCCATTACCGCGGCTCACCGCTCACACCCTTAGCAGCCGCGCTGCGCTGCATGACGAACTTGCCCGAATCCGCCAGGAAGGCTTCGCCTATGATCGGGAGGAGCATGTACAAGGCGTATGCGCCATCGGTACCGCCCTGTACGCGGGTGGGGGGGCCTACGCGGTATGCATACTGGCCCCCGCCTTCCGCTTCGAATCGTCCGTGGAACGGTTACGCCAGGGGCTTCTCGAGTGCAGGCAGGCGATCGAGCGGAGTTGCGGAATGTAGCCATATCGGCCTCAGCCAGAGCCACCCGACTCGGGCTGAAGCTTTCGAGACAGCTCAGGCTCAGGTGCTGGTGGCTTTCCAGGCCAGCAACACATCGAGCATGCGGTTGGAGAACGCCCACTCGTTGTCGTACCAGGCCAGCACCTTGACCAGATCTCCCTGGACACGCGTATGGCTGAGGTCGGCTACGCACGAGGTCGGATGGCTGAAGAAGTCGCGCGAGACCAACGGCAGGTCGTTGCACTCCATCACCCCGAGCGGCAATTTCTGCGCTCCTTCACGGAGGATCTGGTTGATCGCCTCGACGCTTCCCGGCGCACGTTCCGCCGTGAAGGTGAGGTCGACCAGCGACACATTCGGCGTCGGCACCCGCACCGCCAGCCCATCCAGACGGCCAGCGAGTTCGGGCAACACCAGACCGATGGCCTTGGCCGCACCGGTGGTCGAAGGAATCATCGATTCAGCCGCGGCACGGGCGCGGTAGAGGTCCTTGTGCGCCTTGTCCAGCAGGCTCTGGTCGTTGGTGTAGGAGTGCACCGTGTTGAGCAAGCCCTGGCGGATGCCCACCGCTTCGTGCAGCACCTTGGCCATCGGCGCCAGGCAGTTGGTGGTGCAGGAGGCGTTGGAGATCACCCGCTGGCTGCCCAGCAACTCATGGTTGACGCCGTAGACCACGGTCAGGTCCGCGCCATCGAGCGGGTGCGAGGCGAACACCCGCTGGGCACCGGCCTGCAGGTGCTGGTCGATCAGGTCGCGCTTCTTGAACTTGCCGGAGCATTCCAGCACCACGTCGACCCCGAGCTGCTTCCACGGCAACTGCGTAGGATCGCGCTCCTGCAGCAGTCGGATCGACTGACCGCGGATCTGCATCACGTCTTCATGCAGATCCACCTGGCCGTGGAAACGGCCGAAGGTGGTATCGAAGCGCGTCAGATGCGCCATCGCCGAGCGCTCGCTGAGGTCGTTGATCGCTTCGATATGGATCTGGTTTTCCAGGTTTCGCTCGAACAGGGCTCGCAGTACAGCTCGGCCGATACGGCCATAACCATTGATAGCAACTCGCAACATGGTGCTCTCCTGGGTCGTTGAGGCTGGTGAAGGTTAGTCGGAGTATCAGCGGTCGCGTTCAGTACCGTCCGACGGAGATCAATGAACCGGGGAAACCCAGGCACCGCTCGTCAGTCGTACACCTCACAGGCCCGTTGCGCTGGGCCTGCCGCACACCGGAAAAAGGGGCACGAGCATGAGCGAGTCAACCCAGCCACCCTGGTGGAAAGGCGCCACGGTTTACCAGATCTACCCGCGATCCTTCGCCGACAGCAATGGCGACGGCATCGGCGACCTGAATGGCGTACTGCGCCACCTCGATCATCTGCATCAGCTGGGCGTCGATGCGCTGTGGCTGTCACCGATCTTTCGCTCGCCGATGGCCGATGCCGGCTACGACATCAGCGACTACTGCGACATCGACCCGCTGTTCGGCTCGCTTGCCGATATCGACCGGCTGATCGCCGAAGCCCATGCCCGCGATATCCGCGTGCTGCTGGACTTCGTGCCCAACCACACCTCCGATGAACACCCCTGGTTCGTCGAGTCGCGCAGCTCGCGGGACAACCCCAAACGCGACTGGTACATCTGGCGCGACCAGCCGAACAACTGGCGCGCCGCGCTGGGTGCCGGCAGCGCCTGGACCTGGGACGAGCACACCCAGCAGTACTACCTGCACCTGTTCCTCGACAAGCAGCCGGACCTCAACTGGCGCAACCCCGAGGTGGTGGAGGCCATGCACGACGTGCTGCGCTTCTGGCTCGACCGCGGCGTGGACGGCTTTCGCATCGACGTCATCCACTGCACCGGCAAGGATTTAAGCTTCGCCGACGATCCGCGCTGTCAGGCCGGCCAGCCACTGTCGGACTTCAACGATCAGCCCTACAGCCACGAAGTGCTGCGCGGCCTGCGCAAGCTGGTCGACAGCTACCCGGGCGATCGCATGCTGGTAGGCGAGGTGAACATCCGCTCCACCGAGCGCGTGTTGCAGTACTACGGCGCGGGCGACGAGCTGCACCTGGCGTTCAACTTCAATCCGCTCGACGCCCCCTGGGACCCGGTGCTTTTTCGCACCTGCATCCGCGACGTGCAGCACTGGCTGCAACCGGCCGGGGCCTGGCCCACCTGGGTGCTGTCCAACCACGACAACGTGCGCCAGCGCAGCCGTTATCAGGGCTCCGAGCAGGCCGCCCGCGCAGCCGCGGTGCTGTTGCTGACACTGCGCGGCACGCCCTTCATCTATCAGGGTGAGGAGCTGGGGCTAGAGGATGCGCTGATCACCGCTGAAACCCGTGTCGATCCGGGCGGCCGCGATGGCTGCCGCGCGCCCATCCCCTGGCAGGCCGAGCCACCCCATGGCTGGAGCGGCGCCAAGCCCTGGCTGCCCTTCCCACCCGAGGCCGACGAGCTTGCGGCCGAGCGTCAGACCGGCGCAGCCAATTCCATGTTCGCGCTTTACCAGCGCCTGCTCGCCGCGCGCAAAGCAAGCCCTGCGCTGCATCACGGCGATTTCGAGGAGCTGCCCTCGCACCCGGAAGTGCTGGCCTATCGCAGACAACTCGACGGCGATCAACGGCTGGTGTGCATCAACTTCGCCGAGCAGCCCCACGCTTACCCACACGCAGGCCACTGGCATGTGGAAATCGCCAGCGACGGTGTCGGTGAAGGCGAGCCCTATGCCGGCACCCTTAACCCAGGGCAAGCACTCCTGCTGCGCCCAATGGAGAACTGAACATGCGCCCACTCTGGTACCGCAACGCCGTGATCTATCAGATCGACCCCAGCCTCTTTCGCGACAGCAATGGCGACGGCTGCGGAGACCTGCGGGGCATCACCGAACGGCTGGATTACATCCGTGGGCTGGGCGCCACCGCTATCTGGATCATGCCCTGCTACGACTCTCCATTCCTCGATGCCGGCTATGACGTCACCGACCATCTGCAGATCGCGCCCCGTTTCGGTGATCTGGCCGACATGGTTGCGCTGCTGGAAAAAGCCGAGGAACTGGGCCTGCATGTGATTATCGAGCTGCTGGTCCAGCACACCTCCAGCGAACACAAGTGGTTCCAGGAGGCGCGCCGCGACCGGGACTCGCCCTACCGCGACTACTACATCTGGGCGGACGAGCCAGACGACTCCATGGCGCCGATCTTTCCCACGGTCGAGGACAGCATCTGGACCTGGGATGAGGATGCCGGCCAGTACTACCGCCACCTGTTCTACAAGCACGAGCCGGACCTGGATCTGGCCAACCCGCGCGTGATTCATGAGATCGAACGGATCATGTCGTTCTGGCTGCGCCTGGGCGTATCCGGTTTTCGCATCGACGCGGCCGTGCACATGGTCCGCCAGGCCGGCGGCGGTGACCTGAAAAAAGGCTACTGGCTGCTCGAGCATATGCGCGACTTCGTCACCATGCGCCGCCCCGAAACGGTACTGCTCGGTGAGATCGACACCGACCCGGAAAAGTACGTCGAGTACTTCGGCGACGAGGCCGACCGTGTCACCTTGCTGCTGGATTTCTGGACCAACAACCACCTGTTCCTGGCACTTGCCCGTCAGCAGGCAGAACCCCTGACCCGTGCGCTCAACAGCCAGCCCGTGCCGCCCAGCCATTCGCAGTACGCGTTGTGGATTCGCAACCATGACGAACTGAGCCTCGACCGGCTGGAAGAAAGCGAGCGCAACGAGGTGATGGACACCTTCGCGCCCGACCCGAAGATGCGCGCCTACAACCGCGGCATCCGTCGGCGCCTCGCGCCCATGCTCGATGGCGACGAGCGCCGCATCGCCGCCACGCATGCCTTGCTGTTCTCGCTGCCCGGTACGCCGATCATCCGCTACGGCGAGGAAATCGGCATGGGCGACGACATGGAGCGCCCCGAACGACAGGCCGTCCGTACGCCCATGCAGTGGTCCAACGAGCCCAACGCCGGGTTTTCCTGCACCAGCGGTGAGCTGGCTGCACCCTTGATCGATGAAGGACCGTTCACCTTCGAGAAAATCAATGTGTTCGCCCAGACCCTGCGCAGCGATTCGCTGATGGCGCGCACCGGCAACATGATTCGCACCCGGATCGGGTTGCGTGAGATCGGCATCGGCAAGCGCTCCACCGTCGAGGTCGATGACCCGGCCGTGTTTGCCATTCGCCATGACAACGGCTCGACCGTGCTGATGCTGGTCAACCTGGCGGACCAGGAAACGACGGTGACCATCGAAGCCGACGACCTGCAGGACATGGTCGATGTGCTCGCCGACTGCAACTACGATCAGCCCGAAGGCTCGCCACTGAAGATTCGCCTCGGGCCATACGGCTACCGCTGGCTGCGGCGTAAACAGCAACTGTTCGGGTGAACCAGATGATCCAGCTGCTTGATGCTCCACACTGGCGCGCCTGGCATGGCGAAGGATTCCCCCATGACTGCTGGCATACCGCATATGGCGCGCTCCATGCCATCGCCGGTACGCGGCGCGTCGACCTGATCTCCCGGCAACGTTATCGGGACTTCATCCTGCGCTTCGAATTCGCCCTGCCCTTTGCGGGCAATTCCGGCGTGTTCTGTTGCGTGGACGAGGATGCCGAACTCAGCTGGCACAGCGGCCCGGAGATGCAGCTGCTCGATGACCGCGGTCATCCCGATGGCCGAGAGCCCACCACACGCAACGGTGCGCTGTATGGGTTGCTCCGGCCTGAGCTGGAAACGCAGATCGAGCCTGAGCGATTCGTGGAAGCGGCGCTCAGCGTACGCAGAGGGGAGGTCGAGCATTGGCTGGATGGGCAACGGGTGCTGCATTACCGTCTCGATGACCCGGCCCTGCGCGAACGCATCAGCCACAGCAAATTCAGCGGCTATCCAGGCTTCGCCCAGGCCAGGGAAGGCCATGTGGTGCTGCAGCACCATGGCGAGGCGGCGCGCTTTCGCCGCCTGTCGATCGAAACACCGGACTGAACGGTCCACTTGGACCCGCGCACGGAATTAGGCGAGAATGCGCGGCTTTCCAGGCTGCGGAACGCAGTGACGAACAAGAGCTGGATCGATACGGGCTGGGCGCTCGCCTCCATGGCGCAGCGCCCATCTGGTTTTCAGCACCATGACTCGTCAGGCAAACCCGGCCGCTCACGCTTGAGGTAGCGCGTCTGTGGACCAGCTGAAACAGAAGATCCGTAACGAAGGCATCGTACTCTCCGACCGCGTACTCAAGGTCGATGCCTTTCTGAACCACCAGATCGATCCCCTGCTGATGCAGCAGATCGGCCAGGAATTCGCCCGCCGGTTCCGCGACGAAGGGATCACCAAGATCGTGACGATCGAAGCCTCCGGCATCGCTCCGGCGATCATGGCCGGCCTGGAGCTGGGTGTGCCGGTGATCTTCGCGCGCAAGCATCAGTCGCTGACCCTGACCGATCACCTGCTGACCGCCTCGGTGTACTCCTTCACCAAGCAGGTAGAAAGCACCATCGCGATCTCCACCAATCACCTATCGCCCAGTGACCGGGTACTGGTCATCGACGACTTCCTCGCCAACGGCAAGGCGGCCAAGGGGCTGATATCGATTATCCAGCAGGCCGGTGCAAGCATCGCCGGGCTCGGTATCGTCATCGAGAAGTCCTTCCAGGCCGGTCGCCAGGAGCTGGAAGAAGCGGGCTTCCGTGTCGAATCCCTGGCCCGCGTGGCCGCCCTCAGCGACGGCCAGGTGGTGTTCGTCGAGTAAGCGTAGCGCCTACTCCTTGCGCCATAGCCCGACCAGCGCGCCCTGGGTGCCCGCAACCGGATCGCTCACCGGCACACCGACCCGCTGGGCACGGGCTCGCGCCTCATCGTGGCTGCCTTCATCCGGGCGCAGCAGGTCATACTCCTGATCCACCGGGTAGCCACCCACCACTTCGAAATCATCGCTGGCGCTGAGCTGGCAATGGCCGGTTCCGGCCGGCAGCACCAGGGCATCGCCGGCACTCACCTCGACTTCCTGGCCTTGCTCGCCGCCGAGCATCAACCGTGCCGAGCCGCGTGACACGCCGAGCACCTCATGGGCCGTGGAGTGGTAATGGTGATATTCGAAAACACCCGCACGCCACTGCGCTGGCCAGAGGTGACTGTTGAACAGGTTTTCGAACGCACCGGCGTAATCGCCATCAGCCAGGGGCAACTGACGGTACACCAGTACCGGATGCGAGCTGTTGGGCGTGCGACCGTCACTGGCGAAGTGCAGTTGCTCGGGTTGGGGGGCAGAACTGGGCATGGCCACCTCATCTTCTTGCCTGAACCGGCATCGCCGCGGTCCAGGGAACGGGTTTCCAGATTCGACCCGGCGCCACCCGGCTTTTCTCCCCGCCAGATACGACAAAGCCGCCCGGCGGCGGCTCTGTCTGACCGGCTGAAGCTTAGAGACCGGACATATGCTTGATGGCGGCCATCAGCTCGTCATCCGAGCAGTCGGCGCAGGTGCCTTTCGGCGGCATCGCGTTGATACCTGTGATGGCATGCTGCAAGAGTACGTCAAGACCGCCCTTCTCGTCGGCCCGCGCTTGCCAGGCGGCTGTGTCGCCCACTTTTGGCGAATTCAGCAGACCGGTGCCATGGCAGGCGTTGCAGAACTTGCCAACCACCGCCTCGCCGCTGCGTGCAGCGCCGCCGGCTGCAGCAGTAGCCGGACCGGCCGCTGCGCACTCTTCGCCTTGAATACAGACTTCGCCTACCGGCTTGAGGCGCTCGGCGATGTCATCATTGGTCGCAGCCTGAGCGCTCACTGCCCACAGGGCGACTACGGCAGCCTGCGCTACCAGGATCTTCTTAATCAGGTTCACCTTATACCCTCATGTGGCTAGACACGCCCGCGGCCACGGTATCGCGAGCGGCGGTCAGTATAACGGCAAGCCCTGCCCGCCGAAACAATACGAAAGGCCCTGTCATCCCCAGCGACGCTTTGTCGCAGCGACCCGCGACCTTGGTCGGGTTCAGCGGAACACGCTAGAAATTGGCAGGTGTGGTCGCGCTGATCAGCCTCGCCGGCGCGTCGAACGGATTGCGAAAACGATGCGGCTTGCTGCTCTCGAAGTAGTAGCTATCGCCTACTTCGAGGACATAGGTCTGTCCACTTACGGTCAGCTCAAGCCGCCCTTCGACCAGGATCCCAGCCTCTTCGCCCTGGTGCGCGAGCATGTCCATCCCGGTGTCGGAACCGGGCGGATAGGTTTCCGTCAGGAATGCGATCGCTCGTCCCGGATGGGCCTTGCCGACCAGCTTCATGCTGACCGCCCCGTCGGAAATATCGATCAGCTCTTCCGCCTTGTAGACCACCTGGGTATCGCTGTCCTGGTCGAAATCCGGGGAAAAGAACTCCACCAATGACATGGGTATGCCACTCAGCACCTTCTTCAGCGAACTGATGGATGGGCTGACAGAGTTCTTCTCGATCATGGAGATCGTGCTGTTGGTAACGCCTGCACGTTTGGCGAGTTCACGCTGGGACAATCCCTTGAGCTTGCGGATGGTTTGCAGTCGTACACCGACGTCCAATACGGGAGCCCCCAATCAAGAGCGATGGCAGAGGGCGCTATGATGGCGAGGGCGTTCAGTATTTTCAACACACCGGGGCGAAATGACGAATCGCCCCGGCTGGGGTCAGGCCGGCAGTGCGGCCACAACCGAGAGTTCCACGAGGATTTCAGGCTCGCATAGCTTGGCTTCGACCGTCGCGCGCGCAGGCGCTACGCCCTCCGGCAACCATGTATCCCAGACGGCGTTCATCCCGGCAAAGTCGGCATCGATGTCCTTGAGGTAAATGGTTACCGAGAGGAGGTGCTGCTTGTCGGTACCAGCCTCGGCCAGCAGGCGCTCGATGTTTTCCAGCGTCTCGCGGGTCTGCTGTTCGATGCCGGCGTTCATGTCCTCACCCACCTGACCGGCCAGGTAAACCGTACTGCCATGAACGACGATCTGGCTCATGCGAGCGTTAGTGTGCAGGCGCTGTATGGGCATGCTTGTGCGACTCCTTGGTTGTGCCATAGCGGGAAATATCCAGGCCGTCGGTGCTTATCCGGGTGCGCTTGTTCGCCAGCAGGTCGGCGAGCAGACGGCCGGATCCGCAGGCCATGGTCCAGCCAAGGGTACCGTGACCGGTGTTCAAATACAGGTTGCGGTACGCCGTGGCACCGATGATCGGTGTACCGTCCGGCGTGGCTGGACGCAGACCGGTCCACAGCTCAGCCTGGCGAGGGTCGCCACCCAGGGGGAACAGGTCACCAACGACCAGTTCCAGGGTTTCCCGGCGCCGCGGGTTGAGCGAAAGATCATGCCCGGCGATTTCAGCCATGCCACCCACTCGGATGCGCTGGTCGAAACGGGTAATGGCGACCTTGTAGGTTTCGTCGAGCACTGTGGACACCGGCGCCATCGCGGGATCGCTGATCGGCACAGTCAGGGAGTAGCCCTTGAGCGGGTAGACAGGGGCATGGATACCAAGCGGCTTGAGCATCTGCGAGCTGTAGCTGCCCAGCGCGAGCACGTAGCGATCGGCCTTCTCGAGCTTGCCGTCGATCCAGACGCCGTCGAGTCGATCACCGGCGTACTCGAGGCGCTGAATGTCCTGGTTGAAGCGAAACTCCACCCCCAATGCGCGCGCCATGTCCGCCAGTTTAGTGGTGAACATCTGACAGTCGCCGGTCTGGTCGTTTGGCAGGCGCAGCGCACCGCTGAGCTTGTCTGACACCCGGCCCAGTGCCGGCTCGGCGCGTGCGATGCCGGCGCGGTCGAGCAGTTCGAAAGGCACGCCGGAAGCTTCCAGCACGGCGATGTCCTTGGCCGCGTTGTCCAGTTGCGCCTGGGTACGGAACAGCTGGGTGGTACCGCACTGCCGACCTTCGTAGTCGATACCGGTCTCGGCACGCAGCTCATCGAGGCAATCACGGCTGTACTCGGACAGGCGCACCATGCGCTCCTTGTTCACCGCGTAGCGCGCCGCCGTGCAGTTGCGCAGCATCTGCGCCATCCACAGGTACTGCTGGATGTCGCCGGTGAGCTTGATGGCGAGCGGCGCATGGCGCTGCATCAGCCATTGGATGGCTTTCAGCGGCACTCCCGGGGCGGCCCAGGGCGAGGCGTAGCCGGGAGACACCTGGCCTGCATTGGCGAAGCTCGTCTCCATGGCTACGGCCGGCTGACGATCAACCACCACCACCTCGAAGCCGGCCCTCGCCAGATAGTAGGCACTGGTGGTTCCGATCACACCGCCACCCAAGACAAGAACACGCATCGCCGCCTCCCACCCGTAAGCTAACGGGCTTTATCGAATCATTGTTGAGACGGAGTATAGAAAGCGCCTGGCAGTGGTTTTCGCTATATAAAAGGCTATATTTGCGATTTATTCACGCCGCTAACGGCAACTTCAGAGGCGATACGCCTATGCGGACCAAGCATCAGACCCGGCGCGAGCTGGACAAGATCGACCGCCAGATCCTCCGCCTGCTGCAGGCCGAAGGGCGGATGCCGTTTACCGAGCTGGGCGAGCGTATCGGCCTGTCGACCACGCCGTGTACGGAGCGCGTTCGACGTCTGGAGCGCGAAGGCATCATCATGGGCTACACCGCACGGCTGAATCCGCAGCATCTGAAAGGCGGATTGCTGGTGTTCGTCGAAATCAGCCTGGCCTACAAGTCCGGCGACATCTTCGAGGAGTTCCGCCGTGCCGTGCTCAAGCTGCCACATGTGCTGGAATGCCATTTGGTGTCGGGTGATTTCGACTACCTGATCAAGGCGAGAATTTCGGAAATGGCTTCATACCGCAAGCTGCTCGGCGACATCCTGCTCAAGCTGCCCCATGTGCGCGAATCCAAGAGCTACATCGTCATGGAAGAGGTCAAGGAATCGCTCGAACTGCCGGTGCCGGAATAGAGCCGTAAGCAACCGTGAGCAGCCTGATTTGGCATCAGTCCCGCGCTGCTTTTGCTCTGCAATAAACATCCGGTCTACCCTTCGGCCCATGCAAACCGAACAAGGCTCGACCATGACGACCCGGCAACCGACCGCACCCGCACAGCTCCACGCCCCGTCCTACTACGCTGCAAGCGCCAATCGGCCATTGGCATTCGCGCCCCTGCAGGGCGAGCAGCAGGCGGACGTGTGCATTATCGGCGGCGGTTTCAGCGGCCTGAACACCGCCATCGAGCTGGCTGAGCGCGGCCTGTCCGTGGTGTTGCTGGAAGCCCATCGGATCGGTTGGGGCGCCAGCGGCCGTAACGGCGGCCAATTGATCCGTGGCGTCGGGCATGACGTCGAGCAATTCCAGCCAGTGCTGGGTGACGATGGCGTGGACAGCCTCAAGCGCATGGGCTTCGAGGCGGTGGACATCGTCCGCCAGCGCATCGAGCGCTATGGCATCGAGTGTGATCTGACCTGGGGCTACTGCGACCTGGCGACAAAGCAGCGTCATGTCGACGGCTTTGAGGCCGATCACGCCGACCTCCAGCGCCTGGGCTATCCCCATCCGTTGCGGCGCGTACCGAAAGAGGGCATGGGCGACGTCATCGGCTCGGATCGTTACATCGCAGGCTTGATCGATATGGGCTCCGGCCATCTGCACCCGCTCAATCTGGCGCTGGGGGAAGCGGCGGCGGCAGAATCACTGGGCGTACGGTTGTACGAAGAGTCCACCGTCGAACGAATCCAATACGGACCGCAGCTTCAGGTACACACGGCGCGGGGCAGCGTCCGTGCTGGGCAGCTGGTCCTGGCCTGCAACGCTTATCTGGGCAAACTGAACACATCGCTTGCGGGCAAGGTGTTGCCGGCCGGCAGCTATATCATCGCCACCGAACCGCTGCCGGAGGCGCTCAGAAGCCAGTTGCTGCCGCAGAACATGGCCGTCTGCGACCAGCGGGTGGCGCTGGATTACTTTCGCCTGTCGGCTGACGGGAGACTGCTGTTTGGCGGCGCCTGCCATTACTCGGGACGCGACCCGAAAGACATCGAGGCCTATATGCGGCCCAAGATGCTGAAGGTGTTTCCGCAGTTGCAGGGCACCCGCATCGACTTCCAGTGGGGCGGCATGATCGGCATTGGTGCCAATCGCCTGCCTCAGATCGGTCGGTTGCAGGACCAGCCCAACGTTTATTACGCCCAGGCCTACGCCGGGCACGGCTTGAACGCCACGCATCTGGCCGGTCGACTCCTGGCCGAAGCCATTACCGGACAGGCTGAAGGCCGTTTCGACCTGTTCGCTCGAGTGCCGCACCCGACCTTCCCCGGCGGCCAACGCCTGCGCTCACCACTGCTGGCGCTGGGCATGCTCTGGCACCGGCTAAGGGATCAGTTCTGAATTCTGCCGTTGCGCTGACGTCCAAGCTGTCGAGGAACAACAATCGACAGGAGTGACCCTGCGCATGCGTCTGCTACTCGTGGCAGTGCTGTTCCTGGCTGGCTGCGCCGGCCAGATCACCCCCACCCCGCCATCTTATGCATTGCCGAGCCACCACTCTGCGCTGGCCCGGCAAGTCGAGACGCTGGCAGCCGAGCAGCCTGCGGGCACGTCCGGCTTTCGACTGCTGTCCGACAGCGCCGATGCCTTTGCAGCGCGTATGGAGATGATCCGCCATACCCAGACCAGCCTCGATGTGCAGTACTACATCGTCCATGACGGACTCAGCACGCGAGCATTGATCGACGAGGTGCTGCGCGCCGCCGACCGCGGCGTCAGGGTCCGGCTGCTACTCGACGACACCACCAGCGATGGCGGCGACTACCAGATCGCCACCTTGGCGGCGCACCCGAACATCCATATCCGCGTATTCAACCCGCTGCACCTTGGCCGCAGCAATGCCATCACCCGCTCGCTCGGACGATTGCTGAACCTTTCACAACAACACAGGCGGATGCACAACAAGCTGATGCTGGCCGACAGCAGCCTGGTCATCGTTGGGGGGCGCAATCTGGGGGACGAGTATTTCGACGTGGATCAGGGGTTCAACTTCGCCGACATCGACCTGCTCGCAGCCGGGCCGGTCGCCGCAGAGCTGGCGGTGAGTTTCGACCAATACTGGAACCATCAGCTCAGCGTGCCGATCCAGCAGTTTCTTCGCAATCCGCCCAACAGCGTCGACCTTCAACAGGCGCGCCATGACATTGCGCGCTACCTGCAGGCTGAACGTCGCAAACAGGATCGTCGTTTCCAGCACCTGATGGGCAAACTGCAGGCACCGCTGCTTCAATCCTGGCTGGCTGAGCTGATCTGGGCGCCAGGCAAATCGATGTGGGACCATCCCGACAAGATCGAAGCAGCCGGCATCCCGGATGAAAGTCTGCTGCTGACCACTCAGCTGCAGCCGAGCCTGGACGGCGTCCGGCGCTCGATGACCCTGATCTCCGCTTATTTCGTACCGACCAGCGAAGGCGTCGAATACCTTGCCAGCCACGCCAACGACGGGGTCGCCGTGCAGGTCCTGACGAACTCCCTCGAAGCCACCGATGTGCCAGCGGTCCACGGCGGATATGCACCCTATCGGGTCGCATTGTTGAAGGCCGGGGTCCGGCTGTTCGAGCTGCGCCGGCAACCGGATCAGGAAATCCTGTACAGCCTCAGCGGCGATTCGGAATCGAGCCTGCACAGCAAGGCGGCCGTGCTCGACCGCGAGCGGGTGTTTCTCGGCTCGCTGAACTTCGATCCACGCTCGGTCCTATGGAATACCGAGGTCGGCATACTGATCGACAGCCCCACCCTGGCCAACGAGGTCCATCAGCTGTCGCTGGAAGGCACGTCTCCCGCCGTCAGTTACGAGGTAAGGCTGATCGAGCGCAATGGCGAAGAGCAGCTGGTCTGGGTCGCCGAAGATGAGGGGCAACGCAAGGTGCTGTTGCGCGAGCCCGGAGGTGCCTGGCGGCGGTTCAATGCATGGCTCAGCGAAGTCATCGGCCTGGAGCGGATGCTCTAGCTGCGGGCAGTGAAAAGTTTCGTGTCACTTGTGCCAATATCGCCTCGCAAATGGCCGCGCTCGGGTAATTCATCCATTGGAGTGATACCAGAGTGCCCTTCCTTGACTAGGCTACCAGCCGACAATGCGCAGCCCGCAACGGCCGCGCACCTGCTTCTATAAAAATAAAAAGGAGCGCGACATGCCTCATCGCACATGGCTATGGATGGCGGTCTTGCTGGGCTGCTGGTGGCCAGCCCTGCTCAACTCCGCCCAGGCTCAACCATTCACCGCGCTGGAAAGCATGCAGATCCATGCCAACCGCGCCACCAGCAGTCTGCTGCTCTATCGCGGCGAAGGCTTTCAAAAAGCGCATCTGACCCGGATGGAAAACGACCTGCAGGCGCTGGCAGCTACGGTCAGCCAATTCCAGGCGGCAAGCAGCGAGCTTCGCGAGCTGCACCGCCATCTGCAAGCCACGCTACGCGAGGGTGCAGAGTTCGGCCATGAGGAAGACGACATGCCGTGGGGCTGGCCCTTGCAGATGAGCAAGGCATTACGCGATTTCCTGACTGCCGTTCGCAGCCAGCAGGGCGCAGACGGCAGTGCCGAGCTGCCAGCCAAGGTCGAATACCTCGCTGTGCAGTATCTGAGCCGCGCCTATGTCGGGTCATTCGAAACCGCGCGCGAGCAACCGGACACCTACCTGGGTCAGGACGAACGGCGACTGGTGCCGTCGATCGACAGCCAGCTGGCCTTGCTGGACAGCAAGGTCGACCCCGCCATTGCCAGGCTGAAGACCCGCTGGAGTTTCCTGAAAGTCGCGCTGGAAGACATGAACAGCGGCACCAACAGCTTCAACACCGCCTCCGGCCGACCCTTCGCCCCGATCATGGTCGACCGCCATACCCGCAGTCTGAGCGACCAATGGATGGCGCTCGCTCCGTGACTCGACTCATGCGTCGAGCGGGCGTCGACGCACCTGCACCGGCCCGACGCGGGCCTCGATGGCCAGACGCAGCGGTTCGCGGCAGCCCAGCATGAAGCCGAGTTCGGTAGCCACGAACAGAGGTCCGATGATCAGACCGGTCAGGTCGTCGACAAACGCCGGCTTGCGCCCCTCGAAGTAGTGGCCGACAAACTGGATGACCCAGCCCACCACAAACAAGCCCAGCCCGGCGCTCAGCCAGACTGCTGTGGCTGCCTGCGCCAGTAACGCACCGACCCAGACACTGGCCAGCAACACCAGCGCCATGACCGCGGCGAAACGCAGATCCAGACGCAAGTAGAACAAGGTCGCGGCCAGCGCAACCAGCGCGGCCGGGCTTAGCCAGACACCGACGTCCATACCCGGCCGGGACGACAGTATCGCTACCGCAACGACAATCATCGGAATGCCAACGAAGTGGCTGAGCAGGTTGCGCGGATCGCGGTGGTAGGCCGCGTACTGCGCCAGGTGATCGGTAAGTGTCTTCATTGCATGCTCCGGTTTTGCCTGCCGCAAGCTTAGTCAGCTCGCCGGCTTGCCGGGTGGCGATGGCGCGTCAGTCAGTGCCAAACACCACCGCGCTTCGGCCATCGACGGCTTCCGGCCCCTAGTGTTCCGGCCGGTAGCCCAGCCGCAGGCCACCCCAGTGCCGGCCGCGGACATGGATCGGCACCGAGAGGTCGTGCATCAGCTCACCGGTGTCCCTGCTGTAGGTCTGCAGCAGCACCTTGCGCTCGTGACTGCCACAGCGCCCTCCGGTGCGATCGTTGAACAGCCGCTTGCTCCGACTCTTGACCCGGTCAATCGCGGGATCGCCCACCGGCGGCTGGCTGAACGCACGGTTGTGCGTGGGCACATAGCCTTCTGGCGTGGTGGCGATGGCATAGACCAGCGCGTCGTTGCGCGTGAGCAGCGGCTCCTGGATCGCTGGCAGGACCTGGTCGGCGTAACGGTCGAAACGAGTGTGATAACGCACCGGATCGGTGCCCGCCTGCGCCTTGTAGTTGCGATCGAACAGATCATCGACCGTCAGCCGTCCGGCCTCCAGATCCGCCTCGAAACGCGCAGCGATCGCCGCGGCGCCCTCCTGCGCCAGGTCGTAGATGCGCTGGTGATAGTCGTCAAGCTGGACTTCGGCGAGCTGTTCACTGACTGCCTCTGCCTGGCCGACGAGATTCTCCGCCGCCTGTTCCAGCTGCTGGGTCTGGGCCTCGCTGTCCAGCGCATCGCCACGCAGCTGATCCAGCGCAACGAACAGCTGGGTCAGCCGCTCATGATTGCTGGCCGTGCCCGAAGTGATCTCCGCCACCTGCTTTTCGACATCGCCGGCCAATTCAGCTATGCCGGTGAGCTGCGCACCCGTCCCGGCAATCTGTTCGGCCGCTTCGTCGAGCTCGCTGGCCTGTTGCTGGATATGCGTGACCACCGCCTCGCTCTGCTGGCGGATATCGCCAACCATTCGCCCGACCTCTTCGGTCGCGGTACTGGTGCGTCCAGCGAGATTACGCACCTCATCGGCCACCACGGCAAAGCCGCGCCCGGCCTCCCCGGCCCGGGCAGCCTCGATCGCCGCATTGAGCGCGAGCAGGTTGGTCTGACTGGCGATAGCCTGAATCACATCGGTGATCTGGCGGATCTCTTCGGTGCGCGCCGAGAGTCCATCGAGTAACTCACGGCTGGACTGGGTCTGCGCGCTGAGTGCCTGCATGCGTTCGATGGCGTCCTGCAGCGCCGCACGGCCCGTGTCGCTGCTACGCCGCACCGCTTCGGCGGCCTCCAGGGCCTGGCGGGCACGGCTGGCGCTGTCCTGCTCGGTCGCGGTCATCGCCTCGGCCCCATTGGCGATTTCGCTGATGGCGACCAACTGTGACTGCAGACGTGCCGCCAACTGCTCGGCGCTATACGAGACCTGGGCCGCCGACAGCGCGTTATGGCAGGTGTGACGTGACAGCCTGCTGCTCAGCGCAGCGAAACCCGACGCATCAGCCTCGGCCGCGGGCGACTCGGCAGTACGCACGCGCCCCGTCCAGAACCAGGGAATGAGACCAAGCAACAGCATCGACACCGCTACCAGGTAGAACGGTGGCTCCAGGAAGCGATAAACCAGCAACAGCCCAAGCAGAGCCACGGCATGAAGCAGACAGGCCCAGGGGTGAAGAAGGAGATAAGGGCGCATGGATGGCCTCTTGTTGTCATCCGGAAAAGGGGGTTGTACCACCTCTGCCACCAATGACCAGTATCCCTTGGCAGCAACCGGCCTGAACGCCGGTTACCGGGTTAACGGCAGCAACCGACGTTCCTTGAGCTGGATAGCTAATGAATGCAAGCCGCATTCAGCACGGCATATCGGGCGCCGCCAGCGGCAGGCCGAGCTGCACCCGCCGGCGCAACCAGGGGCTGGGCCGGTAGCGCGGTTCGTTGCCATAGCACGTCTGCATGTTTTCCAGTATCGCCAGGATTCTCGCCGGGCCGTAGTGTTCGGCGAAACCCAGCGGGCCCTTGGGGTAGCCCAGGGCGAGCTGAACGGCGCGGTCGAGCGTCTGCGGCGTCGCGATGCCTTTCTGAGCGATCTCGCAGCCTAGATTGACGATGCTGGCCACGATGCGCTGACTGACAAATCCGGGTGAGTCGTTGATCACCTCGACCGGCACGCCATCAGCGCCCAGGACCTGGCGGGCCTGAGCCTCCAATACCGGATCGAGCGCAGGCTGACGCATCAGCACACGACGCTTGTCGAGATCGCTGAAGGTATCCAGGGCCAGGGTTCGAACCGCTGGTAAGCCCAGCCGCTCGATGCACTGGCTGGCATCTTCACCCAGCGGAGTAATCAGGCAGACCGCCTGGTCCGACGGCTCGCTGCCAGATTCCAGCACGGCACCGGCCTGCCGCAGAAGCCCGCCGACCCGCGCCCGAAGTCCGGGCTCGATGCTGTCGAGCCAGAAGGGCCGATCAATGGTTACCGGATCGAAGCGAAGCTCGGGCGAGCGAATCTGCTGACCCTCTTCGTAGCGATAGTAGCCTTCACCGGTCTTGCGCCCCAGCAATCCCGCCGCAACCCGTTGTGCGGCCAGGTAAGACGGCTTATAGCGCGGATCGCTGTAGAACTGGTCGTGCACCGACTCCATGACCGCATGGGAAATGTCGAGACCGGTGAGGTCGAACAGCTCGAACGGCCCCATTCGAAAGCCCGGACCGTCCCGCAGGATGCGGTCGATCTGCTCGGGCGTGGCGATGCCTTCGCTGAGAATACGCTGGGCCTCGGTGCCATAGGCGCGGCCGGCATGGTTGACCAGAAAGCCGGGGGTGTCCGGCGTGATCGCCGGGAAATGCCCGGCCTGCTCGGCCAGCTGAACCAGCCGCTGGATGACTGCCGGATCGGTGCGTTCACCACGTACCACTTCGACGAGCTTCATTAGCGGCACGGGATTGAAGAAATGAAAACCTGCCACCCGCTCAGGCCGCGAGCAGGCGCTGGCGATGCGGGTGACCGATAGCGACGAGGTATTGGTGGCAAGTACGGCATCAGCCGCGATCAGGCCTTCCAGCTCGACAAACAGGCTCTGCTTCGCTTCGAGGTTCTCGACAATGGCCTCGATCAGCAGATCGCAGCCCGCCAGCTCTGTCAGCTTATGTGCCGGCTGCATGCGCTCGATGGTCGCCTGCAGCTCATCGGCTGACATGCGGCCCTTGGCAACGCTCCGCTCGAGCAGCCCGCGGTTGAATTGCAGAGCCTGATCGATCGCCTCGGAGCGGCTGTCATAGAGCCAGACCCGCTGCCCGGCGCCGGCGAACAGTTGCGCTATGCCGCGCCCCATCGCGCCGGCGCCGATGATGCCGATACGGGAAAACATGCGAACCTCCTGGTTTGGACGGTTGGTGCCGCACCAGATATTTCGCAGTGCGGAATGGTATTCCGATTAATTGACCAAGAGCCTAAAGACTGCCAGTCTCGTCTGCAAGCCATCCGCAACCAGAACCATCATGCCCACATCCGAATACTCGCCCGAGTTACTGCGGGAAACCCAAGCAACGGTCACCGGCTTTTTTCAGGATGTCGGCTGTGAACTGGTCGCCTATGGCCAGGGCCATGCCGTCATCGCCTTGAACCTGCAGCCGCGACACCTGAACAATGCCAGCAACATGCACGGCGGCGTGATGGCAACCTTGATGGATGTGGCCATGGGCCTCTGTGGCACCTGGGAGCCGGACCCGGCCCAGCGGCGGGTCGCAACCACCTTGTCGATGAGCCTCAATTTCAGCGCTCCGGCCTCTGCTGGCAGCCGCGTCAGGGCGGTAGCGAAATGCCGCTCGGGTGGGCACAAGATCTTCATGGCCGGCTGCGACCTGCTGGACGAGAACGACCGGCTGATTGCATTCGGAGAAGGCGTCTTCAAGCGTGGAGCGCTGCGCAGCGAGCTGCCCCGCTAAATGACGCTGCTGCTACCGCTGGCGTTGCTCCTCGAACTGCTGTCACTTGCCACGCGGCTGCAATCGCTGAGCATTCTCAGCGGTATGCTGCTTGCGACGTTTTTCGTCTGGCACTGGCGCTCGTTGATGCCCTATCCGCGCAGGCTCGGCATGGTCACGCTGGCACTGCTTGGATATTGGCTGCTCAGTGGCGAGGCCCACCTCCAGCAGGCCGCGCGAATGCTATCTTCGGCCGCGTATTACGCTGCGTTCATCGGCGCCCTGGGCCTCATGCACTGCGTGGTAAAGCGCCTGCACCAGCTCAGCGAACTGCACAGACTCCTCCTTGCCGGTCCCCGCCCCTGGCTTTATCCCAGCTATCTGCTGAGCACCTTCGCGATCAGTTCGATCCTCAGTTTCGGCATGCTCAACCTGATCTGCGGCTCGTTTGAGCGCCACCTCGAACGTCGCCCCTACAGTGATCTTCAGCGTCTGGAGGGTCGGCGCGGCGTGATGGTCACGTCGCTACGCGGATTTGCCCTGGTGCCCCTGCTGGCCCCAACCAGCGTGGCGGTGGCGATCCTGACGCGTGAGCTGCCAGGCCTGAGCTGGAGCGCGCTGCTGCCTTTCGGCCTGCTGGGCGGCCTTCTGCTCCTGCTGTTCGGCTGGCCTGAGGAGAACCGGCGCCTGCAGTTTCTGGCGGACACCACTCCTGACGAGCCCCAGGCGCAACCGGAGGGCAGTAGATTTCGCGGCCTGCTGCTCGGCAGCCTGGCGGGCGTCGCACTGATCACATTGCTCGCGGCATCTACCTGGTTGTCCGCGACCCAGGCTGCCATGTTGCTGGTGCCACTGGCTGTCATCACGATGCTGCTGTGGCAGCGTGTGGCCGCCAGGCAGGTGCTCGGCGAAATCAGCGACACCCTTGTCGGTATGCGCAACGAGACCTTTATCTTTGCCTGCTCAGCGCTGCTGGCCGGGCTGGCCGCCGCAATACTGCCAGTACACCAGCTGGCGGGACACCTGGGCGATACGCCACTGGCATTGTTCGGCCTGGGGGCCCTCGGCTCGCTGCTGGTGATGGCAATGGCGTTGCTCGGCGTCGCCCCGATCATCTCACTCAACCTGTGTGCGGCGCTGTTGGCGCAACTGGCGAGCCAGGATGTCGCCGTCATGCAGCCGGCTGTGGCACTGCTGTTCGGTTTTTCCCTGGCGATGCTGTTGTCGCCCTATGGGCCGTCGGCGCTGCTACTGGCCCGCCACGCCAAGCTGTCGCCCTGGCGCATCGCGCTTGGCTGGAACGGGCGGTTCGTCCTCAGCGTCCTGCTGCCGCTGCTGCTCATCCCGCTCCTTGCATGAGCAGTGATCACATCCACCCATACTCGGCCATGGACAGCGGCTCGCCATCGCCGACGATGAAATGATCGAGCACCCGCACATCGATCAGCGCAAGCGCATCGGTGAGCTTGCGGGTCAGGTGCCGATCAGCCTGACTGGGCTCGGCAACGCCGGACGGGTGATTATGCGTGAGGATCACCGCTGCGGCGTTCTGCGCCAGCGCGCGCTTGACTACCTGCCGGGGGTAGACGCTGGCGCCGTCGATAGTCCCGTGAAACAGCACCTCGAAGGCCAGCACGCGGTGTTTGGAGTCGAGAAACAGGCAAGCGAAGAGTTCATGCGGCTCATGCCGCAAGCGGGCCTTGAGGTAATCGCGTACCGCCTGCGGGCTTTCCAGTGCGGAATCGCGGCGAATGCGCTCGGCCAGGTGCCGTCGCGCCATTTCCAGCACCGCCTGCAGTTGGGCGAACTTGGCCGGGCCTAGTCCGAGATGCCCGCTGAACTGCTGCAGATCGCTTTCCAGCAGCGCACGCAGGCTGCCAAACTCGCTGAGCAGATGGCGAGCCAGGTCCACCGCGCTCTTGCCGGTCACCCCGGTGCGCAGAAAGATCGCCAGCAATTCCGCGTCAGACAGGGCCGCCGCGCCCTGCTCCAGCAGCTTTTCCCGTGGCCGTTCCGATGCTGGCCAATTACGAATGCTCATGTCACCTCCCTGTCGAGCCTGCCCCTCGTCCTGTGGGGGCGCTGTGCTATCTTAGCGGCCTTTTATCCACGGTCATCGGCCCTCGCCGGAACCAGTTCTCACCCGTGACAAGGCAGGCCTATGCAGCGGCTTTATCGTAAACGCATCGTCCTGGGCGTCGGCGGCGGCATCGCTGCCTATAAAAGTGCCGAGCTGGTGCGCCGGCTCCGCGACCAGGGCGCCGAGGTACGCGTCGTCATGACCAACGGTGGTCGTGAATTCATCACCCCGCTCACTCTCCAGGCTCTCTCCGGCCACCCGGTCCATCTGGACCTGCTTGACCCGGCCGCCGAAGCCGCCATGGGCCACATCGAACTGGCGCGCTGGGCCGATCTGGTCCTGGTGGCGCCTGCCACGGCTGACCTCATGGCCCGGCTGGCTCAAGGCGTGGCCAATGATTTGTTGACGACCCTGGTATTGGCAACCAATGCCCCGGTTGCCCTGGCTCCGGCGATGAACCAGGCGATGTGGGCGGATCCCGCCACCCAGGCCAACCGCGCACTCCTGCAGCAACGCGGTATTCGGCTGTTCGGCCCGGCATCCGGCAGCCAGGCCTGTGGCGATGTCGGTCTTGGTCGGATGCTCGAGGCAGACGACTTGGCCCAGGCCGCTGCCGACTGCTTCGAACGCAACCTGCTGACCGGAACCCATCTATTGATCACGGCCGGCCCGACCCAGGAAAACATCGACCCGGTGCGCTATATCACCAACCACAGCTCCGGAAAGATGGGGTTTGCCCTGGCCGAAGCTGCCGCGGAAGCAGGCGCGCGCGTGACGCTGGTGGCCGGCCCGGTGTTCCTGCCGACACCCGACCGGGTTCAGCGAATCGACGTCGTGAGCGCGCGCGACATGCTGGCCGCCTGCGAAGCGGCAATGCCTTGCGATCTGTTCATCGCGGCTGCAGCCGTTGCCGATTACCGCCCGGAGGTCATCGCGCCGCACAAACTGAAAAAAGACCCTGCCAAGGGCGACGGGCTGGTGCTGCAGATGGTTCGCAATCCGGACATTCTCGCCACCCTCGCCGGTCGCGAAGACCGTCCGTTCAGCGTTGGCTTTGCCGCCGAAACGGAAAACCTGCTGGAGTACGCGACGCGCAAGCTGCGTGACAAGAATCTCGATCTGATCGTGGCCAATGACGTGGCCAATCCGAGCATCGGCTTCAACAGTGAAGAAAACGCCGTGACGGTGATCGACCGCCAGCAGCACGAAACCCGCTTCAGCCAGGCCAGCAAAGGGCACATAGCCCGTCAGCTGATCGCCTTCATCGCCGACCGTTACCATCAGGCCTGACCATGCATAAACTCCAAGCGAAAATCCTCGACCCCCGCCTCGGCCAGGATTTCCCCCTGCCCGAATACGCCACCAGCGGTTCCGCCGGGCTTGACCTGCGGGCCATGCTCCAAGCTGACATTACCCTCGAGCCAGGGCAGACCCTGCTGATCCCGACCGGTCTGTCGATCCATATCGCCGACCCGAACCTGGCCGCATTGATCCTTCCCCGCTCCGGCCTGGGTCACAAGCACGGCATCGTGCTGGGCAACCTGGTCGGCCTGATCGACTCGGATTACCAGGGTGAACTGATGGTTTCCTGCTGGAACCGTGGCCAGACGGCCTTCAACATCGCCGTCGGCGAGCGTATCGCCCAGCTGATGCTGGTGCCGGTGATTCAGGCGCAGTTCGAACTGGTGAGCGAATTCGACAACAGCGAACGTGGCGCTGGCGGCTTCGGCCACTCCGGCAGTCACTGAAACCGTCTCGGCCCTTTCAGGACGAATGAGGAGCTTCATGAAACGCTTTCAGCGCACCGCCAGGGACACCGGCGTTCTCAACCCGGCCGACTCCACTTCATCCCGCCCGCGCCGAAGTGTCGGCCTGAAGATGCTATTGCCCGGCCTGATTCCCGGCCTGCTGGGGCTCGCCATTGCCGCTGCGCTGATCTGGGCGGCCCAGCAATCCAGCCAGCAGCAGCACAGTGCCGAGCTGGCGCAAGCCTGGGGCCAGAGCCAGGCATCCGCGATCAACCAGGCTCTCCGGCAGCTGGGCGAAGAGACACGTGCGGCGGCGAGCGATCCGCAACTGTTCGAAGCGCTGAGCAGCGAGGAGCCCAGGTTGATTCGCGCTGCCGAACGGGAACTGGGTTACCGGGACGGCGTCGTGGATGCACATCTCAGTCTGCGCGGCCAGGCGCGGCCGGACGCCAATCGTCCCGGCCCGCTGAACTTCGCCGCGCTGGACCTGGTTCAGCGCGCCGAGAATGGCCAGTCGCCAGCTCCCGAGGCGTTCAAGGTAGGCACCCGCTGGCTGCTCTACAGTGCAGCGGCGCTGCGCTCGAATGCCGATCAGCCGGTTCAGGGCACCCTGCTGCTGGTCACCAGCCTCGAACGCCTCCTGGCAACCTTGCCGCAGCTTCCTGATGAGGCAGGTCAGCTGCGACTGGTTCAGCAATTCAGCAATGCCCCGGCGCAGATGCTCACGCAGCGCGGCGGCACGGGGCAGAACGAGGAGGCGATAGACCTCGCAAGCGACAATCCGAACTGGAAGATAAGCTTCCTGCCAGCACCAGGTCTTGCCGCGGCAAACCAGCCATCCATGCTGTTACTGGCGGCCGCCCTGACGGCCCTGTGCGGCCTGTTGCTCGGTCTGCAACTGGTGCTCAGCGCCCAACAGCGCCGACTCCGTGAGGATGTATTGCACCTGGGCCAGATGGTGCAGGAACTCTCCAACGGCAAGACCATCAAAACACCGACCTTGAGCCTGCCGGCGCTCGACGCGCTGGCCAAGAGTCTGGTCCGATTGCCGCTGCGCACAGCCGGAGCGGCACCGGCCAACGCCTCGGCTGCACCCCAGCCCGCGGCCCGGCAAGCCCCATCCACCGAGTACGTCGATCCCTTGTTCCAGGACACCGATATTCTCGACATCGACATTCTCGACGAGGACCAGGACTGGCTTGGCCTCGACACCAAGGAGCGAGAAACCGCAATGAGCGCCCCCAAAGCCCCGCAACTGCCCGCGAGCATCTTCCGCGCCTACGATATCCGTGGCGTCGTCGGCGACACCCTGACCAATGAAACCGCCTACTGGATCGGCCGCGCCGTCGGTTCCGAGAGCCTGGCCCAAGGCGAACCGAATGTATCGGTCGGTCGCGATGGTCGGCTTTCCGGCCCGGAGCTGGTCCAGCACCTGATCCAGGGCCTGGTGGACAGCGGCTGCAGCGTGAGCGACGTCGGCATGGTGCCGACCCCGGTGCTCTACTACGCCGCCAACGTCTTGGCCGGCAAATCCGGCGTCATGCTCACCGGCAGCCACAACCCGCCGGACTACAACGGATTCAAGATCGTCATTGCCGGCGACACCCTCGCCAACGAGCAGATCCAAAAGCTGCGCCAGCGCATCGAGACCGGCGACCTTGCCGAAGGTGTCGGGCAAGCCGAGCAGGTCGATGTGCTGGAAAGTTATTTCAAGCGCGTTCGCGATGACATCGCCCTGGCCAAACCGCTCAAGGTGGTGGTCGACTGCGGCAATGGCGTTGCCGGCGTTATCGCGCCGCAGCTGATCGAAGCCTTGGGCTGCAAGGTCATCCCATTGTTCTGCGACGTCGACGGCAACTTCCCGAACCACCATCCGGACCCGGGCAAGCTGGAAAATCTCGAAGACCTGATCGCCAAGGTCAAGGCCGAGAATGCCGACCTGGGCCTGGCCTTCGACGGCGATGGTGACCGCGTCGGCGTAGTGACAAACGCCGGCACCGTGGTTTTCCCCGATCGCCTGCTGATGTTGTTCGCCAAGGATGTGGTATCACGCAACCCCGGTGCCGACATCATCTTCGACGTCAAATGCACGCGTCGCCTGACACCGCTGATCAGCGGCTATGGCGGACGTCCGGTGATGTGGAAGACCGGCCACTCGCTGATCAAGAAAAAGATGAAGGAAACCGGCGCCCTGCTCGCAGGGGAAATGAGCGGCCACATTTTCTTCAAGGAGCGCTGGTACGGCTTCGACGATGGCATCTACAGCGCGGTGCGCCTGCTGGAAATCCTCAGCCAGGACAAGCGCAACGCCGAGCAGGTCTTCTCCGCCTTTCCAAACGATCTATCCACCCCGGAGATCAATATCACGGTCACCGAGGAGAGCAAGTTCACCATCATCGAAGCGCTGCATCGCGATGCCCACTGGGGTGAAGCCAATATCACCACCCTCGACGGCGTGCGTGTCGATTACCCGAAAGGCTGGGGCCTGGTACGCGCCTCGAATACCACGCCGGTCCTGGTGCTGCGTTTCGAGGCCGAGACAGAAGAAGAGCTAAAGCGCATACAGGAAGTCTTCCGTGCGCAGCTTTATACTGTCGCGCCTGATCTCACCCTGCCGTTCTGACTTGCGGAGCCCTGCATGACCCTCAGCCGTGAAGCCGCCACCCAATTTGCCCAGGTTCTGTCCGAAGCACTGCCCTACATACGCCGATTCGTTGGCAAGACGCTGGTCATCAAGTACGGCGGCAACGCGATGGAAAGCGAGGAGCTGAAGACCGGCTTCGCACGTGACATCGTGCTGATGAAGGCGGTGGGTATCAACCCGGTGGTGGTGCACGGCGGCGGGCCGCAGATCGGCGATCTGCTCAAGCGTCTCAACATCGAAAGCCACTTCATCGACGGCATGCGGGTCACCGACAGCCAGACCATGGATGTGGTGGAGATGGTACTGGGCGGTCAGGTCAACAAGAGCATCGTCACCTTGATCAACCAGCACGGCGGCGCAGCCATCGGACTGACGGGAAAGGATGCCAAGCTGATCCGCGCGCAAAAGCTCAAGGCAACCCGCCAGACCCCGGAGATGACCTCGCCGGAGATCATCGACATTGGCCAGGTGGGCGAGGTCACAGGCGTCAACACCGAGTTGCTGGACATGCTGGTTCGCGGCAACTTCATCCCGGTCATTGCCCCCATCGGCGTGGGCCCTGACGGCGAGTCCTACAACATCAATGCCGATCTGGTGGCCGGAAAGGTGGCTGAAGCGCTCAAGTCTGAAAAGCTGATGCTGCTGACCAACATTGCGGGCCTGATGGACAAGCAGGGTCAGGTACTGACCGGGCTTACCACCGCGCAGGTCGATGAACTGATCGCTGACGGCACCATCTACGGCGGCATGCTGCCCAAGATCCGCTGCGCACTGGAAGCAGTCCAGGGCGGTGTGCACAGCGCGCATATCATCGACGGTCGTGTTCCAAACGCTGTGCTGCTGGAAATCTTCACCGACGTTGGTGTCGGCACGCTGATTACCAACCGCAAGGCATCCGCTCAGCACTGATCCAGCCATGAAAAAGCCCGGCTCTACGAATGAGTGCCGGGCTGTTTTGTCTCGCTCGTGCAGCTATTCAGATTGACCAAGCAGCTCGGCGACCCGCGCCCGCTCCCTGGCGAAACTGAGTTCGGCCTGCTTGCGGGTCTGTCTGTAGCGTTCAACGTCGCGCTTCAGACTGGCCTGCTCCTTGGCAAGATTGTCGATCTGGGTCAGCAAGTGCTCGGGAACCTGGCGTCCGGCACGCTCATGATTCGCCGCCTGGCTCTGCAGGTTGGCTTGCTGCGTCCGCAGCGACTGGAGATTACCGCGAGTGATGCCAATCACACTGTCCAACTCGGATAAGCGGCGGGCCTTGGCGCGCTCGACGTCCTGAACGCTTGCATACAGCCGCAACAGCTGGGCATCGTTTCCTGCCCTGACCTTGGCTTCCAACAGGCGCTGGCGCTCTTGCGCAGTTGGCGCAGGAGGCACCACCTCCGTCACACGCCCCTGATCGTTGAGGACCTCGTAACCGCGGCCAATAAACTGTGGCGGTACGCCAAGACGATTTAGGACCACTACGCCCTTGTCATCGACATACCGGTACAGCTCAGCTTGCGCAACCGTCGTTCCCAGCAAGCTCAGCAGTAACAGCGCGCGGATCCCCATCTGCATACTTTTGCCTCTTCCATATTCGGTGCGCTCGGCACAGCCACTCGAATCGCCTGATTCTTTCCTGCCGATGGGGACTCAGCTTATACGAACCCCATCACATCCCTGCAGCAATAAGTACACCAACTGGACAGCCTTCCCACCCAATCCCAGGCTGGAACCAGCGTCGAGCCGGCACTGCAGCAGCCTGGTTCGAATACGGCCTGGAGGGAAGCAATCCCTAGGAACCGCACCAGCACGCGCTGAGCCGACTCCCATGCCTGGGCAAAGCGCCGCAAATTGTCAGTTGCTGACAAAGCAGCCCAACCAACGCGGTCACCAGGGCCGACGGTAGGGTTTCATATACCGTACTGTTCCCGGTACGCCTCAACCGCTGGCATATAGCGCTTGAGCTCTGCATCCTCAGCGATGAATTCCAGCACCTGGGCGAGCGAGACGATGCTTATCACGGGCATCCCATAGTCCTGCTCCACTTCCTGGATCGCGGACAACTGGCCCTGCCCACGCTCCTGCCGGTTAAGCGCGATCAGCACACCGGCCGCTCGCGCCTCCTGAGCATGAATGATCTGCATCACCTCGCGAATGGCAGTTCCTGCGGTAATGACGTCGTCGACGATCAGCACGCGACCGGCAAGCGGCGCACCGACGAGGGTACCGCCTTCCCCGTGATCCTTGGCTTCCTTGCGGTTGAAACACCACGGCAAATCCCGCTGATGATGTTCGGCCAGGGACATGGCGGTCGCTGCAGCCAAGGGTATGCCCTTGTACGCCGGACCAAAGATCACATCGAACTCGATGCCGCTTTCGGCGACCGCAGCCGCATAGAAACGACCCAGCTGGGCCAGTGCCGATCCGGTGTTGAACAGGCCGGCATTGAAGAAGTAGGGACTGGTACGTCCGGACTTCAGAGTGAAATCACCGAAGCGAAGAACCCCGCGTTCGATGGCGAAGCGAATGAACTCGCGCTGGTACGCCTGCATGAAGAATATTCCCGGAAGACACGGATTTAGCTAATTGCAAAGAGCTTGGGTTATCATACACGCACGTGTTTTCAGGGGCCATTTATGCGGATCATCAGCGTCAATGTGAATGGTATTCAAGCGGCAGCACAGCGGGGTTTGCTCAGCTGGCTGCAAGCGCAGAATGCCGATGTCATCTGCCTGCAGGATACCCGCGCCTCCGTAGTAGAACTCGACGATCCGGCCTACCAGCTCGACGGCTATTTTCTCTATTCTGTGGACGGCGAGATTCCTGAACAGGGTGGCGTTGCGCTGTACTCCAGGCTGCAGCCAAAGGCCGTCATCATGGGCCTGGGCTTTGAGACAGCCGACCGATATGGGCGGTATCTGCAAGCAGACTTCGACAAGGTCAGCATTGCTACGCTGCTCTTGCCGACCGGCCGCGGTGGCGATGAAGACCTGAATCAGAAATTCAAATTCATGGACGACTTCGCCCATTACCTCGATAAGCAGCGCCGCAAACGCCGTGAGTACATCTACTGCGGATCGCTGTACGTCGCGCACCAGAAGCTGGACGTGAAGAACTGGCGCGACTGCCAGCAGGCGACCGGTTTCCTGGCACCCGAACGCGCATGGCTCGACGAGATTTTCGGCAATATGGGCTACATCGACGCGCTCCGGGAAGTGACCCGAGAAGGGGATCTATACAGCTGGTGGCCTGATACGGAACAGGCCCAGATGCTCAATCTGGGCTGGCGCTTCGACTATCAGATACTGACGTCCGGCATGCGCCGCTTCGTGCGCAATGCCCGCCTGCCACGTCAGCCTCGCTTCTCCCAGCATGCGCCGCTGGTGGTGGATTACGACTGGACGCTGAGTCTCTGAGCTGGAAGCTGTTCAGAGTGGCGGTGCAGGCTGAGGCCTGCCTGGCTTATCGCTACTTGACGATTCGCCAGCAGAACGGATATCGATAGGGCTTGCCCTCGTTGGCGCGAATGCCGGCGATCACCACCAGCACCAGCGCCACCACGCTGATCAACGCCATCAGCGGAAATCCGATGAGAATCCAGGCCAGCGCGCCGCAGATCATCTGCAGGATGCTGAAGGTGATCTGGAAGTTCAGCGACTCCTTGCCCTGCTCATCGACGAAGGGATCCATGTCCTTCTTCAACTGCCAGACGATCAGCGGACCCAGCACGTTGCCAATCATCGGTACCAGAAACCAGAAGAACGCCGAGTAGTGACAGAACATAGCCCACTGCCGCGCTTGAGCAGAGGGCTGCGGAACCAATTCTTGATCAGACATGACGTTCTCCTCGGTTCAGTCGGCCAGCGCGGCAAGCTGCAGGGCGAACAACTCCTGCATTCCGCTTTGCGCCAGCGCCAGCATGGCGTTCAGTTCCTCGGGCTGGAACGGCGCGCCTTCAGCGGTCCCCTGCACTTCGATGAAGCCGCCAGTACTGGTCATGACCACGTTGAGGTCGGTTTCGGCAGCCGAATCCTCCAGATAATCGAGATCGAGCACCGGCTCGCCCTGATAGATACCGACTGAAACAGCCGCCACCATCTGCTTGAGCGGGTCGCCTCCCTTCAGGCCGCCGCGCTTTTTCAGTAACTTCAGCGCATCGGCCAGAGCGACCATCGCGCCGGTGATGGAGGCTGTGCGCGTGCCGCCATCAGCCTGGATCACGTCGCAATCGATGTAGATGGTGTTTTCGCCCAGCTTGCTCATATCCAAAGAGGCGCGCAGCGAGCGGCCGATCAGACGCTGGATCTCGAGTGTACGGCCGCCCTGCTTGCCTCGGCTGGCCTCGCGCTGGTTACGGGAACCCGTAGCGCGGGGCAGCATGCCGTATTCGGCGGTCAACCAGCCCTGCCCCTGGCCCTTGAGGAATCGTGGTACGCCGTTCTCGATACTGGCAGTACAGATCACCTTGGTGTCGCCGAACTCGACCAGCACGGACCCTTCGGCATGCTTGGTGTAGTTACGGGTGATGCGGGTCGAACGCAGCTGATCGGCGGCGCGGCCACTGGGACGCTTCATGAGGCTTATCCTGATCTGGTGGTGAGTGCGACCATTATAGGGGTCTGGCCCCCATCAAGGGCCACCGTCGAGCCACTGCGACGGCAGCTTCGCAGGGCCTGGCCATCGGCCGACGATGCGAAAACGCCAATGTGCGCTTTTTCCTTTACAATCCTCCGCCTTTCGCCAACACACCGAGAGGTCTCTCCATGATCCACAGCATGACCGCCTTCGCACGCGCCGAGCAGGCCGGCAAGCACGGCACACTTAGCTGGGAGATCCGCTCGGTCAACCATCGTTATCTGGAACCGCACCTTCGCCTGCCGGAAACCTTCCGCGACCTTGAAGGCGCCATCCGCGAGGCGCTGCGCAAGGGCCTTTCACGTGGCAAGGTCGAGTGCACCCTGCGCTTCGCCGAAGACGCGGCCGGACGCTCGATGCAGGTCGACAACGAACGCGCCCGCCAGCTGATCGCCGCGGCGGAAAGCGTTGCCGGCCTGATCAAACAGCCGGCACCGCTCAATCCGCTGGAAATCCTCGCCTGGCCCGGCGTCCTCGTGAGCGACTCGAGTGACCCGCAGGCGCTCAGCAGCGCTGCGCTGCAACTGTTCCATCAGACACTCGAGGAACTGAAGGCAGGCCGCCAACGCGAAGGCGAGGAACTGGCCCGACTGATCAACGAGCGCCTTGACGCGATCGGCCTGGAAACGGCTACCCTGCGCAGCCAGGTTCCGCAGATGCTCGCTGGCCAGCGGCAGAAACTGCTGGATCGCTGCGCCGAACTGCGCATCGAGCTGGACCCGCAGCGCCTGGAGCAGGAACTGGTGATATTGGCGCAAAAGAGCGACGTTGCCGAAGAACTGGATCGCCTGACGACCCATGTCAACGAAGTGCGCCGGGTTCTAAAATCCGGCGGCGCTGCTGGTCGGCGACTGGACTTCCTCATGCAGGAGCTCAATCGCGAAGCCAACACGCTGGGCTCCAAGGCGTTCGACCCACGCAGCACACAAGCGGCAGTCAATCTCAAGGTACTGATCGAGCAGATGCGCGAGCAGGTCCAGAACATCGAATAGCAGCCTGTCAGGCAGAGTGCCAGCCATGCTAAGCGCCGCCAGCCAGACACCAACACCACAACACGCAACTGCCTAGAGAATCCAATGTCCGCCTCTACCGGTACCCTCTACATTGTTTCCGCGCCATCCGGGGCCGGGAAGACCAGCCTGGTCAAAGCGCTGCTTGATGCGCAGCCGCAGGTCCGGGTCTCGGTTTCGCATACGACTCGCCCGATGCGTCCTGGCGAGGTAGATGGCGTCAACTATCACTTCGTCACCCGCGAAGCCTTTCTCGAGCGGTTGCAGCAGGGCGAATTTCTCGAACATGCCGAGGTGTTCGGCAACCTCTACGGTACGTCGCAACACTGGGTAGAGCAGACGCTGGATCAAGGCTATGACCTGATTCTCGAAATAGACTGGCAGGGTGCGCAGCAGGTGCGTCGCCTGATGCCCCAGGCCAAGTCGATCTTCATCCTGCCGCCGACCCAGGAAGCCCTGCGCCAACGTCTAACGAATCGCGGGCAGGACAGCGATGATGTCATCGAGAAGCGCATGCGGGAGGCGGTCAGTGAAATGACTCACTATGTCGAATACGACTACCTGGTGATCAACGATGACTTCGCCCACGCCCTGATCGATCTGCAGGCGATCTTTCGTTCCAATCAGCTTTTGCAGACATCACAACAGCAACGCTTCAGCGCCCTGCTGCAGGAACTGCTGGCGTGAAGAGCCCCTGACGGGAAGGACCAGGACTGGCCTAACCCCATCAAAGAGCTGGCTCCCATTAGAGGGCGGGAGTCGTCCGCAACTTTACCGCTTCCCTATTGAGCGGTGATTTTTTAGACTATCCCGTCCGCTTGCCCATTCGGGCCCGCTTTACTGTTACTGATGAGGAACACCATGGCCCGCGTTACCGTTGAAGACTGCCTGGACAACGTAGATAACCGCTTCGAGCTGGTCATGCTCGCCACCAAGCGCTCACGCCAGCTGGCTACCGGTGGAAAGGAGCCCAAGGTGGCCTGGGAAAACGACAAGCCGACCGTCGTCGCCCTGCGTGAAATCGCTTCCGGCCTGGTGGATTACGATGTGATTGCCCAGGACGATATCGTCGATGACGAGCCACTGTTCGTGCAGTACGAGGAAGAGCCCAACGAGGCCCTCTAATTAGATGCCAGGTCGAAGTCGAACCGCAGACATAGCCCCCCGCCGGCAAGGAGCACTGCCTTGCCAGCCATAGATGCTCTCGCCGATCGCCTGTCGACCTACCTCGGCGCCGACCAGGTCAACCTGGTGCGCCGTGCCTACTTTTATGCCGAGCAGGCCCATGACGGCCAACGCCGGCGTAGCGGTGAAGCCTACGTCACCCACCCCCTCGCGGTAGCCAACATTCTTGCCGACATGCACATGGACCATCAGAGCCTGATGGCCGCGATGCTGCATGACGTCATCGAGGACACCGGCATCGCCAAGGAAGCGCTCACTGCGCAATTTGGCGAGACCGTCGCCGAGCTGGTGGATGGTGTCAGCAAGCTGACCCAGATGAAGTTCGAAACCAAGGCCGAAGCCCAGGCGGAAAACTTCCAGAAGATGGCCATGGCCATGGCGCGCGATATCCGCGTGATCCTGGTCAAGCTCGCCGACCGTCTGCACAACATGCGCACCCTCGAGGTGCTGGCGGGCGAGAAACGTCGCCGCATCGCCAAGGAAACCCTGGAAATCTACGCGCCCATCGCCAACCGGCTGGGCATGCATGCCATGCGTGTGGAGTTCGAGGACCTGGGTTTCAAGGCGATGCACCCGATGCGTTCGGAGCGCATTCGCGCGGCCGTTCGTCGCGCCCGCGGCAACCGCAACGAGATCGTCGAGAAGATCGAGCAGTCGCTTATCCACTGCCTTGAGCGCGACGGCCTGGAAGGTGAAGTAGTCGGCCGGGAAAAGCACCTCTACAGCATCTACAAGAAGATGCGCGGCAAGCGAAAGGCGTTCAACGAGATCATGGACGTCTACGCCTTCCGCATCGTGGTCGACAAGGTCGACACCTGCTATCGGGTGCTTGGCGCGGTACACAGCCTCTACAAACCGCTGCCTGGTCGCTTCAAGGATTACATCGCAATCCCCAAGGCCAACGGTTACCAGTCCCTGCATACCACGCTGTTCGGCATGCACGGCGTACCCATCGAGATCCAGATCCGCACCCGCGAGATGGAAGAGATGGCGAACAACGGGATCGCTGCGCACTGGCTGTACAAATCCAACGGTGAAGAGACCCCCAAAGGTACCCACGCCCGAGCGAGGCAGTGGGTCAAGGGCGTGCTGGAACTGCAGGAGCGTGCCGGTAACTCGCTGGAGTTCATCGAGAGCGTAAAGATCGACCTGTTCCCGGACGAGGTCTACGTCTTCACGCCCAAGGGCAGCATCATGGAGTTGCCGAAAGGCTCGACCGCGGTGGATTTCGCCTACGCGGTGCACACCGACGTTGGCAACACCTGCATCGCCTGCCGCGTCAATCGTCGCCTGGCGCCGCTGTCCCAGGCGCTGGAAAGTGGTTGCACGGTGGAGATCGTTACCGCGCCGGGTGCCCGCCCGAATCCTGCCTGGCTGAACTTCGTGGTGACGGGCAAGGCCCGGACCCATATCCGCCACGCGTTGAAGCTGCAACGCCGCTCGGAGTCGATCAACCTGGGTGAACGACTGCTCAACAAGGTGCTCACCGGCTTCGAGACGAGCCTGGACCGTATCTCTCAAGAGCGGATCCAGACCGTTCTCAACGAGTACCACATGGAGGTGGTCGAGGATCTGCTCGAGGATATCGGCCTGGGCAATCGCATGGCTTACGTAATCGCCCGCCGGCTGCTGGCCAGCGAGGGCGAGCAGGCTCCGAGCGCCGAAGGCCCACTGGCCATCCGTGGTACGGAGGGCCTGGTGCTGAACTATGCCAAGTGTTGCACCCCGATTCCTGGAGACCCGATCGTTGGGCACCTCTCAGCGGGCAAAGGCATGGTGGTGCATCTGGATACCTGCCGGAACATTGCCGATGTACGCCACAACCCTGACAAGTGCATTCAACTGTCCTGGTCCAAGGACGTCACCGGCGAGTTCAATGTCGAACTTAGAGTCGAACTGGAGCACCAGCGCGGCCTGATCGCCCTGCTGGCCGGCAGCGTCAATGCCGCCGACGGCAACATCGAAAAGATCGGCATGGACGAGCGCGACGGCCGCATCAGTGTCGTCCAGTTGGTGGTCAGCGTTCACGACCGGGTGCACCTGGCCCGGGTGATCAAGAAGCTGCGAGCGATCAAGGGCGTCATGCGGATCACTCGGATGAAGGCCTAGAAAGCCGAGAAGAGCACTGGAGACGAGGCTGGACGAAAGCGGCGTATTCGTTCAGCCTTCGGCGTTCCATTGCTTTTCATTGATCCAGAACGGAGTCCTGCTATGCCCCGCACCGTTATCAACACCGAAAACGCCCCCGCTGCCATCGGTACCTATTCCCAGGCAATCAAGGCCGGCAATACCGTCTATATGTCCGGCCAGATCCCGCTGGACCCCAAGACGATGGAGCTGGTGGAAGGCTTCGAAGCACAGACCGTGCAGGTTTTTGAAAACCTGAAGGCCGTTGCTGAGGCTGCCGGTGGGTCGTTGCAGGACATCGTCAAACTGAACATCTACCTCACTGACCTGGGCAACTTCGCGACCGTCAACGAGGTCATGAGCCGCTATTTCCAGCAGCCTTACCCAGCCCGCGCCGCGATTGGCATTGCCGCGCTGCCCAAGGCGGCACAAGTCGAAATGGATGCCGTCCTGGTGCTCGAGTAGCGCCCGGCTCAGCCTGGCCATGCGGCCCGGTTGCAGGGAGCGCGACTGATGGCACAACCCGGCCGCATGGCGCCACGCCTGCTGCTTGCCTGCATCGGTTTGCTGGCAGCATGCGTGGTCTACCTGGCCGAGCCGGCACTGCTGCAGACATTGCGTAACAGCCTGTTCGACCAGTATCAACGCTGGCAACCCCGTACCCTTTCCGCACCCACCAAGCTCATGGTGCTGGACATCGACGAAGACAGCCTCCTGCGACTCGGTCAGTGGCCCTGGCCGCGCGACCTGATGGCGCAGTTGCTGGACCGGCTGCGTGAGGCGGGTGCCGCCACTGTGGTGTTCGACGTACTGTTCGCCGAACCGGACCGCAGCTCGCCGGCCCAATTGCGCTACCAGTTTCCCGCCGAGCTGGCAGCAGCGCTGGCGCGGTTGCCCGATCACGACCAGCTGTTTGCAGAGGCACTCGGACGCCAGCCCAGCGTCCTTGGTTTCGCCGCGACACGAGCCGCCAGTCCCTACAGCCCTCTGAGCCGCTTCGCCGTGCAGCTGGATGCCGATGCGGGCGCGCCGGTCTTTCCCCAGTACAGGGGAACCGCCACGCCACTGCGAGCGCTGGAGGCTGCCGCGGCAGGAAGTGGCGCGATGACTTTCCAGCCGGACGGGGACGGCGTGGTACGGCGCGTGCCACTGATGATCAGGGTGGGCGAGAGCCTGCAGCCATCACTGTCGGCAGAAGCCATACGCGTCTATCTGCAGGAAAATCGCTACCGTGTCAGTACCGATACGCGTGGCGCAGTTGCGCAGGTCGACATCGGACACCTCACCCTGCCGACCAATCGCCGCGGTGAGCTCTGGATACATTATCGACCAGACATGAGCGCGCAAAGCCTGCCGGCCTGGCAGCTCTTCCAGCCGCAGCCGGACGCCAGGCTGCAAGGGGCGATCGTTCTGGTCGGCAGCTCGGCGCAAGGGTTGCAGGATCTTCGCTTCAGCCCGCTCGGCGGTATGGTCCCCGGTGTGCAGATCCATGCGCAGGCAATCGAACAGATGCTGTCTGGCACGTCGCTGCAACGCCCCTACTGGGCCAGCCCGCTCGAGGCACTGACATTGCTGCTCGCTGCACTGCTGCTCTGCGGCGTCACGCTGACCACCGGCGCATTCACCGGCGCCCTGGTGGCGGGAAGCCTGCTGGCGTCGCTGAACCTGTTTGCCTGGTGGGCCTATTCACATCATGGCTTGCTGTTCGATGCGCTCAATCCCAGCCTGGGCCTGACCATCGCCTATCTGGGTGCCAGCGTTGCCCGCCACCGTGCCAGCGAGCGTCAGCAGCGCTGGGTTCGCGATGCCTTTTCGCGGTACATCTCGCCAAACCTCGTCGAGCACCTGGTGCGCCATCCGGAACAGTTACGGTTGGGCGGTCACCGACGCTGGTGCAGCCTGGTGTTCACCGACCTCACCGGATTCACCGCGATGATGGAGGGGCAACCACCGGATCGGGTGGTCAACATCCTCAATGAATATCTTGAAGGCATCATCCAGATCGCCTTCCGCCATGAAGGCACGCTCGAACGCATCGTCGGCGACGGCTTGGCGATCCTCTTCTCCGCGCCGCTGGAACAGCCTGACCATCGGTCCCGCGCCCTCGCCTGTGCCCTGGATATCCGACGGTTCACCCGGCAACACGCCGCCGCCCAGCATGCGTCCGGCGTTGCCATCGGAAGGACCCGCATCGGCGTGCACAGCGGCGAGGTGGTGGTGGGCAACTTCGGCGGCGCGACGCTGTTCGACTACCGCGCGCTGGGTGATGCGGTCAATGTCGCGTCGCGGCTCGAAAACCTGAACCGCTGGCTCGGCACCGAACTGTGTGTATCCGAGGTGATCCGAGAGGCCAATCCACGGATCCCCATGCGGCCCATTGGCGATGTGCAGCTCAAAGGCAGAGAACAGACGATTCGTCTCTACGAGCCGTGCGAAGCGGAGGCGGATGAGCGGTATGAGGCAGCCTATAAGCTGTTATCTCAGGCTGACGATGCAGCGCTCAGGGCTTTCGAGGAGCTGCATGCACTTCGCCCTCACGATGCGCTGGTGAGTTACCAATTGCAGCGCCTTCAGGCAGGGCAGCGCAGCGAGCACATTGTGATGACGGAGAAGTGAGCCGCCCTAGCGTACGCTGATCTCGACCCGCCGATTGCGCGGCTCCGCGACCCCATCAGGCGTCGGGATCAGCAGATTGCGCTCGCCGTGTGACGAAACCCGTAGATCGATCACCTCGACATGTCGGCTGCGCAGCAGGTCCGCAACCGCCTGAGCCCTTATCAGACCCAGCTGCCCGTTCCAACGCGGGCCACTGAGCGTGTCAGTGTGACCAATGACCGAAACGGCCGATGGTCCACGCTGGCGGATCGTTTCGATCACCTGCTCGATAGCCCGCTCCGACTCATCAGTGAGTTCGGCGCTACCAATCCTGAAGTAGAGCTGGAAACGTTGCGGCAGCGCGGGCTGTGCGGCCAGCGCTGCCGAAAAATCACGTGCGATGCGCAGGTCACCGACCTCGAAAGTCCCTGCCCCGAAACCCCGGCCGCCAATCACTGCGCCCTGTTGCTTGCGATCGAGCCGCGTCTGCCCCCTGGCATCATCAATGACCACAGCCCCGGTGGTGCCATCGGGGCTCTCCAGCAGCACCACATAGTCACCCGTCGCACACCCGCTCATCAGCAGAGCGAAACATGACAGCGCCAATGCTTTCTGCAGGATGCTCCTCACGCGTCAACCTTCACCAGAAAATGAGTCCCTCTCACGCCTATGGTCCCGGTCGGGGTTTTCAACTCGACCGCCTCTGGCTTGAGCTTGGCAATCACACCGGAGATGAAGTTCAGCGTGCCCCTGCTGATACGAGCGCTCAACTTCAGTTCTTCATGAGCCGGCTCGAACTGGTACTCGTCCAGGGTGAGCTCGCTGTTTGGGCCAAAGGACATCACCGTGTTATCGCTCAGGGTGACGCCCATCGAGCCATGGCTGCCGGTGCGCAGCATCGCACCGATCATCACCGCCTGCCCCACCCGCGCATCGATGGTCTGCCCGCGACTGGTAACAGTCGCCTCACCTTGCACCTTCATGAGGTAGCCGACTGGCTCGCCAACCTCCTCGGCCATGACCAACCCGGACGCCGTCAACAAGCCAAGAGCGAGTACTGTTCGGGCAAATCTACCTACCGCGTCCATTTTAATGACCATGATCAATGTACTCTCCACGGATGGCCAATGGCCTGCGATACGGTCGCGGCAGCAGACGCTGGGCTCGATCGCGCCATAGGGGTATGGCTTTTCGTCAAGTAATCGCAGCAGGATGCAGTATGAACTCCAGCAAATACAAGTTCAGCTACGAGACCTGGGCCTCAGTGCTGATCATGATGTTCATCCTGGTGCCCACCGTACCGGCCGTAATGCTGGCAAGCTTCGGCTGGCTCGATCTGCCTGGCGTTCTGCTCACAGAACTGCTGCTTATGCTGCTCGGCCTACCGCTGCTGTTTGCCTGCCTTGCGATCGTGCGCCGCTCCCTCTGCACCCTGACCGAAGACACCCGACGCATCCGCGAACTGAACTTCAACGCCTACAACCGCCCCGGCTCGCCGATTCGTGAACTCGACGAGCTGCATCGTCAATACGACGCCATGCGGGGTTCCCTGCAGGCACAGCACCTGGCTCTGGAGCAGGCCCAAGTCAAACTGGCGAGCCTGGTGGAGAACGGCATGCTGCTCTCCACCGAACGCGACAGGCATCGCCTGTTGCAGCACATCCTGATGCAAGGCAAGCACATCTGTAACGCCGATGCTGCGACCCTGTACCTGATGACCGAGCATGACACCCTGCGCTTCGCCCTGCGCTCGCGGGCTGACCATCTGCCCGCTTTTGAACTGCCGCTGCATGACCCCGAAACCGGTGCGCCCAACGAGCGGCATGTGTCGACTTACGTAGCCCTGCGCAAGGAAACCGTGATCATCGATGACGTCTACCGCGAGACACGCTTCGATCTGTCCGGCACCCGCCGATTCGATATGGAGTCCGGCTACCGTACGGTCTCGATGCTTTGCGTACCACTGGTAACGCACAGCGGCGAAGTCCTCGGCGTGCTGCAGTTCATGAACGCGACAGATCCCGGTAGCGGCGACGTCACCAGTTTCAGCAGGCAGAACCTGCGCTTCGTCGAGGCCTTGGCGTCCCAGTCGGCCGTCGCGCTAGAGAACCACAACCTGATCGATTCGCAAACCGCGCTGATCGACTCGATGATCGAGATTCTGGCGGGCGCCATAGACGCCAAGAGCGCCTACACCGGCGGGCATTGCGCCCGCGTCCCTGAGCTCGCGCTGATGCTCGCTGAACAGGCCAGTGCAACGTTGGAAGGGCCGCTGGCGGATTTTCGCTTCGAAACCGAAGAGCAGTGGCGGGAGTTTCGCATCGGCGCCTGGCTGCATGACTGCGGCAAGATCACCACGCCCGAGCACATCGTCGACAAGGCGACCAAGCTGGAAACGGTCTACAACCGCATCCACGAGATCCGAATGCGCTTCGAGGTACTGCTACGCGACGCCATGATCGAGCGGCTCGAAGCCCTGGCTGCCGGCGAACCCCGGGAAACTGTCGAGGCTCGCCACGCGGCCCATGTAGCGCGCTTGCAGGACGAGTTCGCCTTCGTTGCCGAGTGCAATATTGGCGGCGAGCTGATGGCACCGGAGCGGATCGAGCGCCTGCAGGAGATCGCCGAACAGCGTTGGACGCGTCATTTCGATGACCGGCTGGGCATTTCCCACGAGGAGGCCACGCGCCTGGAAAGCTTCCCGGCCAGGCCGCTGCCGGTGTCCGAAAAACTGTTGGAGGACAAGCCAGAACACCTGATCCCACGCATCGGGACCAGGGCGCAGGATCCGAAATATGGCTTCAAGATGAGCGTGCCCGAACATCAGTTCAACTTTGGCGAGCTCTACAACCTGAGTGTCAGCCGCGGCACCCTGACCGCCGAGGAACGGTTCAAGGTCAACGAGCACATCATGCAGACCATTGTCATGCTGGAGAACCTGCCGTTCCCCAAGAACCTGCAGCGCGTCCCGGAGTACGCCGGCACCCATCATGAAACCCTGCTGGGCACCGGCTACCCGCGCCAGCTGGGCCCCGAGCAGCTATCGATACCCGCACGGATCATGGCGATTGCCGATATCTTCGAGGCGCTGACCGCCTGCGACCGTCCCTACAAGAAGGCCAAGCCGCTGAGCGAGTCGATCCGCATCCTGGCGCGGCTGCGCGACCGCGGCCATATCGACGCCGACCTCTTCGCGCTGTTCCTGTCGTCCGGGTTGCACCTGCGCTACGGCGAACGCCACCTCAGAGCCGAGCAACTGGATCAGGTGGATGTCAGCGAGTTTGTTCATCGATCGGCGGCAGTCGAAACCTGAAGGATCGCCTGCCGCGCCCATCAACTGGCGACCCGGCTGTCCCACAGTTCCGTGTCCTCAAGCTGGCAGGTATCAACGTAGCGGGGCATGCCGCCGATCTCCTCCAGCTCGGTCATGCCGGCGAGTTGGCTAACGATGCGGTAACGCTTGCCTGCGGTCTTGTCTTGCAATGGATAAAGCGCAGCGATCTGCTGGGCCAACTCGGTCAACGTGGACATGGTGCGGGTACTGCTCTGGGTACGAAAAGGCCGCCTATGTACTACGAATCGCAGCCAATTGCGCGACGCAGCCGACACCCGGTACGCCGCTCATCGGAACGATGAATTCGCCGCCTGTTTGGCAACTTTCGCCTCACCTGTTGTCTCGTTCTAAAGCGCGCATCAAACCAACCATAAGCGCGCCGCTTTACAGCCTGACGTGAGGTTCCTGTTCCATGCTGACACTTTCAATCAACGGCGCCGACATTCAGGTCGACGTTCCCGACGACATGCCCCTGCTCTGGGTTCTGCGCGACATGCTGGGGCTGACGGGTAGCAAATACGGTTGCGGAATCGCCCAATGCGGCGCCTGCACCGTCCATCTCGACGGTGAGGCGGCGCGCTCCTGCGTGTTGCCGGTCGGCGAAGTAAAGGATCGCAAGGTCGTGACCATCGAGAGCATCGGCAACACCGATCTCGGCCAGCAGGTGCAACAGGCCTGGCTGGAAGACGAGGTGGTGCAGTGCGGTTACTGCCAGTGCGGGCAGATCATGTCCGCCGTCGCGCTGCTGGAGAAAAACCCGCAACCCGATGACCAGGCCATCGACCAGGGCATGGCCGGCAATCTGTGCCGCTGCTGCACCTACACCCGCATTCGGAGCGCCATCAAGCGCGTCGCCCTGGCATGAGGAGGCGCGAAATGGCCAACCCAGACACAACCCTCCAATCCCCTTCACGGCGCAACCTGCTGAAGGTCGGCAGCCTGGCCCTTGGTGGCCTGGTGATCGGCTTCTCGCTGCCCTTCCCGGGTCGCAGTTTCGCCGAGCAGGTACTCAGCGAAGGACCGGAAGACCAGCCGATGTCCAACGCTACGGCGCTGGATGCCTTTATCAGCATCGACCGCAATGGGCAGGTGGTCTTCACCGTCCCGAAGATCGAAATGGGCCAGGGCGCACAGAGCGGCCTGGCGGTGATGGTCGCCGAGGAGCTGGAAATCGGCCTCGATCAGATCACCCTCAAGGAAGCACCGCCGAACGAGGCGATCTACAACGACAAGCTGCTGAATTTCCAGGCAACCGGCGGTTCGACATCTATCCGCAGCAATTGGGAGCCGTTGCGCCAGGCCGGCGCCGCCGCACGGCTGCTGCTGATACAGGCGGCCGCTCAACGCTGGCAGGTGGGCACCGACCAGCTGCGTGCCGAGAACGGTCGGGTGCTCGGCCCCAACGGTCAAAGCTTCGGCTATGGCGAATTGGTCGATGACGCCTCCAAGCTGCCAGTACCGGAAAATATTCCCCTCAAGCCATCCGAGCAGTTCAAGCTGATCGGCAAACCCACCCGGCGGCTGGACACCCCGGCAAAGGTCAACGGGACGGCGCGCTTCACCATCGACCTGGTGGTGCCTGGCATGAAGTACGCCTCAGCGCGCGCCTGCCCGGTTATCGGCGGCACCGTTCGCAGTGTGGATGATCGCGCTGCGCGGAAAGTCTCTGGCGTGATCGATGTGATCCGCCTGGGCGATGCCGTGGCAGTCATAGGCGAGCACACCTGGGCGACCTTCGCCGGCGTACGCGCCCTGGAAATCGAGTGGGATTATGGCGACAACGCCACCATCGACTCCGCGCAGATGGAGCGCGAGATCAAGGAAGCGCTGGACCAACCCGGCGCTCTTGCCAGCGAAAGGGGCGATATCGAGAAGGCGCTGGAGGACGCAGCGAAGACCTTCGAAGCCGAATACCAGATGCCCTTCCTCGCCCACGCGGCGCTGGAGCCCATGACCTGTGTGGCCCAGGTTCGCCCTGATGCCGTGGAGCTCTGGGTCGGAACGCAGGTGCCGGTACGCGCACAAACGGCAGCATCCGAGGCCTCCGGCCGGCCGGCAGAGCAGGTCATCGTCAACAACCAGCTCATCGGCGGCGCCTTCGGTCGGCGACTGGAGGTGGATTTCATCAGCCAGGCCGTGGCCATCGCTGCGAAGGTCGACTATCCGATCAAGCTGACCTGGCTGCGCGAAGAAGACACCACTCACGACATGTATCGCCCGCATTACATCGACCGTTTCGCCGCGGCGATGAATGCCGAGGGTCGTCTTCTCGGCTGGCGCCACACCATCGCGGGCGCGTCAGTGCTGGCCCGCTTCGCGCCGGCCGCGGTGCCCGAGAACGGGCTGGATGGCGATGCGGTGGAGGTCGCGATTCATCCGATCTATGCCATGCGGGACCTGCGCGTGAACTATGTTCCGGTGCCGCCCAAGGCGTTGCGTCAGTCCTGGTGGCGCGGAGTCGGCCCGCTGCGCAGCACCTACATGCTCGAAAGCTTTATCGACGAAGTGGCTCGCAGTGTCGACCGCGACCCGGTGGAGTACCGCATGGAGCTGCTCGGCGATCACCCGCGCGCCCAGGCGGTGCTGCGTCTCGCCGCCGAGCAGGCCGGCTGGAGCGAGCCGCTCGAGGCCGGGCATGGGCGGGGCGTTGCGGTGCAGGAGGTGTTTGGCAGTTTCCTCGCGACCGTGGTCGAGCTGCAGGTCAGCGAAGACAAGGGCATCAAGCTCAAGCGGCTGGTCGTGGCCATCGATTGCGGCCAGGTGATGAACCCGGTGTCGGTGAAATCACAGATCGAAGGCGGCACGCTGTTCGGTCTTTCGGCGGCGCTGTTCAACGAGATCACCGTCAGCCAAGGCCGTGTCGAGCAGAGCAACTTTCACGACTACCGTCAGCTGCGGATCAGCGAAGCGCCGCCAGTGGAGACGTTCATCGTCGAAAGCCGCGAGGCGCCCGGCGGCGTTGGCGAGGCCGGGACAGCGATGATCGCTCCGGCGCTGGTCAACGCCCTGGCTGCCGCCAACGGCACGCGCATCCGCCGCCTGCCGCTGGCGCGCGCCGGCTACTACGTGATCTGAGGAGTCCCAGCATGAACAATCGATTCACAACCGGCAGCCTGCTGGGCGCTGCCCTGGCCCTGTTCGGCACGGCGGCCTTGGCGCAGCAGGCGGACGACGCCTTGCTCGAACGTGGCGAATACCTGACCCGCGCCGCCGACTGCCTGGCATGCCACGTGACCGAAGGCGGCAAGCCGTACGCCGGCGGACTTCCGGTAGAGATGCCGTTCGGCACGCTGTATTCCACCAACATCACGCCGGACAAGGAGACCGGCATCGGCAACTGGAGCGACGACGACTTCGTCGAGGCCATGCAGCAGGGCGTCGGGCCGGATGGCAAGCACTACTACCCGGCCTTCCCCTACACCTCCTACACCCTGATGCCTCGCGAAGACATCCTGGCGATCAAGGCCTACCTGTTCAGTCTGGAACCGGTAGAGCAGCCGAACAGGGAAAACGACATCGGTTTCCCGTTCAACCAGCGCTGGGGCATCGCCCTTTGGAATCTGCTGTTCCTTGATGACGAGCGCTTCGAGCCGGATCCCGAGCAGTCCGAACAGTGGAACCGTGGCGCCTACCTTGTCCAAGGGCCGGGGCACTGCGGCGAGTGCCATACGCCACGCAACCTGATGCAGGCGAAGAACAGCTCGGAGCATCTTGCTGGCGCGACGATCCAGGGCTGGAGTGCGTGGAACATTACCGCCGACGAGCAGGGCGGGATCGGTGGCTGGCCCGACGAAGCCCTGGCGCGCTATCTCGCCCACGGCGTCGCGCCCGGCTACGGCGTTGCGGGCGGACCGATGGCCGAAGTGGTCAATTACAGCCTGCGGCACCTGACGCCCGAGGATATCCAGGCAATGGTCACCTACCTCAAATCGGTTCCGGCGCGCCCGGCAGAGGTGACTCGGCCACCGGCACAGCAATTGGCGAGCGGGCCACCGGCCGACAGCCCTCACCCGTTGGGGCAAAAACTATTCGCAGAGACCTGTGCCAGCTGTCACCAGTGGGACGGCAGCGGTCGTCAGAGCGACTACGCCTCGCTGCGCGGCCTGCGCACGCTGAACGATCCGCAGGGGCTGAATCTGGTCCAGGTGATCCTCAACGGCGATGCCCTGCACGGACCAAACGGGCATCACCTGATGCCAGCCTTCAACCGCCATTTCAATGACCGGGAAGTGTCGGCGCTGAGCAACTTCATGCTCAGCCATTTCGGCTCGCAACGGGGCGAACTGACGCCGGAGACCATTGCCGAGCGGCGTAACAGCGGGCACTGACGCCCGGAATGGGTTGGGCCGAGACGCCCTTCGCAGCGGCGAAGGGCGTCGATCGGGTGGCGTTGCGCAACGTTGGCGGCGCCAGCCATTCGCTTCCCGACGTCGGTGCGACGCTGCATGACGGCCTGATCACCATGGGCCGTTTCGGTTCCGCGACCAAACGGTCATTCGTCGCAAACCGCCCCGCCATTCGTCGCGTTGCCACTTGTATGGTGGCACTTGCCGTATTCTCGCCGGCTATCGGTGTCCCGTTACCCGATTCGCAGTCCGGCATATAAATCGCATCCAACACGCCCGTACTGCGCTGCGCCACGCAATTGGCGCCGCGGGGCTTCCCCGCGAACAACTGTGGTCCGCCTACCTGGCGGTTGTTTGTCGAAACATCGGGCTTCCCGATTGGATGTGAAATGAAAACACCACGTCTGCTACAAGGTCGCCGCGGCCCTGTGCTCTCCGTTTTCCTGTTGCTGCTGATCGCCGCTTGCGTTGCGTTCTGGCAGTTGCGGCCCGCCGCACCTACAACGCCTGCGACTGGCGCTGCGGCCAGCATGCTCGAAGCCCTGCAGGAATCCACCGATCCCTGGGAAGCCAATCGCCGGGATCTATCCGTGTTGATGGGTGACTTGCGTGGCGCCACCATTGCCAGCGCTGCGCTGGGCAAGGATGCGGTCTACATCAGCCTGCACGACGGCTTGCGCTATTGGGTACCGGACCAGTCCGGGCGCGTCGCGCAGCTAATGCTCGATCAGTACGCCAGCAGCGAGGGCCAGCTGTTCCCGCTCACGCTGTTCGAGACCGACGGCGAGACGCCCTGGTACAAGACCGTGCTGCCCTATGCACCATTCATCCTCTTGCTCAGCGGTGCCCTGGGTTATCTGGCGTACAAGAGCCAGGCGTTTCACATCCAGCGCAAGGGAAGCGGTGTCAGCTTCGTCGATGTGATTGGCGCGAGCGAAGCCAAGCAGGCCCTGAGCGACGTCACTGCCTATCTGCGCGACCCCGCTGCGTATGCGGCGCTGGGCGCCCGACCGCCGAAAGGCGTGCTGCTGACCGGCGAGCCCGGTACCGGCAAGACTCAGCTGGCCAAGGCGCTTGCCACCGAATCCAACGCCAGCTTCATCCAGGTGACGGGCAGTGATTTTTCCTCGATGTATTTCGGCGTCGGTATCCAGAAGGTCAAGGCGCTGTTCCGTACCGCCCGGCGCCAGGCGCCCTGCATCATCTTCATCGACGAGATCGACGGCATCGGCAAGCGTGCCGAGCAGCAGCGCTCCAGCGATGCCGAGAGCAACCGCATCATCAACCAGTTCCTGGCCGAGATGGACGGCTTCGACGGCGCCAGCGGTGTGCTGGTGCTGGGTGCGACCAACTTCCCCAATTCGCTGGACCCGGCTTTGGTTCGCGAGGGCCGCTTCGACCGCTCGATTGCCGTCGGCCTGCCTGGCCTGAACGACCGCGAGGCGCTGTTCCGCCTCTACGCTGACAAAATCCGCGCCGAGCAGGACCTGGACTACCCCCAGCTGGCGCGTAACACCGTCGGCCTGACGCCCGCCGCCATTGCCTACATCGTCAACCATGCCGCCCTGCTCGCGGCGCGCGGCACGGCCAAGTCGGTGACCATGGCGCATTTCGTCGACGCGGTGGAAACCTGCCGCATCGGTGAGCAGCCGTCGGGCGTCACGCCCATGTCGGACACCGATCGCAAGCGCATCGCCGTACATGAGGCCGGGCACGCCCTGGTTGCCGCGGCACTGAAGGTCGGGCGCGTGGAGAAGGTGACCATCCTGCCGCGCGGCCAGGCCCTGGGTGTGACCCTGGTAACGCCGGTCGAAGACAAGCGCCTGCACATGGAGTCCGAACTGCGCAATCGCATCCAGATGCTGCTGGCTGGCCGTGGTGCCGAGCAGCTGTACTTCCACGAAGTCTCCTCCGGTGCTGGTCAGGATCTGCAGGAAGCGTCGAAGATCGCGCTGTCGATGGTTGGCGCACTAGGAATGGGCCCGAACGGCTCGCTATTGAGTTTGCAGGCGGTACGCGACGCGCACATCGAGTTCGATTCCGGCGAATCCATCCGTGCGGCCGACAATCTGCTCAAGCAGCTCGACCGCGAATGCATGGCCCTGCTGCAGCGGCTCAAGCCGGCGCTGGATGAAGTTGCCGACAAGCTGCTGGCCGAGGAGACCGTGCCCGGCGAAGAAGTGCTCGCCGCCATCGAGCGTTTACCTGAACATCATCACGAGGCCAGCGTCAGTTCCATCATCGGCCACGCCATGAACAGCATCGATCGCGTCGCCGCCAGTGCGATGGAAAAGGCTCCGTTTCTCGACCTGGCACCGGTCGAGCAACCCGAGGATGACGGTCCGGGCATGGTTTGACAGGGCGAGGCTGGAGGCTGGAGGCTGGAGGCTGGAGGCTGGAGGCTGGAGGCTGGAGGCTGGAGGTCAGGGTTTCGTTCTTGCAGGTTCGATGCAAGCCGTTTGATGGCTGGCTGAAGCCGGAAGCCGGGGGACCGCATCGAACCGCTTTTTCGTCCAGCCTCAAGCCTCCAGCGTATCTATCGGCTTCACCCTATTACAACCAGATGGTTCGGCAACTCGTTGCGCTCATGGGTCGCCGGCACGTGCTGCTTGAGCAGCGAACCGCAGGTTTCGATACAGCTTAGGAAGCCTTCCAGCACCTGGCCGTTGCGCACGTCCTCGGTAAAGGTATCGACGATTGACTGCCAGACGCTGTCATCGATGCGGCTGGAGATTCCCTGATCCACCAGAATCTCCACATAGCGTTCGGCTTCGGAAACGAAGATCAGCATGCCGGTGCCAGCGGCGGTGTGGTGCAGGTTCAGTTCGATGAATTGCCGCCGCGCCAGGTTGCAGGCCCGCCAGTGCCGTACCGAGCGGGGAATCAGCCGGCTGGTCATGCTCGGAATACGAAACACCATCGCGAGCACGACAAAGGTCAGCCACTGCACCAGCAATAGCTGCCAGGCTGCCAGCCATCCGGTGAAGAACAGCAGCGCACCAGGCAGCAGCAGCGCCAGCAGGCTCGCCCAGAGCAACGGAATGTAGCGGTAATCGTCAGCCTGGGCGGCCAGGACGGTCACCAGTTCGGCGTCGGTATCGCGCTCGATGCGGTCGATCGCGTCGGATACCTGTTTCAGCTCGCTTTCGGACAGTAGGGTCATTGCGTATTCATCTTCGATGAGGGCTCTCGTTTTGCTGCGTTGATCGGCTGGCCATTCGATGCTGGCGATACGTCGAGGTCTCTACCAGCCACCGGAAGCGCCGCCGCCGCCAAAGCCGCCACCGCCGCCGCCGAAACCACCACCTCCGCCGAAGCCGCCGCCACCGCCTCGGCCCATGCCGCCGAGCAGCGCACCGAGCAGCAGGGCGCGTCCAGCACCCCGACCACCGCCACGCCCACCGCGCCCCCCGCCAATCACGAAGATGGCGACCAGCATCAGGAAAAAGCCAAGGATGCCGAGCCCGCCGGGTTCCTGCGCATGCATGGGCATCGCCGGCTGCATACCGGTGGTGCGCAGCGGATCGCCTCCCAGAACCTGGACTATCGCCGCGGTGCCCTCGACGATCCCGCGGGTGAAGTCGCCTTCGCGAAAGGCAGGCGTGATGATCCGGTTGATGATGACCGAGGACTGGGCGTCAGTCAGCCGCCCTTCCAGCCCATAGCCAACCTCGATGCGCACCCGGCGGTCATCGCGGGCAACGATCAGCAGCGCGCCATTGTCTTCCCCCTCCTGACCGATGCCCCACTCGCGACCCAGCGCCACACCGAACTCTTCGATGCTCCGGCCCTGTAGATCCGGGACGGTGACAACGACCACCTGCTCGCCGCTGGCCTGTTCATGGGCGGCGAGCATGCTGGTCAGCCGCGCCTCGGCCTGGGTGTCGAGCAGCTCGGCCTGATCGACCACCCTGCCGGTCAATGCTGGCAGCTCAGCTTCCTGGGCGCCAACGCCACTCGCCCAGAACAGCAGCGCGATGATCAGCGGCAGCGTACGGATCATTGAAACTGCACTTGTGGCGCCTGCTCGGCGTTTTCAGCCGTCGCCTCGAAGTTCTCGCGGATCGGCATGTCGCTGTACATCAGGGTGTGCCAGATACGGCCGGGGAAGGTCCGGATCTCGGTGTTGTAACGCTCGACCGCCGCGATGAAATCCCGGCGCGCCACGGCGATGCGGTTTTCCGTGCCCTCGAGCTGCGATTGCAGGGCAAGGAAGTTCTGGTTGGACTTCAACTCCGGGTACCGCTCGGACACCGCCATCAAGCGGCTCAGGGCCCCGGTCAGCTGGTTCTGCGCCTGCTGGAACTGCTGGAGCTTCTGCGGATCGTCAAGATCATCCGCGCTGAGCTGGATCGAGGTGGCGCGCGAACGTGCTTCGACCACGGCCGTCAGGGTTTCCTGCTCCTGACGGGCAAAGCCCTTCACCGTCTCGACCAGATTGGGGATGAGATCGGCGCGACGCTGATACTGGTTTTCCACCTGCGACCAGGCCGATTTCACCTGCTCGTCGTATTGGGGGATGTTGTTGATGCCGCAACCGGCCAGAAGCCAGGACATGAACAGGACAACGGCCAGTTGCCAGGTGAATCGATAACGCTGCGTCTGCATGATTCGCTCGTCCGCCAGAAATGTTGGGTACATCCATAGGGATGGCCGAACGGCTGGAGAGTTCAGCACAAGGCAGCGCCAGGCGCCTGTTTTGGCTGGCGGCCGGACCTGAGCCCTGAGGCGGGTCAAGCCAGCTAGATCACACCGGCCTGCCGCAGGGAAAGGATCTTCTCGAAACTCAGGCCGAGCAGGTCCTGCAACACCGCTTCGCTGTGCTCACCCAATAGCGGCGGGGCCTTGCGATACTCGACCGGCGTTTCGGAAAGGCGGATCGGGCTGGCGACCTGGGGCACGCTGCCAGCCAGCGGGTGCGGCATCTCCACCTTCAACCCCCGCGCCCGCACCTGTGGGTCAGCGAACACCTGGGCCAGATCGTTGATCGGGCCACAGGGCACACCGGCCTGTTCCAGCAGCGTGACCCACTCGGCCGTGGTACGGAACACCGTGACCTGACGAATCATCGGCACCAGTTCCTTGCGATGGGCGACGCGTGCCTTGTTGCTGGCGAACCGGGGATCGGTCGCCCACTCCGGATGCCCTGCCACCTCGGCGAACTTGCGGAACTGCCCGTCGTTACCGATGGTGAGAATGATGTCCCCGTCGGCAGTAGGGAAGTCCTGATAGGGCACGATGTTCGGGTGAGCATTGCCCATGCGCCTGGGCGCGACACCGGTGGTCAGGTAGTTCATCGCCTGATTCGCCAGACAGGCGATCTGCACGTCCAGCAGCGCCAGTTCGACATGCTGCCCAACGCCCGTCTGCTCGCGGCTGTTGAGCGCGGCCAGCACGCCGACGGTGGCGTAGAGACCGGTCAGGATATCGGTGAGGGCCACGCCGACTTTCACCGGCCCGGCGCCCTCTTCGCCCTCGGCGCGCCCGGTCAGGCTCATCAGGCCACCAAGGCCCTGGATCATGAAATCGTAGCCGGCACGCTGGGCGTAAGGGCCGTCGCTGCCGAACCCGGTGATCGAACAGTAGATCAGCCGCGGGTTGATGGCCTTCAGGCTCTCATAGTCCAGCCCGTACGCCGCCAGCCCTCCGACCTTGAAGTTTTCCAGCAACACATCGCAGCTGGCTACCAGATCGCGCACGATCCGCTGTCCCTCGGGCTGGGTGAAATCCAGTGTCAGCGACTGCTTGTTGCGGTTGGCCGACAGGTAGTACGCAGCTTCCGAAGTGTTCTCGCCCTGCTGATCCTGCAGGTAGGGCGGGCCCCAATGACGGGTGTCATCGCCGGTGCCGGGCCGCTCGACCTTGATCACCTCGGCACCAAGGTCCCCGAGTATCTGCCCACACCAAGGGCCAGCAAGCACGCGGGACAGGTCGAGGACGCGGATGTTGGATAACGCACCAGGCACAGGAAATACCTCATGTTTTGCCGATCAGGCGATAGGGGCTGGCTGGAGGCTGGAGGCTGGACGCTGGAGGCTGGACGCTAAACGAGGAGGCGCCTGCGTGCGCTTTTCCGTCCAGCCTTCAGCCTCCAGCCGCCGTCATCGGCTTTTTTTGCTTTAAAAGAACGCCTGAATACCCGTCTGCGCACGGCCAAGGATCAGCGCGTGGACGTCGTGGGTGCCTTCGTAGGTGTTGACCACCTCAAGGTTGACCAGATGCCGCGCCACGCCGAACTCGTCGCTGATGCCGTTGCCGCCGAGCATGTCGCGGGCCAGGCGTGCCACGTCGAGCGCCTTGCCGCAGCTGTTGCGCTTCATGATCGAGGTGATTTCCACCGCCGCTGTGCCTTCGTCCTTCATCCGGCCGAGGCGCAGGCAGCCTTGCAGCGCCAGGGTGATCTCGGTCTGCATGTCCGCCAGTTTCTTCTGGATCAGCTGGTTGGCCGCAAGCGGGCGACCGAACTGCTGACGATCGAGCACGTACTGGCGCGCGGTGTGCCAGCAGAACTCGGCGGCGCCCATCGCGCCCCAGCTGATGCCGTAACGGGCCGAATCCAGGCAGGTAAACGGACCACGTAGGCCACGAACGTCTGGGAAGGCGTTCTCTTCCGGGCAGAACACGTTATCCATGACGATCTCACCGGTGATTGAGGCACGCAGGCCGACCTTGCCGTGAATCGCCGGAGCGCTCAAACCCTCCCAGCCTTTCTCCAGCACGAAACCGCGAATCGCGCCCTCGTCATCCTTGGCCCAGACCACGAAGACATCGGCGATCGGGCTGTTGGTGATCCACATCTTGGCGCCAGACAGGCGATAGCCGCCGTCGACTTTCTTGGCGCGTGTGACCATCGAGCCAGGGTCGGAACCGTGGTTCGGTTCGGTCAGGCCGAAGCAGCCAATGTATTCACCGCTGGCCAGCTTGGGCAGGTATTTCTGCTTGGTTTCCTCGTTGCCGAACTCATTGATCGGCACCATCACCAGCGAGGATTGCACGCTCATCATCGAGCGGTAGCCCGAGTCGATGCGCTCGACTTCGCGGGCGATCAGGCCGTAGCAGACATAGTTCAGACCACTGCCGCCATAAGCCTCGGGAATGGTCGCGCCGAGCAGGCCGGTATCGCCCATTTCCCGGAAAATCGCGGCATCGGTGCGCTCGTGGCGGAAGGCTTCGAGCACCCGTGGCGCCAGCTTGTCGGCGGCGAACTGCTGCGCACTGTCACGCACCATGCGCTCTTCATCGGTGAGCTGTTGATCGAGCAGCAGCGGGTCGATCCAGTTGAAGCTAGCTTTAGCGGCCATGAGTGGTCCTCTTGTCGTAAACGATCAGCCGGGGATGAGCCCAATGCTGCATGGATGGGTTGATCCTAGAAGCTGCGCAAAGGTCGCGCAAACGACTAATCCGCAACGATCTGTGCGTTTTAAGCACTACAGAGTATGCTCCAAGCCGAAATCGCACGTCATTTAGTGAGGCAGCCGCACAATGCGACGCAAGATTCCCAGCACAGCCGCACTTATCGCCTTCGAGGCCGCCGCCCGCCACCAGAGCTTCACCCGGGCGGCCGACGAGCTGGCACTGACTCAGAGCGCGATCTGCCGCCAGATCGGCGGGCTGGAAGAATTCCTCGGACTGGAGCTTTTCCGCCGTTCACGTCGCGGTGTGAAGCTGACCGAAGCCGGCCAGTCCTACGCACGAAGGGTCGCCACGCAGCTGGACGCGGTAGAGCGCGATACCCTGTCCGTGATGGGCCAGCAGGGTGCGCAAACCATCGAACTGGCGCTGGTACCAACGTTCGGAACCCAATGGCTGCTGCCACGCCTGAAGCAGTTCCAGGCACTGCATCCGGAAATAACCGTCAACCTGACCAATCGCACCCGGCCCTTTCTCTTCGCCGACACCGATTTCGATGCAGCCATCTATTTTGGCAATGGCGAATGGTCAGGCACCGTGGCGCATGTGCTGATGCCCGAGCACTCGCTGCCCGTCTGCAGCCCGGCCTTGCTCGATGGCGCAGGCCAACTGGAGGCGCAGGCCATTGCTGAATTGCCGCTGCTACAGCAAACGACTCGCCCCTACGCCTGGCGCCAGTGGTTCGATTCGCTGGGGATGAAAGTGACGCGAGACATGACCGGCCCCCGCCTGGAGCTGTTCTCGATGCTGGCCCAGGCCGCCGAGCACCAGATGGGCGTGGCGTTGATCCCGCCGTTCCTGATTCAGCGCGAGCTCGCCGAGGGTCGCCTGGTGATTGCCAACCCGCACTCCTTCCGCCGTGAGGACCAGGCCTATCAGCTGATGATTCCAGAGCGGCGAGTGGAGTCGGCAGGGCTGAACGCTTTTCGCGACTGGCTGCTGGACGAAGCGCGGGCGTGGATGGCGCAGCAGGACAGGTAGCGCCCGTTGCCGGCAGCCGAAGGGCAGCGAAAGGGTCTTGCGGACGGCACGACCAATGAGGCGATGATGATCCCGCCGCGTTCCCACAAGCCTTCCCTCAAGTTTCTTCGACAACAGCGAGCTGTCTCGTTTGAAGCAGCTCGCCGCCGAAACGCTCGCCAGTTACTTCAGAACTAGTTGAACCAGTCCGGCCGTCGCCTTTAGACGGCGCATGGATGCCTCGCGCTCATTGCAAACATCCGAGAATGAATGTAAATAGCTGGTAAACGAGAGTGATTGCCATTACTTGTCGCGCTAAGGTGATCGCCAGCCTCATCCGGTCCTGGTTCTTCGCCCATCATTCAGGAGCATTTCGATGCGTTACCTCTGTCTCCGATCCTTTATCTCGCTGGCCATTGCCAGCCTGCTGGCCTTCACGCTTCAAGCCGCCGAACGCAGCGTCGACGGCGCCTACGGCCCCGTCACGGTCGAGGGCACCCCGAAGCGCGTGGTCGCACTGGGCGAAAACGCACTCGATGCCGCACTCTCCGTCGGGGTTCAACCCGTAGGCGCACTGGCCAGCCGGGGTGGCACAGACATTCCTGACTATCTCAAGGAAAGGTCCGGCCCCGTTGCGCTGGTCGGCACCGTTCGCGAGCCAAGCCTCGAGGCCGTACTGGCCTTGCAGCCTGACCTGATTCTCGCTTCGAGCGGGCTGCCGCGCGCGCAATACGACAAGCTCAGCCTGATTGCCCCCACGGTCGTGCCGAAAGGCGGAACCTTCGATGACTGGCGCAACACCTTTGCCGTTTACGCCCATGCCCTGGACAAGGATGCCGAAGCCCGGCAGCGCATCGCGGAAATCGACGAGCGTGTCGCCGGGCTACGTGATCAACTGTCCGATGAACTGCAGATCAGCGTGATTCGCTGGAACCCGCAAGGGCCTTTCATCATGTCCAGCCAGCTGTTTGTCGGTCAGTTGCTCGACGCCATCGGCTTCAAGCCAAATGAGCTTTCGACTCAGACAAAGAAGCCGCATACGGACATCCTCAGCCTCGAAAACCTTTCCAAGGCTGACGCCGACTGGGTTTTCCTGGCGACACTCAACGCCGATGGCCGCAAAGCGCTGGACGATGCCAAGCAACAGCCAGCCTTCAACCGACTGAACGCAGTAAAGAACGACCATGTGGTTACGGTCGACGGCCAGGTGTGGAGCAGCAGTTCAGGCTATCTGGCAGCTCGGCACGTGCTCGATGACGTGGAGCGGGCCCTGTTCGACTGATGCGTACCCCCCGGTTCTCGTTACCGCTCGCGCTGGGGCTGGGGCTGGCCATGGCCTGTCTGCTACTGCTGTGCCTGGCAAGCCTGTTGCTCGGCTCAGGTGACATCAGCGTGTCGCGCAGCCTGGCGGCATTGTTCAGCCCCGCCGACGAGCAGGCTCGCTTCGTGGTTTACCAGCTGCGCTGGGAACGGACGGAACTGGCGTTACTGGTCGGCATCGCACTGGGCGTCGCCGGGCTGCTGTTGCAATCGGTGACGCGCAATCCGCTTGCCGAGCCGGGACTCATGGGCGTCAGCGCGGGGGCCTCCTTCGCGGTGGTACTGGCCATTGCCATGGGCGCCAGTGCGGCATCGCTCAGCCTGCTGGTTGCCATAGGTGGCGCTCTTGCCGGCTGCATACTGATGTTGCTGGTTACGCAGATGCGCGGGGTAGGCGACGATCCGGTGCGTCTGGTGCTGGCAGGCGCAGCCTTTACCGGATTGCTTACCGCGCTCAGCAGCATGTTGCTCTTGCAGGACCAGCGCACCGCGGATGAAATGCGCTTCTGGATCGTCGGCGCGCTGGCCGGACGTCCGCCAGGCACCCTGGCCTGGAGTTTGCCGGGGCTTATCGCCGGCCTGCTCCTCGTGCTGCCGTTGATCCCTACCCTCGCCGCGCTGTCCCTGGGTGAACGCGTCGCCAGCGGACTGGGTCACCATCCACGCATGACGCGGCTGGTGACCTTGCTGGCAGTCGCCCTGCTCGTTGGCACCGCCACTGCCGCGGCCGGGCCGATCGGTTTTGTCGGCCTGGTGGTGCCCTTCATCGCCCGCCGCCTGGTGGGCACCGACATACGTCGCACCTTCGGGCTCTCGATGTTGCTCGGCCCCTGCCTCGTGCTGTTTGCCGACATATTGTCGCGGCTCGCAGTGCGTCCCTACGAATTGCCGGTCGGAGTCATCACGGCTTTTGTCGGCGCGCCCATCCTGATCGCGGTGGTGCGCAGCCATCGACTGCCGACGCTCTGATATGAACATCATCTCCACGCAGCACACACGCGCCCCACATGGCTATTGCCTGCTGGAGCTCGGTGGATTTTCCTTTCTCGCCCACCGGCGAGGCCTGCTGGTCGCGACTGGCCTGAGCCTCGCCTTGCTGGTGGCGTGCTGCTGGCTGCTGGCAGCAGGTACGCCTGGACTGAGCCAGTGGCAGGCGGTGCGCGCTGCCATGGGTAGAGGCGAACCGATGCACGTGCTGCTGGTTCACGAGCTCCGGCTGCCACGGCTGATTGCCGGGCTGCTGAGCGGCGCAGCATTGGGCGCAGCCGGCTGCCTGTTGCAAACCCTGGCGCGAAACCGTCTGGCAACGCCCGGCGTGATCGGTATCGATAACGGCGCGACTGCCTTTGCCGTCGCGTCCATCGTGGCCATACCGACCAGCATTGCACCATCGATGCTAGCGCTCTCCGGCGCGGCTACTGCTGCGGCCCTGACCTTTGCATTGGCCATGGGCTCGGGCGCCCGTGGGTATCGCTTCATCGTGGTCGGCATCGCCATCGGCGTGCTGTTCGGTGCGCTCACCAACCTGATGCTGGCTCGCACCGATATCGACGCAGCCAATGCCGCCTACCCCTGGACGGTCGGCAGCCTCAATGCACGCCCTGCCGATGCAGTGCTTTTGCTGGGGATCGGGTTGGCGCTGGGCCTGCCCGTTGCGAAGATGCTGGTCCGCCCGCTGGCGCTCATGCGTTTTTCCGACAACGTTGCCATTGGCCTCGGAGCACGGCTGCGCCTGATGCGCCTTGTCACCCTGGCGCTGACCGTATGGCTGACGGCGCTGGCCGTCGCAGTAGTCGGCCCGGTCGGGCTGATCGCGTTGGTCGCACCGGAGATGGCGCGCTACCTGTGTCGACAGCATGGCGTGCCGGTCATCAATTCTGCGCTGAGCGGTGCCCTGCTGATGGTCCTTGCCGACTGGGTCGGACGCACGCTGCTCGCGCCAGTGGAGATTCCGGTGGGCATCATCATGGCCATTGTCGGCGGTCCCTATCTGATCTGGATTCTGCTACGCCAACCTTCGCGGACACTTTCATGACCCAACTCCCCGCCATCCTCACCGAAAGCACTGCCACCGACGTTCGCCTCGAAGCCAAGGCGCTAGGCATGGGCTACGGCGACGCCGCGGTGATCGAAGGACTCGACCTGCAATTACCCCGGGGCAAGGTGACGGCCATTGTCGGACCCAATGGCTGCGGCAAATCCACCCTGCTCGCCGGGCTCGCACGCCTGCACAAGCCCAGCAGTGGCGCCGTTCTGCTCAATGGCCAGGCGATCACCAGGCTACCGACCCGGGAAGTGGCGCAGCAGCTGGCCCTGTTGCCCCAGGAAGCCAGCGCCCCGGACGGTTTGACCGTTGCCGAGCTGATCCGCTTCGGCCGGCAACCTCATCAGCGCTTGCTTCAACAGTGGAGTGAACATGACCAGGCGATCGTCGAGGCAGCATTGCAAGCCGCCGACCTGTCCGATCTGGCCGATCGCCCGTTAGAGTCGATGTCGGGAGGGCAGCGCCAGCGTGCCTGGATCGCCATGGCCATCGCGCAGGACACCCCGCTGCTGCTGCTGGACGAACCCACCTCGGCCCTGGACCTGGGGCACCAGATCGAAGTGTTCGAGCTGATTCGCCAACTCGCCACAGCGGGTAAGACCATCGTCATGGTCGTGCACGACCTCACCAGTGCCTGCCGCTACGCCGATCATCTGGTCGCCATGCATGGCGGACGCATCGTGGCCGAGGGCGCTCCGCAAAACGTGGTGACGCCGGAGCTGGTCGAAACGCTCTATGGAGTAGCGTGCACGTTGCTGCACGACCCACTGCACGGTAATCCGATCATCGCGGGCATCCGGCGATCAGCCTCGCGGGCTATCAGCTCGTAGACGATCACCGGACCGGCGCAGCCAGGCGAGTCAAGCTGCCGCTGGTTTCTTCTTGCGGGGCTTGAGGTAGCGGGTCAGGCCCTGGAACCACATCACCAGCGCCGGGTTTCCCTGGATCTGGATGTCCTTGTTCTGGATGCCTTGCATGAAGGCCAGCTGCTTGTTCTCGGCGTTCATGGTGGCGAAGCCGTAGGCGCTGTCCTTGAAGCCGATGGCGAACGCCGGATCGGTGGCAGGGCCGCCGTGGCTGGAGACACGCTGATCCTTGACCCTGTAATGCCGAGCCACCTTGCCGTCGAGGGTATGCAGCTGGAAGGTCAGGTCCTTGTCCACAAGCTGCTTCTGAAAATCAGGATTGGAGCGGCTGGCCCTGGTCATCAAACGACCAAGCATCCAAAGAAGAAAGCGAAACTTCATTAAATGTCCCAGAAATGGCGATAAGTTCGCGCATTGTAGCGACTGGAGAGGTATTTCCTAGCGGCAGGATTCAAATGCACCCGGAGCCTGGGCGGCCCCGGGCGACGCGAAACTCAGTTGATCGCGTCTTTGAGCATCTTTCCCGGCTTGAACGCCACGGTATTGCTGGCCTTGATGGTGACAGGTTCGCCCGTCTGCGGGTTCTTGCCGGTGCGGGCACCTCGGTGGCGCTGCAGGAAGGTACCAAAGCCCACCAGCGTCACGCTGTCCTTGCGGTTGAGCGCGTTGGTGATTTCATCCAGTACGGCGTTAAGTACACGGTTGGCCTGATCCTTGGTGAGATCAGCCTTGTCGGCGATAGCGGCTGCGAGTTCCGGTTTGCGCATAGGTAGCCTCTGAGACTTTCTTGTTGTTGTGCTCTGCTGTTCTCCGAACAGCATTCCAAAGCGCTGCAACGGCTCTGGACTGCGGCAGCGCCCTAGGAGAATGGCACGCTGCTAGCACTCGCGCCAGCCCCTGCCACGGGTTTGGCCGTTCATTCTGATGACTTTAACGACAGAACCTGCGGCATTTCAGCCAACACCGGGGGCAGCTGTTTGTTCAACGACAAACGCTCTGCCACGGCCGTTCCGGTGAGCGCATAGCCGAGCAGCCGGCCATCCACTGCACAAAAGATTGCCTTGAGGTTGTTGCCGTCGCCTTCGACGCTCCAGCTGCCTTCACTGCCGGCGGCAGGCGGAGACACCACGAGCGGGCACACCGGTGTTTTCACGGTGATCGGCATCGGGCCGTAGGTAACCGGCGTCGGTTGGCCCGCGAGGGTTATGGCCAGGGCACGGACCCCGCTCATGAGCGGCATCACGTACAAGAGGTTCAGCCCTTCCACTTCGGCACAATCGCCAAGCGCATAGACATGCTCGGCGGACGTCCGCAGCAGGCGGTCCACTTCGATGCCGCGATTGACCTCGAGCCCTGCCGCCTCGGCCAGCTCGGTGCGGGGACGCAGCCCCACAGCACTGACCACCAGATCGCACCGGATTCGCTGGCCGTCGGACAGCTGAGCCTGCAATGCATCGCCCTGACGCTCCAGCCTTTCGAGCACCGGCCCAAGATGAAAGCGCGCACCCAGCGATTGCAGCCCACGCTGCACCGCAGCGGCTGGCTCGACGGGCAGTAGCGACGGCATGATCTGTTCGCATGGCGCGACCAGATCGACCTCGTAGCCCCCCTGCAGCAGGTCATTGGCGAATTCGCAGCCGATCAGCCCCGCCCCAAGGATCAGCACACGCCGCTTGCCCTGTGCGGCCTCGCGGAAACGGCCGTAGTCGAGCAGGTCGTTGATCGGGAAGATCGCATCCTGCGCATCGCCGGCAACGGGTACGTTGATGGTCTGCGCACCCCAGGCGATCACCAGATCGCGGTAAGGCACAGGCTCGTTGCCAATCCAGACGCGACGCTTGGCCGGTTCCAGACGGGTCACCCGAGTATGGGTGCGGATTTCGGCATTGAGCTGGATAGCCATCGGCCCCGCCACCGTCATGCCGAGCGCATCGGCATCCTTGTTCATGGCAAAACCGGTTGAGAGCATGGGCTTGGAATAGGAGCGCCCGTCGTCTGCGGTAATCAGCAGCAGGGGCGTTTCACTGTCCAGCTTGCGAAATTCACGGGCAAGGTTGTAGCCCGCCAGCCCCGTACCAATGATGACCAGCGGTGCGTTTTCATGGTTCGAGTCGTTCATCTCAGCCGATCGCGATCATTTCAAAGTCCATCTTGCCGACGCCACAGTCGGGGCACAGCCAGTCTTCCGGCACGTCTTCCCAGGCGGTGCCGGGCGCGATGCCCTCGTCCGGCCAGCCCTCGGCTTCGTCATAGATGAACCCACACACCACGCATTGCCACTTTTTCATTATTCACCTCGATCAGTTTCGGTTGCGCTGCACGCTATACCAGAACGCGATGAGTGCCAAACCCTGGCATCGGTGATAGACCTCGTGCCTGCGAAAGATTTCAGGGCAAAACAAAACGGGCGGCCTAGGCCGCCCGTCCGGGTTCACGTGCGCAGCAATTTAGCTGGCGGTCGCGATACCCACCAGCGGATCGCTGATATCCATTACATAGAAGCCGATCAGGCCGATGGTGCCAGCCAGGACGAGGTAGTACAGCGTCGGCAGCATGGTCTTGCGCAGGGTGATCCCTTCACGCCCCAGCAGACCGACCGTGGCCGAAGCCGCGACGACGTTGTGGATGGCGATCATGTTGCCTGCCGCGGCGCCCACCGATTGCAGCGCTACCATCAACGCACCGGAGATACCCAGCAGCCCGGCGGTGTTGTATTGGAACTGCGACAGCATCAGGTTGGACACGGTATTGGAACCGGCGATGAAGGCGCCCAGTGCACCGACCGCTGGCGAGAAGAATGGATACACGCTGCCCACGCTGTTGGCCACCAGCTGCGCCATGGCCACTGGCATCGAGACCAGATCCGAGCCGTTGACGCCGGAATTGATCAGGATCCGAACCATCGGGATGGTGAAGATCAGCACGAAGCCTGCGCCCAGCAGCGTCTTGCTCGACTCGGATATCGCGGCGCCCAGCTGAGCGGCTTTCATCCGATGCAGGAAGAAGGTCACCAGCACCACCATGCAGAGAATCCCGCCTGGCAGATATAGCGGTTCCAGCGTGCCGGACACACCGGTTTCACCAAGGATGTCCTTCCAGCCGAAGCTCACCGACATCAGCGCCGCCTTGAGATCCGGGAATACCCGCGACATCACCAGGAAGACCGCCAGCAGCAGATAGGGTGCCCAGGCCATCGGTACGGAGATCGGCGTACGTCCGGCGACGTCGTCGATCTTCATCTCGATCTTGCCCATCCACTCCACCGGCCATTCACTGGCCGGAGCGAAGTCCCAGCTGGACTTGGGCAGCAGGAAGCCCGCTTTCGCAGCCGGCACCACGATGGCCAGGCCTACCAGGGCGCCGATCATCGAAGGGAACTCCGGACCGAGGAACACGCCCGCGGCAGCATAGGGAATCACGAACGCAAGGCCGGTGAAGATGGCGAACGGCGCCATAGCCAGGCCTTCGCTCCAGGAGCGATTGCGGCCGAAGAAGCGCGTCATGATGCAGATCATGATCAGCGGCATGAGGATGCCGCAGAGCGCATGGATGATTGCCACGCGGGAGAAGATCAGATGGAAGAACGTCTCCCAGTTGCTGCCCACCGTTGCCAATTGCCCGCCCAGGGTCGCCTGGTCGAGACCGCCGGCGACACCCACCAGGATCGGCGTACCCACCGCACCGAAGGAGACCGGCGTGGATTGCACCATCATCCCGAGCACGACCGCCGTCAGCGCCGGGAAGCCCAGAGCGACGAGCAGCGGCGCCGCCACCGCAGCCGGCGTGCCGAAGCCCGAAGCACCTTCGATGAAGCAGCCGAACAGCCAGGCCACGATCAGCACCTGGACACGCTTGTCGGGACTCACGTTGGCAAAGCCGCGACGAATCGACGCGATGCCTCCGGAGTGCTTGAGTGTGTTGAGCAACAGGATGGCGCCGAAGATGATCCAGAGGATCGCGGCGGTCAGAATCAGGCCCTGCAGCGTGGAAGCCAGGACCCGGTTGAAGGTCATGTCCCAAGCCAGGAGGCCGATCAGTGCAGTGAGTACGAAAACCAGCGGCATTGCGTACTTGGCCGGCCAGCGAAAGCCGATCAGCAGTACCCCCGCCAGCACCAGCGGCACGAAGGCCAGTATGGACAGCAGTGTCTGACTCATTGTTGGGTTCCTTGTTTTTTGTTGTGAACCGCTTCTATCCGGAAAAGCCCGGTCCCACGCATGGCTGAAATGACGAATCACCTCAGTCCGAGAAGCTGACTAACAAGTCACGTTAGCCGGCCCCTCTTGCTCGAAAGCCCCGGGCGCTGGAAGCGCCCGGGGCTCATCAAATCGCGTCGGCGATCAGCCCATGCTGACCGCCGACTGTCTTGCTGATGCCGCTCAACCGACCTGCTGCTTGAAGCGCTGACGCCAGGCATGCAGCAGCGGCTCGGTATAACCGCTGGGCTGCTCGCGGCCCTTGAACACCAAGTCACAGGCGGCCTGGAAGGCCGCCGAACCCGCATAGTCGGCAGCCATCGGACGGTAGGCCGGATCGCCGGCGTTCTGCTGATCGACCACCTTTGCCATACGCTCGAGGGTCTCGCGAACCTGCGCCTCGTCGACCACGCCGTGACGCAGCCAGTTGGCCAGGTGCTGGCTGGAGATGCGCAGCGTGGCGCGGTCTTCCATCAGGCCGACATCGTGGATGTCCGGCACCTTGGAGCAGCCAACGCCCTGCTCGACCCAACGCACTACGTAGCCGAGTATGCCCTGGCAGTTGTTGTCCAGTTCCTGCTGGATCTCGTCGGCCGACCAGTTGCGCTCCGGTGCGACCGGGATGGTCAGCAGATCGTCCGTGAGCTTGTCGCGCTCGGCGGCCAGGTCGATCTTCTCCAGCTCAGCCTGAACGGCCTGGACATCGACCTGGTGGTAGTGCAGCGCATGCAGCGTGGCGCCCGTAGGGGACGGTACCCAGGCGGTGTTGGCGCCGGCCTTGGGATGAGCGATCTTCTGCTCGAGCATGGCGGCCATCAGGTCCGGCATGGCCCACATGCCCTTGCCGATCTGCGCCTTGCCGCGCAGGCCACAGTTCAAGCCGACCAGCACGTTGTTGCGCTCGTAGGCCTGGATCCAGGCAGTGCTCTTCATGTCGCCCTTACGCAGCACGGCGCCTGCTTCCATGATGCTGTGCATCTCGTCGCCGGTGCGGTCGAGGAACCCGGTATTGATGAAGGCCACGCGGTTCTTCGCGGCGCCAATGCAGGCCTTGAGGTTGACGCTGGTGCGACGTTCCTCGTCCATGATGCCGACCTTGAGAGTGTGACGCGGCAGGCCGATCAGGTCTTCGACCCGACCGAACAGCTCGTCGGTAAACGCGACTTCGGCAGGGCCGTGCATCTTCGGCTTGACGATGTACATCGAGCCGGTGCGTGAGTTGCCCTTGCGCTGCTGATCGTGCAGGGCGATGAGGCTGGTGACGACGCCGTCCATGATGCCTTCGGGAATCTCATGGCCTTCGCCGTCGATGATCGCCGGGTTGGTCATCAGGTGGCCGACGTTACGGATGAACAACAGCGAACGGCCATGCAGCTTCAGATTCGAGCCATCGGCGGCGGTGTACTCGCGATCTTCATTGAGGCGCCGGGTGATGCGCTTGCCGCCCTTCTCCAGGTCCTCGACCAGATCGCCTTTCATCAGGCCCAGCCAGTTGCGGTAGACCAGCACCTTGTCATCGGCGTCGACCGCAGCGGTCGAGTCCTCGCAGTCCATGATGGTAGTGACGGCGGCCTCGAGCAGCAGGTCCTTTACCCCGGCGGCATCGGTCTGGCCGATGGGGCTGTTGGGATCGATCTGGATCTCGACATGCAATCCGTTGTTCTTCAGCAGGATCGCGGTCGGCTCGACGGCTTCGCCCTGGTAGCCGACGAATTTTTCAGGCTGCTTCAGCCCGGTGACGCTGCCGTTTTCCAGGGTGACCTTGAGCCCGCCGTCCTGCACGCGGTAGCTGACCGAATCGGCATGGCTGCCCTCAGCCAGCGGCGCGGCCTGATCGAGGAAGTTGCGTGCGAAGGCGATGACCTTGGCGCCGCGCACTTCGTTGTAGCCCGGGCCCTTCTGTGCGCCGTTCTCTTCGCTGATCGCATCGGTGCCGTAGAGCGCGTCATACAGCGAGCCCCAGCGGGCATTCGCAGCGTTGAGTGCATAGCGGGCATTGCCGATCGGCACGACCAGCTGCGGACCGGCCTGAGTGGCGATTTCGCTGTCGACGTTGCTGGTGCTGATCTTCACGTCGCCCGGCTCGGGCTGCAGGTAACCGATCGACTCGAGGAAGCTGCGGTACGCCGGCATATCGCTGATCGGGCCGGGATTGCTGCGGTGCCAGTTGTCCAGCTCGACCTGTAGACGGTCGCGCTCGGCGAGCAGCGCGCGGTTCTTCGGCGCCAGGTCGTGGACCAGTTCGTCGAAGCCTTTCCAGAAGGCCGCGGCCTCGACGCCGGTGCCCGGCAGAACTTCGTCTTCGATGAAACGTTGCAGGTTGGCCGCAACTTGCAGGCGGCCCATGTTTACGCGTTCGCTCATGACAACACCTCTCTTGTTCGTTGTTCAGCCACCCGCGGGTGGCTGCCTATCGCTCGCCGTGGCCGGAACGGTTGCGGTGTAGGTCGCTACCTCTCGTCCCGCCTTCCAGCCTCAGCGCTGTTCTCGTACGTTTAACCGACAGCGGCGACGCCGGCCTTGGCAACCTGGGCGTCCTGCGCAGCGGTTACACCGGAGACGCCGACAGAACCGATCACCTGACCCTCGACGACCACCGGTACGCCGCCTTCCAGCGAGCAGACCACCGGAGCGGACAGAAAGGCGTTGCGCCCGCCGTTGACCATGTCTTCATAGCCCTTGGTTTCGCGACGACCCACCGCAGCGCTGCGCGCCTTCTCGGTCGCGATGTAGGAGGCGATCGGCGCACAGCCGTCCAGACGTTCCAGCGCCAGTGGGTGGCCGCCGTCGTCAGCGACCACGATGGTCACGGCCCAGCCGTTGTTCTGCGCTTCGCTGCGCGCGGCGGCCAGGATGGCGGTCACTTCGGTCTGGGTCAGCATGGCTTTGGTTTTCATCTGATTCTCCTGTCTGCATATGTCGATATTTGTTTGCTGGTCAGCCGGATATCGGTGTGGGCCGTTTCGGCAGGCGTTTAAGATGAACGAGTCCGCTCGTTCGTCCAGCCTTCAGCGCCTTTCGGCTTTACGGCATCGCCTCCTCGACGATCTCGATCCAGTGCCGCACCGGCGTCCGGCCCGCGCCGTCCAGGTGCGTCTGGCAACCGATGTTGGCGGTGACGATCACCTCTGGCTTGCCGCTTTCCAGCGCATTGAGCTTGTTGTCGCGCAGCTGGTGGGAAATTTCCGGCTGGGTGATCGAATAGCTGCCCGCCGAACCGCAGCACAGATGCGCATCCGGTACGGCGGTGAGATGGAAGCCGAGCCGGGTAAGCACGTCTTCGACCGCGCCGCCGAGCTTCTGTGCGTGCTGCAAGGTGCAAGGGCAATGAAAGGCCATGCGCTTGTCGGTCTCGACCTTCAACCGCTCCAGCTCGGCACCTCGCATCACCTCCACCAGATCCTTGGCCAGTTCGCTGACCCGCGCGGCCTTGGTCGCATAAGCCGGGTCGTTGCGCAGTAGATGACCATAGTCCTTGATGAAGGCACCGCAACCGCTGGCGGTCTGGACGATGGCTTCAGCACCGCCTTCGATGGCCGGCCACCAGGCATCGATGTTGCGCCGTGCGCGGTCGAGCCCTGCTTCCTGGGCGTTCAGGTGATAGTCCACCGCACCGCAGCAGCCGGCTTCGCGCACGCTGGTCACGCTAATGCCGAGGCGATCGAGCACCCGTGCCGTCGCCGCATTGGTGTTGGGCGACAGGCTCGGCTGCACGCAGCCTTCAAGAATCAGAACGCGGCGAGCGTGCAGCACCTGGGGCCGCGGCTTGGCCGGGGTGACCTGGCGCGGCATGTGCGCCTTGAGTGTCGCCGGCATCAGCGGACGCAGCGCGTTGCCGGTGCCCAGCAGCGCCTTGAACAGCCCCGGGCGCGGGATGACGGTGCGCAGACCGGTGCGCAGCAATCGTTCGCCCGCCGAGCGCGGCACCTGCTGCTCCATGAAGTCACGACCGATATCCAACAGGTTGTGATACTGCACGCCGGATGGGCAGGTGGTTTCGCAGTTGCGGCAGGTCAGGCAGCGGTCCAGATGGGTCTGGGTAGCCTCGGTGACTTCGCCGCCCTCGAGCATCTGCTTCATCAGGTAGATGCGCCCGCGCGGGCCGTCCAGCTCGTCGCCGAGCAGCTGATAGGTCGGGCAGGTGGCGTTGCAGAAGCCGCAGTGCACGCAGGAGCGCAGGATGCTCTCGGCTTCCTCGGCACGCGGGTGAAGTTTGGCTTGTTCACTCAGATTGGTTTGCACAGCTTAAACCTCGGAATACATGCGGCCGGGGTTGAAGATCCCCTGTGGGTCGAGCGCGGCTTTCAGCTGGCGGTGATAGCGCAGCAACGGCTCGGCCAGCGGCTGGAACGGGCTAGCGGTGGCACCGGCGGTGAAACAGGTTGCATGACCGCCGACTTCGCTGACGATGCTACGAATGCTCTGCGCATCGGCATCGGATTTCAGCCAGCGCTGGGCGCCGGCCCAGTCGATCAGCTGCTCGCCGGGAAGCGCGAGCACCGGAGTATCGGTAGGCAGCGACAGGCGCCACAGCGGGCGGGCGTCGCTGAAGAAGCCCAGGCGTTGTTCGCGCAAGTCGTTCCAGTAGCCAGCATCCAGCGCCTCGCCACCGATACGGTCGCAGGCGGCGTTGACCGAGCCTTCGCCACCTTCCAGGCGCAGATGCAGCATCTTGCCGTCATGGCTGGCCGCCGTGATCGGCACCGGTTGCTGCCCCCATTCGGCCAGTTTGAGCAGGGCGCGGTCGACCGGCATCTCCACACGCAGGCTGCGACACAGGCGCGGCTTGGGCAGCACCTTGAGCGAAACCTCGGTGAGCAGGCCAAGGCAACCAAAGCTGCCGGCCATCAGGCGCGACAGGTCGTAGCCGGCGACGTTCTTCATCACCTCGCCGCCGAAACGCAGGTGCTTGCCATGGCCGGTGATGACACGCGAGCCCAGCACGAAGTCGCGTACCGAGCCGGACCACGGGCGCCGCGGGCCGGACAGACCGGTCGCGATCATGCCGCCCACGGTGGCGCCTTCACCCAGGTGCGGCGGCTCGCAGGGCAGCATCTGGTTGGCCTCGTCGAGCGCAGCTTCCAGTTCCGCCAGCGGCGTGCCGGCGCGAACGCTGATGACCAGTTCGGTGGGGTCGTAGGTCACGATGCCGCGATGCGCGCGGGTATCAAGCGGCGTGCCCTGCACCTCGCGGCCGAGAAACGCCTTGCTGCCGCCGCCGTGGATATGAAGCGGGGTGTTGCTGGCCAGCGCCTGATTGACCTGGTCGAGCAGCTGCCCGCTGTCGTCGAAGGAAACCGTCATCAGAAACGCTCCAGTTCAGGGAAGGGCAACTGCCCGCCATGTACATGCATGCCGCCGAATTCGGCGCAGCGGTGCAGGGTGGGAATGTTCTTGCCGGGGTTGAGCAAGCCGCTGGGGTCGAACGCAGCCTTCACCGCGTGGAACAGCGTCAGTTCGTCGGCATTGAACTGCGAACACATCTGGTTGATCTTCTCGCGCCCAACGCCGTGCTCACCGGTGATCGAGCCACCGACTTTCACGCACAGCTCGAGAATCTTGCCACCCAGCGCCTCGGCGCGTTCGAGCTCGCCCTCGGTGTTGGCATCGAAGAGGATCAGCGGGTGCATGTTGCCGTCGCCGGCGTGAAACACGTTGGCCACGCGCAGGCCGTATTCGTCCGACAGATCGCTGATGCCCTTGAGCACGCCTGGCAGCTCGCGGCGCGGAATGGTGCCGTCCATGCAGTAATAATCCGGCGAAATGCGCCCGACCGCCGGGAAGGCATTCTTGCGTCCGGCCCAGAACTTGACGCGCTCGGCCTCGTCCTTGGCCAGCCGCACTTCGGTGGCGCCAGCCAGCTTGAGCACTTCGCCCACACGGGCGCAGTCGTCGTGTACATCGGCTTCCACACCATCGAGTTCGCAGAGCAGGATCGCCTCGGCGTCCACCGGATAGCCGGCACGGATGAAGTCCTCGGCCGCGCGGATCGACAGGTTGTCCATCATCTCCAACCCGCCGGGGATGATGCCGGCGGCAATGATGTCGCCCACGGCGCGCCCGGCTTTCTCAACCGAGTCGAACGCCGCCAGCAGCACCTTGGCCACCTGCGGCTTGGGCAGCAGCTTGACCGTGACCTCGGTCACGATGCCGAGCATGCCTTCGGAGCCGGTAAACAGCGCCAGCAGATCGAAGCCGGGCGAATCCAGCGCGTCGGAGCCGAGCACCATGCGCTCGCCCTCGACGGTGAGGATCTCGACCTTGAGCAGGTTGTGCACCGTCAACCCGTATTTCAAGCAGTGCACGCCACCGGCGTTCTCGGCAACGTTGCCACCGATGGAACAGGCGATCTGCGAGGACGGATCGGGCGCGTAATAGAGGTCATAGGGCGCGGCGGCCTGGGAAATCGCCAGGTTGCGCACGCCCGGCTGGACACGGGCAAAGCGACCGGCCGGGTCGACTTCGAGAATCTTGTTGAAGCGCGCCATTACCAGCAGGATGCCCTGTTCCAGCGGCAGCGCCCCGCCGGAAAGCCCGGTTCCCGCGCCACGCGCCACCACCGGTACACCACGCTTGTGGGCGATCTTCAGCAGGGTTTCGACCTGCTCGACGCGCTCGGGGAGCACAACCAGCATCGGCGTGGTGCGGTAGGCAGAGAGGCCATCGCACTCGTAGGGCTTGAGGTCTTCGCCTCGATGAAGGATGTCCATGCCGGGCAGCTGCGCCTGCAACTCGGCCAGCAGCGCCGCCTTGTCAACCTTGGGCAGCTCACCGTCGACGCGTTCGTCGTAGAGGATATTCATGGCAGTCGGTGCTCTCGATTGTTCACCGCGCGCACGGCCAGCTGCGGTGGTTTGACGCATCATTAGCCCTGCCACACCCCTCCGTCCATCTCGAAAACCACTGGTCCTACCAGTTTCTTTCGCTAACCTTTCAGCCGAGCCATCCGAACCCCCCGTATATCAAGGGCTGATGCATTCCTGGCGCTGACCACGCTAGACTTCCTCCAAACTGGTCCTACCAGTTATGGAGAACGAAACATGTTGATTGAACATACGGAGCGCCGCCAGTTGGCGGACGTGGTAGCCGAACGCATTGAGCGGCTTATCGTCGACGGCGTACTTAAGGTCGGCCAGGCGCTGCCGTCGGAGCGTCGCCTGTGCGAAAAGCTTGGCATCTCGCGCTCGGCGCTGCGTGAAGGCCTGCGCGTGCTGCGCGGCCGAGGCATCATCGAAACCTCTCAAGGGCGCGGTTCACACGTCGCAAAGCTGTCCGGTGAACAGGACGCCAGTCCGCTTATGCACCTGTTCAATTCGCAACCGCGCACGCTGTACGACCTGCTCGAAGTACGCGCCCTGCTGGAGGGCGAGTCGGCACGACTGGCCGCGCTGCGCGGCACCGACGCCGACTTCATCCTGCTCCGTCGCCGTTATGAAGAAATGCTCGCGGCGCACACCACCGAAGAGGCCGACCCGCGCGAACATGCTCGCCTCGACCACGCCTTTCACCTCGCCGTCAGCGAGGCCTCGCACAATCCTGTGCTGGTGCACACCCTACAGTCATTGACCGACCTGATGCTCTCCACAGTCTTCGCCTCGGTAAACAACCTTTACCACCGGCCGATGCAGAAGCGGCAGATCGACCGGCAGCACTCTCGCCTGTTCCACGCCATCACCGAACGCCTGCCGGATCAGGCACAGCGTGCGGCGCGCGACCACATTCACAGCATTCGCGACAATCTCAAGGAAATCGAGCAGGAAGAACAGCGACTGGTGCGGGCGACGATGCGGCTGGAGGGTTGGGGATGAGCAGCAACCACAGCTGACTGCAATTCGGGACACGCTGTCTTTTGGGAAAAATCTGAACCCTCAAAGACGAGTGCCTTCGAAAAATATGCGGAGTTCACAAATCCGCGTCCCGAACTGACAAGAGAGGAACGCACAATGACCAAGAAACCGCTCGCACTCGTCACCGCTTTGCTGGCCTCTGGCCTGGCCCTGCCTGCCATCGCGCAGCAACAGAACACTGCACAACAGTCCGGCATGCAGACCCAGCAGCAAGGCGCTCAGTCTGGCATGAAGCAGGGAGGCGGCTCCTCAATTCGAGTCGGCCATGATGTTGTCGACGCGGTAGACGACGTCCGCGAAAACGTTGCCGACTTGATTGGTTCCCTGCGCCAGTCCGGCTCTACCATGGGCGTAAGCAATTGGAAGCAGAGCGACAGCCAGCTCGCACAAATGGAGCAAAAGCTCAATCAACAGATGGAACACAAGCTGGACGAAAAAGCCGAGCGTACCGACGATTACTGGAAAAGCTGGATCCGCGGAGAGGAATATAAGGTCAGCGTGACGGAGCAGGTCAACGAGCTTGCCGGCAACCTCGACGAAGTCGCCAAGATGCTCAGCGGTGCGAAAGGCCAGAAGATGCAGGAAATCGATAGCGCCGACGTCGCGAATCAGGTGGATGACTTGCAGGAAACTGTCGAGGATCTGGTCCAGGCACTGCAGGACACGGAAGGCTTGAACGTCAACCAACAGAACCTCCAGCAGGCTCAGCAGCGTCTGGACACCATGGAGAAAGAACTGGATCGCCAGGCTGACATGGCCGAAGAAGAGTGGCGCACATACGCCATGGGCGAGCAGTTCAACCCAGGCGTCCAGAAAAACATCTCCGAGCTTGCGCAGATCCTGAAGAGCCTGTTCCAGCAGGCCAGCTGATACCTGATCGCGCAATCCGTCCCACCGGCGCTGCAGGGCGCCTGGTGGGGCCCGATCGACAGCGGCACCTAACCTGTTTCCCGGGCCTGGCGTTTCCGGCCTTAAGCCCCCCATTCCCCCCATGCTAGACTCGCCGCTCCTCTTCGCTGCCCACTATTATCCGTGCCCGACTCTCAAGACTGGCAAGCCGCCGACCACCACAGCACCTCCCTCGGACCTGACCTGCACGACTGGCTCTATGTGGACAAAGGCTCGCTCACTCGCCGCCTTACCGAGCTGGCAGCCGGCGAATTCAGCGTGACGCCACTGACTGAAGGCTGGCAGATCTTGCGTAATGACGAATGCTCAGCGCTAGGCGTGGCCGACGGGAGCCAGGGCTGGGTTCGCGAGGTTTATTTGCGCGGCCATCAGCGGCCCTGGGTATTTGCTCGCAGCGTCGCCGCACGCAGCGCGCTGGAAAGGTCCGGCCTGGACCTGCCGCACCTGGGCAGCCGCTCGCTGGGGGAATTGCTGTTCAGCGATCCGGCGTTCACTCGCGGCCCGCTGCAAGCCCGACGCTATCCCGATACATGGTTGCCGCAGGAGGTCCGCCAGGCCCAGCTCTGGGCGCGCCGTTCCTGTTTCAGCCAGGGTGACCTTCGCGTGCTGGTCGCTGAAGTGTTTCTGCCGGCCCTGTGGCAGGCCGCACGGATCGCGACCTGAACCCGACACAAACTGCCCGCAACCGCCTTCACCGACCGGAGACCCTCCGATGTTCCAGAAGCTTCTGCAATCGAGCAATCGCCTCCACCCGCGCGCCTGGGACTTCATCCAGCTGATGCGCCTGGATCGCCCGATTGGCACCTACCTGCTGCTCTGGCCGACGCTCTGGGCGCTGTGGATTGCGGGCGAGGGCTCGCCCAGCGTGAAGAACATCCTGATCTTTGTTCTTGGCGTCATTCTCATGCGCGCCGCCGGATGCGTGATCAATGATTTCGCCGACCGCAACCTGGACGGCCACGTCAGCCGCACCAAGGGCCGCCCACTGGCGACCGGCAAGATCTCCTCGAAGGAAGCCTGGGTCCTCTTCGCCCTCCTCGTCGCACTGAGCTTCGTGCTGGTTCTGCTGACCAACGCGGCGACCATCTGGCTGTCTTTTGGCGCCCTCGCTGTCGCATCGCTCTACCCCTTCATGAAGCGCTACACCTACTATCCGCAGGTCGTGCTCGGGGCTGCGTTTTCCTGGGGCATGCTGATGGCCTTCACCGCCGAACGCGGCGAGCTACCCCCCGAAGCCTGGCTGCTGTTCATCGCCAACGTGGTCTGGACCGTGGGCTACGACACCTACTACGCCATGGCCGACCGCGATGACGACCTGAAAATAGGCATCAAGTCCACCGCCATCCTGTTCGGCGACGGCGACCGAGTCATTATCGCCACACTGCAAGGGCTCGCCCTGTTCTGCCTGATTCTCGCTGGCGTGCGCTTCGAACTCGGCCAGTGGTTCCACCTGGGCCTGACGATCGCAGCCGGCTGCTTCGCCTGGGAATTCTGGAAAACCCGCTCGCGCAAACCGCAAGTCTGCTTCAAGGCGTTCCTCCACAACCACTGGGCCGGGCTGGTGATTTTGGTTGGGATAATGATGGACTATGCGACGAAGGCAAGCTGACAGCTGGAAGCATCGCCGGGTTCGTCAGCTCTTTTCCTCCAGCTGCAAGCTTCTAGCTTCAGGCTGCCATGTAACATCTCTGCAACATTTCCGTTATCTAATGCCGAGCGACAATAAAACGGACCGAGAGCGGACATGAACGGCAAATGCATACTGATCGTCGATGACGAAGCGCCGATCCGGGAGATGATCGTGGTGGCGCTGGAAATGGCCGGCTACGAGTGCCTGGAAGCGGAGAACACTCAGCAGGCCCATGCGCTGATCATCGATCGCCAGCCGGACCTTATCCTGCTTGACTGGATGCTGCCCGGCACATCCGGCATCGAGCTGGCACGGCGCCTCAAGCGCGACGAGATGACCGCCAATACACCCATCATCATGCTCACCGCCAAGGATGCCGAGGACAACAAGATCCAGGGCCTGGAAGTGGGCGCCGACGACTACATCACCAAGCCCTTCTCGCCACGCGAGCTGGTGGCGCGCCTGAAGGCCGTGCTGCGTCGCGCAGCCCCCAGCGACAACGAGACACCGATCGAGATCGGTGGCCTGCTGTTGGACCCCATCAGCCACCGAGTCACCATCGACGGCACGCCAGCCGACATGGGCCCCACCGAGTACCGGCTGCTGCAGTTCTTCATGACCCACCAGGAGCGCGCCTATACCCGCGGGCAGTTGCTCGATCAGGTCTGGGGCGGCAATGTGTACGTCGAAGAGCGCACCGTGGACGTGCATATCCGCCGTCTGCGCAAAGCCCTGGGCGAAACCTATGAAAACCTGGTGCAGACCGTCCGCGGCACCGGCTATCGTTTTTCCACCAAGAGCTGAACACGCCTTGCGTCAGCTGGCGTTTTAGATGAATTCCGGCCGGCCTCAAGCTGCCTCAAGGAGCGTTAGCGGTGAATCAAGACTGGCAAGGCGCTCTGGTGCGTCGCCTGCTGTTGATAGTGGCTGTATGCCTGCTGGCCGGTCTGGCCACCGGCGAGTACGCCTGGGCGCTGGTGATCGGCCTGACCGGTTACCTGGGCTGGACCCTGCGCCAGGTCCGTCGGCTGCTGCTGTGGCTCAAGGACCAGGCGGACCAACCCCCGCCAGATAGTCATGGCATCTGGGGCGAAATTTTCGACAACCTGTACCAGCTCCAGCGCCGCGATCTGCGCCTGCGGGCGCAACTGCAGTCGGTGATCGACCGAGTACAGGGCTCGACGACCGCGCTCAGGGATGCAGTCATCATGCTCGACAGCGATGGCAACCTGGAGTGGTGGAACCCCGCCGCCGAACGCCTGCTGGGCCTGAAGAAGCCGCAGGATACCGGCCACCCGGTAACCAATCTGGTGCGCCACCCAAGCTTCAAGGAGTACTTCGACAAGGGTCGTCACGAGGAACCGCTGGAGTTGTCTTCGCCAGTCAACAACCGACTCTGGCTGCAGATCACCATTACCCGCTACGGCAACAGCGAGCACCTGATGGTGGTGCGCGATATCACGCGACTCCATCAGCTGGAGCAGATGCGCAAGGACTTCGTCGCCAACGTCTCCCATGAGCTGCGCACCCCGCTGACAGTGATCGCCGGCTACCTGGAGACAATGCTGGAGCACACCGACGAGATGCCGCCGCGCTGGCCACGGGCACTGAACCAGATGAACCAGCAGGCCGGTCGCATGCAACACCTGCTCAACGACCTGCTCCTGCTGGCCAAGCTGGAAGCGACCAGCCCGCCGACCAACACCCAGCCAGTGGCCGTTGCCAAGCTGCTCGAGTCGATCAAGGCCGATGCCCAGGCACTTTCCGCGGAACGCAACCACCGGATCACCCTTGACGCCGATGCAACCCTGCGACTCAAGGGCAGTGAGAGCGAACTGCGCAGTGCCTTCTCCAACCTGATATTCAACGCGGTCAAATACACCCCGGACAACGGCGAGGTTCATATTCGCTGGTGGTGCAACGAGCACGGCGCCCATCTGGCAGTGCAGGATTCGGGCATCGGTATCGAATCCAAGCACCTGCCCCGCCTGACCGAGCGCTTCTACCGGGTCGACTCCAGTCGCGCCAGCAATACCGGCGGTACCGGTCTCGGTCTGGCCATCGTCAAGCATGTGCTGCTGCGCCACCAGGGCCGTCTGGATGTGAACAGTACGCCGGGCCAGGGCAGCGTCTTCACCTGCCACTTTCCACTGACTCAGGCCACGGTGGTCTGACGCCGCGTAACCGGCCGGCACCTGCAGCCTGCCGGGTCCTTGAAATAACCCCGATGCGGCCCCATTCTTGGGCCGTCTCTGACTACCCGACAGCCTAATGGACCCTTCCCCCAGTATTGCCGCCAGCTACGCCGCCCCCTCCTATTTCGCCGATTTCGGTCTGATACTTTTTGCGCTCTTTCTGGTCCTGCTCAACGGCTTTTTCGTGGCGGCAGAGTTCGCCATGGTCAAGCTGCGTGCCACCAAGGTCGAGGCAATCGCCAAGCAGCACGGCTGGCGCGGGCACATCCTGCGCAAGGTGCACAGCCAGCTGGATGCCTACCTGTCGGCCTGTCAGCTTGGCATCACCCTGGCTTCGCTGGGCCTCGGCTGGGTCGGTGAGCCGGCATTCGCCCACCTGCTCGAGCCGGTACTGGCCGCGGCGGGCATCCAGTCTCAGGCCGTCGTGCATGGCATCGCCTTCTTCACGGCGTTCTTCATCATTTCCTACCTGCACATCGTGGTCGGCGAGTTGGCGCCCAAGTCCTGGGCGATCCGCAAGCCCGAACTGCTGTCGCTGTGGACGGCCGCACCGCTGTACCTCTTCTATTGGGCCATGTACCCGGCCATCTACCTGCTCAATGCCAGCGCCAACGCCATCCTGCGACTTGCCGGACAAGGCGAGCCCGGCAGTCATCATGAACACCACTACAGTCGCGAAGAACTCAAGCTGATCCTGCATTCCAACCGCGCCCTGGACCCGGCGAACCAGGACATCAAGGTGCTCGCCTCGGCGGTGGAAATGAGCGAGCTGGAGGTGGCCGACTGGGCCAACTCGCGCGAAGACCTGCTGCAGCTCGAGCACGACGCCTCGCTGGCGGAAATCCTGGACCTGATTCGCCGCCACAAATTCAGCCGTTACCCTGTGTACGACACTGAACAGGGCGACTACATCGGCCTGCTGCACATCAAGGATCTGCTGCTGGCCCTGGCCAGCGACGAGAAACTGGCTGAGCATTTCAACCTTGCCGATCTTCTGCGACCGCTGGAGCGGGTGCCGCGCTACCTGCCCCTGAATGTCCTGCTGGATCAGTTCCGCCAGGGCGGTGCCCATTTCGTGCTGGTAGAAGAAGGAGACCACAAGGTGGTGGGTTTCCTGACCATGGAGGACGTGCTGGAAGTGCTGGTGGGCGATATCCAGGACGAACACCGCAAGACCGAACGAGGCATTCTCGCCTACCAGCCCGGCAAGCTGCTGGTACGCGGTGACACCCCGCTGTTCAAGCTCGAGCGCCTGCTCGGCGTGGACCTGGACCATATCGAGGCCGACACCCTCGCCGGGCTGATCTACGAGACCCTAAAGCGCGTCCCTGAAGAAAACGAGGAGCTGCTGGTCGACGACCTGCAGATCGTGGTCAAGAAAATGCGCGGGCCAAAAATCGTGCTGGCCAAGGTGTTGAAGCAGGACTAGCTGGGTTGGATAGCTTGGCGGCTTGTGAGTCGCTTAAAACCGCTTCCACTGGCCGCTTGTCGCGTTAGCCGTGTCCGGCAGCTTCAATCACCACCCACCGCAAAATTCGGCAGGCTGTTGACCGGCTGTGAGAAGTCGAAGGGAATGGATTCGACCGCCAGGCCCACGTTGCGCTGCACCACGAAGTGCAGGTGCGGACCGGTGCTGTTGCCGGTGTTGCCGGAGCGGGCGATGCGCGCGCCAGTCTGGACACGCTGGCCCTCCCGCACGCTGACCGACCCCTGCATCAGGTGCAGGTAGACGCCCATGGTGCCGTCATCGTGGAGGATCCGTACGTAGTTACCGGACGGGTTGTTGCCACGCCCGCTCTGGCTGTTCTCCACTCGCACCACCACCCCACCGCGTGCCGCAACGATGGGGGTTCCTTCGGGCATGGCGATGTCGGCGGCGTAGCGGCCTTTGGGGGTGAAGTGGCTGTACTTGCCGTTGGCGCCCTGCGTCAGGCGGAACGGGCCGCCGTGCCAGGGCAGGGGATATTTGTAAGGCTTGGGAATCAGTCGTGGATCGCCCAGGGCGTGGCGCAGCTTGGGCGTGTATTTCAACGGCTTCGACGGATCGAGCGGCGCAAGAGTCGCCAGGCGGATCTGGCTGCGTGGCGGCAACACCCAGCGGATCGGCTTGTCCGGCACGCCAACGGCGTTCTGCACACCGGTCAGTTTGAGTTCGACATCCACCGGAGCGTACAGGTCGTTACGCACCAGCAAGGTCTCGCCGCCTGCATGTTTGCGGGTTTCCAGTTTCACCTGGGCATCGATTTTCTCGACCATCCGATCGTTGAAGGTGAACACGCTCGCGCCCGGTGCGGCCTGGTCGCTGTAGGTGACCACGCCGTTGGCGTCGGTGTACTTGTAGATGGTCAGGGCTGAGGCGGACGAGGCCAGCCAGAACAACCCAAGAGCAAGAATGGTGCGCCCCAACATAACGGCAGACTTCATGTGGTTATGTATTCAGAGGCCCGCAGACTAGCAGCGCAACGGAGCTGACGCGAGCCGCCGACCGTCGGGCTGTGAGATCGTTCATTAACCGCCCCAATCAATCGGACGAACGGACCCTGTCAGAGCTGAGCCGTACTCCCGAAAAACTCAGGCTCCCGGTACGAAATGCCGCTGCGCCGTACCCCGGGCAATCAGGCGGGACAGGTAGTCGAGCTTCTGCGGATCGCGATCGACGAAGCGAAAAGTCAATTGCAGCCATTCGCTGTCGGGCTTGGGCTCCAGCGCTGCGACGGCATGCAGATAGCCATTGAGACGGGCAACCTCGCCGCCTTCGCCCTGCTCCAGATCCAGTACCGCGCTTTCCAGTACCTGTGGCAGCGCCTCACCGCGCCTGACCACCAGCAATCCCTCCTTGAGGCTTAGCGCCTTGATCACACAGGGAAGCGTTCCGGTCGCCAGCCGCAGCTGGCCCTGACCACGACCGCCATTGGCGGAAGAGGGTTTGGCGGCGCCGGGCTGGGTCAGCGGTGCCGCAAAACCGGGCGCAGGCGAAACGGTCGGCGCCGCGGTAGCCGGCTTGATCACTTCTGCCTTGCCACCGGTAAGCGCTGCCAAGGAGTCATTGGCCATCCCGGTATTTGTCGGCCGTGGCGGGGCGCTGGCAGCGAGCGCATCGAGCTTGCCGGCCCTGCCGAGCGCCTTGCGCACCTTGGTGGTCAGCTGTTCGTTGCTGAACGGTTTGCCGATGAAGTCGGAGACCCCGGACTGGATCGCCTGGACTACGTTTTCCTTGTCGCCGCGGCTGGTGACCATGATGAACGGCGTGGTCTTCAGATTCTCATGGGCGCGACACCAGGTAAGCAGTTCGAGCCCGGACATCTCGGGCATTTCCCAGTCACAGAGGATCAGATCGAAACGGTCGCGATCGAGCATCTGCTGGGCCTTGCGTCCGTTGACTGCCTCCTCGATACGGATGCCCGGAAAGTGGCTGCGCAGCCCTTTTTTCACCAGATCCCGGATGAAAGGTGCGTCATCCACTACCAGCACACTGACCTTGCTCATCAATCGCTCCTGCTCGAATGGTCGCCAGCATAGCGGTAGCTGCCGGTTGAAAAAAGCACAGCCGCCCTGTGCGGCTGGTTTTCTGCGACAGGAACCCTGCGACGGCGAGGGTGCGGACAAGCATCCAATGGCGCGGCATACTCACCCGGTATCCATAGCCGTCCCGGGACCCTTCATGCCTCAGCACATCCTCGTCGCCCATGATCTAAGCCGGGAAGCCGACGTGGCGTTACGCCGCGCAGCCGCCCTGGCGAAACAGATTGGCGCTCGACTGAGCGTGCTGCATGTTATGCACGAGCACGCCGATGGTGACGCTGAACAGCAGGCGCGCGGCGAGCTGCAGGCCCAGCTCGATGCTACTGGCCTGGGCGAACCGAGGCTCTGGCTTCGCCGGGGCGGTGTGGTAGAAGAATTGCTCACCCAGGCAACAGGGCTCGAGGCGGACCTGCTGGTCGTGGGTCGCCACCATCGCCGACAACCGCAAGGCTTTGCCGGCACCACACTGGAGCGCATCCTGCTCGCCTGCCCGATGCCGCTCCTGTTGGCCGTCAGTCCCGCCGCGTCATACCACCGTGCGCTGGCGGCGCTGGACTATTCACGCTGCGCCAGCCGTGCCCTGCAGAGCGCCTGGCAACTGCTGCCTGCGATGGCCGAACTGACCGCGCTGAATATTCACGAAGTCGCCGAGGTGCATGGCGCCGACGATGGAGAGCTGGCACTGCAGCAGGAGCTGTTTGACCAACTGGTGGCCGACCTGCGCAGCAACTTGGCCGACAACGGTGCTCGTCTGAACCCGAGCCTTCGCCAGGGCGAACGCAACAACTGCCTGGAAGCTGCCATCGCTGAGCTGCAACCGCAACTGCTCGCACTGGGCGGTCACAGCCGTGGGGAAGTAAGTAACGCCCTGCTCGGCAGCCTGACCCGGCAGTATCTCGACCAACCGCCCTGCGATGTGCTGATCGCCCATTGACTCCGCAGGCGCAAGCCGCGTTGCGCCCGTAGGTCCGGGCCCCAGGTACATAGATCGTCATCCCGTCCCGCATGTCGCGGGCGGCTCGGCCATGCCTCTGAGCGATGCGCGGTTGCGCTTGCCGAAACCCCTGCTACGTTTAGAGCTACAAACAATAACAAGACAGATCGCATGCCAGCCCAGACCACCATGCTGCAGTTCCGGGGCTTTCGGCGACCCGTGCCCGTCCGGCACTGGAGCCGTCTGCAACGGCACGAACCAACGGCTCCGTCCGTACGGCGAACCTTTTGTGATGCTGGCGCACCTGTCCTCAGACCGGCTGCACCCTACCCGCTTTTCCAACCGAACCGTTCAGCTCGTGGCAATCCACGAGCCGTGCTGTAAGCGGTCGACCCCAGCAAGGAGACAGGCGATGAAGCTTCTGGCAATTGCAACGGCAGTGATGGGCGCGGCAACCACCCTACCGGCGTCGGCTGCGGAGATATCCGACGGCAAGGTGAAGATCGGCATTCTCAATGACCAGTCCGGGGTCTACGCCGACTTCGGAGGCAAATGGTCCTACGAGGCGGCCAAGATGGCAGCCGAGGATTTCGGCGGGACCGTTCAAGGCGCACCGATCGAGATCGTCACCGCCGACCACCAGAACAAGCCGGACATTGCTTCGAACATCGCTCGGCAGTGGTACGACCGTGAAGAGGTCGACTCGATCATGGAGCTGACCACCTCCTCCGTGGCGCTGGCCGTGCAGGGCATCTCCAGGGACAAGAAGAAGATCGACCTGGTAACCGGCGCTGCCACCACCGAGCTGACCGGCAAGCAGTGCTCGCCCTACGGCTTTCACTGGGCCTATGACACCCATGCGCTGGCGGTGGGCACAGGTGGTGCGCTCGTTTCCCAGGGTGGCGACAGCTGGTACTTCCTGACCGCCGATTACGCGTTCGGCTATTCGCTGGAAGAGCAGACCAGCCAGTTCGTCAAGAACAAGGGCGGTGAAATCAAGGGCTCGGTGCGCCATCCGCTGGCAACCAACGACTACTCGTCCTTCCTGCTGCAAGCGCAGGCATCGGGCGCCGAAGTGATCGGCCTCGCCAACGCGGGGCTGGATACCGCCAACGCGATCAAGCAGGCCGCCGAGTTCGGCATCGTCGCCAGTGGACAGCGACTGGCAGCCTTGCTCTTTACCCTCTCCGAGGTGCATGGGCTGGGCCTGAACGCCGCGCAGGGCCTGACGCTGACCGAAAGCTTTTATTGGGACCGCGACGACAAGTCCCGCGAGTTCGCACAGCGCTTCTTCAAACGCACCGGCCGGATGCCGAACATGGTTCATGCCGGCACCTATTCGGGCGTGATGCAGTACCTCAAGGCCATCGACAAAACCGGCACCGACGAAACCGAAGCGGTGGCCAAGGCCATGCACGAGATGCCAGTGGACGACGTATTCGCCCGCAACGCCAAGGTCGGTGCCAACGGGCGGCTCATCAGCGACGTCTACCTGATGGAGGTGAAGAAGCCGGACGAGAGCAAGGAGCCCTGGGATTACTACAAGGTGCTTGCCACGGTTCCCGGCGACGAGGCGTATATCGATCCAGCCAAAAGCGGCTGCGACCTGGCCAAGCAATAAGCATGGCGAGCAGCGCTCACCCCGCCGCCGGGCGTGATACCGCAGCCAAGAGCGACGCTTCGCCCGCGCGAGGCGTCGTGCTCTCGGCCCGTGGCCTGCGTCGGGACTTCGGCGGTTTCGTCGCGGTGAACAACGTTGACCTCGATATCCACCATGCCCGCGTCCACGCCTTGATCGGCCCCAACGGCGCAGGCAAGACCACCGTGTTCAACCTGCTGACCAAGTTTCTTCAACCCACCAGCGGAAGCATCCAGCTGCTCGGCCATGACATCACCCGCACCGACCCGGCCAAGGTGGCGCGCATGGGGCTGGTGCGGTCGTTTCAGATCTCGGCGGTATTTCCGCACCTGAGCGTTCTGGAAAACGTGCGGGTTGCGCTGCAACGGCCCGGTGGGCTGGCTACGCAATTCTGGCTGCCGCTGCGCTCGCTGAACCGGCTCAACGAACGCGCCATGGCGCTGATCGAGTCGGTCGGCCTGCAGGACGCCTGGCAGAGCCCCGCTGCCGATCTGTCCTACGGTCGCAAACGAGTCCTGGAGATCGCGACCACATTGGCGCTTGAGCCAAAGGTACTGCTGCTGGACGAGCCGATGGCCGGGATGGGCCATGAAGACGTTCGCATCGTGTCCGAGCTGATCCGCGAAGTGGCGCGTGACCGGGCCATCCTGATGGTGGAGCACAATCTCAAGGTGGTCGCCGATCTCTGTGATGAGGTCACGGTGCTGCAGCGCGGGGAGATCCTTACATCGGGTGATTACCAGACCGTCAGCCGGGACGCCCGCGTGCGAGAAGCCTATATGGGGACGGACGATGACTGAGGCCAGGGCATTGCTGAGTATTCGCGAGCTGAATGCCTGGTACGGCGAAAGCCATGCCTTGCATGGCATTGACCTGGACGTGCACCAGGGCGAGACCGTGACCCTGCTCGGCCGCAACGGCGTAGGCAAAACCACGGCGCTGCGCTCCATCATGGGCATCATCCGCAAGCGCAGCGGAACCATCCACTTCGATGGCCAGGACATGATGCGCGTACCGCTGCACCGTACCGCACACACGGGCATGGGCTTCGTGCCCGAGGAGCGTGGCATCTTTGCCACCCTGACTGTGGACGAAAACCTCACCCTGCCACCAATCATCGCCAAGGGAGGGATGAGCACCAACGAGATCTATCAACTATTTCCTAACCTCGAGGAGCGGCGTAACAGCCCGGGTACCAAGCTGTCGGGTGGGGAGCAGCAGATGCTGGCGATTGCCCGGATTCTGCGCACCGGCGCGAAACTGTTACTGCTCGACGAACCCACCGAAGGCCTGGCACCGGTGATCGTCCAGCGCATCGGCGATGTGCTGCTGACCCTCAAGCAGCGCGGGATGACCATCCTCCTGGTGGAGCAGAATTTCCGCTTCGCCAGCAAGGTCGCGGATCGTTTCTACCTGGTCGACCACGGGCGGATCGTCGACAACTTCCACGTCGATGAACTGCCCGGTCGCATGACCATACTCAACGAAACCCTGGGGGTCTGATGACGGCGATTTTCGGCGTACCTATTCAGGCCTTTCTCGGTCAGCTGCTTATCGGGCTGATCAACGGCTCCTTTTACGCCATGCTCAGCCTGGGCCTGGCGATCATCTTCGGCCTGCTCAAGGTGATCAACTTCGCCCACGGCGCGCAATACATGATGGGCGCCTTTGCCGGTTACCTGCTGCTTGCGGTACTCGGCATCGGCTACTGGCCGGCATTGATCCTCGCGCCGCTGATCGTAGGGCTTGTCGGCGCCGGGATAGAGCGCTTCGCACTGTCGCGGCTGTACAACCTGGATCATCTCTATAGCCTGCTGTTCACCTTTGGCCTGGCCCTCGCACTGGAGGGCACCTTCCGCTACTACTACGGTTCCTCGGGCCAGCCATACGCCGTGCCGGATCTGCTGTCCGGCGGCTACAACCTGGGCTTCATGTTCCTGCCCAAATACCGCGCCTGGGTAGTGATCGCGTCCATGATCATCTGCCTGAGCACCTGGCTGCTGATCGAGAAAACCAAGTTGGGCGCCTACCTGCGCGCCGCGACGGAAAATCCCACGCTGGTGCGCACCTTCGGCATCAACGTACCGTTGCTGCTGACCTTCACCTATGGCCTTGGCGCCGGCCTGGCGGGGCTGGCCGGAATACTCGCCGCGCCGATCTATCAGGTCAGCCCGCTGATGGGCTCGAACCTGATCATCGTGGTGTTTGCCGTCGTGGTGGTCGGCGGGATGGGCTCGATCCTCGGCGCGATCATCACCGGCTACATGCTCGGTATTCTCGAGGGACTGACCAAGGTCTTCTACCCGGAAGCCTCCAACATCGTGATCTTCGTGGTCATGGCCATCGTGCTGCTCGTGCGTCCCGCCGGCCTTATGGGAAAGGATGCCTGACATGACCCCAACCACGAACCCGCTCGCCAAGCGCAGCCGCTGGAACGCCGAGACGATAATGATCCTGCTCGGCATCGTCGCGCTGGTGCTGGCGCCCCTGCACTTCTACCCCGTTTTCCTGATGAAAGTGATGTGTTTCGCGCTGTTCGCCTGCGCCTTCAATCTGCTGCTGGGCTATGCCGGCATTCTCTCGTTCGGCCATGCGGCGTTCTTTGGCGGCGCTGCCTACTTCACCGCCCACGCGGTCAAGGAATGGGGCCTGACGCCGGAGCTGGGCATCCTGGTCGGGGTGTCCGGCGCCGCGCTACTCGGCCTGGTGATCGGCTTTCTGGCGATCCGGCGACAGGGCATCTACTCGACGATGATTACCCTCGCGCTGTCGCAGATGTTCTTCTTTTTCTGCCTGCAGGCGCCCTTCACCCATGGCGAAGACGGCATCCAGGGCATCCCGCGTGGCCACCTGTTCGGCCTGATCGATCTGAAGGAACCGCTGCACATGTATTTCTTCGTGCTCAGCGTGTTCCTGCTGGGGATGCTGGCGATCTGGCGGATCGTCAATTCGCCCTTCGGCATGATTCTCAAATCGATACGCGAAAACGAAAGCCGCGCCATCTCCCTCGGCTATTCGGTGACGCGCTACAAGCTCGGCGCCTTCGTCATGTCAGCGGCGCTGGCCGGACTGGCCGGTGGACTGAAAGCGCTGGTGTTCCAGTTCGCCACCCTCACTGACGTGAGCTGGCAGATGTCAGGTGAAGTGGTGCTGATGACCCTGCTCGGGGGCATCGGCACCCTGGTCGGGCCGGTGTTCGGCGCCGCCCTGGTGACCAGCTTAGGCAACTACTTCGCCACATCCGAGCTGCCGGTCACGCTGCTCACCGGCGTCATCTTCATGGTCTGCGTGCTGGTTTTTCGCCGGGGCATCGTCGGGGAGCTCTATGCTTCGCGCCTGGGCCGCCGAATCGAGCAGTCCCGGGACGAATGAATCAGTGCCCTTCCAGATGCCCGTGCAGCTCGATGAACTGCTGGGTCAGTTTGTGCCGGGGATCGAAATGGATCAGCGGCATGCACGCCTGATGGGACTCGCGCATCCGTACCGAACTCATCAGGTGCACCGGCAGCACGGGTAGGCCCTCGGTCAGCAGCTCGTCGATCATCTGCTGCGGCAGTGCGGCGCGTGGCTGGAACTGGTTGACCACGATGCCTTCGACCTCGAGCCCCTCGTTGTGGTCTTCCTGCAGCTCCTCGATCTCAGCCAGCAGGCTGTACAGCGCCTGACGCGAAAAACTGTCGCAGTCGAAGGGAATCAGGCAGCGATCCGCACCGATCAATGCCGAGACGGTGAAGAAATTCAACGCAGGCGGTGTGTCGAGATAGATGCGTTCGTATTCTTCCGACAGGCTTTCCAGCAACTTTCGCAGTTTGTTGATCTTGTGCTTGGCTTCGAGCTTCGGCTGCAGGTCCGCCAGTTCGGCGTTGGCGGCGATCAGATGCAGATTCTCGAACGGCGTTTCAAAGATCGGCGGCCGAGCCTTCTTGCCGGACGCGCCACCGGCAAGCACCTGCTTGAAGTAGTCAGCAATCCCGGTGGGCAACGCATCGCCGGTGAGCCCCGACAGGTAGTGGCTGGAGTTGGCCTGGGCATCGAGGTCGATCAGCAGGGTGCGATAGCCCTGTGATGCACTCACCGCCGCCAGGTTGCAGGCAATGCTCGATTTGCCAACCCCGCCTTTCTGATTGAACACAACCCGTCGCATGCTTCGTCCTCTGATCATGGTTTCACCCGAGTCTATACAACGCAGATGGTGTTCTGGCGACTTTACATGCACAGGTCGCGTGGCGGACCCACCGTTCAGCTTTGTTACTCTGGTCCGAAACGACAACGAGGAAAGACATGTGCAGAGGTTTCTGATCGCATTGCTGTTCGCTGTGATGGGCCAGCAGGCCTTCGCCCAATCAGGAGACGAGGTATTGCGGGTGGGCATCACCGAAGTCCCACCTTTCGTCATCCACGAGGCAGACGGCAGCTGGAGCGGCATCAGCATCGACCTGTGGGAAGCGATCGCCGAGCAGGAGGGTTATCGCTACGAGCTGCAACCCTTGCCATTCGACCAGCTGTTGACTGGCCTGCAAGGCGACCAGCTGGATGTGGTGGTCGGTGCGTTGACCATGACCGCTAGCCGTGAGGCCCTGGTCGACTTCACCCATCCCTTCTACCGCACCGGGCTGGCGATTGGCGTCCCGCAGGATCAGGAAGGCGGCGGCTGGAGTGCGGTCCGTGCGTTGTTTTCCTGGCAGTTCGCAAGCCTGGTATTGGGGCTCGGAGCGTTACTGCTGATGGTCGGTGCATTGCTCTGGCTGTTCGAACGCAGGCGCAACCGCGAGCAGTTCGGCGGCAGCTCGGTAGAAGGGCTCGGCAACAGCTTCTGGTGGGCCGCGGTGACCATGACCACGGTCGGCTACGGCGACAAGGCGCCGGTCACGCTGGGCGGTCGACTGATCGCCATCGTCTGGATGTTCGCCGCCTTGATCATGGTGTCGACCTTTACCGCAGCGGTCACCAGCACCTTGACGGTCGGCAGCCTGAAGAGTGGCCTGCAGAGTCCGGACGACCTGCGCAGCGCACACGTTGCGACGGTGGACGGCACCGTCAGCGCAGGCTACCTACAGGAAAATCGCATTCGCGCCACCGCCTACTCCGATCTCGGCCAGGCCATCAGTGCCGTGCTCGACGGCCAGGCGGAAGCGGTGGTGTATGACCAGCCAATACTCCAGTACCGCAACACGGAATTGCAGGGCGAAGGCCTGCGGCTGCTTCCCGGCATTTTCGAGCAGCAGTCCTACGCCTTTGCAGTGCCCGCTGGCAGCCCCTACCGGGAGCCGCTGAGCCAGGCGATCCTGGACATCACCAACAGCGCACGCTGGCAGGACATGCAGGCGCGCTATCTCGGCGAACGGTGATCGTAGCGCCGCCGGCAAGCCGAGCGGCGCAGTGCTCAGACGGCGACGGGCGCCTTGATGTGCGGATGGGCCTCGTACCCCACCAGCTCGAAATCCTCGAAGCGGAAGGCGAACAGGTCTTTCACCTCGGGATTGAGCTTCATCTGCGGCAGTGGCAGCGGCTCGCGGGTCAGCTGCAGGTCGGCCTGTTCCAGATGGTTGGCGTAGAGGTGGCAATCGCCGCCGCTCCAGATGAACTCACCCGGCTGCAGGTCGCAGACCTGGGCCACCATCAAGGTCAGCAGTGCATAGCTGGCGATATTGAACGGTACGCCAAGGAAGATATCAGCCGAACGTTGGTACAGCTGGCAGCTGAGCTTGCCTTCCGCAACATAGAACTGGAACAGCGCGTGGCACGGCGGCAGCGCCATCTGGTCGACCAGCGCGGGGTTCCAGGCCGAGACAATCAGGCGCCGCGAATCAGGATTCTTGCGGATCATCGCCAGCAGATTGGCGATCTGATCGACCGATTCACCGTTGGGTGCCGGCCAGCTGCGCCATTGGTAACCGTAGACCGGGCCGAGCTCGCCGTTCTCGTCGGCCCACTCGTCCCAGATACGCACGCCGTTTTCCTGCAGGTACTTGATGTTGGTGTCGCCCTGCAGAAACCACAGCAGTTCATGGATGATCGACTTGAGGTGGCATTTCTTGGTGGTCACCAGCGGAAAGCCCTCGGCCAGGTCGAAACGCATCTGGTGGCCGAATACGCTGTAGGTCCCGGTACCGGTGCGATCGCTCTTGAAGGTTCCGTTGTCGCGCACGTGGCGCATCAGGTCGAGATACTGTTTCATCGATGGGCTCGAAGCGGGCGCCTGGGCGCGGTGAAAGGAAACCTGCAGATGGTAAGAGGCAGCGCCCGGCTTGTCGCCCACTTGTCGACAAGCCGGGCCGGGCCGGTCAGGCCGATGCCTTCACCGGCTCGTGGCGGTAACCCCAGGCGATCATCCCGACGCCGATCAGGATCATCGGTACGCAGAGCACCTGCCCCATGGTCAGCCAACCGAACGCCAGGTAACCGAGCTGCGCATCGGGCACGCGGACAAACTCGACGATGAAGCGGAAGATGCCGTAGCACACCGCGAACAGACCGGACACCGCCATGGTCGGCCGCGGCTTGCTGGAATAGATCCAGAGGATCACCAACAGCGCCACGCCTTCGAGGGCGAACTGATAGAGCTGCGACGGATGTCGCGCCAGCTGCTGGGGGTCGGTGGGAAACACCATGGCCCAAGGCAGGTCTGTCGCCTTGCCCCAGAGTTCGGCATTGATGAAGTTGCCGATCCGCCCGGCACCCAGCCCGATCGGCACGAAGGGCGCAATGAAATCCATCAGCTCGAAGAATTTCTTGCCGTTGCGCCGGGCAAAGATCCAGGTACACAGCAGCACGCCGAGCAGACCACCATGGAATGACATGCCGCCCTTCCAGACCTGGAATATCAGCGTCGGATCGTTGAGGTATGACGCCAGGTCATAGAACAACACGTAGCCCAGCCGCCCGCCGACTATCACTCCCATCGCCACCCAGAACACCAGGTCGGAGAGCTTGTCCTTGTCCCAGCTTGGATCGAAACGATGCAACCGGCGCGATGCCAGAAACCAGGCTCCGCCAATGCCGATCAGGTACATCAGGCCGTACCAGTGAATTTGCAACGGGCCTAGCGAAACGGCCACAGGGTCTATCTGCGGATAAGGCAGCATCCAGGTTTCCTCAGATCAAGAAATTGATTCCAACGCCCAACAGCAACAGCGCAAACAGACGCCGCAACATCAGCGCTGACAGTCGATGCGCTAGCAAGGCACCGACGCGGGCAAAAAACATGCTGGTGATCGCAACGCCAAACAGCGCGGGCAAGTACACATAGCCGACGCTCCACTCGGGCAGATGCGCATCCTGCCAGCCAACCACGGCAAAGCTCAACGCACCGGCGATGGCGATTGGCAGACCGCAGGCAGCGGACGTACCCACCGCCTGTTGCATCGGCACGCTACGCCAGGAAAGGAACGGCACGGTAAGCGAGCCACCTCCGATCCCGAAGATCGACGACGCCCAACCAATCAGCAACCCGGCCACGGTCAGTACCGGCTTGCCCGGCACGCCGGCGCTGGCCTTGGGCTGTAACGAGAAGCCCATCTGCACAGCCATCGCGATGGCGAAAATCCCTATGATCTTCTGCAGCATCGGCCCCTGGATCGCCGCTGCGGTCAGGCTTCCCAATGCCGCCCCCAGCAGTATCCCGACCGTCATCCAGAGCACGACAGGCCATTGCACCGCACCCTTGCGATGGTGCGTCAGGATCGAATTCAACGAGGTGAAGACAATGGTCGCCAGCGACGTTCCGACCGCCAGATGCGTAAGGACCAGGGGATCGAAGCCGTGTGCGGTAAAGCTGTACACCAGCACCGGAACGATGATCAGCCCGCCGCCGACGCCGAACAGGCCCGCCAATACGCCAGCGAACCCGCCGAGAAGCAGATAAAGCGCGAACTCCATCGGGCCACCCTGAAAAACAAAGCGGCATGGTAGCGGAAAACCAGGTTGGAAGCCGAGGCATGGCCGCGTCGACGCGCGTGGCCGACAGGCGACAGGGGATCGGCAGCGACTGGCAACGGTCAGAGTTCTGGCAGGGCTGCTCGCCTGCTTGTAGTCGAGCCGCCCTTTCGTCTAGCCTCGAGCCTCGCTCGCTTTCGACTGCCTATGTGCCTGATCGTATTTGCCTGGCGCCCGACCCATGCGTTACCGCTGGTCGTTGCCGCCAACCGTGACGAGTTTCATGCCCGTCCAAGCCTGCCCCTGGCCCCTTGGGAGGACGCGCCACATGTCGTGGCCGGCCGCGACCTGCAGGCCGGCGGCACCTGGATGGGCGTGACAACGGGGCGACGTTTCGCGGCAGTCACCAACATCCGTGCACCCGGCTCGCCCGGCGGCAGCCGTTCGCGCGGTGAACTGCCCGAGCGCTTCCTTTGCGGCTCGCTGTCGCCGCGGGCCTATCTGGAGGAACTGGTTGGCAGCCTCGATCACTACGCCGGCTTCAACCTGCTGGTTGGAGATACCGATCAGCTGTGGTACCTGAACTCTCGCATCGGCATGCCGAAACAGCTCGAGGCCGGCGTTTACGGGTTGTCCAACGCGGCGCTGGACACGCCTTGGCCAAAGCTCCTGCGCGCACGCCTGGCCCTGCAAGCCTGCATTGACGACACGCCGGATACCGACACCCTGCTGAAGTTGTTGAGCGACCCGCAGCCCGCCGCAGACGCCGACCTGCCCAGCACCGGCGTGCCCTATGAATGGGAAAAGAGACTGTCGAGCGTGTTCATTGCCAGCCCTGACTACGGGACCCGCGCCAGCACCGTGCTGCTCCGTCGCGCAGAGGGCGCAACCGAAATCATCGAACGCAGCTTTGGCCCAGCCGGCATTCTGGGTGATAGCTGTATCCATCTACCGGCGCTCAACCAGCCCCGGCCCGGGACAGACGGCTAGAGCGCCGCAGAAGGATTAAGCATGCGATCCAACCCCAGGTTGCGCAGGGTCAGCTGCACGGTGGCGTGAATCACTTGCGGGCTGTCCATCACCATTACCTTGGCCAGCAGCTCACGCGCCGTGGCGGAACTGATCTGACGCAACATCCACTTCACCTTGGGCAGGTTGGTGGCGTTCATCGACAGGCTGTCGAAACCCATTGCCAGCAGCAGGATGGCCGCCCCGGGGTCGCCAGCCATCTCGCCGCAAATGCTGACCGGCTTGCCTTCATCGTGGGCTTCGCGAACGACCCGCTGCAAGGCTTCGAGAACCGCCGGATGCAGATAGTCATAGAGATCGGCGACACGAGGATTGTTGCGGTCGACTGCCAACAGGTACTGGGTCAGGTCGTTGGAGCCCACCGAGATGAAATCCACCTGACGCGCCAGCTCCCGCGTGAGGTAGACGGCCGCGGGAACCTCGATCATCACACCCACCGGTGGCATCTCGACGTCAGTGCCTTCGTCGCGCACCTCGCCCCAGGCGCGGTGGATCAGGTGCAGCGCCTCTTCCAGCTCGCGGGTGCCGGAAATCATCGGCAACAGGATGCGCAGGTTGTTCAACCCGGCACTGGCCTTGAGCATGGCGCGGGTCTGCAGCAGGAAAATCTCGGGGTGATCGAGGGTGACGCGAATGCCCCGCCAGCCGAGGAAGGGATTTTCCTCCTTGATGGGGAAATACGGCAGGCTCTTGTCACCGCCGATGTCGAGGCTGCGCATGGTCACCGGCAGCGGGTGGAAGGCCTGCAGCTGCTCGCGATAGATCGCCATCTGCTCCTTCTCGCTGGGGAAGCGCTCCTTGATCATGAAGGGCACTTCGGTGCGATACAGGCCGACCCCTTCTGCGCCACGCTCCTGTGCGCGCACCACATCGGCGAGCAGGCCGGTATTGACCCACAGGGGAATGCGCACGCCGTCCGTGGTCTCGCAGGGCAGTTCGCGCAGTATATCCAGGCCTTCGTAGAGCTGACGCTCCTGCTCGGCCAGGACCAGATACTGCTCGCGCAGCACCTTCGCCGGGTTGGTAATGATCTCGCCGCGGGTACCGTCGATGATCAGCTCGATGCCGTCGACTTTCGAATACGGCAGGTCCACCGCGCCCATCACCGTGGGAATGCCCATGGCGCGGGCCAGGATCGCCACGTGGGAATTGCTCGAACCCAGCACCGAGACCATTCCCATCAGCTTGCCTTCGGGAACCTCGCCAAGCATCGCCGGCGACAGTTCTTCACTGACCAGGATGGTCTTATCCGGGTAGCTCAGGGTCTGCTGGCGCGCCTGTTGTAGATAGCCCAGCAGGCGCCGACCGATATCCTTGACGTCCGAGGCGCGCTCGCGCAGGTAGGCGTCATCCATCATTTCGAAACGACCGACGTGATCGGCGACCACCTGGCGCAACGCGCCTTGCGCCCACTGGCCGGTGCGTATCACCTTGGCTACCTCGCCGCCCAGCGCAGAATCGTCGAGCATCATCAGGTAAACGTCGAACAGGGCCCGCTCTTCCTTGCGCATCTGCGACGCCAGCTTTTCCGAGAGCGCACGCATGTCGGCGCGCACTGCCTCGAGTGCGGATTCGAACAGGGCGAGCTCGGCCGGGATGTCTTCAACCGTCTTGTCCGGTACGACATCCAGGTCGGCGGGAGGCAGCACCACGACGGCAGTGCCCACTGCCGCACCTGGCGCGCCGGGGATGCCGATGAAGCGGGTTTCCTGGATGCCCTTGCCCTGCCGACCCAGACCGCGGATAGAACCGGTCGCCTCGGCATGGGCGATGACGCCTGCGAGCTGCGCACTCATGGTGACCAGGAAGGCTTCTTCGCCTTCGTCGAACAGGCGCTGCTCTTTCTGCTGGATGACCAGAACGCCCATCACCCGGCGGTGGTGAATGATCGGTGCGCCAAGAAAAGAGGCATAGCGTTCTTCACCGGTCTCGGCAAAGTAGCGGTAACGCGGATGCTCGGATGCGTGCTCAAGGTTGAGCGGCTCCTCGCGCGTACCGACAAGACCGACCAGCCCCTCGTTGGGCGCCATGCTGACTTTGCCAATGGCCTTCTTGTTCAGGCCCTCGGTGGCCATCAAGACAAAACGACCCGAGTCCGGATCGAGCAGGTAGACCGAGCAGACCTGGCTGCCCATGGCCGCCCTGACTCTCAGCACGATGATGCCCAAGGCCGCCATGAGGTCCTTGGCGGCATTCACTTCCTGGACAATCTTGCGCAGCGTGCCGAGCATGCTCAGGGGCTTTCTCCCGTCAGTCCCGTGCCAGAAGGCGCGGAGCGAGTTCTTTTAAGGCGCGCCGGTAAACCTCGCGCTTGAAGGTAACGACCTGGCCCAGCGGATACCAGTAGCTGACCCAGCGCCAGCCATCGAATTCGGGCTTGCCGGTCAGATCCATTCGCACCCGATCTTCAGCGCCAGTCAGACGCAGCAGAAACCATTTCTGTTTCTGCCCGATGCACAGTGGTTGGCTATGGGTACGCACCAGACGCTGCGGCAGACGATAACGCAACCAGCCACGGGTGCAGGCGAGAATCTTCACATCCTGCTGTTCCAGCCCGACTTCTTCGTTGAGTTCGCGGTAGAGGGCTTCTTCCGGCGTCTCGCGCGGATTGATCCCGCCTTGCGGAAACTGCCAGGCGTCCTGATTAATCCGCCGGGCCCAAAGCACCTGCCCGACATCATTGGTCAGGATGATGCCGACATTGGGGCGAAAACCATCGGAGTCGATCACGGCATACAACCTCGCAAACGCATGTCGCGGCATTGTTCCACAAAAACGCGACAAGCAGAAAGCACGCTGAGAAGCCGTCGACCAACCCGGCCCGGGGACCGATACTCGACCCCGCCGCTGCCATGTCCAGGGCAATCCCGCTATGCTTCGCCTCCCTTCACCTTTCGAGGAACGCAGCGTGCGCCTGGCTTTATTCGATCTCGACAATACCCTGCTGGCCGGTGACAGCGATCACGCCTGGGGCGAATTTCTTTGCCAGCGCGGCCTGGTTGACGCCGAGGCCTATCGCACCCGCAACGATGCCTTTTACCAGGACTACCTGGCCGGTGCGCTGGATGTGCTCGAATACCAGAACTTCTGCCAGGAGCTGCTGGGCCGCAGCGAGATGGCGCTGCTGCAGCAGTGGCACGCCGAGTTCATGCGCGACCACATCGAGCCCATCGTGCTGGCCAAGGGCGAAGCGCTGGTCCGCCAACACCATGAAGCTGGCGACCGGGTGGTGATCATCACCGCGACCAACCGTTTCATCACCGGGCCCATCGCCAAGCGCCTGGGCGTCGATACACTGCTGGCCACCGAATGTGAAATGCAGGATGGGCGCTATACCGGCCGGCTGACCGATGTTCCCTGCTTCCAGGAAGGCAAGGTGACGCGAATAGAGCGCTGGCTACGCGACAACGATCAAAGCCTGGACGACAGCTATTTCTACAGCGATTCGCGCAACGATCTGCCGCTGCTCGAGCGGGTCAGTCATCCGGTGGCCGTCGATCCTGACCCCACCCTTCGCGATATCGCCCAGCAGCGTGGCTGGGAAATCATCAGCCTGCGCTGAGCGAGGGCCCCTGGCTAGACCGGCTTGGCGCCCATCAACCCCATGATGGCGACCAGGATCAGCAGGATCAGCCCGGCATAGACCAGCGCAAAACGCGGCAGCTTCGCCGCTGCCGGGGTATCGCCCACTGCTTGCCAGGCGCGCAGACGGCCACCGAGCAGCAGCGTCAGCGGGACGAGAATCAGGAACAGTACCGAGCTGGCCAGCAGCCAGAGCTGGCCGAGCGGAAAGCCCGCCAGATGCGCCAGCCACCAGCCTGTCACCGGCAGCAGCAATCCCAGCACGGCGAGCAGCGGCAGCGACATCAACCGGGTCCGCCGCAGCTTCTTCTGCAACACCGTCGGATCCGCCCGCCGCGAGGCCTTCCAGAGCATGGCGATATGGGCGATCAGCCCGAGCGTGAGCAGGATTGCCAGCGCGGCATGGGTAATGTTCAGCAGTTGATAGTGTTCCATCGATCCTCGCGGCACGGCTGGTCAGCCGAGAAACAGTTGGTAGGCAGGGTTGTCCGTCTCGTCCCAGTAGCGGTAGCCGATCTTGTCCAGCGCCGCCGGCAACAGGTGACGGTCCTCGGCGGGCACCTGCAGACCTGCAACCACGCGACCGTCTGCCGCGCCATGGTTGCGGTAGTGGAACATCGAGATGTTCCAGCGCCCGCCGAGGTTGTTGAGGAAGTTGAACAGCGCCCCCGGACGCTCCGGAAATTCGAACCGATAGACCACCTCGTCGCTGACCCCGGACGCATGTCCGCCAACCATGTGACGGGTGTGCAGCTTGGCCAGCTCATTGTCGGTGAGATCGAGTACCGGAAAGCCTTTCGCTCTCAGGCCTTCCACCAGCGCAGCACGTGGATCGTTTTCCGGATGCGTCTGCACACCGACGAAGATGTGCGCCTCGCGATCCTGGTGGTAACGGTAGTTGAACTCGGTGATCTGGCGCTTGCCGATGGCCTCGCAGAAGGCCTTGAAGCTGCCCGGCTCCTCGGGGATGGTCACCGCGATGATCGCCTCGCGCTTTTCGCCCAGTTCGGCCCGCTCGGCCACGTGGCGGAGGCGGTCGAAATTGACGTTGGCACCGGAGTCGATGCCGACCAGCACCTGCTTCTCGACGCCGTCGCGCTCGACGTAGCGCTTGATCCCGGCCACAGCCAGTGCGCCGGCCGGCTCGGTGATCGAGCGGGTGTCATCGTAGATGTCCTTGATCGCCGCGCAGATTTCGTCGGTGCTGACGGTGATCACTTCGTCGACGTAGTCCTTGCAGATATCGAAGGTGTACTGACCGATCTGCGCCACCGCCACCCCATCGGCGAACAAACCCACCTGCGACAGCATCACGCGCTCACCGGCGGCCATCGCCTGCTGCAGGCAGTTGGAATCATCGGGTTCCACGCCGATGACCTTGACCTCGGGTCGCAGGTACTTGATGTATGCGGCCACGCCCGCAATCAGCCCGCCGCCGCCGACCGGCACGAACACGGCATCCAGCTGACCCTGGTGCTGGCGTAGGATTTCCATCGCCACCGTACCCTGCCCTGCGATTACGTGTGGATCATCGTAGGGGTGGATATAGACGTAGCCCTTCTCCTCGACCAGCTTCAGCGAATACGCCAGTGCCTCGGGGAACGCGTCACCGTGCAGGACCACCTTGCCACCGCGGGCACGCACGCCCTGAACCTTCAGTTCCGGCGTGGTGCGCGGCATGACGATTGTGGCCTTGATGCCCAGCTCGCGCGCCGCCAGGGCCAGGCCCTGGGCATGGTTGCCGGCAGAAGCAGTGACCACGCCGCGCGCCAGCTCCTCGGCGGAAAGCTGCGCCAGCTTGTTGTAGGCACCGCGGATCTTGAAGGAGAACACCGGCTGCAAATCCTCGCGCTTGAGCAGAATCTGGTTGCCGAGCCGCTCGGAAAGCTGGCGCGCGGGCTGCAATGGGGTTTCCACCGCAACGTCATAGACGCGCGAGGTGAGGATCTTCTTGACGTATTCTTCGAGCATCGTGGCTATCTTGGCGGGCATTGCGGGGCAGACGAGTCTACTCTGCGAAAAACCCTGCGGCCACCGACAATCGGCGCGCAAGCCAGCCGTACAGGTTCTGCAGGCAAGACCCGCCGATCTGCCCCCGCTATACTCTCGCCCCTCGATTCACTCACTGCCCGGACCTTTACGCCATGACCCAGGATCAACTCAAGCAGGCCGTTGCCCAGGCCGCTGTCGACCTCATCGTGCCGCAACTCACCGACCGCAGCATCGTCGGTGTCGGCACCGGCTCAACCGCCAACTTCTTCATCGATCTGCTGGCCAGGCACAAGGGCTTCTTCGATGGCGCCGTGGCCAGCTCCGACGCCACCGCCGAGCGACTGAAGGGCCATGGCATTCCGGTGTACGACCTGAATTCGGTATCGGACCTGGAGTTCTATGTCGATGGTGCCGACGAGGCCAACAGCCACCTGGAGCTAATCAAGGGCGGCGGCGCAGCCCTGACCCGCGAGAAGATCGTCGCGGCCGTTGCCAGAACCTTCATCTGCATTGCAGATAGCAGCAAGCTGGTCGAGCGCCTTGGCGAGTTTCCCCTGCCGGTCGAAGTGATTCCCATGGCGCGCAGCCACGTGGCGCGCGAACTGGTCAGGCTGGGCGGCGACCCTGTCTACCGCGACGGCGTGGTGACCGACAACGGCAACGTCATTCTCGACGTACACAACCTGATGATCGGCTTCGCCCCGGATGTGGAAGCGCAGATCAACAACATCGTCGGCGTGGTCACCAACGGGCTGTTCGCTGCACGCCCGGCCGACATACTGCTGCTCGGCACCGAGGACGGCGTCAGGACCATGAAGCGAGGGGCCTGAAGCCAGGAAGCGGCTGGCCTGCGTCACGCATCACGCTGCGCCAGCCTACTTTCGGCTGAACACATAGAACCGGTTCGGCTCGCCCACCACATAGATATTCCCCTCGCCGTCCATGGCCACGCCCTCGGCCTGGTCGATACCTTCCACCAGCCCATTGAGTCCGCCGAGCAGACTGATGAAGCTGCGGGGGCGCCCCAGCAGATCGAGCTCGACCAGCAGGCGCGACTCGTCCGAAAGCATCAGGGTATGACCGGTACGTGGATCGATGGTCACGGAGGAAATGTCCCGCACCAGCAGCGGCCGCTGGGGCAGCGCCTCCAGCACGCCGGCAGCCCCGTCTTCGCCGGGAAATGGCAGCTCGAACAGCCCGTGCGGGTCGCGTTCCTTGGACAGCAGCATGCGTCGGGTGCGCGGGTTCCAGGCCAACCCTTCGAAGCCCTTGTTGCCGGCGTCCTCGAAGCCCAGGTCATAGGTCGCCAGCTGCCCCAGATCGAGACGCTCAACGTCGGGCGGCAGGCGAAACACCGCAACCAGCCGGCGCCGCTCGTCGACAATCCCCAGCTGGCCATCGTCCAGTGCTTCGACGGCTTCAGGGTCTGAAAAGCCGACCAGCTGCACGCGACGGAGCACCACGCCCCCGGACGTAAACTCGACAAGCTGCGGGTTTTGCCCGGTAACGGTGAACAGCGTGCCGGTCGCCGGGTTCCAGGTCAGGCCTGATGTTTCGTCCTCTTCCAGACCCGCCAGCCTGGTTTCAAGCACCAGCTCATAATCGGGCAACCAGATGCTTGCCGCGCGCTGCTGCGCATCCACCGTTCCTTCCTGCCAGTAGAGTTTCAGCTGTTGGTCCCAGCGCAGCAGCGCACCGACCACTATGGCCAGGACGATGCTGAGCGCGAGCAGGACATAGAGCAACAGGCGCAGACGGGAGCGACGATAACTGTTGATTGGCATGGAAATGCTGACCCGAAACGAGTCACGGATTACAGCATGAGCCGCGAGGCGGGGGATACGGGTGAAAGCGGCCGGATGTGCATTGCGCTCACCCGGCCGGCTCTGCTCAGAGCACGCGACTCTCGAAACGAGACAACCCGACCAGCTCCAGCACCAGCTCATCACCCTGGTTCAGCGGGCCGACGCCAACCGGCGTACCCGTCAGCACCACGTCGCCTGGCTGCAGGCTGAAATGGCCGGCGATGTGTTGCAGCAGCGGCAGAATGGCGTTGAGCATCTGATTGCTGTTGCCGTCCTGACGCACTTCACCATTGATGGTCAGGCGGATACCGATGTCGGTCAGGTCCTGTACCGCATCGCCTGGGACGAAGGGCGCCAGCACGCAGGCTCCATCGAAGCTCTTGGCGATTTCCCACGGATGGCCCTTTTCCTTCAGCTTGGCCTGCACATCGCGAAGGGTCAGGTCCAGTGCCGGGGCGAAACCGGAGATCGCATCGCGAACCTCTTCCTCGTTCGGCTTGCGCGACAGTGGCTTGCCTATCAGCACGGCGATTTCCGCTTCGTAATGCACGACGCCGCGGTCAGTCGGAATGCTGAAGCCACCCTCCAGCGGCACGGTGCAGCTGCCGGCCTTAATGAACAGCAGCGGCTCGGTGGGCACCGGGTTGTTCAGCTCCTTGGCGTGCTCGGCATAGTTGCGGCCGATGCAGACCACCTTGCCCAGCGGGAAGTGGATCGTGGTGCCGTCGGTGTACTGGTGCTTGTAGTTCATGGCGGAATCCTCAGGGGTAGCAGCAAGCTGAAAGCAAATGGCTAAGCGCAGGCTTCAGGCTTCAGGCTTCAGGCTTCAGGCTTAAAGATCTTGCCCGGATTCATGATGCCATTCGGATCGAATGCGGCCTTGATTGCCTTCATGTACGCGATTTCGGTCTCCGAACGGCTGTAGGTCAGGTAATCGCGCTTGGTCATGCCAACGCCGTGCTCGGCCGAGATCGAGCCGTTGTACTTTTCCACCGTCTCGAACACCCATTTATTGACCGCTGCGCACTTGTCGAAGAATTCCTCCTTGGACAGCGCCTCGGGCTTGAGGATGTTCAGGTGCAGGTTGCCGTCGCCGATGTGGCCGTACCAGAGCACTTCGAAGTCGGGGTAGTTGCTGGTGACGATGGCGTCGATGTCGGCAAGGAAGGCCGGTACCTTGGAAACCGTGACGGAGATGTCGTTCTTGTAGGGCGTCCAGTGCGAGATGGTCTCAGAGATGTATTCGCGCAATTTCCACAGGTTCTGCAGCTGCTGGTCGCTCTGGCTCATCACGCCATCGACCACCCAGCCTTCGTTGACGCAATGTTCGAAGGTCGCCAGCGCCTGTTCAGCACGGGCTTCGGTGGTCGCCTCGAATTCCAGCAGCGCGTAGAACGGCGTACGGGTCTCGAAGGGTGCGGGAATGTCGCCACGGCCGAGAATCTTGTCCAGGCATTTGTCGGAGAAAAACTCGAAGGCAGTGAGGTCCAGCTTGTCCTGGAAGGCGTGCAGCACCGGCATGATCGAATCGAAGTCCGGCGTGCCCAGTACCATGGCGGTGAGGTTGGTTGGCTGGCGTTCCAGGCGCATGGTGGCTTCAACGACGAAGCCCAGGGTGCCTTCGGCGCCGATGAACAGCTGCCGCAGGTCGTAGCCGGTGGCGTTCTTGATCAGGTCCTTGTTCAGTTCGAGCAGGTCGCCCTTGCCGGTGACGACTTTCAGCCCGGCCACCCAGTTGCGGGTCATCCCATAGCGAATCACCTTGATCCCGCCGGCATTGGTGCCGATATTGCCACCGATCTGGCTCGAACCGGACGAGGCGAAATCCACCGGGTAATAGAGGCCCTTGTCTTCGGCGAACTGCTGTAGTTGAGCGGTGACCACACCAGGCTGACAAACGACGGTGCGGTCCATCTCGTCGAACGCGAGGATCTGATTCATGTAATCGAAGGAGACCACCACCTCGCCACTAGCGGCGACCGCCGCGGCGGAAAGGCCGGTACGCCCCCCGGAGGGCACCAGAGCGACATGGCGCTCGTTGGCCCAACGCACGATAGCCTGTACCTGCTCGACCGTTTTCGGGAACACGATGGCCGAGGGTGCCGGAGCGTATTGCTTGGTCCAGTCCTTGCCATAGGTATTCAGCGAATCGGCATCGGTCAGCACCTTGCCAGGCTCGACCAGGGTCTTCAGCTCGTCGATCAGGGCGAGATCGGTCATCTTGGAAACTCTCATTCGATTCATGGTCACCCTGAGTACGCTTCAGCTCAGGACATGGGGTGTTTCGAGGGGCCCGTATGCTAGCATACGCACCCTTTTGAAACGTGCCTCGGCAGACTCCCGGCTCCGGTGTTCTCGGGTCGGCCAGCCTTCGCTGGACACTTCGTCCTACCCTTCGGCCTTAAGGTTTTAATGCAGATGAGCCAGACCTCACTCGACAAGAGCAAGATCAAGTTCCTTCTTCTCGAAGGCGTTCACCAGAACGCTGTCGACACCCTCAAGGCCGCCGGCTATTCCAATATCGAGTACCTCAAGACTGCACTGACCGATGCGGAACTGAAGGAGAAGATTGCCGACGCCCATTTCATCGGCATCCGCTCGCGCACCCAGCTCACCGAGGAAGTCTTCGACGTTGCCAAGAAGCTCATTGCCGTCGGCTGCTTCTGCATCGGCACCAACCAGGTCGATCTCAACGCCGCCCGCGAACGCGGTATCGCGGTGTTCAACGCACCCTACTCCAACACCCGTTCGGTGGCCGAGCTGGTACTGGCCGAAGCCATCCTGCTGCTGCGCGGCATCCCGGAGAAGAATGCTTCCTGCCACCGCGGAGGCTGGATCAAGTCGGCAGCCAATTCCTTCGAGATTCGCGGCAAGAAGCTGGGGATCATCGGCTACGGCTCCATCGGCACCCAGCTGTCAGTATTGGCCGAGAGCCTTGGTATGCAGGTCTATTTCTATGATGTGGTGACCAAGCTGCCGCTGGGCAACGCCACGCAGATCGGCTCGCTGTACGAACTGCTGGGTATGTGCGACATCATTTCCCTGCATGTACCGGAGCTGCCGTCCACCCAGTGGATGATCGGCGAGAAGGAAATCCGCGCCATGAAGAAAGGCGGCATCCTGATCAACGCCGCCCGCGGCACTGTGGTCGAGCTGGATCACCTGGCCCAGGCTATCAAGGACGAGCACCTGATCGGCGCCGCCATCGACGTGTTCCCGGTCGAGCCGAAGTCCAACGACGAAGAGTTCGAAAGCCCGCTGCGTGGCCTGGATCGCGTGATCCTCACCCCGCACATCGGTGGCTCGACGGCCGAAGCACAGGCCAACATTGGCCTGGAAGTGGCCGAGAAGCTGGTCAAGTACAGCGACAACGGCACCTCGGTATCCTCGGTCAACTTCCCCGAAGTCGCGCTGCCGTCGCACCCGGGCAAGCACCGTCTGCTGCACATCCACGAGAATATCCCCGGCGTGATGAGCGAGATCAACAAAGTGTTTGCCGACAACGGCATCAACATCTGCGGCCAGTTCCTGCAGACCAACGAGCGCGTCGGCTACGTGGTGATCGACGTCGATGCGGAATATTCGGATCTGGCCCTGGAAAAGCTCCAGCAAGTCAACGGCACCATTCGCAGCCGCGTCCTGTTCTAAACACTCGCGCGAGACATTGACGGGAGGCTCAGGCCTCCCGTTTTAGTTTTCCGCCGGCGCAATTTCAGCTGGCCGCAGGGGCACCGCTTCCGGTTGAACGGGGGTCGCAGGGACCCGGCTGGAGCGACGGCTCCGCCGGCTCGGCGGGCGCAGTTTCCTCTGGCGTTTCGAGGGTCGGCGGCCTCGGCTGGTCCTGGTTGCCGTCTCGCCCTTCTATGACATCCTGCCGTGGTTCGCGGGTATCCAGAGGATGCTCGCGGCTCTTTTCCGGATGCGTCGGGCCCGTTCCGGCGGCAATCGCCAGCGAGGCCGCCATAGACGCCGACACAAGCAACGCAAAACGCTTAGCCATGACCTTCTCCTGATCTGCAACAGTCAGCGACCCGATCAGCAGCGACAACAGGACGCTAACGGCTGCGCAAGAAAAAGCCCCGGCCAGGCAGCCAGGGCTCCAGATGTGACGCCACGGGCATCAGTTGCCAGTTGCGCTGTTGCCGGTTGACGTGGTGTTCCCCACGCTGGTGCCAGTCTCGGTGCCCGGACCTGCTGTCTCACCGGAACCGGTGGTGGTACCCGCCCCGGTGGTCAGACCGTTGCGATCGGTATCATCGGTGGTCTTGCCGTCCATCATGGTGCGGTCCTTGCCATTGTTCATGGAGCCGCTTTTCATCGAATCGCTGCTCATGGAGCCGTGCCCATCGTCATGCTTCATGGTCCCGCTATCGGCGGTACCAGCAGCAAACACGCCAGTGGACATCAGGCCAGCCAGGGTCAGCGCAGCGAGTTGGGTCGTTTTCATGATCACTCTCCTGTTGAAAGGGGTTCCTTTATTCAGGCAGCGGGCAGGGAAAAGAATTTCATCACTTCTACTGCGGTAGCCGCCCGTTTCCGCTGGGACCCATGCAAAACGGGCGATCCAAGGGCAAGTGCCGTTCGTCGCAAGCACACAGACTGACCGTTCGTCGGCCTCGGTATGGCTCAGGACGCTATTAGTGCACCAGTTGCCAAAGCGAGATGCCAATGCCGGCCATGCTCTCACCGGCTACAAGCCCGGCGGCTGCAACAATCACGAATCGCTCGGCAAGGCTCCCCCAGCGGCTCGAAAACAGCCAGGCCAGCAACGCACCAAAGGCCATCATCAGCGAGATCGAAGCGGGAATGATAAAGGCCAGCCCCAGGGCGGCCGAACTCGGCAGCCAGCGCAACCGCCAGGCCGGGGCCAAGCCCTCCAGCGCCCCCAGCACCAGGCCAGCCAGGGCACCGGCGAGCATGGCCCAACGGATGTCGAGACCTATCGAGCCGAGCCCTGCCGTCAGTGCCTCGGCCACCGCTTTCCAGGTCGCCACGGCAGGCGCGGGCCATTCCGGAGTGATCAGCATCGCTTCTGGATCAGGGATCAGCAGTTGGTAGACCAGCACCCCAATCAGACTCCCAACCAGGATCCCCACGCACTGTGCGATCACCTGCCGCGACGGCGAGGCTCCGATGGCGTGACCGACCTTGAAGTCATTGAGCAGGTCGGTGCACTGGCCCGCCGCGCCACCAGCGGTGTTGGCGCTCATCAGATTGATGGCCACCTGCCCTGGCGCTATGGCCCCGAAACTCAGCTGCGACAGCTGTCCGATGGCGCCGATCGGCGGAATGCCGGTGGCACCCACGACCCGGGCCGCCACCATCGCCAGCAGCAGCGCCAAAGGGATCGAAAGCGCAGCCATCAGCGGATGGATATCGAACAGGGTCATCTGCAAGGTGATCACCAGAAGCGCCGCGAGGACGAGTCCGAGCGCAGGCCAGGGCGCAGGCCGACTCAGTTGCAGGTGATTGGCCGCACCCTCCCGTCGGGCACGTACAAAGCGCAAGCCAAGTGACGTCAGCGTTGCGCAGACCATCAGGCTCACCCCCGGCCACAGCAGCCACTCGATCAGCAGCGCGAACTGCGGACCACTGGCGTCCAAAGGCATCACGACCAGACCCTCGGCGAGCAACCAGGGCGCAAGCAGGCCCCAGGCAACCACGGCGCCCAGCAGCAACGACAGGCCGACCCGCAGGCCGATGATCCCGCCGAAACCCAGCAGCAGCAACGAGGGTTCAAGGGCGAATGTCAGGCGCTCCAATTGCGCGGAGGGAGCCCAGCGCGGCAAGGACCACAGCAGGCTGTCCACCAGTTTGATTGCAGCGGCCAGCAGCGCGGCCGAGCACAGCACCAGCAGCCGCCGGGCGGCTTCGGCGCCATGGCTGTAGATCTGCTGCATGGTCGCCAGCGTGGCCATGCCCTCCGGGAAGCGCAGCTGGGCTTCGACGACCAACGATGGCCGCAAGTACCAGGCCACCCAGATGCCGAGAAAGCTCACCGAAAAGACCCAGGCCATCAGCGGCAGGGTGTCGAACTGTTGCCCTGTGATCAGGGTATAGGCCGGTATCGGCGCCACCAGCCCACTGGAGATGATGGAGGCAGCGGACGAGGCGGTGGTCTGGCTGATGTTGCTTTCGTGAAGGCTCCAGGCAGGCCTGCCCAGCACCTTCGCCAAGCCTTGCCAGAAGGCGAAGCCGACCAGCAAGGCAATGATGGACATGTTGAACGACCAGCCGATCTTCAACCCCGAGTAGATGTTCGAAGGTGTGAGCACGGCGCCCAGCAACAGCCCGGTCAGCAGTGCGCGCAGTGTCAGTTCGCGAGTGGGGTTGCTCATGCCGACTCCATCCAATGGGTGATTGACCCACCTTAGTCCATTCCATCCACTCGCCCGTTTCGCCAACCGTCCGTCGGGTTATCGTCCCCCCGACGCAGATGCCGGCTTAATCGCGACCTGAACGCTGAACTTCATCATTTCGGGCCGGTCGTTTAGTAACTTTTCTACGCGACTCAACGGTACCCAATCCAAGGATCGAACATGGACGAAGCGGATCTCACCCACCGGGAACGTAATCAACCCAGCGTCACCCTGCTGACCGGCAATGAACTGCTGGGCCTTTTCTTCAAGCATTTCCTCGGCGAGGAAGCACAAGCGGAAGTCGCCCTGGCGAGGCTCGAAGAAGTCCCCAGCGACGCGGCGGACCTCTACCTGGTCGATGCTGGCAACAGCCAGACCGAACAACTGTCGACGCTGCTCGACCGCCTCGACGAACACACCCCCGTGGCGCTGGTAAACATTGCCCCCGAACAGGCCGAACGACTGGTGGACAAGCACCCCGGCATTCGCGGCGTGTTCTATAGCCATGCCACGCGTGAGCATCTGCTCGATGGCATTCAGGTGTTGCTCGAAGGTGGCGACTGGCTGCCCCGCGTGCTCACCGAGCGCCTGCTCAGCCAGTGGCGGCGCATGCGTCAGCTCGCTGGTAGCAAACCGTCCCTGACGCTCCGTGAGCGGGAGATCCTCAGCCTGGCCGGCAAGGGCCTGTCCAACGCCGAGATTGCCGAACAGCTGTGCCTGAGCCCGCATACCATCAAGAGTCACATCCACAACCTGTTGCGCAAGATTGGCGCCTCCAACCGCGCCGAGGCGGCCTTCCTGCTGCGTGGCCGGCTGGACTGGTCCGAGTCGTGTCACGCCTGACGGTCGGCCTGCTGCTGTGCTGCCTGCTCGGCCCGGCGCAGGCGCAGGAGACCGCCACGCAGGCGCAAAGCGAGGCGGAACTGAGCGGGCTGATCATCGACAACACGGTGTCACGCTTCGGTCATGACTTTCACCGCTATCTGAGCTTTCGCCTGCAGGATTCCAGCGAACTGGAGAACGATCTCGTGGTTCGCGAGCGTCCCTCGGCGCGCTGGGGCAGCCTGGTCTGGGTGGAATACGGCCCCCGAACCGTCTACCGGCGGTTCCTTCAACCCAACATGACCGAGATCGAAACGATCGCCGATGAGGCCGCTCAGGTGATCCTTGAAGACATCAGCCGCAGCAAGCTGCAAAACCTCTTGCAGGACACCTTCGATATGGACCGGGATGAGCTATGAGCAGTCGCGACGGCTTAATCCGCCCCTCTCGTCACCCAAAGCCGTTTTTGCACCGTTCGATGGATGTTCAGCCCTACCCCGCCAGTGAAAAATCCAGGCACAACTTCGAGGTGCCTGCATGGATCGTCTAGCGCTGTTTCGCCGCGGCTTGTTTGCCGCTCTTCTGCTGACCGCCAACGTCCCGCTTCACGCGGCAGACCTGATGGACAACGCCGATCTTCTCGGCGGCACGTCGGTTCTGGGTAGCATGGCGGTGCCTGCCACTCAATTACAGGGATCACAGCTCGCCCAGGTGCTGCAGCAAGGCAACGACAATCTCGCCGACCTCAGCCAGACCGGTCAGAACCAGTTGGCCAGTATTATTCAGGCGGGCGACGACCAGACGGCTTACATCCTTCAGCAGGGCGAAAATCAGCTCGCCACCATCCTGCAGTATGGTCAGGGCAACCTGGCCGATATTTCCCAGATCGGCAGCGACAACCAGGCGGCAATTGCTCAGTGGGGCTCCAACAACGAAGCCAGCATCGAACAGGTAGGCAGCGGTTTGAGCAGCAGCGTCGTCCAATATGGCAGCAGCCAGCGCGTTCAGGTCGTTCAACACCAATAATCAAGAACGAAAGGAAACGACATGCGCCGTCTCAACCTCATCACGGGTGCCGTCCTGCTCGCGGTCGCCAGTAACCTCTACGCTGACAACAGCGCCAAGGCCGTGCAGAACGGCAACGATAACGACGCCACCATCGAGCAGACGGGCTGGCTGAACGAGGCCCTGGTCAGGCAGAACGGCTCCACCAATACCGCCTCGATCTACCAGGGGCTGATTGCCGAGGGAAACCAGGCCTCAATAGTGCAGATCGGTTCCGACAACGACGTTACCGTCTCCCAGGGTGACGAAAGCTATTTCTCTGTTGCCAGCATCTACCAGGAGGGCACTGGCAACCTCGCCGAGGTTCAGCAGTACTGGTATACCAACGACCTTCAGGCCAGCAGCATTGGTGACAACAATAGGATTTCCGCCAATCAAACCGGCTTTGCAATAGCCGAAGCGCGTCAGATCGGTAACGGCAATTCGCTAGCCCTGGCGCAAGACGGCATTTCCAACGGGACGCGAACAGCGGTGTTCCAAGTCGGCGACGAGAACTCGGCGACCATCGACCAGGGCGATGGCGGCGCGATCCAGCTCGCCCAGAATGGCAACTCGAATACCGCGGATATCGAGCAGTTCACCCTGTTCGGCGAGGTCGTCTTCAACCAGGTGGGCGACAGCAACCTGCTGCTCGTCGAACAAAGCGGCCGCGACAACAGCTTTCGCGGCTCATCGACCGGAAATGACAACAGCGTCGAGGTGGAGCAAGGCTTCGATGGCAATCGCGCCAGCGTCGTGCAGGTCGGCGACGGCAACATGGCTGACATCAGCCAGCTAGCCAGCTACAACGAGGCCCGTATCAGCCAGATCGGAGCGTCGAATCAGGCGTCCATTACCCAAAGCGCGGAAATGTTGAACGCCGTCATCATGCAGAACGGAACCGGCAACCTGGCTACGATTACCCAGCAATAGACCAACCTCAAGTCCATCGAGTAGCGCCCATGGTTACAGTCACGCTGGCCGCCTTGTTACTAGCCGCCGCGGCACCTGTCGCGGCCCGGCTGGAGCTCTCTCCCGACGACAACCGGCTTAATCTGCGGCTGTGTTTCAGCAGTGAAGAAGCCCACCAACTGACCTATAACCTTGACGTAAGCACCATTGGCCGCGCCGGGACCAGTCGTAGCCGGCAATCCGGCAAGCTGACCAGCGGACCCGAGGCGCAGTGCCCGCTGAACAACCGGATCGGCCTGGCGGAGGACAGCCGCATCGAGGCGACGCTGACCTGGACCGTCGACGGTGAAGAGCAAACGCCATTGCACGAGACGTATCCCCCGGCAAAACCGACCGACTCTGCCGACTCGAACACCTGACAAACCGACAGCGGGCTGGCGAGCTGCCTCCTGGGCCGGTGCAACGCGCCCGCACTGGCAAACCAACGGACCACGAAGCCGCTCCCTTCGGAGGGTTGCGATTGCCCGGACCGCCCAGGTTTCCGCCGCCATGAGCCTGCAGACCGCCCCACCGGACGAGGCGCACGATCTACACTCTCGACTCGCAGCAGGGACCGGAAAGGTTGTTTAAACGTGCGATAACGGCAGCGGTTTACTGCGCGCCAGACGACGGCCCATCTCGATGCCCTTCAACTCCACGAAATGATAAGTCAGGCTCGATACCGCCAGGACGATGCCAAGCTCGAGCAAGGTCAGCAGGTCGTCCACCAGCCTGCTGCCAGTGCTGATATAGCGCATGATCTGCTCGCTGCCTGGCTGCTGCAGAATGGTGGTGTATTCGCTGCCCGTGAGCTTGGACATCACCACCGCGGCGCTGGTGAATGCAAAGATCACGGCAGCGTGGGTCAGGTAGATCGAAAACGACAGTTCGCCCAGGCGGGAGAAGCTCCGGTGCTGCAGCAACTGCGAGACAGCGCCCCGCTCGCCGGCGAAGACCAGCACTACCGCGCAGAAGAGCAGGCTGGCGATGATGCCCTGATGCGGCGTCTCGTGCGTCAAGGTGCGGTATACCAGCAACAGGCATAGCAGCTCGAGGCCGGTAAAGAACAGACGGTCGTCCATGCGGCTGAATGCTGCGTCCAATCGCTGATAGACGCGATAGGTCAACGCGCCGGCAAAGAAGCAGGAGGCGCCACGCCAGATGAATGGTTTGATCACGTCCAATTCGATATACAGCGCCACGAACGAGATCACCGTGGCCAACCCCAGCACCTGGGCGCAGTAACGCGGCAGGATCAGCAATACCATCGCAAGCAGCATGTACAGGTAGTACTCGATGCTGATGCTCCAGGCTGGCGTGTTGAACGACAGACTGTTGAAATCCCCGATCCAGCTCTGCAGCAGCAGTGCATTGGGCAGGATCTCGCTCGGCGCCGTCTTGCCGGTAAACGCCGAGTCATTGAACGAGTATCCGTGGTGCTCGGCCCATAACTTGCCGAACTCCAAGCCGATGAACACAAGCAACATCAACAGGTGCAGCGGGTACAGCCGAAAGGTGCGGCTGATGACGAACCGCCTGAGCACATCCGGGCCGAAATCTCGGCTGCCGTATGCGTGAAACATGACAAAGCCGCTGAGCACGAAAAAGAACTCGACGAACAGATCGGCATGCCTGAAGAAGTTGAGCTCAGAGAAACTCAGCAATATCTGGGTATGAAACAGCACCACAGCGACCGCACAAATACCGCGAAAACCATCCAGCACTACAAAGCGTTTCATTCCTGCACCTGGCTCGATGTCGAGGCATACCGCTGCACGACGGATGTGCAGACTTCCTGATCGATGGATAAGCGGGAGAGATCTCCCGAGCCCCACTGAGATCAATTGGCCATCAAAAGAGTTCCGCAGAATCTGACGCAACCCTGCATGCACTTGCGCGCTTTCGAGTAGGAGACTGCCGCGCAGTGGCACCAGCCAATAGCCAAGCGTGTCCAGCCTCTGCCATCCATCGCCTGCCCGGAACCGCAAGCGGGCCCCCGGCTTCTACCGAGCCAAGCCCCTTCATTGAAATCCGAGGACATCCAATGCGCATCTCTCTGAAACCCTTGCATGAGCAGGTCATCGTCATCACCGGCGCCTCGAGCGGAATCGGCCTTGCCACCGCCCGCCTGGCTGTCGAAAAAGGTGCCCGCGTGGTGCTGGTGGCGCGAAATGAAGAAGCGCTGGCCAGCATCGAGCGCGACCTGAATGCAGGCGATCGGGTCATGCATGTGATGGCGGACGTCGGCCAGCGTGAGCAACTCGAGCACGTGGCCAAGGAAACGATCTCGCACTTCGGCGGCTTCGACACCTGGATCAATAACGCCGGCAGCTCGGTCTGGGGCCGCTTTGACGAGGTCAGCGACGAAGATCATCAACAGGTCATGCAGACCAATTTCTGGGGCACCCATTACGGCTCCGCAATCGCAGTGCAACATCTACGCGACAAGGGCGGTGCGCTGATCAACATCGGCAGTGTCGAGTCGGCCAATGCGCTGCCTTTCCACAGCAGCTACAGCGCCAGCAAGCACGCCATCAAGGCCATGACCGACGTGCTGCGGGTGGAACTGGAGAAATCCGGCACGCCTGTTTCGGTAACGCTGGTACGGCCGTCCTCGACCGATACCATGTTCATGGACCACTCCAAGAACTACCTACCCAGCGCGCCGGTGTTTCCGCCACCTGTGTATGCGCCAGAGGTGGTCGCCCAGGCGATTCTGCACGCAGCCGAGCACCCGCAACGCGACGTCTATATCGGTAATGCGAAGCTGTTGTCGAAGCTGGCCCAGAATGCGCCTCGCCTGGCCGACTGGATCAACCGCACCTTTGTCTATGACGCGATCCAGAGCGGGCGTCCGGAGCGAGATTCGCGCGGCGCACTTTACGCCAATGACGTAGGCAGGGCCGGTGACGGCAAGGCCAGCGGTGACTACCCCGGCATGGTGCTGACCCGCAGTCTCTACACCCGGGCCACGCAGCATCCGGTTGCCACCACCGCAGCCGTGGCGGTGGGAGCCGCAGCGCTGATCGCCCTGTTGGGACGTCGCGGGCGCTAGCGGATTGGCGGCGCAGCCCTTGCTGCGCCGTCTTCGCAGCCGTTCAGCTCAGGTTCAGCCAGGGTTCAGGCGCGGTTCAGGGGACCGCAGGCAGGATGGAGACGTAAATTTTTCCACGCCTGCAAAGGAGCGACACATGAACAAGCTGCATAGCCTGACCATCGCCACCACTCTCAGCGTTTTCGCCCTCGGCGCCCAAGCCGCCGACAACTTCGTCGGCCTCACCTGGGGCAAGAGCACGGTCAATATCGATCGCTCCAGCACCCTGAAGCAGAACATGCCCGGTACCAACCGTTTCGATGACACCATCAAGAACAGTGGCACCTGGGGCATCCGCGCGGGCCAGATGACTGACGAGGCCCGCTACTATGCGACCTATGAGAATGTCTCCGATGACTACGGCAGCTCGCTTAAACTGCGCCAGCAGAACCTGATCGGCAGCTATGACCTGTTCCTGCCGATCGGCGATACCACCCGTCTGTTCGGCGGCGCCAGTGCCGGCCTGACCAAGCTGGAGAACGAGTCCAGCGGTTACCGCCGCGACAGCGACATCGGTTATTTGGTTGGTCTGCAGGCCGGTGTCCTGCAAGACGTCGGCAACAACACCTCGATCGAAGCGGGTTACCGTTATCTACGTAGCAACGCCGGCACCGAAGTGGCTGAGCGCGGCGTCGGCAAGGTAGGCTCGATCGACGTACACAGCAGCAAGCAGGCCTACCTGGGTGTGAACTATCAGTTCTAAAGCGCAATTTGCCCAATGGACCACGGCCGGGATTGCCCCGGCCGCTTGCATGACAGGAGCCGAGGATGAAAGTGCTGGTGGTGGAAGACGAGGCGCTGCTGCGCCACCACCTGTTGACTCGCCTGAGCGAAAGCGGCCACGTCGTCAACGCAGTGGCCGATGCCGAAGAGGCGCTTTATCAGACCCGCGAATTCAATCACGATCTGGCGGTGGTCGATCTCGGCCTGCCGGGTATCAGCGGGCTGGACCTGATCCGCCAGCTGCGTAGCAATGGTGAGCGGTTTCCCATCCTCATCCTCACGGCGCGGGGCAACTGGCAGGACAAGGTCGAAGGGCTTGCCGCCGGGGCCGATGACTACGTCGTCAAACCCTTCCAGTTCGAGGAGCTCGAGGCGCGGCTCAACGCGTTGTTGCGTCGCTCGTCCGGCTTCACCCAGGCCAGCATCGAAGCCGGGCCGCTGCGGCTCGATCTCAACCGCAAGCAGGCGCTGATCAACGATGAACCGCTGCCGCTGACCGCGTTCGAGTACCGCATCCTTGAATACCTGATGCGTCATCAGCAGCAGGTGGTGGCCAAGGAACGCCTGATGGAACAGCTGTATCCAGACGACAACGAGCGCGACACCAATGTCATCGAAGTGCTGGTCGGCCGCTTGCGGCGCAAGCTGGAAGCCCAGGGCGGGCTGAAACCCATCGATACCGTTCGCGGTCTCGGTTATCTGTTTACCGAGCGCTGCCGATGAGCCGGCGCTGGCGCCGCTGGCTGGTGCTGGTGCGAACCTCCCGCAACGGCAGTCTCTCGCTGCGGTTGCGGCTCATGCTGGGCGCTACCGGCCTGGCCATCCTGTTCATGTTTGCCCTGCTACCGGTGCTGCAGGCTGCGTTCAGCCTTGCCTTCGAGCGCGTCATCGAAGAGCGCCTGGCCGCCGACGCCAATACCCTGATTACCGCGTCGCGCATCGAAGGCGGCCGGCTGGTCATGCCCGCCCGCATGCCGGACGAGGAGTTCAACCTGCCTGACGCCAAATTGCTGGGCTACATATTCGATCCTCAAGGCAGACGGCTCTGGCAATCGCGCTCGGCCGAAGACGAAAGCATCGATTATCGGCCGCGCCTGCAGGACGGCGTTACCGAATTCAAGCGAGTGCGTGACGCAGAGGGCGTGGAATATTTCGTCTACGATGTCGAACTGCGACTGAGCGACGATCGGCGCCAGGCCTTCAGTTTCGTCACCATGCAACCGACCAGCGAATACCGCAGCCTGTTCGAGGAATTCCGTCAGCAGCTCTACCTCTGGCTCGGCGGAGGCCTGCTGGTTTTGCTGACACTGCTTTGGCTGGGCCTGACATGGGGCTTTCGCTCGCTCAAGCGCCTTAGCCATGAGCTGGACCTGGCCGAGGCAGGACAGCTCGACCGGCTGAGCGAGCGGCATCCACGTGAGCTCTTGCGCCTGACGCGCTCGCTGAACCGACTGCTCGATGGCGAACGTCGCCAGCGCGAGCAGTATCGCAATTCGCTCGGTGACCTGGCCCACAGCCTGAAGACACCCTTGACCGTCCTGCAAAGCGTCGGCGAGGTCATCAGCGCCCAGCCGGACAACCGTGAGCAATCCCGTGTCATGCGCGCGCAGATCGAGCGCATGAGCCAGCAGATTGGTTACCAGCTACAGCGGGCAAGCCTCGGCCAGAGCGGCCTGGTGCGCCACCGGGTCGCATTGCTGCCGTTGCTGGTGCGCCTGTGCAGCACCCTGGACAAGGTCTATCAGGACAAGCGTGTACAGGTCGGGCTGCAGCTGCCTCCAGAAGCTACCCTGCCGCTGGAGCAGGGTGCACTCATGGAACTGCTCGGCAACCTGCTGGAGAACGCCTACCGGCTCTGCCTCCATCAGGTACGCGTCAGCCTGCAACAGGACGGCGAATGCCTGATGCTGAGCGTCGAAGATGACGGCCCCGGCGTGCCGGTCGATCAGCGCGCACGCATCCTGCGTCGTGGCGAACGCCTTGACGCCCAGCACCCTGGCCAGGGCATCGGCCTGGCGGTGGTCAAGGACATTCTCGACAGCTATGGCGGCGAGCTCAGGCTCGATGACTCCGATCTTGGTGGCGCAGCGTTCCGCCTGCGCCTGCCTGCGGACTGAAATGACAAAGCACCCACGCGATGGATGCCCTGGCAGGTTGCCATTGCTAGAGTTCACCTTCCCAACAAGCACTGGACGCATCGGATGTCACCGGATGATTACAAACGACGGGTACGCAAACACGTCGACCTGAGCTGGAACCGCGGCCATCTGGCGCTCGCCGAGCAGTTGCACGGCAAGGATTTTCTCTACAAGAGCTCGTTCGTCGGCCATCCCCTGTCCAGCGCAGGCTTCGCCGCCATGGTCATGCAGATTCGTACGGCCATGCCGGATCTCCAGGTGGTGATCGAAGAGTGCGTCGCCGAAGGCGACAAGGTGGTCACCTGGAGCACGCTGATCGGCACTATTGAAAACGCAGCGCTTGGCTATCCTCCCAGCGACAAGGTGCTGAGCATTTCTGCCATGGCTTTCTGGACCCTGACCCCAAGCGGACTAATTCGCGAGATATGCACCATGTTCGACATGGAAAGCTTCCGCTCCCAACTGGGCCTGGCAACACGCACCTACGCGGAGAAAGCCCTGCCCTGACGCCGGCTGATCGGCACGCAAAGCGGCGATTCGCTTCCTCGTGGCAGACAACGCCCCGGTTTTGCGGTCCATTGCACAGTCGCCCCGCTATCGAAAGGCAGGTTGAATGCACCGAACGCTGTTGCTCAAGACCCTGGTTATCCTTGTCTTGCTGGCCCTGCTGGCCTCCGCCTTCAGCCCGCATGACCGCACCACCTGGCTGATGGAGATTTTGCCCGCAGCCATCCTGCTGCCGGCTCTGATCTACAACCATCAGCGATTCCCCCTCTCGTCGCTGCTCTACCTGCTGCTGGCCGTTCAGGCGCTGGGGCTGATTGCCGGTGGGCACTACAGCTTTGCCCGCGTTCCGGTGGGCTTCTGGCTGCAGGACTGGCTGGAGCTGGACCGTAATCCCTATGACCGGCTGGGGCATTTTCTTCAGGGGGTCGTGCCGGCGCTGATCGCCCGCGAGTTGCTGGTGCGCAAGGATCGTGTCCATGGCAAGCACCTGTTGCCCTTCGTCTGCGTGTGCATGGCGATGACCCTGAGCGCCGTCTACGAGCTGGTCGAGTGGGCGGCGGCGCTCGGCCTTGGCCAGGGCGCCGAGGAATTCCTCGGCATGCAGGGCGACCCCTGGGACACCCAGGCCGACATGTTCTGCGCCCTGCTCGGCGCGCTCACGGCCATGACACTTCTGGTTCGTCTGCATGACCGCAGCATGGCGGCGCTGGATCAACCCCGCCGCAGCAGCGGGAAGGTTGTCGGCAAAACGGCCAGCTGAACCCTGGCTGTTTCGCTATCGGCGAGCCCTGGAATCAAGTATCAAGACTGTCGATTAGCAGTATCGATACGCTCACGTTTGTCCACTTCGTCCTCGCCCGTAGCATGGGTCCCGTACCCACTCCTACCGAGGACAACATCATGAAAAAGCTATTTGCAAGTCTGATTCTGGCCAGCCTCGCCTCCACCGCCTTTGCCATTCCACCGAGCCACCCGCAGCCGGTTCTGGGTGAGGCGCAGAGCCCTTCCACTGTCGGGAAGGCCGCGCCAGGTGATCGGGCCCTCGCCGAAAATGGCTTTGATCGTACGCCCCTGAGCGAAGGGCTCGCCGAGGACGGATTCGACCTGACGCCGCAAGCAGACCAGGTTGCCGACGACGGTTTCGCCCGTACACCACTGGGGCAACTGCTGGCAGAAGACGGTAGCGACCGCACTGCGCTCGGCACCGTCTGAACCAAACCGCTCCATTCGAGGCGCCGTTGGCGCCTTTTTTTCGTCTCGACATTTCTCACCGGCCTCTCCGGCCTCCCGGGATGCAGGCACCTAGCCTATCCCGACAGCTTTACATTCACCCAATCGATACGGGGCTTGTACAAAACCAATACCAAAGTACAATTGATTGATATCTAACGGCCATTATTATGACCGCACAGTCAATCCGTGAATTAATCCTCCACCCTTCAGAGAACAAGAATGAACCTGACCGTTAAGCTGAAGCTCGGCCTGAGCTTCGCTGCACTGACCCTCATCGTGCTGTTCGTCTCCGCCCTGGCGATGGTGGAGCTGGCCAAGTTCAACGACACCTTTTCTGACTATGTGGAAGGAGTGAACGCCCGCGAGGAGCTTGCATCCGAGCTGCTGATCGCAGCGCAGCGCCGTGCGGTCGCGGCACGTAACCTGGTGCTGGTGACCTCCGATGCCGATCTTCAGCTCGAGCATGCCGAAGTGGTGGAAGCCCACCGCGACGTCCAGACCCATCTCGCTGAGCTGCAAACTGCCGTTGGCCGTATAGCTGATGCGGGCAAGGAAACCCAGCTGCTTGCCGAACTGACACGCGTCGAAAGCCTTTATGGTCCGGTGGCACTGGACATCGTCGAGCGCGCCGTAAACGGACAGCGCGAAGAAGCCATCGTACGGATCAACCGTGACTGCATACCCCTGCTTCGCCAGTTGCTGGCAGCAGGCGAAGCCTATATGCAGCACAGCCGCGAAGCCGCCAACGCCGAAGTCCTGTCCGAACACGCCGAGTACGAAACCCAGCGCAACCTGATGATCGGGGTGAGCATTGTGGCCGTACTGCTGGCCCTGGGGCTCGGCATCAGCATCGTCAGGGGGCTGTTGCGTACCCTCGGCGCGGAACCCCTTGAGCTGTCTGCCGCTGCCCGACGCGTGGCTTCGGGCGACATGCGCAGCCTGCCCGGTGCCAGCCGCGCCCCGACAGGCAGCGTGATGGCCTCCCTCGGCGAGATGCAACGCAGCCTTGGCGAGCTGATCGGCCAGGTGCGCAGCTCGGCAGACACCATCTCCGGCGCCGCTGCCGAACTGTCCAGCGCAACGGAACAGGCCAGTGCCGGCGTGGTGGCGCAGAAACAGGAAGTCGATCAGGTCGCGACCGCGATACACGAAATGGCCGCCACCGTTCAGGAGGTTGCGAGAAATTCGGAGCAAGCGGCCAATGCCGCGCTGTCTGCCGATCAGCAGGCGCAGGCCGGCGAGGCCACTGCGCGCCAGGCCGTCAGCCAGATCAGGCAACTGGCCGAAGAAGTGGCCCAGTCCACCGGGGCCATGACGCGCCTCAAGCGCGAGAGTGCACAGATCGGCGGGGTGCTGGATGTCATCAAGTCCGTGGCCGACCAGACCAATCTGCTGGCGTTGAATGCCGCGATAGAGGCAGCACGGGCGGGCGATGCGGGTCGAGGGTTCGCCGTGGTGGCTGACGAAGTACGCACCCTGGCTCGGCGCACCCAGGATGCAACCGTGGAGATTCAGAACCTGATCGGGGGGCTGCAACAGATTGCCGAAGAAGCCGCCGCGACCATGCAGGCCTGCAGCGAGCTGACTGAACGCACCGTTACGGGGGTCGATGACACCGGTGCAGCGGTGGTCGACATCACCCGCATGATCGCCTCCATCCAGCAGATGATGCAGCAGATCGCAACCGCCGCCGAGCAGCAGAGCGCCGTGGCCGAGGAGATCAGCCGCAGCGTTACCCGCGTGAGGGATATTGCCGACGAGTCGGCGACGTCGGCCGAGCAGACCGCTGCCTCCAGCGTGGAACTGGCGCGCCTCGGCGGCACCCTGAGCAAGCAGGTCGGGCACTTCCAGGTCTAGCGGTTCACCACAGCCATCCCAGCCACAACAGGGCTGCCAACAGCCAGGCACTCAGGCTGAGCGCGCCCTTGTTCCAGAAGCGGTTCCAGCAGCGCTCGCGTTGTCGCCAGCGCGAAGCATCCGGGCGAAGGATGGGCACCGGCAACGGCGGACGCAGTACCAGGCGTCTGAGTCGCAGCGAGAGCGTCAGCGTCGGGTTGGGTAGATTCACCAGGCGTGCCGGAACCTTCCAGCCCCTTTTCAAGGCCACGCCAGCCAAAACCGATGCCAGCAGTAGCGGCCATAGTGCGGCCCAGATGCCACCCGGATAGAGGCCATGCAGCATCGGCTCGCGCAGCGCGGGCCACAACCAGGGCAAGAGTAACGAGCTGCTGCTGAGCAACGCCCAGGGCAACAGCTGAGGTAGCGGTGGACGGATCGCGGGCGCATCGCGGGCATCCTGGCGTAGCAACCACAGCGCGCGAATCAAAAGCAGGGCGGTAGTCAGGCTGCTGAGGCTCAGCCAGACCAGCCAACTTTCGAACTCCCCGGCATGCCAGACGTCTTTCAACGCTGTCTTGACCGCCCCGCCGCTGGTCAGCGGCAACCCCACGATCGCCAGGGCTGGCAGTGTCAGGATCGCCCAGCCGATGCGCGGAAGACGACCGGCATGGATCAGGCCCGCCGCGAGAAACAGCGCCCCCTTGGCCAGGCCGTGATGGACGCCGTAGAGCATCAGCACGACGGTCATCGCCTGAAGTTGCTCGGGATGTCGCCAGGCCAGCGCCAGCAGCATCACCAGATAGCCCATCTGACTGACCGATGAATAGGCCAGCACCGCCTTGGCCTTGCCTGCAACGAGCCCGAGCAGCGCCGGATACACAGCCCCGAAGATGCCCATGGCGAGCAACACGTCCGCCAGGCTGGACAGCAACGGATCGCTTTCCGGCAAGCATCGCCAGATGCCCAGCAGACCGGCCTTGAGCATCGCCCCCGACAGCACCGCGCTGGCCGGTGCAGGTGCTGCCGGATGGGCCAGGGGCAACCAGACGTGCAGTGGCCAGAAACCGGCCTTGAGCCCCAGTCCCGCCAGCAACAGGATCAGCGTCAGGCCATCCATGGGCAGCGTTTGCCAGGCGGCGAAGGAGAAATCGCCGTCCGCGGCGTGGCTGCGCAGCATCAGCCCAGCGAGCAAGGCCATTTCGCCGCAGATGGCCAGTTGCAGGTACAGCCGTCCGGCGCGACGGGGGCCTGGCCCACGCCGATGCACGATCAACCCATACGCGGCGAGGCTCATGGCGCTGAAACCGAGGTAGAAGCTCAAGGCGTCGGTCGAGATGATCAGCATCAGGTTGCCGGCCAGCGCCAGCAGCCAAAAGGTCCAGAAGCGAAGCAGACAAGCGTCATCCTTCTGGCTGCTGCTGGCGAAGACGCTTGCACAGCCCCACAGCAGCGCGGTGAAGCCCAGCCAGGCACGGCTGAGGTCATCGCTGGCGCCCCAGCGCACGCCATCCCAGAGCATCGGCAGCTCCAGCAAGGGAACGGGCTGAGCAACCAGCGCCAGCGCCGGAATACAGGCCAGCCATAGCCAGCCGATGGCCCGTTCGCGCCAGATGGCCAGGCAGCCCGCGGCGAGAAGTGGCGCCAGCGGCACCAACATCCAGAGCCAGGCGCCGCTCATATCTCGAACTCCCGATTGACGATCAACTGCGCCCAGCCCAGCGGGCTCAGCGCCGTGCCGGCCAGCACGCCCACCAGCACTGACAAAAAGGCGGTGAAGATCGCGGGGAGCAACAACATCCAGTGGGTTTCCCAGCGCTCCTCGCGCCAGTTGTCTTCATGCCAGTCAGCCGGTTCGGCAAACCAGCCACGCCACAGCAGCGGCAAGAAATAGCCGGCATTGAGCAACGCCGAGCCCATCAGGACCAGCAGCACCCAATCCTGCCCGACCTCCAGCGCGCCCATGCCCAGCGCCCATTTGCTGACGAAGCCAGCGATCGGCGGAATGCCGATCATGCCCAGCGCACCGATACTGAACGCAGCCATGGTCAGCGGCATGCGCCGGCCGACGCCGTCCATTTCGCGAATCCGGTGAATACCGAGTGTTTCGGCGAAGATACCCGCGCAATAAAACAACGTGACCTTCATCAGCCCCTGATGGACCAGATGCACCAGCCCACCGACCGCCGCAATCGGCCCGAGCAGCGCAACGCCAAGTGTCACGTAGGACACCTGACTGATGGTCGAGTAGGCCAGGCGCTTCTTCAGCTCCTGCTGCTGCAGAGCGCGCATCGAGCCATAGAGGATCGTTGCCGCGGCCAGCCAGAGCAGCGGGCCGGCCATGTCCAGTTGACCCATCGCCTCGGCGCCATAGACGTCATAGACCACCCGGATGATGCCGAACGCACCGGCCTTGACCACCGCCACCGCATGCAGCAGTGCACTGACCGGTGCCGGCGCCACCATCGCCTTTGGCAGCCAGCCATGCAGCGGGATCAGCGCTGCCTTGACCCCAAGCCCGGCGACCAGAAGGACGAAGGCGACGCGCAGCGCCAGGTCATGCTCGCCCACCGCGTCCAGAAGATAGCCGCCCGGCTGGAAATCCTGCCCACCGGCCAGGCCATGCAGCAGCGCCACGCCCATCAATACCAATGCACCGCCGCCCACGGTGTAGGCCAGATAGACGCGCCCGGCGCGCAGCGATTCGGGCGTACCTCGATGCACCACCAGCGGGAAGGTCGCCAAGGTCAGCATCTCGTAGAACAACAGAAAGCTGACCAGATTGCCCGCCAGCGCGAGACCTACGGTGGCGCTCACGCAAAGGCTGAAGTAGCCGAAGAAGCGCGACTGCAACGGAGAATTTTCGAGGTAGCCAATGGCGTAGATGGTCGTCGCCAGCCACAGCACTGACGATAGAGTAACGAACAACAGCGACAGCGCATCGCCCTGCAGCACCAGCGGCGCCCCGGGAAGGAATGGCAAGCTGAAGCGAAACTCCAGGCCGCGGCTCACGCCATAGATCATCGCCGCCACCAGCAACAGCTTGATCACCACGCCACAGAGGTTGAGCGTCACCCGCAAGCGACGCTGATCTTCACGCAGGGTAAAGATCAGCAGGCCCGGCACCAGCGAGCTGAGCACGATCGCCAGCGGCAGCCAGTGGGTCCAGTTCATCGCGCCACCCCGCCGATCCACAGCAGCAAGGGCTCACTGATCAGCGCCAGGCCCAGCACCAACAGCGCCGGCAGCATCGCCAGCCATTGCGCAACGGGATCAGGCTTGACGCTGGGTGGGTTGGGCCGCGCACGATCGAAGCCCAGCGCCACTACACGGAACACATAGGCCGCCGACATCAGCGTGCCGAGCAGCACACCAAAAGCCCACGGCCAGTGCTGAGGTTGCTCGAACAGCGGCTGCAGCAACAGCCACTTGGCAAGAAAGCCTCCACTGGGCGGCAGACCGATCAGGCTGCCCCCTGCGACAGCGAAGGTCGCCATGGCCACCGGCATGTTCTGGCTGGCCCCTTTCAGCGCGCGCACCCGACGCGTACCCAGCACCCGCTGCAGCTCGCCGGCGGCCAGGAACATCGATACCTTGGCCAAGCCGTGGGCGAGGATGAACAGCCACAGCGCCGCTTCCATGCGCGCTTCCTGCCAGTGCAGCAACAGGCCGAGCGCCAGCAGCGCATAGCCCAGCTGCGCAACCGTCGAATAGGCCACCAGCATTTTCAGACGTGGCGCTCGCAACGCCGACCAGCCGCCAGATATCAACGCCAGGATGCCGGCCCCAGCGAACAGAAACCCGGCCTGACGCCCCAGTTCCGGTGGCGCGATCTGGCTCCAGATCAGCCACAGGATATAGATCGGTCCCTTGACCACCAGCGCAGAGAGCAAGGCGCTGACGGCCGTCGGTGCGCCGGAATGCGCCGGGGGCAACCACAGGTGCAGCGGCCACAATGCCGCCTTGAGCATCAGCCCGACACTCATCAGCAATAGCGCCAGCCGGGTCGTGTTGTCGGCCTCGGTCAGCTCGGCCAGTACCAGCACATCGAGCACGCCGTAGCGGCCATAGAACAACGCGACGCCAAACAGGTAAGCGAGCGACCCGGCCAGCGACAGCATCAGGTAGTTGAAGGCCGGTCGATAGGCCTTGCGCCCGGCCAGTGCCACCAGCGCCACGGCACAGAGGCTCAGCAATTCAAGCGTGACGTACAGGTTGAACAGGTCCGCCGATAGCCACAGTGCGACCAGCGACGCATGCAACAGGCAGGACAATGGCCAGTAGTCCTCGTTGCCGGTGGCGTGCGGGCTGCGCGCTGCATAAAGCGCGACCAGCAGATGCAGGCCGGCGGTAAAGACCATCAACAGCGCGGTGAGCGGGGTCAGCTGGAACCGGATCGCCAGCGGTGTCTCCCAACCGCCGATCTGCAACAGCTGCGGCCCGAGGCTGATCGCCTGCTGCAAGGCAAACGCCGCGGCGGTCAGGCTGGCTGCGCTCATCAGGATCACGCAGAGGCCACTGCGAGCCGGCCGCAGCAATACCAGCAGCAGAGCTGCAAGCAGCGGTAGGGACAGGCTCAGTAACGCCGCATTCATTGTCGCGGCTCCTGCTGGCCCTTTGAGTGCTCCGGGCCTTGCGCCACGCCGGCCAACCGCAACGCCAGGGCGGTGGCGCTGACCGCCACCACCAGCCCGGTCACCACCAGCGCTATCAGCAGCGGATCGCTCGGCTGGCTGCGCGCCGCCAGGGCAATCATCACCAGAAACACGCCACTGCCCATCAGGTTGAAGGCGATAATCCGGCGCAGTGCCTGACGCAAGGTCAGCAGGCCGTGCAGCCCGAGTAACCAGAGCGTGGCACCGATGATCATCCAGAACAGGCCGCTGCTCATGAGGAGACGTCCTCCCCTTCGCCCACCACCAGCAGGCTGAGGCTCGCAGCGATCGACAAGGTCGCTACGCTCTCGATCAGAACGATGAGCAGCTTGGCCGCCCCGCGTGGGTAAGTCAGCCAGCCCTCGCCCAGCCAGGCGGTCATCAACGCAACACCGATAAAGACCAGCAGGCCGCCCAGCACCAGCACGCGCAACGGCATGGATGACCAGCGCAGTCGCGGCAGCAGGCCCGACAAGCGCAGTAGCACCACACCCGAGGCCAGTATCGCCCCAGCCTGAAAGGCGCCACCTGGCGCGCTGGCACCGCGCCACAGAATGTAGCCGGCGGCCAGCACCAGCAGCGGCGCGAGCACCCGCGCCCAGGCTCGCAGAAGCGGCCAGGGTTCGGCCAGATCCAGTGGTCGCGGCCCCAGTTGCCGAGCGCCAAGCAGCGCCAGCAGCAGGACGCACAGCTCCAGCAGCGTGTCCCAGGCGCGGTAGTTCAGCAGCACGGCGGTTACCGGGTGGCTGACACCGGTCTCATCTAGATGCAGCGTGATCAGCGCCGGCAGAAGCGGCTCTAGCTCACTCAGCGGCGCCAGCCCTTGTACCAGCAGAATCAGCAGTGGCAACACCACGGCGGCAGCGCCGAGACGGCGTCTTGTGTCGGTGGCCTCAGGCTTGTCTGCTGGCCGCGGTTGGCGAGCGAGAGCGGTGAATAGCAGAACGCCGGTCAGCCCGGCGCCAATCGCCGCTTCGGCCAACGCCAGGTCCGCTGCGCCCAGGCGCGCCCAGATCAACGCCAGCGCGAGGCCGAAGGCGATGAACAGCAGCACGCTGGTGTAGAGGTTGCGACCATGCAGCGCGCCAAAGGCGAGCCCCAACAGCAGCAGCCCAAGCACCCCGTCGAACAGCCACTCAGTCATCGCGTGGCTCCTCACCGGCCTGTCGCGCCAGCAACTGGCAGGCGGTGGCGCTGGAGGCCAGCAGCAACAGCCAGATCAGCAGCATCTGCCCGACCTCCCATAGGCTGTCGGCGCGCAGCGAGAGGCCGGCAATCACCAGCCCGAGGCCCAGGGTGTCCGCCTTAGTCAAGGCATGCAGACGGCTGACGGTGTCGGGAAAGCGCAGGAGACCGATACTGCCCGCCACGAAAAACAGCAGGCCGCCAACCAGCAGCAGCCAGCTGAGGCCATCCAGCAACAGCTCAGTCATGCCGGCCCCTGCGCAGCAATTGCACCAGCGCGGCGCTTGCGACCGCCGCGAGCAATCCCAGCAGCAGCGCCACGTCACGTAACGCCGGTTGGTGTTGCCATTGAGCAAGCACCAACAGCAAGGCCGTGCCGGTGGTGCCGAACAGCTGGATTGCCAGCAGCCGATCCACCCGACCCGGCCCCAACATAACGCGGCCGAGCCCGATGATGATGGTCAGCAGCAGCAGGGACGCGTACACCGCCATCAGTGCGAGCGCCCCCGCACCAGCAGCTGCTCGAGTCGCTGTTCGAGTTCGCTCACGGTGGGTTTCCACGGCTGGCGCTGATCAAGCACATGCACCCGCATCTGGTCGCCCTCCACTCGCGAGGCCAGGGTGCCGGGCAGCAGGCCGACCAGCGCAGAGAGCACCAGCCGCACCTGGGGCGAAGGGCTGGCAATCGGGTAGTCGAGCCACGCGGGCTGCAGCGGTCGGCGTGGATGAACCGCACGCACGGCCACATCCCAGCCACCAGCGGCCATCTTGCCGATAAAGAACAGAAGAAACCCAGGCAGCGCCCGCAGCGAAGGGTGCCAGGGCCGCAACCCTAACCAGACTGAAAGCCCCGTGGCCAACAGGATGGTTGGTATACCCAGCGACCATCCGCCACCTTCGCTGAAGAGTGCCCAGATGAACGCATAGATCACCAGCCAGCCCAACCCATCCAGCCATCGGCGAGCGCTTCCGACCTCCATCATCACTGCGTCTCCTTGTCTGGCACGTCCTGTTATGGAACGGGCTCTGGACCGGACGTTCCGCTGAATCGACCCGCCTCCTTGTTTCAATGCGTTGCCGAGCGATCCTGCGGCGGCGGGATGGCGATCTCGAGCGACTCGCCCGGCCCCAGCTGGCAACTGCCTTGAGCATAGTGCAGCGGCACCGAACCCGAGTTTTCATCGGCGGCGCGAACCCACAGCGAGCCGTCAGCCAGCTGCAGATGCAGGCGTGCCTGCCGGAACACCAGTGACAGCGCTATCTGCCGCAACTGCGGCGGCGGAGAGGGGAAAATGTGTAACCCATCAAGCTCCAGACGCACCCCAAGGTAATGGCGCTGCATCACGTCGAGCGAGCCACACATGGCGCCGAGGTGGATGCCTTCCTGGGTGCCGCTGTTACCCGGCGAGCCCAAGTCTGTGGCTAGCGCCTGCTGGTAATAGGTCCATGACGCGTCGCTGTCGATACCCGCCAGCGCACCGGCGCAGACGACCTTGGACAAGCTCGACTCATGGGTGATGCGGGCAAGATGGTAGGCGACGGTGTGGCGTGTGCAGGCACTGTCATGGCGATAGCCCAGACGCTCGAGGATTTGCTGCAACGTCTGACAGGGCAGCAGGTGATAAACCATCAGCACATCGGCCTGTTTGGTCAGCTGGTAGCGATCGCAGCTGTCATGCCGCGCTTCGAGCATCCAGTCCAAGCGCGGCCGGTCGCCGTGCAGCCACTCCTGCGGAGGCGCTTCCAGCTTGTCGAAATCTTCGAACTGGCTGAGCAATTGGTCATCGACGAAGGGCAGGTAAAGGTTTTCAGCCACCGCTTGCCAGTGTTCCGGCTCGTCCGGCTCGAATCGCAGTCGTTGCCGTAGCGCGGCTGCATCGGGCTCACTGAGCAACGCCAGCACCTGCCGCGCGCGGTCGAGCGTCCAGGCCGCCATCAGATTGGTGTAAGCGTTGTTGTTCAAACCCGGCTCTGCGGCGTCCGGGTAACTGTTGTGATACTCGTCCGGGCCGATCACGCCGCAGATCAGGTAGCGCTGCCGCGACGCATCGAACTGCGCCAGGCTGGCCCAGAACCGCGCCACTTCAATGACCAGCTCACCGACCGGCCCGGCCAGCAACGCCTCGTCAGTGGTGGCCAGATAGAGCTGCCAGGCGTCGTACGCCACGGCCGAACCGATATGCCGCTGCAGGCGGGTGTGGTCGGCCATCCAGCGACCGGACATCGGGTTGCACTGCCACGGCGGCGTCTCCTCTTCGCCCGTGCGTGCGCTGCGCCAGGGGAACATGGCCCCCCGCAGCCCGGCGCGACGGGCCCGCTCGCGCGCCTTGTCGAGCCGGGCATAGCGGTAATCCAGCAGGCTTCTGGCCAGCTCTGGCCAGTGGGTCGCGAGTACCGGATAGGCAAACAGCTCGTCCCAGAACACCTGGCCGTAATAGCCTTCCATCCAACCCCGAGGCGGAAAGCCGAGGTCACGCCCAACGCTGAGCGGCGACACGGTTTGCAGCAGATGGAACGCATGAAAGTGCAGCGTACGCTGCAGATCCGGGTCGCCCGCGGTGAGCGACAACCCCTGCCACAGCCTTTGCCAGGCTTCGGTGCTGGCCTGTTCCAACTGCTCATAACCGTCACATGGCAACTGTCGCTGTGCCTCGACACGCGCATCCTCGCCGGTTGCGGGTCGTTCCTCGTCGACCAGCACCACCGCGCACTTCTCGATGATCAGCCGACCGCTGTCCGGCACGGTGCAGTCCGTCTGCTGGATCAGCCGATGGTCCTCGAGGGTGGCGCGCCATTGCAGAGGTTGCTCGGGCGTCCTGATCTCTGTCGCCAGCGCCAGTCGACGGCGATGGTCGTGCAGCCGGGCGCTGAGTGCGGCCACGCCCTTCTCGTCATGGTCGTAGGCAAGGTGCTGCAATCGCCGTCCTTCATAGGCACGGTTGCGGCGAACCCCGGCGTTGCGTACGCCACCGTCCAGCACTGTCCGCAGGCGCACCCGATGGCCGGGCGGCAACTGCAGCTCCCAGCGCAGCACGGCAAGATTGGGCGTCGCCATGCTGACCAGACGACGTTCCAGCAACCTCACCCGATATTCAGCCAGATCGAATTCGAGGTGCCGTTCGAGCACGCCGGTGTCCAGGCTCAGCGCTTGCCGATAGCGCTGCAGGTCGACCCTATCGAGGCTGAACCAATCGCCATCATCTAGCGCAAAACTGAGACCGAAGGGGTCCGGCAAGTTGACCAGGGCCGCCATCTGCACCGAGTCACCATTGACCTCGCGCGGCGCCTCGTCATACCAGCCGGCGCGGTAGAAACCCGCGTAGTGGTCGCTGTCATCCACATGCGGCTGAACCGAGGCTTCCGGCGCACTGGCCCGCCACGACAGGACCCCGTTGCCCAGCGCGAGCAAGGCTTCGCGCCGTCGCTCATCGCCGCGGTCGTAATGCTCGAAGACGACCTGGCACCGCGTGTCTGGCTCAGCCATCCAGCGTTCTCGCGTTGTCGAGTAGCTTCTGGGCCAGCTCGACCACCTGTTGCCGATCGGCATACGCGGGCTGCGAGCCGTAACCTGTGACAGCCAGGTTCGCCGCGGCCACGCCCCAGGCGGCGGCCTCCCGTGGCTCAAGGCCTTCGAGCAAGGCAACGGCGAACACGCCGGTAAAGGCATCGCCAGCGCCGGTGGTATCGACCGGCTCAACGTCGCCCGGCGGGATGTGCAGGGTCTGGTCAACCGTCGCCAGCACGCAGCCGCCATCGCCCAGTTTGATGCACACCACGGCAGGCCCGTCGCGCTGCAGTTGACGCGCGGCTTTCGCAAGCTGGTCCCGGGTGTCGAGCGAACGGCCGACCAGCCCTTCGGCTTCCGAGACGTTTGGTGTGATCGCATGCAGTCTGGGCAATAACGCTCGCTCCACGCGATCGGGGAAGGACGGGTCGAGCACCGCCTGGATGCCCCTTCGAGTGGCCGCTTCCAGCGCCTGGCGTACCACCGGCGCCGGCACTTCGTAATCGAGCACCAGGCAGGCGGGCGTTTCGCAACCGTCGATGGCCGCGGCCATGGCTTCGATGGCCGCGTCATCCCAGCAATCGTTGGCATTGGTCGCCAGGACGATGTTCTTCTTCCCATCCGGCGGCACCATGATCATCGACACGCCAGTGAACTTACCCGAGGCGCGCCCGACGTTATCCACCTCGACGCCAGCCTGGCGCAGCGGCTCGAGTGCCTGTTCGGCCAGCCCGTCATCGCCGACGCGGCCAAGCAGCAGGCTGCGGTGACCGAAACGGGCGCCGAGGTACGCCGTGTTGCTCGCTTTGCCGCCGGACAAGCGGCACAGATCATGGGCCAGCTGGGTTTCGCGGCTGCCAGCGGGTTCGTCGACCCGCACCTGGAAATCGGCATTGATGCTGCCAAGCGACAGCAGGGTGAGGCGTTGCATGGACGTGCTCCAGCGGCTCAGGCTCGTCCTTCAACGGACCTGAACCGCCGGCGAGGGTTCGCCGCTCTGCTGCGTGCGGGCAGGTTCCGGTCGCCGCCGTTGGCCTGTCCTGAACGGGCGAGACGACCGTTCTTGACTGCTGGCGGAACCCTTCACGAAGCCATCGCTCGAATCTGCAGCGTCGGTGCCGCACCGACAACAGCGAACCGCTACCTGCATGGGTGGCATGGATCACTGGGCAAGTAGCCCAAGCCTGCGTGATGCCTGTTTTGGCACGCGTGCGAGGAGCCGTTAGATGAGTGCGATTGCGTTGATGATTGTCGGGCTGGCGGCGATGTCGCTGGGGTATGTCTTCTATTCGAAGTTCATCGCCGCGAAGATCTACCGCCTTGATCCCACCTACCGTACGCCGGCCCACACCATGCGCGATGGCGTGGATTACGTGCCGACTAACAAGTTCGTGCTCTGGGGCCACCACTTCACCTCGGTGGCGGGCGCCGCTCCCATCGTTGGCCCGGCCATTGCGGTGATCTGGGGCTGGGTGCCGGCGTTCATGTGGGTAGTGATCGGCACCATCTTCTTTGCTGGCATCCACGACTTCGGGGCGCTCTGGGCCAGCGCGCGCAACCGCGGGCAGTCGGTGGGCATGCTCAGCGGTCGGCTGATCGGTTCGCGCGGCCGCAGCCTGTTCCTCGTGGTGATTTTCCTGGTGCTGCTGATGGTCAACGGCGCCTTTGCTGCGGTGATCTCCAATCTGCTGGTCTCGACGCCGACTTCGGTGATCCCTGTGTGGGGCGCGATCGTCGTCGCGCTGGTGATCGGCCAGCTCATTTACCGCTACAACGTGAAACTGTTGTGGCCTTCACTGGGCGGTGTGATCGTGCTTTACCTGCTGATCCTGCTGGGCAGCCAATTTCCGGTCTCGCTGCCGGACACGGTGCTGGGCCTGAGCGCCAAGTCGTTCTGGATTCTGCTGCTGTTCGCTTACGCCGCCATTGCCTCGCTGCTGCCGGTGTGGGTGCTGCTGCAACCCCGCGACTACATCAACGGCTTGCAATTGTTCGTGGGTCTCGGCTTGCTCTATATGGCAGTGTTGTTCGGCGCACCGGAGCTGGTCGCACCCGCCTATAACGCTGACCTGCCGCCAGACAGCCCGAGCATTGTGCCGCTGCTGTTCGTCACCATCGCCTGCGGTGCGATTTCCGGCTTCCACGGGCTGGTCGCCTCGGGCACCACGTCGAAGCAGCTGGACAAGGAGACCGATGCCCGTTTCGTCGGCTATTTCGGTGCCGTAGGTGAAGGCATGCTCTCGCTGGCGGCGATCATCTGCTGCACCGCCGGCTTCGCCACGCTGCTCGACTGGCAGCAGGTGTACACGGCGTTCGGTCAGGGCGGCGTAAATGCCTTCGTCCAGGGCGGCGGCACCCTGCTGGCCAACGGCCTGGGCCTGCCGGCGGACCTCGGCGCTACCATTCTTGCCGTCATGGCGATCCTCTTCGCCGGCACTACCATGGACACCGGCCTGCGCCTGCAACGCTTCGTGATCCAGGAGGCCGGCGAGCTGGCGGGCATGAAGGTCAACACGATGGTCGGCACCCTCATCGCCGTCGGCGTCTGCATGGCGCTGGCCTTCGGTGCCGGCTCCGAGGGTAGCGGCGGGATGGCGATCTGGCCGCTGTTCGGCACCACCAACCAGCTGCTGGCGGGGCTGACGTTGTCGATCATCACCGTGCTGCTGATCAAGCAGGGCCGGCCCGCGATGTACACGCTGGTGCCATTGGTGTTCCTGCTGGCGATGTCCATCTACGCGCTGCTGGTGCAGATGGGCCAGTTCTATCGCGCCGAAAACTGGTTGCTGCTGGGCATGGACGTGGTGATCCTCATCGCCGCGCTGTGGGTCACCCTCGAAGCGATCATCGCCATGCGCAAGGGTCGCGACCCGGCGGCCGACCTGACCACGGACGAGCCGCTGCCATGACAGCGCAACCGTTCCTGGAGCGCCTGTCGGACGGGCTGAAGGAATTTTACGTCGCGCCCTACCGGCGTACCTTCGCCCGCGCCCGGCGCGACGAGGACGACCTGTTCATGCTGCTGGTGTTCTCCGAAGCACTGGGCGTGCCCAACCCGGCCGCCTGGTACACCCTGGAACTGATGCCGGAGCTCTACGAACGTTTTCACGACTGGCACTTGCGCATGGGCATGGAGCACTCACCGCTGGACCACATCGGATGCTGCTAGCGCTGGCCGCCCAGCGGAGGGTGCTGTTCATAGGCGGCAAGGGCGGCGTCGGCAAGACCACCGTCGCGGCCGCCACTGCCTTGCAGCAGGCGCGTGCCGGGCGCCGCGTGCTCTTGGTGTCCACCGATCCGGCGCACAACCTCGGGCACCTCTGGAATCGCTCGATCGGGTCGAACATCGTGCGCCTGGCAGCCGGGCTCGACGGGCTGGAACTCGACCCCGACGAAACCGTTCGCCAACACCTCGATGAAGTCGGCAGCGCCCTGCGCCGGCTGATGCCGCCCCATCTCGCCGGCGAGGTCGACAAGCACATGGCACTGTCCCGCGACGCACCCGGGATGCACGAAGCGGCGTTGCTCGAACGCATCGCGGATACCGTCATTCAGGGTCTGGCCGAGTACGATCTGCTGGTCTTCGACACCGCGCCGTCCGGCCATACCTCGCGCCTGATGGCATTACCGGAAATGATGACGGCCTGGACCGAAGGCCTGCTGCAGCGACAGGAACGCAGCAAGCGCTTCGGCAACGTGCTGCGCAATTTCGGCAAGGACGACAGCGGTCTCGGCGAAAGCGTGCTCGGCCAGGAGCAGGGTGACGGCGAGGACCGCCAGCAGCGCGTACGCCAGTTGCTCTACCGACGCCGCGAACGCTTCGGTCAGCTGCGTGACCTGATCCAGGATCGCCAGCGCTGCGCCTTTGTCATCGTGCTTGCCGCCGAGCGACTGCCGGTACTCGAGACCATCGAGCTACAGGCCCAGCTGCAGCGCAGCGGTATCGACGTGGCCGGATTGGTGGTGAACAAACGCTCCCCGGCCGACGCCGGTCCCTTCCTTGCCGAACGCCATGCAGGGGAACAGCGACATCTGGACACGCTGCGCCAATCGCTCCCCGACCTGCCCCTGCAAGAGCTGCCGCTACTGGCCGAAGACGTGGTCGGTGAGGCGGCGCTGGCGGCATTTGGGGACCGGTTGAGTTGAAGCGAGGCCGCCTGGTGGGGCATTTCGATCGTTGAACGATGCCAAAGCGGACCGCCCTTTCTTCCGAACACGACCCGAGGGCGTCACACCGAAAAGAAGTAGCGGGTGAGATGGAAGAATACCGGCGCCGCGAAACACACCGAGTCCATCCTATCCAGCATGCCACCGTGGCCTTTGATCATGGTGCCCCAGTCCTTCGCCTGCAGGCTTCGCTTGATCGCCGAGAGCGTCAGGCCACCCAGAAAGCCCATCACCACGATCACGAATGACATGGCCAACGACTGATAGAAGCTGAACGGTGTAAGCCAGAACATGCAGCCTCCAGCCAGCACCGCCGCCAGGCCGCCGCCTACCAGCCCTTCGATTGTCTTTGAGGGGCTGACGATAGGCGCCACCTTCGTTTTTCCGAACAGTTTCCCGAACACATACTGCAGAACGTCGCTGATCTGGACGACGAACATCAGGTAGAACAGCAACAACGCGTTCTGCCCTTCGAACCCTTCCAGATCGAGAATCAGCAACGCCGGTGCGTGGCTGATGCAATACACCGTAATCATGACGCCCCACTGAATCTTGGCGACCCGCTCAAGAAAGGCATCGGTTTCCTGTGACAGCACGGCAATCGACGGCAGGAACAGAAACGCATAAACCGGGATCAGCAGCGTCACCATCGAATACCAATGGATGCCGATGAATATGTATTGCAAGGGAATGAGGATAAAGAACGCCGCGAACAGCGCGTTGTGATCGCCAAGCCTGGTTGGGGTAAGTGTGATGAACTCTCGCAGCGTAAAGAGCGAAACGAACGCGAACAGCACCACCGTTGCCGTGCTACCCAACAGGTACGAGGCGACAAAGATCGCGATCATCGACTACCAGGCGTTGGTTCTCAGGTTCAGGTTTTCGACTGTCGCAATCGCACCGTCCGTCCTGACGAAGCGCTTCAGAATCAGTCCTGTGACGGTGGCCACCGTGAGCAGGGAAACGACCCCAGCCATCAACAGATAGAACTTGTTTTCGATCATCATTCGGCGAGCCTCACTACCGCTTCGCGGGCCCGGCTCAAGAAGAGGCCGATCTCTTCGTTCTCAATGACTTCAAGCGGGTCACCGACCCGAATGGTACAGATAATCGGCAGCGGCACATGCTTGCCTTTCGGCATCGAGCGATACAGGTTGTCCAGGTAGATGGGAACCAGCCGCGCCTGTGGAAAGGCCCTATGAAGCCGGTAAAGCCCGGATTTGAACTCGCCAGGAATCGCCTGAAACCTGCGTGTCCCTTCTGGGAAAATGATGACCGAAGCCCCCTGAGTCATCACCTGATGCACCGGCGCCAGAGCGTCTTCGCCTTCCTTGGGTTTGCGCTCGATCAGCACCGCGTTGAGTCCACGCGTTGCGATGTATCTCAGGAATCGGTTCTTGCCCCAGTAATCAGCTGCGGCAAGGGGCTTGGTGTTGAGCCTGGCCTCCCTGGGCAGAGCCGCCATGATCGCCAGCGTGTCGATATGACTCGTGTGGTTGGCGAAATAGATGCGCTGACCGGACAGGTCCGGCGTGCTTTCGAAACGAGCGCTAGCACCCAGCAGTAGCCGCAGAACAGAGATCAACAGGGTGGAGAGCCACATCAGACGGCCCCCTTCAACTGGCGCGCAATAATTCGGGTGCGGGTAACGCAGGTTAAAACGGACCCTGCCGCGATAACGACCAGCGCGAAGTACAAAGCATGGTGCGTCGCGAAGAGCAAAGACTCAGGAATATTCAACGCCAGGCCAGCCGTTATAACTGCCATCCGGTGCTGCTTGGCCATGGGCCCGACAAAGGTTTGCTGAAGCCCCAGTGATCCGCCGAAGACTCGAATATAAGCGGTCAACGCCGCGACAAGCGCGGCAAACCATCCAAGCGTCGGAGCGCCAACCGCGTACCCGAGCGCCACGATCAATAAGCTGTCTGCGATGCGATCTGGAAACTCGTTATACAGGCTGCCCAAAGGTGACTGCTTTCCGCCTTCGATGGCCACCATACCGTCAAGTAGGTTGCATATCAGCCTGAGCTGGATAAACAGGATGGCCACGACAGTAGCGAGCACACCCGCAGAGGCCACCATACTTGCAGCCGCTGCGGCTGCAAATCCGATACTGGCCACTGAAATCTGGTTAGGCGAGATATCACGCTTGATTAAAAGCGTGGTTAGTTCCATTGCCCAGCGTTTAGATCGGGATGCAATGGGTCTTCGGTTGTCTTGCATGGTGTTCCCTTACCTGTTTGTTTATCCATTTTTCAAATTAGCATCAAGGGTATCCCCGGCCTCTCTTGAACGACAGCTTGCGCTCTGTCCAGCTCGTTATTTCAAGCAGTTTGGCGCGTATTTTTGTTATGCACACCCAAGACATCACCAACTTCCGTAGGGGATTCCGTATTTTTCGATATAGCGTTTCGACTCAATGGACAACGGATAATAGTTGCCACCTGACTTTCCAAGATGTGGGCCAAGCGGTTCTATCTCCGCCTGAGCCCGGGCGACTTCGACTGGCTTGTTGCATTCATTACGAGTCCAGACTTGGACGACGCCACCCGGCGCCAGTCCTACATGCAATGCAGCTAGATATAGAGCCGGTACCTCCGGCGTTTCCGGACAGCGTCGATGGGTGGAGGTGTGCATGAGCTGCCGGGCAGCTTCAGGGATATCTATCCATGCCCGATAGGTCTGCGGCTCCACTACCGACTGCCACCGCACATAGACACGCCTCGGTAGGTCCGCACCCACTACAGTATCAATTCCACCCGATTTTCCACGTGGCCAACCTTTTGCGAAGTCAGTTTCTAAATTGTCGATGCCAGTCCCGACGATTCCGCCGGTGCCGTGGTTGAACACTTTACCCTGGATATCTTCAACCAGACTCGCCTCGACCCACCCCACCATATAGAGCGGTGAGAAGAACTCCAAACTCCACCATTTGTCCTTCGGGTCCTTTTCCCCGGATAGGGGGTCAGCGGTCTGGCAGCCACCCAGAATGAATATACCCAGCAGGGTGATGACATGCTTTATCAAGGAACATTCCATTCAGCAATGTGAGGATGAAAGTGGCGGACTTCGCCAACATTGGGCGCATTGATATATACCAGCTTTAAACTGCTGGGCGCCTGCTTCTTTAACGGACTATTCCAATTCGCAGAAACATGAATGTAGCGCAGTCTCAACAATCGGCCCTCAGCGGGCGGGACCTGATAATTACCCTTGCTAAATCGTTCATGAAGAGAGGTTAAATCGCTTGGAACGCAATAACTTGGATCCTTTTCATCGACTTCGTTTAACCTAACCCCATGTTTCTTGGCGAGGCTATGCATAAGTCGCAAATAGACGCGTGACAGTCCACTACTTACCCGACGTTTAAGCAGCAGACCTGCAAACACCCTCTTTTGCCGGGGTGCTAGACGATCACGCGGATCAACAGGCTGTAACTGCGACTCTGGGGTAACGATTTCCAGCATGGCCGCAGGCCAGCCCGCGTCAATCATTCGCTGTCGGGCGTCGGCCGCATCTTGGTAGATAGAGGTTGTCGTCACATCGACACGCTGCCCAACCACCAGCGCCTGCATGGGGCTGACCAGAACTCGCTCCTCGGCCTCGTCCAGGTAGCCACCACCGATGTCCGAGTGAGCACCCGGGAGGATAATTTCGGTATGGTCCGGGCTGACCTCGCTCAACGGAAAATTGGCGCGTATTTCGTCGCGCGCCACTAACTGGACCACATCCTTGAAGTATTTACGTGGCAGGTAGAGATTCAGCCCCGGTGTCGTGGCGCTTCGGACATTACCCAGATTCGCCAAACCACCAACTGAAGCGACGGTATCGAACAGGCCGATAAAACCGACATCGACATCCCTCCTATAACGGTTCACAAAGTTCTTATCAAACGCGCTTGCATGGCTCTGTAAAACGGCACCGAGAGGACCTTGCTTGCCTTTGACGACTTCATTAGCAAAATGCCTCGCCGCTGCAGCACCGCGGCTAAAACCGAAGACATCAAAGGTCAGGGAAGTAATTTCGCCGCCGGGATTGCCCTCCTTGGCGCGCCCAACAGCTGCACCGATCATGGTGAATGCGCGCTGAACACACTGTTGAACACCGGTAGCGCCCCGCCCCATCGCATAACCCAAGGCGCTGTCTTCCTCACCACTTTGGGTCCCTATACCCTCGACATAAACCCTTAAGGAGACTTGTCGTTGCGGGCCCGAACCCTCGGCATCGGCCCGATCGACATGGAGGCTCATCAGCTTCCGCACATTGGTCAGATCATTCCCATAACTGCTATCCGGCTCGGCCATATAGGGTTTGCAATTGGAGTCCAGATCTTCGGTCGTGATGGGATGGTGCGCGCCACATGCCAGGCCGAGCGTGGCGTTGGTGGCGTTGTTGAGCGTGCCATCGAAAAACACGCCGATACGCAAGGCCAGCTTGATCTTCTCGGGCGATTTGGCCGGCTCGCTGCTGCGGCGTTCGTATTCGGCCCAGCGCTCGGCATGGATTTCGACAGGCTGAACACCCTTCAGCTCGGCTTCGCGCTTGGCTCGGGGAATATTGGGTACGTAACCGCTCATGGGTCCACCATCCTTGGCTGGAAGTTGTCGCTATGCACAGGAAGACTGCAGCACGACGGGCGATAGTAGGGACGAGCAGTGGGGTTGTTTCAAGCGCGTCGTTCACAATCCGGAGCTCTGGCGTTACGGTTCTGCGTCGTAACCGGCAGGACGGAACGGCGGAACCAACCTACTCGCTGGCAGAGGCTCAGCGGAGATCCCGGCCGAGATAGCAGTTTCCTCTGGCTGCACCTCCCAAACCGTAGCCACTTGCACCATGGCTGCACGATATGCCTCTTCCAAGTGCAGCAGATCTCCGTATAGTGCGCCGTCGCCTTCCGTATGAGCCGCCCCGCCAGGGTCCGGCGCTGTATGGCGATCAGGGCATGATCATTGCCTGAACAATCTCGCAGCCCACCACCCCGGCGCTGCGTTTGCCGAATGCCCTACCCGGGTTACCGGCCTGATGCTGGAGATACACAATGTCTACCGAACCCGTCACTCTGATGGTGGCCCGCCGCGTGCGCGATGGCCGCTACCACGACCTCCTCGCCTGGCTGCACCAGGGCGAACAACTGGCCGCGGACTTTCCCGGCTACCTCGGTTCCGGCGTTCTGGCGCCTCCGCCTGACGACGATGAATTCCAGATCGTCTTCCGTTTTGCCGATGAGCAGACTCTCGATACCTGGGCGCATTCGGCCTCACGCCGGGCCTGGCTGCAGCGCGGCAGCGAACTCTTCGGCCAGCCCCACGAGCATCGCGCCCGAGGTATCGATGCCTGGTTTGGCGGTGGCGGTACCCCCACTGCGCCGCGCTGGAAACAGAGCGTGGCGATCTGGCTGGCGTTCTTTCCGGTGTCGTTGCTGTTCAACCTGCTGTTCGGCGGCATGCTCGCCGAGCTGAGCCTGGTCATGCGGATACTGCTCAGCACGCTGGCCCTGACGCCGCTTATGACCTACCTGTTCATTCCCCTGTCCACTCGACTGCTGGCGCCCTGGCTGCAGCGTCCCTTGCGGCCTCGCTCACGGCAGCAAAGGCCGATCGCGCTCCGCTGATCGGAACGGCCGGGCACGCACTAGAAAAGAGTTGCCGTCACTTAGCTGGCGCCATTAAAGTGCCATCTCCTGCAGCCGGGATGTGCTGGCTGTGGTGGGTCAGATCGGCGCCACTGAAAGCGGTCCCGGCGGCGCTCCACGCGTCCGGATCACAGGGATCGGAATGGGCAGTGCATAGCAGGTGAAAGAGCGGATGAACACCACGAGAACACCTGCACGCTGCCGCACCGGCAGCGCTCTGGCACTAACCCTCGGCTTGCTGCTCCCCTCGGCCGCCTCGCAGGCTGCCGACACGCTGAATCTGTTGAACTGGGAGGAATACCTCAGCGAAGCGGTGATCGCGCGCTGGCAGGCCGAGACCGGCGTGGAGATAAAGCAGGTTCACTTCGACAGTGGCGACAAGCGTGACGAGGTGCTTGCCAAACCGGATCACCAGATCGACGTTGCGCTGAGCGGAAAAATCAGTGCCAACCGTTTCGGCGCACGCGGCCTGCTGGAACCCATCGATGAAGGCTCACTGCCCAACCTGAAGCACATTCCGAAACGCTGGCGCGAGAGTTGTGGACCCTACAGCGTTCCCTATCTCTGGGGCACGCTCGGCATCGCTTATCGCGCCGACCGACTGCCCGTCGCGCCGTCGTCATGGGCCGACCTGTTGAAACCGGCCAAACGAGACGAGCCGCACATCATCATGATGGAGGACCACGAGGACATCCTTGCCGGTCCACTGCTGTACCAGCAGCGCTCGATCAATACGGCCAGCAACGACGAACTGAAGGCTGCGTTCGAACTGCTCGTGGCGCAGTCCAGTGCAGTGCTGACCTACGAATACGTGATCACCTCGGTGCGCAGTCAGCGCTACCTCGACAGTGCGGACATGGCGCTGGCCTACAGCGGTGACCAGCACGTCCTCAATCAAGCCCAGGGTGTGGCAGGCGAACCCTGGCGCTATGTAGTGCCGGAGGAAGGCACCCTGCTCTGGGTGGACTGCCTGTCGGTGCCTGCACACAGCCCGAAAAAGGCGCTCGCCTATCGCTTCCTGAACTTTCTCAACGACCCCGCGATCGCCGCGCTGAACGCTTCCGACCTGGCTGTGGCGACAACCAACGAGGCAGCCAGGGCCCTGCTGCCATCGGAAGTCCAACAGGACCCCGGTATCTATCCGCCCGAGACCGTCCTGCAAACGAGCCAGGTCTATGAAGCACGGCCGCTGGAAGCGACACAGACACGGCGACGCATCATCAGCGCACTGATCAACGCCCATGACGCTCGGTAAACGCGCCCTGCTGGTGATCTTCCCGGTCATCCTGATCATCCAGATGATGGCCGCCACCACGGCCTACCTGACCCAGCGTGATTCGCTGCTGGGTCTCGAACAGGCGCGCCTGGCAGAACAGCTCTCGGTGCTGAAATCCGCCTATCTGGACTACGAGGCATTCAACCGCAGCGTGCTCTATTCGATTATCGATAGCGAGGCGCTGCAGCAGTTTCTGCGCGAGTCCGATACGGTCTACCGCAACGAAACGCTGGGGCTGCGCATCCAGCAGAGCATCCGCTCGCTGTCCACGACGCGGTTGTCCTTCGTGTCCTTCGCCATTGTTCAGCCCGACGGCCAGGCGGCCTACTACTTCGAAAGCAGCCTGACGCCGTTCGCGACCATGAACGCCACCCAGAGAAGGATCGCCCAGGAGGCCAGGCAAGCGCCGGATACCGGCGAAATGAGCTATGTGGATACCGCAGAGGGCGGACCCTTGCTGCTGGCGACCGACTTCCTGCTGCCGGCTTCCAACAGCCGCCCGCTGCCCAGCCAGCGCCAGGAAGCCTTTGCCGTTCAGCTGGCGGTGAGGCCGGAGCGCTTCATAGCGCTCAAGCGCAGCCTCGAGGCAGAGTACGGCGCGGCAGTGGAAATCGCCCCCGCACTGGCGCCGGCCCCACCAGGGCTGACTGCCGATGTCGAGCTGTCGCGCGCATTGGCCGCGCGTCTCGTCCCCGCTCCCGAATATCTGGCCCAGCGCCTGCAGCGCCTGCGCCTTGCGTTCATCACGGGCGCAGCACTGGTCTGCCTGCTGTCCATCGGCCTGTTGCTGCTGCTGGTCCGCCGCTATGTCACGGATCCGATCAGCCAGCTCGACAGCCAGCTGACCGACCTGCTGTTGTGCCGGCGCGAGGCACTGGATGAGCCGCGCGAGGGCGGAGAGATCGGCCGCCTGACGGCGAACATGAAGACACTGCACGAACGCAACACGGCCGCCTTGCAGCGTATCCAGGACATTTCCTGGACCGACAGCCTGACGCACATCAGCAATCGCGCGCACTTTGGTGTGCTGGCCGCTCGCATGCACGAGCAGTGCACCCGCAGCGGACAGCAACTGGCCCTGCTGTTTCTCGATCTGGACAACTTCAAGCAGGTCAACGACCGCCACGGCCACGACGCCGGCGACTTGCTGCTGCACACATTCGCACAACGGGTGCAGGGCGCGCTCGACCGTTGCCGGGCAGCCTGCTCGCATAGCGAAACAGCATTTGCCCGGCTGTCTGGTGACGAGTTCGCCATCCTGCTGCTGGCCGATAGCGTCGACGACGCCGTGCCGGCGCTGAGCGAGGCGGTGCTGGACCTGTGCCGGGGTGGCTTCCGCCTTGGCGAGCGCAACTTTCCGATCAGCGCCAGCATCGGCACGGCCCGCTACCCGGCCGATGCCACCTCCATCAGCCAGCTGCTGGCCCGCGCCGACAACGCCATGTACCAGGCCAAGGCCGAAGGCAAGAACATGGCGGTGGCCTATTCGGCGCAGCTCGAGCAGCAGAATGAACGCATCCGGATGATCGAGGACCAGCTGCGTGCCATAGGGGGTGACGATCAATGGCGTCTGGTCTACATGCCGGCAGTGGATCGTGAGGGTGCGGTGGTCAGTTGCGAGGCGCTGCTGCGCTGGCACTCGCCGCTACTGGGCACGGTTTCTCCCGGCGAGTTCATTCCCATTGCCGAACGTGCGGGGCTGTTTCCAAAGATCGACAGCTGGGTGATCGACCGGGCGCTGGCTGGCTATGGCGAACTGGTCGAGCTGTTCGGCGAAGGCGTGATCCTGGCGATCAACGTTTCCTCCGCACAACTGACCGATGATCACATCTGCCGCTACCTGATCGAGCGTACCGCGCACCACGGCGTTGCGCCGGGCAATGTGGAAATCGAACTCACCGAAACCTACGCCGCCGAATTGAGCGACAGCACCATGGAAGTGGTCCAGGCGATACGCACGGCCGGCTTCCGGGTCGCGATCGACGACTTTGGCGTTGGCTACACCTCGATCCAGCAGCTGCTCGAATACCCGGCCGACACCATCAAGCTGGACATGGCCATCGTCAGGCGCCTGGCTCTGCCGGACATGCAGCGAAGCCTGGCGGCGATGATTGCGTTCTGCCGGGCGCAGGGCAAACGGGTCACCGCCGAGGGCGTCGACAGCCTGGAAAAGCAGTCGGCACTGCTTGAGGCCGGCTGCGACCTGTTCCAGGGCTACCTGATTTCGCCGCCGCGCTCGGTGCTGGCGCTGCGTGACTGGGTAGAGCTGCGCGACCGCGAGCTGGACCACTTGCACCTTGAGCAACTGCCGACCCGGCGAGCGCAGCAAGGCGGATGAAACCTCGCGTCCATCGCCTGGCATCGGCTGACACAGGCCACTCGCCTCAGGTCTCGTCGCCGTCCTGCTCCTTTTCACCCAGACGACGATAGAGGGTGCGCCGGCCGATTCCGAGCAGCGCGGCGGCGCGGCGCTTGTTGCCCTCGACGCGCTCCAGTACATGGCGGATGTAACGCATCTCCAGCTCGTCCAGGGTCGGTAGCAGGGGGCCGTCCATCATCAGCCCGAGCAGGTCGTCGGCGCCGCCTCCGGGCGCACTGTCCTGATAACTGGCGATGCGCGTCGGCAGATGTTCGAGCTCGATGCTGCGGCCATGACAAAAGGTCACGGCGCGCTCCATGGCGTTTTGCAATTCGCGCACATTGCCGGGAAACGGGTAGCGTCTGAGCTGCTCCAGCGCCGCCCGCGACAGGCCCCGCACCGGCCGGCTGTCCCGCGCAGCGAAATGCGCGACGAAGCCGGCGGCGAGCAGTTCACGGTCCTCTTCGCGATCACGCAGGGGCGGCACCTGCAGGATGAAGGTCTCCAGGCGAAAGAACAGGTCCTCGCGAAAGGACTCGCGGCCGGCAGCGGTTTCCAGTGGCCGGTTGCTGGCGGCGATGATGCGCACATCGACGCTCAGCTCACGCTCGCCGCCCACCGGACGGATGGTCCCTTCCTGCAGCACCCGCAGCAGCTTGGCCTGCAGTGGCAGCGGCATCTCCCCGATCTCATCGAGAAACAGCGTGCCGCCATCGGCCTGCTGAAACAGCCCCTTGTGGGCGCGACTGGCGCCGGTAAAGGCGCCGGCGGCGTGACCGAAGAACTCGCTCTCCAGCAGTTCGGCCGGCAGCCCGGCGCAGTTGATCGCCAGGAACGGTCGGCCAGCCCGCTCGCTTTCGGCGTGAACGGCGCGGGCGACCAGCTCCTTGCCGGTGCCACTTTCGCCGATTACCAGCACCGGGCCTGCGGCACGCGCCAACTGGCGGATCTGGTCGAACAGGCCACGCATGACCCGGCTGCGCCCGAGCATGCCGTGGAAGCGGTCATCGCTGAGCAACTGCTGAAAGCGTCGCACCTCGTCGCGCAGGTGGCGGGTCTCCAGCGCCCGTGACACGGCGAGGCCGAGATGGTCGAGATCCAGCGGTTTGGTCAGGAACTCATCGGCACCCTCCTTGAGCGCTGCCACCGCCTGCTGAATGCTGCCGAACGCCGTGATCACCAGAAACGCAGGTGCCGCCTGCATCGCCTTGACCCGCCGCAGCAGCGCCATGCCGTCGGCGCCCGGCAGCCGCAGGTCGCTGACGACCAGATCCGGCTCCCAGCCCTCCAGCAACGGTACGGCTTCCTCGGCGCTGGCCACGGCTCGGACGCTGAGTTCACGGTCCTCCAGCTCCTCGACCAGCAACTGGCGCAGGCCGTCGTCATCCTCCACCACCAGGACCCGCTGGGGCGCGCCTTCATCCATCTGCATGGCTGTTCTCCTCATCGGCCAACGCCAGGGAAATTCGAAACGCCGCACCGCCCAGCTGGCTTTCCACCAGTTCGATCCGCCCGCCGCACTCGGCGACCACGCCATGAGCCACGGCCAACCCGAGGCCGCTGCCCTTGCCCACCGGTTTGGTGGTGAAAAAGGGCTCGAACAAGGCCGCGCGATGCTGCTCGTCTACGCCGGGCCCGTCGTCCTCGACCTGGAACAGCAGACAGCTACCGTCCCGCCACCAGCGCAGCAGCACCTGGCCACCCGGGCTGGCCTGGGCCGCGTTGCGCAGCAGGTTGGTCAGGGCCTGTTCGAAGCGAGCCGGATCGACCTCGCAGAACAGCGCCTCGGGCGAGGCTTGGACTTGCAGCCTGACACTTAGCAAGGCCAGTTCATCTGCCACCGCAGCAGCGGCCGAGTGCGCCAGCACCTCGGCGGGCATGCGCCGCGCCGGGCGACCGGCCGCGCGACCGAAATCCAGCAGTTGACGAACGATTTCGCTCAGCCGCTGCACCTGGCTGCGGATCTGTAACAAGCCCTTGCGCTGGCCATCCTCCAGGGTCTCGCTACGCAGCACGCGCTGGGCCTTGCCATCGATGACGCTCAGCGGACTGCCCAGTTCATGCGCAACACCCGCGGCGAGTCGGCCGACGGCGGCCAGCTGCTGGGATCGCCGCAAACGCGCCTCGAGCTCCGCCTCGCGGGCCTTCTGCTCGGCCATGCGCTGTTCGGCATCGGCGATGCTGTCGAGCATCCGATTCAGCGCCTGCCCGAGTACGGCAATCTCCTGCGGGCCACTGCGTGGGACACGATGCGTGCGTTCCCCTGCGGCCACCCGCGCCATGCCTTGGGTCAGTTCATGCAGATGCCTACCAATGGCCGACCAGTGCCCGAGCAGGACGATGCAGACCGCCGCCAGCGCCAGCACCGCTGCGCAGATACCGGCGATCATCCGCAGCTGGCGGGTGTCACGCTCGAAATCGTTCCAGCGACGAGTGACCTGCAACAGTCCGTTGATCCGCCCGCCGCTCTGCTCCAGCGGCAGGAAATACGAATAGACCTCCCGCCCGCGGATGCGCTGATAGCCGCCCCGGCGCTTGCCATCGGCGGTCAGCTGCTGGATCGAGGACTGGTCCTGGTCAGGCTCGATGGCACCGGCGAAGGCCACCAGCTCGCCCTGGGCATCATAAAGGTAGGCACCATAGACGCGACCGACACCGAGCACCGATTCGAGCACCTGCTGTGCAGTGCGGTCGTGCTGTTTTTCCAGGCTGTCGCTGAGCGGCAGCCGAACGGCGCGCGCCACCAGCTCTACCTCCTCCTGCAAACGCCGCTCGCTGTTGCGCTCGACCGTCCACAGCAACAGGTAACTGAAGCCGAGCATGATCGCGACGAGAGGAATCACCACCTTGAGAAGCAAGGCGCCGCGTAAGGTCGAGGTTCGTTGCCAAACTGCTACATGTGTCATTCTGGCACCTTACATAGCGCATTTCGGCCCGTCGAGGCGAACGGGACGGGTGGTCAGTTGCCAATGAAATCAGGAGGTTAGGCAGTCACGGCATCGGTGGCATGGCTGATGCAAAGGCCTGTTGGTCTTTTCACTATCAGGACTATCACCATGATCAAGTTCAATACTCGCCTCGTGTCCACCAGCCTGTTTGCCCTGTTCATGGCAGCCGGTGCCTCCCAGGTTTCCGCTCAGCAGGCGAGCCAGCCGCAAGCCCCTCAGGCGGCACCGGCCATGCAAGCGTCGGACATCAGTGACAAGAAACTGGAAAAGTTTGCCGATTCGCTTGGCGAAATCATGGAGATCCGCGAGGACTTCACCGCCAAGCTGGAAAAGACCGGTGACCCGGCCGAAGCTCAGCAACTGCAGCAACAGGCCAACGAGAAAATGATGGAGACGGTCGAAAACAACGACCTGAGCATTGAGGAGTACAACGCCATCAACCAGGCGGTGCAGAACAATCCTCAGTTGCGCGACAAGGTCATTTCTATGATCCAGAGCTAAGGCTCAGCAAACGAAAAGCCCCGACGAGCAGCGGGGCTTTTTCATGTCTGCCGCATTTACCCGGATCGGATCAGCCCTTGCGCTGCGCCAGTCCCTTGAGGAAATTTCGCAGCAGCTGGTCACCGCACACCCGGTAGTTGCTGTGCCCGGCCTTGCGGAACAGCGCGTTGAGCTCGGGCTTCGAAACGGGGAAGTCGACCGACTGGAGGATGGCGTGCATGTCATCTTCCTTCAGCTCGAAGGCAACGCGCAGCTTCTTCAGCACCATGTTGTTGGTGACTGGCAATTCAATGGGCGGGGTTGGCCGGCTCTCGTCCTTGCCACGCTTGTAGATCACCACGCCATCGAGAAAGTGCGCCATGATCCGATCCGGACAGGGTTTGAAGCCGTCCTCGTCGTCCTTCTTCAGGTAGGCCACCGCCTCGCTATCGGGGATCTCGCAACCTGTCAGCCAGGTGATCTCGGCGATCTTGGCGTCATTGACGTTGAGGATGTAGCGCAGGCTGCGCATCACATCGTTATTGATCATGGGGTCGCTCCGGCTTCAATACATATACAAGGCGCGCATGGTGAAGTTCGCCAACCGGAAAGGGAAGCGAAAAGCGCGTCGCCCATACTGCACTCCCCGTCGGATGAGGCGAACGCCGTCGGGGCTGCGACGACAAAGAGTTAATGCCTCCAGCTCGCCCGGTCGGCATTCAAGACGCTTGCACAGCAAGCTCAATTTTTCGGTGTGTAGCCACACGCCAGCCCAGGAGCCGCATAACCAGACGGCAGACAGCACCGTCGCTCACTGAAGTCGAGGAATCGCCATGAAAATTGCCCCGTCGCTTGCCACCCTGCTCTTCTGCACCCATGCGTTTGCCGTCACGCCAGGGACGCACTGGGACTACTCGGGTGAAGCCGGCCCGGATAACTGGGCGAAACTCACGCCTGAGTTCAGCGCCTGCAGTGGCAACAACCAGTCGCCGGTCGACTTGAATGGCTTCATCGAAGCCGAGCTTGCACCGCTGAAGCTCGACTATGCCGCCGGTGCGAGCGAGGCCGTGAATAATGGCCATACCGTGCAGATTGCCTACCAGCCCGGCAGCACCCTTACCCTGGATGGCAACAGGTTCCAGCTCATTCAGTTCCACTTTCACATGCCTAGTGAAAACCTGATCAAGGGCCAGTCGTATCCTCTGGAAGGCCACCTGGTCCACGCGGATGAAAACGGCAAGCTGGCGGTGCTGGCGATCATGTTCAAGGAGGGCGAGGAGAATGCCGTGCTGGCCAGCCTATGGGATACGCCGCCGGCTGAGGGCACAAAACAGCCTGTGGCTGCGCAGACCAACATCCGCGACATGCTGCCGGCCGATCTGGACTACTACCGCTTCAACGGCTCGCTGACCACCCCGCCCTGCTCCGAGGGAGTCCGCTGGCTGGTGCTGAAGCAACCGGTCGTCGCGTCCCGTGCGCAGATCGAGGCCTTGACCGAGGCTGTTGGCCATGCCAATAACCGCCCGCTGCAGCCCATCAATGCGCGGGTCATCCTTCAGTAAAATCGGAATCCGGCCGACCGACCATCGCATCGGCGAGGGTCGGCTCCGGCCAGAGATGCCAGCGTCATGACAGCCCGAGCCGCCGCGGCTACACTGCGCGCCGCGCGAGCCAGCCAGGTTCGCTGCGCCGCCATCCTACCTCTGCCGGGGCAACCGGCCAGGACCTGTCATGATTCGCATCAACGAACTGCAACTGCCCCTCGACCACCCTGCCGAGGCCTTGCGCCAGGCCATCGTCACGCGCCTGAAGATCAGCGATACCGAGCTGCTCGACTTCACGGTGTTCAAGCGCAGCTATGACGCGCGTAAGAAGAACAGCGAGATCACCTTCGTCTACATCATCGATGCCAGCGTGGCGGATGAAGCCGGGACGCTCGAGCGCCTTGCAGACGACCGCAACATTCGCGTCGCGCCGGACACCGGCTATTACCCTGTCGGCCAGGCGCCCGAGGGGCTGAACGAGCGCCCACTGGTGATCGGCTTCGGCCCGTGCGGCCTGTTCGCCGCCCTGACCCTGGCGCAGATGGGGTTCAAGCCGATCGTGCTGGAGCGCGGGCGTGACGTGCGCAGCCGCACCAAGGACACCTGGGCGCTGTGGCGCAAGAAGGTGCTGAGCCCCGAATCCAACGTGCAGTTCGGCGAAGGCGGCGCCGGGCTGTTCTCCGACGGCAAGCTCTACAGCCAGATCAAGGACCCGAAGTTCTATGGCCGCAAGGTCATGCATGAGTTCGTCCGCGCCGGCGCGCCGGAAGAGATCATGTTCGTCAGCAAGCCGCACATCGGCACCTTTCGCCTGACCGGCGTGGTCTCGACCATGCGCGAGGAAATCAAGTCCCTGGGCGGCGAGGTTCGTTTCGACAGTCGCGTGGTGGACTTCATCATCGAGGACGGTCGAATCCAGGGTGTGCGCATGGCCGACGGCCAGGAGATCCGTAGCCGCTACGTGGTGCTCGCCCTCGGCCACAGCTCACACGACACCTTCCGCATGTTGCACCAGCGCGGCGTCTATATCGAAGCCAAGCCCTTTGCAGTGGGCTTTCGCATCGAACACCCGCAATCGCTGATCGACCAGGCCCGCCTGGGCAAGTATGCCGGGCATCCGGAACTGGGCGCCGCCGACTACAAGCTGGTCTATCACGCCAAGAACGGCCGAGCGGTCTACAGCTTCTGCATGTGCCCGGGCGGCACCGTGGTGGCGGCGACATCGGAGCCGAACCGGGTGGTCACCAATGGCATGAGCCAGTATTCGCGCAACGAGCGCAACGCCAACGCCGGCATCGTCGTCGGCATCAATCCGGAAGAGGACTTTCCCGGCGGCCCGCTGGCCGGCGTCGAGTTGCAGGAACGCCTCGAGTCGCATGCCTTCGAGCTGGGGGGCAGCGACTATTGCGCACCGGCCCAGCTGGTCGGTGATTTCATTCGTGGCCGGGCTTCCAGCGAATTCGGCGAGGTCGAACCCTCCTACAAGCCCGGCGTGCGCCTGGGCGACCTCGCCCCGTCGCTGCCCGGCTACGTGATCGAGGCCATCCGCGAAGCCCTGCCGGCGTTCGGCAAGCAGATCCGCGGCTTCGACCGTGCCGATGCGATCCTCACCGGCATCGAAACACGGACCTCTTCACCCGTGCGGATCAAGCGCGACAACGAATCGCTACAGAGCATCAACACTCGCGGCCTGTACCCCGCCGGTGAAGGGGCCGGGTACGCCGGTGGCATCCTTTCGGCCGGAGTCGATGGCATCAAGGTGGCCGAAGCGGTAGCGACGGCCATGCTGGCCGATCTGCAAGGCTGATCCCTGCCCAACGCGGACGGGGCCCGGTTGCCATTCGTCCGCGTTCCCGGTTTGCCCCTCCGTGGCACACCCTGTGTTTCCGCCGCTGCCGCAGCTGCAGCGCGTCCATTCAGACTGGATCGCAAAATTGGCAGTGACCTTTTTCCGCCTGAAAGGGGTCGACAGCGTTAGGCCGCTGCACCTGGTGCCGCGGCACCCTCACTCACCTTTCGCGCAAGCGAATCGGATCGGGAGGCAGGATGGCGAAGGCAGCGAAAATTCTTGGAATCGTGCTGGCGGCCCTGACGCTGCTCCTGGTGACTGCGGCAGTGGTGGTGCAAACGCAGTGGGCACGGGAAAAGATAGAAGCCCAACTGAGCCAACGCCTGGATGGGCGCGCGGTAGAGATCGGCAGCCTCGACATCGATTGGGGCTTTCCGCTGGGGATCAGCGTTGGCGATGTCCAGATCGCCAACCCTGAATGGGCCGAACAGCCCAATATGCTCAAGCTCGAGGCCTTGCAGGCGGAGATCGATGTGGGTGCGTTGCTGACGGGCAACCTCAGCCTGCAATCACTCGAGCTCGAACAGCCTGAGATCCATCTGGCCCGGCAGGCAGATGGCCGCTCCAACTGGGCCGCGTTGACAAGCCAGGACAGCTCCAGCGACAGCACCTCGCCCATCCAGCCCGACACCATCCGCATCCAGAACGGGCAGCTGACCTATCGCGACGCAGCGCTGGATGCCGAGGTCACCCTTGATATCGCTACCACCGATAACGGCCCGGACCAGCGCCAGCTCTCCATCGAAGGCCAGGGCAGCGTGCAGGGCAAACCACTGCAACTGAGCCTGACTGGCGAGCCGCCTTCCCAGGCCTTGGCCAGCGGCGCGCCCTATGCGGTGACGCTCGACGCAAGGCTGGGCGAGATCCAGGCGCATTTCGACGGTGAAGCCAGGCAACTGCCGCAGCTCGACGCGCTGCAGGGAAGGCTGAAGGTGAGCGCGCCGGACTCGGCCGAACTCATGGCCTTCGATAATCCGGCTATCGACGTGCCGGCATTCGATTTCAGCACCCAGTTGAAGCGTGACGGGCAGCGCCTGGCGTTGCAGGACATGGCTCTGGAGACCGGCGACAGTCATCTCACCGGCTCGTTGATCCTGGAGCGCGGCGAGACGCCGGAGCTGACCCTGCACATGCAGGGCAACCGGCTCGACCTCAATCGCTGGGGCGTGATGCGCCTGCTCAATACCGAGCAGGACAGCACGCAGGCGCAGGCAAGCGGCGACAAGCAGTCGCTGCAGCAGCGTGCCCAGGGCCTGTTGCAACCTTTGCGTCGCTATCGCGGCGAGGTCGACCTCAGCCTCGATCAGCTCCTGTATGGCGATGCTGCGCTGAGCGACATCCTGATCAAGGGCAGCCTGGCCCAGCAGCGCTTGCAGATCGAGCAACTGCACGCCGAGCAAGGCGACGGGTCCATCAGCGCCAACGGAGCCCTAGACCTGACAAAGGACTCGCTGAGCGGAACGGTCGATCTCTCCGTCGAGGAGTTGGACCTGGGCCGTGCGCTTGCACCGATGGGCTATCCGGCGCTGGGCACGCTGGACGGTGAGTTGCATGCGCAGCTGGGGCAGAACTCAGCCCGCCTGAGCGACACGCACCTGAGCTATGCAAGCCCGGCACGGGACCTGCGGATCGAAGTGGACGCCACCTCCAGCGACTCCGGCCTGCAGTTGACGGGCCAGGCCTGGCGCAACGAGGTGCCGCTGCAGTTCGAGCTGGATGTCGGTGCGCTGGAAGCCTTGTTCGACAACCAACCCTATCCCGTCGAAGGCAAGGTGACGTCGCGCGACAGCCACCTGAGCGTAGATGGCACGGTCACCGATCCGCTGCAGTTGAAGGCGGCGGATCTGGCGGTTTCGCTCGAGGGCCCGAACCCGGCCAACCTCAACCCGCTCACCGGCCTGAGCCTGCCCTCGCTGGCCGGCTACCAAGTGCGCGGCCAGCTGCTCTGGGAAGATCAGCAGCTGCGGCTGCAGGATCTGCGTGCGCAGTGGGGCAAGAGCGACCTGAGCGGCGACGTTCGCCTCGACCTCAGCGGTCGCCCCATGCTCTGGGCCAATCTGCACTCGGACACCCTGAATACCGCCGACCTCAAGGCGCCTGGCACGCCGACCGACCCCAATGACGGCCAGGTCTTCTCCGACGAATCCCTCGGTCTCGATGCGCTGCGCAACCGCAATGCGATCATCCGCTACGAGGCGGAACAGGTGCTGGCGGAGGACATCCCCCTGAATGCGGTGGATCTCAAGGTCGAACTGGACGACGGCGTGCTGCTGGCCGAACCGCTGCAACTGGCCCTCGGCAAGGGGCGCGCCAACGGCCGGCTACGCCTCGATGTACGCCCGGCGCAACCCACCGGGGAACTGCATCTGACGGTGGAGAGCGTCAACCTGTCTCCGCTACTGCGCCAGGCCGATCTGCCGCAGGTCGCACAGGACTCGGCCGGCACCATAGGCGGCCAGCTGGACCTGACCTTCGAGGGTCAATCCATGGGCGAAATCGCCGCGGCACTGGACGGCAAGCTCGAACTTGCCATGTCCGGAGGGAAGCTCGACATGCTGGCGGTGGAGGTGCTTGGCCTGGATGCAGGCGAAGCGGCCGTAGCCGCGCTGGCGGATTCGGACCAGGTGCCCATGAACTGCTCCTATCTACGCTTCGATGCCACCCAGGGCACGGCCCGGCTGGAGCAGCTGTTCATCAGTACCCGCGACAGCAACATCACCGGCGGCGGAAAGATCAACCTCGCCAACGAGCGCCTGGACCTGGCAATGAAGGCGCATGCCAAGGACATCAGCCTGCTGTCGGGCAATTCACCGGTGCAATTGCAAGGCACCCTGAGTGACCCGCAGGTCAGCGTGGTGACCACTGAACTGGTAGCCCGAGCCGTGGCCAGCGTTGTCGGTGCCCTGATTGCACCGCCCCTGGCCATCCTGCCTTGGGTCGAAGCAGGGCTGGGCGAGGGCTCCGGGGTGGGCTGCCGCAAGGCACTCGGCGAATTCGAGCAGGACAGCTGAAATCGAGCCGCAACCCGGCGGCTCGATCAGCGCTGGCCGGCCATGATGCGCGCCACGGTGCCATCCGCCTGGAGATGTTCGAAGGCCGCCTGGGTGCGCAGCACGGTTTCGTCATCGGTCAGCCTGCTGTAGGCCATGTACAGCCGCGTCGAATGATCAGGGGTAAAGACCCGCTCGACCTCCCCGGCGTCCAGGCCGACCTCGTTGCACAGCGCAATCATGTCCCGCTCGGGCATGGGGACGAGATCAACCTGCCCGTTGAGCAGTCGCTTGAAATTGTCGCTGTTGTGCGCCGTCACCACCACTTTGGTAAAGCCGTTGGCCTGCAGGAATTGATGGCGGACATCTTCGCGCACAACGCCAATCCGATAGGCTTTCGCGGCTTCCAGGTCAGGCACCCGTATATCGTCACGCCCGCGCAGCTTGTAGAAGTGGTACTCGATACGCATGATCTCGCCGACCCAGCGAAACAGCGCCTCGCGGTCGGAGGTACGTGCGATGAGGTAAACCAGTACGCCCGGTTCCTGAAGTGCCATGTCATAGGCGCGGGCCCAGGGATACAGGCCTATCTGATAGTCATGGAGTCCTGCGCGCTGCAGCGTTGCCTCGACCACCTCAGTCGCCGGGCCGCTGACCTTGCCCTCCTTCAGATAGCTGTAGGCCGTCTCTTCGGTTACCACTCGCAACGATGCGGCTTCCGCCGTCGAATAGAGCAGGCCCAGTGACAGGGCAATCCAGGCGATCGGATGCATCGTGCGGTTCCTCGCAAGCGGTCAGTTGGAAATGCAGTTACGGCCTTGTGACTTGGCCCGATACAGGGCCTCGTCCGCACGGCGCAGGAGCTGGTCGAATTGATCCATGCTGTCGCGGTCGAACCCGGCCACGCCGATGCTAAGCGTCACCAGGGGCGAGACCGCCGAGGCCTCATGAGGGATCTCCCGCTCCGCCAGTCGCTGCTGAAGGCGAACGGCCGAACGCTGGGCAGACTCGGCATCGACGCCGGGCAGGAGCACGACGAATTCCTCACCGCCAAGACGCGCCACCACCTCACCGGCACGTGCGAACACGGTGTTGAGCGTGTCGGCGACTATGCGCAGACACTGGTCGCCCTGGGCATGGCCGTAGTGGTCGTTGTAGCGTTTGAAGAAGTCCACATCACACATCAGTACCGCCAGGGGCTGGCCGAGCCGCATCGCGCGGCGGAATTCGACCTCCTTGATCTCATCGAAGTGGCGACGATTTGCCAGCCCCGTGAGCGGATCGCTGCGGGACAGTTGCTCGAGCAACACGTTGGCGGCGCGCAGCTCGGCGGTGCGCTCCTCGACCAGCTCGGCCAGGTGATCCCGATGCGCGGCCAGGACCAGTTCGTCCTGATGCTGGCGCTCGAGATAGACCGAAAGCTTCGCCTGCAGGCCGTTGACGCCGGACTCCAGCAGGCTCAATTCATCGTGCCGTCCCACCGAACGCTCCAGGCGCAGGGTCTGATCGAGATTCTCAGGGCTCAAGCGGGTCAGGTGACGGGCGATCCGGCGTACGTGCAGGGTCACGGTGCGGTTGAACATCCACATGATCAGGCCGGCCAGCAACAGCGACTGGATGACCTGGGTGATGACGATGTCGGTCACCTCGTCGACCAGCCGCTCCCAGAGCAGGTCTTCGTTGCCCTCGAGCGTCAGCTCGCCCACGGTTTCGGTAGCCCCAGGATAGGGCTCGTATGTCAGGGGATGCTGCAGGGTTGGGGCGCGGTGCGGAACTCGCTGCGGCGTCCGCTCGCGCGCGATGATTTCCGGCTCGCGGCCGGCACGGCGGATCTGCAGTTCGACACGACCGATGGGAGCCGCTGCGGAAACGCTGTCGAGCTGGGTCTGCAGGGCATCGCTGTCCATCTCCCAGATCGCCTTGGCCAGGTTGCTCTGAAACACCTGGTCAATCAGCACCAGCTCCGCGCGCATCGCCGCAAGGCTAGTCTGCCAGGCCGACCAGGTTCTGACCCCTGCCGTCATCAGTGTGAACACCAGGCAAAAGCCGAGCGTGACCAATACCAAACGACGCCCGAGCGATCCGGTCTGCCGCGGCGCAACCGCTGCGGGCCCGGGGATGCGGGTGTTCATTGCAGCCATCGGGCGGCGATGGCGTCATAACGACCATCGGCACGCACCCGCGCGAGCCCCTGGCGGAAGCGCTCGACCACCTCATCTGACGTGTTGCGGCTGAACGCCATGCACAAGCCGTCGGCACCACCAAGGTCGTCCAGGTTCAGCTGGGCCACGGCGGTTTCATCCGGATTTCCGCTGGCCTGTCTCACCAGATAGTGAGCGTTCAACTCGTTGGAAATCCACAGATCCACTCGCCCGGCCTTGAGCTTCTCGTAGTTGTGCTCGTACTTGTTGCTCGACTGCAGGTTGCGGCCGATGGTGAACCCCTTGCTGATCAGATACTGCTCGCCAACATCTTCCTTCACCGTGGCGATCTGATACTGACGGGCGTCGTCCAGGCTTTTCAGGTCGAAATGCGTGCCCGGCAGCGAGAACAGGAACCAACGCGTCGGGGCGATTACGCCCACCCACTTGAACAGCGCCTCGCGTTGCGGCGTGCGAGCGATGGAATAGATCAGCACGTTTTCCGAATTCAGCGCGATGTCATAGGCCCGCGCCCAGGGCATCGATTGGATCCGCACCGTCTCGCCCACTTCGGCCAGCACCGCTTCCACGACCTCAGTACCCATGCCGGTCAGCTTGCCGTCGACGGTCATGTTGTAGGGAGGCAGTTCCTCGGTAACGACCGTGATGCCTTCGGCAGCGGCCGCCCAGCTGCCGGCCAGCCACGCCATCGGCAGCAGAACAGACATCAGAAGACGGAACGAGGATCGGTTCATCAGGTGACCTCAGGGGGCGGACAGCAGCCGTGCGGCATCCAAGACAAGGCTGGCCATCACGCCACCACAGCAGGAAGAGCACTCACTCGCTCCTGTTTCGGCCTCGAAAGCGAAGACTTGAACTGCCAGCGACCAGCAACACGAAACACCGACGGACGGGACACCCATGGACCGCCATTGGGGTGCCGGACGGCGAGCAAGGAGCCCGTAGTCTGATGCAGGTTTGCCGGCGAGGTCACTGAGGCCGGGCTGCCTCGTCGTGACAAGCCGCGACTCAGGGCACCCTGCCCTATCTACACCCGCGCGCGCACCTGCCGCGGGCTGATGCCGAACTGCCGCTTGAAGGCCGTGGCGAAGTTGGCCGCACTGTTGTAACCGGCTCGCCAGGCCGCCTCGGTGACGCTCGCGCCTTCACGCTCCAGCGCTTCACACGCGGCCTGCAGGCGGCGCGCCCGCTGGTACTCGAAAATCGTGGTGCCTTTGAACAGGCGGAACTGGCGCTGCAAGGTGGTGGCGTTGACGCCGAGCTCCCGGGCGATGCGCTCCAGCGTCCAGTCATCGGCTTCGCCGCTGTCGAGCATGGCGACCAGCTTCTGCAGCCGCCGATGCTCCTGTGGCCGCAGGCCCTGCTGCGCGGCCGCGGTGCCGTCGCCCAGGCTGACCAGCGCCTCACAGGCGATGTCCAGGGCGCGGCTCTCCAGGTACAGCCCCTCGAGCAGTGCGTCATAGCCGGGCGGGTTGAGCATCTGCTCGGCCAGGGTCAGCAGCCGCGCCGACGGCTTCCATACCCGCGGAGCCAGGTGGCTGCTCATGAAGCGGCGAATCGCCCCGTCGCTGGCGCTCCCCTCACCCCGGGCCTGGAACCAGTCTGGCGTCAGGCTGACCACCAGCTTGCGGATATGGCTGCCGCGCCGTGCCTGGCGGCGAAACAACACCGGCTCGTTCATCGCCACCGCCACCCCCTCGGGCGCATGGCGCCTCGAGGCGTGCCCGAGGGTCAGGGCGAGGTCACCGTAGTCGACCCGGCTCTGGCCCTGCAGGAACAGGACGAACGACAGGCGCGGCCCGACGGTGTTTTCCATGACGAAATCCTGTAGCTCCTGGCAATCGGACCAGTGCAGCGACAAGCCGTCGCGCAGCTGCGCCCATTTCACCCGGCCATAGAAGAGCCGGTCGTCGTCGCCGTCGGACAGGCGCAGCCCGGTCCGGCTGGGGGCTGGCAGTTCGTCGCCGCGGATGATGTGGTCGGGTTGGTTCATGCCGTGCTGCGCCTCGAACGCGATGGATCGCAAAGCAAATATTCGCTCACGCAAAGGTTTCGCCGAGCGGACGCTGGCAGACTACGCGCCGACATCTTTTGATGCAAATCATTATCATTAAGCGGCTCGAACGTTTGCCAACCCCGTTCATGCCCGCCATCGACAGGAGCCGTCCATGGACAGAATTCTCCGCACCTCAGGCCTCGGCCGTCGCGCCCGGCCGCTGCTGCTCGCCGGCCTGCTCGCCCCCTTCCCGCTGAGCGCGCTGGCGCAGAGCGTGGCGAATCCGAGCGAACCGGTCGAGCTGGACAGCATCACCGTCGAAGGCAACCGCCTCTACGACATGCCGTCATCCGAAGAGACCGGCGGCTACACGGTCGACGCCGCCACCGTCGGCACCAAGACGCCCGCCGAGCTGCGCGACATCCCGCAGTCGATCAGCGTTTACACCAGCGAGTACATCCGCGACCGCCAGTTCGTGAACCTGGACGACCTGGCCAAGTACTCCACCGGCCTGCGCACGCTCTCCAACGACAGCGGCCGCTCCTCGATCTATGCGCGCGGCTACGAGTACGACGAATTCAACATCGACGGCCTGCCCGCGCCCATGGCCAGCATCAACGGCACCGTGCCTTCGCTGTCGCCGTTCGACCGGGTCGAGGTCATGCGTGGCCCGTCCGGCCTGTTCAACAGCACCAGCGAACTGGGCGGCATCGTCAACATGGTGCGCAAGCGCCCGACCGAAGAATTCCAGGGCAGCGTCACCGGCCGCTACGGCAGCTGGGACACCAGCTACCTGGAGACCGACCTCTCCGGCCCGCTGGACGAACAGGGCCGCATCCGGGGTCGCACGGTCATCTCGCGCGCCGACAGCAACGGCGAAGTGGACTACAACGAAAACACCAGCGAGAGCTTCTACGGCGCGCTGGACATCGACCTGTCCGACGCCACCGTGATGTCCTTCGGGCTGATCCACCAGACCAAGGACATCGTCCCGCACAACGGCTACCCCACCGATGCCGCGGGCAACCTGCTCAGCTACAGCCGCTCGACCTTCTACGGCTCGGACTGGAACGACTTCAACGGCCGCACCACCGACGTCATCGCCGAGCTCAGCCACCGCTTCGACAATGGAGGCTACGGCCGTGTCGCCGTGCGCGGCTCCAAGCGCGACACCGACTACCTCTACAGCTACACCAGCACCGGCGTGAGCGCGACGGGCACCTCGCGCGCCGTGGCCATCGGCCGCGAAACCGAGCAGGACACTCTCTCGGTCGACGCCAACTACAGCCAGCCCTTCGAACTGCTCGGGCAGGTCAGCGAGTTCGTCGTCGGCACGGACTACAAGCACTACGACGGCAACTACCTCAACGGCAGCCAGGTGCTGGGCAACATCTATGTCGCCACCTACGACCCGAGCCAGTTCGCCGAACCGGACCTGGCCTACAGCACCCGCGTCGATTCCGACGAGAAGGAGACCGGTTTCTACGCCAAGCTGACCTTCCGCCCGGTCGAGCGCCTGGCACTGATCGGCGGCGCACGGCTGAGCTGGTACGAGGGCGAAAGCACCACCACCACCCTGGCGACCGGCAGCGTCGCGGGCGGGCGCTCCGAAGACAACGGCCACGTCACGCCCTACGGCGGACTGGTTTATGACCTGGACGAGCAGCACTCGCTCTATGCCAGCTATTCGCAGGTGTTCAAGCCGCAAACCGAAGTCGGCGCCGATGGGCGCGTCATCGATCCGCGCGAGGGCGAGCAGTACGAGATCGGTATCAAGGGCAGCTACTATGGCGGAGACCTGAACGCGCGCCTGACCGCCTTCCAGCTGACCGACGAGAACCGCGCCACCGACGCCGACGGCCAGTCCGCCACCATCGACTACGTCGCCGCCGGCAAGACGCGCATCCGCGGCGGCGAGTTCGAGGTCAGCGGTTACCTGACCCCGCAGTGGGAAGTGCTGGCCGGTTACACCTACATGAAGACCGAGACGCTGTCCGGCGACGAAAACGCCATCTTCACCCTGATGCCGCGCCACCAGGCCTCGCTGTGGACCACCTACACCCTCGATGGAGGCGCACTGCGCGGCCTGGGCATCGGCGGTGGCGTCACGGCCATGAGCGACTTCTCGGTCACTCGCAACAACGTCACCCTGAGCGCACCCGGCTATGCGGTGGTCGATGCCAAGCTGTCCTATCCGATCACCGACAAGCTGACCGCGACGTTCGACGCCAACAACCTGCTGGACCGCAAGTACTATTCGCGGGTCGGCAGCGTCGGCACCTTCAACTTCTACGGCCCGTCGCGCAGCTTCACCGTCGGAGCTCGATACGCGTTCTGATCCAACCCGAGCCGCTGGTACTCGCAACGGGTGCCAGCGGCTTCGCCATGGAGTATCACCATGCCCCAGTTTCATGCCCAGGTGCCCACGCCGCGCGCGCTGCGCAACATGACACGATTGTGCAAACACTTCGCCCACAAGGCCGACGTCACGCTGACCGGGGCGGACGCGCACTGCAGCTTCGCCTTTGGCCAGTGCCACATGCATGCCGCCGATGATCAGCTCCTGATCGATTGCCAGGCCGAATCCGACGAGGCGGAAAAGCGCCTGCGCTTCGTCCTCGCCGACCACATCCATCGGTTCTCCGGCGAAGAAGCGTTGCAGGTCGACTGGCAGGAGGGGCCGCTGCCAGCGCGCCCGGCAGACGCATGAGATCGCTGCTCGTTAGCCTGCTGGCCGGTCTCGGCCTCGCCGCCGATGCCGTGGCCAACGACGCCTGGCAGCCGGTCCAGCTGCCGCACACGGTGCAGCATGAGACCCACTCGCAGAGCACCGGGCGCGACTATCGCCTTTATGTCGCCGAGCCGAGCCAGGCACCGCCACCGGGTGGCTATCCGGTGCTCTACGTGCTCGACGGCAATGCCTTGTTCCCTGGTCTGGCGATCCAGGCGCAAGCCCTCGAAGACCGTCCCGAACCGAGCCTGCGCGATTCGGTGCTGGTGGTTGGCATTGGCTACCCGGGCGAAGCGCTCTACCAGTTCAAGGCACGCGCCGAGGACTACACCCCCGACGCGGAGGACCGGCAACGCCCGCCTGGCCGCGAGCCGCCACCCTCCGGTGGCGCGGATGACTTCCTCGCCTTCATCGAAACCGAACTCAAACCGCTGATCGCCAGGCGCTACCCGGTCAACGCCCAGGCGCAGACGCTATTCGGCCATTCCTACGGCGGTCTGTTCACGCTCCATACGCTGCTCAGCCGGCCCCAGGCATTCCAGGGCTATGTCGCGGCCAGCCCCTCGATCTGGTGGTACAAGGGTTACATCGAACGCACGCTGGCCGGCTTCGAACGGCAGGCCGCCGATCTGGACCTCGGCGCGCAATTGCTGGTCACCGCCGGCAGTGCCGAAGAGCCCGCGCCAGACGACCCCCTGACCGACCCGCGCCAGCGTCACATGGCCGAGCGACGCATGGTCGGCAACGCACGCGACCTGGCCAGGCGCCTGGACGCGATCGCGGGCCTGGACGTGCGCTTTGTGCTCAACCCCGACGCGAACCACGGCACCAACAGCTTCCATAGCGCGATCGAGGCGTTGGAGCTGGCCGCCCGCATCGGCCGCTCCGCACGCCCCGAGCGGGGCGACTGATGGGCCCGGACGAGAACCGGCCAGTCAGCCATTCCAGGCCTCGCGACGGCGGGCGGCGGTGGTAGAGTCGGCGCTGCCTAACTGATCACTGGAGAAACCATGCGCCCACTGTTCAACGCCCTGTTGCTGGCCCTGCCGCTTGCGCTCTCGTCACTGGCCTCCGCCGCCGACTCGCCCGCCGGGCGCTGGCAGACCATCGATGACGAAACCGGCAAGCCCAAGTCCATCGTCGAGATCCAGCAGGCTGCCGACGGCACCCTGAGCGGCAAGGTGGCTGAAATCCTCCAGTCGGACCATGGCCCGAATCCGCTGTGCACCGAGTGCGAAGGCGAGCGCAAGGACCAGCCCATCACCGGCATGACCATCCTCTGGGACCTCAAGCCGGACGGCGAGCAGGTCTGGAGCAACGGCACCATCCTCGACCCGGCCAAGGGCAAGACCTACCGCGCCAAGGCGACCCTGCTCGACGGCGGCGACAAGCTGGAAGTGCGCGGCTACATCGGCATCGAAGCCCTCGGCCGCAGCCAGACCTGGATCCGCCAGTAGGCGTCGCCATATACCACCGCAAGGGCCTCGTATGTGTAGAAGACGGGCCCACCGCACGGCGCCGCCGCGTCAGGGTCGAAGCGGCATGGCCTCGACCTCTTTCCAGCGAATCACCCGCTTTTGCCGCTTGCCTCACGTGGCGCTGTTGCTTGTCATCAGCCCGCTGGCGGCTGCAGCCGTGGAGCTGGATACCGTACTCGACCAGGCTGAACGGCTCGAACAGCTGGAAACCCTGATCGTTGCCCGCCACGGTGAGGTGCTTGCCGAGCGCAGCTATCGGGGTCACCGCACGAAAGCGCCAACCAACATCAAGTCGGCATCCAAGACGGTGATCTCCGCGCTGGTAGGCATAGCCATCGACAAGGGCATCCTCGAGGGCGTCGATCAGCCGATCGCCGCGCTGCTGAAAGCCGACCTGCCGCGCAACCCTGACCCGCGCCTGAATGAGGTGACGGTCGGCCATCTGCTCAGCATGCAGGCCGGCCTCGGCGCAACCTCCGGGCGCCACTACGGCGCCTGGGTGGCGAGTCGCAACTGGGTCCGCGCGGCACTGGCACGGCCGTTCGAGGCAGAGCCCGGCGGGCCGATGATCTACTCCACCGGCTCCAGCCACCTGCTCTCGGCGATTCTCACACGGCAGACGGGGCAATCAACCTTGCAGCTGGCACGGCAATGGCTGGCGCCACTCGACGGCTTTGCCATCAGCGCCTGGACGCGTGACCCGCAGGGCATCTACCTCGGCGGTAACGAGATGGCGATGACGCCGCGCTCGCTGCTGGCATTCGGCGAACTCTACCGCCGCGGCGGCCTGACCGCCTCGGGCGAGCGGCTGCTGTCGCAGGACTGGATCGAAGCCTCATGGACGCCGCGCACGCGATCCCGCTACACGGGTCACGGCTATGGCTACGGCTGGTTCATCACCGAACTGGGCGGGGAGGCCGTGCGCTACGGCTGGGGCTATGGCGGGCAGATGGTCTACGTGGTGCCAGGGCTCGAGATGACAGTGGTGATGACCTCGGACACCCGACCGTCCGGCGGCGCCTCCGGCCATCGCGATGCGCTGCATCGGGTGCTTGGTGAGATTGTCGAAGCGGCTCGGGACAGCGCGCCGAAATCGGCAGACTGAAACCTTCAGCCTTGCGCCAGCTGTTGCAGGGCGGCGCGATCCAGGCAGCGGTAGCGAAACGACGGACGGCCGATCTGGCCGTAGTGGAAGGACTCTTCCAGCAGTTGCGCGTCGCTCAGGTGCTTGAGGTATTTGCGCACAGACACGCGGGACATACCGGTGGCGGTCAACAGGGTCTCGCTGGTGAAGCTGTCGTCACCCAGCGCCAGGATCGCCTGCACCACCTGGGCCAGTGACGCCGCCGTCAGGCCTTTGGGAAGTGCGCCAGGGCGGCGCGTTTCCGCGGCAGGCGGCTGGCTGAACAGGCGATCAATATCCCTCTGGCCAAGTTGATCCGGTAACCGCGCCAACTCGGCACGAGCGCGGCGGCAGGCCTCGACTGCATCGCGAAAGCGTTCGTAGCTGAAGGGTTTGACCAGGTAGTCGCGCGCGCCGAGTCGCTGAGCTGCACGCACGGTCTCGATTTCGGAAGCTGCGGTGATCAGCACGGCGTCGATGTTACGGTCTTCAGTGCGCAGGTAACGCAGCACCTCCAGCCCCGAGCGGTTGCGCAGGTAGACGTCGAGCAGCAGCAGGTCCACCGCCTCGCGCTCCAGCAACTCGAGCGCCGCCGGCACGCTTTCGCACTGACCGACCAGCTCGACGCCGTCGAGACGGGCGAGGTAATCCACATTGAGCCGCATGACCATCGGGTCGTCCTCGACGATCAGCACACGCATGGTGGTTTTCATGAACCCTTCCCTTCTGCGGCGGTTCGATAGGGCAGTTCGACCTCGAACAGGCTGCCGCGACCCGCTTCCGAGTAGACAGACAGGGTTCCGCCCCAGGCCTCGACCTGTTCCTGGACCGCGGCCAGCCCGATGCCACGCCGCTCACCCTTGGTGGATACGCCTCGCTCGAACAGGCGCTCCCGCACGGCAGCCTCGATACCGGCGCCGGTGTCCTGCACATGCAGGGAGAGCATCGTTTCATCGTAATCCAGCGTCAGGCTGACGCGCCGTTCAGTCTGGTCGGCGACAGCTTCAAAGGCGTTTTCCAGCAGATTGCCGAGAACGGTCACCAACCCGTGTATCTGTTCAGGTGCCGCGGCCGGCACCGGATGGTCGACATCCACCTGGAACAGGATGCCTCGCTCCCGCGCTTCGCTCTGTTTTCCAAGCAGAAAGCCCGCCAATACCGGATCGCCTATCCCCTCGACAAGGGTCGTAGCGGGCGCCAGCTGATGGTCGGCCAGATCGCGAAGATACGCCCGCAGCGCGTCCAGATCGCCCATCTGAGCCAGACCAAGCAAGACGTGCAGCTTGTTCTTGAACTCGTGGGTCGCAGCGCGCAGCGCTTCGGCATAGCGACTCACGCCGGTCAGTTGTTCGGCCAACGCGTTGACCTCGCTCTTGTCACGGAAGGTCGCTATGGCGCCGATTACCCGGCCCTGGTGACGAATCGGCGCACGGTTGACGAGGATCGCCCGGCCGTTGAGGCTGAATTCGCGGTCCAGTTGCTCCATGACGCTGTTCAGCACCTCGGGTAAGCCGCTGTTGGGCAGGTATTCGGCGATCGGCCGCCCCAGCGGCGGCTTGCCCAGCCCGGTACTGGCGAGCAGCCGTTCCGCGGCCGGATTGACCAGCGTGATGCGAGCCTGACCGTCCACCGCCAGCACCCCTTCGCGCACCGAGGCGAGCATTGCCTGCCGCTCTTCCACCAGACGTGTGATCTCGTAGGGCTCCAGGCCCAGCAGTACGCGTTTGATGTAGCGCGCCAGCAGATGCGCGCCAAAGGCGGCGAAGAGCATGAGCGCCAGCACGCCGAGCAGCACATCGCGGCGGCGCTCATTCAACAGCTCACCGAGCGAGGCCAGGGTGACACCAACCGACACCGCGCCCACCACTTCGCCCTGCTCGGCCAGCACCGGGGCGAAGCCCCGAATACTGGTGCCCAGGCTTCCCGTTGCACGGGAGGCATAGATCGCACCGGCCAGTGCCCGGCCTTCGTCCCCCCCGCGGAATGCCTGACCGATGCGCGCCGGCTCGGGATGAGTCAGGCGTAAGGCGTGGCGGTCCATTACCACGATGAAGTTCACCCCCAGGCGTTGCCGTAAGCCGTCGATATCGGTCTGCAAGCGGCGCCTTATCTCAGGGTCTGCGTGAGTCAGCGCACGCTGCACATCGGCGCGCAACGCCACGCTCTGCGCCAGGTTGGTCACGCGCGATGCCTGACCTTCTTCAAGGGTTTCCTGTAGCTGAATATTGAACAGCCAGAGGGCAAGCACGAGCGCAAGCGCCACCATGACGGCGACCAGCAGGGAAATCAGCGTGTTCAGGCGCAAGCGCAAATGTGTTCTCCAATAACGACGCGGCAGAGGCCGGATCGAGCCAGCCCAGAGGGCGCTGGGTCAAGCACGGCTCCGCTTTATTTAGTTTCGTAATGCTTTTTTAACTTCGCCAAACATTGGCCGTGCGGCATCTCTGCTTAAGCTCGCCCGGCAACCGAGTCTAGTGCGCACACTCGCCTGAATTGAGCGCTTTCGCAAACAGTCACCCGTACGTGCGCCCCCGGGCCGCCACGTTCGAAGGAGTACAACAATGAGCCGGACCACGCTGAGCGCTGCCATGCCTGACGGCAGCCCGAGCCCTTCGCTGCTTTCCCAGCGCATTTTCAATCTGCCGTTGCCGCTGTTCGCCATTGCGTTGATCGTGATGGCCGGCGCCGTCGCCACCGACACCCTGCCCAGCGGCATGATCGGCGCCCTGCTGGTGATGATGCTGCTTGGCGAGCTACTTGGTTTCGCCGGTGACCGCCTGCCCATCATCAAGACCTACCTGGGCGGCGGCGCCATCCTGGCGCTGTTCGGTGCCGCGGCGATGGTGTATTTCGGCTGGTTGCCCGCTGCGGTTGCGGTCGACGTGGCGACCTTCATGAAAGGCGGCGGCTTCCTCGACTTCTACATCGCCGCGTTGATCACCGGCAGCATCCTCGGCATGGATGCCAAGGTGCTGGTCAAGGTCGGCTCGCGCTATGCGCTGCCGCTGCTCTGCTCGGTGCTGTTCGCCGCGCTCTTCGCCATGGCCGTGGGCGCGCTGCTCGGATTCTCTGCACAGGACGCCGTGGTGGTCATCGCCATGCCGATCATGGGCGGCGGCATGGGCGCCGGGGCGGTGCCGATGAGCCAGATCTACGAGCAGCTGCTCGGCCAGCCGGCGAGCTACTACATCTCGATTCTGGTGCCGGCGCTGGCACTGGGTAATGTCTTCGCGATCATCATCGCCGGCCTGCTCAATGGCCTCGGCAACCGCTACCCGTCGCTGACCGGCAACGGCCAGATGATGCCCGGCGTGGATGTCAGCGAGAAGGAAAGCCCGATCACCCTTTCCGCCCTCGGCATCGGCCTGGTGGCAGCGCTGAGCTTCTTCGTCGCTGGCCAGATACTTGGCGAGTTCGTGCCGCTGCATCCCTATGCGCTGATGATCGTGCTGGTGGCGCTGCTGAAGGTGACCAACCTGGTGCCCGAGTCGATCAATGACGCCGCGGCGCAGTGGTTCCGCTTCGTCGCGCGCAACTGGACCTTCGCCCTGCTGTTCGGCATCGGCGTGGCCTTCACCGACCTCGGCCAGGTGATCGACGCCATCTCGCTGACCTACGTGCTGATCGTCTTCGCGGTGGTTGCCGGTGCGGCGTTCGGCGCCGGGCTGGTGGGCAAGCTGGTGGGCTTCTATCCGATCGAATCGGCCATCACCGCCGGGCTGTGCATGGCCAACATGGGCGGCACCGGCGACGTCGCGGTGCTCTCCGCCGCCCGGCGCATGTCGCTGATGCCCTTCGCGCAGATCTCCTCGCGCCTGGGCGGGGCGCTGATCCTGCTGATCTCCAGCGTCGTGGTACCGGTGTTCTTTACCTGAGCCCTGCGTATCCGAACGCAAAAGCCCCGGCCTATGCAGCCGGGGCTTTTCTGTTTCTGCCTCGCGATCCCGTCAGAAGCGGTACTTGGCAGACGCCGTCACGCTGCGCGGGGCACCGTAGGTCAACGCACCGTAGGCTTCGAACATGTCGAAGTATTCCTTGTCCGTCAGGGTGACGACGCTCAACTGCGCGGTGATGTTCTCCGTGACCTCGTAGCGCGCCATCAGGTTAAGCAGCGCATAGGCCTCCTGCTCGATCTTCCCCACACTGCCGGCCGGGTTGGTCGCGTAGGCGTAGGTCCTGTCCTGCCAGTTCACTCCCGCCACCGATGGTCAGCTTGTTGAAGGCGCCTGGCAGCCGGTAGGTGATGAAAGTGCGCAGCAGATTGGTCGGGTAGCAGGTATGGTCGTCATCGCCTACGGCATCCCGAATCTCGAACTTGATGTAGCCCGCCACGACGCTCCAGCCTTCAGCGACTTCACCCGATAACCTCCAGTTCGAAGCCCTTGCTGGCGGCCCTTCGCTGGCCTCGTAGGCACACTCGCGCAGGGTATTCGGGATGACCACGCCCGTGCTCTGGCCGAAGCCGTCCTGCTTGATCTTGAAGATCGCCGCGGAGGCATTCAGTCGGCCATCGAAGAACTCGGCTTTGAGCCCGGTTTCGTAGCTTTCGCCCACAATCGGGTCGAGTTGCTGCCCGTTGATGTCGCGCTCCGATTGCGGCAGGAATATCTCGGTGTAGCTGGCATAGGCGGACAGCTTGTCGGTCAGGTCGTAGACGATGCCGCCATAGGGCGTCAGCTCATGCTTCACGTCGATGTAGACGGCGTCGAGTAGATGTCTTCGCTGGTCTTTTCATAGCTGCTGTCGCGGGCCCCGATGATCACCTTGAGCGCATCGGTCACGTTCAATCGCGTCATGCCATAGTGCCCCTTTTGCGTCACCTCGCCATAGCCGTACTCGGTCAGGGCGCCCCATGCCAATGAACCGTTTCATGCCCCAAAGACAAACCCCCGACCGTCTTACGACGATCGGGGGTTTGGTGTACAAGCTTGACGATGACCTACTCTCACATGGGGAAGCCCCACACTACCATCAGCGATGCGTCGTTTCACTTCTGAGTTCGGGATGGGATCAGGTGGTTCCAACGCTCTATGGTCGTCAAGCAATTCGGTTGGGGAGTCGGTGTTGAATCGCTTCCCCTAATTGGGTATGTGATGGTGTATCGGTGTTGCTTTCGCTTTGCGAGCGATGCGTCTTTTCGGTTTGTTTGTCGACTTCAACCGTCTGACACGCAAACATCAAATTGTTTGGGTGTTATATGGTCAAGCCTCACGGGCAATTAGTATTGGTTAGCTCAACGCCTCACAGCGCTTACACACCCAACCTATCAACGTCGTAGTCTTCGACGGCCCTTCAGGGAGCTCAAGGCTCCAGTGAGATCTCATCTTGAGGCAAGTTTCCCGCTTAGATGCTTTCAGCGGTTATCTCTTCCGAACATAGCTACCCGGCAATGCCACTGGCGTGACAACCGGAACACCAGAGGTTCGTCCACTCCGGTCCTCTCGTACTAGGAGCAGCCCCTCTCAAATCTCAAACGTCCACGGCAGATAGGGACCGAACTGTCTCACGACGTTCTAAACCCAGCTCGCGTACCACTTTAAATGGCGAACAGCCATACCCTTGGGACCGGCTTCAGCCCCAGGATGTGATGAGCCGACATCGAGGTGCCAAACACCGCCGTCGATATGAACTCTTGGGCGGTATCAGCCTGTTATCCCCGGAGTACCTTTTATCCGTTGAGCGATGGCCCTTCCATACAGAACCACCGGATCACTAAGACCTACTTTCGTACCTGCTCGACGTGTCTGTCTCGCAGTCAAGCGCGCTTTTGCCTTTATACTCTACGACCGATTTCCGACCGGTCTGAGCGCACCTTCGTACTCCTCCGTTACTCTTTAGGAGGAGACCGCCCCAGTCAAACTACCCACCATACACTGTCCTCGATCCGGATAACGGACCAGAGTTAGAACCTCAAAGTTGCCAGGGTGGTATTTCAAGGATGGCTCCACGCGAACTGGCGTCCACGCTTCAAAGCCTCCCACCTATCCTACACAAGCAAATTCAAAGTCCAGTGCAAAGCTATAGTAAAGGTTCACGGGGTCTTTCCGTCTAGCCGCGGATACACTGCATCTTCACAGCGATTTCAATTTCACTGAGTCTCGGGTGGAGACAGCGCCGCCATCGTTACGCCATTCGTGCAGGTCGGAACTTACCCGACAAGGAATTTCGCTACCTTAGGACCGTTATAGTTACGGCCGCCGTTTACCGGGGCTTCGATCAAGAGCTTCGCTTGCGCTAACCCCATCAATTAACCTTCCGGCACCGGGCAGGCGTCACACCCTATACGTCCACTTTCGTGTTTGCAGAGTGCTGTGTTTTTAATAAACAGTCGCAGCGGCCTGGTATCTTCGACCGGCATGAGCTTACGGGGTAAACCCTTCACCCTCACCGGCGCACCTTCTCCCGAAGTTACGGTGCCATTTTGCCTAGTTCCTTCACCCGAGTTCTCTCAAGCGCCTTGGTATTCTCTACCCAACCACCTGTGTCGGTTTGGGGTACGGTTCCTAGTTACCTGAAGCTTAGAGGCTTTTCCTGGAAGCATGGCATCAACCACTTCTCCTTCTAAAAGAAGGATCGTCATCAGTTCTCGGCATTAAGATCCCGGATTTACCTAAGACCTCTGCCTACCACCTTAAACTTGGACAACCAACGCCAAGCTGGCCTAGCCTTCTCCGTCCCCCCATCGCAGTAACTAGAAGTACGGGAATATTAACCCGTTTCCCATCGACTACGCTCTTCAGCCTCGCCTTAGGGACCGACTCACCCTGCGTCGATTAACGTTGCGCAGGAACCCTTGGTCTTTCGGCGTGCGAGTTTTTCACTCGCATTGTCGTTACTCATGTCAGCATTCGCACTTCTGATACCTCCAGCAAGCTTCTCAACTCACCTTCACAGGCTTACAGAACGCTCCTCTACCGCTCATCTTACGATGAACCCGTAGCTTCGGTACCTGGTTTGAGCCCCGTTACATCTTCCGCGCAGGCCGACTCGACTAGTGAGCTATTACGCTTTCTTTAAAGGGTGGCTGCTTCTAAGCCAACCTCCTAGCTGTCTAAGCCTTCCCACATCGTTTCCCACTTAACCAGGATTTTGGGACCTTAGCTGACGGTCTGGGTTGTTTCCCTTTTCACGACGGACGTTAGCACCCGCCGTGTGTCTCCCGTGCTGACACTTGCTGGTATTCGGAGTTTGCATCGGTTTGGTAAGTCGGGATGACCCCCTAGCCGAAACAGTGCTCTACCCCCAGCAGTGATACACGAGGCGCTACCTAAATAGCTTTCGAGGAGAACCAGCTATCTCCGAGCTTGATTAGCCTTTCACTCCGATCCACAGGTCATCCGCTAACTTTTCAACGGTAGTCGGTTCGGTCCTCCAGTTAGTGTTACCCAACCTTCAACCTGCCCATGGATAGATCGCCCGGTTTCGGGTCTATTCCCAGCGACTAGACGCCCTATTAAGACTCGCTTTCGCTACGCCTCCCCTATTCGGTTAAGCTCGCCACTGAAAATAAGTCGCTGACCCATTATACAAAAGGTACGCAGTCACCTAACAAAGTAGGCTCCCACTGCTTGTACGCATACGGTTTCAGGATCTATTTCACTCCCCTCTCCGGGGTTCTTTTCGCCTTTCCCTCACGGTACTGGTTCACTATCGGTCAGTCAGTAGTATTTAGCCTTGGAGGATGGTCCCCCCATATTCAGACAAAGTTTCTCGTGCTCCGTCCTACTCGATTTCACTTCTAAGACCTTTTCGCGTACAGGGCTATCACCCACTATGGCCGCACTTTCCAGAGCGTTCCGCTAAAATCAAAGAAGCTTAAGGGCTAGTCCCCGTTCGCTCGCCACTACTAAGGGAATCTCGGTTGATTTCTTTTCCTCAGGGTACTTAGATGTTTCAGTTCCCCTGGTTCGCCTCACACACCTATGTATTCAGTGTGTGATAACCATCTTATGATGGCTGGGTTCCCCCATTCAGACATCTCCGGATCACAGTCTGTTTGCCGACTCCCCGAAGCTTTTCGCAGGCTACCACGTCTTTCATCGCCTCTGACTGCCAAGGCATCCACCGTATGCGCTTCTTCACTTGACCATATAACCCCAAGCAATCTGGTTACTGTCTAATAACGTGAAGACGACATTCGCCGAAAATCCGCATTTTGCTCTCTCGAGCATCTCGCAAATTTTACCTTGACTTGAATAATTACCAGTGAGAGCAATTACCCAAATCTACTTCTATCACATACCCAAATTTTTAAAGAACAGTTACTGGCGCAAAGACCAGAAATCAATACACTCCAGAGGAATCTATTCATTTCTGTGCTTTCAGCGATATCGAGTTAATGGTGGAGCCAAGCGGGATCGAACCGCTGACCTCCTGCGTGCAAAGCAGGCGCTCTCCCAGCTGAGCTATGGCCCCATCTACAGATCGGCCACATCCCATGACAATTGGTGGGTCTGGGCAGATTCGAACTGCCGACCTCACCCTTATCAGGGGTGCGCTCTAACCAACTGAGCTACAGACCCAATCGTCTCTCTCGGGTCGAAACCCAATCGCTTTTCGCTAGTGAATCAAGCAATTCGTGTGGGAACTTATGAAGAAGCTGAAGTCTTCGATTAAGGAGGTGATCCAGCCGCAGGTTCCCCTACGGCTACCTTGTTACGACTTCACCCCAGTCATGAATCACTCCGTGGTAACCGTCCCCCCGAAGGTTAGACTAGCTACTTCTGGAGCAACCCACTCCCATGGTGTGACGGGCGGTGTGTACAAGGCCCGGGAACGTATTCACCGTGACATTCTGATTCACGATTACTAGCGATTCCGACTTCACGCAGTCGAGTTGCAGACTGCGATCCGGACTACGATCGGTTTTATGGGATTAGCTCCACCTCGCGGCTTGGCAACCCTTTGTACCGACCATTGTAGCACGTGTGTAGCCCAGGCCGTAAGGGCCATGATGACTTGACGTCATCCCCACCTTCCTCCGGTTTGTCACCGGCAGTCTCCTTAGAGTGCCCACCATAACGTGCTGGTAACTAAGGACAAGGGTTGCGCTCGTTACGGGACTTAACCCAACATCTCACGACACGAGCTGACGACAGCCATGCAGCACCTGTGTCAGAGTTCCCGAAGGCACCCATCCATCTCTGGAAAGTTCTCTGCATGTCAAGGCCTGGTAAGGTTCTTCGCGTTGCTTCGAATTAAACCACATGCTCCACCGCTTGTGCGGGCCCCCGTCAATTCATTTGAGTTTTAACCTTGCGGCCGTACTCCCCAGGCGGTCGACTTAATGCGTTAGCTGCGCCACCAAGATCTCAAGGATCCCAACGGCTAGTCGACATCGTTTACGGCGTGGACTACCAGGGTATCTAATCCTGTTTGCTCCCCACGCTTTCGCACCTCAGTGTCAGTATTAGCCCAGGTGGTCGCCTTCGCCACTGGTGTTCCTTCCTATATCTACGCATTTCACCGCTACACAGGAAATTCCACCACCCTCTGCCATACTCTAGCTTGCCAGTTTTGGATGCAGTTCCCAGGTTGAGCCCGGGGCTTTCACATCCAACTTAACAAACCACCTACGCGCGCTTTACGCCCAGTAATTCCGATTAACGCTTGCACCCTTCGTATTACCGCGGCTGCTGGCACGAAGTTAGCCGGTGCTTATTCTGTCGGTAACGTCAAAACAGCAAGGTATTAACTTACTGCCCTTCCTCCCAACTTAAAGTGCTTTACAATCCGAAGACCTTCTTCACACACGCGGCATGGCTGGATCAGGCTTTCGCCCATTGTCCAATATTCCCCACTGCTGCCTCCCGTAGGAGTCTGGACCGTGTCTCAGTTCCAGTGTGACTGATCATCCTCTCAGACCAGTTACGGATCGTCGCCTTGGTGAGCCATTACCTCACCAACTAGCTAATCCGACCTAGGCTCATCTGATAGCGCAAGGCCCGAAGGTCCCCTGCTTTCTCCCGTAGGACGTATGCGGTATTAGCGTTCCTTTCGAAACGTTGTCCCCCACTACCAGGCAGATTCCTAGGCATTACTCACCCGTCCGCCGCTGAATCAGAGAGCAAGCTCTCTTCATCCGCTCGACTTGCATGTGTTAGGCCTGCCGCCAGCGTTCAATCTGAGCCATGATCAAACTCTTCAGTTCAATACTGCTTGGGTTTTGAGAAAACCCTAAACTTGGCTCAGCAATCGCAAATCTCTTCCCCTAAAAGAAGAGCACTCAATGATTTCTCGCTGAGTATTTGTGATGCTGATAATCTTGCTGACTATCAGTCTTACCTCACAAGCACCCACACGAATTGCTTGATTCAGTTGTTAAAGAGCGTTTCGATCAAGTCTTTCGTCTCAACCGAGGCCGCGCATTCTACAGCAGCCTTGTGTCTCGTCAAGCTGTTTTTGAAGAAGTTTTTCTTTCTTCTCAACCGCTTGCGCTTCCGATCAACCTAGCGTCTCTCGTCAGCGGGAGGCGAATCATACAGCGTCTAAACTCGCTGTCAACCACCTCTTTCAACCGCCTCCGATCAACCTGACCAGAGCCACCAACAGGACTCAACCACTACCCTGCCAGCCCGGCGCATTCTACTCGAATTTGCCATCCGTGCAAGCCTTTGTTTCTGCTAACTTCTTGATTTACAAGAGGTTTCGCCTAAGGCCTGCGCCGGAGAAGGTGCGCATTATAGGTGGCGTAGTTCAGGAGTCAACCGAAATTTTCCCAAGCCGCCTCAGCATCTAATTTTCGATGCCGGGCCGGAGCGAGGCCACGACCATACCGCCCGCCCCGCAATTCAACCGCAACAGGCGTGAAGAAGTTAACCACGCCACACAATGGGAACGTAGCCAGCCGCAGAAATGGTCTGGTGGCCCCAGATGAAAACCACTTCACAGTCATAGCCAGGCCGACAACCTAGGATGCCGGCCCGACAAGCATGCAGCACATAGCATGCAACTGAATGCGCATCGAAGCGCGAGTGCCGTCCCGCATGGCGGCACCAACACTTGGGTCATGGAATGACGTTTTCTACCAAGCTATCCGCCCGCCTGTCTGCGGTAGCGAGTACTCCTATTTCAGCCGCCGGTTTCGCAGGCGAGGACACCCGATACAGCGTTGCCTATGAAAGCCTAGAGCAGGAGCTTGCAAAAGCTACCTCGCTATACGCATCGGGATCAGTGGACTGGAACACCATTAACCAGGGTGCTGAGTCGCTGCTGACCAACGAGTCCAAGGACATTCGCATTGCCGCATGGCTCACCTGGGGCCTGTATCAGCGGGACTCGTTCCTAGGCCTTCATGCCGGCCTGGTCATGATTGGCCTTCTCTGCCGTGAGCATTGGCAGGACATTCACCCTCGTAAAGATCGGACTCGCGCGGCTGCGATCAACTGGCTGGTGCCCCGTTTGGAGCAGGTGCTGGCCGATCACGTGCCTATGGCGGAGCAGCTGGCGCTGTTCGAACACATCGCAACCGAGCTTCGTAGCCTTGAAGCGATCCTGTCAGCGCATCTGGGGAGCCAGGCGCCGCTGCTGCTACCGCTGTGCCGGCGTCTCGAAGAGATGGTCAAGCGAGCAGGAACCGCACACCCACAAGCCGGCCCCGTCGGCGCCGCGATCGCCCAAGTCAAACAGGCCGCTGTCCAGGCCTTTACCGCCACATCTCCAGTCGAGCATGAAAAGGATGCTCACAAGAGCCTCCGCGCCCTGCAGGACCAGTCTCGCCCGCTTTGCAGCTGGTGGCTGAAGCAGAACGCTACCGACCTCAAAGCCCTTCGGCTTGCACGGACCTTGCTGTGGCTGCCCATTGAGAGCCTGCCCGAGCGCAACGCCGAAAACGTCACTGCACTCCGCGGTTTGCCCGCAGACAAGCTGGCAACCTATATAGAGCGTTTCGCTCAGGGTGTGTATGCGGACCTGATAGCGGACCTGGAGACGAGCATTGCGCGCGCGCCTTTCTGGCTCGATGGCCAACGCATCGCCTGGGAGTGCCTGCAACAACTCGACGCCGAACAGGCGATGCGTGAAGTGGAGATCCAGCTCGCGCTGTTCTTGCTGCGCGTGCCTGGGCTCGACGAGTTGCGCTTTCATGACGGAACCCCCTTCGCTGATGCCGAAACACGCGCATGGATCGCCGCCCGCGTCATGCCGCATGTTCAGCCAGAAAAAGCGGCGAACGAGCCGATGATCAGCGCGCATGGGTCAACACCGACCTGGGAACAGGCATTGGCGGACGTGCTTCCAGAGCTGCGCAAAGATGGGCTCAAGCGCGCCGTGCAACAACTCAAGCAAGGGCTGAATCATGCGAAAGGCGGGCGCGAACGCTTCCATTGGCAACTGACGCTGGCTCGACTGTGTTTGCACGCCAAGAAATACGATCTCGCCAAGACTCAACTCGAATCACTGGACCTGACGCTGACCGCCACTGGGCTCGGCGACTGGGAACCCGCTCTCGCCCTCGAAGTGCTGCGCCTCTTGCATCACTGCTGCGAAGTGTTGCCGCAAAACCATGCGGTGCGTGAAAGCAAGGACGAGATCTACCGCAGGCTGTGCCACCTCGACCTCGAGGTGGTGCTCGATTAGGCCCCCGGGCCACCCATTCAAGGAGAACACCCATGGCCAAAGAAGGCTCGGTAGCCCCCAAGGAACGCATTAACGTCACCTTCAAGCCCGCCACCGGCGGCGCCCAGGAAGAAATCGAACTGCCGCTGAAACTCATGGTGCTCGGCGATTTCACCCAGCGCGCCGACGATCGCAAGATCGAAGACCGCAAGCCGATCGCCATCGACAAGAACAGTTTCGACGAAGTACTGGCCAAGCAGGAGCTAAGCCTGACCTTCGCCGTGCCGAACCGCCTGCAGGACGAGGCCACGGACGAAGAACTGGCGGTGCAACTGAACGTCGGTTCGATGAAGGACTTCAATCCTGCCAACCTCGTCGAGCAAGTGCCCGAACTGAAGAAGCTGATGGAGCTGCGCGACGCCTTGGTTGCATTGAAGGGCCCGCTGGGCAACGCCCCAGCTTTCCGCAAGGCCATCGAAAGCGTGCTGGCCGACGGCGACTCGCGCGAGCGCGTGCTCGGCGAGCTGGGCCTGGCCGCGAAACAACACCTGGACGCCTGATCACCTGGACAAGGAACGCCAATACCATGAGCACTAGCGCTGCAGCCGTCGACAGCGGCACCCAACTGGCCGACCTCGGCATTCTCGATCGCATCATCGCCGAGACCAAACTGACCCCTGACGACGAGGCCTATGACATCGCCAAACGCGGCGTCTCGGCCTTCATTGAAGAACTGCTCAAGCCACAGAACGAACACGAGCCGGTGAAGAAGGCATTGGTCGACCGCATGATCGCGGAGATCGACGCCAAGCTCAGCCGGCAGATGGACGAGATACTCCACCACCCGCAGTTCCAGGCGCTGGAATCCTCCTGGCGCGGCCTGAAGCTGCTGGTCGACCGCACCAACTTCCGCGAGAACATCAAGCTCGAAATCCTCAACGCGTCCAAGCAAGACCTGCTTGATGACTTCGAGGACAGCCCGGAAGTGGTCCAGTCCGGCCTGTACAAGCACATCTATACCGCCGAGTACGGCCAGTTCGGCGGCCAGCCGGTCGGTGCGCTGATCGCCAACTATTTCTTCGACCCGAGCGCCCCGGACATCAAGACCCTGCAGTACGTATCCAGCGTCGCCAGCATGTCCCACGCCCCCTTCATCGCGGCCGCCGGCCCGAAATTCTTTGGCCTGGAGAGCTTCACCGGTCTGCCGGACCTCAAGGATCTGAAGGATCACTTCGAAGGCCCGCAGTTCGCCAAATGGCAAAGCTTCCGCGAGCAGGAAGATGCCCGTTACGTCGGCCTGACCGTGCCGCGCTTCCTCCTGCGCAACCCCTACGACCCTGAAGACAACCCGGTCAAATCCTTCGTCTACAAGGAAAACGTCGCCAACAGCCACGAGCACTACCTGTGGGGCAACACCGCCTACACCTTCGCCAGCCGCCTGACCGACAGCTTCGCCAAGTTCCGCTGGTGCCCGAACATTATCGGCCCGCAGAGTGGTGGCGCGGTCGAAGATCTGCCGCTGCACCACTTCGAAAGCATGGGCGAGATCGAAACCAAGATCCCGACCGAAGTCCTTGTCTCCGACCGTCGCGAATACGAGCTGGCCGAAGAAGGCTTCATCGCACTGACCATGCGCAAGGGCAGCGACAATGCCGCCTTCTTCTCCGCCAACTCCGCGCAAAAGCCGAAGTTCTTCGGCAACAGTGAGGAAGGCAAGAACGCTGAGCTGAACTACAAGCTCGGCACCCAATTGCCCTATCTGTTCATCGTCAACCGCCTGGCGCACTACTTGAAGGTGCTGCAGCGCGAGCAGATCGGCGCCTGGAAGGAGCGCACCGACCTCGAGCTGGAACTGAACAAGTGGATCCGCCAGTTCGTCGCCGACCAGGAAAACCCCAGCGCCGAAGTACGCAGCCGCCGTCCGCTGCGGGCCGCACAGGTCATCGTCAGCGATGTGGAAGGCGAGCCGGGCTGGTACCGCGTCAGCCTGAACGTGCGCCCCCACTTCAAGTACATGGGCGCCGACTTCACCCTGTCGCTGGTCGGCAAGCTGGACAAGGAGTAAGCATTTGAACGGATACGGCAGCCTCCTCGAGCGCCTCGGTGGCGACGCCGATCGGCGCACCGGCTGGAGCCGCGAAGTTGCGGCGATGGCCTCGGTGGCTGCCCATCTGGCCAAAATGCTCAGCACCCGGGCGGGCAGCGTGCAAACGCTGCCCGACTACGGGCTGCCCGATCTCAACGATATGCGCCTGTCGCTGCACGACTCGCTGCAGCAGGCGCGTATCGCCATCGAGCGCTTCATCGAAGCGTACGAACCCAGACTGACCCAGGTGCGCGTGCTGTCGCTGCCGCGAACCCACGACCCGCTTACCCTCGCCTTCACCATAGAAGGCCTGCTGGAAGTGGATGGCCTCAAGCGCCAGGTCAATTTCTCCGCGAGCCTGGACGGCAGCGGTCAGGTCAACGTCAACCCAGGAGCGGCACATGTCCGGTAAACCCGCAGCCCGCCTCGGCGATCCCACCGCCTGCCCGATTCCCGGCCACGGCACCAACCCGATCGCCGCCGGCTCGCCCGACGTGCTGTTCGACAGCCTGCCCGCTGCGCGCATGGGCGACCCCTCCGCCTGCGGCGGCGCCATGGCCGGCGCGGTGATTCCTACCGTGCTGATCAACGGCAAGCCAGCGGCGGTGGTGGGCAGTGTGGGCAGTCATGGCAATACCGTGGTGGCAGGGTCTGGGACTGTTTTGATTGGCACTAGTGGGGGTGGGGCGGCGTTTACTGCTCCTCTGCCATTGCTCATGAAGGGATTCGATATCTGTGTTCAGTTGCTGGATCAAGCAAGCGGTGCGCCGATGAAAAACATGGCTTACACCGCCACCTTGGAGGACGGCAGCCACGTGCACGGTACGACGGACATAAATGGCTTAACGCGGTCCTTGGGCAAGAAGGACATACCGCAATCGGCTGCCCTCTCCGTAAAGCCGAGCTGGATATTGCGAGGCGAATGAGATGACTGAAGCAGCGATTCCACTCGGCACAGTAAAAACGACCCCGGCTCAGGATCAAAGCCCTGCACAGCTTTACTTAGTCGGACAGGAGGACTTCGTCATCCCGGTGGTCTTCCCTGATTACCTGATTCACATCGATGGTTATGAGGCCGAGATCTTTGGCCGAAAGATTACGATCCCTGCTCAGAAAGCCCCTTATCTGGGCCATGCAGGGGTATTGATCGTTAACGAGAAAAACGGCCTTACCAAATATTACGATTATGGCCGCTATGGGCCGAATGGGAAAACCCGCTCGGGGACGATTCCTGATGTGACTTTAAAAGGCGGAATGATCACCGAGTCCTCTCTAAAGAAAACTCTGCGGGCGGTTTCCAATAACCACGGGCAGTCAGGCCGGATCGCTGGAGTCGTATTACGTGGGCAGGTAGTTGACCAAGCACTAGCCTGGCTCAAAGCGAAGGAAGCTGAGAACACCGACTCCAAGCGTCAGGCATATGATCTCGGTAATCACAACTGCATGACGTTTGTCGCGGATCTGGTCGATCACATCGGATTGGATAGTCCCTTCCGTCCACCTGTCGTGATTCCTAGTACCTATATGAAACAGTTTCAGCTCAGTAACCCTGACTTGGAGTATGACTACGCAAATGACAATTTGGAGATTTCGGATTGAAAACTCTGAAATGGGTATGTCTGGCAGGCGTAGCGCTACTGCTCACTGTGATAATTGTTGAGGTGTTCTTTGTTCGATGGGAGCCAATAGTGGCTAAACCAGAACCATTACTTGACCACCCCAACGCTCAATGGAGCGGTGGTGTAGATGGGGGAGCATATTTTGAAATCACGGAGAACGATCCGCCGCGTTACTTTCTCGAAATTCGCTACGAGAACGGAAGTCTCTGGGCTAAAGGCTGGGTAAAAGGGGAAGAGCAAGCCCTGACCAATCGTGATTTTCTTGGTTATTACGGCGGAGATTCTGTCGAACTCAAAAGTGGCAAGCAGCTTCGGCTGGAGAGCCAAGATGGCACTTCAATCAATGTGGATTAAGTAAGGGCAGAGGTCAATAAAATGCCAAACACCAGCATTTCCGGTTACCTCGCCACTGTAGCGGACAGCGATATGTTTGGGATATTGGCTATCTATTGTTTTGCTACTGCCATCCTCGGACTCTTTGAGCCGGCGCGGAATACATGGCTATACCGATCCATGGCGTTTCTAGGCCTTTTGACTGTTCCAGCTCTGCATGTTGCAGGCACTTATTTTCTTAACCAGGTGCCTGCCTGATGACCATGTCCCATCAATTGACCACGTCGTTCGAGGCCTATCCACGCAAGGTCATCATTGGAGAGCAAGACGCTGCAAATCACTACTTCGTCCTGATGATTACCGAAGAAGAATTCGACCAGCTTCATGAGCTGATCGCAGAGCAGTTTGGCCAGACGACCATTGCGCTCGGGCAGACGACCCATGCTGCGAGCGTCGGCGAAGGGGTGGTGAAACTGTCTGCACGTCGCGAGTTCAACGGCTTGATCATAGAGTTGATCACCAACTCGAAGACGTTTCTCGAGAGGCTGGATGCTTCCTTCAAGGCGCCACCACCGCCTTGGTTTGCATTCCCTGACATGGAGCCCATCGAGGTGATCATGAACAAGCAGGGCAGCCTCGAATACTGGTGGGACTGGATTTGGAATCCCTATTGGGAACACGCCTCTGCCGAAACTCGAGCGGATTATCTGAGTGCGCACAAGGCCAGCGATGAATGGGCCGAGTATTTGGCTGGACAAGCCAATGGCTCCGACTGATCAGGGATAGATAAATGTCTTTCAACCACTACTACCAGAGCGAACTCACCGCCCTGCGCCAGCTGGGCAAGCGCTTCGCCGAGCGCAGTCCGGCGCTGGCACCCTTTCTCGGTCAGGCCGGGCGCGACCCGGATGTCGAGCGCCTGCTGGAAGGCTTCGCCTTCCTTACCGGGCGTCTGCGGCAGAAACTCGATGATGAGCTGCCGGAACTGACCCATTCCCTGATGCACCTGTTGTGGCCGAATTACATGCGCCCGCTACCGGCCTTCAGCATGCTGCAGTTCGATCCGCTGAAGCGACCCGGCCCGGCGCTGACGGTGCCGCGCAACACGCCGGTCGAATCCAAGCCCATCCAGGGCGTGACCTGCCGCTTCCGCACCGCCTACACCACCGAGGTGCTGCCGTTGGCACTCGAAGGGCTGGACTATTCGGTCAAGGGCGGCGGTGCCCTGCTGAACCTGCGTCTGCAGATGACGGCCGACGGACATCTGGGCGAGCTGAACCTCAAGCAGTTGCGCCTGCATCTGGCCGGCGAACGCTACATCAGTCAGATGCTCTACCTGAGCCTGCTGCGCCATCTCGGTAGTGTCGAGCTGGTTGTGCTGGACGCTGACGGTAAACCCTTCCGGGACGGATTCGGGATGAATCTGCCGGTTTTGAGGCTGCCGTCCTCGAGTCTGGAACCGGTGGGCTTTGCCGAAGACCAGGCCCTGATCCCCTACCCGCTCAACACGTTCCGGGGCTACCGCTACCTGCAGGAATATTTCGCCTTCCAGGAGAAATTCCTCTTCGTCGACCTGCTCGGTCTCGATGTGCTCAAGCGGCTACCGCAGGATGTGCTCGAGCACGCCCGAGGCTTCGAGCTGCGCTTCGATATCCAGAAGGCCGGCGCACAGCGCATCCGCCCGACGCGGGACAACGTGCGGCTGTATTGCACGCCGGTCGTGAATCTCTTCGAACATGACGCCATTCCGATTCGCCTCGACGGCAAGCAGGATCAGTATCTGCTGATGCCGTCGGAGCTCGATAGCAGCCACTGTGGTGTCTTCTCGGTCGACCGCGTGACCGGCTGGAAGCCTGGCGGCATGGGCTACGAGGAATATGTCGCCTTCGAGTCCTTCGAGCACGATCCCAGCTTCGACGTCCCGGTGGCGCGCCCACATTACAGCGTACGCCAACAGCCTTCGATGCTTGGCGATGGCCTGGATACCTACCTCAGCTTCGGTCTGCGCAATCTAGACCAACACGAGACGCTCTCCATCGAGCTGACATGCACCAACCAGAACCTTCCGCGCCAGCTGCGCCTGGGCGACATCTGCCTGCCGAGCGAAGGCACTCCCGAATTCCTGACCTTTCGCAACATCAGTCCGGTCACACCCAGCTACGCGCCGCCGCTGCATCGGGACTTCCTGTGGAAGCTGATCAGCAACATGTCGCTCAACTACCTGTCACTCGCCAACGTCGAGGCGCTCAAGGTGATCCTCGAGACATACGACCTGCCGCGCTACTACGACCAGCACGCGGAGAAGGTCAGCAAGCGTCTGCTCGGAGGGCTCAAGCAGATCGGGCACCAGCACGTCGACCGGCTGCATCGCGGCCTGCCGGTGCGCGGCGTGCGTACCGAGCTGGTGATGGATCCCGAGGGCTATCTGGGTGAAGGCGACCTGTTCCTCTTCGCCTCGATACTCAATGAATTTTTCGCGCTGTACGCCAGCCTCAATTCGTATCACGAGTTGCGCGTCAGGAGCACACAAGGAGAGGTGTATCAATGGACGCCGCGCATGGGACAGCAGCCCCTGCTCTGACTCGGCTCAGCCGTGGTATCCGCGAGTACAGCCTGTTCCAGGGTGTACTGCTGATAATGGACCGCTTGAAGGCCGCCCATCCTGATCTGGATGAAGAACGGCTCTACGAGTATCTGGAGTTCCAGGCCAACCCGAGTCTGGGTTTCCCGGGGAGCGACATCGACCGGGTCGAGTTCTTCGAAGAGGAGGGTGAGCTGCGCGCACGCCTGCGCATCAATCTGGTCAGCCTCTTCGGTGCGGGCTCGCCGCTGCCTGCCTTCTACGCCGACCAGGCATTGGGCGACGGGGCCGAGGGAAATCCGACGCGCGAGTTTCTCGACCTGTTCAACAATCGCCTGCAGCGCCTGATGCTGCCGATATGGCAGAAGTATCGCTACCGCGCTCGTTTTACCAGCGGCGCACGTGACCCCCTATCCGAGCAACTGTTTGCGCTGATCGGGCTGGGCGGCGCGCAGATTCGTGCCGCGTCCGAGCTCAACTGGAAAAGGCTGTTGCCCTACCTCGGCCTGCTCAGCCTCCGTGCGCACTCCGCCGCCTTGATCGAATCGGTACTGCGCTATTACTTCAAGCACGCCGACGTGCGCATCGAGCAGTGCCTGGAGCGACAGGTGGACATTCTCGCCGAGCAGCAGAACCGGCTGGGTCGCGCCAACAGCCAACTCGGCGAAAGCTTGGTGCTGGGCGAACGTGTACGGGACCGCGGCGGCAAGTTTCGCATCCACGTCCGTCAGCTGAGCTGGCACCGCTTCCATGAATTCCTGCCGGTCGGTACCGGCTACCAACCCCTGTGCGCGCTGGTGCGCTTCACCCTGCGCGACCCGCTCGACTATGACATTCGCCTTCAACTGCGGCGTGACGACATCCGAGACCTGCGCATCGGCGCCGAAAACCCCTGCCGCCTCGGCTGGACCAGTTGGCTCGGCAGCGAGCGCGCCGATGGCATGGTCACCCTGGGCAGCCAGATTCATTAAGGAATGATGAACCATGATCAACGTAGATCTACAGCAACTCGTTCAGGCATTGGATGCCGAGACCAAACGCGACCTTGAAAGCGCGGCCGAGCGCTGCGTCATGCGCGGCGGCAGCAAGATCCTCGTCGAAGACCTGCTGCTGGGACTGCTGGAACGGCCCGATGGAATACTCAGGCGTGCCCTGCAGGATGCCGGCGTCGAGGCGGGTGAGCTGGCACAAGCACTGCAACCACGAGGCGAGCACAGCGAATCGCGCAACCCGGTTTTCTCCGCCGAGCTGGTGCAGTGGCTGCAGGACGCGCTGTTGGTCGGCAATCTGGAACTTGGTCAAAGCCAGATCGATCAGGCAGCGCTGATCCTGGCTTTGCTGCGTAATCCGATGCGCTACGCCGGCAGTCATTACCAGCCCTTGCTGGCGCGCTTGAACACCGAGCGGTTACGTGAATTTGCGCTGTCCCAACAGCCCCAGACGGCTCCTGGCAAGCCGGCCGCGGCAGGTGAATCGAATCTGGCACGCTTCACCCACAACTTCACTCAGCAGGCCCGCGACGGCAAGCTTGACCCTGTTCTGTGCCGTGACAGCGCCATCCGCCAGCTGATCGACATCCTTGCCCGGCGGCGCAAGAGCAACCCGATCGTGGTAGGCGAAGCCGGTGTCGGCAAGACTGCGATTGTCGAAGGGCTGGCACTTCGCATCGCGCACGGCGAGGTGCCTGAAACGCTCAAGGACGTGGAGCTGCTGTGCCTGGACCTCGGCCTGCTCCAGGCGGGCGCCAGCGTGAAAGGCGAATTCGAGCGCCGCCTTCAAGGCGTCATCGATGAGGTCAAGGGCGCGCCGAAGCCGACCATACTGTTCATCGACGAAGCGCACTCCCTCATTGGAGCCGGGGGGCAGGCTGGCAGCGGCGACGCCGCCAACCTGCTCAAGCCGGCGCTGGCACGGGGCGAATTGCGCACCATCGCCGCCACCACATGGAGCGAGTACAAGAAGTACTTCGAGAAGGACCCGGCATTGGCGCGCCGCTTCCAACCTGTCCAATTGCACGAACCCACCGTCGACGAAGCCGTGACCATCCTGCGCGGCCTCGCCCCGGTCTACGAGACAAGTCACGGAATCTACCTGCGCGACGATGCGGTGGTCGCCGCTGCCGAGCTCTCGGCCCGCTACCTCGCCGGCCGACAGCTACCGGACAAGGCAGTCGACGTGCTCGACACCGCCTGCGCTCGGGTGCGCATCAGCCTGGCGGCGGCGCCTGAAACACTGGAGCGGCTGCGTGGCGAGATCGCCGAAGGCGAGCGCCAGCGCCTGGCCTTGCGCCGGGATCTCGAAGCCGGTCTGCGCATCGAGACCGAGACGCTCGATGGCCTGGAGGCCCGCCTGACGGCAGCCCGCGCCGAGCTCGAGCAACTGGAAACCCGCTGGTCGGCACAGCGGACACTGGCCGAGCGCCTTCTGGAGCTGCGCAAGCAGTGCGCCGCGCTCCGCCTGGCAGGCAATACCGAAGAAGCCGGAGAGCAACGCGCCCCGGATCTGGAACAGCTCGAAGCCGAGCTGCGCGACCTACAGGCCGAACTCGCCAGCGTCCAGGCCGCCGAGCGCCTGGTCAGCTTCGAAGTCTGCCCACGCCTCGTGGCCGAAGTGATCAGCCACTGGACCGGTGTGCCGCTTTCTCAGCTCGCACGCGAGCACAACAGCAAAGTGCTGAGCTTCGCCGCGGACTTGCGTCAGCGGGTACGCGGCCAGGAGCAGGCCATCGAGGCGCTGGACCGCTCGATGCGCGCCACTGCGGCCGGGCTGAACAGACCCGATGCGCCGGTGGGCGTTTTCCTGCTGGTCGGCCCCAGCGGCGTCGGCAAGACCGAAACCGCGCTGGCACTGGCCGATCTCCTCTATGGCGGCGAGCGCTTCCTCACCACCATCAACATGTCCGAGTTCCAGGAAAAGCACAGCGTGTCCCGATTGATCGGCGCTCCGCCAGGCTACGTGGGCTATGGCGAGGGCGGCATGCTCACCGAAGCAGTACGGCAAAAGCCTTATTCGGTCGTCCTGCTCGATGAGGTCGAAAAGGCCGATCCGGACGTGATGAACGTCTTCTACCAGATCTTCGACAAAGGCGTCGCCAACGACGGCGAAGGCCGCGAGATCAATTTCCGCAACACCTTGATCCTGATGACCAGCAACCTGGCCAGCGACCGCATCGCCGGCCTTTGTGCCGGTGGTCAGCGACCCGCTACCGAAGACCTGGAGCTGGCGATCCGCCCCGCACTGGCCCAGCACTTCAAGCCGGCACTGCTCGCCCGCATGCGCGTAGTGCCCTACTACCCGGTGCAGGGCGAGGTGCTCGATGAACTGGTCGCACTCAAGCTGTCGCGCTTCGGCGAGCGGCTCGCGCGTCGCCAATTGCAATTCAGCCATTGCGAGGCCTTGGTGCGGCATCTGGCCGAACGCTGCACGCATGGCGAAAGTGGTGCACGACTGATCGACCACTTGATCGACCAGCATCTGCAGCCACTGGTCGTCGACCGTTTGCTCGATGCCATGGCGGGTGGAGAAGCCCTGCGTCAGGTGCATGCCACGCTCGACGGCGAGGGAGCGGTGGTCTGTGAGTTCGCTTAAGGTCCCGCCCGTGTTCGCCGGAGCGGACTCGCCGTGCGACATGGAGACGTTGCTCGAGCGCCTGGCCAAGCTGGCATGGTGCAGCGATACAGACGCTTGGCTCGGCGGGCTCATCGAGCTGGCGGCGCAGATCGCGCGCTGCCCGCTCGCTCAGCTCTACCTGCTCGACGCCACCCATACGCGTCTGACGCTGTCGGCCGAATGGTTCGAGGGCATGCAGCGCCACGAGGCGACCAGCGTCCCCAGCGACTATCGCGACGAACAATTGCTGCAGTATTGCCTCAGCCAGAACCGGCAACTGAGCATCGCGCCGCTCGATGCCAGTCTGCACCAGACCAGTTTTCTGCCGGAAACGTCGCGCCCCTGGCACAGCCTGCTTTGCCTGCCGTTACTGGATCCCGACGGACACGCCGTCGGCCTCCTCGTGGCGGCGAGTATTGCCAAGCAGGACCTCGCGGGCGCCGCCGTGCCGCTGTCCCGCCTCGGCCGGTTCGCCCTTGGCCAGGCGCAGCGGCTCAATCGCCTGCGCGACACAGCGCAACCCGCGAGCGCACCGACGCCGCCGTTGCGACCCTGCGCCAGTGGCTATGGCCTGATAGGGGACAGTCCCCGGATGCGCACCGTCTATGGGCTGATCGGGAAGGTGCTGCATAACCCGGTAAGCGTGCTGCTGACCGGCGAAACCGGCACGGGCAAGGAACTCGCCGCTCGCGCCATTCATGATTGCGGGTCCCGTCGCAGCCAGGCGTTTGTGGTGCAGAACTGCGCCGCCTTGCCTGAGCATCTGCTCGAAAGCGAACTGTTCGGCTATCGCAAGGGGGCCTTTACCGGTGCCGATCGCGACCATGAAGGCCTGTTCGACGCCGCCAACGGCGGCACGCTGTTTCTCGACGAGATCGGCGACATGCCGCTGACGCTACAGGCCAAGCTGTTGCGCGTGCTACAGGAAGGCGAGGTGCGACCGCTGGGCAGCACACGCACCCATAAGGTCGACGTGCGCATTGTCGCCGCGACCCATCAGGACCTGCACAAACGCGTCGAACAAGGCCGCTTCCGCGAAGACCTTTACTACCGGCTCTCCATCTTCCCCATCGAGCTTCCACCGCTGCGCGACCGCGGCCAGGACATTCTGCGCCTGGCTCAGCACTTCGCCGAAAAGGCGTGCGGCTTCCTGCAGCGCGATGCCGTGCGCTGGTCGGACGCGGCGCTGGAACAACTGTCAGGCTATGGCTTCCCCGGTAACGTTCGTGAACTCAAGGGGCTGGTCGAACGCGCCGTGCTGCTGTGTGACGGCGGCGAGTTGCTACCGGCACATTTCAACCTGCGCCCCGTGGACGATGAACTGGACAGCACGCTGAATCTGCGCGAACGCCTCGAGCGCGTCGAGCGCAACCTTCTCGTTGACTGCCTGCGCAAGAACCGTGGCAATCAGAGCCAGGCCGCACGTGAACTCGGCCTGCCGCGTCGCACCCTGCTGTACCGCATGGATCGGCTGGGGGTGAACGCCGGTGATCTTTGAATTCAACTGGAGGAACCGGATGCTCCGACGCTGCCCGGCTGCAGCTGTCATTGCTGGACTAACAGGGCTGCGGGGAGGTTGCGGCTCGGTGATCCGGTGCGCCAATGGTTATCCAGACGCCTATCCGGGCTTGCAACAGGACGGCGCGTTTCTTGGCGTCACCGGCGCGAGCGAGCCCTATGACCCTTCGGCTGCAGCGACCTTCATCTGCTACACGACCATTGTCTGTGGGCCGTTGGCGCTTCTCTCAGTACCGGTCGATGTGGCGATAGACACCGTACTGCTACCTATCGATTTGATCAGTTCCACGGAACCGTGGATTGGTAAGCGATAGCCTTATACCGGCCTTCTTGAGGCCCATGGAAGACCACCCGGACAAGGATTGCCAATGTTCAACCCGGCCAACGACACCCATTTCAGCCTCGCCATCGAGGGTATCGAGCACGATCTGCAGGTGCTCGAATTCGCTGGCCGAGAAGCCGTCAGCCAGCCCTACAGCTTCGAGCTGGAGCTGATCAGCGAGCGCCCCGACCTGAATCTTGATGACCTGCTGCATCGCCCGGCTTTTCTGGCCCTCTGCCCCGCCGGCAGCGGTATTCACGGCCAGATCTACCGCGTTGCACAGGGCGACTCCGGCAGGCGCATGACGCGCTATCGGATCAGCCTGCAGCCCCGCATGGCCTATCTGGGCCATCGCACCGGCCAGCGCATCTTCCAGCACATGACCGTGGACGCGATCATCGCCCAGGTACTGGAGGAACATGGGATCCAGGGCGACGCCTACCGCTTCCAGCTGGGTGCGGCCTATCCAACCCGTACTTACTGCGTGCAATACGACGAGACCGACCTGCATTTCATCCAGCGCCTGTGCGAGGAAGAAGGCATCCACTACCACTTCCAGCACAGCCCGTCGGGCCATGTACTGGTATTCGGAGACAACCAGACAGGATTTCCGAAACTGATGCCGGTCGCCTACCAGCAAGATTCGGGATTGGTAGCCGACAGGCCGGTCGTCAAGCGCTTCGGCCTACGCCTGGAGACCCGCACCAGCCGCGTTACCCGCCGCGACTACGATTTCGAAAAGCCACGCTTGCGGATGGAAGCCGCTTTCCAGAGCGACTTCCAGCCAGACCTGGAGGATTACGATTACCCCGGTCGGTTCGTCGAGCGTGAACGAGGCAAGCAGTTGTCGCAGCGGGCGCTCGAGCGCCACCGCAGCGACTACGAACTGGCCGAAGGACTGAGTGACCAACCGCGACTCGTCACTGGTCACTTCCTTCCGCTGACCGGACACCCGCGCAGCGACTGGAACCAGCTCTGGCTGCTCACCGAAGTTTTCCACGAAGGCAAACAACCGCAGGTATTGGAGGAATCGGTCACCGACTTCTCAAGCGGGGGCGCCCGGCTGAGGGCTGACCACGATTTCCGCCAAGGCTACCGCAACCGCTTCACCGCGACGCCTTGGGACGTGCCCTACCGCCCCGCCCTGCGTCATCCCAAACCAAAGGTGCTGGGCAGCCAGAGCGCCGTGGTCACCGGCCCGGCCGGCGAGGAAATCCATTGCGACGAATACGGCCGGGTAAAGGTCCAGTTCCACTGGGACCGTGAAGGTCAGGCCGACGACAAGACCAGCTGCTGGCTGCGCGTCAGGGGCTGGGCCGGCGACCGCTACGGCGGCATTGCCATCCCGCGCGTTGGGATGGAAGTACTGGTCACCTTCCTCGAAGGCGACCCGGATCAGCCCCTCGTCACCGGCTGCCTGTATCACAAGGAGCACGTCGTCCCGTATGACCTCCCGGCCAACAAGACTCGCAGCGTCTTCAAGACACTCAGCTCCCCGGGTGGTGGCGGCTACAACGAATTGCGTATCGAAGATCGCAAGGGCGTCGAGCAGATTTATGTCCACGCCCAGCGGGACTGGGATGAAAACATCGAGCACGACCAGAAAATCCGCGTCGGCCACGAACGCCATGACACCGTGGAAGCCAACAGCTACAGCGAGTTCAAGGCCGAAGAACACCGCACTACCCACGCCGACCGCAAGACCGAAGTCCGCGCGAACGACCACCTGACCGTGGGCAACACCCAGCACGTGAAGATCGGCACCGGGCAGTTCGTCGAAGCCGGCAACGAAATCCACTACTACGCCGGCAGCAAGGTCGTCATCGACGCCGGCATGGAGCTCACCGCCAAAGGGGGGGGAAGCTTCCTCAAGCTCGACCCGGGCGGCGTCACGCTGAATGGAGCGACCATCAAAATGAATTCGGGCGGGGCGCCAGGGAGCGGTTCCGGAGCTAAACCCATCCTGCCGGGGCAGGTGCATCCGACGGATGCAGACAACGCCGGCCACCTGCTGATCCAGGCCCAGAAACAGGCGCTGCAACGCGCCGCCCGCCAGGCCCAACCCTTCTGCGCTATTTGCCAGCAAATGGAGCAGAAAGCATGAGCGAACAACTGCGGCAATACCTGCTGCTCGACGGTGCGCAGATCGACGACCTGTTGGCTCAGCTTTATGAATTGGAGGACAACCCAAGCCCCCTACTGCTCTATCGTGGTACGCGTTACGAAGCCTCCGCAGATACCGGCCCGATCCTGGTCGAGCTTGCGCCAGACAGCAGGTTGGAGGCCCACTTCAACGAGCACTGGCAGGCAACCACGGGCGTGTGGCTGCAAAGCGATGCCCACACTAAAGAGTTGGTCGAGCACTTGCGCAGCTTGGTGCATGCCAGCGTACAGGGCGTGACGGTGCTGCTGCGCTACTACGACCCAAGGGTGATGCGCCATTGGCTGGTCGAACTCCCCAGCGAAGAACGTGACCATTTGATGGGCCCCATCCAGTGCATTCGCCTTGCCTCTCGCAATGTGGACGACGAGCCCATCGAACTGCAGCGGCAAACAGCATCGGCTGCCGCTCGTTATGACGATACGCCCTGGCTGCACCTGAGTGACGATACGGTCGAACGGCTGAACCAGGCCCACCTGGAAGCCTTCGACGAACAGGTGCTGGCCCATGTCGATCACTACTTTCCCGGCTGCCTGGCAGGTCAGGATACTGCCGCCCGCCAGGCCTGGGCACGGACCTGCCGCCTGAATGCCAGTGCCCGCGGCTACAGCAGCGCCGATAAAGTGGTGCAATGGGCCAACCTGTGCGCCGTGCTGGGCCTGGATTTCCCACAAGCATCTGGGCACCAGGCCTACCGGCAGATACTCGACACAGCGCAGTTGCGCCCCGAGCAGCGCCTGGAACACCTGGCCCTGGAACTGCAACGGCAATTGCTGACCGACAAGGAAGTCACCGCATGACCACCTCGAATCAAAGTCAGGCACTCAACCTGGCAGCGGCCAACCAGGCCGCCAAGCAGAACTTCCCCGCTGAAGACCTGGGCAGCTCGGTAAGCGCCTGCCCGGCCAGGCAAGCTGAAGTCTTCGTGGTGCCGGTGCGTTATGCCTTGAGTGAGGAAAAGGCCGAGCACTCCTCGGTGCAGCCGATTCGCCAGACCTTCAGCCACCCGATGGCGCTGCGCCGCTTGCGGCCCGGCTACCTGTACTTGTGGCAGGCCGAGGGCCCTCTGCAACGCTTCGCCGTAGCCGAAGATGGTCGCCTGTTGGAGCAAGCGCTTGAGGATGGTCACAGCGAAGTTGCGCAAGGCGCACTGACGGGCCTAAAACTGAACAAGGCACGGGGCGCCTGGATGATGCATGCCGAGCGGCCCTTGTCGGCACAACATTGTTATGAGTTGAAAAGCCCCAGCGTTCGCCGCCGGCATATGCGTCAGCTCGATCTGCCAGGCGTCGCCCGCGAGCTGACGGCAGAGCACTGCCCGCCGTTGAGCGAGGCCACGCAACTGATCGCCGAGTTGCTGCCGGAAAGTTACGACAAGGCGCTGGCCGCCGAGCATGTCGAAAATGGCGAACAGCAGCAACAAACACTCGATCAGGTCTACGCCACCATCGGCACCTTCGACACAGCGGAGCAAAATGCGGCGGCGGCCGACGCCTGGTTACAGCTCAAATCCCAGCAAGACAAATGCAGTGCGGCAGCCGAGAGGCATCCCGATGCCGCCGAGCACAAGCCCGGTGAGTGGAGCACTGTGGCCTGGGATGCCTTTGCCTGCGAGGCGTGGCTCGCTCTGGCGCGCAGCCAGGCCGGCGCATTGCATGCCGTGTTGGCATGCCTGGATGACGACCTGGGCGCCCTGCGCGATCTCAACAACGAGCAGGGGTTGATCAACATCCGTCACGAGCAATGGAACCAGCAGAACGGCAACAAGGGCATGATTGCCGGTTTCGTCAACAGCCTGATCAACGAAGATGGTGCGGAGCTGAGCAACCTCATCAACTACCGCTACAGGCCCGGCGAAGAGCTACAACTGACGCCCGAAGAAGGCGACCAGTTACTCAAGGCGCACAACGACCTCAAGCCGTTGCTCGACGAGGAAACCCGTATCAACCGCGAGCGTGGCCGGCAATACAGCCATGCTCAAGCTGATGCGCTGCTGCGCCAGGTACATTACGACGAGCAGCAAGTACTGCTGCCGACCCGTAGCTTCATACCGCCGCACCTGCACAACGAAATCCGCTCGGTGGTGATGGGCTACACCGCCGACAAGGCACGCAACATGACCGACAGCAGAAGCGGCGCACAGGTGGCCGAGCGGGTACGCCTGGACGCCATGCAAAGCTGGATGGACGACGAAGCCGCACCGCACCATCGTTGGCTGGCCGAACGGCGCGCAAGCCTGTTGCAAGACAGCGAAACCTTCCTGGCCGTGCATGGTGAAAGCCTGTGGTACGCCGACTATGACAGCTCTGAGCACTGCAACTGGCTGAGCCACCTCAGCCTGGCGAGCCTGAGCGAGCTGTGCAGCAGCGGGCCGGGCATACAGGTGGCCGTCAACCTGCTTCGCTCACCCTCGCCGGAACGCCCCTTCAGCCTGTTGAGTAATGGTTTCAGCCCTGAACTGGTGGATATCTCCGACCGATCGAACGAGGTCACCGCGGCGCTGACCAGCCAGAACCAGGCAGCCATAGGGCAACTACTTGGCTCTCTGGTCAGCCAGGGCAAACTGGCCTGGCTCAGTGAGCTGGGCGGTCCTGATGGTCACAGCTGGAATAAGGCCATTTCCCGCCTGGCGGCTGCGCTCGGCACCCTGGAGCTGGAGCACCTGAACGGCACAGCCAGCACGCCGAACCTGATCGCGCGCTTCCCTTTGCCGCTGCAAGGCCTGCTGCTGGTCGTGCGCTGGAGTTCCGGTGTGGTGATCAAAAGCGGCCAGATCGGTTTCAGCCTCAGTGGCGCTGTGGGCCAACGCCTGTGGGACTGGAGCCAGGAAGCAGGGCGCCACCTGCAAAGAGGCCTGGCACCGAACGTTGCCGCCATCCGCAACCTCAATACCCTGGGCGGCGTGCTGCCGATGGCAGCCCTGCTGCTGCATATGAACAACCTGGCGCAGCTTTATCAGCGCGATCAGGGGCGGGAGCTGGATGCTGTTCGTGATTGGGAACATAAGGCAGAAAGCATGAAAGTGGCTGCTGCGCTATCGGCCGTGATCGGGGCGAGTTGGGAAGCTACCGGGCAGAGAGCGGTTAGCGTGACATTGTTCAATCAAGCCTTGCAGGCTCCCATCGGTACCCTGTTTGCGGCTTTAACCGGCGCATTTGCTACCGTGGCGGCTGTTTTTGACCTCGCCAAACTCACGGCCGAAATGCAGAAAGAGAATGCCTACTGGAGCGGCAACCACTGGGCACGACTGGGACATGACGGTGCCGTGCTGGGCCTGATGGCCACCCAGACCGGCCTCGGCGGTTATGCCACCTATATGGCCCTGACCAATCGCTGGACCATTGGCGAAGCGATCAAATGGTTCAGCCTGCGCATCGTGCCGGTGAACTGGCTGATCCTTATCGTCGAAGGTCTGTACCTTGCCTGGAATTACTTTAAGGACAGCGAGCTGCAGCAGTTCCTCGAACAATGCTGCTGGGGTAATGCACGCCGCTGGGACGACAGCCCTGAACAGGCCAGCTCCGAGCTGCAAACCCTGATCGACATGCTGTTCAAACCCCGGCTGCAGGCCACTGGGCTGCTGACCAGCCGCCACTCGGGCGGCAGCGACCAGAGCATCGTCATCGGCAGCAAAACCGACAGCCTGCAACTCTACCTGCCCGGCGCCGACCCCAGCCGCACCCAGTTGCACCTGCGTCTGGCGGCCATCAACGCCGCCGGCACGCCCACCGATTGCACACGCCAATGGCTGGCCACTGTACAAAGCCAGTGGCTGCCTATCCACCAGGGCATGGGCCTGCGCCTGAGCGGCAAGCTGCCGGCGCAGCCGGAGGGCGGCTACTGGCAGTTGCAGGTGATCTACCACAGCCCCCTGGCTATGCTGACCAGCACTCTCAACCCCCGCCAGCTAGTGGTTGGTGGCAATCAGGGCATGCGCTATATCATCCGTGGTACCAGTATTACCGAGCATGGCAGCAGCGACGGCCCATTGCTCAGCGAAAGCCTACCCGCCGTTGAGGTCGAACGGACAGTCTTGACTCCCGAGGATCAGTAATGAACGCACAGGCCGGCGATATCGAACGCGGCTTTCTCCGCCAACAGGAGCATCTGGCCCCTTTGCCGATACCAACCGGGCAGCCACCCCAGGATTTGATGAATATCATCTGGCGCAAAAACTCGGTTTATCTGGATATCGGTAGTTTCGCCATGGGGGGGGGGTGGATGACGCTGCATGCCATGTCCCACGTATTCATTGCGATTTCTGTTTGGGTCGTTGCAAGCTCTTCTGGCGTTCCAGGTGTAACTTTGGTCTATCTGGGGATTATCCCATTGGTGGGGGCGGCGATCATGGGGCCGCTTTGGTACTTTTTTATAAAGCAATGGCGTAAACCACTGACACCGCCCCTGCGCTTCAACCGACAGCGCCGTGAGGTCTGCGTGACCGAGCCGGACGGCAACTACTGGTTCGTTCCCTGGGAGCGTGTGCATGCTGTGTCCCCCAGCGCGCTTAGCCTCAATACCGGCGGCGCCAGCAAGCAGGGTGCACTTATCCTCTGGTTGCCCCTCGAAGGGCAGGAGCATGAGGCCTATTCGGAGAACAAACCGGGCTGGGTGATGATGCTCAATACCGGAGGTGGCACTGGCTCCATGGCGCAGTGGGAATGTATTCGCAGCTTTATGGAAATCGGCCCGGAGGCGGTGCCTGATACCACCCGTGAAGACGCCTATGAGAAGGTTCAGCGCGGCGGCTACCTAGGGGCATGGATCGAGGCATTCCAGCAGTTGTTCCGCGAGCTAAAGCAAGGCCAGTTCGGTGCTGCCTGCATGACCTTTCTCGGCCTGACCATTTTCGGTTTGCCCTGGATTGCGGTACTGCTGATCCGAAAACTCGCCAATATCCCCGACCTGACCGCCCCGGAAGCGGTGGAATGGTCAACCCCACTGCCCCCCGAACAATGGGCCAAGCGCTCCCCGGAACTGGAGCGTGCCATTGCAGAGCGGGAGGCTGAGCTGGCCGCTTCATCGGCAGCATGACTGACAACCGGCCCCGACTGACTGCACCCACCAGTGGCTGCCAATCCACCAAGGCATGGGCCAGCGCCTGAGCGGCAAACTGCCAGCCCAACCGGAGGGCGGCTACTGGCAGTTGCAAGTGATCTACCACAGCCCCCTGGCCATGCTGACCGGCACCCTCACCCCCCGCCAACTGGTGGTCGGTGGTGCCCAGGGCATGCGCTATATCATCCGCGGCACCAGCATTACCGAGCATGGCAGCAGCGACGGCCTGCTGGTCAGCGACCACCTTCCCGCCGTTGAGGTCGGACGGACAGTCTTGACCCCCGAGGATCAGTGATGAACACACAGGCCGGCGATATCGATCGTGGCTTTCTCCGCCAGCAAGAGCATCTGGCCCCTTTACCCATCCCAACCGGGCAACCTCCCCAGGATCTGATGAATATCATCTGGCGCAAGAATCCGGTCTATTTGGATATCGGTAGCTTTGCTATAGGGGGGGATGGATGACCCTCAATCTAGGAAATCTCATATTCATTTGGGCTACTTGGTTGTTCGCGTCAACAGGACAAGTTTGGGAAACTCTTGCATTCATTGCCTTTTCCTCAGCACTGATGGGGACGCTCTGGTATCTGTTTATCAAGCAATGGCGCAAACCACTGACGCCGCCCCTGCGCTTCAACCGCCAGCGCCGCGAGGTCTGCGTGACCGAGCCTGATGGCAACTACTGGTTCGTGCCCTGGGAGCGTGTGCATGCGGTCTCCCCCAGCGCCCTCAGCCTCAACACCGGCGGTGCCAGCAAGCAGGGTGTACTTATCCTCTGGCTGCCGCTCGAAGGGCAGGAGCATGAGGCCTACTCGGAGAACAAACCGGGCTGGGTGATGATGCTCAATACCGGCAGTGGCATGGGTTCCATGGCTCAGTGGGAATGTATTCGCAGCTTTATGGAAATCGGCCCGGACGCGGTGCCTGACGGCTCTGCCATTCGTAACGCAGGCATGAACGTCTGGGAAAGTTACCTGCATGACATCCGCCAGGCGGCAAAGAGCCGGGGCTGGTTACTTGCCATCCTGTGGGAAGGCTTTTTTGGATTGCTGTTCAACACCATCTTGTTAGAACACCTACAAAGAAAGAAGCTTGCTCAGCTCCCCGACCTGACCGCCCCCGAAGTCGTCGAATGGTCAAAACCCTTGCCACCCGAACAATGGGCCAAGCGCTCCCCCGAACTGGAACGTGCCATTGCCGAGCGGGAGGCCGAGTTGGCCAGCGAGCGTGCCACCGCATGAGCCAACCCGCAGCCGGCAGCAGCCGCAAAGGCCTGTTCTCCCGTGACGACTACCTGGCCCCGCCGCATATCCCCACCGGTCAACCACCCAAGGATGTGCTCAATACCATCTGGCGCAAGAACGAAGTGTTTCTTGATATCGGCTCGTACAGCATTGGCTCGGCCGTGATGGTGATATGGCCGCTGCTAGTACTATTCGTCTGGATGGGTTGGTACACGAGCCTTGATTCGTTCTATTGGTTTGGGTTCATGTGTTTTTGTGGTATCCCCATCCTGATCTTGCTGCATAGTCTGACCCAACCTGTTCCGCCCCCAGTGCGCTTCAACCGCCAACGCCGCGAAGTCTGCGTGCCGCAAAAGGATGGCAGCTACTGGATCGTTCCTTGGGAACAGGTAACCGCTGCCGCCACTGCCGTTTCCTCGATAGGCCAGCATGGCAAGACCACCCAGGGACTATTGGTGGTTGGATTCACCAACCCCGACCCGAATGCCAAGGACGAGGATAAGCATTTCAGCCTGGGGTTCAGTTGTGGCGGGGGCACCACCGCCATGTGCCTCTGGGAGTGCATGCGCAGCTATATGGAGATTGGGCCGGAGGTCGTACCGAACTCCCGTCTAGGCAAACAGCCATACGAGGAAACCCAGATAGGCTCCATCGTGACCAGCATGCGCAAAGGCGATATCAAAGACGTTCTGCATGGTTTGTTCTTTGTGATTCTTCTGGGTACTTACTTCGCTGAAAAACTCCAGAACCTGAAATTAGCGCCCCCCCCAACCTGACCGACCCCGCCATCGTCGAATGGTCGCAGCCCTTGCCGCCCGAACAATGGGCTAAACGCTCCCCCGAACTGGAGCGCGGCATTGCCGAGCGCGAGGCTGAGCTGGCGCAAAACAACAGAGCGGCATGAACAGATTGCTGACCGGGCGCTTTGTTCGGCCCGTATCGCGGCTGGAGGTACAGGTGGTTTACCACAGCCCGTTGCCCCTGCTCAGCGGCTCGCAAGGCGACGACGCCATTATCGGTGGCCCCGGTGGTATACGTTTCGCTATTGCTCAGACGGCCTGGTAACAACGCTCTACGCCGATGACCCCACACCCCGTCTGGAGGCTTGCGAGCTCATTAGCCTCACGCCAGAGCAACTGACGCCCAAGGACAACAACACACGATGAATGATTTACCCGAAGCCGGCACGGAGGGATGTTGACCGGCGCTCTGGGTCGGGAACTGGGTATTTTTTGTGGTGGTTTTGCAGAATCCGCGTCGGCCACGAACGCCATGACACCGTGGAAGCCAACAGCTACAGCGAGTTCGAGACCGAAGTCCGCGCCAATGACCGCCTCAACGTAGGAACACTCAGCACCTGAAGATCGGCACTGGGCAGTTCGTCGAGGCGGGTGACGAAATCCATTATTTCGCCGGCAGCAAGGTCGTCATCGACGCGGGCATGGAACTCACTACCAAAGGGGGGAAGCTTCCTCGAGCTCGATTCCAACGGCGTGACGCTGAGTGGCGCCACCATCAAGATGAATTCGGGGCTCTGCCATGAACATCTTCGCCGTCCAGATTCGCTGGGCCGCTGACCAAGACAAGGCCGGCGCCAAACCCAGGCCCGAGCAAAACTGGGGATGGCTCGCCAGCACCGATAATGCCGACATGGCTGCCCTCGCCCGGCACTGGCAAGACCGTATGTTTGCCAACGACCAAGGACAGCGCTCGCTTTATCAATCCCAGGACAACCGCATAGTCGCGCGTCACCTCGGCGAACTGAACGCGTCCCAACGTCCTCTGCTGCTTGGTCCACTGGCCAGCGCGCTCTGCTGGGATGGTCTGGACTGGCAATGGCTCGATAACGAGCAGCCAGGGGAGTACCGTGAGCCCTTCGAAAAACCTTGGTTGTCCATCCCAGAGCCCGATCCGGTACAACGTGCTGTGGCGCACCACAACCTCGAGTTGTGGCTATGGCAGAACCATACGCAGCCGACCACTCGGCTCGCCGAAACCCGGCTGGTAAGCGACTGGCTGGACCATCAACTCGACAAAGCGAAGGAATGGTGATGGCACAGCCAGCCGCAACTGCACTTTCTGCTCCGCTACGGGCTCGACCCCGAACTGGCCGAGCATCCTGCCTGGCCGCCAGCCGACCGGGAAACGTCAGAAGCGCATTTTTCGCGAGTCAGCTCAGTGCTGACTCCAAGCCAGTCTGCACGAGCTTGATCAGATGACATCTTCTCTTTCCCGAAGCCGCTTGCTGCTTGCTCACGCATGGCCTGCACTGTTCGGCCTCCTGCTCAGCGGTTGCAGCACGCTCGGCTCGGTCGGCGCCGATACTTTCACATTGGAGGGCGAACTACCGGCCGATTTCGCGTTAGAGGCTCAGGCGCACTATGGTGTCGCCAACGGCTGCAACGGCCGCGCCCGCACGCGTTCGTTTGAGAGTGACTTCGAAGACAGCCCTCACGCGTATCGATTCAGAATACCGGTCAACTACCGCGACGGTCTTTGCGAGATGCGCCTGGCTCGCGTAGGCCTGTTCATTAATGGCCGCTACGGGGACAAGGATTGGCAACGCACCTACGACAATGGAGGGCTGGAGCTGGTCGACACGCTGCCGGAAGGTGCGCCGCGATTCGATGGCAGCGGAAGATTGAGCAAGACGGCTGAATGTACTTGGTTTTTTCAACTCAGCCGAGCTCACTCTCGGAAAGGTGAGATCAGCAAACTCCTTAGTTGCAGCGGTGCAGGTGCGTACCTGGCAAATCAAACGCTGCCCGGAAAATTCGTCAACCTCTCGTTTCAAGTCCAACAGGAAGAGCGACCTGCAAGACGGAATACATGGCTCAGTACGGCTCGAGGCTGGAAACCATGTGTACCGAAGGTGGGATGGCAGCAGTGCCAAGAGCCGCCTGTATTCGGCACGTTTAGAATGAATGGCAGAGAGTGCACCGTTTACCCGAACTGCAAGGAGTGATCTGGATGATCAAACAGCCATGGAAGCGCTTGCTTGCTCACGCATGGCCTGCACTGTTCGGCCTCCTGCTCAGCGGTTGCAGCACGCTCGGCTCGGTCGGCGCCGATACTTTCACTTTGGAGGGCGAGCTACCGGCCGATTTCGCGCTGAAAGCACAAGCGCATTACGGCGGGTTCGAGGGATGCAGTGACCGCGGCCATGTGAAGCGCTTCAAGAAAGAATACGAAAAGGTGCCGCATGGGTATCAGTTCGAGATTCCGGTTAGTTATCGCGACGGGCTTTGTGAACTGCGACTGTTCAGGGTCGGGATTTTTATCCACGCGAAGTACGGAGAGCAGGATTGGCAAAGGACTTACGATAACGGCGAGTTACTGGTAGTTGCTACTGGTGACAGCAAGAGTCTCGTTAGCGACCCCACAGCCATACATTCTGAGTGCTCATGGTTTTTCCAAGAGAGCAAACTAAACCTAGAAATATCCAAAATATTGATCTGCAAGGGAGCAGGAGCTCGACTGAACAGAAAGCAGCTTCCTCAGCAGACCGTCATGCTGACTTTCACGGTAAGCCCTGGAGAAAAACCTTATCGAGATAATACTTGGATAGAATTCCCAGAAGGGTGGCGGCCGTGTCTACCCAAGAAAGGATGGCAGCAGTGCCAAGAGCCGCCCGTATTCGGAACGTTTAAAATGGATGGCCAAGAGTGCACAGTTTACCCGAACTGCAAGGAGTGACCCGGGATGATCAAAGAGCCATGGAAGCGCCTGCTTGCTCACGCATGGCCTACGCTCGGCCTCCTGCTCGGCGGTTGCAGCACGCTCGGCTCGGTCGGCGCCGATACTTTCACATTGGAGGGCGAACTACCGGCCGATTTCGCGTTAGAGGCTCAGGCGCACTATGGTGTCGCCAACGGCTGCAACGGCCGCGCCCGCACGCGTTCGTTTGAGAGTGACTTCGAAGACAGCCCTCACGCGTATCGATTCAGAATACCGGTCAACTACCGCGACGGTCTTTGCGAGATGCGCCTGGCGCGCGTAGGCCTGTTTATTAACGGCCGCTACGGCGACAAGGATTGGCAACGCACCTACGACAATGGAGGGCTGGAGCTGGTCGACACGCTGCCGGAAGGTGCGCCGCGATTCGATGGCAACGGAAGATTGAGCAAGACGGCTGAATGTATATGGCTGTTTCAGCTTAGCAAAGCACATTCCCGTAAAGGTGAGGTCAGTAGGCTGCTGAGCTGTAACGGGGCTGGAGCCCATCTTGCAATTAGCGAACTAATAAATAAAACCGTAGAACTTGATATCAGTATCAGTACCACATACAAACCATACCTACGAGGGTATTGGTTAAAAACACAACATGGTTGGAAACCTTGCACAGGGCGGTGGGGCACTGATTACGAAGAACGCTGCACAGAACCACCTCAATTTCGCACATTTAAAATGAACGGCCGCGTTTGCTCCGTTTTCCCAAGTTGCACGGAGCAATAACGGATGGACTTTTCGACAAGCACCGTCAGTCTAGAATGCCCTAACCGCCAAAAAGGAATTAGTTTTCGGCTAGTAAACGAGCACGGAATTGGAACTGCTTATACTTTTTTCTGTAGTCGCTACCTACGCGCTTGCGCATGGCCTGCACTCTTCGGCTTCCTGCTCAGCGGTTGCAGCACGCTCGGCACGGTCGGCGCCGATACTTTCACATTGGAGGGCGAACTACCGGCCGATTTCGCATTGAAAGCCCAAGCGCATTACGGCGGGCCCGGCGGATGCAGTGACCGCAGGCATGTGAAGGGTTTCAAGAAAGATTACGAAAAGGTGCCGCATGGGTATGAGTTCGAGATTCCAGTTAGTTATCGGGACGGACTTTGCGAGCTGCAACTGACTAGGGTCGGGCTTTTTATTCATGCGATGTACGGAGAGCAGGATTGGCAACATAGCTACGATAACGGCGGGTTAGTGGTTGTTGAAGAACTTCCGCCAAACACCCCAACTTATCAAGCAGACGGAGCTTTAGCTAAAACAGCTAAATGCTCTTGGCTATTCCAAATGAGTAAAGCCCAATCACGCCGCGGAGAAATCAGCAAGATCCTTAACTGCACGGGCGCCGGCGCATTTCTTCTACGCACAGCATTAGCAAGCAAAACTGTACAGATCCAATTCGAGCAAAGCGGCGAAGACCGTCCCTATTACCGTGATTACTGGCTAAAAACAAAATCCGGATGGAAGCCATGTACGGGCCGCTGGGGAACAAGATTTGAGGAGTTCTGCACAAGTCCCCCGCAATTTCGCACTTTCACGATGGATGGCGGCACATGCACGGTCTATCCAAACTGCACGGAGTGACTAACGGATGAGTAACTCAACCTCGCAGGCCCTACTGCGATGCCCGAGTCGCTTGGCAAGGGTAAGCTTTCGTTTAGTAGACGAGCATGGAAGCGGCAAACCCTACGCTGGGCTGGCGTACCGAATTACAGATCGCCATGGGCTTGATTGCTCCGCGACCCTAGACGAAGACGGCTATGCACAGGTGGATAACGTTCACGGAGGGCCCTTGGTTGTATCTTTTCCGAGCGGTTATGACGGCAGCGACCCGTGGTATAGGGGTTTAATCACTAGGGAACATTTCCCAATCTCTATTTCAGCTCTTCAAGTTGCAGCTGAACAATCGCCTGCCGGTGCTCGGCGTACTAACGGGAAGACCTATCTCGCGCAAGAACGCGCCGCGAAGGAAGATGCTTATTTCTTACGGGCGGAAGTAAGCGATTTCGTAACGAGCAAGGGCCATCTTCCGTTGCCAGATCGAGAGTGGACGACATCGTCTACGCTAAAACAGAACGCAGGCTCAGCAGCAGCCCAACCCGGTGTTGCGCTTGGATGTAACAGGCACCATGTCATCGAAATCAAGGCGCTACGCGCGTATAGCCCGCTGCTTTCCCGCGGCGCCGAGTTCTGCGCGCTGAACGCCTATCACCTGGCCGTCATGAGCGCCTTTGTCTATGCACCATTCAGTACGGCTAGCAAACCTTACGCCTCGGCGCCGCCGCCCTACTCTACGCTTGGCAGCATCGGATACGTACTTCAGATCCAGCTAGGGCGCCGGATTCGGCCAACGCAATTCAATACCGCCTCCCCCTATCACCTGCTCTGCGAAGAAGTGCCTTATTCGAAGCGTCTCGAAATCATGCCATACGATCCGGCGCGCTATGAAAAGGAAGCCCAAGGGGGCTGGCGAAATCTCGAGGACGTGCACTTCCTGTGCGACACGGATAACGAAACAGACACCGATACCCAGGCATTCATTACCCATAACGACAAGGTCATACTGATTTCCGTCCGCGGTACGCAGGAATTTTTGGCCGACGCCAGTCGAGACGCAGATGCACGCCAGGTGCCGTACGCAGAAGGTGAAGGCCAGGCGCATCGCGGCTTCTATGAAGCCTTTCAAGCAACGAAACCATTCATCGGGCGCTACCTCAACGCCTTTTATACTGGCGAGCAAACACTAGTGGTCTGTGGCCATAGCCTCGGCGGCGCGATCGCCCTGCTATTGGCGGAATGGTTGCGCAGAGAATGGTCGAGCGATATCCAGCTCTACACCTTCGGCGCCCCACGCGCCGCTGACGCGGCCTTCGTCAAGGCGGCTCAATCTCTTTCGCATCACCGTATCGTCAACCACAACGACCCGGTGCCCGCCCTCCCACTGCCATGGATGGATGCCGAATGGAAGCTGGCGCTTCCCGGCGCGGCGTTAGCGTACAGCTCACCGGTCATTGGCGCTGCGTTGCTGCTGGCGGGAATCGTCAACCTTCAAGGCGATCCCTACGAGCATCACGGCGAGCAGTGGCATTTCATGCCACGCACGCCCGGCGCCAGCAGCGAGGCGGCGATCCTCTGGCAGCCGGGTTGCGCGCTGATTAGCGACCAGACCTGCGCTCGAACCATCGGCGAGATCGGCCTGGATGGCGATATGCCGAAGCGCGTTGCCCTCGCTGGATCCCAACATTTGAGCGACAGCGGCTATGCGCGGGCGGCGCTAACCAACCTGCTGCGCTGGCATACCAGCGTGAAAGAGCGCAACGGCCGGCTGTTCACCGATGTCGAGATCCGTGACATCTACGCCCAGCTTCTGAGCACTGCACAGCTGCTGGAAAGCTGGCAAGCACGCTCATTCAATGAATTCCGCTGGGAAATCAGACGCAGGGGTGAGATGCGCTTCCATGGCAAGACAGACCTCGAACTGCGCGCCATCTATGCCGATGCGGTGGAACAGGGCGAACGTGTTCGAGCCGAACAAAGCCCCGCCCTGACTCGCACGCAACAGCGCCTGCTCGCCCAGGCGGAGCGGGTAGTGACACCCCGCGGTGTCTTTGGAGAGCACGCGGAGCGGCCAGATCTGCCAGAGCTGGTCGCGCAGTGGGGTGCCATCGAGGACAACCAGAATGCGGAACGGCAGGCAGCCAACGCACCACGCGGTGCGAGCGCAATCGCCTAGCGCCTGGCCCCGCATTTATAGCCCCAGCTCTCGTTTCCGACCCAGTCCCGCCCGGTTTCGTGACCTCGTTCACCCACACGGACACCTGGGTGAACTTCAATGCTCAGCCTGAGTCCCGCCGCGCGCCACGTCGCTGCGCGGGCCGCCTGCCCACACGCTTTCAAGGAGGAAATCGCGTGCTAGCCCGCTATTGCGCCCCCGTCTTACTCGCCGCATCCCTCGCCCTTGCCGGCTGCTCCGGCAACTACAAGTTCAACGACGATGACTATCGTCCGTTGGGCGATCCGCAGGCCTCCACCCGCCGCAACTGATCCACCAGGAGCACAGAACCATGGAATTGGTTTTCGATATGGTCAGCGCCCAGCAGTTCGTGCCGGGGCTGATCAGCAGCAAGACATTCAAACAGGCCGGCGGAATCATCGGGCGGAACCAGGATTGCGACTGGGTCATCCCGGACCGCAAGCGTGTACTGTCCGGGCGTCACGCCGAAGTGAGCTACCGCAACGGCGCCTTCTTCCTTACCGACACCAGCAGCAACGGCATCCTGCTCAAGGACACCGGCGCCAGCCTGATGAAGGGCCAGGCTCAGCGTATCGAGCACGGTAGCGTGTATTGCCTTGGCGATTTCGAAATACGCGCGCGATTGATCCAGGACCCAGCCGCGTTCGATGGCGAGCTGGGCCGACCGCAACCGGCCGGTAGCATCATTCCGGACGATGCCTTTCTTGATCTCGATCCGCTGACCGCCATGGATCAGCAGGAACGGGTATACGCCCAGGTCGATGACCTGGCAGCGGTATTGGCACCGCCTCGGGCGCATGCCCAGCAGCGCGACTACGCCCAGATCGACGAGGAGAATCTGCAGGTCCCGCAACTGGTCGCCGCCCCGCCGGCAACGCAGGCCAAACCCATGCCTGAACCTGAGCAGCTGAACGCCGACTTTTGGACGCGCTTCGGCCAAGCGTTGGGCGTCCCGCTCGATGATCTTGACGAGGAGGCCCGCCAGGCGCTGGCGCTCAAGGCAGCCGCCCTGCTCCGGCAGTCAGTCGGCGGGCTGCAACAAGCGCTCCGCACCCGCAGCGAGCTGAAAAACGAAATGCGCCTGTCGCTGACCACCGTACAAAGTGCCGGTAACAACCCGCTCAAGCATGGCGTCGACAGCTGCGAGGCGCTCAACCAATTGTTACGCGGCGGCAAAAGCGGGCAATTGCCAGCGGAACAGGCTGTCGGACGCGCCTTCCGCGACCTGCAGGCACACCAGGTTGCGCTGGTCGCCGGCAGCCGCGCCGCGGCCAAGGCGATGCTCGAGCAGCTCGCGCCCGAGCAACTGGTCATGCGCTTCGAGCGCGACCGAAAACCCATGATCGCCACGGCGGGAAGCCGCTGGCGTGCCTACCGGCGCTTGCACCAGCACTTGCAGCAGGACGACGACTGGAGCGAGCGCCTGTTCACCCGCGATTTCGCACAGGCCTACGAGGAGCAGGTCCGCCTTATCGCCACCCTCAATACCGACCTTCAAGGATGATGCCCATGTCTCGCTTTTTTTCCGCTGCATTGCTAGCGGCGCTGACTCTTGTCGGCGGCTGTTCGGCGCTTTCGCCCAATTCCAGCCTGACAAAGCTGGACCTGACATTGCACGGTAGTGACCGGCTCAACCCCGACCTCAACGACCGGCCCTCGCCAATCGTGGTGCGTCTGCTCGAACTCAAGCATCCGGTGGCCTTCGAGAACGCCGATTTCTTCTCGCTCTACCAACGCCCCAAGGAAGTCCTCGCACCCGACCTGGTGATTCAGGAAGAGCTGGAATTGCGCCCGGGTGAGCAGCGCGACCTGAAGGTCTACGTGCAGGACGGCAGCCGCTACGTGGGTGTACTGGCCGCCTATCGCGACCTCCCCGAGTCGGATTGGCGCTTCGTGATTCCCATCCGGCACAGGGCCCAGAACCGCATCGAGCTGCGCCTCGACGAGCGCGGCATCCAGCCGGTCGACCCGCTCGCCAAGGAGTCCGGGCGATGAGCATGAACAAGGTGGTCTGGCAGGAAGGCATGCTGCTGCGCCCACAGCACTTCCAGCAGAACGACCGTTACTACGATGCGCAGCTCAAGCAACGCACCCAGAAGCTGGGCCATTACGCGTGGGGCTTCTTCGAGCTGGAGATCGACCGTCAGTTTCTGAACATGGGCAAGCTGGTGGTGAGCCAGGCCAATGGCCTGCTGCCTGACGGCAGCCTGTTCGAGATCGGTGCCGAGCGCGAACCGCTCGCCCTCGATGTACCGCCCAATACGAGCAACACACCGGTCTACCTGGCGCTGCCCTTGGTCACCGGCAATCACATCGAATGCCGGCGCCCCGAGCAGAAGGACGTACTGGCGCGCTACACCGCCTTCGATGAAGAGGTCACCGACTCCAACGCCGGGGACACGAGCAGCAGCCAGGTCAGCACTGCAAGGCCGGACTTCCGCCTGCTGCTCGGTGAGCAGCAGAGCGATCAGGCCTATGTGAAGCTCAAGCTGTGCGACATCCTCGACACCACACCGGACGGCGTGATCAGCCTGGATACGGAATACATTCCGACCTTTGTCGACTTCCAGGCGTCGAGCTACCTGCTGTCTTGCCTCAAGGAAGTGATCAGCATGCTCGGACACCGCGGCGACATCCTCGCCGAGCGCATCCGTGCCACCGGCAAGGTGGGCGGTGCAGAGGTGGGCGACTTCATGATGCTGCAGCTGATCAACCGCTACGAACCCGTGCTGCGTCACTACCTTGGCATCGACCGAGTCCACCCTGAACAGATCTATCGGGAACTGCTGGGTCTGCTTGGCGAATTGGCGACCTTCTCGAGTGAGACCAAGCGTCCGCGCCTGGAGGGCCGCTACCTGCACAACGACCAGGGCGTGTCGTTCCGCAAGCTGATGGATGCGATCCGCCAGGTGTTGTCGATGGTCCTGGAGCAGCACGCCATCGAACTCCTGTTGCAACAGCGTCAGTACGGCATCCAGGTCTCGCCGCTGCATGACCACAAGCTGCTGGGCAGCGCCTCGTTCGTGCTCGCCGCCAGCGCCCAATGCGACTCGGAGGAGCTGCGTACGCGCCTGCCGGCGCACCTCAAGGCCGGCCCGGTGGAGCGGATCCGCCAGCTGGTGAACCTGCACCTGCCCGGCATCAAGGTCAAGCCGCTGCCGGTGGCACCACGGCAGATCCCTTTCCACGCCGGCAAGACGTACTTCGCGCTCGAGCTCAGTTCCGAGGAGCTGGCGCAACTCGAGCGCTCCGGCGGCTTCGCCTTCCACGTGTCCGGGGAGTTCTCCGGGCTTGAGCTGAAATTCTGGGCGATCAGGAACTGACCGACATGATCAGAGAAATGGACTACGCACAGGATGACAAGACCGTCATCCTCAATCGCCACGGCGACGCCCCGGCGCAAAGCCCGCTGACGGATTTCAGCGCGGCGCCCAAATTCGAGCAGCTCGAAGAACGCATGATCTACGCGGCGCGCCTGCGCCCGGCGGAAACCTTCAATATCAGCCTAAACCCCCTGGTCGCGGCCGCCTCCTCGCTGCTCTCCGAAGTCGTGCGGCTCAAGCACAGCTACGAGGGCGAGGATCTGCAGGCGCTCAACCAGCGCCTCTCGAGCGAACTGAAACTGTTCGAGCATCGCGCGCTGCACGATGGCGCCGAAAGCAGCCAGGTCATGGCCGCACGCTACGTGCTCTGCACCGCCGTCGACGAGGCGGTCGTCACCACGCCCTGGGGCAATGAGAGCGAGTGGTCGCAGATGAGCCTGCTGTCTTCGTTCCACAACGAGACCTTCGGCGGGGAGAAATTCTTCCAATTGCTCGAGCGGCTGTCCCGCAATCCCGTCAAACACCTGCCGATGCTGGAGTTGATGTACCTCTGCCTGTCGCTGGGATTCGAAGGCAAGTATTGGGTGATGCCACGCGGCATGCTCGAGCTCGAAGCGGTACGCGACAGCCTGTACCGGCAGATCCGCCAGCTTCGCGGCGACGTGCCCCGTGAAGTGTCTCCGCACTGGCAAGGGCTCAAGGACACCCGCCGGCGCCTGGTTCGCATCGTCCCGTGGTGGATGGTTGCGCTCTTCACCCTGACCTGCCTGGGCATGCTGTATGCCGGTTTCGCCTGGGTACTGGGCGAACAGCGCAACGCCATTCTGCAACCTTACCAATCCACCGATCCGACCCTGCAGGTCGAGCCCAAGCCGTAACAAGGACGTGACGCCATGAAGGATTTTTTCGGCAAGCTTGCCGCGTTTTTCCGCAGGACCTGGGTATGGAGCCTATGCCTGCTGCTGATCCTCATCCTGCTGGTATGGTTCGTCGGCCCGCTGCTGGCCGTTGACGACTACAAGTTCTGGGAGTCGGCGACCAGTCGCCTGCTGACCATCGCCGGCCTTTGCCTGGCCTGGGGTCTGTTTATGGTCTTCGCCAGCTGGCGCAGCACCCGGCAGAAGCAGGCCGAAGCCAGTGACGACGACGCTCAGGAGCGGCTGCGCCGCGACGGCCTGATCAGCGAGGAGCAGGCGATCCTGCGTCAGCGTCATCGCGATGCACTGCGCACGCTGAAGAGTTCCAGCCTGTACCGTGGCCGCAGCGAAAGATGGCGCAACGAGCTGCCCTGGTATCTCCTGCTCGGCCCCCAGGGTAGCGGCAAGACCTCACTATTGGACTTCTCCGGGCTGGACTTTCCGCTCAACCGTGGCGAGAACCAGCGTCTGACCAAGGACGTCTCCGGCACCCGTTATGCCGATTGGTATTTCGCCGACCACGCCGTGCTGATCGACACCGCCGGACGCTACCTGACCCAGCCCGACGCCACGGTCGATGCCAAGGCCTGGGACACACTGCTGCAGCTGCTGCGCCGTCGCCGCGCCCGCCCGCTCAACGGCGTGCTGGTCAACATCCCGGTCGAATCGCTGCTGCATGCAAGCGAACACGAGCTCGAAACCCTGGCGCGCCAGAGTCGCCAGCGCCTGCATGACATTCATCAACGGTTGGGTGCCGATGTTCCTGTCTATCTGGTGCTGAGCAAGGCGGACGGCATCCTGGGCTTCGATGAGTTCTTCGATCAGTTATCACGCGAGGAAAGCGACCAGGTGCTTGGCGCCAGTTTCCGCAAGGAACAGGACGGTACCGATGTAGGCGTGATCCGCAGTGAATTCGAAGAGCTGCTGCGTCGGCTCAACAGCCAGGTCATCCTGCGCATGCACCAGGAGCGCGACACCCAACGGCGTGGCCGAATCCTCGATTTTCCGCACCAGCTCGGCCAGATCGGCGAGCGCCTGTGTCTGTTCATCGAGCTCGCCTTTTCCGGCAATCGCTACCAGCGCGCCAGCCAGCTACGCGGCTTCTATCTGACCAGCGCGCCGCAGCTGGAAGGGTCGCTCGATCCCCTGACGAGCGGTATCGGACGCAACCTCGGCCTGTCGAGCAGTGCACTGCCGACCTTCCGCAGCGGCCGGGCGCGCTTCATCAACCACCTGCTCAGTCGGGTCATCTTTCCCGAAGCCGACCTGGCCGGATTGGACCAGAAGGAAGTGCGACGCATCGACTGGGGCCAGCGTGCCCTGTATGCCGCGAGTTTCGCCTGCCTGGCGCTGTTCGGGGCGATCTGGGCGCACAATTTCTCCGGCAATCACGAGCGTCTTGAGCAGCTGCGCAGCCTGGCCGAGCAGCTGGACCGGGAGCATGACGGTATCGCCGAACAGGACGATGCGTTGCGTATTCTCAAGGCACTGGATACCAGCTACGCCGCAACCCTGGTGTTCCCGGACAAGAACGAGGTGTCCTATCTGCAACGCGGCGGTCTCTACCAGGGCGAACATGTCGACCCGACGCTGCACCAGGCTTACCGGCGCGAACTCGAACGCCTGCTCCTGCCACGTGTCGCCCGCCAGCTCGAGGCTCAGATTCGGGCCAATCTTGGCGATCGCGAGCGGCTGTTGGGCAGCCTGCGCGCCTACCTTATGCTCAATTTGGCTGAACGACGTGACAACGGATTCCTCGAGGACTGGCTGGCCGCCGACTGGTCGCTGCGCTACGCCGGCAATGCCGTCGCGCAGAATGGCCTTAACACGCACTTCAAGCGCCTGCTCGACGAAGGCTACACCCCGCACACGCTCAACGACCCGCTGGTTGCCGAGGCGCGCCAGGTGCTGCGCAGCGAATCGCTGGCCAATGTCGTCTACCGCATGTTGCGCGATCAAGCGCGCAGCCTGCCGGCCTATCGCTTCAGCCAGCGCCTCGGGCCGCAGGGCGCGTTGTTCAGCGGCAGCGACTATGCGATTCCCGGTTTCTACACCCGCAACGGCTATGACAGCTTCTATGTTGCCCAGGGCAGCGACCTGGTACGGGACATTCTGCGCGACAACTGGGTATTGGGCGAAGGCGACAGCCTCAGCCTGAAGGACCTTGGCCGGTTGATGGTCGATATGGAGCAGCTGTATTTCCGCGACTACGCCAATTACTGGGCCGAAGCCGTGGCGCAGCTGAACCTGGAACCCATCGCCGGCACCGCGCAGGGCGCGACGCTGCTCGGTGGGCTGACCGCCGCCAACTCCCCGCTGCTGCAGCTGCTGGTCGAGGTTCGCGACAACACGCGCTTTGCCGGGGCCGCAGAAGCTGCGGGTGACGCGGCGGAAGCGGCCGAGGCGCTCAACGGCGCCAATGGCAAGCTCGGCAAAGCGGCCCGGCTTGCCTCGGCTGCCGCCGAGCAGACGCAGGCGGCGCTGGCGAAAAACCTGCCGGATACCGCGCGCAAGACCCTGGAGCGGCGCTTCGAACCCTTGCATCGGCTGCTGGACGAGAACGCGGGCCCCAGCGCCGAGCTGATTCCAACCCTGCAGGCGCTCGACGCCCTGCAACTGCAGCTGGCCGGGCTGGCTCACGCCAGTGCGCCCGATCAGGCGGCTTTCGAGCTGGCCAAGGCCCGCATGGGTGGCCAGCGCGACGCGATCAACCAGCTGCGCGCCAGCGCGGCGCGCCTGCCCCAGCCGATCGGCAATTGGCTTGGCCTGCTCGCCGAGGACAGCTGGTCGCTGGTGCTCAACGATGCCTATCACTACCTGAACCAGCGCTACCAGGGCGAGCTGTATGCCTTCTACAAGGGCTCGCTGCGCCAGCGTTACCCCTTCAGCGCCAACAGCCAGAGCGATGTGGCCATTGCCGATTTCCGGGAATTCTTCAAGGCACAGGGGGTTGCCGACGGGTTTTTCGAGCGCTACCTGAAGCCGTTTGTCAGCGGCACCGCGGGTGGCTATCAAATACGCCGTGTCGATGGTCGCGGGCTGCCACTGTCGCGTGAATTCCTGGCGCAGATGCGTCACGCGCAGACGATCCGCCGCAGTTTCTTCGCGGAAAACCCCAACGAGCCGCAGATTCGCTTCAAGCTTGAGCCCTACTCGCTGGATTCGAGCCTGGGCCGTGCCGACTTCCGCTTCGGCGACCAGCATCTCGAATACCGTCACGGTCCCATCCTGCAGACCGCCTTCACCTGGCCGGCCGATGCCGAGCAAGGCCGCACCAACCTGGTCGTGGAAGAGCTGGGCGGGCGACGCGTGGGCATCGAGAAAAATACCGGACCCTGGTCGCTATTCCGCCTGTTGGACCTGATGCAGGTCGACTATCACAGTGGCCGTGACGTCCTGATGCTCAAGGCCAACCTTGATGGTCGCCACGCCAACTTCCTGCTGCACAGCCAGCGCTCGCCGAACCCGTTCGACATCGCGCTGCTGCGTGACTTCAAGTTGCCGGCGACCCTGTGATGACCATGACACGCCCGGCCTGTACCTGGCGCAGCGCGGCGCGGACCGATACCGGCAAGGTCCGCGCCCGTAACGAGGATGCCTTCCTCAATGTGCCCGAGAAGGGTCTCTGGGTCGTTGCCGACGGCATGGGCGGGCATCACAACGGCGCGCTGGCCAGCCGCCTGATCGTCGAGCACCTGGCCGAGCTGCCTGAAGGCAGCCTGCCGGAGCGATTGATCGCCCTGCGTCACTGCCTGCACGCGCTCAACCGGCGCCTTGGACATGACCTCACGGTAACGGCCGACCAACCCGATCCGGTGATCGGCAGCACCGTGGTTGCGCTGTTGATCGACGACGCGCGCGCGGCCTGCGTCTGGGCGGGTGACAGCCGTTGCTATCTCTGGCGCGGTGGGCGGCTGTATCAGCTCTCGCGCGATCATTCGCTGATGCAGCAGCTGATCGACGAGCAGGCACTGAGCCCACAGCAGGCCGCACGTCATCCCGCCGCCCATGCCCTTACCCGCGCCATCGGCGCCGGCGAGCAGCTGGTGCTGGACATCCTTGAGTTCGACGTCCATCCGGGCGATACCCTGCTGCTGTGCAGCGACGGGCTGTACCAGAGCCTGACGCCGGACAGCCTTGGTGCGGCGCTTGATGCGCCGTCGCCGAGCCTGGCCCTGCAGCGGCTCTTCGATGCCGTGCTGGACGGCCCGGCTCGGGACAACCTCAGCGCCGTGGTGATCCGCCGATGACCGATCCGTTACGCGCCGAGTTGGATTCGGACCTGACCTACTTCGCGTTCGCTGCCAACGCGACAACGTCCAGCGCACCGGCGGCGCCGACCCCGTCGATCGCGCCTGGCGAGCTGCCAGACATCCTTGCCGGTCGCTACCTGATCGAGCGGCTGCTCGGCGTCGGCGGCATGGGCGCGGTCTACCGGGCACGCGACCTGCTGCGCGAACAGTTCGGCGATCCGGAACCCTTTGTGGCCCTGAAGACCCTGAGTGACGAGTTCGCCGAATACCCCGATGCGCACGCACTGCTCTACAGCGAATTCGCCCTGACGGCCCGGCTCAGCCACCGCCATGTGGTGCGCCTGTTCGGCTTCGACGTGGACACCGCCAGCCAACGGGCTTTCATCACCCTCGAGCTACTCAAGGGGCCGACACTCGACCAGCTTCTTGCTGAACACCCGCACGGCCTCGCGGGGCAAGCGTTGCGGGACATCGCCGTGCCCCTGCTCCAGGCGATGGAGTATTCGCACAGCCGTGGCGTGATCCACGGCGACATCAAGCCAAGCAACGTGATCCTCGCCGATGACGGCCTGCGCCTGTTCGACTACGGTCTCGGGCAGCCCATCGACGGCCTGCTGGCAAACCTGCCACGTCTGTCGCGCACGCGTTTCAAGGCCTGGACCACCCGCTACGCTGCGCCGGAACTGCTCGAGGGGGCCGAGCCGTCGGCCGCCAGCGATATCTACGCACTCGGCTGCCTGCTGTTCGAACTGGCGTCCGGGCAGCATCCGTTCCGCCGCCTCAGTGCCAAGCAGGCTCGCGCGATGGCGTTGGACAAGGCGCTGCGATGCCCACCGACCTTCCCCGCACACGGCTGGCCAGCCCTGCGCGCCGCACTGGCGTTCGACAACAGCGAGCGGGCCGCCAGCCTGCACCCATTACTGGACGCATTTCTGCGCCCCGCACCGAGCCGCCTGCAGCGCTGGCTTGGGCGGGCCCGATGACACGACACAAGGAAGCGCCATGTTCAACGCGGCCAATCAAACTCATTTCAGCCTGACCGTCACGGACCTTGAGCACGACCTACAGGTGCTCGCCTTTACCGGCCATGAGGCTATCAGCCAGCCTTATCGCTTCGATCTGGAGCTGGTCAGCGAGCGTGCCGACCTCGACCTCAAAGACTTACTCCACCGCCCCGCCTTCCTCGCGCTTTCGCCCGCCGGCGATGGCATTCATGGCCTGGTTCATCGCGTCGCGCAGGGTGAATCCGGCAAACGCCTGACCCGCTACAGGCTGAAACTGGTGCCGCAGCTCGCCTACCTCGGCCATCGCACAGACCAACGCATCTTCCAGCACCTGACCGTGCCGCAGATCATCGCGCAAGTGCTCGAGGGCCACGGCATTCAGGCAGACGCCTATCGTTTCCAGCTCGGTCCCTTCGTTTATCCGCAGCGCCATTACTGCACCCAATATGACGAAACCGATCTGCACTTCATCCAACGCCTGTGCGAGGAAGAAGGCATCCACTACCACTTCGAGCACAGCGCCCAGGGTCATGTGCTGGTATTCGGTGATGACCAGACCAGCTTTCCCTGCCTTGGCCAGCCCACCGCGTATCTGCAGGACAGCGGTCTGGTCGCTGACGAGCCGGTCATCAAACGCTTCGCCGTTCGCCTGGAAACCCGACCCAATCGGGTAAGCCGGCGCGATTACGACTTCGAACAACCACGCCTGGTGATGGAAGCCAGCCATAACGAGCAGCGCCCAAGTACAGAGCCGCTCGCGCTGGAGGATTACGATTATCCGGGCCGCTTCACCGACCGCTCGCTCGGTAAACACCTCTCCCAGCGTACCCTCGAACGCCACCGCGCCGACTTCCGCCAGGCCGAAGGCCACAGCGACCAGCCCAGGCTCGTCAGCGGTCATTTGCTGGAAATCTCGGACCACCCGCGCCGCGAATGGAATGACCTGTGGCTGCTGACCGAAGTACTGCATGAAGGCAAGCAGCCGCAGGTGTTGGAGGAATCGATCACCTCATCCCCTGCCCACCGCGGACAGCCCCCTCTCCCTCAGGGAGAGGGTTGGGGTGAGGGTGCCCCAGGCGACTCGAACTTTACCCAAGGCTACCGCAACCGCTTTACCGCCACCCCCTGGGACATCCCTTACCGCCCCGCCCTGCGTCATCCCAAACCAAAGGTGCTGGGCAGCCAGACCGCCGTCGTCACCGGGCCGCCTGGTGAGGAAATCCACTGCGATGAATACGGTCGGGTCAAGGTTCAGTTTTTCTGGGATCGCCACGGCCAGGCCGACGACAAGACCAGCTGCTGGCTGCGCGTCAGCTCGAGCTGGGCCGGCGACCGCTATGGCGGCATCGCCATCCCGCGTGTCGGCATGGAAGTGCTGGTCACCTTCCTTGAAGGCGATCCCGACCATCCCTTGGTGACCGGCTGCCTGTACCACAAGGAGCACCAGGTACCCTATGACCTGCCGGCAAACAAGACCCGCACGGTGTTCAAAACCCTGAGTTCACCGGGTGGTGGCGGCTACAACGAACTGCGCATCGAAGACCGCAAGGGCGCCGAGCAGATCTACCTCCACGCCCAGCGCGACTGGGACGAGAACATCGAGCACGACCAGAAGATCCGCGTCGGCCATGAACGCCACGATACGGTGGAAGCCAACAGCTACAGCGAATTCCGCGCCGAAGAACACCTGACCGTTGCCGGCGACCGCAAGGTGGAAGTCAAACCCGACGACCATTTCACCGTCGGCCAGACCCAGCACATCAAGCTTGGCACCGCCCAGCTGACCAAGGCCGGTCGCGAGATCCACCTCAAGGCCGGGCAGAAGATGGTCATCGAAGCCGGCGTCGAACTGACCCTCAAGGCCGGCGGCAGCTTCATCAAGCTCGACCCGGGCGGCATCACCGTCTCCGGCCCGCTGGTGCGAATCAACGCTGGCGGCGCGCCGGGTAAGGGCTCGGGGATCAAGATCAAACCGCCCGTGCTTCCGGGCGCGGCGGATAGCGACAAGGCGGGGAGCTTGTTGGAGCAGGCGTTGGCGAATGAGTCCTCAGAACCCAAGCAGCCCAAAAGAATGTTCAACTTCTCGGGCTGATGGCTTAGGAAGTAATCAATCAAGGATCGGTAGACATGAGCGACACGACCAAAGTCAACAATTGGAGCTTTCCCTTCAAGCCCAAGGAGGAAAATCTCGATCCCATTCAACATCTGACCGCGATGGCCAAGGCGGGCGGTGGCTACTACCCCATCGGCAAGAATGGCCAGTGGCATGGCGGCATTCATTTCGATGACAAGACAGCGGTGGTATTCGATCAATCCCAAGTGTGCTGCATTGCCGATGGCGAGGTGATCGCCTATCGAATCGACAAAAGCTATCCCAAAAGCCTCTACCTCAACTCAGCGAAAACCACCTTCTCGGCCCCATTCTCGCGCTGTTTTGTCTTGGTCAAACATCGCCTGGAGGCGCCAGCGTTGCCGCCGAAGGAAGGCGTGACGCCTGTACCGTCCCCCTCCTTGACCTTTTTCAGCCTCTACATGCACCTGCTGGACTGGGACAGCTACAGCAAGACAGGAGCACCTACAGCCCCTGCCTTCATGGGGGACACGCTGTACAGCGTGAAGCCCGATAAGGCTGTCGATAGCGTGCGCGGCTTGCGAGTGCGTGCAGCCCCCAAGAATGGCGCAGTCACTGCCTTGCTACCCAAAGGCACCAAGGTGAAGGTCGCTCCAGGCACCGACTCTTCCAACTGGCGCGAGTTACTGAGCATCGTGGAAGGCTGCGCCATACCCGCGCTCACAGGCGAAGAGTCGTGGGTCTTCATCAAGGAAATGCAAGCCGTAGCGGGTGAACCAGATACCTTTCTGGTCGCAGACGATGCCGATGATGAGGAGCCGAGCCTTGCCCCACAAAAAGGCCTGAATGTAAGAAAAACTGGTAACGGCAAAAGTAGCGATCCGAAAACCGGCTTGCTCCCTGTTGGAGCAAAGTTCTCGCTCAAGGCTGGAACAACGGCCTATCGGGAATTACAGCAGATCATCGAAGGGCATGAAGCATTGCCGCTGTCGGCCAATAGTGCTCACAACATAAAGGGCTTCGTGCATTTCGGCTCGCTCGAAGCCACTCGCTCGGAACCCGTGTTGGATCAAGTGCATGTATTGCCTAAGCCCTATCCGATCAAGGCTGGCGAGCTGATTGGGCACCTTGGCCAGTACCAGAACCACGATGAAGGGGGTGCCAAACCACTCCTGCATCTGGAGGTTTTCAGTTGTGAAGACGTACCCGCTTTCATCGCCCAAAGCCGGGCCTGGGCTAACGGTTTGCCCGATCAACAGAAAACCCTCCTGAAGGTCTACAAGGGTGCCAGCAAACTCATCCCACACCGTGAAGATATCAACGCTAGCAATCCGCCGAAGACCAGCGATGCTGGCACAACCGTCGGCGTAGACCTGATCATTCCGCAAAGCGTGCTGGATGCACTCCCAGCCGACCACAAATTGCAAGCCAGCACGATCATGCCTGGCAGCAGCACACCTGTGGTGAACCGCTGGTGGCGGCTGGACAACTTACTTGCCGATAGCAGCGGTAACCCCATCAGTGGCTGGCTGGCAGAACGGGAGCCCATCACCACTCGCCATAGCCCCTGGGAATGGGTGGGCTACGACTTCATCAAGGAAACCGGCCGCCCCATCGGCAAAGCTGCTTATTTCTATGATGCCTTGCGTCGACTCACCGACGAGGAGCGCGCCAATTACCGTGCCCTGGTCAGCCAGGAAGACCAGGGACCAGTAAAGGCAAGGCTGTATAACATCATCGACACCAACCGTGACAACAAGCTCACTGCTAACGAGATCCGTAGCGCCTTGGCAAAACCCTGGCATGCACAATCCATCGCACAACTCATTACGCATCATGAAAGCGAGTGGTTCTGGAAGGCCGATAAATGGGAAGAGCTGGATCCGTTGATGGGGCATATCCCGTATGTTGACCCGAACCAAGATTGGGAAAGCGAAAAGGCGCGTATTGAGCAGTTGAGTTGGTGGGAGAGTTTGAAGGGTAAGGGTGGAATCAGTGCGGACGGGAGCGCTTGGCATTTTCAGCCTATGTGGCTATCGGCTGCATTTACTCACCCTACAAAGATTTCTCTTCAAGAGCTAAGAGTCCGTGCATTTATGAGAATGATTAGGGTCGGAGAGGGAACTGTTGGCCCTCGCGGCTATGAAAGATTATTCGGTGGTTCATCTTTCATTAAGGATCATGGGAAAGATTTTTCTGACCACCCACAAATTAAAATAAAAGCTGGAGGATATGTTTCTTCGGCAGCAGGGGCATATCAAGTAATGGGGTATACATGGAGTGACGCCAACTATATAAAGATAAGGAGCAGACTGAGGATACAAGATTTTTCCCCAGAATCCCAAGATAGGTTCGGGGTCGTATTGCTTAGATATGCCACTAAGGGAAATGCTCTGAAAATGATCGTGGACGATAAAATAAAAGAAGCCATAGAGAGCTGTAGTTGGATATGGGCTAGCTTACCTCCAAGCAGATATGGGCAGCCTATAGAAACCATGGAGGAGGCTCTTGGGAATTATGAAAAATTCCTCAAGGAAGAAAAGCTAAGTGAAACAGACTTACATATAAAATCAGGGTTTCTAGGGGAGTTTGGATATTGACCATTATGTCTATATTTACGCCCAGTTGCTTGTTGGCTGTGGGTGTTCTCTGCCTATCATCCTTAGGCCATGGCAGCGAGAAAGAACCATTAAAAGAAAGTGACCTGTCAGGGAAATGGGCACTAAAGTGTGACGAAAGTGGCTGGATCTCAATTGCTAGCAAGGAAGACATAACAATGGAGGTTAATGCGAACCAAATTTACATACATGCCGCTGGAAAAATCAGCAAAAAAAAATTGGTTATAAAGTTAATCGAGCCTACTGATTTAGGATTTGGTGGGATGTCGCTAGACTGGGATAGCTTTTCTAGGGCAATACCAATTGCTGAGATGCAAATGATTTCAGATAAGTCCGCAAAAATTAAGTGGTTTGGTTTTTACAACAAAATATCGAATTCACGAGAATGGATAAATGAGCCGGATTTTGTTGATCAAGAAAATAACGTGCTGAAAAAATGCAGCGTGGATCACGTCTAAGCAGCTCCATTTACGATATTACGTTGGCCTTGACTTTAGCTTTCTCGTCCACCCTAGCGGCAAAGACTATCGAAGAGCCTAAGCTCCTCTTCAGCTGCACAGCGGAATCTAACAAGCTCATCGAACTACATAAGCAAGACAACACGATTACTTATACTTTCGGACGACCTAACCATCCGCCAGAGCTAAAATTAAAAAAACATTAGACGAGATAGTAATCTTAATAGGCAACGTGTCTGGCAGCGAACTGACCAACTCCATCAGCTTACATAATGGCGAATATACGTACACAGTGATATCCGCCATCAACAGGGTTGCTGACGTCCAAGAGCCCAAGCACGGCATACTGGTTAAGAAAAACTCAAACTACTTAACTTATATCCCATGCCTTTCAGCCTCGGTGGATGGAAGTTTGCTTGACCTTGAATAACTTTCCGAGACCGCACTCAAACTAAGGCGTCTCCGCAAAACCAACGACACCATATTGCCATCACCCCACAACCCTGCCATAAACGCGCTTTCGCCATGACGCTACAAGGGAGCGCTTACGCAGGAGCTGATCACTACTCGCCACAGCCCGTGGGAGTGGGAAGGCTTCCAGTGTATCGAGGAAACCGGAACGCCCGTCGAAAAGCTCGCCTACGCCTTCAATGCCAGAGGCATGCTGAGCCCAGACGAACAGCACAACTACCGGGCGCAGGTCAGCAAGGCCGATGGCAGCCCAATCGTAACGCTCGCTCGACTCTACGATATCGCCGATACCGATAAGGATGGCGTATTGACCAGCGTTGAAATCCAAGCAGCGCTGGCCAGGCCTTGGCACGCTCAAGTGCTTGGCCAACTGGTCGCCAAATATGAAAGCGAGTGGTTCTGGAACAAGGGCAAGTGGGATGAGCTTGATCCGTTGTTAGCGGAAGAGCCCGGAAAGCCGAACCTTGTTTGGGAGGTGGAAAAGCAGCGGATCGAGAAGTTGAGCTGGTGGGGCGAACTGGTTGGGCAGCATGGTTTTAGTGAGGACAGGGAAGCGTGGCATATTCAGACCATCGGATTAACGAACGACTTTAGTCTCATAGACGATGAAAATGACCTTAAGTGGCTAAAAGTTCCGCGTGGGCAGCTAACATTTGATGCTGAAGGGAACGATATTGAAGACTCTCTTTTTTTCAGTAGGGTGCCCCACTGGCCTCCGGTTGGCGCTTCCGGGGTAACCATAGGTCGGGGTTATGACGTCGGTCATCAGCCAAATGTGAAAGATGATTTAGAGTGCGTTGGTATTTCAGAGCCGCTGCTATCTTGGCTGTCTGGTGGCAAGGGGCTTACTGAAAGCAAGGCGAGTGATTATTTAAACTCCGCAACCGCAAGAATTAGATCTACACATATCACAAGAAAGCAACAGCATGACTTGTTTGTCTTTGTATATGAGTTTATGGAGAAGGATGTCAAAAGGATATGTGAAAAGAGAGATGTTATTGAAGCGTACGGAGCTACAGATTGGGATGCGCTTCATCCAAAAATAAAGGACATGTTGGTGGACTTGCGTTACCGAGGAGATTACACGCCGGATATTCGCGCCCTGCTCCAAGAATATGTGGCGAGTAACGATCTTGCACGATTTAGCAGTGTGATAAAAAACCGATCAAATTGGCCACAAAACCTACCCAGTGATCGTTTCTTGAGAAGATCAAGGTACATAGATGAATAGTATGCGCTGGAATATGTTGCTTGCTGCGTTGGCATTAGGCGTTGCGCCGGTTTATTCCGTTGCCGATACGGATGTATATCGGTATGCAGTAGAAGTTAATGCTAAGAGAGCTGAAGGTCTCTTATTCAAATATACGCGATTCAATTCGGAGTCGCCATATCCATGCCTTAGACTTGAATTGATAAACCCTAAAGATGACCGGGCTGTTGTCGAACGAAAGGATATTTGTGAAATGAACGGCCTGTCTCTGGCAAATGATTTTTCATATGCAGGCTTTTCAAAAATAGACTTTTATGGCAGCGCCGTCAGTTTTGATTTTAACTATCTTCTGAATGAAGAACCAGGAGAGTATGTACAAAGGTGTACTGTCGAGGCCAAGGGCAGGGCGTTGTCAGAAATAAAATGCACGAACCCTCAAAGTGCTGATTAACTCAAGTTAAATTAAGCAGCTGCAGGCTCCATAGGAAGTTTTGAAATAATAAGTACGGTGAAACTTAAGGAAACCCATTAGTCTTCAATGTTAAGGCTCTTGTCTTCGGCAAGGCGGACCCAGGGCATTTACTCATATTATAAAAATTGTGGTTAGCCGCCGCATTGCCTGAATGCTTTAGCTTAGAGAAATTGCCAACATTTCCCTAACTCGGGGTCACCTGTAGGGTTATCGTGGGTACTGCCTGCTCCCTGACAGCAGCAATGGAGCGTCTTCAAACTTTGTGGGTATCCGACAGCCGACCGCAGGCGGCAGCCCGTTATCGACCCGATGCGGTCTGGTCTTGTTGTAGCGCTGGATCAGGTAGTGAGTGATGCCCCTATGCCTCCGAGCTGTAGGTAACCTGCTGTAGTTAGATATTCTGGCCAGGAGTACTTCATAACTCGACGTCCGGGGGTCAGCAGACCACTACACCTCTGCAGTCTTCTTGTATGCGAAGCGAGACTGCTAGCTGCTTTTCTGTACGCCTCGCTCATGCCAACAGAAAGCATGGAGGTAATCCAAGCAGCAGAGAAAAGGCGCCCTAGGGCGCCTTTTCATTTCCAGCTAAACCAGCATCAAGCCTTGGCTTTCTTTGCCGCGCGGTTGCGCTCGCCTTCGTCGAGGATCTTCTTGCGAAGACGGATCGACTTCGGGGTCACTTCACACAGCTCGTCGTCCTGGATGAATTCCAGAGCCTGTTCCAAGGTGAAGCGTACCGGCGGGACCAGGGCGATGGTCTCGTCCTTGCCCGACGCACGCATGTTGTCGAGTTTCTTGCCCTTGGTGGGGTTGACGCCCAGGTCGTTGTCGCGGCTGTTCAGGCCGACGATCTGACCGTTGTAGATCTCCTGGCCGTGCTCGACGAACAGCTTGCCGCGCGCCTGCAGGGTTTCCAGGGAGTAGGTCAGCGCCTTGCCTGTTTCGACCGAAACCAGTACGCCGTTCTGACGGCCGGACATGTGGCCCGACTTCATCACGTCGTAGCGATCGAAGATCGAAGTCAGGATGCCGGCGCCGTTGGTCAGGGTCAGGAACTGGTTACGGAAGCCGATCAGACCACGGGCCGGGATGTTGTATTCCAGGCGCACGCGGCCCTTGCCATCCGGAACCATGTTGCTCAGGTCGCCCTTGCGCAGGCCCATCTCTTCCATGACCTTGCCCTGCGCTTCTTCAGGGATGTCGATGGTGACGTTCTCGAACGGCTCGTGCTTGACGCCGTCTACTTCGCGGATGATCACCTCCGGACGACCTACAGCCATCTCGAAGCCTTCGCGGCGCATGTTCTCGATCAGTACCGATAGGTGCAGCTCACCACGGCCAGAGACCTTGAACTTGTCCGCGGAGTCGCCTTCTTCGACGCGCAGGGCCACGTTGTACAGCAGTTCCTTGTCCAGGCGCTCCTTGATGTTACGGCTGGTGACGAACTTGCCTTCCTTGCCGCAGAACGGCGAATCGTTGACCTGGAAGGTCATGGAAACGGTCGGCTCGTCGACAGTCAGCGGCTTCATCGCTTCGACGTTGTTCATGTCGCATAGGGTATCGGAGATGAACAGCTCGTCGAAACCGCTGATGCAGACGATGTCGCCCGCGGTGGCTTCTTCGACGTCGACGCGGTGCAGACCGTGGTGACCCATCAGCTTGAGGATACGGCCGTTACGCTTCTTGCCATGCATGTCGATAGCGGTGACGGGCGTGTTCGGCTTGACGCGACCGCGGGCGATACGGCCGACACCGATGATGCCGAGGAAGCTGTTGTAGTCCAGCGCGGAAATCTGCATCTGGAACGGACCGTCGATATCGACTTTCGGAGCTGGCACGTGATCGACGATCGCCTGGTACAGCGGGGTCATGTCTTCGGCCATGTCGGTGTGATCCAGACCGGCGATGCCGTTCAGGGCCGAGGCGTAGACAACCTGGAAGTCCAGCTGCTCTTCGGTGGCGCCCAGGTTGTCGAACAGGTCGAAGATCTGGTCCAGCACCCAGTCAGGACGCGCGCCCGGACGGTCGACCTTGTTGATCACCACGATCGGACGCAGGCCGGCCTCGAAGGCCTTCTTGGTCACGAAGCGGGTTTGCGGCATCGGGCCGTCCTGGGCGTCGACCAGCAGCAGCACGGAGTCGACCATCGACATCACCCGCTCGACTTCACCGCCGAAGTCGGCGTGGCCGGGGGTGTCGACGATGTTGATGCGGTACTCGTTCCAGCGAATGGCGGTGTTCTTGGCCAGGATGGTGATGCCGCGCTCTTTTTCCTGGTCGTTGCTGTCCATCACGCGCTCGTCGTTGAGCTCGCCGCGCTCCAGGGTGCCGGACTGACGCAGGAGCTTGTCGACCAGTGTGGTTTTGCCATGGTCAACGTGGGCGATGATGGCGATGTTACGGAGATTATCGATCACTTTGGGGTACCTAAAAGAAGCTGAAAGCCGGCAGCCTGGAGCTGGAAGCCGGAAGAAAAGGCAGCGCACACCGCCGGGTCGGGAGGGTGCTTGCGTCTGATGACGAAGTGGCTGGTAGAACAGAGACGTTTCACTTCGAGCTTCCAGCTTCAAGCTTCAAGCCTACCGGCCGATAAACCCTCACGTTCTGGTGCCCCTCGCTCAGCAAGTGATGAGCATGCAGGCGGCTCATGACACCTTTATCGCAATAAAGCAGGTACTGGCGGTTCTCATCCAGCTCCTTGAAGCGGTTGTTCAGCGCATAGAAGGGCAGCGTTTGCACTTCGATGCCTTGCATTTCAAGAGGTTCGTCCTCGGCAAGGTCAGGATGGCGAATGTCGAGCACCACCTGCCCTGCACTTGCTTCGACGACTTCTTCGACCTGCAAATCCTGACCCAACTCGTCGATGACGCGATCGATGGCGACCTGTCGGGCGTTGGCCATGGCACGCTCGAGGATGGCCATGTCGAACTGCTTCTCTTCGTGCTCGACGCGGTAACGCTTGGCCTTGGTCGTCGGGTTTACCGAGATGACGCCACAGTACTCGGGCATGTTCTTGGCAAACTCGGCGGTGCCGATCTCGAATGCGGTGTCGATGATGTCCTGCTTGTGGCTGGCGATCAGCGGGCGCAGCACCAGCATGTCGGTGGCCGAATCGATCACCGACAGATTCGGCAGGGTCTGGCTGGAGACCTGGGAAATCGCCTCGCCTGTCACCAGTGCATCGATATGCAGGCGCTCGGCGATCTGCGTCGATACGCGCAGCATCATGCGCTTGAGCACGACGCCCATCTGGCTGTTGTCGACCTTTTCGAGGATCTCACCGACGACTTCTTCGAACGGCACGCTGATAAAGAGCACGCGATGGGAGCTGCCGTACTTCTTCCATAAATAGTGGGCAACTTCCATCACGCCCAGCTCGTGGGCGCGGCCACCCAGATTGAAGAAGCAGAAATGGGTCATCAGGCCGCGGCGCATCATCTGGTAAGCCGCTACAGTGGAGTCGAAACCGCCGGACATGAGCACCAGCGTCTGCTCCAGTGCACCCAGCGGATAGCCGCCGATGCCGTCGTGTTGTGCGTGCACGACAAACAGGCGCTGGTCGCGGATTTCCATCCGCACCTCGATTTCCGGGGACTTCAGGGAAATGCCGGCCGCACCGCACTGCACGCGAAGCTCACCGCCGACATAGCGCTCGACGTCCATCGAACTGAACGGATGTTTGCCGGCCCGCTTGCAGCGCACCGCGAAGATCTTGCCCGGCAGGCGATCGGCGTAGTGGGCCTTGCACTTGGCCAGGATGTCGTCCATATCCCCCAATGGGTATTCATGCACCTCAAGGCAATGTGCGATGCCGGGCGTGCAGCGCAGGCGCTCGATCATCTGGTGCAATGTCTTCAAATCACTGACTGCGGTTTCCACCTCGACGTTGTCCCACACCCCCTCCACCCGCAGTCCGGGATCGAGGTCGCGCAGCACGGTACGGATGTTCTTCGCCAGCTGGCGAATGAAACCCTTGCGTACCGGCGGGCTCTTGATGGTGATTTCGGGAAAAACCTTGACGATCAGCTTCATTGAAAACGCGCGTGCGCCGACATGGCGTAAAAGAGGGGGGCGGAGTATATCGGAATTTGATCAACCTTTAGACAGTTTATTCTGCGATGCCTTCTGCGCACCATACTGGGTCATATCAGTTACGCACCGCACCATTAGAGTGCGCCAGGAGGGCGATTTAGTGCCGCATGTCGAAACGTATGGCCCGCCAAGGCGGTCCCAGGCGCTTCAGACCCATCTCGGAGCACTGGCATGCAATTTGCTCCCTTGTGAGGCAGGTCGCCTTGACGGAGTATCCCCGCTCGGCTTCACCCCTAGATTTCGGAAGCTTGTCTCTGTCAACGCTTCCACCACTTGGAGAGCACCATGTCGAAGTCGCTTCAACTGATCAAAGATTACGATGTGAAGTGGATTGATCTGCGCTTCACCGACACCAAGGGCAAGCAGCACCACGTCACCGTTCCGGCACGTGATGCTCAGGACGAAGATTTCTTCGAGCACGGCAAGATGTTCGACGGCTCTTCCATTCATGGCTGGAAAGGCATCGAAGCCTCCGACATGATCCTGATGCCGGTCGACGAAACCGCCGTACTGGATCCCTTTACTGAAGAACCGACCCTGATCCTGGTCTGCGACATCGTCGAGCCGAGCACCATGCAGGGCTACGACCGCGACCCGCGCTCCATCGCCAAGCGCGCCGAGGAGTTCCTCAAGTCCACCGGTATCGGTGACACCGTATTCGTAGGCCCGGAGCCTGAGTTCTTCATCTTCGACCAGGTGAAGTTCAAGTCCGACATCTCCGGCTCCATGTTCAAGATCTACTCCGAGCAAGGCTCCTGGATGACCGATCAGGACGTCGAAGGCGGCAACAAGGGCCATCGCCCAGCCGTTAAAGGCGGCTATTTCCCAGTTCCGCCGTGCGACCACGACCACGAAATCCGTACTGCCATGTGCAACGCCATGGAAGAGATGGGCCTGGTCGTCGAAGTGCATCACCACGAAGTGGCGACTGCCGGCCAGAACGAAATCGGCGTCAAGTTCAACACGCTGGTCAACAAGGCTGACGAAGTCCAGACCCTGAAATACTGCGTGCACAACGTAGCCGACGCCTATGGCAAGACCGCTACCTTCATGCCGAAGCCGCTGTACGGCGATAACGGTTCGGGCATGCACGTGCACATGTCGATCTCCAAAGACGGCAAGAACACCTTCGCCGGTGAAGGCTATGCCGGCCTGTCCGAGACCGCCCTGTACTTCATTGGCGGCATCATCAAGCATGGTAAAGCTCTGAACGGCTTCACCAACCCGTCGACCAACTCCTACAAGCGTCTGGTGCCAGGCTTCGAAGCGCCGGTCATGCTGGCCTACTCGGCGCGCAACCGTTCCGCCTCGATCCGTATCCCTTACGTCTCCAGCCCGAAAGCCCGCCGTATCGAAGCGCGCTTCCCGGACCCGGCTGCCAACCCTTACCTGTGCTTCGCTGCACTGCTGATGGCTGGCCTGGACGGCATCCAGAACAAGATCCACCCTGGCGATGCGGCGGACAAGAACCTGTACGATCTGCCGCCGGAAGAAGGCAAGCTGATCCCGCAGGTTTGCGGCAGCCTGAAGGAAGCCCTGGAAGAGCTGGACAAGGGCCGCGCGTTCCTGACCAAGGGCGGCGTGTTCTCCGACGACTTCATCGACGCCTACCTCGAGCTGAAGAGCGAGGAAGAAATCAAGGTCCGTACCTTCGTTCATCCGCTGGAATACGACCTGTATTACAGCGTCTGATCCGGTCCGCGTGACAGAAAAGGCCTCCTTCGGGAGGCTTTTTCGTTTCTGCGCTGCCACCAGACAGGACCCTCAACGCCTCGCCACGCAACCGGAGTGGCGTCGCTCCCAAATCCCATCGACCGCACTTGCCTAGCCCGCCCAGCGGTGCAAGGCTTTATGAACCCCACATCGCGGAGCCTCCCATGCGCATTGCATTGTTCAGCCTGCTACTCGCATTCATGGCACCTGCCATGGCGCAGATCTACAAATACACGGACGACAAGGGCAACACCGTGTTTACCAATCAGCCGCCCGAAGGCGTGGCGGTCGATACTGTCGACCTTCCGCCCGCCAACACCGTAGACATCAAGACGCCGGAAGCACCACCACCATTGGCCGACGAGCAGAGCGGCGAGGGTCAGCAGCAGCCTTACCGCAGCCTCGCCATTGGCGGCGTCCCGGACGAACAGGCGTTGCGTGCCAACAACGGCACCTTCGTCGTCAACGCGCAGCTCGACCCGCCGCTGAAACAAGGGCATCAGATTAGATTTCTACTCGATGGCGTGCCGCAGGCAGAACCCGGCGACACCACAGCGCTGCATCTGACCAACGTCGACCGTGGCACTCACCTGATCGAAGTCCAGGTGCTCAGCGGCGGACAGGTTGTGCAGCGCGCCGAGGAGCAGTTCACCGTTCAGCGCGTGCATACCTCCAGCCCGGCCCGCCCATGATCCGCCCCACGCTCGCCCTGCCCGGGCTGTTGCTGACGCTTGCCCTACCGGCCAGCGCAGCGATCTACAGCTATATCGATGCCGAGGGTAATCGGGTCTTCACCGACCGCCCTGGTGGTCGCGCCGCCGAGCAGGTCGAGACCAGGCCGGCCAACAGCATGGCCGCCCAGCCGCTACCTCCACCAAAGCAGGCGGTCAGGGTGCTGGAGGCAGCCACACCGGGTTACGCGCTGCTCGATATCGTGCAGCCAGCTCCCGATGCCACCATCCGCAACAATGCAGGTGAACTGACCGTCAGCGTGACCAGCGACCCAGCCCTGCATCCCGGCCACCAATACCGGCTGCTGCTTGATGGCGCTCCCTTTGGCGCGCCAGGCGAGAGCCCTGTATTGATGTTGCAGAACGTCGACCGAGGCAGCCACGAGCTGTTAGTCGAAGTGATCGACAGCCAGGGAATGACCCTGCAAGCCAGCACGCCGCGTGCCTTTCATATGATGCGCACCTCCCTGGCGCAACGCCGGCAGGTCAATCCATGCAGGAAGGATGATTACGGCGTCCGCCCGGAGTGCCCGCTCAGGGACAAGCCAGTGGAAAAGAAAGATATTCCCTTCGTGCCCTTTCTGTGATCATGCTGCGCACCGCAATGGTGCGCAGCCGAAGCCGTCCCGATTCGTGTCACCCCGTTTCCAGCGCGCCCCGCTCTGGAGCGCCAGTGCCCACCGTGCCGCGCCGAAAAGGAGCGCCTTGGTTTGCTTCTTGCATTTCCCGTTCTACACACCGGATGCGGACTGCCATGATCAACGAAGCCCTACAGCGCCTGCTGATCGAGAACCTCACCACCGCCACCTTGCTGCTCAACTCACGGCTGCGCCTGGAACACATGAATCCGGCCGCCGAGATGCTGCTTGCCGTCAGCGGCCAGCGCAGCCACGGTCAGTTCATCAGCGAACTCTTCACCGAATCATCCGAGGCCCTGGCCGCATTGCGCCTGGCTGTCGAGGAAGCCCATCCCTTCACCAAGCGGGAAGCGACCCTGACCTCCGCCAGCGGCCAGTCGCTGACCGTGGACTACGCCGTGACGCCAATACTGACGAAGCAGGAGACGATGCTGCTGCTCGAGGTGCTGCCACGCGACCGCCTGCTGCGCATCACTAAGGAAGAGGCGCAGCTATCCAAGCAGGAAACCACCAAGATGCTGGTGCGCGGCCTCGCCCACGAGATCAAGAATCCGCTCGGCGGCATACGGGGTGCGGCCCAGCTGCTGGCCCGTGAGCTGCCCGAAGAGCACCTGAAGGACTACACAGAGGTCATCATCGAAGAGGCTGACCGCCTGCGTAACCTGGTTGACCGGATGCTGGGCTCGAACAAGTTGCCATCGCTGTCGATGACCAACATTCATGAGGTCCTTGAGCATGTCGCCAGCCTGATCGAAGCCGAGTGCCAGGGAAGCCTCATTTTGGTGCGCGATTACGACCCGAGCATTCCCGAAGTCCTGATGGACCGTGAGCAGATGATCCAGGCGGTGCTCAACATCATGCGCAACGCCATGCAGGCGCTGGCCGGGCAGACTGAGCTTGGGCTCGGCCGCCTCACACTGCGCACCCGCACCCTGCGCCAGTTCACCATCGGGCATATCCGGCATCGCCTGGTGGCGCGCATCGAAATCATCGACAACGGCCCCGGCATTCCTGCCGAGCTGCAGAACACCCTCTTCTACCCGATGGTCAGCGGTCGCCCGGATGGCACCGGGCTGGGCCTGGCCATTACCCAGAACATCATCAGTCAGCATCAGGGGTTGATCGAATGCGAAAGCCATCCCGGGCACACCGCGTTCTCGATTTTCCTGCCACTGGAACAAGGAGCACCAACCGCATGAGCCGCAGTGAAACTGTCTGGATTGTCGACGATGACCGCTCCATCCGCTGGGTACTCGAAAAGGCCCTGCAGCAGGAAAACATGACCACCCAGAGCTTCGACAGCGCCGATGGCGTGCTGGCGAAACTCTCGCGGCAGCAGCCCGACGTGATCATCTCCGACATCCGCATGCCCGGCGTAAGCGGCCTGGACCTGCTGGCGCAGATCCGTGATCTCTATCCGCGCCTGCCAGTCATCATCATGACCGCCCATTCGGACCTCGACAGCGCGGTTGCCTCGTACCAGGGCGGCGCGTTCGAGTACCTGCCCAAGCCTTTCGACGTGGATGAGGCAGTGTCTCTGGTCAAGCGCGCCAACCAGCACGCCAAGGAGCAGCAGGGGCTCAGCAAGGCACCGGCCGATCAGCGCCATACACCGGAGATCATTGGCGAAGCGCCGGCGATGCAGGAAGTGTTTCGCGCCATCGGCCGGCTCTCTCATTCCAACATCACCGTGTTGATCAATGGCGAATCCGGTACCGGCAAGGAACTGGTTGCCCACGCCCTGCACCGTCACAGCCCGCGTTCGGCATCACCCTTCATTGCCCTGAACATGGCGGCGATTCCCAAGGATCTGATGGAATCCGAGCTGTTCGGTCACGAAAAAGGCGCCTTTACCGGTGCGGCCAACCAACGCCGTGGGCGCTTCGAGCAGGCCGACGGCGGCACCCTGTTCCTGGACGAGATCGGAGACATGCCGGCCGACACCCAGACTCGCCTGCTGCGCGTCCTGGCTGATGGCGAGTTCTACCGGGTCGGCGGCCATACGCCGGTCAAGGTCGACGTGCGCATCATTGCCGCGACTCACCAGGACCTGGAAACCCTGGTCCAGGCCGGCAAGTTCCGAGAAGACCTGTTCCATCGTCTGAACGTGATCCGCATCCATATTCCGCGCCTGTCCGATCGCCGCGAGGACATTCCGACGCTGGCTTCACACTTCCTCGCCAATGCCGCCACCGAGCTGTCCGTCGAAACCAAGCTGCTCAAGCCCGAGACCGAGGAGTACCTGCAGAACCTGCCATGGCCAGGCAACGTGCGGCAGCTGGAGAACACCTGCCGCTGGATCACGGTCATGGCGTCCGGGCGCGAGGTGCACGTCAGCGACCTGCCACCGGAACTGCTCAACCAGCCGACCGATTCCATGCCATCGAACAATTGGGAGCAGGCACTGCGCCACTGGGCTGACCTGGCGCTGGCTCGCGGCCAGTCCAACCTGCTGGACGAGGCAGTGCCGGCGTTCGAGCGGATCATGATCGAGACAGCGCTCAAGCACACCGCAGGTCGCCGCCGCGATGCCGCGCTGTTGCTCGGCTGGGGCCGCAACACCCTGACGCGCAAGATCAAGGAACTGGGCATGGGCGGTGACGGCCCCGACGAGGACGAAGGCGAGGAGGCCTGATCTCCGCACGCTCGCTAGCGCGGCTGGACCTGCAAGAGCAGGCGCCAGTCACCGTCAAGTTTGTCGCCCGACCAGCTGGCTGCCAGCGGTCGGGTCGCCACGACATGCACCAGCAGGCCCTTCTCCGTTGTCTGCACCCTCCAGCTGGCACTCGCACCGGCCACGTCGAGGCGCCCGGTTTCGGCCCGGCCCTCGGCCTGGAACAGCATACCCACCGCGCCCTCCACATCCTGGCTGTAGATCTCCGGCTCGCGATCGAACCACAGCTGCAGACCACCTCCCACCGGCTCCACACGCAGCAACTGCACAGGCCCTGGCTTGAAAACGTGCCCCAGCAATGATCCGAACAGCAACCCGAGCAGCACCAGCGAGCCGAAAAAGCGCCGGCGCAGACGAGGTAGCGGGTCGACAGGCGCAGTAGAATGCGCGTCGTTTTCAGAGCGGGTGTCGCGCATGTTCCATGTGATCCTTTTTCAACCGGAGATTCCGCCGAATACCGGCAACATTATCAGGCTATGTGCCAATGCTGGCTGCAGCCTGCATCTGATCGAGCCCCTGGGCTTCGAGCTGGATGACAAACGCCTGCGCCGGGCGGGCCTGGATTATCACGAGTACGCACCGCTCAAGCGCCACGCCAGCCTCGACGCCTGCCTGGCCAGCCTCGGACAGCCGCGGCTGTTCGCCTTTACAACCAAGGGCTCGCAACCCTTCCATCAGGTGCAGTATCGGCGCGGCGACGCATTCCTCTTCGGCCCGGAAAGCCGCGGTCTGCCACCGGAAATCCGCGATGCGCTGCCCAACGAGCAGCGCCTGCGCCTGCCCATGCGCCCCGACAGCCGTAGCCTGAATCTGTCCAACACTGTCGCCGTTGCTGTCTATGAAGCCTGGCGACAGCTTGATTTCGCGCTCCAGTGACGCAGCGTTGAGCCCGCGCCAAGCCCTGTCATCAGCGCAGTTGAACAATCGAACCGACCCCACGTCGTAACTAGTACTTGCCGCCGCGGTATTCCCCGCCCAGCACAGGAGAACGACGTGAGCCAGCCAACGTTCAAACCCTACACTGCGCCTTCAGGCGGCTGGGGATCGGCCTATTCGGTCGCCAACATCCTGATCCGCGAAAGGATCCCACTGGCCGGCGCGGCTTTGTTGCTCAAACAGAACAAGCCCATCGACGGCTTCGCCTGCGTCAGTTGCGCCTGGGCCAAACCCCACCCGTCGCGCCCGCTGTCGTTCTGCGAGAACGGCGCCAAGGCTACCGCCTGGGAAAACACCAGCCGCCGCTGTGGTCCGGAGTTCTTTGAACGTCACAGCGTGACCGAGCTGCTCAACTGGACCGACTTCGATCTGGAACAGCAGGGTCGCCTGACCCACCCCATGCGTTACGACCCGGCCAGCGACAAGTATCAGCCGGTCAGCTGGGACCAGGCCTTCGAGGAAATCGGCCGCGAGCTCAAGGCCATGGCCGATCCCAACCAGGTGGTCTTCTACATGTCCGGCCGCGCCGCGCTGGAGACGGCCTACATGTTCGCCATCCTGGCGCGGATCTATGGCACCAACAATCTGCCCGACAGCTCGAACATGTGCCATGAAAGCACCTCCATCGCACTGCCCGAAAGCATCGGGGTGCCGGTGGCCACCGTGACGCTGAACGACATGCACAAGATGGACGGCATGCTGTTCTTCGGCCAGAACACCGGCACCTGCAGCCCACGCATGCTCCACGACCTGCAGGAAGCACGCGAGCGCGGCGCACCGATCATCACCTTCAACCCCATTCGCGAACGCGGACTGGAGCGCTTCGTCAATCCGCAGTCACCGCGGGAGATGATGACCCCCGACGAGACCAAGATCAGTACCCAGTATCACCAGGTGAAGATCGGTGGCGACATCGCGGCCATCGCCGGCATCTGCAAGGCGCTGTTCGATCTGGACGATGCAGCGGTAGGCAACGGGCAGCCGCGGGTGCTGGATGTCGCGTTCATCGAGCAGCACACCCATGGCTTCGGAGCGTTCGAAGCGCGCATGCGCGGCTACAGCTGGCAACTGCTGGAACGCCGCTCCGGGCTGAGTCGCGGCGCGATGGAAGCAGCAGCGGTCGCCTATGCACGCTGCAACCGGGTCATCGCCGCCTACGGCATGGGCCTGACCCAGCACCGCTATGGTGTTCAGACCATCCAGATGCTGGTCAATCTGTTGCTGCTGAGGGGCAACATGGGCAAGGAAGGCGCCGGAATCCTACCGGTGCGCGGGCATTCGAACGTGCAGGGTCAGCGGACGGTGGGTATCACCGAAAAGGCAAAGAAGGTGCCGGCCGACAATTTGCGGCGCCAGTTCGGCTTCGAGCCGCCTGCGGAAGACGGGGTGAATACCATCGAGGCCTGCGAAGGCATCCTGGCGGGCAGGGTAAAGGGCTTTGTGGCGATGGGCGGCAATTTCGTCCGGGCCATCCCCGACACCCTGCAAATGGAGCCGGCCTGGCGCAAGCTGCAGCTCTCCGTGCAGGTCTCGACCAAACTGAACCGCAATCATCTGGTGACCGGCAAGGTGTCCTATATCCTGCCGTGTCTGGGCCGCACCGAGATCGACCGTCAGGCGACCGGCGAGCAGCGCCACACCACCGAGGACAGCACCGGCTGTATTCGCGCCTGGCGCGGCGTGGCTGAACCTGCCGGCGAGCTGTTGCTGTCGGAGCCCGCTATCGTGGCACGCCTGGCCAAGGCAACGCTGCCGGACACCCCCAGCCTCGATTGGGATGCCTGGGTCGGTGACTATGCTCTGGTGCGCAGCGCCATCGCCGAGAGCTATCCCGACATCTTTCATGATTTCAATACCCGTATGCTGGAGCCGGGCGGCTTCCATCGCCCGCTGGGTGCGAGCAAGCGCGAGTGGGCGACCGAGACCGGCAAGGCCAACTTCATCAACCCGCCGGCGCTGGCCGAAGATCCGGACACGGAGGAAGGCGGCCACGAGCAGCGCGACGTCCTGCAACTGATGACGTTGCGCAGCAATGACCAGTTCAACACCACTGTCTACGGGTACAACGACCGCTTCCGGGGCATTCAGGGTACCCGCGCAGTGATCCTGATGAACAGCAACGACATGGCACGCCTCGGCCTGGCCGAAGGGGACAAGATCGAGGCGATAACCGTCGTGCACGACGGCATACATCGGTCGGTCGGCCCCTTGCGGGTCACCCCCTATGACATACCCGAAGGCTGCTGTGCCGGCTACTACCCCGAATGCAATGCGCTGTTGCCCGTATGGCATCATGCCGAACGCAGCAAAGTGCCGGCAGCGAAGTCCATCCCGGTAAGGGTGCGCAAGGTGATCGCGTTTGGCGATGACCGACCCGCCCCCACCGAGCCTGACCCGCCGGCAGGCGTCGGCGCCGCATGAGCCACCCCCTATCGGCGCTTGCCGATGGGGGCGCACACAGCCGCGGATTGCCTACATCGGTTGAAATGCGCAGCAGGGTCCCCCATATCAAGCGCATTCGGGCATTCATCGCCCCGCTGCGTGGAGATTTTCCCTTTGACCACCATCGTTTCAGTGCGCCGCAACGGCAAAGTCGTCATGGGCGGCGACGGCCAGGTTTCCCTTGGCAACACCGTCATGAAAGGCAACGCCAAGAAGGTCCGGCGCCTCTACCACGGCCAGGTGCTGGCAGGCTTCGCCGGTGCCACCGCTGATGCCTTCACCCTCTTCGAGCGCTTCGAAGGCCAGCTGGAAAAACACCAGGGCCATCTGGTACGTGCGGCCGTTGAGCTGGCCAAGGACTGGCGGACCGATCGTTCGCTGAGTCGCCTGGAAGCCATGCTCGCCGTGGCCAACAAGGACGCCTCGCTGATCATCACCGGCAATGGTGACGTGGTGCAGCCGGAGAACGACCTGATCGCCATGGGTTCCGGCGGCGGGTTCGCCCAGGCTGCCGCGATGGCCCTGATGCAGAAGGGTGACGAGAGCATGTCCGCACAGGACATCACCGAAACCGCACTTAACATTGCCGGCACCATCTGTGTCTTCACCAACCAGAATCTCACCATCGAGGAGCTGGACAGCGCGATCTGACAGGCCGACGGAAAACTACCTGCATTGGCAATTTTTCGCTAAAGACAGGCTTGTCGCGAGCCGGGTCGGGCCGACCGACTGAGGCCACCACGGCCCGCTACCTCGCCTGTTTTTGCACTGCCTTGCCTGCCTCACCTCGTTTTTTTCTAACGACCTGGCCTGTGCCCTGCCAGCTTCGGGAGTAACAAAAATGTCCATGACGCCTCGCGAGATCGTCCACGAACTCAACCGCCACATCATCGGCCAGGACGACGCCAAGCGTGCCGTCGCCATTGCCCTTCGCAACCGTTGGCGGCGCATGCAGCTCCCCGCCGAGCTGCGCCCGGAAGTGACGCCAAAGAACATCCTGATGATCGGCCCGACCGGCGTCGGCAAGACCGAGATTGCTCGTCGCCTGGCCAAGCTGGCCAACGCGCCATTCATCAAAGTGGAAGCGACAAAGTTTACCGAAGTCGGTTATGTCGGTCGGGATGTCGAATCCATCATCCGTGATCTGGCCGACGCTGCCCTGAAGATGCTGCGTGAGCAGGAAGTGGTGAAGATGCGCCATCGTGCCGAAGACGCGGCGGAAGAGCGCATCCTCGATGCACTTCTGCCCCAGGCGCGCCCGGCCGGATTCAACGATGAGCAACCGGTGCAGAGCACCGATTCCAACACGCGTCAGCTATTTCGCAAGCGGTTGCGCGAAGGCCAGCTGGATGACAAGGAAATCGATATCGAAGTTGCCGAGAACCCGGGCGGCGTCGAGATCATGGCCCCGCCGGGCATGGAGGAGATGACCAACCAGCTGCAGAGCCTGTTCTCCAACATGGGCAAGGGCAAAAAGAAGAGCCGCAAACTGAAGATCAGGGACGCGCTCAAGCTGGTCCGCGACGAGGAGGCCGCGCGCCTGGTCAACGAGGAAGAACTCAAGTCCCGGGCTCTGGAAGCGGTGGAGCAGCACGGCATCGTCTTTATCGACGAGATCGACAAGGTCGCCAAGCGCGGCAATACCAGCGGCGCCGACGTCTCCCGTGAAGGCGTGCAGCGCGACCTCTTGCCGCTGATCGAAGGCAGCACGGTCAACACCAAGCTGGGCATGGTCAAGACCGACCACATCCTGTTCATTGCCTCGGGCGCGTTCCACCTGTCCAAGCCCAGCGATCTGGTACCGGAGCTGCAGGGGCGCCTGCCGATTCGTGTCGAGCTCAAGGCCCTGTCGCCGGAAGACTTCGAACGCATCCTCACCGAACCGCACGCCTCGCTGACCGAGCAGTACCGCGAATTGCTGAAGACCGAAGGGCTCGCCATCGAGTTCTCCGAGGACGGCATCAAGCGTCTGGCCCAGATCGCCTGGCAGGTCAACGAAAAGACCGAGAACATCGGTGCGCGCCGCTTGCATACCCTGCTCGAACGCCTCCTTGAGGAAGTCTCCTTCAGCGCAGGCGACCTGGCCGGACAGCAGAATGGCGAACCGATCCGCATCGACACCGAATACGTCAACAGCCATCTCGGCGAGCTGGCCGAAGACGAAGACCTGTCGCGGTACATCCTTTAACCGGCCGGATGCTGGAGGCTGAAGGCTGGACGAAAGAGCCGCCCTCGTTCAGCCTCCAGCCGTCCAGCCTCTCTTCGGTTCTTTATATGCACATCCCCACCGCAATCAAGCTGCACAAGCGCTCCAGGACACTGGAGCTGGAGTACGGGCCGGAGCAGCGTCATGTGCTGCCCGCCGAGTTCCTGCGTGTCCACTCGCCGTCTGCCGAAGTGCAGGGGCACGGCAATCCGGTGCTGCAGACCGGCAAAATCAATGTTGCGCTCGAGGGTATCGAACCAGCCGGGCAGTACGCCCTGAAGCTTGTCTTCAGCGATGGTCACGACAGCGGTCTGTACACCTGGGATTACCTGCATCATCTGGCCACCCATCAGCAGGCGCTGTGGGAGGGTTACCTGGAGGCGCTGGCCAGGGTGGGCAAATCGCGCGATCCGGATGTTTCGCCGGTCAAGTTGATGCTTTGACGGCTGGGGCTGTACAGCGCAACCCTGCCGGCATTTGCTTTGGCCTGCCGCTTGTCCCCTGCACTTCTGCGCCCTGCCTTGCGCTGATGTCGGCTTTGGCACCATTTAGGTTTAGAATGCCCCGCACATTCTTCCGGTGACAGTGACATGACCGATCCCCGCAAAGAGCCTGCCGCAGAACCCATCACGCACTTCGGCTACAAGAACGTGCCGGAAAGCGAAAAAGCCCGGAAGGTGGCCGAGGTATTCCACTCCGTAGCCGCCAAGTACGACCTGATGAACGACTTGATGTCCGCTGGCGTGCACCGTCTCTGGAAGCGCTTCACCATCGAGCTGTCCGGGGTGCGTCACGGCAACCGCGTGCTGGACATTGCTGGCGGCACCGGCGACCTGACGCGGCAGTTTTCGCGAATTGTCGGTCCGACCGGCGAAGTGGTGCTGGCGGACATCAACGCCTCGATGCTAAAGGTCGGTCGCGATCGACTGCTCGACAAGGGCGTCGCGGGCAATGTGAAGTTTGTCCAGGCCGACGCCGAAAAGCTGCCCTTCCCGGACAACCACTTCGACGTGGTCACCATCGCCTTTGGCCTGCGCAACGTGACCCACAAGGAAGACGCCATCGCGTCCATGCTGCGCGTGCTCAAACCCGGCGGCCGCCTGCTGGTGCTGGAGTTCTCCAAGCCCACCAACCAGCTGTTCTCCAAGGCCTACGACGCCTATTCGTTCAGCCTGCTGCCGATGATGGGCAAGCTGATTACCAACGATTCCGAGAGCTACCGCTACCTGGCCGAGTCGATCCGCATGCATCCGGATCAGGAAACCCTCAAGGGCATGATGGCCGATGCCGGTTTCGAGCGTGTTACCTACCACAACATGACCGGCGGCATCGTCGCCCTGCACCGCGGCATCAAGCCCTGATGCTGCGCACCGCCGTGCTGGCCGGCGCTGAAGGCGCGATCAACCGCCTCCTGCGCCTGGACCCGACTGCCCTGCCGCGGCTGACCCAGCTCAGCGGCCGGATCATCGAGATAGACTGCACGGCGCCGGCCTGGCGGCTGTTCATCCTGGCCGACGCCGATGGCCTGCGGCTGGCAGCAGACTGGGCCAGCGAACCGGACTGTCGTCTGCGTGCGTCAGCCTCCAGCCTGGTCCGCCTGGCCACCAGCCAGAACAAGACGGCGGTCCTGCATGGACCCGACGTCGACATCGAGGGCGACAGCGGCGCACTGATGGCTTTGGCCGAAGTACTGCAGGACCTGGAGCTGGACTGGGAATACGAAGTGTCCCGCCTGCTCGGCCCGGTCGCCACGCAGTTGCTGGGCTCCAGCTTGCGCAACCAGGCCGACTGGTTGCGCCAGAGCGCCGACAGCCTGCGCCAGGATCTGGCCGACTACCTCAGCGAAGAATCACGTGCACTGGTTGGCATGGCCGAGGCAGAAACACGCTTCGCCGAGCTCGACCGCCTCAAGCTGGACCTCGACCGACTCGAAGCCCGGGTCGAACGGCTCACCCAACTGAAACCAGACCGATCCGAATGAAGCTGTTCGCCGCGGCTCGCCGCCTGTTTCGCATCCTGCTGGTGGTGATCCGCTACCGCCTGGACGACATCATCCTCGACCTGCCAATGCCCTGGTGGCTGCGTGCGACAGGCTACCTGCTGCCCTGGCGCTGGCTGCCCCGCCGCAACCGCCACCTGTCCCGCGGCGCACGTCTGCGCCTGGCCCTCGAAGGCCTCGGGCCGATCTTCATCAAGTTCGGCCAGATTCTCTCGACCCGCCGTGACCTGCTGCCGTTGGATATCGCCGAAGAACTGTCGATGCTGCAGGACCGCGTGCCTCCCTTCGATTCGGCCGTCGCCACGGCGCTGATCGAACGCCAGCTGGGCGCACCGGTTGGCGAGGTCTTTGCCCGTTTCGACAGCAAGCCGCTGGCCTCCGCCTCGGTCGCCCAGGTACACGCCGCCAAGCTGCGCAGCGGTGAGGAAGTAGTGGTCAAGGTTGTCAGGCCCAACCTGCGGCCGATCATCAGCCAGGACATCGCCTGGCTGTTCCTGCTGGCAAAAACGGCCGAACGCGCCTCCACCGAAGCCCGCCGCCTGCATCTGGTGGAAGTGGTCGATGACTACGCCAAGACCATCTACGATGAACTCGACCTGCTGCGCGAGGCGGCGAACGCCAGCCAGCTCAAGCGCAACTTCCAGGGCTCTCCGTTGCTCTACGTGCCCCAGGTCTACTGGGACCTGTGCCGCCCGCAGGTGCTGGTCATGGAGCGCATCTACGGCGTGCCGGTGACGGACATGAAGCGCCTGGCCGAACAGCGCACCGACATGAAACAGCTGGCCGAACGCGGTGTGGAGATCTTCTTCACCCAGGTCTTTCGCGACAGCTTCTTCCACGCCGACATGCACCCCGGCAACATCTTCGTCAGCACCCATCAGCCCTGGAACCCGCAGTACATCGCGGTCGACTTCGGCATCGTCGGCAGCCTGACACCGGAAGATCAGGACTACCTGGCGCGCAACCTGATGGCCTTCTTCCGCCGCGACTACCGCAAGGTAGCCCAGTTGCACATCGATTCCGGCTGGGTACCGGCGGAAACCAAGGTCAACGAATTCGAAGCAGCGATTCGTACCGTCTGCGAGCCGATCTTCGAAAAGCCGCTAAAGGACATCTCCTTCGGCCAGTTGCTGGTGCGCCTGTTCCAGGTCGCCCGTCGCTTCAACATGGAAGTCCAGCCGCAGTTGGTGCTGTTGCAGAAGACGCTGCTCAACATCGAGGGGCTGGGCCGCGAGCTGTATCCCGAGCTGGACCTCTGGGCCACTGGCCAGCCCTACCTGGAGCGCTGGATGCGTGAGCGCATGAGCCCGAAACAGCTGTTGAAGAACGCACAGGCGCAGATCGAACAACTGCCGCACCTGGCAGGCATGACCCGCGAGTTGCTGGAGCGCATGTCCGGGCCCCATGCGCACAATCTGCCGCCGCCGTGGCACGAGCATCACCGCCACTGGCCGCTGCGCCTCGTGGGCGCTCTACTCCTGGGCGGCGGTGCAACCCTGGCGGCCACGGTGGAGAGTTTTTCGTCGGTTGCCGCCTGGCCTGCCTGGCTGATGCTGGTAACAGGCGTCTACATCGTGGTGCGCCGATAGCCACCGGTCCACGAGGCTGGCACACTTGGGCCATTGAGCGGAGAATTCGATGAACTGGCTGGACCACATCAACTGGAACGAAGACGGCCTGGTGCCGGCCATCGCCCAGGATCACCAGACCGGGCGCATCCTGATGATGGCCTGGATGAATCGGGAAGCACTGGAGCTTACGGCTGCGGAAAACCGCGCCATCTATTGGTCACGTTCGCGTGGCAAGCTGTGGCGCAAGGGCGAGGAGTCCGGTCATGTCCAGCGGCTGCACGAGCTGCGCCTGGACTGCGATGCCGACGTAATCGTAATGCTGGTCGAGCAGGTTGGCGGAATTGCCTGTCATACCGGTCGGGAAAGTTGCTTCTACCGGGTGTTCGAGAATGGTGACTGGAAATCCGTCGACCCGGTGCTGAAGGATCCAAACGCCATTTATGCAGGACACGCACATGAGTGACACCTTCGCCCGTCTGGCCGAGGTGCTGGAAGCCCGCAAGGGCGCCGCAGCGGACAGTTCATATGTGGCAAGCCTGTATCACAAGGGCCTGAACAAGATTCTCGAGAAGGTTGGTGAGGAGTCGGTGGAAACCATTCTGGCCGCCAAGGATGCCGCCTCCAGCGGTGACGCCAGCGACCTGATCTACGAAACCGCCGACCTCTGGTTTCACAGCCTGGTAATGCTGGCCGCTCTCGATCAGCATCCTCAGGCGGTACTGGACGAACTGGACCGCCGATTCGGTCTCTCCGGGCATGCGGAAAAAGCCGCTCGCCCACAAACCTGATAGATAACTTCGGAGTATTGCAGCATGGGTTTTGGTGGAATCAGCGTCTGGCAGCTCCTGATCGTTCTGCTTATCGTGATCATGCTTTTCGGCACCAAGCGTCTCAAGGGTCTGGGCTCGGACCTGGGTGACGCCATCAAGGGCTTCCGCAAGTCCATGGGCACCGACGAAGAAAAGCCGAGCGCCGAAGAGAAGCAGAATCACACCATCGATGCCGAGGCCCGCAAGGTCGAAGAACCGACAAAGAAGAACTGAGGCGCCATGTTCGATATCGGTTTCACCGAACTGCTACTGATCGGCCTGGTTGCGCTGTTCGTATTGGGCCCTGAGCGCTTGCCTGGTGCCGTGCGCACCGCAGGACTTTGGGTTGGGCGCGCCAAGCGGAGCTTTGCCAATATCAAATCCGAGGTCGAGCGCGAGATTGGCGCCGACGAAATTCGCCGTCAGCTCCACAACGAGCGCATCCTCGACCTCGAGCGGGAAATGAAGCAGAGCATCATGCCCAGTTCGCCCAGCACCAACAGCACGCCATCTCCGCAATCGGCCACACCGCCACCGGATGCCAGCCATCTCGAAGAGCCAGCGCCTATAGAAGCCAAACCCGCCGACACGGCCCCCGTACCTCGCCCGGACAAATCGCCTGAGCCATGAGCAATACTTCCATTGATGATCAGGAAATGCCGCTGATCGCCCACCTGACGGAACTGCGTAAGCGCCTGCTGCGCTGCGTGGTGGCGATCCTGCTGCTGTTCGGCGGGTTGTTCTATTTCTCACAGCAGATCTATGCGCTGGTGGCCGCACCACTGCGAGCCTACCTGCCAGAAGGCGCGACGATGATCGCCACCGGCGTGGCCTCGCCGTTCCTGACACCGTTCAAGCTGACCATGATGGTGGCGTTGTTTCTGTCGATGCCCGTGATCCTGCACCAGATCTGGAGCTTTATTGCGCCCGGTCTGTACAAGCATGAAAAGCGCGTTGCGGTGCCGTTGCTGATCTCCAGCATCTTCCTCTTCTACGGTGGCATGGCCTTCGCGTACTTCGTGGTCTTCCCGATCATGTTCGGCTTCTTTGCCAGCGTGACGCCCGAAGGCGTGGCGATGATGACCGACATCGGCCAGTACCTGGATTTCGTCCTGACGCTGTTCTTTGCCTTTGGAGTCGCGTTCGAGATACCGGTGGCGACCTTCCTGCTGATCTGGGTCGGCATCGTTGACGTAGCTACCCTGCGCAAGAGCCGCCCCTATGTCGTGGTGGGCTGTTTCGTGATCGGCATGGTGCTGACCCCACCGGATGTCTTTTCCCAGGCCCTGCTTGCGGTGCCTATGTGGATACTCTTCGAAGCCGGCCTGATCTGCGGCAGCATGGTCAAGAAGCGTGAGCAGGAGTTTCGTGGCGACGCCGACGACAACGAGGCCCGCTCCAGCGATCAGCCGCCTGCCTCGCACCCGTGAATCTGTTGTTGCTGGAGGCGGCCGACTTTGTTGCCGCCGATCGGGTGATCCTGCGTGACCGCCGCCTGAAGCACATCCAGGAAGTTCACCGCGCCGAGGCGGGCGAGTGCCTGCGGGTCGGGGTGCTAGATGGGCCAATGGGCCAGGGGCGCCTGCTGCGTCTGGATGCCAGGGAAGCCGAACTCAGGATCGAGCTGCAGCAAGCCCCACCGGCCAAATTGCCCGTTACCCTGTTGCTGGCCCTGCCGCGCCCCAAGATGCTGCGCCGTGTACTACAGACAGTAGCCAGCATGGGCGTGCCCAGGCTCGTGTTACTCAATAGCTACCGCGTGGAAAAGAGCTTCTGGCAGACCCCCTTCCTCGAGCCGCAGGCCATTCGCGAACAGCTGCTACTCGGATTGGAGCAGGCCCGCGACACCGTGTTACCCGAGGTCACGATCGAAAATCGCTTCAAACCCTTCGTCGAGGACCGCCTGCCACAGCTGGTGGCAGGTACTTGCGGCCTGATCGGCCACCCAGGCGATTATCCACCCTGTCCCCGAGCATTGACCGGACCGGTAACGCTGGCGATTGGTCCCGAAGGCGGCTGGATACCCTATGAAGTGGACAAGCTGACCGAGGCCGGCCTGCAGCCCGTACAGCTCGGCGAGCGCATTCTGCGCGTGGAGACCGCCGTAAGCGCGCTGCTGGCACGGCTTTTCTGACTCTGTGTATCGGAGATGCGACACAGTACCGATGAACGTAGTGCACGCAGTCGGTGCATCCCTGTCAGAAGCAGTGAACCCTGATAACAGTTGTAGCCATGCGACCCTTGACCATCGACCTTCATCGCCTGGAATACGCGCTGGACAACCGCGATGCCAGCGAGCATTACCTGGACCTCGAATCCGGCCAGATCCGCGCCGTTTTTCCTGGCGAAGCCGCGCCGGGCGTTAACGAGAAATATGACGTACAGGACGACCGTTTCGTGCGTATCGAGCCGCTCGGGCTTGCGCAATCGATCGCCATGCGCGAAGCCTTCCTTTATACCCAGCACGACCCCAACGCCCATGCAGTGCTAAGCAATGCGCTACTGGGGCGCAAACCGCTGCGGACCTTCGATTTCAAGCTGGAAGACTTTCCGGAAGTGCGCCAGGCCTGGCTGGACTATCAGACGGTGCAGTTACGTGAATACGCGGTTACCTGGCTTCACGAAAACGGACTGGAAGCCTCGAAGCACTGAATCGGCTGTCCGTTGCGGCTCAGCTTTCCAGCAGGAAGGTTACCGGCCCGTCGTTCTGCAGGTGCACCTGCATATCCGCACCGAAGCGCCCACACGCCACCTGGGCATGTTGCAGGCGCGCCTGGGCCACCAGGTAATCGTAAAGCTGCTCGCCAAGGTCCGGGGGCGCCGCAGTTGAAAAGCTTGGGCGCAGGCCACTGCCCGTATCGGCTGCCAGGGTGAACTGCGAGACCAGCAGCAGACCGCCGCCAACGTCCGTCAGTGAGCGATTCATCCTGCCCTGCTCGTCGCTGAAGACCCTGTAGCGCAGCAGCTTATGCAACAGCTTGTCAGCCCTCGTACGGTCATCCTTGCGCTCAACGCCAACCAGCACCAGCAACCCCTGATCGATCGAACCGACCTCCATCCCGGCAACTTCGACCCGCGCATGGCGTACGCGCTGGATCAGTGCTTTCATCAGGCTTCCTCGGGCGGTACGTCGAGCAGGCGCCGGGCGATATCGGCAGCGGCTCGCACCAGCGCATCACAGATGCCAGATTCAGACGCCGAATGCCCGGCTTCGCGGATAATCTGCAATTCGCTGTTTGGCCAGGCCTCGTGCAGCGCCCAGGCATTGTCCAGCGGGCAGATGACATCGTAACGGCCGTGAACGATGATGCCCGGCAGGTGCGCAATCTTGTGCATGTCGCGCAGCAGCTGATCCGGGTCGAGAAAGGCCTGGTTGACGAAGTAATGGCATTCGATACGCGCCATCGCCAAGGCCCGGTGGGTATCGGAGAAACGGTCAACCACCTGAGTGTTGGGCCGCAAGGTGGCAGTGCGACCTTCCCAGCAGGACCAGGCCTTGGCGGCGTGCATCTGCGCTATCTGGTCCGTACCGGTCAGCCGCTTGTAGAACGCCTGCATCAGGTCGCCGCGCTCGTCCTGCGGAATCGGCGCGATGAAGTCCTGCCAGTAGTCAGGGAACAGGCGGCTCGCGCCATCCTGGTAAAACCAGGCGAAGTCCTTTGGCCGGCAGAGAAAAATCCCCCGTAGGATCAGCGCGTGTACATGTTCAGGGAACGCCTGGGCGTAGGCGAGGGACAGGGTCGAGCCCCAGGAACCGCCAAACAGCACCCACTTGTCGATACCAAGCGACTCGCGGATCTGCTCCATGTCGGCGATCAGGTGGGCGGTCGTATTGTTTTCCAGGCTCGCGTGAGGCGTGGAGCGGCCACAGCCGCGCTGATCAAAGGTGATGATGCGATACAGGTTCGGGTCGAAGAAGCGTCGGCTCAGGGCATCGCAACCGCCCCCCGGACCACCGTGGACAAACAGCACAGGCAGGCCCTCCGGTGACCCACTCTCGTCGACATAAAGCACGTGCGGCGCTTGCACAGCCAGTTCATGTCGGGCGTAGGGTTTGATCTCCGGATACAAGGTCTGCATGGCACACTCCGTGGTCGGTACGCGGGTCAATGTCCGCCTGACGTTTCCGGCATCATAACGAGGTTCGGGAGGTTAGGCATGCCTGTATGGAAATTAGCCGCGGCTCTGATGGCCATGGCGCTGCTTCTGGCTGGTTGCGGTCGCGATGACTCTCAGGCCGCTTTGGCTTTGGCAGCCCAGTCGGTACAGGACAGCATCGAAGACAAGGACACTTCCAGGCTGATGGAGCATATCCATAGTGAGTTCAGCGCCAACCGGGAGCTGGACCGGGACTGGGTTCGACGCACCGCCGCCTTGATGTTCCTGCGTCATCGCAATGTGCGGGTGATCGCGCTCAACAGCCGCAGCTGGGTCGACTCCACGTACCGCGACAAGGGTTATACCGAAGCCCAGGTGGCCCTGACAGGCGCCGAGGGGCTGTTACCGCAGCGCCTGGGCCACTACGACGTCCGCCTTGAATGGTGGCTTACGGACGGCGAATGGCAGCTGGCGCGCCTGAGCTGGGAATAGCCACGCCCGCCTCCTGAGCTACAGCGCCCGATCGACAGCGGCCTGTTTGGCAGACGTCAGCCCGATTCGCCACGCCAGATCAGCTCGCTGGTGTCGTAGCCGCGCTTGTGAGCTTCATCGAGCAGCGTATCGCGGGTCGCCTCGTCAACCTGTTCCTCACGGGAGAGGAGCCAGAGATAGTCCCGGTCAGGGCTGCCCACCAACGCGACGCTGTAGTCGTCGGCCAGATAGAGAATCCAGTAGTCGCCCTTGGTCAGGCCTGGAAACAGGTTGCTGAACCAATTATCGAAACGAACCCAGAGCTTGTCGGTCTGCCCTTCCTGCTGAGGAAACGCCTCGCCCTGCGCCTGCTCCCACTCCCCACTTTTGGTTTCACAGCGATTGGTCACCGCCAGGCTTCCTTCGTCCTGCAGGCTGTATTGCGCCTGTGAACGGACACAGTTGCGCTGGAAGAACATCGGCAAGCGCGCGAGTTCATACCAGGTGCCCTGATAACGCTGCAAATCAACGTGCCCGGTGGTGGCGGGCTCCCCTGCATCTGAGCCTGAACCTGCGCAACCAGCAAGCAGCAGTGCAACCAACAACATGGCGGAATGACGCATGGGTTCTCCTTTATTTCAGACCTTGGCCAGAGAACATCATGACCTTGTCGCCTGCGAACTGAATGCTGATAAAGCGGTTCTTCTGGCCCCAGGTGCAGCTCGACATACCCAGCGCGCCAGCGCATTCGCCTGGCTTGCCCAGGAGCTTCTCAACCTCGGCGCGGGGCATCCCGGCCTGCAGCTTGGCGAAATTTTCCTGTGTTACGGGGCTGCACGCAGCCAACAGTACGACAACGACAATCAGTGACAAGTGGCGCAACGACATGGCGGTTCCTTTGATGATCGGCAGCTGGCCTTGCTTGGCCGTGCCTTGCAGATAAGGTGTTAGGAAGCGAGCCTCTGGCGAAGGTTCCGTGGCGTGGTCAGAAGCGCGAGCCGGGTTCGGCAAGAAAGGCGCGCTCGGCCTCACTGGAGGTCCGTCCCAGCATCTCGTTGCGGTGGGGAAACCGACCGAAACGGGCGATAACCTGCCGATGGCGCTCAGCAAAGTCGAGGAAACCGGCAAAAAGCTTCTGTTCGTCCACTTCGGCGATGCCGTGGAGCTGCTCGAATTGCTGGACAGCCTGATCCTGAACGCTGAGATTTTCGGCATGTTCCAGCACCAGATAGATGAATACCCGCTGGATCGGCGCAAGCAGGACGTCGCCGCCATGAGCCATGCCATCCCGCACCAAATGGATGGCTCGCTCGTCGCCAGCGAACGCCTTCGGTGTGCCGCGATAGATCATGCGCGGAAGCTGATCGAGCAGAAGGACCAGTGCGAGCCAGCCGTGCGGTGACTCGGCCCAATCGTCCAATTCACCTGCCAGTGCACGCTCGGTGAGATCACCGAAGCGTTCACGGGCTTCGGCATCCTGTTCGGGCTTATAGCCGAACCAGAGGCCGCCTTTTGTACCAGCTATTTCATTCGCGGTGGCTCCCCCGCCAAACCACCAGTTCAGCAATTCCTGCGGCGGGGAGGTCACCCGGTCAGCCCTGGTGGTAGCCAGTGACGCGCTCGACTTCTTCCTTGGAGCCCAGGAATACCGGCACGCGCTGGTGCAGCGACTCGGGCTGGACGTCGAGGATGCGCTGGGTACCGGTGGTTGCTGCACCACCGGCCTGCTCGATGATGAAGGACATCGGATTGGCTTCATACATCAGCCGCAACTTGCCGGCCTTGCCTGGTTCGCGGGAATCCCTGGGGTACATGAACATACCGCCACGAGTCAGGATGCGGTGCACATCAGCAACCATCGAGGCGATCCAGCGCATGTTGTAATTCTTGTTCAGCGGGCCTTCGTTGCCGGCCAGTAGCTCGCTGACGTAGCGCTGCACCGGTGCTTCCCAGTGGCGCTGGTTGGACATGTTGATGGCAAATTCGGCGGTGCTTTCCGGAACACGAATGTTCTCGTGGGTCAGTACGAAGCTGCCCAGCTCGCGGTCGAGCGTGAAGCCCATGACACCGTTGCCCAGCGTCAGCATTAGCATGGTCTGTGGGCCGTAAATCGCGTAACCCGCCGCGACCTGCTTGGTGCCGGGCTGGAGGAAGGCTTCTTCGCCGAGCGCGTCGTTCTGACTGAAGCACTCACCCGGGCAGCGCAGTACAGAGAAGATGGTGCCGACCGATACGTTGACGTCGATGTTGCTGGAGCCGTCCAGCGGGTCGAAGACCAGCAGGTAGGCGCCTTTCGGATACTTGCCAGGAATCTGGTAGGCATTGTCCATTTCTTCGGACGCCATACCGGCCAGGTGACCGCCCCACTCGTTGGCTTCGAGCAGGATCTCGTTGGAAAGGACGTCGAGTTTCTTCTGAACTTCGCCCTGGATGTTCTCGGTCTCGGTTGCACCGAGGACTCCGCCCAACGCGCCTTTGGAGACGGCGTGGCTGATTTCCTTGCACGCTCGAGCCACTACTTCGATAAGGAAGCGCAGATCTGCAGGAGTGTTGTTGCTGCGGGTCTGCTCGATCAGGTAGCGACTCAGGGTTACGCGTGACATGGAATGGCTCCGGAGGGATGGATAAGCCCGCGCAGTTTAGCAGGCCAGGGGGAAACTAACCCTCCCTCAGACCTGTCGACAGCCTGCAGAGTTCAGCGAAGCGGCAAAGTGCCTCCTTGCCGCTGAAGCATTGACCCCATTGTTAGTGAGCGGAAGCGGCTCAGGCCTGATCCCACCGGCCGGAGCGCCGCTCCCGTCCTTTCACTCAAAGCACTTTCCAGATCTCCTCAGCGTATTCGCGGATGGTTCGGTCCGACGAGAACCAGCCAGTGCGTGCGGTGTTAAGGACCGCCGAGCGCCACCAGCTGTCGGCATCGCGCCAGCGCGCCTCTACTTCCAGCTGGGCCTGCCAGTAGGCCTCGAAGTCGGCACAAACCATGAATGTATCGTGCCACTTCAGACCGTCGATCAAAGCGGTATAGCGGCCCGGATCATCGGCGGAAAACGCACCGTTACGGATCGCCATCAGCACCTCGTTGAGGCGCGGCGAACCGATGATAGTGGCCTCGGCGTTGTACTCGTTGGCCTGCTTGCGTGCCTCGACCTCTTGCGCCGTCATTCCAAAGATGAACATGTGCTCAGCGCCGATCTGCTCGCACATCTCGACATTGGCGCCGTCCAGCGTACCGATGGTCAGCGCGCCGTTGAGGGCGAATTTCATGTTGCTGGTACCCGACGCCTCGAGGCCGGCAGTGGAGATCTGCTCGGACAAGTCGGCCGCCGGAATGATGCGTTCGGCCAGGCTGACGTTGTAGTTGGGCAGGAACACCACCTTCAGCAAGCCGCGCACCGTCGGGTCGTCGTTGATGGTCCGGGCAATATCGTTGGTCAATTTGATGATCAGCTTGGCCGTGTGATAACTGGCTGCTGCCTTGCCGGCAAAGATCTTGACCCGCGGTACCCAGTTGCCGCCCGGATCGGAACGAATCGCCTGGTACAGCGCTACGGTGTGCAGCAAATTGAGCAGCTGGCGTTTGTATTCATGGATGCGCTTGACGTGCACATCGAACAGCGCATTCGGGTCGACGGTTATGCCGAGCCGATCCTGAATCATGCGCGCCAGCAATTGTTTGTTGGCCAGTCGCTGCGAGGCGAAGTGAGCGCGAAAGTCCGGCTGCTCGGCGTAGGGCTCCAGCTGGCGCAGCAAGGTTTCAGGTGCGTCCAGCAACTCCTCGCCGACGTTGTCCACCAACAGGCGGGTCAGCTGCGGGTTGGCCTGATACAGCCAGCGGCGGAAGGTGATGCCGTTGGTCTTGTTGCTGATGCGCTTGGGATACAGGGAATGCAGATCGGTAAACACCGTCTCGCGCATCAGCCCGGTGTGTAGTGCCGACACGCCGTTGACGCAATGCGACCCCAGGAACGCCAGGTTGCCCATGCGCACGCGGCGCCCATGCCCCTCTTCGATCAGCGAAACCGAGCGCAGCAGATCCAGATCGTGGACACCGCGCTCACGCAGCGCATCGAGGTGCTGCGCGTTGATCAGGTAGATGATCTGCATGTGGCGCGGCAGCAGGCGCTCCATCAGCCCCACGGGCCAGGTTTCCAGCGCTTCGGGCAGCAGCGTGTGGTTGGTGTAGGACAGGGTGCCGACCGTCAGCTCCCAGGCCTTGCGCCAGGGCACATCATGCACATCCACCAGCAAGCGCATCAGCTCCGCGACGGCAATCGCCGGGTGCGTGTCGTTGAGCTGGATCGCCGCGAACTCGGGCAGGTTCATCAAGGTGCCGCGCTGATCGAGATGGCGGCGCAGCAAATCCTGCAACGATGCGGCGACAAAGAAATATTCCTGGCGCAGGCGCAGTTCCTGCCCCGCTTCGGTGCTATCGGCCGGATACAGGACCCGCGAGATACTCTCTGCCCTCGCCTCCTCGGCGACCGCACCGATGTGGTCACCGGCGTTGAAACGTTCCAGATGGAAGTCTGCTTCGGCACGGGCACGCCACAGGCGCAAGGTATTGACGCTCGCACCGCGCCATCCAACCACCGGCGTGTCGTAGGCAATCGCACGGACCCCTTCGGCCCAGTGCCAGAAATGCTTGGGCTGATCCTGCCCGGTACCATCGGACGGCATTGCCGACACGCTGCCGCCAAAGCCGATCAGGTAGCTGACCTCGGGACGCTCGAATTCCCACGGGTTGCCGAAATTCAGCCAGGTTTCAGTCTGCTCGTGTTGCCAGCCATCGACGATTGCCTGGCGGAACAGCCCGTGGTCGTAGCGGATACCGTAACCATGGGCGGCAACACCAAGGGTCGCCATGCTTTCCATGAAGCAGGCCGCGAGACGCCCGAGGCCACCGTTGCCCAGCGCTGCGTCCGGTTCGAGTACACGGATGCGCTCGAAATCGACATCGACACCTGCCAGCGCCTCGCGCGCCACATCGAGCAAGCCCAGGTTGCTCAGGCTGTCGGTGAGCAAACGGCCAATCAGAAACTCGAGCGAGAGGTAGTAGACCCGCTTCTTGCCTTCGCGGTAACCCTGCCGGGTACGGTCCATCCACTGGTCGATCATGCGGTCACGGGTAGCCAGCGCCACCGCCTCGAACCAGTCGTGATCGGAGGCGTGCTCAGGATCCTTGCCGATCGAATAGGTCAGCTTGCTGATTACGTTTTCACGAAAAGCCGCGACCTCGTCGGCATTGGGAACAGTCGTTTCTTGCGTCATGGACAGACCTCGTGGAGCTGAGAGAAGAGGATTTGAGGGGGTTCATGGCGGCGCCGGGCCACCTGGCAAACGGCAATGTGGACAGGTTTACAGGTTTCGACTGGTTTTGCGTGACCGCCTGTCCGGCGTTCGACTCGTCGGATCTGCTGGAAATTCCACCCCGGATCGTTATGATCGCGCGCCGCCATTACCGATACCGCCCCGTGAAGACTCGAATAATCGCTTCAGCCGACCCCGACCGCCTGGAAACCTGGGCGCGCTACAGCAACGGCCTATGCCGAGATTGCCAGGCGACCTGTTGCACGCTGCCGGTCGAGGTGCGTATCGATGATCTGATTCGCCTTGAGTTAGTCGACGCCTTCGAGCGTGACGAGCCGCCGAGAAACATCGCCAGGCGCCTGAGCAAAGCCGGCATCGTCGAGCACTTCAACCAGAAACATGGAATTTTCACCCTGACGCGCCTGGCCAACGGCGACTGCCTGTACCTCGATCGCAAGACCCGCTTGTGCACCGTTTATGCCAAGCGGCCGGATACCTGCCGCAACCATCCGCATGTCGGCCCGAGGCCGGGCCACTGCGCCTACCGGCAAAAGGTCGCGGTCCGCTGAGGCAAGCTGCCTTCCCCGAATCGCCTGCGCAGACGGCTGAAAAGCGCGTCTGAAACTGGCAATATCGTGACTCAGCAGTCATGCTTGACGTCTGCCTGTATCCGCAAACGTTTTAGGAATCCACCCGGCATGAGCCGCGATAGCCGCTACCTCGAAGCCATCCTGCACCACGACATCCCACTGACCCGGGCCATGGGCCTGCGGGTCGAGCATTGGGAAAACCATGAGCTGCGCCTGAAGGTCCCGCTACAAGCAAACATCAACCACAAGAGCAGCATGTTTGGTGGCAGCCTGTACTGCGCCTCGGTGCTGGCGGGATGGGGATGGCTGCACCTGCGCCTGCGCGAGGCGGGGATCGAGGACGGTCACATCGTTATCCAGGAAGGCCAGATCGACTATCCACTACCGGTGGTGGATGACGCGACCGCGATCTGCTCGGCACCTGACGACAACGCCTGGGATCGATTCGAGACAATCTACCGTCGACGCGGCCGTTCGCGCCTGACCCTGCACAGTCGCATCCTCGCAGCCGATGGTCGCGACGCCGTGCGCTTCACCGGGCAGTTCGTGCTGCACCAGTAAACGCGAGCGACTTCTTCAGCCGGACGAGGTGTACCGAAGCGGCGACAGCTTCGCAACCCCATCCGGTATCCGCTTACACGTAGCGAGACTTCGGCGTCGCCATCGGCAACGGACCCTCGCCTATCAGGCGGAACTCGCCTTTCGCCGCATCGTAGGCGCGGATCTCGCTGGTGCCGATGTTGTATACCCAACCGTGAATGAACAATTGACCGCTGGCCAGCCGCGCCGCAACAGACGGATGCGTGCGCAAGTGATCGAGCTGCGCCAGCACGTTTTCCTCGGTCAGCACGCCCAACGTGTTGTGGTCGGCGCAGCCGCAGTTTTCCTCGACAACGGTGCGGGCCACCTCGGCATGGCGCAGCCAACTTCTCACGGTTGGCATCCCGCTCAGACTGGCCGGGTTCAGCACCGCTTTCATCGCGCCACAATCGGAATGGCCACAGACGATGATGTGATGCACGCCGAGCGCCATCACCGCGAACTCGATGGCCGTTGACACACCGCCGTTCATGATCCCGTAAGGCGGCACGATATTACCGACGTTACGCGTGACGAACAGGTCGCCTGGTGAACTCTGGGTGATCAGTTCCGGCAGGATGCGCGAGTCCGCGCAGGTGATGAACATGGCGCGGGGTGTCTGCTCGTGGGCCAGCTTGTTGAACAGCTCTCGCTGCTGTGGGTAGACCTCTTCGCGAAACTGCACGACCCCGGCAATCAGATTGTCGAGGGCCTCCTGCGCTGTTTCGCTCGTCTTGTCTTCGAGACTCATGACAGGTGTTCCTGATGGTTGAATGAATTCGACGCTGCGCGTCGCCTGTTCGATACCACGACCGATGGCGCCACTGCCTCAGTTTCGGCGCCGCCATGCCATCAGCGAATCGGTGACCAGACGCTGACCCTGGAGCGCCGGCCCCCTCCTCAGGCTAGACCTCAGAACTTGCCCGGCCGCAGCACCTGCACGTCGGCGAGGTAGCAGACCATGGCGAAGTTGTCGTAGTAGTGCATCTGCAGGTGCTCGGCGATGCGCTCGGCCAGTTCACGGTTGCAGATGATCTCCAGGCGGATATTGCCATCCGTGTCCCAACCGGCGCTGCGCACGCCCCGGCTGCCACGTCCGCGCGCCTCCGAGAGTGTCCAGCCGGGGGCGCCAAGGTGGTCGAGATCGGCTACCAGCTTCTTTTCCAGCGCTGCTTCGCAGATCACGGTGAGCAGGGTTCGGGTCGCGATGGTCATGTCTATAGCCCCCAGGCGATCAGGGTTTCGGCCAGCGCCAGATACAGCGGGATGCCGACCAGGATATTGAAGGGAAAGGTGATTCCCAGGGACGCCGTCAACGACAGCGAAGGGTTGGCCTCAGGTAGCGCCAGGCGCATTGCCGCGGGCACCGCGATGTAGGAGGCACTGGCTGCCAGAGTCGCGAGCATTGCCGTACCGCCAAGCGACAGGCCCATCAGCCGCGCCAGCACCGCACCAATCAACGCACCGATCAAGGGCATGCCCAGGCCGAACACCGCCAGACGCAGCCCATAGCGGCGCAGCGAGCCCAGCTGGCCGGACGCGATCAGCCCCATCTCCAGCAGGAACAGCGCGAGCACCGGCTTGAACATGCTGGTATAGAAGGGCTCGAGCGGTTTGATGCCTTCTTTGCCGGCAATCGCCCCGATAATCAGCCCGCCCAGCAGCAGCATGATGCTCTTGCCCAGGAAGATCTCGCGGCCCAGCTCCCGCCAGTGCGTGTCGCGGGTGATGCCCTTGGCCAGGATGATACCGACAAGGATGGCAGGGATTTCCAGGATCGCCACGAACAAGGGCATATAGCTTTCAAAGGCGATCTTGTTGGCAAGCAGAAAAGCCACCACGACGGCAAAGGTGCCGGCGCTCACCGACCCATAGTGCGCCGCGACGCTGGCCGAATCGATCCGCGAGAACCCGAGCATACGCAGCAGCGGAAAGGCCAGCAGCGGCAACGTACAACCCAGCAGAAGCACCAGTGCCGACTGGCCGAGCAGCGCCGCACTGGCCTGCTCTGCAAGCTCGACACCACCGTGCAGCCCTATGGCCAGCAACAGCAGGATGGACAGCGTGTCATAGAGTGCAGGCGGCAGCTTGAGCTCGCTTTTAACCAGCCCGGCAAACAGGCCGAACAGGAAGAACAGCACTACTGGGTCAAGCCCCATCGATATCTCCCGAATCGTCAATCATCAATCCGCATGGCGCGGGCAAAAAAAGGGAGCCTTGCGGCTCCCTCGAGGGGCGTCTGCTCAGGTCCCGATTTCAATCAGGACGTCGCCCGGCGTCACGCGGTCACCCTTGCCAACATGAACGGCCTTTACCGTGCCGGCAATCGGCGCCTGGATCTCGGTCTCCATTTTCATCGCCTCGCTGATCAATACCGGCTGCCCGGCCTTGACCACATCGCCTTCCTTGACCAGCACTTCGACCACGTTGCCCGGCATGCTGGTGCTGACGTCGCCCGGCCCGCTTACCTGTTTGCGCTGGCCGCCTCCGCTGCCGCCGACGAAATTGTTCAGCGGCTCGAACACCACCTCTTCGGGCATGCCGTCGATGGAGAGGAAGAAGTGCCGCTTGCCCTCGCCCTTGACTCCGACGCCGGTGATGTCGACGCGGTAGGTCTCGCCGTGCACATCGATGACGAACTCGGTCGGCACGCCCTCCCCGCCCGCCGCGGTCGCGGCGCTGCCGTCGGGGATCGGCAGCAATGTTTCAGGCACCAACGTACCGGCCTCGCGTTCCTCGAGAAATTTGCGACCAATTTCCGGGAACATGGCGTAGGTCAGCACATCCTCTTCGGACTTGGCCAGCGCACCGATTTCCCTGCGCAGCTTGTCCAGCTCGGGCTTGATCAGATCGGCCGGACGCACCTCGATGATTTCTTCGCCGCCGATGGCCTGACGCTGCAGCTTGGCGTCTATGGTGCCCGGCGCCTTGCCGTACCCGCCCTGCAGGTAGAGCTTCACCTCGTTTGTGATGGTCTTGTAGCGCTCGCCGGCGAGCACGTTGAAAAACGCCTGGGTACCGACGATCTGCGAAGTCGGCGTGACCAGCGGCGGGTAGCCCAGGTCCTTGCGCACACGAGGGATCTCGGCCAGCACCTCGTCCATGCGATTGAGCGCGCCCTGCTCCTTGAGCTGGTTGGCGAGGTTGGAAATCATCCCGCCCGGCACCTGATTGACCTGCACGCGGGTGTCGACGCCGGTGAAGTCGCTCTCGAACTGGTGATACTTCTTGCGCACCGCATAGAAGTACAGGCCGATTTCCTGGATCAGCTCCAGATCGAGCCCGGTGTCATAGGGCGTGCCGCGCAGGGCGGCGACCATGGATTCGGTGCCCGGATGACTGGTGCCCCAGGCCATTGAGGAAATGGCGGTATCGATGTGATCGGCGCCGTTCTCGATGGCCTTGAGCTGGCACATGCTTGCGACGCCGGCGGTGTCGTGGGAATGAATGAACACCGGCAGATCGATCTCGGCCTTCAATGCGCGCACCAGATCGCCTGTGGCGAACGGGGTCAGCAGACCGGCCATGTCCTTGATGGCGATGGAATCGACGCCCATGTCGCGCATCGCCCGCCCCTGCTCGACGAACAACTCCACGGTGTGCACCGGGCTGGTGGTGTAGGCGATGGTGCCCTGGGCGTGCTTGCCGGTCTTCTTGACCGCGCGGATGGCGGTCTCCAGGTTCCGGACGTCATTCATTGCATCGAAGATGCGAAACACGTCGATGCCGTTCTCCGCCGCCTTGGCGCAGAAGGCCTCGACCACATCGTCGGCGTAATGGCGATAGCCCAGCAGGTTCTGCCCACGCAACAGCATCTGCAGGCGGGTGTTGGGCAGCGCGGCCTTGAGTTGACGCAGGCGCTCCCAGGGGTCTTCCTTGAGGAAGCGCACGCAGGCGTCGAAGGTCGCGCCGCCCCAGACCTCGAGGGACCAATAGCCGACGCGGTCGAGCTTCTCGCAGATCGGCAGCATATCCTCGGTGCGCATGCGGGTGGCCAGCAGCGACTGATGGGCGTCACGCAGGATGGTGTCGGTTACCGTGATTTTCTTTGTGTTCATGTTTTTTTCTCCTCGCTGGAGGCTAGAGGCTGAAGGCTGGACGAGAAGCGAGACCGTCGTTCAGCCTCTAGCTTTCCAGCCTCGAGCGGCTTGTCTTTAAAGTCCCGCATGAGCCGCGATGGCCGCGGCGATGGCCAGGGCCAGCTCGCCCGGCTTGCGTTTGATCGAGTAGTTCAGCAATTCCGGGTGGTTGTCGACGAAGCTGGTATTGAACTGCCCGCTGCGGAAATCCGGATTGGCGAGAATCTGCTGGTAATAGGTGGCGGTGGTTTTCACGCCCTGCACGCGCATGTCGTCCAGCGCACGCGAACCGCGGGCCAGCGCCTCTTCCCAGGTCAGCGCCCAGACGATCAGCTTCAGGCACATGGAGTCGTAGTACGGCGGAATGGTGTAGCCGGTATAGATAGCCGTATCGGTGCGCACGCCGGGGCCGCCGGGGGCGTAGTAGCGGGTGATCTTGCCGAAGCAGGGCAGGAAGTTGTTGCGCGGCTCTTCGGCGTTGATGCGGAACTGCAAGGCAAAGCCGCGATACTGGATATCTTCCTGCTTGACCGAGAGCGGCAAGCCAGAGGCAATGCGGATCTGCTCGCGGACGATGTCGATGCCGGTGATTTCCTCGGTGATGGTGTGCTCCACCTGCACGCGGGTGTTCATTTCCATGAAGTACACCTCACCCTCGGCGAGCAGGAACTCCACGGTGCCGGCGTTCTCGTAGCCCACCGCCTTGGCCGCACGTACCGCCAGGTCGCCTATATAGGCGCGCTGTTCCGGGGTCAGCTGAGGGCTCGGGGCGATCTCGATGAGCTTCTGGTTACGGCGCTGGATCGAGCAGTCGCGCTCGAACAGGTGAACGGTGTTGCCGAACGAGTCGGCGAGGATCTGTGCCTCGATGTGCTTGGGCTCGACGATGCACTTCTCGAGGAACACATCGGCCGAGCCGAACGCCTTGGTTGCCTCGGAGATGACCCGCGGATAGGCCTGAGCCAGTTCATCACGCGAGTTGCAGCGGCGAATACCACGGCCGCCACCGCCGGACGTCGCCTTGAGCATCACCGGGTAACCGATGCGCTCGGCCTCGGACAAGGCTTCCTCGACATCGGCCACGTTGCCTTCGGTCCCCGGCGTGACCGGTACGCCGGCCTTGATCATGCTGCGCCGCGCCTCGGTCTTGTCGCCCATACGACGGATGACTTCCGCGCTGGGGCCAACGAAACGAATGCCGCGCTCGGCGCAGATTTCCGCCAGCTCGGCGTTCTCGGAGAGGAAACCATAGCCGGGATGCAAGGCATCACAGCCGGTCTCCACGGCCAGGTTCACCAGCTTGCGCGGGTTCAGGTAACCGGCCAGTGGGTCGTCGCCAATGAAATGGGCCTCGTCGGCACGCTTGACGTGCAACGCATGGCGGTCGGGCTCGGCAAACACCGCCACCGAGCGTACGCCCATTTCGGCACAGGCCCGCACGATGCGGACGGCGATTTCACCGCGGTTGGCGATCAGCAGCTTCTTGATCACGCTTCATTCCCTCGGTCGATGAGCAGAAGGCCGCCTGGAGGGGCCATGTAACGCCAGCACACTGTGCAGGCCGGTAAACCCTACGCCTGCCGGCATGATTACTGAAAATGAATAATTATTTGATCTTGGATAAGGGATTACTTATAGATATGCGCTGGCCAGCGTCTGTCATAGCTCCAAGATGTTGGCGGGAACCCATAAACAGCGGATACAGCCAAGAGCGGCAGAAGCAATGCGAAAAAGCATGATGCGGATTACCCTGCGCCAGTTGCAGGTGTTCCGGGCCGTATGTGAAAGCCGATCCTACAGCCGTGCGGCAGAGGAAATGGCGCTGACCCAGCCAGCAGTGAGCCTGCAGATCCGGCAGCTGGAGGAGCTGATCGGCCAGCCGCTGTTCGAGTATCTGGGCAAGAAACTCTACCTGACCCCTGCGGCCGAAGCGCTGCAGCGTGCCAGCACCGACATCTTTGGACGCCTCGACAGCCTGGACATGCAACTGTCCGACATGCAGGGCTCGCTACAGGGTCAGCTGAATCTGGCTGTCGAGTCGAGCGCCAAATACATCACACCGCACCTGTTCGCGGCCTTCAAACGCAAGCATCCCGAGGTCAACCTGGAGCTGGTCGTGGTCAACCATGCGCAGGCGGTCAAGCGCCTGTCGATCAGCCGCGACGACCTGCTGATCATTTCGCAGGTGCCGACCGACATGGACCTGGAGTTCATGCCTTTCCTGAACAACCCGATAGTGGCGGTCGCACCGGCTGACCATCCCCTGAGCAAGGCAGCCGCCCTGACCTTGCAGGACCTGACGGCCTACCCAATGCTGGTTCGGGAACCCGGCTCGGGTACGCGCAAGGCGGGCGAAGACTATCTGCGCCAGAAGCGTGCTCATTTCGCCCAGACGATCCAGGTGGCCTCACTGGACGCACTGCGTGAAAGCGTCATAGCAGGGCTCGGCGTGGCCCTGATGCCACGCCATGCCGTGCACCTGGAGCTGGCTCACGGCTTGCTGCGGGAGCTGCCGGTTCAGGAGCTGCCGCTATATCGCAGCTGGTGCGTGGTGCATCCGCGAGGCAAGCGGCTGAGCCCGGTGGCCCAGGCGTTCTTCACCTTCATTCGCGAAGAACGCGCTCAGATCATTGCGCTGGCTGCGCGCTTTGACGGCGCACCGGCAAACCCTCGAGCAACGGGCTAACCATCATCAGGTCGGGAAACTCCATAAGCTGAGCATGCAACTGACGCTGCTCGTCGTAGCTTTCGATGGCGCGGCGGAAACGCATGCGGCGCTCGTCCTGCTGCTTGCGGCGGGCGCGGGCATCGAGATTGACGTAGGTTTCGCGGGGCTGGGACATGCGCGGTCTCCGGAACGGGTGTCGGGAGAGCCCAGCATCAGAGCCCTGGGTGACGCTATGAGGTCAGAGAGATGACCGAGCGATGAAAGCCGCTCCAATGGTCATCAGGCAACGGTCAGTCGTCATGTGTCTTCACTGACTTGGGCGACAGGCGCAGGCTGCGGAGGCTGCGCTTTACGCTCTTGAGATGGTTGACCAGGCTCGGTCCGCGCGCCATGGCCACGCCCATGGCCAGTACGTCGATGACGACGAGGTGAGCGATACGCGAGGTCAGCGGCGTGTAGATCTCGGTGTCTTCCTGCACGTCGATGGCCAGGTTGATGGTGGCGAGCTCCGCCAGCGGGGTCTGGCTTGGGCACAGCGTGATCAGCGTGGCGCCTGATTCGCGAACCACATTGGCGGTGATCAACAGATCCTTGGATCGGCCGGACTGCGAGATGCAGATCGCCACGTCGGTGGGCTTCAGCGTGACAGCCGACATCGCCTGCATGTGCGGATCGGAATAGGCCGCAGCGCTGAGCAGCAGACGGAAGAACTTGTGCTGCGCATCGGTGGCCACCGCGCCGGAGGCACCGAAGCCATAGAATTCCACGCGCTCGGCCACTGCCATGGCGGCGACGGCACGCTCCAGCGCATCGGAATCCAGGCGCTCACGCACTTCCATCAGGGTATGCAGCGTCGTGTCGAAGATTTTCAGCGCGAAATCGGTGACCGAATCGTTCTCGCTGATGGCGAACTGGCCGAAGCTGGCCCCGGCGGCGAGACTCTGTGCCAGCTTCAGTTTCAGATCCTGGAAACCCAGGCAGCCAATGGCACGGCAGAAGCGCACTATGGTCGGCTCGCTGACCCCCACCACATGAGCCAGGTCGGCCATCGAACTGTGCATCACGGCAGCTGGATCAAGAAGCACATGGTCGGCCACCTTGAGCTCCGACTTGCGTAACGAACTTCTCGACTGGGCGATGTGTTGCAGCAGGTTCACGTGACGGACTCGCTATGATCAAAACCTGGCAAGAATGGTCGAACGCAGCGGGTGCGCTCGCATCCGTCAAGCCGGCTGGGTTGTAGTGGGCTTGTAGTTATACTACAAGCCTCGCAGTATCGCCCACCTATCGAGTCTGTCCATTTCCAAGGAGTGACGCTGTGTCCATTTCCTGCGACATGCTGGTATTCGGCGGTACCGGCGATCTGGCGCTACACAAACTCATCCCTGCGCTCTATCACCTGCACCGTGAAAAACGGCTACACGATGATGTCCGTATCCTCGCGATCGCTCGCCAGGACATCGATCGCAATGCCTACCTGGCCCTTGCCGAACGTCATACGCGTGCCGCCGTGGCGCGCACCGATTTCGAGCCCATGGTCTGGCAGGCGTTCAGCCAGCGACTCGATTATTTCGCCATGGACGCCTCCCAGCGCGGTGAATTCGTCCGCCTGGCGCATCATCTTGGCCAGGCCGACGGCCGGGTACGGGTGTATTACCTGGCCACCGCGCCCAGCCTGTTCGAACCCATCGCGTCCAACCTCGAAAGCGCAGGGCTCGCTGGCGAAGACGCTCGCATCGTGCTGGAAAAGCCCATCGGCCATTCGCTGGATTCGGCGCTCGATATCAACGAGGCGATCGGCACGGTATTCCCTGAATCGCGCATCTACCGGATCGATCACTACCTGGGCAAGGAAACCGTGCAGAACCTCATGGCGCTGCGCTTTGCCAACGCTCTGTTCGAACCCATCTGGCGCGCCGGCCAGATAGATCACGTGCAGATCACCGTGGCCGAAACGCTGGGCGTCGAAGAACGCGGCAGTTACTACGACCACGCCGGCGCCATGCGCGACATGCTGCAGAACCACCTGCTACAGCTGCTGTGCCTGGTGGCGATGGAAGCGCCGGTGCGTTTCGATGCCAAGTCCATACGCGGCGAGAAGGTCAAGATTCTCGAAGCACTCAAACCCATCACCGGCAACGATGTCCTGGACAAGACGGTTCGCGGCCAGTACGTCGCAGGGCAGATCGGTGGCCAGGATGTGCAGGCCTACTACTTCGAAACGGACGTCGATAACGACAGCGACACCGAGACCTTCGTCGCAGTCAAAGCCGAGATCGACAACTGGCGCTGGGCTGGCGTGCCCTTCTACCTCCGCACCGGCAAACGCATGGCGCGGAAGCGTTCGGAAATCATCATCACCTTCAAGCAGGTGCCGCACATGCTGTTTACCAAAGGTGAGGTCAATCGCCTGGTGATTCGCCTGCAGCCCGAGGAGAGCATCAGCCTGCAGCTCATGGCCAAGGCACCGGGCAAGGGCATGCAGCTGGAACCCGTCGAGCTGGATCTGAACCTGGCCAAGGCGTTCAGCAGCACCCGCCGCTGGGAGGCCTACGAGCGGCTGTTGCTGGACGTAATCGAAGGCGACTCGACGCTGTTCATGCGCCGCGACGAGGTAGAAGCGGCCTGGAACTGGGTCGACCCGATCCTGCGCGGCTGGCAGAGTCATTACCGGAAACCCAGGCCTTATCCAGCCGGAACCGATGGCCCTGAGCAAGCACACCAACTCATTGAGCACCAGGGTCGGCAATGGTGGCGCTGAGCCAGTCGACGCAACCATTTGCCAGTCTCGCAAGATCGCTTCCAGCCCCGAACTAGAGCGGCTCGATACAACTTGCAGCAACTAACCCGCCGGGCGCCTGGCAACTAGCGGGTGAACTTTCCAGCATCGCCTGATCGTGCTGCTGACAAAAAAAATTAATCAATATGGATTGAGTCGCCATCTTCGCCACGTTGGTCGCTGATATCGCTGCGAGAAGTTGGCGATGGAACTCGCTAGTTATCATCCATCGATGACGGCCTGATTCATCGCCAACTTCTGTCAGTTGTGCCTACGCCAACTCGCAGGTTATCAACAGCTGAAATGGCCTCGCCAAAAAATCGCCAAAGCCCCGTCTGGCAAGGCTTGCAGACAGGCCCTGCCGTCACCGACACAGTCTGTGATCGCGTCGCAATCCGGTCGCTCGATATCCCATACATCTACGCTCGAACCGGCGTGTATATCCAGCTCTATATACCCGCCAGATCAGGAGCGATGACGGGGTATTTCGTGATAGTTCAACTTTCGCGATAAACGGCGAACTTCGGAGATATCAGCGGCGAATCACCGGCCATGATCGGCGACTTGGGTTGAGATTAATTTTTTGATGTGTTTATTCTAGAAAAGGATTTCAATCAGCAACCCAAAGGTCTTGTTTTGAGTGTTCCTACCGTAACGCTCCGTCGCCCAACCGACGGCGACGGTTATCCCCTCCATGAGCTGGTAGCGCGCTGCCAACCTCTGGACACCAATTCGGCGTACTGCAACCTCCTGCAATGCTCCGATTTCGCCGACACCTCCATTGCTGCGGTCAACGCAGACGGTCAATTGGTCGGCTTCATTTCCGGTTATTGCCCACCCGCCCGCCCGGACACGCTGTTCGTCTGGCAGGTCGCGGTCGACTCGTCGATGCGCGGTCAGGGTCTGGCTCTGCGCATGCTGATGGCCCTGATCGCACGGGTCGCCAGGGAACAGGGCGTCAGCAATCTGGAAACCACCATCTCGCCGGACAACGGTGCGTCCCAGGCGCTGTTCAAGAAGGCCTTCGCCAAGCTTGGCGTCGACTACAGCACCCGCACCCTGTTCTCCCGCGCCGAACATTTCGCCGGCAAGCACGAAGACGAAGTGCTCTACCGCGCCGGCCCGTTCGCCGCACCCCATTCAGAAGAAGAACTAGAGGAAAACGCATGAAAACTTTCGAACTGCACGAATCTGGCGTTCGCAGCTACTGCCGCTCCTTCCCAGTGGTCTTCAAGCAGGCCCGTGGCGCTGAACTTGTCACCCGCGAAGGCAAGTCCTACATCGACTTCCTGGCCGGTGCCGGTACGCTGAACTACGGCCACAACCATCCCGTGCTCAAGCAGGCGCTGCTCGATTACATCGCCGCCGACGGAATCACCCATGGCCTGGACATGTATTCCGAAGCGAAGGAGACCTTTCTCTCCACCTTCGACCGGCTGATCCTCAAGCCGCGCAACATGGACTACGTGATGCAGTTCACCGGCCCGACCGGCACCAACGCGGTCGAGGCCGCGCTGAAGCTGGCGCGCAAGGTGACTGGCCGCAACAACATCATCAGCTTCACCAACGGCTTCCACGGCTGCAGCATCGGCGCACTCGCTGCAACCGGTAACAAGCACCACCGTGGCGCTGCCGGCGTCCCGCTGACCGACGTCAGCCGCATGCCCTACGCCAATTATTTCGGCGACAAGGTCAACACCATCGCGATGATGGACAAGCTGTTGACCGACCCATCCAGCGGCATCGACAAGCCGGCTGCAGTGATTGTCGAAGTGGTCCAGGGTGAAGGTGGTCTGAACGCCGCATCCGCCGAGTGGGTTCGCAAGCTCGAGAAGCTCTGCCGCAAGCACGAGATGCTGCTGATCATCGACGACATCCAGGCCGGTTGCGGCCGCACCGGCACCTTCTTCAGCTTCGAAGAGATGGGCATCAAGCCGGACATGATCACCCTGTCCAAATCGCTGTCGGGCTACGGCCTGCCGTTTGCCATGGTGCTGCTGCGCAAGGAGCTGGACCAGTGGAAGCCGGGCGAGCACAACGGCACCTTCCGCGGCAACAACCATGCGTTCGTCACGGCTGCCGCTGCCATCGAGCACTTCTGGAAGGACGACGAGTTCGCCAACAGCGTCATGGCCAAGGGCAAGCGCATTGCCGACGGCATGAACAAGATCGTCCGCCGCTATGGCCCGGATTCGCTGTTCGTCAAAGGCCGCGGCATGATGATCGGCATCAGCTGCCCGGACGGCGACACCGCCGCCGCCATCTGCCGCCATGCATTCGACAACGGCCTGGTCGTCGAAACCAGCGGCGCCCATAGCGAAGTGGTCAAGTGTCTCTGCCCGCTGATCATCAGCGAAGAGCAGATCGACAAGGCCATGAGCATTCTGGACAAGGCGTTCGCCGCCGTGATGTCCGATCAGGCCGCCACCCAGGCCTCTTAAGGAGAATCAGATGATCGTACGTACCCTGGCTGAATGCGAGCAGTCCAACCGCAAGATCAAGACCGATACCTGGGACAGCACCCGGATGCTGCTCAAGGACGACAAGATGGGCTTCTCGTTCCACATCACTACCATCTACGCCAACACCGAGACGCACATCCACTACCAGAACCATCTGGAGTCGGTGTACTGCATGAGCGGCAACGGTGAGATCGAGACCATCGCAGACGGCAAGATCTACAAGATCGAAGCCGGCACGCTCTATATCCTCGACAAGCACGACGAGCATCTGCTGCGCGGCGGCACCGAGGATATGAAGATGGCCTGCGTCTTCAACCCGCCGCTCAACGGCAAGGAAGTACACGACGAAAGCGGTGTCTATCCACTCGAGGCGGAAGCCGTCGAGTAACGCCGCCACCGCAACGGCGGGTTGCACCCGCCTTACGGCTGCGTGGAAGCAGGCGGGTGCGACCCGCCAAGCGCAGCCGGCAATACCCCTCAGTCATCAGGAGGAATGCATGAGCACCCCGCAAGCCGACCTGTACCCTTCGCGCCAGCACGACGAACCCAGCTGGCAGGAGCGTCTGGACCCGGTTGTCTACCGCAGTGACCTGGCCGACGCCCCGATCGCACCAGACCTGATCGAACAGTTCGAGCGTGACGGTTACATGGTCGTCCCCAATCTGTTCAGCGCCGAGGAAGTCGCGGTATTCCGAGAAGAGCTCGAGCGCATGCGCCAGGATCCGGCCGTCGCCGAGTCCGGCAAGACCATCAAGGAACCCGACAGCGGTGCGATCCGCTCGGTGTTCGCCATCCACAAGGACAACGAGCTGTTCGCCCGGATTGCTGCCGATGAAAGGATTGCCGGGATCGCCCGGTTCATTCTTGGTGGTGACCTCTATGTGCATCAGTCACGGATGAACTTCAAACCCGGTTTTACCGGCAAGGAGTTCTACTGGCACTCTGACTTCGAGACCTGGCACGTCGAAGACGGCCTGCCGCGCATGCGCACCCTGAGCTGCTCGATCCTGCTGACCGACAACGAACCGCACAACGGTCCGCTGATGCTGGTGCCCGGATCACACCGGCACTACATCCGCTGCGTCGGCCAGACACCGGAGAATCATTACGAGCAGTCCTTGCGCAAGCAGGAGCTCGGCGTGCCGGATCATGACAGCCTTACCCGCCTTGCAGACCGCTATGGCATCGATACTGCTACCGGTCCGGCGGGCAGCGTGGTGTTCTTCGACTGCAACACCATGCATGGCTCGAACAGCAACATCACGCCCAGCGCGCGCAGCAATCTGTTCTATGTCTACAACCATGTGGATAATGCCGCGCAGGCCCCGTTCTGCGGCCTCTCGCCACGCCCGGCTTTCGTTGCCGAGCGCGAGAATTTCGAGCCGCTGCAGATCCGGCCACAACAGTATCTCTGACTTATGTAAATCAGGCCCAGACAACGGGCCTGATCTTTGTTGGCGGCCTAACGGCGGCCCAGGGATGACAATTCACCCCAAGACGGGACGTTGAATCGATGCATACCGTAGAAAAAATCGGCGGCACATCCATGAGCCGCTTTGAAGAACTGCTGGACAACATCTTTATCGGCGGACGCGAAGGAGACGAGCTGTATCAGCGCGTCTTCGTCGTATCGGCCTACAGCGGCATGACCAACCTGCTGCTGGAGCACAAGAAAACCGGCGAGCCCGGCGTCTATCAGCGCTTCGCCGACGCCCGCAACGAAGGCGCCTGGCTGGACGCGCTGGAAACCGTCCGCGCGCGCATGGTCGAAAAGAACGCCGAGCTGTTCGCCGACTTCGAGCTGCGCGCCGCCAACCAGTTCATCAACTCGCGCATCGATGATGCCCGCGAGTGCATGAGCAGCCTGCAGCGCCTGTGCGCCTACGGCCACTTCCAGCTCGACGAGCACCTGATGAAGGTCCGCGAGATGCTTGCCTCCCTCGGGGAGGCGCACAGCGCCTTCAACTCGGTACTGGCGCTCAAGCATCGCGGCGTCAACGCGCGCATGGTCGACCTGACCGGCTGGCATCGTGATGCACCGCTGCCCTTCGAGGAGATGGTTCGCCACAGCTTCGCCGAGGTGGACCTCGCCAGCGAGCTGGTCGTCGCCACCGGCTATACCCACTGCAGCGAAGGCCTGATGAACACCTTCGACCGCGGCTACAGCGAGATCACCTTTGCCCAGATCGCCGCTGCGACCGGGGCGCGCGAGGCAATCATCCACAAGGAATTCCATCTCTCCAGCGCCGATCCGAATCTCGTCGGTGCCGACAAGGTCGTCACCATTGGTCGCACCAACTATGACGTGGCGGATCAGCTGTCGAACCTGGGCATGGAAGCGATCCACCCGCGTGCTGCCAAGACCCTGCGCCGCGCCGGCATCGAGCTACGCATCAAGAATGCCTTCGAGCCCGACCATGCCGGTACCCTCATCAGCCAGGACTACAGGAGCGAGCGGCCCTGCGTCGAGATCATCGCCGGGCGCAAGGACGTCTTCGGTATCGAGGTGTTCGATCAGGACATGCTCGGCGACATCGGCTACGACATCGAGATCAGCAAGCTGCTAAAGCAACTGAAGCTGTACGTGGTGAACAAGGATTCGGACGCCAACAGCATCACCTACTATGCTTCCGGCTCGCGCAAGTTGATCAACCGCGCCGCGCGGCTGATCGAGGAGAAATATCCGGCTGCGGAAGTTACCGTGCACAACGTCGCCATCGTCTCGGCGATCGGCTCGGACCTCAAGGTCAAGGGCATCCTCGCCAAGACCGTGGCGGCCCTGGCCGGTGCCGGCATCAGCATCCAGGCGGTGCACCAGTCGATCCGCCAGGTCGAGATGCAGTGTGTCGTCAACGAGGAAGACTACGATGATGCGATCGCTGCGCTGCACCGCGCCTTGATCGAGCCGGAAAATCACGGTGACGTGATCGCTGCGGCATAAAGGCCAGGCTCATCGCCAAACCGAACCGCCGGGCCAGGCGCTAGCCAGGCCCGGCGGTTTGCTGTCCGCTCTCGGCCACCGCATCCGGCATCTTCCGCCTGCGGTACCAGGTCGCGAAAAACACCAGCGCCAGCAGCAACTCGGCCAGGTCGCCGCCGTAGTACATCATCTGGGCCGCAGCTTCGATCTCCGCGATACCATGCCCGGCGTTGCGGGGAAATCCGTAGGCATACATCAGCTTGCCAAGCACCGCGTGAGCGGCTACCGCGACAAACAGCACCACTAAGCGCACGCGCAGGCCGGGCCTGTGTGGCGCGGGATCTGGCCCGGCAATCGACCAGCAGAACAGGTAGCCAGCCAATACGAAATGCAGGTGTAACCACAGGTGCAGCAGGGGTTCGCTGAAGCTCAGCTGGTACAGCGGAGTCAGATAGAGCAGATATAGCGCACCGACATCCAGCAACAGTGCGGTAGCGGGATGGCTCAGGCAGCGCAGCGGCATGCTACCCGCCACATGGGTAATGCGCCGCGCAGCGCTCACCGGCACGTTGCGCAGCAGCAGAGTACCCGGCGCTCCGAGCATCAGCGCGATGGGTGCGAACATTCCGAGCAACAGATGCTGCGCCATGTGCCCACGCAGGTCCGCATGCCCCCATTCAACCATGGGCGGTGAGAAGGCCAGTACTACAAGTCCACAGCCCAGAGTGAAGCTCACCAGCCGCCAGCAGCGCCAGATTTTCCGCTGCCGGCGTTGCCGCCGTACACCCAGCGCATAGACAAACCAGAGGCTGAGCGTCAGCAGGGCAAAGACAAAGGTCCCAGCCAGCGTCAGCAGATGCGCATCATGACTCACCGCTACGCGCCCCGCTGTGGGCTCTGCCGGCCGCAACGGCTCGCCGCCAGACGAAGAAACCGGCCGCCAGCAACAGCAGGCCGGCCCCGTTCCAGGCCAGGTCATAGAGCCACAGATTGTCGACGTAACGCACCTGATGCAGTCGCAGCACCTTGTGATCGACGATCCCATCGAACAACTGAAAGGCACCGGCGCCAGTCAACAACCCGGCCCAGGCATACCCGTGCGACACCGCTCGATGACGACTCAACCGCACGAACAGGTAAAAGCCGGCCGCCAGCATCAGCAACTCCGCCGAATGCAACAGCCCATCGGAGAGCAGCGAGATGGCGAGGGTGGAGCGGTCGAAGAAATGGTGCCAGGCGAGTACCTGATGGAAAACGATCTCGTCGACCGCAGCCATCAGGCCGATCCCGAGAAAAACGGTCGCGGTCAGACTGCCTCTGGCATCGACGGGATTGGCGCTCACGACGGCCTCCGTAGGATTGCGGGTCGGCTCATCTCGAAATTCGCTGCATTCTCGTCAAGCCCTGTAAGGAATGACTTGAACCCGCCGGAGGAGTTCGTCGCTGACTTGACCGGACGGGGCGAAAAGCAGCGGAGGACTCAGTAGAATCCGCACACTTTTTGTTGGTATACAGAGCCACCCCGCCATGACCCACACCGAATTGCTGTCGCCCGCCGGCACCCTCAAATCCATGCGCTATGCCTTTGCCTACGGCGCCGATGCCGTCTACGCCGGGCAGCCGCGCTACAGCCTGCGCGTGCGCAACAACGAATTCGACCACGCCAACCTCAAGCTCGGCATCGACGAGGCCCATGCCCAGGGCAAGCAGTTCTACGTGGTAGTCAACATTGCCCCGCACAACGCCAAGCTGCGCACCTTCATCAGGGATCTGGAGCCGGTGGTGGCGATGGGACCGGATGCGCTGATCATGTCAGACCCGGGCCTGATCATGCTGGTGCGCCAGCATTTCCCCGAGATGACCATCCACCTATCGGTGCAGGCCAACGCAGTGAACTGGGCCAGCGTCGAGTTCTGGCGCCAGCAGGGCCTCACCCGCGCCATCCTTTCCCGCGAGCTGTCGCTGGAAGAGATCGGCGAAATCCGCGAGAAGGTGCCTGGCATGGAGCTGGAAGTATTTGTCCACGGCGCGCTGTGCATGGCCTATTCCGGCCGCTGCCTGCTCTCGGGCTATATCAACAGGCGTGATCCGAATCAGGGCTCCTGTACCAACGCCTGTCGCTGGGAATACAAGGCGCACGAAGGCAAGGAAGACGAACTCGGCAACATCGTGCAGCAGTACCAGCCGATCCCGGTCCAGCAGGTCAGCCATGGGATTCAACCAACCCTGGGCGCCGGCGCTCCCACCGATCAGGTGTTCCTGCTCGAAGACAGCAGCCGTCCCGGCGAGATGATGGAAGCCTTCGAGGACGAGCACGGCACCTACATCATGAATTCGAAGGACCTGCGCGCCGTGCAGCATGTCGAGCGGCTGGTGCAGATGGGTGTGCACTCGCTGAAGATCGAGGGCCGCACCAAGTCCCACTACTACGTGGCGCGCACCGCGCAGGTCTACCGCAAGGCCATCGATGACGCCGTGGCGGGCCGGCCCTTCGACCGCTCACTGATGGACACCCTCGAATCCCTGGCCCACCGCGGCTACACCGAGGGCTTCCTGCGTCGCCACGTGCATGACGAATACCAGAACTACGAACGCGGCTTCTCCCTCTCCGATCGCCAGCAGTTCGTTGGCGAACTGACCGGCGAACGGCGCAACGGGCTGGCCGAGGTCGTCGTCAAGAACCGCTTCGCCGTGGGCGACCGCCTGGAACTGATGACGCCACAGGGCAACCTGAACTTCACCCTCGAGCATCTACAGAAGAGGAACGGCGAACGCACCGACACCGCCCCCGGCGACGGCCACATCCTCTATCTCCCGGTGCCAGAAGACGTGGACCTCAGATACGCACTGGTCATGCGCGAACTGGACGGCAGCACCACGCGCGGTTGACCGGACGGCGCCCCGCATCGCACGGGCCTGAGAGATTCGGCCTTATTGCATTTCTAATGCCGCTGCGGTGCGCCGAATCGTTGGCCGTATGAATTCGTCCTACAAAAAGCCGCCGGGGGAGCCGGCAAAGCTCCCAATGAGTCCTAGCTTCCAGCTTCCAGCTTCCAGCTGCTTTAGCTTCCAACTGCTTTATCCTCCAACTGCCCGCCCCTACCCCAACAACCTCACGAACTCGTCCGCCGGCACGGGTCGGCTGATCAGGTATCCCTGCATTTCGTCACAGCCGTGGGCCTTGAGGAAATCCGCCTGCGCCTGGGTCTCGACGCCTTCGGCAACAACCTGCAATTCCAGGCTGTGCACCATGGCGATGATCGCGCGGACGATGGCCGAATCTTCGCCAACCTGATCGAGCTCGGATATGAATGATCGATCGATCTTCACGTAGTCCACCGGGAAGCGCTTGAGGTAGCTGAGCGAGGAATAGCCAGTACCGAAGTCATCGATGGCCAGTTTCACTCCAAGCTCTCGCAGCTGGCGGCTGATGGTGATGGCGTTATCGATGTCGTCCAGCAGCTGGCTCTCGGTCAGCTCCAGCTCCAGTCGATCGGCAGGCAGCCCGGTTTCCTTCAAAACCTGGCGCACCAGGCTGACGAAATTCCCCTGGCGCAGTTGCTTGACCGAAAGGTTTACCGATACCCGGATCTCTGCCAGCCCATCGAGCTGCCACTGGCGCGCCTGCCGGCAGGCCTGACGCAGAACGAATTCACCCAGCGGAATGATCAGCCCGGTTTCCTCGGCCAAGGGAATAAAGAAGCCCGGCGCGATCAGGCCTTTTTGCGGATGACGCCAGCGCACCAGAGCCTCGGCCGCATCCACGGTATCGTCCGCCACGTTCAACCGCGGCTGGTAGAAAACCTCCAGCTGGCCTTCATCGAGCGCACGGCGCAGCTGGTTTTCCAGCTTGAGGTTTTCCAGGCTCGATGCCTGCAAACGCTCGGTGAAGAACTGCAGAGTGTTGCCACCCAGATGCTTGGCGTGCTGCATGGCCATGTTCGCCTGCAACAGCAAGGCGCTCGCCTCGCGGGTGTTATCGGGCAGCAGGCTGGCGCCGATGGACGCGGTGACCACCAGTTCCTGATCACCGATCTGGATGGGCTTGCTGATGCGCGACAGCAGGCGGCTGCCACTGTGGGCCAGACTGGCCAGGCTGCCATACCCTTCGAGCACCACCGCAAACTCGTCACCGGACAGGCGCGCAATGGTGTCGGCGTCCGACAAGCTCTGTGACAGACGGCGCGAGAGCTCGCGCAGCAGCTGATCAGCCGCTTCGTGCCCCAGGCTTTCGTTGAGCACCTTGAAACGATCCAGATCGATGTAGAGCACTGCCAGACCGCGATTGCTGTTGCGGCATCGCTCGCAGGCACTATGCAGGCGCTCCTTGAGCAGTGTGCGGTTGGCCAGCCCGGTGAGTTCGTCGAAATGGGTGAGATAGCGAAGACGCTCCTCGACCTGCCGCCTCACGCTGAGATCGGAAACAAACGCCACCACGTTGCTGACGTTGCCCTGGATGTCCCGCACCACCTGCATCTGCGCCCACTGCGGGTAGACCTCGCCGTTCTTGCGCGTCTCGACCAGCTCGCCTTGCCAGCTGCCATGCTGCGCCAGGCTGTCGCGGATCGCCGCGTACTGCTGGCGGCTATCCTCGGAGCTCGCCAGCAGGGCGACACTCCGCCCGATCAGTTCGTCGCGGGTAAATCCGGACAGGACGCAACAGGCCTCGTTCACCGCCAGCAGGCGAAACTCGGGGTCCATGATTGCCATGCCCTCGCTTGCCGCTTCGAACACCGTGGCTGCCAGCCGCAGCTGCTCGGCCTGGCGGCGGCTTTCCTGGATGTTGCGGCGGGTACCGATCATGCGCTGCGCACGGCCTTCGGCATCTCGCTCGATGACCCGGCCGCGGTCTTCGATCCACACCGACTCGCCGTCAACCCGCATGGCCCGGTATTGCACGGCATAGCGCTCGGTGTTGCCCTTGAGATGATCAATCAGGACGTGACGAACGCGCGCGAGGTCATCTGCATGCACGTCGGGCCGTTGCTGTTCGGCAAGGCGCAACTGAGCCCCACCCGCCTTTCCGAAAATCACATCCATGCGCGAATGGTGGACCTCGTCGCTGACCAGGTCCCAGTCCCACATGCCCAGCTCGCTGGCTTCAAGCGCCAGGCTCAGCCGCGCTTCGCTCTCACCCAGTTCAGCAGCGGTCTTTTCCAGCTCGGCAGTGCGCTCGACAACCCGCTGCTCGAGCCCATCGTAGGCTTTGCGCAACTGGCTTTCGGCGTGACGGCGCTGCTCGATCTCGTGGGCGAGCTCGCCGTTCAATTGGCTGGCCTCGCTGCGCATGCGCTCCAGACGGGCGATCAGCAACAGGTTCTGCGAGCGCTGGTCGAGGCTGACTGTCACCAGCCGGTTGATCTGCCAGGCAATCATGCCAAGGGTAAGCAGCACGACGGTTGCCAGCAGGCCCCACCCCTGCAGCCGTGGCGCGCCGCTGCCGAGCAGCATCACCGCTGCAGGTAGCAGAGCAGGTATGGCAAAGACACCAAAGGCCCGCAGCGATACGCCAGCGGCCACGCCGCCCGCAACGATGGCCGAGGCGAGAGCACCCAGCAGCATGGTCTGCTGGAAGAACGGCCCGTCAACGGCCAGCTCGACGATGGCATAGCCAAGCGTTACCGCACTGGCAGCGCTGGCCAGCAGAAACGATCGAAGCCAGTGGGGTTGCTGCTGATCCTTGGCGCCGGCCTTGGTGAACGAGCGTGTCTGCTGCAGCCTCAGCAATGCCAGCAAAGCGTTCAGGCCCGACCAGAGCTGCACTTCCAGCGTCGGCTCCTCGCCCCAGAGCACGACGAGAAATACCAGGCTGGCCAGTATCATCAACAGCAGCGAAAGGCGCGATCCCTGGTAGAGCAGGCGTGTTCGCTCGCCCTGCTGGTCGACCTCAGCGCGGCTGAAGGCAGCGTGGTCCTCCACGGCCCTGGAGGCCTGTCGGGTGACTTGAGCGGATTCGATCATTGCCTTGTTCTTGTGATATGCGTCTGGAGCAGCATTGGACACTGCAGCACCTCCCGATAATGGCACGACGCTAGCAGCAGATCATAGCCCGTCCGTCTAAAGGCTTAGAACGGCATACATAAGGTATAGACCGATACGATGCCGGGGGCCTGCAGCCTCGCCCTGACCCTACCGCCTTGGGCCGGCCTCCGGCTAGTTCTATGCGACCGCAACACCGGTGACATCTGTCCGTTGCACGCGCGGGTCGAGACGGGTTTCGGCTAGAATGGCGCCATGCATGACGATCTCTCTCTTCTCCTGAACTCCCTCAACGATGCCCAGCGCCAGGCTGTAGCCGCGCCGCTGGGTCGTCAATTGGTCCTTGCCGGTGCCGGCTCGGGCAAGACGCGGGTGCTGGTGCACCGCATCGCCTGGCTGCACCAGGTGGAACGTGCATCATTGCATTCGATCCTTTCAGTGACCTTTACCAACAAGGCCGCCGCGGAAATGCGCCAGCGCATCGAGCAGCTGATGAAGGTCAACCCGCAAGGCATGTGGGTCGGCACCTTCCACGGCCTGGCCCATCGCCTGCTGCGCGCGCACTGGCAGGAAGCCAAGCTGGCGCAGAATTTCCAGATCCTCGATTCCGATGACCAGCAGCGCCTGGTCAAGCGGGTGATCCGCGAACTCGGCCTCGACGAGCAGCGTTGGCCGGCACGGCAGGCCCAGTGGTGGATCAACGGGCAGAAGGACGAAGGCTTAAGGCCCAAGCACATCCAGCCCAGCGGCGACCTGTTCCTGGCCACCATGCTGAGCATTTACCAGGCCTACGAAGAAGCCTGTGCCCGCGCCGGGGTCATCGACTTCTCCGAGCTGCTGCTGCGCGCGCTGGACCTGTGGCGCGACAACCCGGGCCTGCTCGACCATTACCAGCGACGCTTCCGCCACATCCTGGTGGACGAGTTCCAGGACACCAACGCCGTCCAGTACGCCTGGCTGCGCCTGTTGGCCAAGGGCGGCGACAGCCTGATGGTGGTGGGCGACGACGACCAGTCGATCTACGGCTGGCGCGGCGCTCGGGTCGAGAACCTGCACCAGTTCAGCGAAGACTTCCAGGACGCCGAAACCATCCGCCTGGAACAGAACTACCGCTCCACCGCCTGCATCCTCAAGGCCGCCAACGCGCTGATTGCCAACAACCAGGGCCGCCTGGGCAAGGAACTGTGGACCGAAGGCTGCGAGGGCGAGCCCATCAGCCTCTACGCCGCGTTCAATGAGCACGACGAAGCGCGCTACGTGGTCGAGAGCATCGAAAAAGCCATCCGCGACGGCATGAGCCGCAGCGAGATCGCCATTCTCTATCGCTCCAACGCCCAGTCGCGGGTACTCGAAGAAGCGCTGCTGCGTGAACGCATCCCCTATCGAATCTACGGCGGCCAGCGCTTCTTCGAACGCGCCGAGATCAAGAACGCCATGGCCTACCTGCGCCTGATCCAGGCGCGGGACAACGACGCGGCGCTGGAACGGGTGATCAACGTGCCGGCGCGCGGAATTGGTGAAAAGACCGTCGAGTGCCTGCGCCAGCTGGCGCGACAGCAGGAAACCTCGATGTGGGCCGCGCTGCACCAGGCCGTTGGCACCAAGGTGGTGTCGGGCCGTGCCGCCAGCGCGCTGAACGGCTTCGTCGAGTTGATCGACACGCTCGCGCTAAAGGTCGAAGGCATGCAGCTGCACAACATGGCGCAGCTGGTGATCGAGCAGTCCGGGCTGCTGGCCTATCACCGCGACGAGAAGGGCGAGAAGGCCCAGGCACGGGTAGAAAACCTCGAAGAACTGGTCTCCGCTGCGCGCGCCTTCGATCACTACAGTGAAGAGGAAGAAGACGAGCAGACCCCGCTTGCCGCTTTCCTCGACCACGCCTCGCTGGAAGCGGGCGAGCAGCAGGCCGGCGACCACGAGGACAGCGTGCAGCTGATGACCCTGCACAGCGCCAAGGGCCTGGAATTCCCGCTGGTGTTTCTCGTCGGCATGGAAGAAGGCCTGTTCCCGCACAAGATGAGCCTGGAAGAACCGGGCCGCCTGGAAGAGGAACGCCGCCTGGCCTACGTCGGCATCACCCGCGCCATGCAGCAGCTGATCGTGACCTACGCTGAAACCCGCAGGCTGTATGGCAGCGAGACCTACAACAAGATTTCGCGCTTCGTGCGGGAGTTGCCGCCCGCCCTGGTCAGCGAAGTGCGCCTGAGCAACACCGTCAGCCGCAGCTTCAATAGCCGTGGCATGAGCGGCGGCTCCCTGTTTGACGGCGCCAATGTGCCGGAAACCCCGTTCAATCTCGGTCAGCGCGTCCGCCATTCACTGTTCGGTGAGGGCACCATTCTCAATTTCGAAGGCTCCGGTGCTCAGGCAAGGGTCCAGGTAAATTTCGAGAGTGAAGGAAGCAAGTGGTTGATGCTCAGTTATGCCAAACTGGAAGCGCTATGACGTTAACGTCAACCCGTACCGATACTAATAAAATTCTCCAAAGGAACTAGCCATTCATGAAACGCCGTCACTTGTTTGGTGCCGCCGCTGCCCTGCTTGCCTCCCTCAGCCTTGCAGGCTGCAACGACGAGAAGAAAGTCGAACCCTCCGCCGAGCCGAAGGCTGCCGCCGCACAAGCGCCTGAGACCTTCAACTGGAAGATGGTCACCGCCTGGCCGAAGAACTATCCGGGCCTGGGCACTGCCGCCCAGCGTCTGGCTGACCGGGTCAGCGCCATGAGCGACGGCCGGCTGACCATCAAGGTCTATGCCGCCGGCGAGCTGGTGCCGGCACTTGAGGTCTTCGACGCCGTCTCGCGCGGCACGGCCGAAATGGGACACGGTGCCGCCTACTACTGGAAAGGCAAGGTCCCCACTGCGCAGTTCTTCACCTCGGTTCCGTTCGGCATGTCGACCAGTGAAATGAATGCCTGGTTGACCCGCGGCGGCGGTCAGGCGTTCTGGGACGAGGCCTATGCGCCTTATGGCATCAAACCCATGGTGGTCGGTAACACCGGCATGCAGATGGGTGGCTGGTTCAACAAGGAGATCAACTCGCTGCAGGACCTCAACGGCCTGAAGATCCGCACTCCGGGCCTGGGCGGCGAAGTGCTCAGCCGTCTCGGCGCGACCACCGTCAACATGCCCGGCGGCGAAGTGTTCACCGCGCTGCAGACCGGCGCGATCGATGCGACCGACTGGGTCAGCCCGTACAACGACCTTGCCTTTGGCCTGCACAAGGCCGCCAAGTACTACTACTACCCCGGCTGGCAGGAACCCCAGGCCGTGCTGGAGTTGCTGGTCAACCAGAAGGCCCTCGACAGCCTGCCGGACGACCTGCGCGCCATCCTCACCGAAGCTGCCCTCGCCGCCAGCCGCGACATGGTGGACGACTACGTCTACAACAACGCCATGGCCCTCGAGCAGTTGAAGCAGCAAGGCGCACAGCTCAAGCGTTTCCCCGATGAGGTGCTGAGCGCCATGCGCGAGCAGTCCGACGTCGTGCTTGGCGAGCTGGCCGCGCAAAGCGAGCTGAACGGCCGCATCTGGGCCTCGATGAAGGCGTTCCAGGCGCAGGTCAAGCCGATGCACGAGATATCCGAGAAAGAGCTGTATAACTGGCGTTGAGTCAGATGTCCGCTGCGCTTGCGGGCGAGCCTGCAAGCGCAGCGGAGCAAAAGCCCGAAACACTCTATGACTGGCGTGCCCGCACCGGGCCATGCACCATCAGCGCCGTATCATCATCCATTCAGGAATACCAAATGCAACGTGTGCTCAGCATTTTCATGGCCCTGTGTATCAGCCTGACCTTCAGCCTTGACGTTCACGCCAAGCGCTTCGGCGGCGGCAAGAGCTTCGGCTCGGCGCCCAGCCATCAGACTCGCCAGGCACCCCAACAGACTCAGGCAGCGCCCAACCAGGCTGGCCGTCAGACCCCCGCCGCAGCCAGTGGCGCGTCGCGCTGGCTCGGCCCCCTGGCCGGTCTAGCCGCCGGTGGCCTGCTGGCTTCGATGTTCATGGGTGATGGCTTCGAAGGCATCCAGTTCATGGATATCCTGATCTTCGGTCTGATCGCCTTCCTGCTGTTCCGCTTCCTCGCCGCGCGCCGTCGTCAGCAGCAGCCTGCCATGGCCGGACATGGTCACGGTAACGCACCGATGCAGCGTGAGATGCCTGCCCAGCAATCGATCTTCGGTGGCAGCAGTGCCGCTCGTGCAGCTGCCGCACCAGTGATCAACGCACCCGCCTGGTTCAACGAGCAGAACTTCGTCTCTGCCGCCCGTGAGCATTTCCTGTCACTGCAGCAGCACTGGGACGCCAACGAGATGGACAAGATCGGCGAGTTCGTCACACCGCAGCTGCTGGAGTTCCTCAAGCGCGAGCGTGCCGAGATCGGCGATGCCTACCAGTCCACTTACATCGATGACCTGCAGATTCAGCTCGACGGTGTGGACGATCAGGCCGACAAGACCGTTGCCACCCTGACCTTCGTCGGCGTGTCGAAGAACTCGCGTTTCGATCAGGGCGAGCCGTTCAGCGAAAGCTGGCGCATGGAGCGAGCCCAGGGCGAGAACCAGCCATGGCTGGTTGCCGGTATCCGCCAGAACGCCTGATTGCTGCACCGTAAAGCAGGCCCAGGCATGCCCGGGTCGGCGTAATACCAGCCCCGCCACTTCGGCGGGGTTTGTTTTTGGGCGAGCCAGCAGCGCCTCAACCGCAACAAACCGAAGCAAGCTCCTCGGCAAGCGCCTGAACCCTGTGGATGAATAGGCGTCTATGCTGTTCACCACAGCAATAGCCCAGAGGTCCTGTGTGTCAGGCAACATCGCAACAGGGTTCGGTGGCGGCGCCGAGGTAGGGTGCAGCAAGCCGTGTGACGCAGCCCAGCAGTGGGGTCACCCGCCATGAGTAGTGTCCGCCTTCCTTCCGTGGACAAGCTGTTGCGCGACCCGGCTTGCCAACCGCTGCAAGAGCGCTACGGCCGCCAAGCCTTGCTGACCACCCTGCGTGACCTGCTGGAGGAACTGCGCGAGCCTGCTCGCCACGGTCAGCTGGCCGCGCTGGAGCTGTCCGAAGCTGTGCTTGCAGGCCGCGCGGGCGAACGGCTCGCCAATCAACACCGTAGCCGCGTGCGGCGTGTATTCAACCTGACCGGCACGGTGCTGCATACCAACCTCGGCCGCGCCCTGCTGCCCGATGAAGCGATAGACGCGATCACCCTTGCGGCACGTTACCCGCTCAATCTCGAATTCGACCTCGCCACCGGCAAGCGCGGCGACCGCGATGACCTGATCGAGGGGTTGATTCGCGAGCTGACCGGCGCCGAGGCCGTCACGGTGGTCAACAACAACGCCGCCGCGGTACTGCTGGCGCTCAACAGCCTCGGCGCCCGCAAGGAAGGCATCATTTCCCGTGGTGAGCTGATCGAGATCGGCGGTGCCTTTCGCATCCCCGACATCATGGCCCGCGCCGGTGTGAAGCTGCATGAGGTGGGCACCACCAACCGCACCCACGCCACGGATTACGAAGCGGCCATTAATCCGCGCTCGGGCCTGCTGATGCGCGTGCACACCAGCAACTACAGCGTGCAGGGCTTTACCGCCAGCGTCGCCACCGCCGAACTGGCGCACATCGCCCATGCGCACGACCTGCCGCTGCTGGAAGACCTCGGCAGTGGCAGCCTGGTCGACCTCACGCGCTGGGGCCTGCCCAGGGAGTCCACCGTGCAGGAGGCGCTGCGCGACGGCGCCGACGTCGTCACCTTCAGCGGCGACAAGCTGCTCGGTGGCCCGCAGTCGGGGCTGATCGTCGGCAGCCGCGAGCTGATCCGGAGGATCAAGAAGAACCCACTCAAACGCGCCCTGCGCGTGGACAAGCTCACCCTCGCCGCGCTGGAAGCGGTGCTGAATCTATATCGTGATCCGGACAGCCTTGGCGAGCGCCTCACCAGCCTGCGCCTGCTGAGCCGATCCAGAGCAGACATCCGCGCACAGGCCTTGCGTATAGCGCCGGTGGTAGCCACCGCGCTGGGTGAAGGCTGGCAAGTCTACGCCTGTGACGCCCTGGGCATGATCGGCAGCGGCGCGCAGCCTGTCGCACGCCTGCCGAGCGTTGCCCTGTGCATCCGCCCTCTGCAAGCGCGTCGCCTGCGCGGTCGCAGCCTGCGCCAACTGGAAGAAGCGCTGCGCGGCCTGCCGATTCCGGTCCTCGGGCGCATCGCCGAGGACGCACTCTGGCTCGACCTGCGCCAGCTGGACGACGAACCGGCACTGCTGGAGCAACTGCCCCACCTGCAGCGGGAGCTGGCGTCATGATCATCGGAACCGCAGGCCATATCGACCACGGCAAGACCACCCTGCTCAAGGCGCTGACCGGGCAGGAGGGCGATCGTCGCCGCGAAGAGCAGCTGCGTGGCATCACCATCGATCTCGGCTACCTGTACGCCGCCCTGGATGGAGACGAACTCACCGGTTTCATCGACATGCCCGGCCACGAGCGCCTGGTGCACAACATGCTGGCCGGCGCCTGCGGCATCGACTGCGTGCTGCTGGTGATCGCCGCCGATGATGGCGTGATGCCACAGACCCGCGAGCATCTTTCGATCATCGAACTGCTGGGCATCCGCCGCGCCCTGGTGGCGCTGAGCAAGATCGACCGGGTCGAGCCCTCACGGGTCGAGGACGTTCGCCGGGAGATCCGCGACCTGCTGGCGCCGGGCGCGCTCGCTGATGCGCCGATCTTTCCCGTGTCCAGCCTCACCGGGGAAGGTATCGACGCGCTGCGTGACGCTCTTCTGAGGGAAGCCGACCAGATCCAGCAGCGCAGCGACGAGGGCTACTTCCGCCTCGCCATCGACCGCGCCTTCAGCGTCAGTGGCGCCGGAGTCGTGGTCACCGGCACCGCCTTTGCCGGACGGGTGCAGGTTGGTGACGAACTGGTGCTGAGCCCTGGCAGCCGCCCGGTGCGCGTACGCGGACTGCGCGCGCAGAATCGCGAAGCCCAGCAGGCCCGGGCCGGCCAGCGCATTGCCCTGAACATTGCCGGCGATCGGCTCTCGCTCGAGGACATCAGCCGCGGCGACTGGTTGCTGCACCCGGCACTGCAGGCAGAGACCCGGCGCATCGACATCGAATTCGTCCTGCTGCCAAGCGAAGCCCGTGCGCTCAAGCACTGGACGCCGGTGCACGTACACCTCGGCGCCCAGGACGTCACCGGGCGCATTGCCCTGCTCGAAGGGGAATGCCTGGCGCCCGGCGGCCATGTGCATGCACAGCTGCTGCTCAACGCGCCGGTGCATGCCGTGCATGGCGACCGGGTGGTGCTGCGCGACCAGTCCGCCCAGCGCACCCTGGGTGGCGGCCGCGTGCTCGACCCCTTCGCCCCACCGCGCAACCGCCATCGCCAGGCGCGCCTGGCGCAGCTGCGCGCGCTGTCCGGCGATACCCTCGAAGCCATCCTGCCGGCCCTGCTGTCGAGCGCCCTGAACGGCATCGAGCCGGCGGTGCTGGAACGCCAGTTCAATCGCCCGCGGCACACCTGGCAGCTCGGCGACGAGGCCGTTCAGATCCCGACCCGTCTGGGTCCGCGGCTGTTCGACCGCGGCACCTGGGATTACCTGCAACAGAGCCTGGTCGCCGCGCTCGGCCGTTTTCATGAACAGCAACCCGACGAGCTCGGCCCGGACCGCGACCGCCTGCGTCGCTTTGCCCTGCCCTTGCTCGAGCGCCCGGTCTTCATCGCCCTGCTCGATCAGGTACTGGCCAGCGGGGCGGTGGAAGCCAGTGGCCCCTGGCTGCACCTGCCGGGCCATCGACTGCGTCTCACCGAGGAAGAGGAGTCGCTCAAGGACCGCCTCTGGCCGCTGATCGACTCGGCCCGCTTCGACCCGCCCTGGGTGCGCGACCTGGCGCGCGAACTGGATGTGGAGGAAGAACGCATCCGTCTGCTGCTGCGCAAACTGGCCCGCATCGGCGCCCTGCAGCAGGTCGTCAAGGACCTGTTCTACCCCGAGGCGACCATCCGTCAACTGGCCAGCCAGATTCTGGAGATGGAAAGCCAGACCGGCGTCATTCGCGCTGCCGCCTTCCGCGACCAGATCCAGCTCGGCCGCAAACGCAGCATCCAGCTGCTCGAACACTTCGACCGAATCGGCTTTACCCGCCGCTTCGGCAATGAACGCAAGGTCCGCCGCGACAGCGCCTTGGCTTCGGAGACCGAGCTCAGTTAGCCTGAACCTCCTTTCCAGCTACACCCTTCCAGATAAAGGAAGGCAATCGCACCCGGTGGTGCGGCCGGGCTTCAAACCCGGTTGGGGGCGGCAGCCGTTCCCGGGTGGGTTCGACTCCCACTGCCTTCCGCCATTCCCTACCCTTCCGTCTTGCATCGCTGGCGCATTGGCTCGGCAAAGCTGCCGAGACCGGGGTGAAAAACAGCGCTGGATGGTTGCCTAAACTCCTAAGACAGACGTGCGGTTACCAGAGATGAGAAGCGCTGGACGGTGCGCGGCTGCCTCTCTCGCTAATCGCCGCTGTCTTTCAACAGCTCGTCGAATGTGCAGATTTCACCGCACTTATCCGGCGCATAGCCGGCCAGCTTGTCGATGTCCGCCAGAAAGGCGTCCGAGGTCATGGCCTGCAGCAATTGACGCACGTTGGGCTGGCGCAGCTGGGCTTCATGGCAGATCAGCAGATAGTGCTCCGTGGCCAGGCTGATGAACTCCAGCCCGAACTGCGCGGCGGCCGCCTCGACGCCGAAGCCGACGTCGGCCATACCGGCCGCCACGTAAGCGGCTACTGCCGTATGCGTAAATTCTTCCTGAGCCGCATTGACGATGTGTGTGCCATCGATGTGTTGCTCTTCGAGCAGCAGATTGAACAGGACACGGGTGCCGGAATGCTCATCACGATTGATGAAGCGAATCCCGGGGCGGGTCAGATCTGCCAACCCTTGGACCCGCTCACGCGTATCGGCTCGCAAGATCAGTCCCTGCCGTCGCGTCACGAAACGAATGACACGAAGGTCTTGTTCTGCAAGCTGGGCCTGGTAAACGGCCATGACGCGCTCAGCAAGCGGCGGGAAAGTGGGAACGTGGAAACTGGCAAGGTCACAGTCGCCCCGGTTGAGCGCGCTGAGCGCTTCAAGCGGGTTGCAATAACGCAGGTTCAGCTCGCCCGGCAGCTCCGCCAGCAGGGCGACCGCGTAACCATGGCTGGCGTGCAGCCGCAGCACTGGGTGTGCGCCTTCCAATAGCTGCTGAAGTTGATGGTTGAGTTCGGAGGCCATGCTGTCGAGCTGAGGCTCCAATCGCGCACGCAAGCGTTGATCCGACCACAGCAGCTGCTCACCCAGTGGCGATAATCGTGTGCCGTGGCCCTTGCGCATCTGCACCATCGGCATGCCGAAGAACTGCTCACCTCGGGTAAGCAGATTCCACGCATGTCGATACGAGATGTCCGCTTTTTTAGCCGCCTGCGTCAGCTTGCCGGAGTCATGAATACTCTCCAGCAAAGCGAAAACGATCGGATCAAGCAGCTCATCGTTTTCGTTCCTGAACAGCCAGGTCGGAGTAATGCGCAACCGTGACTTAAGCATTTTCGTTCATATTTTTTCGAGCTACCTGGGTATGTTAGGTTGCGTTTCACTGGCTGCAAGCTTAGCGCACCTAAGAACAATTATTCCTATATGCTCGAACTCGTGCTGGCGGTTGCCTGACCCCTACCGGCACGGTCGACCTCCTGATGAGGCAACCAGGTCATGTCTACTCCCCTCTCGTCAGCTACCAGTGCCTGGACGCCGGCCCTGATTCAGCAAGTGATCGACGACCACAAGTCGATGCCCGGCGCCATGCTCCCTACCCTTCACGCCCTTCAGGACCGCTTCGGTCATATCCCGGACGGCGCAGTTCCGCTCATTGCCGAGACCCTGAACTGCACACGTGCCGACGTGCACGGCATCATCAGCTTCTACCATCACTTCCGCACCCAGCCTGCGGGGCGCAACGTGATCCAGATCTGCCGCGCCGAGGCCTGTCAGGCCGTGGGCAGCCGCCAGCTGGAAGCGCATGTCAAAGCCTCGCTAAAGGTGGACTATCACCAGACCACCCAGGATCGCGAGATCACGCTGGAGCCCGTGTACTGCCTGGGCAACTGCGCCTGCGGTCCCGCCGTACAGATCAACAACGATGTCCATGGCCGCGTAACGCCAGAGCGTTTCGATGAACTGGCCGAAGAGCTGAAGACAGTTGCGGTGGAGGTGAAGTGGTGACTATTACCGTTTATGTTCCCTGTGATACCACCGCCCGTTCGCTGGGTGCCGACAAGGTCGCGCTGCGAATCGAACGTGCTGCAGCCGCCCGCTCGCAGGACGTGCGCGTCGTACGCAACGGCTCGCGCGGCCTGTTCTGGCTGGAACCGCTGGTCGAGATCGATACGCCCGATGGTCGAGTGGCTTTTGGTCCGGTGACACCCGAGGCCGTTGATGGCCTGGTCGAGGCAGGCTTGTTCGAAGGCCGGCAGGAGCACGCCCTGGCGCTCGGACTCACCGAGGAGATCGACTACCTCAAACGTCAGCAGCGGCTGACCTTTTCGCGCATCGGTATCACCGACCCGCTGTCGATCGACGACTACACGGCGCTGCGGGGATTCAATGGCCTGAAGGCGGCCCTGGGTCGTGACGGCCAGTCCATCGTCGATGAAGTGAAGACGTCCGGCCTGCGCGGCCGTGGCGGTGCAGCCTTCCCGACCGGCATCAAGTGGCAGACCGTGCTCAATGAGCCCGAGGGTCAGAAGTACATCGTCTGCAACGCCGACGAAGGAGACTCGGGGACCTTCGCCGACCGCCTGGTGATGGAATGCGACCCGTATATGCTGATCGAGGGCATGACCATCGCCGGCCTCGCCGTTGGCGCCGATCGCGGCTACATCTACCTGCGTTCCGAGTATCCGCTGGCCAAGGCCATTCTTGACGAGGCGATCGCCCGTGCAGTCAACGCCGGGTATCTGGGCGACAACCTGCTGGGCTCCGGCAAGGCGTTCAACCTGGAAGTTCGACTCGGTGCCGGCGCCTATATCTGCGGTGAAGAGACTTCGCTGCTCGAAAGCCTCGAAGGTCGCCGGGGGCTGGTTCGCGCCAAGCCACCGCTGCCGGCCATCGTCGGCCTGTTCGGTCGCCCGACCGTCGTCAACAACGTGCTGTCCTTCGCTGCCGTGCCCTTCATCATGGACCAGGGCGGCCAGGCCTACGCCGACTACGGCATGGGCCGTTCACGCGGCACGCTGGCCGTGCAGCTGGCCGGCAACGTGAAGCGTGGCGGTCTGATCGAGCTGGCGTTCGGTATCAGCCTGAAAACACTGATGGAAGACTTCGGTGGCGGTACGCGCAGCGGCCGCCCGCTCAAGGCCGTACAGGTGGGTGGCCCACTCGGCGCCTATCTGCCGGAAAGCCAGTGGGACAACCCGCTTGACTACGAAGCCTTCGCTGCATTCGGCGGAGTGGTCGGGCATGGGGGCGTGGTGATGTTCGATGACACCGTCGACATGGGCGAGCAGGCCCGCTTCGCCATGGAATTCTGCACGGTTGAATCCTGTGGCAAATGCACGCCCTGCCGGATCGGCGCCGTTCGCGGCGTTGAGGTCATCGACCGTATCCGTGCCGGTGAAAATGCCGAGAAGAACCTCGAACTGCTGTCGGATCTGTGCGAGACCATGGTCGATGGTTCCCTCTGCGCCATGGGTGGCATGACGCCGTTCCCGGTGCAGAGCGTGATGAAGCATTTCCCTGAAGATCTGACACCTCGACACGTCCCAGTGGCGGAGGGCATAGCATGCTGAACCATTTCGATCCCAAGCAATATCTGAAAGGCCAGGTCAACAGCTTCGACCCGGCCCTGTTCGACCGTGACCTGGGCACTCCGGCGCGGACCTCCGAGACGACAGTCAGCCTGGTAATCGACGGCGTTCAGATCAGCGTGCCGGAAGGCACCTCGGTCATGCGCGCCGCCGCCCTGGCAGGCATCACGGTGCCCAAGCTGTGCGCCACCGACAACCTGGAGGCCTTCGGCTCCTGCCGGATCTGCGCCGTAGAAATCGAGGGTCGCCGCGGCTACCCCGCTTCCTGCACCACGCCCGTCACCGAAGGCATGTCGGTCACCACGCAGAACAGCAAGCTGGCCAAGCTGCGTCGCAACATCATGGAGCTCTACATCTCCGATCACCCGCTGGACTGCCTGACATGCCCAGCCAACGGCGATTGCGAGCTGCAGGACATGGCCGGTGCCGTCGGCCTTCGCGAAGTGCGCTACGGCTTCGATGGCGCCAACCATCTGCATGCCGAGATCGACAACTCCAACCCATATTTCAGCTTCGATCCAAGCAAATGCATCGTCTGTTCCCGCTGTGTGCGTGCCTGCGGCGAAGTCCAGGGTACGTTCGCACTGACCATCGACGGCCGGGGCTTCGACTCCACCGTATCGGCCAGCCAGAAACAGCCGTTCATGGATTCGGAGTGCGTGTCATGCGGTGCCTGCGTTCAGGCGTGCCCGACCGCGACCCTGATGGAAAAGAGCGTCATCGAAGAAGGCGTGCCCGAGCACAGCGTGGTCACCACCTGTGCCTACTGTGGTGTGGGCTGCTCGTTCGAAGCGCAGATGAAGGGCGACAAGCTGATCCGCATGGTTCCGTACAAGGGCGGCGACGCCAACCATGGTCACTCCTGCGTCAAGGGCCGCTTCGCCTTTGGTTACGCGACCCACAAGGACCGCATTCGCGAGCCGATGATCCGCGACTCGATCGATCAGCCGTGGCGTGCGGTGTCCTGGGACGAAGCGCTGACCTTTGCCGCGCGTCGTCTGCGCGAGACCCAGGCCACCTACGGTCGGGACAGCGTCGGCGGCATCACTTCCTCGCGCTGCACCAACGAAGAAACCTATCTGGTTCAGAAACTGATCCGTGCCGCGTTCGGCAACAACAACACCGATACCTGCGCCCGCGTCTGCCACTCGCCGACGGGTTATGGCCTCAAGGCTACGCTGGGCGAGTCCGCCGGTACCCAGACGTTCGATTCGGTGATGAAAGCTGACGTCATATTGGTGATCGGGGCGAACCCTACGGACGCTCACCCGGTGTTTGCTTCGCAGATGAAACGTCGCCTGCGCCAGGGCGCCACCCTGATCGTCGCCGATCCACGGCGTATCGACCTGCTCAAGACGCCGCACGCGCAGAAAGGGCTGCACCTGGCTCTGAAACCAGGTACCAACGTCGCGCTGGTCAACGCGCTGGCCCACGTGGTCGTCACCGAAGGGCTGGAAGACAAGGCATTCATCGAAAGCCGCTGCGAAACCAACGCTTATCAGAAGTGGCGTGACTTCATCAGTGAGGCCCGCCATGCGCCGGAAGTCTCCGAAGCGGAAACCGGTGTGCCGGCTGGACTGGTGCGTCAGGCAGCTCGTACCTATGCCATGGCCGGCAACGGCGCCATCTACTACGGCCTGGGCGTGACCGAGCACAGCCAGGGCTCTACCACCGTCATGAGCATCGCAAACCTGGCCATGGCCACCGGCAACATCGGCCGTGAAGGCGTGGGCGTGAACCCGTTGCGCGGGCAGAACAATGTCCAGGGTTCGTGCGACATGGGCTCCTTCCCCCATGAATTGCCGGGCTACCAGCACGTTGCCGACCCGGAGGTGCGTCAGCGCTTCGAGCGCGCCTGGAACATCACCCTCGATGACGAGCCGGGCCTGCGTATTCCGAACATGTTCGATGCCGCCGTGGCGGGCAAATTCAAGGCGCTCTACGTACAGGGCGAAGACATCGCGCAATCGGACCCGAACACCCAGCACGTCGAGGCCGCGCTGTCGGCACTGGACTGCCTGATCGTTCAGAATATCTTCCTCAACGAGACCGCCAAGTACGCCCACGTGCTGCTGCCCGGTGCGACCTTCCTGGAGAAGAACGGCACCTTCACCAACGCCGAACGGCGCATCAATCGCGTTCGCCGCGTCATGCCGCCGCTTGCCGGCATGGAGGACTGGGAAGTCACGCAGGCGTTGTCCAACGCGCTCGGATATCCCATGAACTACAGCCATCCGTCCGAGATCATGGACGAGATCGCACAGCTGGCGCCTACGTTCACCGGCGTCAACTACAGCAAGCTGGAAGTCCTGGGCAGCATCCAGTGGCCGTGCAACGACGATTACCCGATGGGCACGCCGACCATGCATGGCGTGGATTTCCCGATCGGCAAAGGCAACTTCGCCATCACCGAGTACGTGGCCACCGAAGAGCGTGTCAACCGCCGTTACCCGCTGTTGCTCACCACCGGCCGTATCCTGAGCCAGTACAACGTGGGCGCGCAGACTCGCCGGACCGCCAACAGCGCCTGGCACGATGAAGATGTGCTGGAAATCCACCCGAACGACGCCGAGGACCGTGGCCTGAAGGATGGCGACTGGCTGGGTATTCGCAGCCGGGTTGGGCATACGGTGCTGCGCTGCCGGGTCAGTGATCGCATGGCACCGGGCGTGGTGTACACCACCTTCCACCATCCGGGCAGTGGCGCCAACGTCATCACCACCGATAACTCGGACTGGGCAACCAACTGTCCCGAATACAAGGTGACGGCGGTCCAGGTCGAGAAGGTCACGCAGCCATCGGATTGGCAGCAGCGCTTCCAGGACTTCGACCAGAAGCAGCAGCGCTATCTGGAACATGCCGAGACAGCGGAAGTGGCGCTCAAATGAGTGCCCTCTCCACGGGCCATGTCACAGGACAGGAGGACGCCTTGCATGAATGAGATGGATACGCTGGTCAAGATGGTGAATCAGATCACCGTGAACAATCGGCATCATCAGGACGATGCGCTCGCGGCCGAACAGATCGCGCTGCACCTGAAGAAATTCTGGGCGCGCCGGATGAAGGAACAGATCATCGACTACGCCGAGAACGACGGAACTGATCTGGACCCTATTGGCCGGTTGGCTGTGCTGCGGCTCAAGCGGATGTCGGATGAAGTGCGAGACTGGGCGGAAACGTCCGATGCGGGATAGCAGGTTCTGATGCAATGTTTGGCCACCCAAGGGTGGCCTTTTTTGTTCGGATGTCTGGGATAAAAGCGATCGCTGACGGAGCGCACGCAGGAAGATGTTGGTCTAGGATTGCTCCACGGAATACAGAGGAGACCAAGCATGCTGGCTACATTGCTTCCTACCCTGCAGGGACTGAACCTTCCGTTGCGCCTCCGTCTGTGGGACGGCAAGGAGATCGATATTGGCCCCGCCCCGTGCGTGACGCTGGAGATCAAGGACCCCAATCTGCTGCCCCAGCTCGCGCACCCAAGCCTCGACCTGCTCGGCGGCGCCTATGTAGAAGGGCAGATCGATCTGCACGGGCCGGTCGAAGAGATCATCCGCATCGGGGACGAAATCACCCGGGCCCTGGGCAACGCGAACGCGTCACTGCCAATACGTGAATCCCATGACAAGGCCACCGACGCCGAGGCCATTTCCTACCATTACGACCTGTCCAACGCCTTTTATCAGCTGTGGCTGGACCGGGACATGGTCTATTCCTGTGGCTATTTCGAGACCGGCACCGAAGACCTGGACCAGGCCCAGCAGGCCAAGCTCCGCCATCTGTGTCGCAAGCTGCGCCTGAAGCCCGGCGACCGGCTGCTGGACGTCGGTTGCGGCTGGGGTGGGCTGGCACGCTTTGCCGCGCGCGAATACGGTGCGCAGGTGTTGGGCATCACCCTGAGCCGGGAGCAGCTGAAGCTGGCCCGCGAGCGCGTGGCTGCCGAGGGGCTCGAGCGCCAGGTCCAGCTTGAACTGATGGATTACCGCGACCTGCCCCAGGGCGAGCAGTTCGACAAGATCGTCAGTGTGGGCATGTTCGAGCATGTCGGCCACGCCAACCTGCCGCTGTATTGCCGCCAGCTGTCCGCGCTGGTCCGCCCTGGCGGGCTGGTCATGAACCATGGCATCACGTCGCGGCATATCGACGGTCGGCCGGTCAGCCACGGCGCAGGGGAGTTCATCGACCATTACGTGTTTCCCCATGGCGAGTTGCCGCACCTGACCGAGATCGGCGCCTGTATCAGCGAATCGGGGCTGGAGATCGTCGATGTGGAAAGCCTGCGCCTGCACTATGCGCGCACGCTGCAGTTCTGGAGCGAGCGGCTTGAAGCTCGGCTGGACGAGGCTCGGCGAATGGTTCCGGAGCGCGCACTGCGGATCTGGCGAATCTATCTGGCCGGTTGCGCGTATGGATTCCGCCGCAACTGGATCAATCTGCATCAGATACTGGCAAGCAAGCCCCTGCCCGATGGTTCACACGAGCTGCCCTGGTCACGCGCCGATATATACCGGTGACATTCCGGCCTGGCGCTCGGGCGCCAGGCCGCTGCATCAGCGCAACAGCAACAAGGGCGTGGTGGTCGTGCGGATCATGCTGGTGGTGGTGCTGCCGACGAGAAACTGGCGAATTCGTGAATGACCGTAAGCGCCCATCACCAGCAGGTCGATGCCATGCTCGGCCTGATAGGCGTGCAGGCTGGGCTCCACTTCGCCGGGACGAATGGACAGGTACACCTCGAAGCCTGCCGCCGACAGCGCATCGCGTGCTGCCTCCAGCAGGGCATGGTTGTCTCCGGTATCGGCACCGACCATCACCAGATGGATCGGAATGCCCCTGAACAGTGGACTGGAAGCGAGCATCTCGACGCCCTTGCGAGTCGTATCGCTGCCGTCGAAGGCCAGCATGACGCTGCGCGGTGTGCTGAAGCTGGCAGGCGTGACGAGGATCGGGCGATGCAGGGTGCGGATGGCACTCTCCAGCTGACTGCCGATCAGTTGCCGGTCGCTACCGCTGTCTTCGCCCTGCTTCCCTATCACCACCAGGCGGGTATCGCGCTCCAGCTCATGAAGGCTTTCCAGCAGATCGCCGTGACGCTGGCGGATCTCCGGCTGTGCTACGCCGGCCTGGACAACCCGCTGCCTGGCGGCATCGAGCATCATGCGGCCCTCTTCCAGCGCCAGCTTGCTGCGCTTGGCGTCCAGTGCGGCCAGCTCCTCGAGCAGATATTCGCGGCTGCCCAGGCCAATGATGCCGCTGAGATTGCCCGTGGCCGGGTACTGCTGCTGGTCGAGAACGTGCAGCAGCGTCAGCGGCGCATCGAGTCTGAGGCTGGCCCAGGCAGCGCAGTCGCATACCGCCGCAGCCTGTGGCGAACCGTCGATACATGCCAGAACCTGATTCATCATCGCTCTCCTCTCAATGGCCCATGAGTTCGTCGGTGGCGTCGGGTTTGTCGTGCACGCCGAAGCGGTCAACGATGGTCGCGCTGGCTTCATTCAGACCCAGCACCTCGACCTCAGTGCCTTCTCGGCGGAACTTGAGCACCACCTTGTCCAGTGCCGACACGGCGGTGATGTCCCAGAAATGCGCCTGGCTGAGGTCGACCGTGACCTTGCCGACCGCTTCCTTGAAGTCGAACGCGCTGGTGAATTTGTCCGACGAGCTGAAGAACACCTGACCCACCACGCGGTAGGTACGCTGGTTGCCGTCGGCGGACAGCTCGTTGCCGATGTGCAGGTAGTGCCCGACCTTGTTGGCGAAGAACAGCGCGGCCAGCAGCACACCCGCCAATACGCCAAACGCCAGGTTGTGGGTGAACACCACCACGACCACGGTCACCACCATGACGATGTTGGTGGAGAGCGGATAACGCCTGAGGTTGCGCAGCGAATCCCAGCTGAAGGTGCCGATGGACACCATGATCATCACCGCCACCAGGGCGGCCATGGGAATCTGGCCGACCCAGTCGCTGAGGAATACCACCATCAGCAGCAGCACGACCCCGGCAATCAGGGTCGACAGGCGGGTACGGCCGCCGGATTTCACGTTGATCACCGACTGGCCGATCATCGCGCAGCCGGCCATGCCGCCGAACATCCCGGAGACGATGTTGGCGACGCCCTGGCCCTTGCACTCACGGTTCTTGTCGCTGCCGGTGTCGGTCAGGTCATCGACGATGGTGGCCGTCATCAACGACTCCAGCAGGCCGACCACGGCCAGCGCAGCGGAATACGGGAATATGATCGCCAGGGTTTCGAAGGTCAGCGGCACTTCTGGCCAGAGGAAGACCGGCAGGGTGTCGGGCAGGTCGCCCATGTCGGCGACGGTGCGGATATCCAGCCCCAGGTAGATGGCCACTGCGGTGAGCGACAGGATGCACACCAGCGGAGAGGGGATCACCTTGCCGATCTTCGGCACATAGGGAAACAGGTAGATGATGCCGAGGCCCGCCGCGGTCATGGCGTAGACGTGCCAGGTGACGCCGGTCAGTTCCGGCAGCTGCGCCATGAAGATCAGGATCGCCAGTGCATTGACGAAGCCGGTCACTACCGAGCGCGAGACGAAGCGCATCAGCGAGCCAAGGCGCAGATAGCCGGCACCGATCTGAAAGACGCCGCACAGCAGTGTCGCCGCCAGCAGGTATTGCAAACCGTGCTCGCGCACCAGCGTCACCATCAGCAACGCCATGGCACCGGTGGCTGCGGAAATCATCCCCGGCCGGCCGCCGACAAAGGCGATCACCACAGCGATGCAGAACGAGGCATACAGGCCAACACGCGGGTCGACCCCGGCAATGATCGAGAAGGCGATTGCTTCGGGGATCAGGGCAAGGGCAACGACGAGCCCGGCGAGGACATCGCCACGAATGTTGCAAAACCAGTTTTGTTTGATCGAATGGAGCATGGTGATTTCCTGAGCAAAGGCATCACCGGCAAGCCAGCAAGGCACGCGGTTGATACAAGGCTAGTTCCGATTGAGGTAGCGGCGCGAAGTTCGCGAACAAAGCATGGCGCGCCGGAAGCGGCCGCACCTGATGGCGGCCGGGTGGCTTTGGCGTGCGGGTCGCGCTATGGCGGACTAGTGAACCAGGTCACTGCAATATTCACTCGGCAGACGCTTCAGTGGGCGAAGCGGTGTAAACAGGCCGCGAATGATAGCCCAGCCACCCGGCGCTTGCGACCTGCCACGCCAGGCAGGCGCTGGTCGGCACGAGCCGGAAAGGCCCTCGGCTGATCTGCGGGGCCGGGTGCTAGCGCCAGAAATCGTCCAGATTGGCGAAGCCCCACTGCGCCGGATCTTCCCGTCCAACGATGCGATCACTCACGCCGCGGCGTGACAGGTCCAGATCCTGCTGCGGGATCGGCACCTTGGTCTTGGCCGAAAAGAACACCCGCACGAGGGGCTCGGTGAGTTTCTCCGGATGCTGGTCGATCACCACGCCAAGCCGCCCCGACTCCAGGCGCACCAGCGAACCGAGCGGGTAGATGCCGACGGAGCGCACAAAGGCGTGGAAGACCTGCATATCGAAATGGCCCTTCCACTGCGCCATACGCGCCAGCGATTCGGCCGGATTCCAGGCCTTCTTGTAGGGGCGATTGGAGGTGATGGCGTCATAGACATCGCACACCGCACCCATTCGCGAGAAGAGGCTGATGGCCTCGCCCTGGAGCCGATCGGGGTAACCGGTGCCATCGAACTTCTCGTGATGATGCAGGCAGACATCCAGCGCCGACGCGGGAATCGACCCGGCCGCCGTCAGCAGGGCATGCCCACGCTCGGGGTGGCTGCGCATGATGGCGAACTCCGAATCGGTCAATCCGCCAGCCTTGTTCAGGACCTCCAGCGGCATGGCCATCTTGCCGACATCATGCAGCAATCCCGCCAACCCGGCCTCGCGAACGGTGTCTTCGTCCAGCTTGAGCTGGCGGCCCAGCGACACCATCAGCGCGCAGACTGCCACCGAGTGCATATAGGTGTATTCGTCCTTGTGCTTGAGCCGCGCCAGGCCGATCAGCGCGGAGCTGTTGCGTGACAGGGAATCGCTGATATCGGCGACGAGCGGCAGGCACCCCTCGACGTTGATGGCGTTACCCAGCCGGGCTTCGTTGAACAGCTCGGTAATGGCTTTCTTCGATCGGGTCAGTAGCCGCGCTGCGCGTTGTAGCTCGTCACGCCCGCTGCAGCGCGCCGGGGTGGCTGCGGTCGTCGGTCCGGGCTGCGGCACGGGCTCGTCCGATGGGGCAGCGACGGGGCTGCCCGCGACGTCGACGCCTTTGCTGACATCGATCCAGACACCGCTCAGCCCGCTCTCGCGCAGGCGTACGAGGTCATCGGCGTCTTCTATGACGAATTTGCTCTTCCAGAACGGATGCGAAAGCCAATTGCCTTCGAATCCATTGATGTACATTCCAGAGCGAACCGCATCAGCGGAGATTTTCTTCAGCATGCACGCCTCGTGACGATCTAACGCAAGGGGTCCGTGACACGCCAGCAGAGCCCCAGTTGTGACACCTGCTTTCCATGCAGCTCAAGCCATCCGATGCAAGCAACGACGGCATCATCGTGCCACTACCGACCATGCCTGTGCATTAGCCAATAGCGCTACGAGACCTTGTCTTCCGACGTACGGCCTGCATTACCATTCGAGTCCCCCATCGCGAGCTGATCATGCCTGCCCTGCCCAGCCGTTACCGCGTCACCCTGATCATCACGCTGATCCTCGTCGGCCTGCTGCTGAGCATCTATTGGGCCGGGCGCATCGCCGAACGTCGTGCCTGGGCCGAACGCAGCCAGGAAGCCGCGGGCCAGCTCGAACTCTACGCCCAGGCAATCCACACCCAGGTACAGCGCTTCCGCTCGGTGCCGGCGCTGCTGGCGCTGGACAGCGATATCCAGGCGCTGCTGAGCAACCCCTCCAGCCAGCCGTTGCGTGACCGGCTCAATCAGCGGCTGGAAGAGCAGAACCAGGCGGCCGGCTCCTCAGTGCTGTACCTGCTCGACCGCCATGGCGAAACCCTGGCAGCCAGCAACTGGCGCGACTGGAGCAGCTTTGTCGGCAATAACTACGCCTTCCGTCCCTATTTCATCGACGCGGTGAAAAACGACACGGGTCGCTACTTTGCCGTCGGCGTGACCACCGGCATTCCCGGTTATTTCCTTTCCAGCTCGGTAAAGAACGAACGTGGAGAGGTCATCGGCGTGCTGGTGGTCAAACTTGAGCTCGAAGAGATGCAGCGCGAGTGGGTCGGCCAATCCGGCATCCTGCTCATCTCCGACTCGCTGGACATCGTGATCCTGACCAACCGCCCGGCGTGGCGCTTCCGTTATCTGCGCCCGTTGAGCGATGAGGTTCGTGATCGTCTGGTCGCAGTCCGCCGCTATGCCGAGCAGAACCTGCAGCCTCTGCCCAGCCGCGCCTTGCAGCAGGTTGCCGCGAACGGCGAGCGACGCCTGGTCGACGGGCCCGATGGCCGTCGCGACTACCTCTGGCAGCGCCTGGAGCTACCGGAGGAAGACTGGACCCTGCACCTGCTGCAGGAACCACAGCGGGTCGCCGCCAACGTGCGCAGCTATCGGCTGGCGGCGGGCGGCGCCTGGATGACGCTGGCGTTCCTGCTCTTGTACCTGGCCCAGCGGCGCAAGACCCGACGTGTCGAGCAGCGCAGCCGCAACGAGCTGGAGCGCCTGGTTGAAGAGCGCACCCGCGAGCTGAACACCGCCCAGGACGAGCTGGTGCACGCGGCGCGCATGGCCGCCCTGGGGCAGATGTCCGCCGCCCTCGCCCACGAGATCAACCAGCCGCTGACGGCCCTGCGCATGCAGCTGGCCAGCCAGCGCCTGTTGCTGGACAGCGGCCGCACCGAGGCCGTACGCGACGGCATCGGCCAGGTCGAAGGCCTGCTCGAACGCATGGCCGCGCTGACCAGCCATCTGAAAACCTTCGCCCGCAAAAGCCCCGCCGGGCTGCGCCAGCGATTGAGCCTGGCCGAGGTGCTGGAACAGGCACTGCAACTGCTCGGTCCGCGTATTCGCAGCGAAGGCGTCGAGGTAATCCGTCAGGTGCCGGCTCAGGCCTGGGTCAGCGGCGATGCCATCCGTCTGGAACAGGTGCTGATCAACCTCCTGACCAATGCGCTGGATGCCATGACAGGTGCCGAACTCCGGCAGCTGCGTATCGACTGCCAGCTGACGGACGGCGGCTGGACACTGAGCGTTGCCGACAGCGGTGGTGGCATCGCCGAGGAACATCTGGACCAGGTGTTCGAGCCGTTCTTCACCACCAAGCCGGTCGGCCGCGGGCTCGGGCTGGGTCTGGCGGTGTCCTACGGAATCGTCCGCGATCTGGGCGGCAGTCTCCAGGTGCACAACGATGCACTGGGCGCCGTGTTCGAGCTGCATCTGCCTGCGGCCGAAGCGCTCGCTGGCGAGTAGACTGACAACTCGCAAGAGAGGTGAGACATGAGCGGTCAGGTGATTTTCATCGATGACGAAGCAGCGATCCGCCAGGCGGTGCAGCAATGGCTCGAACTGTCCGGCTTCAGCGTACGGACCTGCGCACGCGCCCACGAAGCGCTGGCGATCGTCGACCGCGGCTTTCCCGGCGTGTTGATCAGCGACGTGCGGATGCCGGACCTCGACGGCCTCGGCCTGCTGGAGAAGCTGGTGGCGCTGGACCCGGAGCTGCCGGTGATCATGGTCACCGGCCATGGTGATGTGGCCATGGCGGTGCAGGCGCTGCGCCAGGGTGCCTACGACTTCATCGAGAAACCCTTCACCCCCGAACGCCTGCTCGACAGCGTTCGACGTGCCCAGGACAAGCGCCGGCTGGTCTGCGAGAACCGCCAGCTGCGCGAGCAGTTCACCCGCAAGGGGCGCATCGAGTCGATGCTGCTGGGCGTTTCGCGCGCCATGGAAAACCTGCGCCGTCAGGTGCTGGAGCTGGCCGGCACGGACGTCAACGTACTGATCCGCGGTGACACCGGCAGCGGCAAGGAACAGGTGGCGCGCTGCCTGCACGACTTCAGCCCGCGTGCGACCAAGGCCTTCGTCGCGCTGAATTGCGCAGCCATTCCGGAAACCATCTTCGAAAGCGAGCTGTTCGGCCACGAGAGCGGCGCCTTCACCGGCGCCCAGGGCAAACGCATCGGCCGTATCGAGCACGCCGACGGCGGCACGCTGTTTCTGGACGAGATCGAAAGCATGCCACTGGCCCAGCAGGTCAAGCTGCTGCGCGTGCTGCAGGAGAAAACCCTGGAGCGACTGGGCTCGAACCGCAGCATCGAGGTCGACCTGCGGGTGATCAGCGCGGCCAAGCCGGACCTGCTCGAAGAGGTACGCGGCGGGCGCTTCCGCGAGGACCTGCTGTACCGCCTGAATGTCGCCGAACTGCACATCCCGCCCCTGCGCGACCGTCGCGAAGACATTCCCCTGCTGTTCGATCACTTCGCCAGCCAGGCCGCCCAGCGCCACGGTCGCGATCCGGTCCCCGCCAGCCCGGCCGAACTGGCGCAGCTGCTCAGCCACGACTGGCCCGGCAATGTCCGTGAACTGATCAACGCCGCCGAACGCCACGCCCTGGGCCTGACGCCGCCCCCGGCCGCCACGGCTCCCACTGCGCTCACCGGCACGTCCCTGGCCGACCAGATGGAAGCCTTCGAAGCCCAGTGCCTGCACAATGCCCTGCAACAGCACAAAGGCAACATCAGCGAGGTCATGGCGCAACTGCAGCTCCCGCGCCGCACCCTCAACGAAAAGATGCAACGCCACGGGCTCAGCCGCAGCGATTATCTGCCTGCGGGCAGCAGCGACTGATCTCGACGCGACGTCTGGGTAGGCGCACGTCTGTTCGCCAGTTCGTTTCCTTTCGCCCGGCTACGACAGCATGAGTCTGGGCAGATGGAGTTTGACCAATCCGCGCAAGGAGCTGCGCAGGCAACCGTCGGTCGCGCCTTATGCACGATGCCCTTGACCTCCGTGCGTGTTCTGCGGTCTCCTGAAACCGGTTTCAAAGCAAAACAACAACTCTAATAAGTAGGTTTCAATCCGTGAATTCCTTCTCCGCCGCCCAGCGCAGCCGCGTGACCATGCTTGATGTCGCCGAGCGCGCCGGGGTGTCCAAGGCCAGCGTCTCGCGCTTCATCGGCGAAGACCGCGCCCTGCTCTCCGATGCCATCGCGCGGCGCATCGAGCAGGCGATCGCCGAGCTGGGCTACCGCCCGAACCAGATGGCCCGTGGCCTCAAGCGCGGCCGCACACGCCTGATCGGCATGCTGGTGGCCGACATCCGCAACCCCTATTCGATCGCCGTGATGCATGGCGTGGAAACCGCCTGCCGGCGCCACGGCTACAGCCTGGTGGTATGCAACACCGACCGCGACGACGAGCAGGAACGCCAGCATCTGGCGCTGCTGCGCGCCTACAACATCGAAGGCCTGATCGTGAACACCCTCGGCCACCACCGCGACGAGCTGCTGGAGCTGCGCCGGGAAATGCCCATGGTGCTGGTGGACCGCAAGGTCGACCGACTCGAAAGCGACCTGGTGGGGCTGGACAATCCGGCTGCCGTCGGGATGGCCCTTGATCACCTCCTGGCTCGGGGCTACCGCGATCTATTGCTGGTAACCGAACCATTCGACGGCACCAGCTCACGGATCGAGCGGGTCGAGAGCTTCAGGGCGGGGATAGAGCTACGCCCTGCACTAACCGGCACCGTGGCAGAGACCTGCGACATGCTGGCTATGCGTATCGGAGAGTTCCTGGGCCGGCCGGATCATGGCCCCAAAGCGCTGTTCTGCGCCAATGGCATTGCCGCGCTGGCTGCCACTCGGGTCTTGCGCGAGTTGGGCTGTCACCTCTTCGACGATATCGGCCTGATCGCCCTTGACGATCTGGACTGGTACCCCTTGGTAGGAAGCGGCATCAGCGCCCTGGCGCAGCCCACGACCGAGATCGGCGCCAGCGCATTCGAGTGTCTGCTCAAGCGTCTGCGCGGCGACAGCGGCCCCGTGCGGATCCTGAATTTCGCGGCGCAGTTGATCGAGCGCGGATCGACGCGCGGCAGTGCTCAGTAACGGGCGAAGGCCTCTCGCAACGGGTCCGTAAACGCGTTGCGGTTTTTTTTGCATAAGACTGAAACCGGTTTCAGAGGAGAACAACAATGAACAATCCACCTATCTCGATCAGCCTATCCAGCTACGGCGCCGACCTGGTGCGCGAGCGAGGCCAAGGCAGCTTTATTGAGCTACTGGCGGCCGCCGGCGCCTCGCGGATCGAGTGGCGCGAAGAGCTGCTCACCACCGAATGCGCGGCCGATCTTTCCGCCGACGCCCGGATCAATGGGTTGCAAAGTATCTTTTCGTCTCCATTGGAGCTGTGGCTCGACGGCCAATCCGGGCCCAATCCCGCCCTGCTACCTGCACTGCGACGCGCCGAAACCTTTGGTTCGACATGGCTGAAGGTCTCCCTGGGCCATTTCACAGAGACCCATGACCTGCGAGCCCTGGCCGAAGCGCTGACCGAGAGCCCGGTCCAACTGCTGGTAGAGAACGATCAGACCGTACAGGGCGGACGGATTGGGCCTCTGCAGCGCTTCTTTCGGGCTGTCGAGCAGCATGGATTACCCATCGGCATGACATTCGACATCGGCAATTGGCACTGGCAGGAGCAGTCGGCATCCGCCGCGGCGCGGCAGCTCGGGCGGCACGTGGCGTACGTGCATTGCAAGGCGGTGACTCGGCGCGCTGACGGCAAGCTTGTCGCCGTGCCGCCGGCCATGGCGGATCTGCCACTGTGGGAGCAGTTGCTCGAGCAGATGCCGGCCGGCGTGATGCGCGCGGCCGAATACCCGCTGCAAGGCGATGACCTGCTGCAACTGACCTCTGAACACGTCGCCCTCCTGTCCCGCCTCGGGCAGCCGCACCAGGAGCCTGCCCATGTATGAGTTCGATGTGTTGTCGTTCGGCGAAACCATGGCGATGCTGGTAGCTGAGCAGAGCGGCGACCTCGCCAGCGTCGAGCGGTTTCACAAGCGCATTGCCGGTGCCGACAGCAACGTTGCCATCGGCTTGTCGCGGCTGGGCTTCAAGGTGGCCTGGTTGAGCCGGGTCGGCGCCGATTCCCTTGGTCGCTTTGTGGTACAGACGCTGGAAAACGAAGGCCTGGATTGTCGCCACGTGGCGGTCGACGCGGCCCACCCCACCGGGTTTCAGTTCAAGTCCCGCAGCGACGATGGCAGCGACCCGCAAGTCGAATATTTCCGCCGCGGCTCTGCGGCCAGCCATCTGTCGACCGAATCCATCGCTCCTGCGCTGCTTGGTGCTCGTCACCTGCATGCCACCGGCATCGTGCCAGCCCTATCGGTCACTGCCCGGGAGATGTCCTTTGAACTGATGACCCGCATGCGCGATGCCGGCCGCAGCCTGTCGTTCGACCCCAATCTCCGACCAGGCCTGTGGAACAGCGAATCCACAATGATCCGCGAAATCAATCGCCTCGCCGCGCTTGCCCACTGGGTCTTGCCGGGGCTCTGTGAAGGCCGGTTGTTGACCGGCTTCGACGACCCGGCCGACATCGCCGCGTTCTATCTGGATCAGGGAGTCGAGGCGGTGGTGATCAAGCTCGGCGCAAGCGGTGCTTACTACCGTACGCAGCTGGACCAGGGCTTCGCCCCCGGTGTTCCCAATGTGCAGGTGGTGGATACCGTGGGCGCCGGTGATGGTTTTGCCGTCGGCCTGATCAGTGCGCTGCTGGAAAACCTCAGCCTTCACGATGCGGTGCAGCGCGCCAACTGGATCGGCAGCCGCGCGGTACAGAACCGTGGGGACATGGAGGGTTTGCCGACCCGGCGTGAATTATCAGCCGAAGTCAGAGACCTCGATAGCGGGCAGACCAGTCCTCCCGATGGGCTCAAGTCGAAGAATCCGCGCTCGATCAAGGCCTGACACGACGCACTAATGCTCTCGCTGCAACAAAAACAACAAGCTCAGGAGTCAAGACATGCAAACGCGAAACCTTGCCACCCGCCGCTGGTGGTACATCATGCCCATCGTATTCATCACCTACAGCCTGGCCTATCTGGACCGGGCCAACTACGGGTTCGCCGCCGCCTCGGGTATGGCCGAGGACCTGATGATCACCCCAGGAATGTCGTCACTGCTTGGTGCGCTGTTCTTTCTCGGCTACTTCTTTTTCCAGGTACCGGGCGCGATCTACGCGCAGAAACGCAGCGTGAAGAAGCTGATCTTCGTCAGCCTGATCCTCTGGGGCTCGTTGGCGACCCTGACGGGCATGGTTTCCAACGCCTACTGGCTGATCGTGATCCGCTTCATGCTAGGGGTGGTCGAAGCCGCGGTGATGCCAGCCATGCTGGTGTATCTGTGTCATTGGTTCACCCGCGCCGAACGCTCGCGCGCCAACACCTTTTTGATTCTCGGTAATCCGGTGACCATGCTTTGGATGTCGGTGGTGTCGGGTTATCTGGTGGAGCAGTTCGACTGGCGCTGGATGTTCATCATCGAAGGGCTGCCCGCCGTGTTCTGGGCTTTCATCTGGTGGCGTCTGGCCGACGATCGCCCGGCCCAGGCCAAGTGGCTCAACGACCAGGAAAAACAAGACCTGGAAAGCGCATTGGCTGCCGAGCAGGTCGGCATCAAGGCGGTGAAGAACTATGCCGAGGCGTTCCGCTCGCCGAAGGTGATCATCCTGGCGTTGCAGTTCTTCTGCTGGAGCATCGGCGTGTATGGCTTCGTGCTGTGGCTGCCCTCGATCCTCAAGGCCGGTCAGGAGATGGACATGGTCGAGGCCGGCTGGCTGTCAGCGCTGCCCTATCTGGCGGCGGTGATCGCTATGCTGCTGGTGTCCTGGGCGTCGGACAAGGTGCAAAAACGCAAACGCTTCGTCTGGCCGCCGCTGCTGATCGCTTCCATCGCGTTCTATGCTTCATACCTGCTGGGCGCCGAGCATTTCTGGTGGTCTTACAGCCTGCTGGTAATCGCTGGCGCCTGCATGTACGCACCGTACGGACCGTTTTTCGCCATCGTGCCGGAAATCCTCCCGGCGAACGTTGCCGGTGGCGCCATGGCGCTGATCAACAGCATGGGCGCGCTGGGTTCGTTTGGCGGCTCGTACTTGGTGGGCTACCTCAATGGTTCCACCGGCTCGCCCGGCATGTCTTTCCTGTTGATGAGTGGTGCGCTACTCCTGTCGGTGTTGCTGACCCTGGCGCTCAAGCCCGGCGCCAGCGACCGGACCCGACCTGCAACCGCGAAGCCCTATCCGGCCACTGCGCGCCCCTGAATCGAGACCCACTCATGAAAAAGCACATTGTGTTGTACAAGGCCCTGTCCGCTCCACTGATGGCTCGTCTGCAAGCGCAGGCCGAGGTCACGCTCATCGAACGCCTCGATGCGCAGGGCCTGGCGCAACTGCGTGATGCCCTGCCAACCGCCCATGGTCTATTGGGCGCAAGCCTTAGACTGGATGCTGCGTTGCTGGATTTGGCGCCGAAGCTGCAAGCCATTGCCAGCGTTTCGGTTGGAGTCGACAACTACGACATCGAGTACCTGACCAGCCGCCAGATCTTGCTCAGCAACACACCGGACGTCCTGACCGAAACCACCGCTGACACCGGGTTTGCGCTGATCCTTGCGACAGCCCGGCGGGTGGTGGAGCTGGCGAACATGGTCCGCACCGGTCAGTGGCAACAAAGCATTGGCCCTGCCCATTTCGGTACGGACGTCCACGGCAAGACGCTGGGCATCATCGGCATGGGCCGCATCGGTGAAGCCCTGGCACAGCGCGGGCACTTCGGCTTTGGCATGCCGGTGATCTACCACAGCCATTCACCCAAACCGTTGGTCGAGCAGCGTTTCGCTGCACGTTACTGCAGCCTCGAAATGCTTTTGCAGCAGGCAGATTTCATCTGCCTGACGCTGCCGCTGACGACCGACACCAACGGACTCATCGGTACTCAGGCGTTCACCCAGATGCGCCCCGAGAGCATCTTCATCAACATCTCCCGGGGCAAGGTGGTGGATGAAGCGGCGCTGATCGAAGCCCTGCGCCACAGCCGGATTCGTGGGGCAGGGTTGGACGTGTTCGAGCATGAACCCCTGAGCGCGGATTCACCGTTGTTGCAGATGGATAACGTGGTGGCGACACCGCATATGGGCTCCGCCACCCATGAGACGCGCGAGGCGATGGCGCGCTGCGCGGTGGACAACATGCTCACCGCCTTGGCGGGTGAGCGGCCAGTGAACCTGGTGAACCCGGAGGCCTGGCAAGGCTGAGTCATGTGCCACGGAGAATGTTCCCGTCAACCCGTCCCGCCCATTTCATCCAGCCGCCGTTGCATAAACCTCCGCTCCGGCTCCAGCTGCGCCAGGGATATAGCGAGCTGATACGCAGCCCTTGCCTCGTCCACCCGTCCGAGGCGGCGGCAGAAATCGGCGTGGGCGGCGTGCAGCAGGTGGTATTCAGGCAGCTCGCCGCGCGCCAGCAGCCCATCCGTGACCGCCAATCCGGCGGCGGGCCCATCGCGCATGGCCAAGGCAACGGCGCGGTTGAGCTCGACCACCGGCGACGGGGTGGCATGCAGCAGCAGGTCATAGAGGCGCACGATCTGCGCCCAGTCGGTCTGTTCGGCGCTGGGGGCTTGCGCGTGAACGGCTACGATGGCGGCCTGCAGCGTGTAGGCGCCGAATCGCCTCGATCCGAGCGCGCGCTGCACCAGGGCGATGCCTTCGGCGATTTCAGCCCTGTCCCAGCGGCTGCGATCCTGCTCGTCCAGCCGCACCAGATCGCCGGCCGCATCGAGGCGCGCAGCCCGCCGGCTGTCGTGCAGCAGCATCAGCGCAAGCAGTCCCGCCACCTCCGGGTCCGGCAGCAATTCGAGCAGCAGCCTGCCCAGGCGAATCGCTTCGGCGCTGAGGTCGGCGCGGGTCAGTTCGGGGCCGCTCGAGGCCGAATAGCCTTCATTGAAGACCAGGTAGATCACCCGCAGGACGCTGTCCAGCCGCGCCGGCAGCTCGTCGCGTGACGGTACGTGGTAGGGCAACTTCGCCTCGCGAATCTTCGCCTTGGCGCGGACGATGCGCTGCGCCACGGTCGCCGGCGCGGCCAGGAAGGCCCGTGCGATCTGCTCGGTGGTCAGGTCGCAGACTTCGCGCAAGGTCAGTGCCACGCGGGCGTCCGGCTGCAGCGCCGGATGGCAGCAGGTGAAGATCAGCCGCAGACGGTCGTCTTCCATCTCGTCCACCTCCGCGGTGTCTGGCGAGCGCTCCAGTTGCTCGGCCAGCAACCGCAGCGAGGCATCGAAACGTGCACGACGGCGCAGCGCATCGATGGCCTTGAAGCGCCCGGCGGACACCAGCCAGGCGCGCGGATTGTCGGGCACGCCCTCCCGCGGCCACTGCTGCACAGCCGCGGCGAAGGCGTCGTGCAGCGCCTCTTCGGCCCGATCGAAATCGCCGAGCAGGCGAATCAGCGTCGCCAGGACACGACGCGACTCCTGTCGATAGATGGCTTCGATCCGCCCGGCCAGCGGGCTGGCGTAACCGGGCATGCTAACGCTGTGGCAACTGCCGCAACGGCCGCACTTCGATGCTGCCGAAGCTGGCCGGCGGAATCGTCGCGGCGATGGCCTCGGCTTCGGCCTGATCGGCCGCTTCGATCAGGTAAAAGCCGGCCAGTTGCTCGCGCGTTTCGGCGAAGGGCCCATCGACGACCGATGCGGTGCCCTCGCGCACCCTGACCGTGCGGGCGGTTCGCACCGATTGCAGCGGCTCGCCGGCGAGCATATGCCCACTGGCACGCAGGCGCTCGCCGCAGGCCAGGCAGCGCGCGACCAGTGCCTGCCACTGCTCGTCGGTCATCGCGTCCACAAGCTGCTCGTCGTAATAGATCAGGCACAGGTATTTCATGGCGGGGCTCCGTCTGCCGGTAACCCAGCAACGCTAGCAGCGACCGGCGCTCCCTGCCCCACCAAGCGACGAACGCTCAGCGCCCTACCCGGCCTGCTCCTGCAACGGCGGTGTCGAGTCGGACATGCAAACCTGTCCGGTCTCCATGTCGAAGGGCATGGAGAAATGTTCATGCACGACCCGCCATTGATCGCCTTGCCGGCGCCAGACCCGGCTGCCACGCATCCAGGCGGTCTGCATCTCGCCCTTTTCGTTGGGGCCGCCGCAATGCGAGAGCATGCGGCTGTACGCCAGGTCGCCGCCGACCTCGACATGCAACTCGTGGGTCTCGAAGAAGCCCTCGCCCTGACAGAACTCGAAACAGCGCTTCCAGTGCGCGTGGTAGTCCGGTACGCCGACGAATTGCAGCGCACCGACGGCGTCGAAGGCGACAACGTCCGGCGCGTACTGGGTCATGATCCGGTCCAGATCCTTGGCCTTGAGGGCAACTTCGAATTCGTCGTGCAGCTGACGGATGCGGGCTTCGTCCGGGTGGGTGGCGTTTGGCATGGCGGCTTCTCCTGTCATGTGGGTTTCGCATGAACTGGTCGTCCGGCGTTTCACAGGATCGACAACCGCATTTGATTATTTCTGGGTATGACGACAAACGGCACTAGCGCGACCGTTCAGCACATGTTGTTGCAACTTAGGTTGCGAATTATTCGCATTGAAATATGATAATGGCCTTCAGATAGCACACCGCTTCGTCGGTCTCTGCTCCCGATCCCACCCACTGCCTCACATGCCGGTCAGGTCTCCCATGCCCACTCTTCGCTTTGCACGCAAAACCGCTCTGCTGCCTGTTTGCCTTGCGGCCAGCTTCACTGGCACGCCGCTGATGGCGCAGCAACAAACCGAGCGCCAGCCCCAGGCGGCGACCACCGAGCCGGTGGAACTGCAATCGGTCGAGATCACCGCCAGCGCCGACGCCTCGGCCGAGGGCCTGACCGAACCCTACGCGGGCGAGCAAGTCGCGCGTGGCGGCCGGGTAGGCATCCTGGGTAATCGGGACTATATGGAGACGCCGTTTACCTCGACGTCCTATACCTCCAAGCTGATCCAGGATCAGCAGGCGCGTAGCGTGTCGGACATCGTGCAAAACGATCCTTCGGTACGCGTGGCGCGGGGTTACGGCAACATGCAGGAGCTGTACATGGTCCGGGGGTTCCGTCTGTTCTCGGACGACATCTCCTACAACGGCTTGTACGGCTTGTTACCGCGCCAATATGTAGCCGCTGAGTTCATCGAACGCGCCGAAGTCTTCCGCGGCGCCAGTGCTTTCCTCAATGGCGCAGCACCTGGCGGCTCAGGTGTGGGTGGCATGATCAACCTCGTGCCCAAACGCGCGCCCAACGAACCGTTGACCCGCCTGACATTGGGCGCCGAAAGCGGCGGTCAAGGTTCGGCAGCCGTCGATCTGGGGCGCCGCTTTGGGGAAGACGAGCGCTTTGGCGTGCGCCTCAATGCCGCCAAACATGACGGCGAAACTCCGGTCGACAACGAAAGCCGTACGTTGGACATGTTTGCCATAGGCTTGGACTACCAAGGCGACAACTACCGTTTGTCTGCGGATATCGGCCACCAATACCACTTCATTGATGCGCCACGTCCCAGTGCCTACATTGCCAGCGGCATACCACTTCCAAGCGCACCCGACGCCGAAGACAACTTCGCCCAACCTTGGACATTCTCGAAGGAAAAGCAAACGTTCGGCACCGTCAGGGGTGAATACGACTTTTCCGATTCAATCACCGGATGGGTCGCCGTTGGTGCACGTCGTGGCGAAGAAGAGAACCGACTGGCCAACCCGACATATGTTGGCGCGGATAGCACGACGGCGTACCGCTTCGACAATCGCCGCAAGGAAGACATTTCTACAGGCGAGCTTGGCTTGCGGGGCTACGCATTGACGGGGAGTGTGTCGCACCAATGGGTTATGTCTGCGGCGACATTCCGCGCTGAAGAGCGCAACGCTTTTGGGGGGTCGGATTATTCAAACCTTATCTCAGGCGGACTGGACAATCCGTTCGATGCCCCCATGCCGGATCTTTTGCCCGGAAACATCAGCAGCCCCTTTTCCGACCCTCGGGTAATCGGTCGCACCCGCACCCAGAGCTTGGCGATCGCCGATACGCTCGGCTTCATGGATGACCGTTTACTGGTCACACTGGGCGTCCGCCGTCAGGGCATCCATACCACCGACTACGACAGTTTCACCGGCGCTCGCAGTTCGGACTCGGACATCAAAACGTATGAAACCACGCCGGTAGCGGGCGTGCTCTATAAGTTGAGCGACGACGTTTCGGTTTACGCCAACCACATCGAGGGACTGGCAAGGGGGGATAGCGCTCCGTTCTTTGGCGTTTCGAACCCCGGTGTACGGCTGGAGCCCCACGTCGCCAAGCAGACCGAAGTCGGTGTGAAGTATGACGGCATGGGCATCGGCGGCAGCCTGGCAGCCTTCCGTACCGAGCGTGCCGTAGGCGCTGTATCCGACGGCGTCTTCCGCGAAGGCGGCGATCAACAGAACCAGGGTGTCGAGCTGTCGGTCTTTGGCGAGCCAGCGCTCGGCGTCCGCCTACTGGGCGGCGTCACGTTGATCGATACGAAGATGAAAGATACGGACAACGGCGCGTATAACGGCAATCACGCAATTGGAGTCCCCAAGACACAGGCCAATCTTGGCGGTGAATGGGACGTACCGGGTCTTGATGGGCTGACCCTGACCAGCCGCGTCGTTTACACCAGCAGCCAATACACCGATCTCGACAACAGTCGGGAAATTCCCTCCTGGACCCGTCTGGATGTTGGCGCTCGCTACGGCATGAAACTCCAGGAGCGCGACGTTACTTTGCGCGCTCGCCTGGACAACGTCACCGGACGCGACTATTGGGCATCCACTGGCGGCTACGCTAACGAGAACTACCTCGTCCTCGGCGCTCCGTGCACCCTCACGGTCAGCGCCACGGTCGACTTCTGATGCAGGCAGTCACGCTGCGTCGCTGGGGCTGGGTTCACAAGTGGTCCAGCCTCGTCTCTACGCTGTTCATCCTGATGCTGTGCCTGACCGGCCTGCCGCTGGTCTTCTCGCATGAGATCGATCACCTCACCGGCAACGAGATCGAGGCGCCGGCGATGCCCGAGGGCGCGCCACGCGCTCCGGTCGATCAGGTCGCGGCAAAGGCGGTCGAGGCCTATCCGGGGCTGGTCCCGCTGTATTTCTTCGCCGAGGAAGACGAGCCGGACGTCTGGTACGTCAAGCTCGACACCCGCGTCGACACCGACGAGAGCGAGTCGACCCTGATCCTGTCCGACGCCCGCACGGCCGAGGTGCTGGGCGCGCCGAACTTCGACGAAGGCTTCATGAGCGTCATGTACCGCCTGCACGTGGACCTCTACGCGGGGCTGGCGGGCAAGCTGTTTCTCGGTTTCATGGGCCTGCTGCTGATGGTGGCGATCGTCTCCGGCGTGGTGCTCTACGCCCCCTTCATGCGCAAGCTGCGCTTCGGCGAGGTGCGCCAGGAGCGCACGGCCCGTACCCGCTGGTTGGACCTGCACAACCTGCTCGGTATCGTCACCCTGGTGTGGGCGCTGGCGGTGGGCTTCACCGGCGTGATCAACACCTGGGCGGACCTGATCTTCCAGGCCTGGCAGGCCGAACAGGTCGCCGCGCTGCAGGCCGGCAAGACCCGTGTGCTGCTCGCGGACAATGCCAGTGATGCCCCGGCCGCGGACGGCTCGCTGCAGACCGCCGTCGACCGGGTGCTGGCCGCGGCACCCGACATGGCCGTTTCGATGATTGCCTACCCCGGCACCCTGCGCGCCACGCCGGAGCACGTCGCGGTAATCCTGCGCGGCGACACGCCGCTGACGTCGCGCCTGACCCAGGCGCTGCTGGTCGATCCGGCCAATGGCGAGGTCCTGGAAGCCGGCGCGCGGCCCTGGTACGTCACCGCGCTGCAACTGTCCGAACCGCTGCACTTCGGCGATTACGGCGGGCTGCCGCTGAAGATCCTCTGGGGGCTGTTGGACATTCTCACCATCGTGGTGCTCGGCAGCGGCCTGTACCTGTGGCTCAAGCGCGGCGCGACGGAGGGTCGGGCATGATGCGCATCTGGTTGTGGCCGGTGGTCATCGCCGTGGTATCGGCGATCGGGCTGATCGCCGGCCTGGTCTCCGAAGGCGCCGGCGACTGGCTAAGCTGGCTGGCCCTCGCCGTACCCGTGGTGATTTCGTTGCATGGCCTGCGCCGCTGCAAGCCGCAGGGCCCGCGCAGGCTGAGCGTGCGCGTCCGGGGCTGAGTGGCGGCGCCACGATCTTCGACCGGAGCATTGCCGCCTGAACGCGGTCACATGCTCACGTCTGTCTGGAGATGCGCCATGCGCCACCTCATCAACGCCCTGCGCCACTGCGCCCTGATCGGGTCACTGGCCTTCAGCACCTCGGGAGCAGCAGCACCCATGTATCAAGTTCTGATCGGTAGCTACACCAGCGAAGACAACAGCAACGGCATTTATCGCATGCAGTTCGATGCCGAAAATGGCCAGATCGAACCGCAACCGCTGCAGGTGGTGCGGACCCCCAACCCGTCCTGGTTGCTGCCGGACCTGAACCGTAACCGGCTCTATGCAGTGAACGAGAACGGACCGGGCCATCCCGATCCGGTAGGCCGGGTCAGCGCCTTCATCATGTCGCCAACCAGCGGCAAGTTATCGGTCCTGGAGCAGCAGATCACCCTCGGTGATGAACCCACGCACCTGAGCCAGAGCCGCGACGGGCGCTATCTGTTCGTCTCCAACTACGGGTCGCACGCCAACCCGGGCGGAAGCCTCGCGGTGGTCCCGCTGGCCAGGGACGGGACCCTTCTGCCGGTCACCCAGATCGCGACCCACAAAGCCAGCGAAGTGCACCCGGAGCGCCAGCAATCGTCCCATGTGCACTCGGCAGTCTTATCACCTAACGGGAAGACCCTGTTCGTCAGCGACCTGGGCGCCGACAAGATATTCGTCTATCGCTACGACCCGTCCAACGCCGAGCGTCCATTGACTCCGGCCGATCCCGCCTTCATCAGCCTGCCGGCCGGCAGCGGCCCACGTCATCTGGTGTTCAGCCCGGACGGTCTGCAGGCCTACGCCACCCTGGAACTGAGCGCCCAGGTGGCGCGCTTCGATCATGTCGACGGCACCCTGGTGCAGCGCCAGCTGGTGGACCTGGCGGCGGGCGGCGATGCCAGCCAGCATTCACCGGGCGCGATCCATCCATCCCCGGATGGTCGCTTTCTCTACGTCAGCGATCGCGCGGAGACGAACCGCATCCTGGTATACGCCATCGAGGAAAACGCCAATCTGCGCGAGATCCAGCAGCGCGACAGCGAGGGCCGCGAGCCCCGCGAGTTCGCCATCGACCCGAGCGGCCAGTTCATGATCATCGCCAACCAGAAGAGCGATGCCCTGGTGGTACTGATGCGTGACCCTGACAGCGGCAAGCTGGGCGATACCGTGCAAACGCTGCCGATGGGGCGACCGTCGGATGTGAAATTCATCGATCGCAGCGGGCCTTAAGCAGGCCCGGCGCAGGATCGATCAGGAGAGCAGACTGACCACCGCGAAGCGGCTGATGGTCGCCTGGGCCACGACGGTCTGGGTGACCGCCGCGTAGCTGGAGGGGCTGCGCTGCATCAGGTTGAACACCGAGCGGGAGAAGTCCATGGCCCACTGTTTCTCATCGGCGTGGGCCTGGCGGGCAAGGAACTCGCGGATCTCCTGCTGGCGATTGCTCAGCTGCTCGCGCAGAGAGGTGACCTTGTCGAGCCCGGCCACCACCGAGTCAAGCAGGCGGCGCAGTTCACGGAAGGAATCGAGCTGCAGCTCTTCGGGGAAGCTCAGCAGCTGCTCGTCCTCGCTCTGGACCCGAACATATCGGCCCTTGTCGAACAGCTTGCCCTCGCCCTGCACCGCCAGCTGATCCTTGAGCTTCTGCCAATCGCCTTCGCGGGCGGAGAATTTCAGCTCGCCGTTCTGATCCAGTTCGGCCCGAATCCCTGCCTGGCCCAGACTGCCATTGAAACGGCGCAGGATTTGCTCGTCGCTCATCTCGTCGTCGAGCACCACGGCCACCGGCTCGGCCAGTTGGCGACCGCCGCTGAACAGCAGTGTCTCGCGGCCTGATTGGCGAATCTTTTCCAGCGACTCCAGCCCTTGCAGGCTGAAGCGGCTGCGGACCGGCTCGGTCAGTCGCAGTTTGAGGTTGGCGTCCAGAGAATTGCCGGAGCGTTTGCTGCGCTCTTTGAGCAACTCACCCACCTGCTGCACGGTCTGGCGAATGCTTTCCTCGCCGTTGGGCTGCGGCGAGCTGATCTGGCGACTGAGGTTGAGCTTGAGCTGCGACAGACGCGTCTGCAGGTCGCCCAGGTAGCTGTCAGCCGACTGCATCAAGGACAGTTGCTGATTGAGCTGCAGGCTGAAGCTGGTGTTCTTGCTGGGGGCCGTCTCGGTGTGCGGCGTGTCAACCGGCGCACCGGCACGCAGCGACGCAGGCGCATCCCGCAGCAGCGCCTCACGACGCTCCTGTGGGTTGATTGCGGAAACAGCGGGGAGCTGCTTGCCAATCTTCATTCACGCTACCTCGGTCAGAGCATGCCGAACAGCGACAGCCCGTTGATCTTCAAATAGGTTTTCTGAGTCGCCTGCAGCGACAGCTGATAGTTGTTCAGGTCGATGCTGGCCGTGGCGTAATCGAGTTGCGACAGCTCGCCGTCGATTTTCTGGTTCACCAGCGAGACATCCTCGTTGCTGCTCGACAGCAGGGTCAGGGTGTTCTGCCGCCCGCCCAACTCCGAGACCGCACCGAGCAGGTCGCCGTGAGTCTTGTCGAGGCTGTTGAGCGTAGCGGTGATTGATGCCTGTACCGCAGGATCATTGGCGTCCAGCGCCGGGTCGGCAAGCATTTTGCCCAGCGAGTTGAGGTCGTTGAGCATGCCGACGCCGCCACCGAAGACCTGCGCGGCGGTGACATTCTCCTCGACCAGTACGCCATTGGCGACTGCCGCCTGGCGGTATTGATCGTTGCCCGTCAGCCCGTAGCTCTGGGTGGCGGCATCGAAGGCGATGGCCGGCCGGTCGCTGAGGGTGCCGGAGAACAGGTAACGGCCTTCTTCGTCGCGCACGTTGGCGAAGCTGAGGATGGTCCGTTCCAGATTGCCCATCTCATTGGCAATGGCCGCCAGGTCTTCACTGGTGTTGCTGCCGTTGGCGGCCCACAACAGCAGGTCGCGCACGTTGAGCATGGTGTCCGACGCCGCCTTGAGGTTGGCCTCCTGCTTGGACAGGTTGCCGGACACGTTGGCGATGTTGGTGCGGTACTGGGTCAGTGTCGCTTCCTCGCGCTGGATGCGCAGCACGCGCACGGCGGAGATTGGGTCATCCGAGGGCATCAGCATGCGCTCGCCGGCGGCCATCTGCTGCATCAGCTTGCCGAGCTTCTCGGAGCTGGTGTTCATCGAGCCGTGCATCATGGCGGTGATCTGGGCGTTGGAGATGCGCATGGTGTCTTTCTCGTCAGTCGAACCGGCGGCTCAAAACATCGCCAGTACGGCGTTGAACAGATCGTTGGATGTGCTGATGACTTTCATGTTGGCTTGGTAGGCCTGCTCGTAGGCCATGAGGTTGACGGCCTCCTCGTCCAGGTTGACCGCACTGACGCTGTCGCGCTGGGCCTGAGCCTGCTCGGCTACCGTGGTCGCGGCGCGCAGATCCGCCTGGTTCTGCCGGCTGGCACTGGCAACGCGGCCAACCAGGCCGGCGTAGGCGTCGTTGAGCGGTACGGTGTTGCCGGCGACCGTGACACCCGCTGATTTGAGTTCAAGCAGGGTGAGCAGGGTCTTGTTGTTACCCACCTCGCCTGCCGTGCCGGAAAACGCCAGTTCCGAGGCGCCCAGCGTGTTGATCGCCAGCATCCCGCTGGTGCTGCCGGCGTTGTAGCTGAACAGGGGCTGGCCGGGATTACCGTTCAAATCGAAGCCACCGGCAAGGGCGTCGTTGACCATGGTCGCCACGGCCGAGGCCATGTCGTGCAAATCCTGCTGGGCCGGGCGCAGCGCGCCGTATTCCATGTCGTAGAGGCCGCCGAGCGAGCCGCCGATACCCTGCTGGTTGAGCGGAAAGGTGGTCTTGGCGAAGACCAGAGTCATCTCCTGCTCACCGGCCAGGTTGGTGTCGATCTTCAACTGCCCCGCCGTCGCACCGGCGACCAGCGGCTGACCGTTGGCCAGCGAGACGTCCAGGGTACCATCAGCGGCTTCCTGCACGCGGATGCCGGCGTATTGGCTAAGGTCCTTGACCAAGTTGTCGCGGTAATCGCGCAGGGTCGCGGTATCACGGCCCGAGGATTCCATCTCGCGGATCTGTGCGTTCAACTCGGCGATGTTGCCGGACAGCCCGTTGATTTCGCTGGTCATGGCCACGCGCTGGCCCTGCAGGGCGTTAAGCTGGGTGCCGATGTTGCTGTTCAGCCCGTTGAAGCGCTGCGCCAACTGCTTCGACTCGCCGATGATCTGCTGGCGCAGGGCTATGGATTCGGGGGTCGAACTGGCTTCGCTGAGGGCGGCGAAGAAGTTGTCCAGGCCCACACTGACGCTCGAACCTTCGCTGTCGATCAGGCCTTCGAGCGCGGTGAGGTACTGCTGGCTGGTATCGAAGTAGTTCTGGTCAGTCCTGGCGCGCCAGAGCTGCTGATTCTGGAAGTCATTGGACAGGCGTCGAATGCTGCCGACCTGCACCCCACCGCCGATGCTGACCGACGTCTGCCCACCCAGCGATTGCAGGTCAGGCCGCAGGCGGCTGAAGCCAGGCGTGTTGACGTTGGCGATGTTCTGCCCGGTCGCCGACAGGGCGATCTGCGAGGCGCGAACGCCGCTGTAGCCAATTTGACCAAGAATACTCACGACACGACTTCCTTCGACTCGATCCGGATCGGTTGCGCGAACGCCACGGAAAGGCGGGCGCCCGCGGTAACACTGCGCCCAGTAGAAAGAGCGACCGAATCGCTGACGGAATTAAGCGACGATGGCGCAACCGGTGGAACGGCCTGCAGCTGAGCACGCGGTTCGGCCTGCTGTGGCGAGGCGGCGCTCAGATCATTGAGGATGTTGCGGGTGTAGTTGCGAGTCTCCGCAAAGGGGATTTTCTGCACCCAGGCGCCGGTGCCGATCTCGCCCTTGCGCGGATCGCCATGGCTCTTCAGCCACTCGTCTACCCGGCCGGGGCCGGCGTTATAAGCAGCCAGCGCCAGGGCCTGATGGCCGTCGTAGCGGTCGAGCATCTTGTTCAGGTAGGCACTGCCGAGGCGCTTGTTGTACTCCGCATCGGTGGTCAGCCGCGCTTCACTGAAGGGCAAACCGAGCTCGGCTGCCATGTCCCGTGCGGTGCCGGGCATCAGCTGCATCAGGCCGCGCGCGCCCTTGGGCGAGACGGCGGCGATGTTGCCGCTGGACTCGTGCTTGATCACGCTGTCTACCAGCGACTTGAAGCCAGCCTTGCCGCTTTCCCAGGCGCTGTCGAGCACATCGACGCCGCGCTGCCAGGTGCCACGCAGCGCATGCAGGCCGCCGCTTTGCAAACCACTGCCAGCGTGGCCGGCCAATGATGTTGGCGCCGGTGCGCCGCCAGCTTCACCGCCCAACTGCTGCACGAGCATGTCGGCGATCCCTGTCTGGCGTTTGCCAGCCAGAGTGTCAGCGAGGACTTCATCATAGAAGTCGCGCATGGTGTCCAGTTCGCGGCTGCGCATGGGGTTGCCAGCACCGAGCACGTCGCCGGCCTTGCGCATCTGCTTGAGGATCTGCTGGAGGAACATCGCCTCGAACTGCTCGGCGACGACTTCCAGCTGCTGGCGCCGCGCCGCAGTCGGACCTTCGGCTCGGCTGCGCAAGGTGTTGAGATGCTGGGGCAGGGATACGATGCTCATCCGACAAAAACCTATTCAAATCTGCTGCGCGTCAGGCCTGCTTCATCAGAAGCAGGCGCTTGTTACATCACGATCAATTCAGCGTTCAGCGCACCAGCACGCTCAAGCGACTGCAGAATGCTCATCACATCGTCGGGCGTGGCGCCGAGACTGTTGATGGTGCTGATGATGCTTTCCAGGCTTGCGCCTTCGGGCCACTTGAACATGGCGTTGCTTTCCTGGCTGACCGCCACGTCAGATTGCGGCGTGACAACGGTTTCGCCACCAGCAAACGCGTTGGGCTGGCTGACCTGCGGATTCTCGCTGATGGTTACCGTCAGGCTGCCGTGTGCGACCGCTGCGGCTTTAACCCGTACACCCTCGCCGACCACCACAGTGCCGGTGCGGCTGTTGAAGACCACTTTCGGCCGGGTGCGGCCCTCTTCAACTTCCAGCCGTTCGAGCATGGCCATGAAGCTCATGCGCTGAGTGCTGGTGAGCGGCGCACGGATCGACACCTTGGTGGCATTGAGCGCCGTGGCGGTGCCGGGACCAAAGTAAGCATCTACGGCATCGACCACGCGGGTGACGGTCTGAAAGCTTGGCTGGCGGACGTTGAGCATTACCTCCGGGCGTTCGGTGAAGTCGCTGGGGATCATCCGCTCGACTGTCGCACCGTTGGGTATCAAGCCGCTATTGGAGACGTTGATGGCGACCTTCGAGCCGTCGGCGCCTTCGGCAGTGACACCACCGACGATGACCGCGCCTTGAGCCAGCGCGTAGATTTCACCGTCGACGCCCTGCAGCGGCGTCATCAGCAGCTGACCGCCGCGCAGGCTTTTGGCGTCCCCCAGGGAAGCGACCGTGACGTCTACCGTCTGGCCAGCACTATAGGACGGCGGCACCGTCGCCGTGATGGTCACCGCAGCGACGTTCTTCAATTTCGGGTCGACGTTAGGGGGCAGGTTTACGCCGAACTGCTTGATCATGTTCGCCACCGATTGGCTGGTGAACTTGACCCCGTTCTTGTCACCCGTGCCGTCGAGGCCGACGACCAGACCGTAGCCGATCAGCTGGTTGCCGCGGATGCCTTCGACATCCACCAGATCCATCAACGGCACGGCCTGCGCTGGCAGCTGCCACAACGCGACGGCGGCGAGGAACAGTTTGAGGGATCGTATCGAGCTAATCATCTGAAGGGTTACCACTTAAAGAGGGAACAGCGGCGAGGTGAAGAAGCGCGTCAGCCAGCCGGCCGAGTTGCTGTCGTTGAGCACGCCGCGCCCTGCATAGGAAATCTTTGCGTTGGCGACGCTCTGCGAGGACACCTGGTTGTAGCGGTTGATGTCGTCGATACGCACCAGCCCGGTCAGGCGGATGTATTCATCGCCCTGATTCAGCCGCAGGGCCTTTTCGCCCTTGACCAGCAGGGTGCCGTTGGGCAATACACGGTGGACGCTGACGGCAATGGAGCCGCGCAAGGTGTTCTGCTGCGAGCTCTTGGCCGAGCCTTTGAAGTCGCGTTCGGCACCGGCCGAGGTGGCAACGTCCGGATAGGCCTTGCCGAGTACCGTGGGCACATCGATGCCGATGCTCGATTCCTTGCCGAAACTGGTTCCGGCGCTCTTGCTCGACTGAGTCGATTCATCGAGCACCACTGTGAGGATGTCGCCCACCCGCACGGCACGCCTGTCGCTGATCAGCGAACCGGTAAAGCCGGAGCGAAACAGACCGCCGCCAGTGGTCGGCGGGAGGCTGTAATCCAACTCCAGCGGCTCGTACTCGGTCGAGGACTCTTCCGGCAGCATTTCGTTGAAGCTGGCGCAGCCACCGAGAAGCAGCAGCGCGGCGAGCAGAATGGGCGTACGCATCATGATTCTCAAACGGTCTGGTTGAGGAACTGCTGCATGCCGCTGGCGGCATCGAGCACCTTGGCGTTGGCCTCGTACGCACGCTGAATGGCGATCATCGCCACCATGGCCTCGACCACTTGCACGTTGGACCCTTCCAGTACGCCCTGCTTGAGCTGTCCGAGGCCTTCTTCGCCCGGTACACCTTCCACCGCTTCGCCGCTGGCAACGCTTTCGCGATAGAGGTTGCCGCCCAGGGCTTCCAGGCCGCCGGGGTTGGTGAAGTTGACCAGCGTGATCTGACCCAGCTCGGACGGCAGGGTGTCGCCTGGCAGGACGGCGGTAACGATGCCGTCTGCGCCGACGGTGAACCCGGTGCTGCCCTGCGGTACTTCGATGGCCGGCGCGAGCGGCAGGCCTTGAGCGTTAACCATCACCCCTTCGGCGTTGAGCTGGAACTGGCCGTTCTCGGTGTAGAGGATGTCACCGTTGGGCGCCTCGACTTGGAAGAAACCGCGGCCGACGATCGCCAGGTCCATCGGCTGGCCGGTGGTCTGGATGCTGCCCTCGGTGAACACCTTCTGCGTGCCAGCAACACGAACGCCGCTGCCCAGCTGGATGCCCGACGGCACGGTGTTGATCTCGTCGGCCTGAGCACCCGGCTGCTTTTCGATGCTGTAGAACAGATCCTCGAAGACTGCGCGGTCGCTCTTGAAGCCGTTGGTGTTGACGTTGGCCAGGTTGTTGGCGACGGTCGCCATGGCGGTGTCTTGTGCAGCCAGGCCGGTCTTGCTGACCCAAAGTGCGGAATTCATGCGTTATCTCCCGATCAGCTGCCGCGGATCATTCGGTTGCCGGCGTCGGAGAGGTCCTCGGCGGCTTTCATCATCTTTACCTGGGTTTCGAACAGGCGGTTGAGGCTCATGGTCGAAGCCAGCTCGTCGATCGCCGAGACGTTGCTCGACTCGAGAAAGCCGCTGGCCAGACGCACGTTCTCGCTGGGCGCAGCGGGCTGGCCGTTGCGCGTAACCAAGAGGCCGGCCTCGTTCTTCATCAGGTCCGCAGCCGGTACGTCGACCAGACGAATACGGTCGACCTCGGCCATCATCCAGTCGCCCGGCGCCATGATCGAGACGGTGCCATCGTTGCCTATCTCGACGCGGTCGTGCTCGGGAAGCTCGATCGGCCCGCCCTCGCCCATCACAGCGCGACCGTTGAGGGTCAGGCGCCCTTCTGCATCGATCTGCATGCTGCCCTGGCGTGTATAGGCCTCGCCTTCGCCGTCCTGCAGGACGATCAGGCCGGTGCCCTTGACGGCAAAATCCAGCGCCCGGCCAGTGGCGACCATCGGGCCGGCGGCCAGACTGACGCCGTTGTTCTCGACCACCGCCATGTGCCGGCTGTCGTAGCCGTAACCTTCTACCGCGACGGCCTGAGCGCGTTCGAGGTCTGCACGAAAGCCCGGAGTATTGACGTTGGCGAGGTTGTTGGAGCGCACCTGCAGCGACATCATCGTGCGGCTGGCGGCGGTCATTGCCGTGTATCCCAAACGATCCATGGATCAGCCTCAGAGCGCGTTGAACAAGGTCTGGGTCAGCTCCTTGTTGGTGGAAATGACCTTGGTGTTGGCCTGGTAGTTACGCTGGCCTTCCATCAAGCCCACCAGCTGCTGGGTAAGGTCGACGTTGGAGCTTTCCAGCGCGCCGCTGGCCAGGTTGCCGTACTGACCGACGCCCGGCGCACCGAGGATGGCCGCGCCGGATGCGGCGGTTTCGGTCCAGGCGGTGCCGCTGATGTTCTTCAAACCCTCGGCATTGACGAAAGTGGCCAGCACCACTTGCCCCTGGAGCAGTCGCTCACCGTTGGAGTAGCTGGCGTAGACCTTGCCGTCCTTCTCGACGCTCATGCCGGTCTGCTCGCCAGCCGAATAGCCGGTGGCGCGGTTGCTGGTCACGCTGAACTCGGAGCCGTACTGGCTGGTGCCGCTGTAGTCCAGTTCGATGGCCAGCGGGTCGACGCCACCTGCCAGGGCAGCATTGATCGCGACCTTGCCAATGGGCGCGGAAAGCGTACCCGCGCCGTCGAAGGTCAGCGCCTGCGTACCGCTGGCTGTGCCGTCGATGTAGTAGTGGGCGTTCCAGCTGTTGTCCGCCGTCTTGACGAAATACTGGGTCAGGGTGTGCTCCTTGCCCTGGGAGTCGTACAGCTTGGTGGTGTAGGTAGAGTTGTAGCTGTCGGCGACCAGCGGATCGAACGCCACCGCTGGTACGTCTTTATTGGCGTCGAGGTTGGCGACGAAGCTCAGTGCGTCGGTCGCCTTGGCGGGCAGTCCGCCAGCCTTGAGTTGCAGATCGCCGACGGTGCCGGTCTGCAGGTTGCCCGTGGCATCGGCCGGATAGCCTTGCAAGCGCTGGCCAACGTTGTTGGTCAGGTAGCTGTCCTTATCGGTGCCGAACACGCCCGCTCGGGTGTAGGACACGTCGCCGTTGCTGGCGCGGGTGACGAAGAAGCCGCCTCCGGAAATGGCCAGGTCCATGCTGCGGTTGGTGGTGGCCAGCGCACCACCCTGACTGATGCTCTGGCTGCTGCCAGTGACTTCGACACCCATCGCCTGGCTCTCGGCATAGAGGCTGCCGAAGTTCGCGCGCGAGGACTTGAAGCCCACGGTGCCGGCGTTGGCGATGTTGTTGCCGATGGTATTGAGTTGTTCATTGACGGCGGACAGGCCGGTCAGGGCAATGTTGAAGCTCATGGGCTGATCTCGATACTTAAAGGGAAATGAAGACTGGCGAGCCCTGGGGCTCAGCCGCCGAGCAGCCCGGCGTCGACCTGGGCAAATTCAAGGATGTTGTAGAACGGCACCGAACCGACGCCATTGACCTGGAGCACCGGGCCTTCGGCACTGACGCGCACGTTGGAGACCTGACCGGCGACTTCCACCTGTGGGAACTCGCCGTTTTCCGATTCGATGCTGACGCTGTATTTGCCGTCGCGCAGGCCGTGCTTGGCCGGATCGATCACGAAGGGCACCTTGCCAGCGGACTGCGCGCCCAGCTCGATGCGGGTCTGGGTGCCGTTGGAATCAGTCAGCACCACGGCGGTGCGGGGCGATGCATGGCTCAGATCGAAGCCGCCACTGACGGCCTGTCCACTGAGATCCAACGACTCCACCGCCACACTCACCTGTTGGCCAACCAGGCCAGCGGCGGTCAGGGTTTGCAGGTTGTCGGTCAGCACCAGGTTGTTCTGCGCCAGCGTCGCCAGGTTCTCCATGCTCTTTACCTGAGACATGGCCGAGAACTGGTTGAGAAATTCGGTGCTGTCGACCGGCTTGGTCGGGTCCTGATACTTGATCTGCGCGACCATCAGGCTGATGAAGTTATTCTCCATCTGCGTGGCATCGCTGACGTTCACGGCCTGCTTTGGCAAGTCGCTGGCATTGCTGCCGGAGAGACCGCTGCCCTGGAGATTATTGGTCACCGCCATCAGGATTCTCCCAACCGCAACAGGCTTTGCTGCATGCTTTTGACGCGGTTGAGCACCTCGACGCCGGTCTCGAAGCTGCGGGTGGCCGACATCATGTCGGTCATCTCTTCGATCTCGTTGATGTCGGGGTAAAAGACGTAGCCATCGCCATCCGCCAGAGGGTTGCCCGGCTCGTAACGGCGCTTGGGTTCCGCGCCGGAGGTCACCACATCCAACACCTGCACATGAGCACCGCCAAGGCCGACGCCACGGGTCAGGGAGTTGTTCTCGTATACAGCGGCGAACATCGGCTTGCGCGCCTGGTACACGTCGGCAGCGTTGTTGGCAGCCGAGTCGGTGTTGGCCAGGTTGCTCGCCACGGTATTCAGACGCACGGTCTGGGCATTCATCGCCGAGCCGGCGATGCGGTAGATAGAATCGAATGACATGGCTTAACGGCCCTCGATGGCTTGCTTCAAGCCACGAAATTTCATCGTTACGAAGGTCAGGCTGGTCTGAAAATCCATGGAGTTGCGCGAGAACTGCGCCTGCTCGGTCGACAGCTCGACGGTGTTGCCGTCCTGCGAGGCCTGCCCGGGCACACGGAACAGCAAACGCGGATCGGTCCCGGCCATGCTGGTGCGTGGCGAGGTGCCGCTATCGAGCCGCTGCATTTCCTTGCTGAAATCGATGTCCCGTGCCTGAAAGCCTGGGGTGTCTTCGTTGGCCAGGTTCGCCGCGAGAATTTCGCTGCGCTGCATGCGCAGACCGAGGGCGCGCTCGTGAACGCCCAGCGCTTCATCAATCCGTATACTCATTTGCCGATACCCTTTGCAGCCTGTGCAGGCAGAACCCAGCCCGCCGCTTTGCAGTCGTTTTGCAGAAAGCGTGCCGAACCTACAGATACGGATAACCCATTGATTTTCATGGCAAAAAAAGAGAACAGAGCAGAGCGCAGCGAGCATCTTTTTCCGCTTGGCGAGAAGCGGCCATGCGGAAGCGGAAAAGCGCCTTCCGCATGGTGGCTCGTCACCTTTCTCCTGATGGGTGTCATGCCCCAGGCGCAGGCGGACGCCACAACGCAGGTTCAGCAGGCCGTGGAAAACCACCTGCGGCTGATGCTTGAACAGCAGGCCACGCGTCAGGGCTGGCAAGGCATGCAACTGCGCTACGACATCAGCGTGCCGGCCAGCGCGGCCAATCTGCCGCGCTGCTCCGAAGCACTCCAGGTCCGGGCGACTGGCGAGGCGCCATCGGCCATGGAGCGGCAGAACCTGCAGCTTCGCTGCGTCGACACACCCGGCTGGTCGACGGACGCCACGGGTCAGGCCCATGTCTTCCTTCCAGCCGTCCACGCCGAAGGCATCATCGACCGCGGCCAGACCCTCACGGCCAAGGACCTCAAGCTGCTGCGCATCAACATCGCCAAGGCCCGGCGCGGCTACTACAACCGCATCGAAGATGTGGTCGGCCTGGCGGCCAAACGCCGCATCCGCGCCGGCCAGACCATCACCCCGGTCCTGCTTGAACAAGCCATGGCGGTCAAACGCGGCCAGCCGGTGAAAATCGTCGCCAACAACGAGGGCATAGAAGCCTCCACCTCCGGCGAAGCCCTGGCCGACGGCCAGCCCGGCGACGTCATCCGCGTGCGCAACGTGGGCAGCGGCAAGGTGATCGACGCGAAGGTGCTTGAGCAGGGTGTGGTGACCAGTACGTTTTAGTCTCCGCCGCAGCCTGCCGCGGCAGTGGGTGCATACCCGCAATCCGGGCGAAACGACGCGGTGGCGATGGGGCTAATCCAACAGACCTACCGACCAAACCGACACCACGCCCGGCGCCACATACACCTGAGAAAAAATTTGACGCCAGGATTTAAACCTTTGCGCAGTGCTGTCGCCCTTCCCTTTTAGCAGGCAGTCAAGCCAGCTCCTAACAGCCCAACGCAAAAAGGATCATTTTCATGGCACTGTCCATTCACACTAACTACTCCGCGCTGACCACCAACACGGCCCTGAACAAGTCGAACAGCTCCCTGGCTACCAACCAGCAGCGCCTGGGCACCGGCCTGCGCATCAACTCCGCCGCCGATGACGCCGCCGGCCTGCAGATCGCGACCCGCCTGAACGCTCAAAGCCGCGGTATGAGCGTCGCCATGCGTAACGTGGGCGATGCCACCTCCATGCTGCAGACCGCAGAAGGCGCGTTCAGCGAAGTCACCGACATCCTGCAGCGCATGAAGGATCTGTCGACCCAGGCCGCGAACGACACCAACGGCACCTCCGACCGTACCTCGCTAAAATCCGAGTACGACGAGCTGGGCAAAGAACTGGTCAACATCGTCAGCAACACCAAGTACGCCGGTGAAGCGCTGTTCGCAGCGGGTGGCAAATTCTCCGCAGCGGTCAACTTCCAGATCGGCGCCTCCGCCGCCGAGAAGCTGACGATGGACGTATCGGCTGCGATGGGCCTGCTGCGCACTGAGCTGACCGCTACCGTTCAAGCAGGCACCATGGACACGGCGGCAAACGCCGGCACCACGATAACCACCGTGGAAACCGCGCTGAACAACGTCGGTACGATGCGTGCCAAGTTCGGCGCCAACATTAACCGTCTGAACCACACCAGCAACAACCTAGCGAACATGAAGGACAACACTGAAATGGCCAAGGGCCGAATCATGGACGCCGACTTCGCCATCGAAAGCGCCAACATGAGCAAGAACTCCATGCTGATGCAGTCGGGAATTTCCATGCTCAAGCAAGCCGGCCAGATGCCAGGCATGGTTATGGGCCTGCTGGGCTAAGCCATCCGCCCTCGTGGCGAGCCTTCGAATGGCTCGCCACACCGCGCTTTTACGAGCTGAACGCTTGCTAATCAGAAGGATTTAGACCATGGCACTGTCCATTCACACCAACTACTCTGCCCTGACCACCAACACTGCTCTAAATAAGTCGAACAGTTCGTTAGCTACCAACCAGCAGCGCCTGGGCACCGGCCTGCGGATCAACTCGGCAGCCGATGATGCTGCTGGTTTGCAGATCGCGACCCGGCTGAACGCCCAGAGTCGCGGCATGGGTGTCGCGATGCGCAACACTGGCGATGCCACTTCAATGCTGCAAACTGCTGAAGGCGCCTTCAGCGAAATGACCGACATTACCCAGCGCATGAAAGACCTGGCGACTCAGGCCGCCAACGGCACTAACGGCGTCGCTGACCTCAAGTCGATCCAGTCCGAATACGATGAGCTCGGCAAGGAATTGCTGAATATCTTTAAGAACACCAAGTACGCCGGTGAAGGCTTGTTTAGTGATGGCGCAACCAATACCGGCGCCACAGGCAAGTTCGGTCTGACCGCTGGCGTAACCTTCCAGATCGGTTCCAGCGCCAGCGAAACAATGGTCGTTAATGTCTCGACCAAACTCGGAACGCTCGCGACGAATCTAGGTCTGGCATCGGACATCTTCACGGGCAACGGCGCTGACGCGACGCTGGTCGGGGATGACATCGCAGCCATTACCGCTGGAACACCCGACACTGCGGTCAATAACGCTAACGGCACCATCACCAAGCTAGACACTGTGCTCAATTCGCTCGGTGAGGTGCGCGCGCAGTTCGGTTCGAGCATCAATCGCCTGAACCACGTCAACAACAACCTGGCTAACATGAAAGACAACACCGAAATGGCCAAAGGCCGGATCATGGATGCCGACTTCGCCATTGAAAGCGCCAACATGAGCAAGAACTCCATGCTCATGCAGTCGGGCATCTCCATGCTCAAGCAAGCTGGTCAGATGCCTGGCATGGTCATGGGTCTGCTGGGCTAAGCGGCGACTCACTCCACAGCCGTTCGCCATTAGCGACTTAAAAGCCCCGACCCGTCGGGGCTTTTGCGTTTCTCAACTTGGGGAAATGACTTAACCGACAAACGGTACCCTTCCCGTCCGATCGGCCCCTTCACTAGATATTGCGATGCCAGACGGCTTCGGGCCGCAGCAAGAGCTATATGTGGGACAAAGTGAAATCAGAAGCACGACTTAGGGACGTCCGTTCAGCGGTTTCTTGATCTGACCGGCTTGTATCAACAAAAAAACGGCGCCAATATGCCGCCGCTCAGTTTTACCAGATGGTCTGCTGATTACCTCTGTCGCAATACAACTTCTGGCGCTCATGACACAACTTCAGACTCCTGACACTGAACTCCCTTCCTGTCGCATGCTGGACACGGGTCGAGAGAGTTGCACGGCACGCTTCGATCGCAAGCTGTACCAGCTTGCCATTCGCCAAGACGGAAACGAGGAAACGCTCGATCTCGGCTTCTCCGGCAGCCGCGTGCTGGAGCGCCTGCTAGAAATACCGGGCAAAGTCGTTTCTCGCGAAGAGCTTATGGCCCACGCATGGGAGGGCAGGGTCGTAGGCCAGGGTAGTCTGAACCAGCAAATCTACATGCTGCGCCAGGCTCTATTCGATAGTCGCAATCAGATCATCCAGACACTCCCGCGTCGCGGTTATTTGTTTAACCCGCAGTACCTGATAGGTGAACAGGCCGAGCCTACAAACAACGCAACGGATGCTTCTGCGCCAGAACTAGCCGAGCCTTTGCTATTCGAGCTCCGCCCCAGCGTCTTGACGATGAAGGAGCAGCCAATCTCAGCGCGTCGCCGACCGTCTTGGCAAACGTTGGGGCTGGCCGGATCAGGCATGATGATGTTGCTAGGCCTGGCAGCGCTTGGTTTTAGGTTGGTCAGCCCATCAATGCCGTCGTTTACTCATACGGTAGATGTCGGTGTGCTTGATGTGCTCTATGTGGAAGAAAGCCAGCGGCTGCTCGACACGCTCATTAATGAAACACGGCATCTGGTCGATACCATGGCCGATATGAGTGCTGAACCGGCCCGCCTGATTGTCAATATGTCTCCAGGGTTCTACGAAGTCCGTTGTTTGCAGAATGATGGCCAGGTCAATTGGCTCAAAGTCCATAAATCGCAAATCCAGACTATACCCAGCGACCACTTGGAAGAATGTCTGCAATGAACAACCAGAACGAAACAGGCGCAATTGGCAAAAGCGTGCTACTGGTCATGGCACCTGCTGCTTTGCTGCTTTGGGCCTTTGTAGCGATGGGTACATCTACAGATGCATCATTGCGATACGACGGTCGCTACAGCTCTAGCGGCCATGTGCTTCTCAGTGACGGATCATCGATAAAAGTCAGCCAGAGTTTGGTTTTCAGAAAGGGTCGTTTCTATTCGATGACCCACAACGCACCAGCCATCGTAGAGACTTCCGGTCGGCTGGAAACAGATTTAATGGGACGGGCGACCCTCGTTGTGGAAGATGGTCAGGTGCATGGCCTCGGGCCGCAGAGCCAGTTGGACGAAGAACTGATGTTCAACATGTTTTACGGCTCCCACAAGGGTGCGCGCATCACCCTGGAGCGGGTTGGGGCCTGCTTATACGGTGTCGAGACTCGCCAGGTTTATTGCGCCGACAACCACCTTGACCGCAGCTAGGCGCCATGCCGGAATTACCGGGCGCCCTTTCGGGCATATGTCGCATGAATCAGCCAGGCTGGCTTCCTATCCCATTCAAGACAACGCCTTACCTGTTGCAGCCGCTTCCTCCCTTCTGCGCGGCTCCCTTAAGGGAGCAAGCTGACTTCTGCGCAAGCGGTGGGCTCTCGACGCCCTGGAAGCGCGACATCATCGCTTGCGCTCAGATGTCACACCTACCAAGCTGGCCACCAGATCCTTAGTTAGCGGCCGCTCCGCTATAGCTCGCCCCGCTTTCAGAGAAGCGCACCTTGCCGTAGCTGTCGCCGAACAGTTCCTTGTACAGCGCTTCGGCTGAGGCGGTGAGCAAGAGGATCTCCACGCGGCGGTTAGCGCCGCTCTGTGGGTCCTCGGGGTGCAACGGCATGACGTCCGCCTGGGCCGTTACCTGCAGCACCGAGCCTTCGCCCAGACCTGAGTCAACCAGTGCATTGCGCGCGCGCAAGGCGCGATCACCGGACAGGTTCCAGTTGTTGTAGCCGTTGTTCTGCCGATACGGCGTGGCGTCGGTATGGCCGCTGATGATCAGTTTGTTATCCACCTTCGCCAGCACGCCCGCCAACACACCCAGTAGCTTCTGGAAATGCGGATTGAGCGTCGCACTACCGCGTTGGAACATGAAGCGCTGCTGGTCGTCCTTGATGAGGATGCGCAGCCCCTGCGGGACCACGTCGACCTCCAGGTTAGCCAGGGCATCGACTTCGCTGGCGACCTCACGCATCAGCTCGGCAAGTTTTTTCAGCTCTTCGGTCGAGCCATAGCTACGGCTGCCATCCCGATCGCTTTTCACATCCTTATGGTCGGCTTCATCGGCCCGCGGGGGCCGCACCGGCACCCCGTCGAGTTCCAGCGGCGAGGTGCTGGTGCCGTCGAAGATACCGGCACCACCGTCGACCAGCGGGTTGCTTTCCATCTCGCCAAAGGACGGGTTGGTCTGATTCATCTGCGGCTGGATGATCCACAGCACCATGAACAGCGCCATCATCGCCAGGGTGAAGTCGGCAAAGGCCACCTTCCAGGCACCACCATGCTCGTCGCCGTGACCCTTTTTGCCACGACGCTTGATGATGATCTCGTGGTCGCCGCCGCCTTTGTTCTTGTCCCGGCTCCTCATGCGGCGTCCCTTTCTTCCTCATACTGGGTCACCCATTTTTCCAGCTGGCGGAAAGCAGGCTTCACATCCTGCTCAATCAGCTTGCGGCCAGCGTCGACCGCCAGCAATGTGGGCTTGCCGGCCACGTGAGCGACAAGGGTAGTACGAACGCATTCGAGCGCGGAGAGCTCGGTCTTGATCCGCTGGCTCATGGCATTGGAGAGCGGGTCCATCAGGCAGTAACAGAAGAAGATGCCGAGGAAGGTTCCCACCAGCGCTGCGGCCACGTGTGCACCGATTTCTGCGACGCTGCCACCGATGCTGCCCATTGTGATGATGATGCCCATGATCGCCGCAAGAATGCCGAAGCCGGGCATGGCTTCACCGATTTTGTGCAGGGAACGCGCCGGCTGCAGCAGCGCGTGCTCCATGGCTTCGAGCTCCTGCTCGAGGAAGCCTTCCAGCTCGTGCGCGGTGATCTTGCCCATCGCCATCAGACGGAAGTTGTCAGCAATAAAGGCCATCAGGTTCTTTTCCTGAAGGATCAGCGGGTAGCGAACGAATAGATCGCTCTGCTCCGGCTCCTCGATGTGCGAATCGAGCACCTTGAGACCGCCTACGTCGACCATTTCCAGCAGTTCATAGAGCAGCATCAGCAATTGTCGCTGAAATTCTTCACCGCGGCGCTTGTAGGCAAAAACGTCCTTGATCTGATGCAGCATCTCGATAAGCACTTCCTTGGGATTGCCCACGACCAGACTGCCAAGCGCGGCACCGAGGATGATGACCACCTCGGCCGGCTGCCAGAGCATGCGCATGTCGCCATGCGCCATGGCGTAGCCGCCAAGGACGCAGCCGATAATGATGAAGGCGCCTAATACTTTCTGCATGACTACTGACTTCTCTCGGTTAAAAAGCGACAGGCCTTGCCGATCGCCTGTTTGCTCAGCTGACAGACCCGGGCATCGCTGACTTCCAGCACCAGGGCAATTTCCTTCAGGCTCAGTTCGTGCTGGTAGTACAGCGTCAGTACCAGCCGCTCACGCTCATCCAGCCGTGCCAGGGCCTGGGCCAGCACTCGCTCCTTGATCAGACGTTCCTCGAACAACTCGGTGGTATCCGGAAAATATTCGTGACCGCTCTGCAACAGCTCATCAAGGCTTTCGATGGCCTCTGATGAATCAGCACAGAGAAATGCCTGGTATTCCTTTTCATCGAGGCCGGTGTGGGCCTTGATTTCCTCATCGCTGGGTTCATGGCCCAGCTGACGTGACAGGTCGCGAATCGCATCCCGCACCTTGTGTGCCTGCTGCCGGACCTGGCGAGGGCGCCAGTCCTGACGACGGAGCTCATCGAGAATCGCGCCGCGAATACGCAGGGACGCAAACTTACCGAAGCCTTCGTCCGGCTCGCCGTAACGACGCAAGCCTTCAAGCAGCCCCATCATGCCGATCTGTTCCATGTCCTCACGGTCGAGCACCTGGTTGGCCTGCAGGGACAGCTGCCGGACGATGCGCTTGACCAGCGGCAGGTACTGCATCAGCCAGCGCTGTTCGACCGCCGGTGCGAACACCGAGGGGCCGGCCGGCGTGGCGCCGTAGTAGACGATGGGGCAAGTGGCACTCATGGCGCGGCCTTTACTGCACGATCAGCTTGTTGACCAGCACGTGCTTGAAGGGCACTGCTGCATTCTTGGCGGCAAAATCGGCGAACAGGGCCGTTTCCAGACGCTCCTGCAACTCACCGATCTTCAGCCCACGCAATTCATCGAACGGGAGGGACGACAGGTAGCCCACCACCGAATTACGCACGATGGGTTCGGCCTGCTCGAATTTCGGCGGCTCGTCCGATGCGTCCGCCTGCAGCGCCAGATCGAGCACGAAGTAGTGCTCTTGGCCGTCGCCGCGCACGCTGACGATGACTTTCTGCACCGGGAAGAACACGTATTCCGATGGCTCGACCGGTTCGGCCTCTGCCACTTCTTCCGAGTTGGCGCCTTCCAGGCCGGGCTTGAGCAGCCAGTAACTGGCGCCAACGCCACCGGCAACCGTCAGGACGTTGAGCAACAGCATCAGCAGGACAATACGGGACGTTGACATAACTCACTCACAAATGACTGATTGAATTGAAACGGGTCAAACCGTTACCAGGACGTCCCGGGCGCGGCCGCTTTCACGTTGCTGTTCCTGCTCCTGCGGCCGGGCCGCCAGAGGTGCCTCTTCCCCTGCAAGCACAGGCCGTTGACGCGGCTGGCCCTGCTGACCGCCGCCGTCGGCGCCGACCTGCACGTTGACCTGGACGAAGTGCTGGCCCACCAGTTCCTGGCGCAGACGGTCGCTGGTCTGCTGCAGCAGGCGCGCCACATCGGTGTTCGCGGCAGACAGATGCACATTGAGCCGTCCCGACTCGTGGCTGAGCAGGATTTCCATGCTGCCCAGCTCCGGCGGGTCGAGGCGGATGGTGGCGCTCTGAATCTTTTGCTGGATTTGCAGATCCACGTTCTCGCGCAGGACGTGCAACATCTGCTCGCCCCATTTGGCTTCTGGCGCCTGCAATTTCAGCGCGCGATCAGCCGACTGCAGCGGTGCGGCTTGCGCGCGCTCGGCCGCTATGTTCAGCGGCTCGCCGGGTTCAAGTGACTCAACAGCGTCCAGAACCGAATCCAGCGCGGCGTTTTGCATGGGGTCCAGCGGCGTGGCCGCGACGCCAGCAGGTTGAGCAGTGCCCATATCTCCCGCGAGCTTGGACATGGCCGCCACCAGTTGGCTGACTTCAACAGGGCCGCGCTGGCTCCTGGTGCTCATCAAGGTGACCAGCGGATCGGCCGGAGCGGCCTCTACCACGGCCTGGGTAACCTGAGCCTGACCCGGCAATACGATCAACACATCATCGGCGGCGGACGTGACGGAGTCCGGCAACGCCTGCGGCACCGGGGCGGGCGCGTTGCCCACTTGTGCAGCGTCGCGCGCCTGGATCGCTGCAAGTTGCTGATCCAGCATGCCCAGCAGCCATTGTTCAGGCGTCAACTCCTGGGGTGTTTCGCTGCCCTGACTGTCATTACCGCCAGCCGGGATCGGCTGGCCCGGCTCAACAACCAACACGGGCAGAGCACCTTGCAGCGATGGGTCGGTAAGTTCCGAAGGCAGATCCTTGTCCGCGGTCGACGCCAGCAGCATGCGCTCACCAAAGCCGCGCATGGCATCGCCTGCCATAGCCCGGCCGGCTGTGGGCTGCCCACCCTGGCTCGCACGAGCGGCCACCGGCAGCGCGGATTCCCCACTTGCCGCAGCGGCACGCGTTGCTGAAATCGACTGGATCATCATCCCCTGTCTCCGGCTTGGAACATGTCAATGCGCTGGTAGGCGGCACGCCCTTCGGCGTACTCGAGGTGGTTCAACAACAGCAGGCGCAGGCGTTCGCACTCGTCGGCGCAAGCTTGCAGCCCTTCCCCGTGAAGCTGCTTGAGGCGGTTCTTAGCGGCCTGCGTCGGCTCGTCCAGTTCAAGCCGCCCGGCCAGTGTCTCGAGGCACTGACGGATCGCCGCGTCAACCGTGGCGACAGCGGTCCAGTCATCGCTCTGCAACGCAGCCTGCAATTCGCCGTGCAGCGCCATCAGGCGCTCGCTGTCACTTACGGGCGGCACTGACGCCCTCCCAGCCCTCGCGGAGAATCCCGAGCAGGTTGATCACTTCGTCCAGCCCTTCCAGCGACAGCGACACGCTGACGTCCGAAAGCCGGTAGATGCAGTATTCGTAGAGACGCGCCAGCCCCTGAACCACCTCACCACCGCCCTCTTCATCGAGGGCACCATTAAGGCCGTTGAGGATGTTCATGCACTTTTCCAGCGATATGCCTTTCTGCTGGTAACGCTTGTGTTCGATGTGGCCGCGGGCACGGGCCAGCTCGTCCAGCAGGCCGTCCATCAGCAACAGCACCAGTTCGTATGGCGAAGCCGACGCTGCACGCGCTTCGAGGTCTACCGAGCGGTAGCTGTCATAGCTGTCGTTAGGGTGATAGCTGTTCATGAGAACAATCCGTTAGCTTGCGATGGGGTTGGCATCGAGAACATCCCGCTGGTCTGCTCCATGCTCTGCATGGTCTGCATCATGGTGGTGAACTGCCGGAGGTAGCGGCTGTAATGGGTGTCGTACTGCTGCTGGAGCGTCTCGAACTGCTCGTCGATGCGGCGCAGGCTCATGTCCAGCGTGTCCATGCGGTTTTTCAGCAGGCCGTTGGTGCTGCTGGTGTAGCTCGCGACGGTCTTGTCCATGCTGTCGAGCAGCTTGTCCGTACCGGTGAACAGCTCCTCGAATCCCGCAGGATCGTTGGCGACAGCGGCTTCGAAGCGCTTGGCGTCGATCGTCAGCTTGCCGTTACGGTCTGCACTGATACCGAACTCGATCAGGCTTTTGCCACCAAAGTCGGAACGCAGCAGGCTGTTGAGGCGGCTCTCGATGGAGCGCACGCTGGAGTCGCCCGCCAGGGCGCCACGCTTGTCACTGTCGCTGCCGCTGGCGGTCAGCGAATCGAAACTGGTCATCAGGGCATTGAAGGCATCGATGAAGGTCTGCGCCTTGGCCTGGGTCCCGGCCTTGTCCTGACCCACCGTGACAGTCAAGGGTGTGTCAGTCGCCGTATGGGTCTTGCTCACGGTCAGGCTGACGCCATCGATGACATCGGTGAACGTGTTGCTGGCGCTGGTCAGCTCGATGCCGCCAGCGCCGTAGCTACCACCCAGACGAATCAAGGCGTCCTGCGCGGTGGATAGCTCAGTCGTGGTCGCAGCGGCATTTCCCGTCATGGAAAGACTGAAGGCATTGGCCGCGCCGGATTGCTCGCTCGTCACCACCAGGCTGACCGCACCGTCGCTGCGTACCAGCGTCGCTTGCACGCCAAGACCCGCATCGTTGATCGCTGTGGCGGCATCGCTCAGCGTGGCGTACTTGCTCAGGTCGAAGGCCTGGGCGTTCAGCGTCAGGGTGCCGCTCAGACTGCCATCCGCCAAGCCTTGTACAGCGACCTGCTGTTTGCTCGCCAGACGCTCAACGAAGAAGTCATAGGTGCCGGCTTTTGCGGTGGTGCCCACGGTAGCGGTGGCGTAACCCTCCTGACTGAAGGTCGCGCTGTTGGTCAGCATGCTCGATGTGCTGCTGTTGAGCTTGGTCATGGCCGACTTGAAGGTACTCATCGACGTGCGCAACGCGCTCAACGCATCGCGCTGCGCCTTGTAGCGGGCTTCGTTGCGGTTAAGCCGATCCAACGAAGACTGAACCTCGTAGGTCGCCAACTGCGTCGACATCTGCTGTACGTAATCGGAATTTATAGCCATCACCATCCCCTCTTGAAACAGGTAGAGCAAGTTGGATGCCAGTTCTCGAATACCCGTATTGCGGGCGTTTCAGAGCCGGCCATGCAGAAAAAAGGCTTCCGCAACGCGACAAGACGAGGAAACGGGGAAGTACCGTTTCCGCCTCGGTCGGTGGCGGAACATCTGTCTATAAAGGCGACGTGAAAGGCGAGGGAGTGAAAGCGGCAACCGAAAAGGATTAATCCTTATCAGAGCGAGCGGCTTGACGATCGTGGGTCGCGCCCAAAAGCGCCCTGCAGTGGATTGAGCTGTGGAAGGCTTGGGCTCGAGGCGAGCCTTTTGACCTGATGGCGCTCGCAGACTTTGATAGCCAGCAAGCTGGCTCCTACGAAAGGCGATACGTGCAGGTTGGGTGCGTCACGACAGACAGCCGCCGCCGCGATAGCGCGCTCCTGTAGGAGCCAGCTTGATGGCGATCAGCGGACTAGAGGAAACCTCGACCGCCACTGGACGTAAGACGGGTTAGCTTTTCCATCCAACGTTTCGCTTTAAAACACGCTGCATGATTTATCCCGCTATGGGGCCAGCGCGACGTGCTCTGCTCACGGGAAGGCGCTGAGATGTCACGTTGCGCCTCAGTAGGCCTGCGGCGAGTAAAGCCGGGCGTCCTGCCCACCGGCGAGCAGTTGCTGAAGGATGTCGTGGTGCATGGCGAGCAGCTTGCCGTTGTGCTCGTTGAACTGCTGGCACTGCACAGCAAGATCTCCGACCTGCTCCCAATGTCGCTGAAGGGATTCACCGCGCTCACCCGTGCAGCTGGACAGCAGGCGGCGCATGCCCACGCCCGAGGTTTCCAGACGGAACGCCGCCAGCACCTTGCTGCGGCGCTGGGCGCGTGAGGCAATGGCTTCGACACGAACGGTAATCTGCAGGTTGATGCGGTCGATTTCCGGCACATCGCGTTCGAGCAGACGACCGTAAAGCTCCTGCATCAGCTCGCGCAAGGCGAGGTAGTCACCGTAATCCTGCTGCAGGTCGTCATCGACGACGGCCAGCAGCTTTTCGCGCTGGCTCACGCATCGTTCCCGCGGTGATAGCTGAGCATGCTGCTGGCCAGCTCACCCACGTCAGTGGAGATCTCGCCGCGCTGCAGGGCTTGCTTGATGGCCGCGACGCGGTCCAGATCGACCTCGGGCATGGCGCGCAGGGCATCATGCATCTGCTCCAGCGGCAGGCTAGCGGCCGGGCGCGCGGCAGGTTGGGCGGTGGGACGAGCGCTGGCCGGACGCGCCGCGGCGGTCTCGGAGGGCATTGCAATGGCGGGCTTGAACTGCCGGCTGATTTCCATGATTTCGTTCCAACTCAGTGGTTACTGCCTAACAAGCGACCGCTCGGGCGGTTTACTTAAATCTTTTTTGCAATCGGACGGACGAGTGGCGCCGTTAGCGCCGTGCGGCGCCCGGGCCACCATGATCGCTCGCAAGCTGGCTCCTACGATGCACTACCGAGCCAAAGCAGCCTAGGCTATCTGATTGCGCCACCAGGTCTGCGCCGCCAGACCGTCCTGAATCTTCTGCTCCTGCGCCATCAACAGCTGCTGCCACTGCTGCATCTTGGCGTCGATCACATGCTCGACCACCTTCTCGCTGCGCATGGCCTGCAGCAGCTCCTGCTGGATACGCACCAGCGCCTGTTCAGCGACAACCAGCTCACGCCGCTGCAGCTCGACCATCTTGTACAGCGTGGCCTTGTAGCGCTGCTGGTTGTCGCGCTGCAGCGGTGTATTCATCGGCACGGAGAAACCACACAGGCGGCTCAGGCCCGTGATGTTGTTGCGATAGCGCTGGCAGAGGTTCTGCTGGTACTGAACCTGACCGAGCATCTGCTTGACCCGGTTGCCACGCAGGCTGGCCAGGCGCGTGAGCGTTTCGATCTGCTGCTTCATGGTTGTTTGATGATGCTCTGCAGGATGGTGAGACTAGTTTCCAGCTCCGCGGCCTCGCCCACTTCCTGGCGCAGGAAGCGCTCGATGGTGGGTGCCAGCTTCACGGCGCGGTCGGTTTTCAGGTCCGCGCCCGGGCTGTAGCCGCCCAGCGGGATCAATTCCTTGATCTTCTCGTAGGTGCTGTAGAACTCCTTGAGCTGGCGCGCCGCGCCGAGATGCGGCGGCTGGCCGACCTGGCTCATGCAGCGGCTGACCGAAGCGCAGACGTCGATGGCCGGGTAGTGCCCGGCATCGGCCAGGCGCCGCGACAGCACGATGTGCCCGTCGAGAATCGCCCGCGCGCAATCGACGATCGGGTCCTGCTGGTCGTCGCCCTCGGCCAGCACTGTGTAGAGCGCGCTGAGGCTGCCCTTATCGTTGGCACCATTGCCGGCGCTCTCCACCAGCTCCGGCAGCATGCCGAATACCGACGGCGGATAGCCCTTGGTCGCCGGCGGTTCACCGAGCGCCAGGGCGATCTCGCGCTGGGCCATGGCGTAGCGGGTCAAGGAATCGACCAGCAACAACACATCGTTGCCCTGGTCGCGGAAATAAGCGGCGATGCTGTGGCACAGCTCGGTGGCCTTGAGGCGCATCAGCGGCGACTCGTTGGCCGGCGCCACCACCACCACGGCCTTCTTCAGCCCTTCTTCACCCAGCGAGTGCAGCAGAAACTCCTGCACTTCGCGCCCTCGCTCGCCAATCAGCCCGACCACCACCACATCGGCCTTGGTCTGCCGGGTAATCATCCCAAGCAGCACGCTCTTGCCCACACCGGAACCGGCGAACAGGCCGACGCGCTGGCCCTTGCCGAGCGTGAGCATGGAATTGATGGCCCGCACGCCGACGTCCAGCGGTTCGCTGACCGGCTTGCGCTTGAGTGGATTGACCGATGGCAGCTCGGTGGGCAGTGGATCGCGCCCGCTGAGCTTGCCCATTTCGTCCAGCGGCTCGCCGAGACCATTGACCACGCGCCCCAACCAGGACTCATCAATATGCAGCTTGGCGTCGTCCGGCGCGGGAAACACGCGCGAGCCGGAGGTCAGCCCCACCGGCTTCTTGAACGGCATCAGGTAGGTGATATCGCGGTTGAAGCCCACCACCTGCGCTTCGAGCATGCTGCCGTCGCCCTGTTCGACGAAGCAGCGCTGACCGGTCATGCGCTGGCAGCCGAGGCTCTCCAGCAGCATGCCGGAGACGCGCACCAGCCGGCCGCTGACCTTCGCCAGCTGTACCGTATCCAGCGAGCGCAACGCTTCGTCGAGCCGGAAGCTCTCACGCAGGGACATTTCAGGCTTCCGCCTTGATGTGTTCGGCCAGCGTGTCCATGCATGAATCGAGACGCTGCTGGCAGCCGATATCGGCTTCGGCCTGAGCCGTGACTACGCGACATTCTCCAAGCGCCAGCTTCTCATCCGGGACCAGACGCCAAGCCGCCGCACGCTCGGGTGCCAGCTCCTTGATCCGGGTGCATTCCTCGGGGTTGAGCAGGATACGGACGTCTTCCTGATCACCTGGCATGGCCGACAGGGCTTCCTCGGCCAGGGTCAACAACTGCGTCGGATGGAGGGTCAGTTCGCAGCGGATCACCTGCTTGGAGACTTTCTGCACCAGCTCCAGCAACTGGTCACGACGCGCCTGTTCGAATTCCTGCCGGAATTGCTCGAAGCGCATGACCAGCTCATCCATTGGCCGCGCCGCCTCGTCGAATACGCGGCGCCCCATGACACGACCTTCTTCACGCCCGATCGCTTTACCATCCTCGACGCCACGCTCGAAACCTTCGCGATGCCCGGCTTCACGGCCCTGCTCCAGTCCCTGCTCGTAGCCTTTGTCGATGCCTTCCTGAAACCCATCGGCCACGGCGCGCTGCAGCGCCGCCGGGTCGCCGGCAACGCTGTCGGCCAGCTCAGCTGCGGTACGCACGCGAGGCGGGAAGCGGAATGGGCGCCAGGAGCGGCCTTCACCCTTGATGATCTTGATGCTCATCGGCGTTTACTCGACCGTCTGTTCGCGGAACAGCTGAACCTGCAGGTCGCCTTCGTTGGACATGTCCCGGACCACGGCCATGATGTCCTTGCGCACCTGCTCCACCCGCGACAGGGGCACTGGGCCCTGGCGACGGTTGATCGACTCCATCTGCTGCGCCTGACGCTTGGGCAGCGCGCCTTGAATGGCATTGACCAGCGCCGGCTCGGCGCCCTTGAGCGCAACCACCCACTCTTCCAGCGGAATCACTTCCAGCAGGGTCTGCAGCACGTCCTGGTTCTGCCGCGAGAGGATGAAGAAGTCATACATCTCATCCTCGATCTTGCCCACCAGTTCTTCGTTGTGGGCGCGCAACAGCTCGAACATCTGGTCACGGTTGCCCTTGAAGCGATTCATGATGTCCGCCGCCTGCTTGACGCCACGCACCTGCGAACCCTGGTTCGTGAGCACCTGCAGGCTGCGATCTATGAGCTGCTCCAGCTCGGCGATGACGTCACTGTTGACCTCGCTGAGGTTGGCGATGCGGTAGAGCAGCTCGTCCTGACGCTCGGCCGGCATACACTCGAGCACGTCGGTGGCCATGCCCGGCGGCAGGAAAGCGAGGAACACCGCCTGCATCTGCGCATGCTCCTTGGCGATCAGCGCAGCGAACTGCTTGGGATCGAGCCACTCCATCTTGGCCATCTTGGCGCGGATCTCCTCGCCATAGATGGAGTCGAGCAGCGAACGGGTGATGTCGCCGCCCAGCGCCTTGCCAAGCATGCCGGACAGGTAAGTCCGCGAGGCGCCCTTGATGCTGCTCTGCTCCTTGTAATCGTCGAAGAAGCGGCTGATCACATCGGAAACCATCGGCTGCTTGACGTTGGACAGACGCGCCATCGCCTGGCTGATGCTGATGATTTCCTCACGGGAAAAGTTGCGCAGGATGCCCGCGGAAATGTCGTCGCCCATGCTCAGCATGAGGATCGCCGCCTGATCCAGCGAGCTCACCGAGCGCAACTGCACCGGGCGCGCCTTGATTTCCTTGCTCGAGCCGGTCACCGACTCAGCTGGCTGGGTTGAGGTCTCTTTCATTGCGGCCTATCCAATGCTTGATGACTTCCGAAACGCGCTCCGGGTCGTTCTTGGCGAGCATCTGCAAATGCTCGATCTGTAGCTCCAGCCCCGAACCGGGCGCTGGCAGGCGAATTTCCGAGAGCGGATTGAGTTCGCCGAATACATGGATGCCGTCGCCACTGGGCCGTGGGCTGGCCAATGCCGCGCGGGTCTCGGCCTCGATGGGCAGCGGCCCGGGCGCAGCCGCCAGAGTGCCTTCCAGTGCAACCGGATCAGCTTCGCCTGGCGCGTTGCGCAGGGTCAGGCTGCGAACAGCCGGACGTACCACGATCAACAGCAGCAGCAGTGCGATCAGGCCAGCCACGCCGAGCTTGGCCAGGGCATGCACCTGGCTGTTTTCCCACCACGGCACTTCTTCAGTGACGGTTTCAACAGCGGCGAAGGGCAGCACGCTGAGGGTCAGCAGGTCGCCACGCGCTTCCTTGAAACCGACGGCGCTGCGGACCATGGCCTCGAGTTCCGCCCGGGCCTCCTCGCTCCAGCCGCCCTCCGGCGCGGCGGCGGCGTTAAGCACCACCGCCACACTCTGCTGGCGCAGGGCGAAACCGGCGTGTTTCACGTGGATCACGCTCTGGTCGTAGTCAAGTTGACGGGTAGATTCTTCGCGCAGGGAGGTCGCGCCCTTGGTCTCGCCTGGGGCCGGCTTGGGCTCCTCGCCTTCCTTCGGCGGGGCAACAGGTCGGTTGGCCAGCGAGCCGGGCACGCCCAGCGCCAGTTGATCCAGCGCGCTCTCATTGCTCAGCACTTCACGACGCAGACGCGGGGTATCGCCGTAGGACTGGAGCGTCTCTTCCTTCTGGCTGAAGTCGATATCGGCCGCGACGCTGATGCGGTAGTTACCGCTGCCCAGCACCGGCGCCAGCACTTCCTCGATATTGGCCACGGCCTTCTGCTGGTACTCCTCCACCGCACCCCAGCTCTGCGATGGGCCACCACCGACATTCAGACCGCGAGACAGCAGTGCGCCGTATTGATCGACCACGCCAACATCTTCGCCCTTGAGGTTGGGCACGCTGCCGGCCACCAGATTGACGATCGCGCCAACCTGATCCGCGCTCAGCTTGTAGCCGGGTTCGAGCTGTACCATCACCGAGGCCTTGGTCGGCGCGCGCTTGCTGACCACGAAGGAGCTGTTCTCCTCCTGCGCCAGGTGCACACGGGCATGCTGGATACCCTTGAGCGACATCACGGTGCGCGCCAGCTCGCCTTCCAGGCTGCGCTTGAGGCGCACGTCCTGAACGAACTGGCTGGTGCCCAGCGGCTCTTCCTTGTCGAACAGCTCGTAGCCGGCCGGCAGTGCGACCTTCACACCCTTGGCGGCGAGCAGCATGCGTGCACGGGACAGCTGGTCCTCACGCACCAGAATCTGCCCGCTCTGCGGATGGATGCGGTATTGCACGGCTTCGGCATCGAGAACCTGCATCACCTCGGCGACCGGAAAGGCTTCACCGGCCCCATGCAGCGGCCGGAACGAGCCGTTGTCGCGCCACAGGTAGAAGGCCACGGCCACCGCCAGCGCGGCAGCGATCACCGCCATGCCGGCGAGCGTTACCCGCGGGTCGAGTTGGAAGCCACCTGCTGGCATCCTGCTTTTCAGTTTTTCAAACACGGCTTAGCTCTCACGCTCGATCACAGCGGCATTCTCATGACGTCATCGAACGCCGTGGTCAGTTTGTTGCGCACTTGCAGCAACGCGGAGAACGACACGCTGGCCTTCTGGCTGTCGATCATTGCGCCCACCAGGTCATCGCTCTTGCCGCTGTCCACCGCGGCCATGGCTGCGCCGGCCTGGTGTTGCTGGGCATCGACCGAACGCATCGCCGCCATGAACATCCCGCCCGCATCGGGCGCCGCCTGGTCAGCCGGCTTGATGGCCGTGCCAGTGGCGACATCCTGAAGCTGCTGCATCCGGCCCAGCAGATCCTGCTGCACCTGAGTGATTGAACTCATCGCTGGCTCTCCCTAGTAGAAATCAGAAATTCAGCTCAATGCCCTGCTCGCGCATGGCATTGAGGCGGTAGCGCAAAGCTCGGGAGGTCATCCCGAGGCTGGCAGCAGCCTTGGTCTTGTGCCCGTCGAACTTGCGGATGGTGTCGATCACATGCTGGTACTCGGCCCACTTGCCACTGGCGCGCAGGGCAGCCTTGCCGGTTTCAATCGCGGGCTGCGGCAGCCGCTCGACACGCGCTTCGGCTTGCGGCGGTGCTGCCAGCCCGAGGTCTTGTGGCTGGATGAACAGCCCATTGCGCAACACCAAGGCCCGCTGCACGGTGTTTTCAAGTTCGCGGGCATTGCCCGGCCAGTCATGCTGAAGCAGGGCGCGGCAGGCATCGCTGGTGAACAGTTCTTCGTCGGCTTCCTGCGGCGCGTACTTGGCCACGAAGCGGCGAGCGAGAGGCAGTACGTCTTCCTTGCGCTCACGCAGCGGGCTGATGTGCAGCGGCAGCACGTCGAGGCGGAACATCAGGTCAGCGCGGAAACGCCCCTGCGCCACTTCCGCCTGCAGATCGCGGTTGGTCGCGGCGATGATGCGTACGTTGAGCTCGATTTCCTTGCGCCCGCCGAGGCGCTCCACGCGCTGCTCCTGCAGAACGCGAAGCAGCTTGGCTTGCAGCCCCAACGGTAGCTCGCCGATTTCATCGAGCAGCAGGGTGCCGCCGTTGGCCAGTTCGAACTTGCCCGGCTGGGCCGTCACTGCGCCGGTGAAGGCGCCCTTTTCATGGCCGAACAGAATTGATTCGAGCATCTGCTCGGGTATCGCCGCGCAGTTGACTGCAATGAAGGGTGCGTCGGCGCTGGCAGAGAAACGATGGATGTAACGCGCCATCAGCTCCTTGCCGGTTCCGGTTTCACCGGTGATCAGGATCGGCGCCCGCGTCAGTGATACACGCTGCGCCATGGCCAGCAAACGGCGGCCAGCCTGGGAGCAGGAGACGAAACTTTCCTGGGCCGCGTCGGCGAATTCCTGGCGACGCAACAATGCGCTTAACTGACTTTCGCTGAACGGCGACAACAAATAATCAACACAACCCAGTTCAAGTAAGGCGGCGGCCTTTGCCTGATCTGCGTATTGCACGACGGGAATAACGCTGATGGCGCGTCCACGACGAATCAGTGAATCGACCTGCGTATAGAGAGTTGGCTGTTGCATGCCGCTGATCAGGATAAAAACCAGCGACGCGCCCTTCAACGCGGCGTTATCCAGATCATTCAGGCCGGCATAGGAAAAGACCGCACAACCTTCCTTGCGCAGACCCGCTTCAAGGAACTCGCAACCCGCCTCTGCGGAATTTCCGACAATAAGTATTTTCTTGCGCGCCGGCGCTGGAGCAAATAGCTCATCGCGGGTGTAGTTCATTGCATGACTGACACTGTTCAATGTGACCACCTTGGCGCCGTTACGCCTGTTGTGCGAGCACAACGCCGGATTCGCTGAAAAATTTATTTAAGTCTTCTGGAACTTTCGTCGCCCTGTCTGTCCAACTCGCCGTACGAGATGAATTCGACCCCCGACTGTCCTCGAAACAATTGCGCGCACGCTAACAAGCCCGCCCGGAACCGCCCAATCAGTTCCGCTAAATTAAAATCAAATGCTCATCAGTGATCTCAAAAAAGATCAATTGATACCTATTGATTTAATTCCTTCTCGCGCCCAAGCCTAGACTGGCGGCACGCTAGAGCCGTGCCCGTAACCTCAGGCATCGAAATCCCGCCCTGGCCAAACATTCTTCTGCTTATTCCCGCGCGACTGGCCCCAGCCCTCCGCGCAAGAACCAGGAAATACCGTTCACAACATGTCTGGCAATTCAAAAGTCCACCATGGCGTGCCCGCCCAAAGCCTGACTGTTTTGAAACCGCAGAAGCTTGGCCGGCATCATCACAAGATTCCTCAGTTCATTAAGGAAACCACCAACAAGAACCCCCGCTTGATGGGCGATTACTTCTTGCGTAATTACCGGATCAGCCTCGAGCTGAGCAAAGTCGATGTGCAAGAGCCTTCAAATAAAGCACCGGAATGCATCTATCGTTCACCGATGGGCAAGGTTGGTTTTTCAATTGACCGGGCACTGCTCACCGAGGCACTCGAGTGCTACTACGGCGGAACTATCGTGCCCAGCCAGGAAGCACCACCGATCAGCACCTCCGAACAACGAATGCGTGATCGACTGGGCCTTGATCTGACTTATATCTTTGCGCGTTCAATATTATCCGGCGATACGTTTGGCGAACTTGAGCGCTATGAAAACGATTACGAAGAAACTACTTGGGAATATGTTGCTGAGTTCGAATACATCAGCCATCTGACGGATAGCCGTTCATCGATCTTCATTCATCTGGACACCGATCTGGTCGATGAACTGACCAGTCGCCTGGCCGGCCCGGTGCCCGCCCGGCTGACCGGCAACCCGGTGGATCACATCCAGCACCTGCCGGTACGCCTGGATTGTGTAGTCGCCTCGGTGCAGATGCCGCTGTCGCAGGTGCTCGGCCTGCAGCTCAACGACATTCTCATGGTGCGCCCGCTGGACCGTTACGAGGTGCGCATTAACCAGCAGAAGCTCTATCGGGGGACTGTCTTCGAAGAAGACGGCGCCTTGTTCCTCACTTCACTTGAAAGCGTGAAATCCCAATGACCGGTCAACTGTCCGACAACGAATTCGAGAACCTCATCAATGAGGGCGACCTGAGCCTCGACGCCGCCGATGAGCCGGCCGTCGCGCCCGCCCCGCAGCCTCAGGCGCCCCGTCAGGACCTGAGCTTCTTCGGCAAGATCCCGGTGAACGTGACCCTCGAAGTGGCCTCGGCGGAAATCTCGCTGAAGGAACTGATGGAGTGCGACACCAGCAGCGTCATCGTGCTCGACAAAGTGGCCGGCGAGCCGCTGGACGTTAAGGTCAATGGCACCCTGTTCGCGAAGGCCGAGGTGGTGGTGATGAACGGCAGCTACGGGCTGCGTATCGTCGAGCTGTCCGGTGTCGGCCTGGATGCGCTGACGCAATGAAACTGCGCCGCGGGCTGTCGCTGCTGTGCCTGTTGCTGATCAGCCTGTTCCCGCTGGCAGCCCAGGCCGCTAACGGCGAAATCACGCTGTTCAACCTGAACGATACGGAGAACGGCCAGGAATTCAGCATCAAGCTGCAGATCCTGATCATCATGACGCTGCTGGGCTTCCTGCCGGCGATGCTGATGATGATGACCTGCTTCACACGCTTCATCATCGTGCTGGCCATCCTCCGTCAGGCCATTGGTCTGCAGCAGAGCCCACCGAACCAGGTGCTGATCGGCATCGCGCTGATCGTCACCCTGCTGGTGATGCGCCCGGTCTGGCAGGAAATCCACAGCGCGGCCTTCGAGCCCTTCCAGAACGACGAGATCAGCCTGGAGCAGGCGCTGGACGTGTCCAAAACCAGCCTCTCGGCGTTCATGCTGGCGCAGACCAACAAGACCTCGCTGGAAACCATGGTGTCGCTGGCCGGCGAGGAAGTGCCGGAGAATCTCGATGATCTGGACTTCTCCCTGCTGTTGCCGGCGTTCGTGCTCAGCGAGCTGAAAACAGCCTTTCAGCTCGGCTTCATGATCTTCGTGCCGTTTCTGGTAATCGACTTGGTGGTCGCCAGCGTGCTGATGGCGATGGGCATGATGATGCTGTCGCCGATGATGATTTCGTTGCCGTTCAAGTTGATGGTGTTTGTGTTGGTGGATGGGTGGGCGTTGTTGATGGGTACGCTGACCACCAGTATTCAGCCGTTTTAGGTGATGGGGATGAATGCTGTTCATGCGCGCCTGAACCCACTCATCGGACCCTCCTGTAGGAGCGCAGGGGAACGCCTAGTCCTTGCTCGCGAAGCTTTTTGGGTTCGGTGCCCTAGGCCCATTGCCCTGGCAACCCGACGCATTGGTTTCGCCCTGCTGGGCGACTCACTTTTTTCAGTTGCCAAAAAAGTAAGCAAAAACGCTTGCCCCTGCATCCGGGTCTCGCTGTGCTCGACTTCCCTCATTCCATCCACGCTCCGGGGGCCGGCGTACAAGGGCCATCCCTGGCCCTTTACGCCTCTCGCGGCATCCATGCCGCTCGCTCCCCTCCGCGCGGATTTCATTCGGCCTCCTGAAAGGGGCGTTCGGCGTCGTCTGATAGTTCGTTCGCGGAAAAATCGGAAAAGCGTCTCGACCCAACAACGCTGTGTTTACGTCCCGAGCAGAAACGAAAATCTCGTAGGGTGGAAAACTGCGGAGCATTTTCCACCGAGATCGGCGCTTGAGTCGTCTGCACACAACCTTTCCGAAAACCGGTGGGTAAGCTTCGCGTTCCTACGTTTAGCTCCTACTTCCGCTTCGTTGCACTGCCCAACAGACGTCACCGAATCGCCCCTTTCAGAAGGCCGAGCGCAGGTGGCGTGTAAGGGGTTGAGCGGCATGGATGCCGCAAGAGCCGCGTTGGGTCGGGGCCGCCATCGGCATGGATGGCCCGTCGCCGCGAGCCCCTGGAACGTCACCGGAGTGAGGGAAGTCGAGCGCAGCGAGACCCGGATGCAGGGGCAAGACCTTTTGGTTCCTTTTGGGGCAATTGCCAAAAGGGACTCGCCCAGCAGGGCGAAACCAATGCCTCAGCCAAGCCTGCAAATAGGCCGTACCTCCCGAAGCGCAAACCTAAAAGCTTCGCGAGCAAGCTCGCTCTTACATGGGCTTACTGCCTCGCTAACCGGCACAACCACCCTCACCTCCCAGGTGCCCCTATGCTGACCCCCGACACCGCCGTCAACATCATCTCCAACGCCATCCACGTCATCGTCCTGGTGGTCTGCGTGCTGGTGGTGCCGAGCCTGCTCGGCGGTCTGCTGATCAGCATTTTCCAGGCCGCCACCCAGATCAACGAACAGATGCTCAGCTTCCTGCCGCGCCTGCTGATCACCCTGGGCATGCTGGTATTCGCCGGGCACTGGATCCTGCGCACCTTCAGCGACCTGTTCATCGAAACCTTCACCCAAGCCGGACGGCTGGTCGGTTAGCCGTGGGCAACGAACCCATCATGCAGGTCGGTCAGTACCTGCAGTCGCTGCTCGGTTACTGGTGGCCGTTCTGCCGCATCATGGCCGTGTTCAGCCTGGCGCCGATGTTCAGCCACAAATCGCTCAGCGTGCGCGTGCGGGTGCTGCTGGCCATTGCGCTGACCGTGGTGCTCACCGCCGCACTACCGGCAACGGCGCCCATCGACCCGCTGTCCCTGAAGGGCCTTCTCACGGCGCTGGAACAGATCGCCATGGGCCTGCTGCTGGGCGTGGCGCTGATGCTGGTGTTCACGGTGTTCACGCTGATCGGCGATATCGTCTCGACCCAGCTGGGCCTGTCCATGGCGGTGTTCAACGACCCCATGAACGGCGTGTCCTCGGCCTCGATCATCTACCAGCTGTATTTCATCCTGCTGGCGCTGCTGTTCTTCGCCACCGATGGGCACCTGGTGATCGTCACCATCATCTACCAGAGCTTCGTGCTCTGGCCGGTCGGCAGCGGCATTCACTTCGATGGCCTGCAGACCATCGCCATGTCGCTGAGCTGGGTGATTTCCGCTGCGCTGCTGATCGCCCTGCCGATCGTGTTCTGCATGACGCTGGTGCAGTTCTGCTTCGGCCTGCTCAACCGCATATCGCCGGCGATGAACCTGTTTTCCCTGGGCTTTCCCATGGCGATCATCGCCGGGCTGGTGCTGATCTACCTGACCCTGCCGAACCTCTCGGAAGCCTACCTGCACCTGACCCGGGAGCTGCTGGGCAACATCTGCGAGATCCTGCGGAGCGGTCGCGATGGCTGAGCAGAACAGCACCCAGGACAAGACCGAAGAGGCCTCCGAGCAGAAACTCAAGAAGAGTCGCGACGAAGGCCAGGTCACCCGCTCCAAGGATGTCGCCACCACGGTCTCGCTGCTGGTGACCCTGCTGGTGCTGAAGTTCAGCATCGCCTTTTTCTTCGATGGCATGCAGCAGGCGTTCAGCTACTCGTACATCGACTTCTACAAGAGCGAAATGACAGTCGACGACCTGCAGCTGATCCTCACCCACAACCTGCTGGTGTTCATCAGCGTGTTGCTGCCGTTGCTGGTCACGCCGATCCTGGTCATCGCCTTCGCCCTGGTGCCGGGTGGCTGGGTCTTCGCCTCGAAGAACTTCACGCCGACCTTCAGCAAGCTCAACCCCATCACCGGCCTTGGGCGGATGGTGGGCGCGCAGAACTGGACCGAGCTGCTCAAATCGCTGCTGAAGATCGCCACGCTGCTCGCCGTGGCCGTCGGCCAGCTCTATTACGCCGCGCCCCAGCTCATCGCCCTGCAGCGCAGCGACATCAGCAACGCCATCGGCAGCGCCTTCTCGCTGACCTTCGACCTGGCGATCACGTTGCTGCTGGTGTTCGTGCTGTTCTCGCTGATCGACATCCCGCTGCAGCGCTTCTTCTTCCTGAAAAAAATGCGCATGACCAAGCAGGAGCGCAAAGAAGAACACAAGAACCAGGAGGGCCGGCCGGAGGTGAAGGCGCGGATCAAGCAGCTGCAGCGCCAACTGGCCCAGCGCCAGATCAGCCGGGTGATCAAGGATGCAGACGTGGTGATCGTCAACCCGACCCACTACGCCGTGGCGCTCAAGTACGACCCGAGGAAGGCCGAAACACCCTTCGTCATCGCGCGTGGCGTCGATGAAACCGCGCTTTACATCCGCAAGCTGGCGCAGGCCAACGGGCTGGAAGTGGTCGAGCTGCCGCCGCTGGCGCGGGCGATCTACTTCAGTACCCAGGTCAACCAGCAGATTCCGGCGCCGCTCTATACCGCCGTAGCCCATGTGCTGACCTACATCCTCCAGCTCAAGGCCTGGAAGCAAGGCCGGCGCGCGAAGCCCAGGCTGGCCAGCGACATCCATATTCCCGAAGAACTGTTCAACCGAGCCCGATCATGAGCCTGATTCAGAAACTGACGCCGACCTTCAGCAGCGGACGGATTGGGATTCCGCTGATCATCCTGTCGATCCTCGCGATGATCATCCTGCCGCTGCCGCCGCAGCTGCTGGACGTGCTGTTCACCTTCAACATCGCCATGTCGATCCTGGTGCTGCTGGTCAGCGTGTCGTCGAAAAGTCCGCTGGATTTCTCGCTGTTCCCGACGGTGATCCTGATCACCACGCTGATGCGCCTGACGCTCAACGTCGCCTCGACGCGCGTGGTGCTGCTCGAAGGTCATACCGGTACCGGCGCGGCGGGCAAGGTGATCGAGGCCTTCGGTGAAGTGGTCATCGGCGGCAACTTCATCGTCGGCCTGGTGGTGTTCGTGATCCTGATGATCATCAACTTCATCGTCATCACCAAGGGCGGTGAGCGGATTTCGGAAGTGACCGCGCGCTTCACCCTGGACGCCCTGCCGGGCAAGCAGATGGCCATCGATGCCGACCTCAACGCCGGCCTCGTCACGCAGGAAGAAGCCAAGGCGCGGCGCCAGGAAGTGGCCAAGGAAGCGGACTTCTACGGCGCAATGGACGGCGCGTCCAAGTTCGTCCGCGGCGACGCCATCGCCGGCATCCTGATCCTCCTGATCAACCTGTTCGGCGGTTTCGCCATCGGCGTGTTCGCTCACGACCTGGCGGCTGGCGAAGCCTTCAAGCAGTACGCTCTGCTCACCATCGGCGACGGCCTCGTGGCGCAGATTCCGGCGCTGCTCTTGTCCACCGCGGCGGCGATCATCGTCACGCGGATCAACGAATCCAGCGACATCACCAGCCAGGTGCAGCGCCAGCTGCTGGCCAACCCGGCCTCGCTGTACACCGTGGCCGGTATCCTCTTCGTGCTCGGCCTGGTGCCGGGCATGCCGCACCTGGCCTTTATCGGCTTTGCCGCGCTGATCGGTTTCATCGGCTGGCGGGTGTCGCTGCACGAGCCGCCGGCGGCTGGAGCGGATCTCAAGGAGATCCAGCAGCTCGGCCAGGCGATGGACAAGGAAAAGGCCCAGACGCTGGCCTGGGAAGACATTCCGCTGGTCGAGCGTTTGTCGATTTCGCTGGGCTACAAGCTGGTCGGGCTGGTCAACGAAGCCTCGGGCGCGCCGCTGCCGGCGCGGGTGCGCGGCGTGCGCCAGACGCTTTCCGAGCACCTGGGCTTCCTGCTGCCGGAAGTGCAGATTCGCGACAGCTTGCGGCTCAAGGCTTCGCAATATGACATCTACATCAATGGCGAGAAGATCGACGGCGCCGAGCTGCATGCCGACCGCCTGATGGCGATCCCCTCGCCGGAGCTGTACGGCGAGATCGATGGCATCCTCGGCATCGATCCGGCGTACCGCATGCAGGTGGTGTGGATTCAGCCGACGGACAAGTCGCGGGCGCTGAACCTCGGCTATCAGGTGATCGACTGCGCCAGCGTGGTCGCCACCCACCTGAACAAAGTGGTGCGCGAGCACCTGCCGGACCTGTTCAAGCACGATGACGTCGAGCACCTGATGCAACGGCTGACGCTGCAGGCGCCAAAGCTGGCTGAAAGCCTGAAAGGCGCGCTGAGCTACACCCAGCAGATGCGCGTGTACCGTCAGCTGCTGCAGGAGGAGGTGCCGCTGCGCGACATCGAAACCATCGCCAGCACCCTGCTCGAATGCAGCGAAACCACCAAGGACCCGGTGCTGCTGGCGGCCGATGTGCGCTATGCCCTGCGTCGCAGCATCGTTTCGATGATCGCGGGAGATCGCCGCGAGCTGGCGGTGTTCGTGTTGGAAAACGCGCTGGAAAATACGCTACTCAACGCCTTGGCCATCGCTCAGCAAGCCGGTCAGGTCAGTTTGGACAACATCCCGGTGGAGCCGAGCCTGCTCAACCAGCTGCAGAACAGCATGCCGGTGGTGAAGGAAAAGCTGCGCAAGGACGGCCACCCACCAATCCTTACCGTGATGCCGCAGCTGCGCCCGCTGCTGTCGCGCTACGCACGGGTGTTCAGCCCAGGGCTGCACGTGCTGTCGCAGAACGAGATTCCAGATCGGGTCGGGGTGAACATTCTCGGGACGCTGGGTTAACATCAGCGCCGCGGACCATTGACGCCAACGCCGCGGGCGAATGAAAGTCGCCCAACACCTTCCGGCCACACCACGCTCGAAAACTCTCCACAGCCCCGTAGGGGCGAATTTATTCGTCCAAGCCATCGCACCGGGCCAAGCGCGGGCGATTCATTCGCCCCGTGAAGCCACGCCGAACTACAGGTTGTTCGCCAGGAACACCAACGTCCGCCCGTGTGACAGCGCCGCGGCGTTCTGGTTGTAGGCCGGCCGTGCCCAGCAGTTGAAGCCGTGATCGACGCCCGGGTAGGTCTCGATCTGCGCCTGGCCGACCTGAGCCATCTTTTCCTGCACGGCGGCCACCGCGTCGCTGTCGATGTGGTCGTCTTCCTCGGCAAAGTGGAACAGCGTGGGACATGTGATCTTTTCAGCCTGATCCAGACGCTTCTCGATGCTTCCGGGGTAGTAGCAGACGGCGGCATCGACGCCCGAGTTGGCCGCCAGGAGGTAGGACAGCACGCCGCCCATGCAGTAGCCCACCGACGCCACGCGCCCATTGCAGTCATCGCGGTCGCGCAGCAGGTCGGCGCTGCGGCGCAGATCGTCGATGGTGAGGTTGAAGTCCAGCTCCTTCATCAGGGCAAAGGCCCGCTCCCAGTCACCGCCGTCGTAACCGAGCTTGACGCCTGGCTCGCTGCGCCAGAACAGGTCCGGGGCCAAGACCACGTAGCCATCGGATGCATACTGATCGGCGACCGACTGGATGTGCTCGTTCACGCCGAAGATTTCCTGAATCAGTACGATGCCCGGGCCGTGGCCGGCCGGAGGGAGTGCCAGGTAGCCCTTGAAGGTCTTGCCGTCTTTCGCGGGGATGTCGATCCACTGTGAAGTCATGCCTGTCTCCGTCTGGTTTGCTGCTGAATACCATCACGAGGCGCAACGCGCCGTTGAACAGGTGCGACCGGCCAAGGGCGCGGGAGTTCGCGAGGTGCACGCTGAGCATCCGGCAGTTCACCGGTTGGAAATGGCAAACGGGCGGAACAATGGCGCTTCCCACCAGGGTCACACGCACCAGGGGCAGGCCGTCCGCTACCATGTCGGGCCGTGCCGGCTTACCGTAACCGATCCATCCACAGGGAGACCCAACATGCCCCAGGCGACCGACGCCCTGACTCCGCGCGATGAAGCAGACGGCCAGCGCCTCTATCGCAAGATAGCCTGGCGGCTGATCCCGTTTCTCTGCTTCTGCTACCTGGCGGCTTACCTGGACCGCATCAACGTCGGCTTCGCCAAGTTGCAGATGGCAGAACAGCTGCAGCTCAGCGAAGCGGCGTTCGGCCTGGGTGCAGGCCTGTTTTTCGTGGGCTACATCCTCTTCGAAGTACCCAGCAACCTGATTCTCAAGCGCGTCGGTGCGCGGGTCTGGATCGCACGAATCATGATCACCTGGGGCGTGTTGTCGGCCTGCACCATGCTGGTCACCACGCCGGCGCAGTTCTACGTGGTGCGCCTGCTGCTGGGCGTCGCCGAGGCGGGCTTTCTGCCGGGCGTGCTCTACTACCTGACCCTGTGGTTTCCGACCTACCGCCGTGGGCGGATCATCGCGCTGTTCATGATCGGACTGCCGCTGTCGAGCGTAATCGGCGCGCCCTTGTCCGGCTGGATTCTCGGCGCCTTCGATCAGGTGCAAGGGCTGCGTGGCTGGCAATGGCTGTTTTTGCTCGAAGGGATTCCCAGCGTGCTGCTCGGGCTGCTGGCCTTGCGCATGCTGCCCGACGGCCCGAAGCGCGCCGACTGGCTGGACATCAAAGAACAGGGCCAGGTGCTGCGCGACCTCACACTCGACGAGGCGCAGAGCCCTGCCAGTGGCGAGACCTTTCGCCAGGGCTTCTTCAACCTCAAGGTGTGGATGCTGGGCGGCATCGACTTCGCGATCTTGCTGAGCGCCTATGCCCTGGGCTTCTGGATGCCAACCTTTATCCGCAATGCCGGTGTCAGTGATGTGTCGGAAATCGGCCTGCTGACCGCCGTACCCAGCATCGCCGCGGTGCTCGGCATGCTGGCCCTCGGCGCCAGCTCCGACCGTTTCCGCGAGCGGCGCTGGCACATCATCCTGCCGTTCTGGATCGGCGCCGCAGCGATGGCAACCAGTACCGCATTCACCGACAACGTGGTCATGACCGTGCTGCTCTTTTCCATTGCCCAGGCGGCAATCATCGGCGCGGTTCCGGTGTTCTTCAGCCTGCCGGCGACCTTTCTCACCGGCACCGCGGCTGCAACCGGCTTCGCCCTGGCCTGCTCGTTGGCGAACATCGCCGGGCTGGTCAGCAATACGGTGATTGGCGTCACGCTCGATATCACCGGAGAAAGCGGTGCGGCGCTGTGGTTCTTCGCGGCGTGTCTGCTGCTCGGCTCGCTGCTGGTGATCGCGCTGCCGGCCAGGGTGGTGAATCGTTAATCACCCCGCTTGGGGAGCAATTCGCCGATCAGGCGGGTGTAGTCATCACTTGGCCGGTCCAGGGAGAAGCCCATTTCAAAACTGTCCCGCTCGGAATCCCTTCGTACCCACTCGCAGAGCACCACCACCATCACTTCACGGGTTCGATCGCCTACGGTCGGGACATGCAGGCACATTTCGTAGCAGCCGCTGATGCTCAATGGCTGCTTGGCGACCAGTCGCAGTCCACCCATCGACAGGTCGGCCACGTAGCCCATGGGGTCGCCGCTGAGGCGATTGGTGACCTGGATACGGCTGAGATGGCGAAAGGTGAGTCGGCTGTGTTGACGCATGGCGAAGCCCTGGCAGTCCTCTATTCCGTCACGCGGCACCCGGTCGTGTCCTCCCGGGTATAGCCGTGGCGGTTTACTTAAAGGCTGCAAGCGACCGAAACGCGACGCGAATTAAGGGCTCGCCAAATTATTTTCGAGACGGGGGAGCGTCCGAGCCTCAGCCCGCCCTATGGCTAGCGCTCCGGGCGATCCTGCTTGTCGCGCTTCAGCGCGTCTTCGTCGCTGACCTTATCCGCCATGTCCGGCGGCACGTCGTAGGCGCCGCCTGGCACGTCGTCACGATCGCCTCCGGCAGCCTCGCCGTTGGTGGTCGTGCCTGCCTGGTCGATGCGCTCATCGTTGCGATCGTTGATCGTTTCCAGGTTTTCCTTGCCGCGTTCGGATTGATTCATGGGACCTCCGTCTGGTTGCTCATTCGGACACCGCTCGGCATCCCTCTGGTTAGGAAGGCGGCCGATCGAAGAAGTTGCACGCAGGATCGCCTCGCAGCGATGACTTGGCCATTCGGCAGGCGCGCTGAACTAATCCAGCCAGGTGCAGGCCAAAAAACCATCTGGGGATTCCCCAACTGCCACCGTGTGAAGTTATGCAACTGACTCGAAGCCTGCCCGTCGATTCCACGCCCGTTGTCGCCGAGACAGCGCCGTCCAAGGAGCTGTATTTCGCCCTGCTCGATGCACCGGCCAATGAAGCCGTGCGCGAACGTGCCGCCGAATACCTGTGCAGCCAGCTGAATGGCGCCTCCGCGCTCCCCTGCGACCTGCCAGAAGGTCCGGCCGGGCTCGCGGATTGGCTGGACGCACACACTGCGAAGGTCGGTGGGCAATACCAGGCCTATCTCGACGAACGCCGCGCCGGCGGGCCACGCCGCTACTTCACCAGCAAGGCCCATGCGCTGCACTTTCTGCGCGGCGTGGCGCCGACCAAACTGGTCGACGGGGCCTGGCTGTACGGCCTGCTGCAACGCTGGGACGACGCGCGCTTCACCTCGCTGATCCAGACCTATCTCGAAGAGCTGGGCGAAGGTCAGCCGGAAAAAAACCACGTGGTGCTCTACCGCAAGCTGCTCGCCAGCCAGGGCTGTGATGACTGGCAGAACCTGGATGACGACAACTTCGTCCAGGGCGCCATCCAGCTGGCGCTGGCCGAGCACGCCGAGCAGTTTTTGCCTGAAGTGATCGGCTTCAATCTCGGCTACGAACAGCTTCCGCTGCATCTGCTGATCAGCTCCTACGAGCTCACCGAGCTGGGCATCGATCCCTACTATTTCACCCTGCATGTGACGGTCGATAACGCCGACAACGGCCATGCGAAGAAGGCCATCCAGGGCTTGCTCGCGGCCTGGCCACAGGTGGGCGACAGCGACGATTTCTATCGCCGGGTCATGAACGGCTATCGCCTCAACGATCTCGGTGCGAGCACGCTTTCGGTGATAAGCGGTTTCGAGCCCGAGCAGGAAGTGCTGCGCGTGCTGGAAAAGAAGGCCGGCGTTGGCCAGTTCGTGCATTCGGACTATTGCCGCTTCGACGGCCGTACCGTGAACCAGTGGCTGGCCGAGCCCGAGCAGATTCCACAATTCATCGAGACGCTGCAACGCCGCAGCTGGATCAGGCGTCACGAAGATCCACAGAACAGCCGCTTCTGGCAGCTTATTACCGGCGAACAGGCCCCGATGTTCGGCGTTTTCAGCGCACATGAGCAGCAGCTGATCCACGACTGGATTGCTGGCGACTGGCTGGCCGAGCAGCCGCCCACCCGTGGCAAGCCACACCCCTCGCTCGCTCAACGTCAGGTGCCGTTCAGCAACCGTCGGCGGACGCCCGCCGAGCGGCCAGCAAAGCCGGCGCTGGTGCAGCAAGGCCAATCGGCCAGCGACTTCGATCAGGAAACCTTGCTGCTGGAACAACAACTGGCGCAGCTGCCGACACGCGAGGCACGCATGCGGCACCTCCTGCCGCTATTGGCCCCAACCCGTCACCACAGTGCGGCTGGACTGCTTGCCACCCGCATCTTCACCGGATTGTTCAACTGAGGCGAATGCGCCATGGAATCTGACATGACTACGGAAACTGCCCAGGACCGCGCACTGTTGCACCTGGCTCAGGCGCTGCGCGAGCGCGGCTATCACTTCATCACGCCAACACCGCTGACCCATGAACGGGTCAACAGCCGGGTAGAGAACCAACTGGCGAACGACATCACTGGGGTGTTTGGCTGGAGCCGGCCTTTCCAGCATGAGCTGCTGCCACCAGCGATCTTCAGCCTCATGGACCAGGCCGGTGTGTTGGCCCCCTGTGATTCCCGCTGGCGCAGCCGGGTGCGGATGTCGAGCCTGGATGGCCAGTTGTTCGTGCATTCGGCCTACCCCACCGATGCGGCGGATGCCGTGTTCTTCGGACCCGATACCTACCGGTTCGCCAACGCCATTCAGTGTCACCTCAACACTCATCAGGGCCACATTGGACGTGCCGTAGACATCGGTTGCGGCTCGGGTGCCGGCGCGATTCTGACGGCGCTGGCACGGCCACAGGCAGAGGTGCTGGCAGTGGACATCAACCCTTCCGCACTGCGCCTGACCCGCATCAACGCGGCGCTGGCCGGGGTCGACAACCTCAAAGCCCGCCACAGCGACCTGCTCAGTGACGTCGACGGCGAATTCGACCTGATCCTGGCCAACCCGCCCTATCTGGTCGACCCGGACGAACGTGCCTACCGCCACGGTGGCGGCCCCCTGGGGGCAGGACTGTCCCTGGCCATCTTCGACAGCGCACTGCAGCGCCTCGCCCCATGCGGCACCTTGCTGCTCTATACCGGCGTGGCGATGACGGGCAATCAGGACCCCTTCCGCCGCGAAATCGAGCAACGCCTCGAAGGTCGTGGCCTTGAATGGCGATACCGGGAAGTGGACCCCGACGTGTTCGGCGAGGAGCTGCTCGACGGCGCCTATACCGAGTGCGACCGGATCGCAGCCGTGGTGCTGGAAGTGACGCGCCCGGCGGGCTGACGTGACCGCGTGGAAAACGCTTCGCGGTTTTCCACGGGGTGGCCATCCACCCTACGACCGGCCAGGCGTAGGGTGGATAACGCCGCAGGCTTATCCACGCGTACCAGGACCTTTATATGGGCAGCAGCATCAGACAGGCCGACAAGGTGACAAGCGAGCCGAGTGTGGATAGCAGCACCACGCGCGACACCCGCGACGCCTCGCGGCCATAGAACTCGGCGAGCATGTAAGGCCCGGTGCCGGTAGGCAGCGCGCTGAGCAACAGCGCCGAATACGCCCATAGCGGCGGCAGCTCGAAAACCTGAAAAGCCAGATACCAAGTGATCAGCGGCTGGACCACGAGCTTCAGCGTGACCAACGGCCATACGCCACTGACCTTGCCCCCCGGCTGCGGTTGCGCCAGGAACAAGCCCAGCGAAACCAGCGCACAGGGTGCCGCCGCTGCACCCAGCAACTTCAGCAGCGTCGCCACCGGCACCGGCAGGTCCAACCCGCTCGTAGCCCATATCCCACCCAGCATGGGCGCCACCACCAGCGGGTTGCGCAGCAGCGCGAGGCTCACCTTTCGCAGCGTCTGCTGGAAGCCCTGCCCGGCATGCAAGCCGGTTTCCACACACGCCAGCGCAATGGCGAACAGCACGCAGACGACCACGATGCACGCGACCATGGCCGGCTGCAGGGCTTCATCGCCCAGCACCAGCATGCACAGCGGAATGCCGATGTAGCCGGTGTTGGCATAGGACGCACCGAGCGCATCGAGACTGGCGTCGGCCAGCGGCTGTTTCTGCAACAGGCGATAACCGAGGGTAAAGCCGAACACGCCAAGACAGCCCACCGAGAAGGCCGTGATGAAGCCCGGCTGCCAGAGCTGCTCCCAGGTTGAATTGGCGACGACGCTGAACAGCAGCGCCGGCAATCCCAGCCAGACCACGAACCGGTTCAGCTCGGAGGCGCCCGTCGGACCCATGCGGCCGGTGCGACGGCACAGGTACCCCAGGAAAATCAGGGCGAAGACAGGAAGGACGACATTGACGACAGCGGACATGGAATCTCATCGGGTGGCGACCGCCAGGGATGGCGGTACGGGGCAGCCCGAGACGGGCGGCAACAGACCTTAGCAAAAAATGGCTTATCGCATTCTCCGGCTTGTCGCCGGTTGGAGCAGCCTTGGCCGCGAAGCTGTGGGCTTGGACCACTGAGCCTAGGGGCCTGATGGCGGAGCTAGCCGACGCATTGTTTCGCCCTGCTGGACGACTTACTTTTTTCAGTTGCCCGGATGGCCGGCCCCAAAAAAGTAAGCAAAAACGCTAGCCCCTGCATCCGGCCCCGGCTTCGCCGGGGTTCGCTCGCTCCATCGCCGCTCCAGGGGCCGGCTTACAAGGGCCATCCATGGCCCTTTAAGCCTCTCGCCGCATCCATGCGGCTCACTCCCTTACGCAACGATACCGCTCACCCTCCTGATGGGGCGTTCTGCGTCGTCTGAAGGGCACGCGCACAAACGCCAACAGCGAAAGAGCGAAAGAGCGAAAGAGCGAAAGAGCGAAAGAGCGAAAGAGCGAAAGAGCCTTTCAGGATGGGGCGACCGCGTAGTGCAGCTGATCAATCGGAACGATGAGCTTCGCCCATCCGACTGACTGGCAACTCAACTGTCAGCGCCACCGGCCGCCCCTTCAGAAGGCCGAATGGAATCGCTGCGTAGAGGGGCGAGCGGCATGGATGCCGCGAGAGCCGCGAAGGGCCATGGATGGCCCTTGCGCGGCGACCCTCGGAGCAGCGATGGAATGAGGGAAGTCGAGCGAAGCGAGACCCGGATGTCGGGGCAAGCGTTTTTGGTTACTTTTTCCGCGTCTGGAAAAAGTGACTCGCCCAGCAGGGCGAAACCAATGCCTCAGCCAGCTCCGCCATCTGGCCCTAAGCTCAGTAGCCCAGAAGCTTCGCAGCCAAGCCCGCTCCCACAACACAGTTATACGCAGGACCAAGGCGTTTTTTGGCTCCTTTGGCAGACCGTCCATTCGGGCGACTGCCATAAGAGACTCGCCCAGCAGGGCGAAACCAATCCATCAAACAGCTCGGTAATCACCTAGGCCTCAAAACCAATTAACGCATCCCCTCGGTCACCGCCGAGATGTTCCCCTAATGCAGCATCGTCGATGGACTGTAGCCATTCGGCTCCGCCCGCCCCGCCGCGAACTTCGCCTCGACCTTTCCACGCATCGCCTGCGGATCCTGCGGAAAGCCGCTGCGGTCGCTGTAGTCCCACTCGGTGATCAAATGACTCTCGCTCGCCAGGCCCTTCGCACAGGAAATATCCAGCGCGGTGATGCCAGCTACAGCGCCAGCGGCAATGGCCGCATTGACTTGCTCGGTGCCGTTTTCGATGCTCAACCCCAGCCCGACGAGATCCAGCGCATCGCCGCCGATACGGCCATAGATCCACGGCTTGGGGTCGTCGGTCAGCAACAGGCCGACGCCGGTGGCGATTTCCCGGGCACCGCAGGCGCGGATCAGCCCCTCGTTGCCGGGCACGCCTAGAAACCGAGCCAGCTTGCCGGGCATCAGCACCTCGGCCAGCCCCAGCCCGATGCTGAACCAGCCGAGGCCACGGGCCAGCGTGCGGGCAGAATGGTTGGTGTGGGTGACACGGTGTGGAACGCTCATAAAAGTACCTCCTCAGTAGCCGCCTCAAGTGGCGAGACCGGCACTATCGGGCCCTGTGAGAGCGCTGCAAGCGAGGCGATGCCCAGCGCAGCCGTCGTCACAGGGTCTGGCTCAGGGTTTGAGAACGACCTTGATGCAGCCGTCGTGCTTGTCGCGGAAGGTCTTGTACATCTCGGGGCCCTGCTCGAGGCTGACGCTGTGGGTGATGACGAAGGATGGGTCGATCTGACCTTCCTGAATCCGCTTGAGCAGGTCGTCGGTCCAGCGGTTGACGTGGGTCTGGCCCATGCGGAAGGTCAGTGCCTTGTTCATCGCCGCACCAAAGGGGATCTTGTCGATCAGGCCACCATAGACGCCGGGTATCGAGATGATGCCCCCGGGCCGGCAGACATAGATCATCTCGCGCAGCACGTGGGGGCGGTCGCTCTCCATCATCAGTGCCTGCTTGGCGCGGTCGTACATTGAGTCCACCGAGCGCGCCGCATGCGCCTCCATGCCCACCGAGTCAATGCACTTTTCCGGTCCCTTGCCGCGGGTCAGCTCCTTGAGGCGTTCAAGCACGCTTTCCTCATCGAAGTTGATGGTGATGGCGCCGCCGGCGCGGGCCATGGACAGGCGCTCGGGCACATGATCGATGCAGATGACCTGTTCGGCGCCCATCATCAGCGCGCTGCGAATGGCGAACTGACCAACGGGACCTGCGCCCCAGACGGCCACGGTATCGGTGGGCTGGATATCGCACTGCGCCGCGGCCTGCCAGCCGGTAGGCAGGATGTCGCCGAGAAACAGCACCTGTTCGTCAGTCATCCCGTCGGGAATCACCACCGGGCCGACATCGGCATAGGGCACGCGCACGAATTCCGCCTGGCCGCCGGCATAGCCGCCGGTGAGGTGGGTGTAGCCGTAGAGACCGGCGGTGGTATGGCCGAAAACTTTATCAGCCACGTCCTTGTTGCGGTTGGTGCGCTCGCACACCGAGAAATTGCCGCGCCGGCACTGGTCGCATTCACCGCAAACGATGGTGAAAGGCACCACCACGCGATCGCCGACCTTGAGCTTTTTGTTCGCCGAGCCGACCTCCATCACCTCGCCCATGAACTCGTGGCCCATGATGTCGCCGTGCTTCATGCCGGGCATGAAGCCGTCGTACAGGTGAAGGTCAGAGCCACAGATGGCGCAGGACGACACCTTGATAATGGCGTCGCGGGGATCCTCGATTGACGGATCAGGGACGTGGTTGTCGCAGCGGATGTCATGCTTGCCATGCCAGCGAAGAGCTCTCATTGGAAAAATTCTCCTGGTTCGGTGTTCGGAAACGCCGCCGTGATGGTTCTTCCTGATGTCTTCGCCGCGGTGCGGCAGCTGCTCCTGCCCCGACTGCTGCCCTTTGCCGGGGTTGCGGCGTGCGTGCTATCAGATTTTTAGTGTCCGCGGCTGCCGCAGAGTTGCCTGCAATCGACACGCTGCAGCTTAATCGCCGACGGACTGCAAGGGTTGCGACGGCTACGGGCTCCGCCCGGATAGCGTCGCGAAAGCCGCCACAGCGCGTCGCAGACCGCTGTGGCAGTGCGCCGACCTAGCAGGTCTTGTTCGGCTTCACCGAGGCATAACCGTTGCGGTAGCTGGGGTACTGAGGGGACCAGCCAAGCGCCCGGGCGCGGGCGTTGCTGCAACGCTTGCTGCCGGCACGACGGGTCATGGTCTGCTCGGACCAGTGGCTGACACCGAGCCGCTCGCGCAGCCAGTCGATCACTTCGTGCAGGGGGGCCGGATCGTCGTCCACGCCAAGGTAGCAGTCCTCCAGCGTGCCACCAGCCAGATCGGTCTGCAGCAGGCATGCGAGCAGCGCGGCGGCATCATCGCGATGGATACGGTTGCTGTACTGCGGCGGATCGCGCTCGACACGCAGCCCCGAACGGACCTGATTCTGCATCCAGGGCCGTGTCGGGTCGTAGAGCCCCGCCATCCGCACCCGTGTCGCCGGGAACCCGCAGTCCAGCGCCAGCTGTTCGGCCTCAAGCATCACCTGTCCGGTATAGCCGGTGGGCTCGGTGGCCGAGTTCTCATCGATCCACTCGCCACCATTCTGCGCATAGACCCCTGTGCTGGAGAGAAAAAACAGCCGCCGCGGATCTTGTCCGCGCTGGCGCAGCCAATCGAGGGCGTTGCGCAATCCCTCGACATAGGCCTGGCGGTAACCGGGTTCATCGTGCTGGGTGGCCGAGGCGGCATACACCAGATAGTCCAGCTTGCCGTTGGGCCAGCCGCGGGGAACCTCCGCTGACAGGAGGTCACCCTTGACCGGCAGGATCGGCACCGGAAGACTTGCAGCCTGGCGGCGCAGACCGTAAACCGTCCAGCCTGCGCGGCTCAGCTGCAGACCGAGGCGAATACCGACGTCGCCGCAGCCGGCGATCATTACAGAGGGACGAGTTGCCATGGCGGTTGCTCCGTAACCGTTGCGGGCCACCGATTCGGCCCGACTGCATCGAGTGTACTGCTGCGCAGGGCTTTTCCGCTTGTCACTTTATAAGGGAACGGATGCTGGCCAGTTGGTTCGAACACGAGCAAAGGCTATGCTAGCCAGCAACCTGATGGAATAACACTATGACACTGACCGAATTGCGCTACATCGTCACGCTCGCCCAGGAATCACATTTCGGCCGTGCCGCCGAACGTTGCCACGTCAGCCAGCCCACCCTCTCGGTAGGGGTAAAGAAGCTCGAGGACGAGCTCGGCGTGCTGATTTTCGAGCGGACCAAGAGCGCAGTGCGGCTAACCCCTGTCGGTGAAGGCATCGTCACCCAGGCGCAAAAGGTACTGGAGCAGGCGCAGAGCATTCGCGAACTGGCCCAGGCCGGCAAGAACCAGCTGGCCTCGCCGCTCAAGGTTGGCGCCATCTATACCGTTGGCCCCTACATGTTTCCGCATCTGATCCCGCAGCTGCATCGCGTGGCGCCGGACATGCCGCTGTATATCGAGGAAAACTTCACCCACATCCTGCGCGACAAGCTGCGCACCGGCGAGCTGGACGCGATCATCATCGCGCTGCCGTTCCAGGAAGCCGATGTTCTCACGCTGCCGCTGTATGACGAGCCCTTCTATGTGCTGATGCCGGCCGGCCATCCCTGGTCGAAGCGGGAAACCATCGACAGCGAGATGCTCAACGACAAGAGCCTGCTGCTGCTCGGCGAAGGCCACTGCTTCCGTGACCAGGTTCTCGAAGCCTGCCCCACCACCCGCAAGGGCGAGGCGCCGAGCCACACCACGGTCGAATCCTCCTCGCTGGAAACCATCCGCCACATGGTTGCCTCCGGTCTCGGCGTATCGATCCTGCCGTTGTCGGCGGTCGACAGTCACCACTATTCGGCCGGCGTGCTGGACATCCGCCCGCTGACCCCACCGGTGCCGTTCCGTACCGTGGCCATCGCCTGGCGCGCCAGCTTCCCGCGGCCGAAGGCCATCGAAGTGCTGGCCGACTCCATTCGCCTGTGCTCGGTTGCCAAGCCGCCCGCCGCGACCGCCTGAGCCCATGAGCGAGCTGGCGGCGGTGCCGGTTACCGCACTCAAGGGCGTGGGCGCGGCGCTGGCCGAAAAGCTCGCCCGGGTCGGCCTGGAAACCCTGCAGGACCTGCTGTTCCACCTGCCGCTGCGCTATCAGGACCGCACCCGCATCGTGCCGATCGGGGCGCTGCGTCCCGGTCAGGACGCTGTGATCGAAGGCACCGTGACCGGCGCCGATATAGTCATGGGCCGCCGCCGCAGCCTGCTGGTACGCCTGCATGACGGCAGCGGCAGCCTCAGCCTGCGCTTCTACCATTTCAGCCAGGCGCAGAAGGAAGCCCTCAAGCGCGGCACCCAGGTACGCTGTTACGGCGAGGCCCGCCCCGGCGCCTCGGGGCTGGAGATCTACCACCCCGAATACCGCGCGCTGACTGACAGCGAGCCGGTGGCTGTCGAGCAGACCCTGACGCCCATCTACCCGACCACCGAAGGCCTGACCCAACAACGCCTGCGCCAGCTCACCGCCCAGGCCCTGGCACGGCTCGGCCCACACAGCCTGCCCGACTGGCTGCCCGACGAGCTGACCCGTGATTACCAGCTGGCCAAGCTCGACGAGGCGATCCGCTACCTGCACCGGCCGCCGCCGGACGCCGACCTGGAGGAACTCGCCGAAGGGCGCCACTGGGCCCAGCACCGCCTGGCCTTCGAAGAACTGCTGACTCACCAGCTCTCCATGCAACGCCTGCGTGAAAGCAGCCGCGCCCAGCACGCGCCGCCGCTGCCGGTAGCAAGGTCGCTGCCGCGACGCTACCTGCAAAACCTCGGCTTCCAGCCCACCGGTGCCCAGCAGCGAGTCGGTGCGGAGATCGCCTACGACCTGGCCCAGGACGAGCCCATGCTGCGCCTGGTGCAGGGCGACGTGGGCGCCGGCAAGACGGTGGTCGCCGCCCTTGCCGCGCTGCAGGCGCTGGAAGCGGGCTACCAGGTGGCCCTGATGGCGCCCACCGAAATCCTTGCTGAACAGCACTACCTGACCTTCTGCAAATGGCTGGAACCGCTGGGCATCGAGGTCGCCTGGCTGGCAGGCAAGCTCAAGGGCAAGGCGCGCACAGCCGCACTGGAGCGCATCGCGGTCGGCTGCCCCATGGTGGTGGGCACCCACGCGCTGTTTCAGGATGAAGTGCAGTTCCGCCGCCTGGCCCTGGTGATCATCGACGAACAGCATCGCTTCGGCGTGCAGCAACGCCTGGCGCTGCGCCGCAAGGGCGTCGAGGGCCGGCTCTGCCCGCACCAGCTGATCATGACCGCCACGCCGATCCCGCGAACCCTGGCGATGAGCGCCTACGCCGACCTGGACACTTCGATCCTCGACGAGCTGCCACCGGGCCGCACCCCGGTGAATACCGTGCTGGTGGCCGACAGCCGTCGCCTGGAAGTCATCGAGCGGGTGCGCTCGGCCTGCAACGAAGGGCGCCAGGCCTACTGGGTCTGCACCCTGATCGAAGAATCCGAGGAGCTGACCTGCCAGGCGGCGGAAACCACCTTCGAAGACCTCAGCGCCGCCCTCGGTGGGCTGCATGTCGGGCTGATCCATGGCCGCATGAAACCGGCCGAAAAAGCCGCGGTGATGGCCGAATTCAAGGAAGGCCGCCTGCAACTGCTGGTCGCCACCACCGTCATTGAGGTCGGCGTGGACGTCCCCAACGCTAGCCTGATGATCATCGAAAACCCCGAGCGGCTGGGCCTGGCCCAGTTGCACCAGCTACGTGGGCGGGTCGGCCGTGGCAGCGCCGCCAGCCATTGCGTGCTGCTCTATCACCCGCCGCTGTCACAGATCGGCCGCGAACGGCTGGCGATCATGCGCGAGACCTGCGATGGCTTTGTCATCGCCGAAAAGGACCTGGAGCTGCGCGGCCCTGGCGAAATGCTGGGCACCCGGCAGACCGGCCTGTTGCAGTTCAAGGTCGCCGACCTGATGCGTGACGCCGATCTGCTCCCCGCCGTCCGAGATGCTGCGCAAGCGCTGCTGGCTCATTGGCCGCAACACGTCAGCCCGCTGCTGGAGCGCTGGCTGCGCCACGGCCAGCAGTACGGTCAGGTCTGACGCTCGTCGGTAAAGCCTGACCGCTTTAAACCTGACGCTATACTGCGCCGCACGGGAATAAGACGGATCATGCTCATGAACTCGGCTGTCGACACAACAAACCCCCTAACCTTGCCTTCGCTGATCGTTCAACTTCTGGACAAGCTGGCATTGCCCTATCGCACCCGCGAGGACAGCGCGGTGCTGGACCCGGCCCAACGCGTACAGGCGATCCTGGTCGATGACGCGATCGGCGCGCTGCTGGTGCTGTATCCCCGTGACCACCTTCTTGACCTTTCGCGCCTGAGCGAGCTGACCGGACGCCAGCTTTCGGCAGTCAAGCCGGACCGGCTGACACGCATGCTGGCCAAGCACAGCCTGCAGGTGTTACCTGGCCTGCCGCCGCTGACCAGCTCCCCGTGCCTCTACGAGGAACGTCTCCTGCAACAGCCGGTGCTCCTGCTTGAAAGCGGCTATCCCGGCGTGCTCCTGGAAATGGCCAGCACTGACGTCAAGACGCTGTTGAACAAGGCCAGCGCCGGGCAGTTTGCCGTCCCGCTGAGCGGTATTCATCCCAACCTCGACAGGCCCGACGACGACGGTGCCGAGATCGCACAGGCCGTACAGAGCTTTACCGCGCGTCGCATCCAGAAACGCCTGGAAGAAACCATCGAGATTCCGCCGCTGGCCCACACGGCACAAAAGATCATCAAGCTGCGTGTCAACCCCGACGCCAGCGTCGACGACATCACTGGCGTCGTGGAAACCGATCCGGCTCTTGCGGCGCAGGTGGTCAGCTGGGCGGCTTCACCCTACTACCGCGCACCCGGCAAGATCCGCTCGGTGGAAGACGCCATCGTGCGTGTGCTTGGCTTCGATCTGGTGATCAACCTGGCGCTGGGGCTCGCGCTGGGCAAGACTCTGAGCCTGCCCAAGGATCAGCCGCAACAGGCCACGCCCTACTGGCAGCAGGCGATCTATACCGCCGCGGTAATCGAAGGCCTGAACCGTGCGATTCCACGCCCGCAGCGCCCGGAGGCTGGGCTCAGCTACCTGGCGGGGCTGCTGCACAACTTCGGTTACCTGGTACTGGCCCACGTGTTTCCGCCGCACTTCTCGCTGATCTGCCGGCACCTGGAGGTCAATCCGCACCTGACCCACAGCGTGGTGGAGCAGCACTTGCTGGGTATTACCCGGGAACAGATTGGCTCCTGGTTGATGCGCTACTGGGGCATGCCGGACGAGTTGTCCACCGCCCTGCGCTTCCAGCATGACCCCGATTACCAGGGCGAGCACGCCGGCCATGCGAACCTGGTATGCCTCGCCGTGCGCCTGCTGCGCAACCGGGGTATCGGCTCCGGTCCTTACAACGAGATCCCGCAAGGCCTCTTCGATCGCCTCGGGTTGACCCGCGAGAAGGCCAACGAGGTGGTCACCCGGGTGCTTGACGCCGAAGCCGCCCTGCGCGCCCTGGCCACCCAGATAAACCCGGCGCAATAAGACCGGGCGAAGTCCGAGGCGGCACCGCCCCGGACTTCGCCACGACCAGCGGGTGCGACCGCCGCTAACCCTCGGCGCGGAAACTCACCCGCGCATCCACCAGACCGTCGCCCACCTGGGTGATGCTGACCTCGGCAAGACTGGCACCGGCTGCCTGCAGCTGGTCGAACCAGGTCAGCAACGTCGAATATGACGCACCAGGAAGGGTGACCTGCAAGCTGCCATCGTTGCCATTGTCGAAGCTCTCGATGGCCAGGCCGCTCTGCTGGGCACTCTGAGTGACCAGCCCCTGCAGTTGCTCGGGTGCCAGAGAGACCGGATTGCTGCGCGACATCTGCCGCGCGAGCTCAGTGTTCTGCTCGAGATAGGCATGCAGCTCGCGCTCCTGCTGAAAGTACGCCTGCGCATCGCGCACACGCTGCTGTGCCGGCTGCCAGAGCAGCACATAGAACAGCACCACCAGCAGGAAGGCCCCCAGCAGGGTCAGCGACAGTCGTTCGCGCGGTTGCAGCCGCTGCCAGCGCAACCACAGCGGCGATTCGGCCAGGCGTACCCGCATCTGCTGTTTCAGGTTCATCCCCTGCCTCCAATCACAACACGTGCGCTGACGGCGTCACCGTCGCGGCTGGCCGAGCCGAGCTGAACGCTCTCCCCCGTTTCACCCAGCCGCTGGCGCAACTGCTCGAGTACCGCGAAATCGCTGGCCCGCACCTGCAGGGCCAGATCGCCCCGGGCCTGGTTGTAATCCAGTTGGCCGATCGACACCGGAATGCCTTCGCCCAGTGCCAGCGCCACCTCGTTCAGCAGCCGCATGAATTCTGCCGAGGCGCCGGCGCTCTGACCGATGTGTTCGTCGAACTGGGCGCGCAGGTTGACGATGCGGCGGTCCTCTGGAAACAGCTCGGTGTACAGCGCGCGACTGGCTTCGGCATAGCGCTCTGCCTGGCTGTCCAGCGTCCAGGCCTGGACCAGGTTGAACACCAGCTGCACCGCCAGCACCAGGGCCAGCACGATCATCACCGGCTTCCACCGGCCAAGGCCCGTCCCTGCGGCCTGTATGGCGAAGTCGCCCTGGGCCAGGTTCAACGCAGCGGCGCGCCCCGCGGCAAGAAAGCGATAGGGGCTCTCCACCTGCCCGTACTCATCCAGCGGGGATGGTCCCTCGGCCATGGTGCCATGGCCACGAAGAGGCCCAGGGCATTGCCCGGCCAGATGCGGCCATTGCGTGCTGTCGAAGGCCAGCCGGGCTTCCGGGCTGCCGCCAAGCAATGCACGCCCGTCAATGAACAGCAGCTGGGTTCCATCGCGCGGCAGCAGGTCGGCGTCGACGTGGATGGCGACGATGGTCAGGCCGGCGGCCCGCAAGTCGTCCAGCCATCCCGCGAGCAGCTGACGCCGGATCGCAATGACCCGACGCCGCCCATCCTCCAGCGCATCGCCATGGGTCAGGTGCAGGTCATCGACGTTTTCAGCGAGCAGCTCTTCCACCGCATAGGCCAGCGCCTGGTTGACCCAGCGCGCCTTGCGCGTCGGCAGGTTGACTGCGAACGAACTGCAGACCTCCGCCGGCAGAACCAGGGTGATGGCCGCTGGTGCTCGCTCGATAACGCTCGCCAGCGGCATCCAGCCCTCGTCGCCCTCGCCCGGCAGCCAGTAGACGCGGCTATCGCTGTCGATCCGGGCGCCGCAATCAGCGGGCAGAAACAGGCAGTCCATCGGCTATCGATCTCCATCACTTGTTAATCGGGGCAGCCGTGGCGGCTGCCCCAGGTTGCGCTGCAGCACGCGGACTTCGCCGCTGTCTTCGCGCCGCAACTGGCTCACCAGGGCCAGGCGACGGTCAGCCAGGCGCACCTCGCTGATGGCCTGGAAGAATTGACTGGTCACGGCAAGGTTGGTGCCCTGCAGTTGGACACCACCAAGCGCAGGTTGCGCCATGAAGCTGGCCGTGTCACGAAACGGAGCCGCCTGGCGCGCCTTGACCAGCGATTCGGCAGCGCTGGGGCTGAGGCTGTCGGCAAGGCTGGAAAGCACGGTGGCACTGGCCGTGTTGACGTTCAGCGGCGTATCGGCTGGCAACGCGGCGACGTGGGGCGCCAGACGCTGGAAATCCTCGTCGCGCATGCCAAGCAACAGGCGCAGCTCGGAGAGATCCTCCAGCCGTCTGCCCGCCGTGCGGTACGGCGGATCGAGTAGCAGATAGGCGTTGTCCTCCGCGCCCAGTTCACCGCTGGGTTGCTGATCGCTGTCCAACCAGTCGACCAGGCGTTCCCCATAGGGCTCGGTGATCTGCAGGCGCAGCAGCAAGCGTCGGAACTGCGCCAGCGCCGCCGCGTTGGGCTGCTGTTGCTGCACCAGGCTGTTGAGATTGAAGCGCCCAGCCAGGTCCTCGATGCGCACCTGCACCTGACCCTGCCCTTCGTCGAGGTCGTAGGCCGGTTGCGGCAGCGCCCAGGGTTCGAGCAGGTGATCCACGGCCGGTTGCCCGGTGCCATTGCCCGAGGCCTGCAAATCGCCGCGCAGCATCGTCTGTGCGAGGGCTTCACCGCCCAGCGCGTAGTGCCAGGCCTGGCGCGCCTGCATCTGGTTGCCGGTGCCGCGAATCGACAGCTGCTGACGGGCGATCATCCCGGCGCAGACCACGGTAACGATCGCCACCACCAGCAAGACGGTAATCAGCGCGACGCCGCGCTGGGCTTTCATTGCATCTCTCCCACGCCACCGGGCTCCGGCACGCCCTGCGAGTCCGGCTGGATGAACTCGGGCGCCGGCGTCGGCCCGTCCGGCAGCCGCAGCAGCCGGGTGATGGTGCCGTAGCGTTGATGGTCGAACGATACCTCGACGGCGATCGGCAAGCGGCGCGCCTGTTCATCCGGGTCACCGCGACCAAACTCGAACGGCGGCCACTCCTCGTGCCAGGCGTTTTCCGCATCCAGATATCGCAACCGCAGCGCAAGCACGTTGTCGAGCACCGGCTGCACCCGTGGCTCACTGTCGACGTCGCGATCGAGCACAACCCAGTAAAGGCGCTCCAGTCTGTCGCCGGCCAGGCGCCAGCGCACCCGTTGCAGGTTGGCCCGGCGCATCCCGGTGGGGTTGCGCCAACCGCTGCGGGTAAACTCCAGCGACACCCCATCCTCGGCACCGGACGACTGGCCGATAAAGGCGTTCTGTTCATCACCATAGCCGTCGCGCACCGGTCGCGGCACGGCCTGAACGAGGTCACGCTCAAGACTCCACATCGCGCGGCCCAGCTCACGCAGCTGGATTTCCTGGGCGCGCACCACCTCGTCACTGCGCATCACCGCTTCAAGCATGCGGTAGGTGGCAAGCCCCAAGAGCGCAAACAGCGCGATGGCGATCAGCAGTTCAAGCAGCGTGAAGCCGCTCATGACGCCCCGCCTGGCAGACCGGTTGCTCATGGGTCGACGCCAACAAAGCCGGTGAGGCTGGTGACCGCACGATCTTCAACGGAGCCGGCCCCTGAGCCGCGACGCCCTTCAGCCGCGGCCACCCAGACGCGGATACGCAGCAGGCCAGGCGTGCCGCTGGTTTGCACTTCGCTCAGGGTCTGCCATTGGCGCCCGCCGAACTCCAGCGCCAGGTCCTCTCGCCCAAGGCTCGGGGCCGGTTGTTGCAGCTGCAGTTCGGTCATGCGGTTGTCGGCGATCCAGCCGGCCAGCGTCAGGGCCTCCAGTCGTCCGGCGTTGCTTACGCTGCGCCCGACTGCAGTCAGTACGACGGCTGCGACGATAGCGAAGATGGCCAGCGCCACCAGCACCTCGAGCAGGGTAAAGCCGCCCGAACGCAGCGGGCGGCGGCTCATCGACGGACTTCCACAGGCGCCGCGACAGGCATGCGAAAGCCATCGCTGGTCACCGTCCAGCGAGTGCCACCGGGGCGCTGGTCGGACAGGGTCAGGGTAAAGGGAGACAGTTCGCCGCTGGACAAGACCAGCAGCTGTGGCTGGACCCTTGGCGCACGTCGGCGCTCACGGTCTCTGTCATCGGAAAGCCCGGCCGGGTCGTCCTCCCCTTTGACCGGGGCGACCAGCTTCAGCGGTGTGCCGTCGAGCTCCAGTTCCAGACGCATCCACTCCGGAGGGTGATGAGCCTTGCTGTCACCTGCGTCGCGCCAGCGTGCATCGGCCTCGTCGTAGTGCATCACCCGGTAGCCATCCTGCCTGATAAGAAGGCCATACTCGCGGCTGTCGAGCACGGCCTCATCGGCCATCAGGCTGATCAGGGTTGCCAGGCGTTGCGCTTCATCGCGGATTTCCCGGGATGAACTGGAACTGCCCATCGAAAACACCGCCAGGCCCACCAGGCTGCCGAGAATGACGATCACCACCATCAGCTCGATCAGCGTGAAGCCGCTCTCCTGGCGCGACCTAGGCATGGATCAGAGGTCCCAGTTACCGATGTCCGCGTTCAGGTCAGAACCGCCCTGCTTGCCGTCCGCCCCATAGGAATACAGGTCGTACTGGCCCTCGGTGCCCGGCGAGAGGTACTGGTATTCGTTGCCCCATGGATCTTTCGGCACGCGCTTGAGATAACCGTCGCGGTTCCAGTTTTTCGGCTGGGGATTGCCGCCGGGCTTCTCCACCAGCGCATCCAGCCCCTGCTGGGTGCTGGGGTAGGAATAGTTGTCCAGCTTGTACATGTCCAGCGCCGCGCCGATGGCCTTGATGTCGCCCTTGGCCACGGTGACCTTGGCCTGATCCGGGCGGTTCATCACCTGCGGCACTACCAGCGCGGCGAGGATCCCGAGGATCACCACCACCACCATGATTTCGATGAGGGTGAAGCCCCTCTGCTTGTATCGCTTCAACGTCATGCTCACTAGCCCACCAGTTGATTGAGAGAAAGAATCGGCAGCAGGATCGCCAGAACGATCACCAATACCACAGCCCCCATGAACACCAGCATGAAGGGTTCGAATAGTCCCACCATCAGCGAGATCTGCGCAGCCAGGTCGTTTTCCTGGTTGCGCGCGGTGCGGGCAAGCATCTGGTCCAGCTCGCCGGATTTCTCGCCGCTGGCGATCATGTGCAGCATCATCGGCGGGAACTCGCCCGTCGCGTCCAGCGCGCGGGTCAGGCTGCCACCCTCGCGCACCCGCTGCGCCGCCTCGATGACCTTGTCGCGGATGCGCAGGTTGGCGATCACCGCGGCCGCAATACCGAGCGCATCCACCAGTGGCACGCCACTACGCGTGAGGATAGCCAGGGTCGAGGCGAAGCGCGCCGTGTTTGTCGCCCGTGACAGCCGTCCTACCAGCGGAATGCGCAGGATCAGCGCATGCCAGCGCCGTCGCAGGTTCTGGTCGCGCAGCGCCTGGCGCAGGCCCAGGCCGGTCGCCACGATCACCACCAGCATCAGCCAGCCCCAGCGCTGCACCGCCTCGCTCACCGCGATCAATCCGGTTGTCAGCGCCGGCAGTTGCTGGCCGGTATTGACGAACACCTTTACCACGTCCGGCACCACGTAGCCGAGCAACAGGATGACGATGGCCAGCGAGGCCACCAGCAGGATCACCGGGTATAGCAGCGCCAGCTGGATCTTCTGCCGCGACTGCTGGCGCTGGTCGGTGTAGTCGGCCAGCTGGTCGAGGACCAGACCGAGATGCCCGGCGTGTTCGCCTGCCGCAACCGTGGCGCGATAGAGCTCCGGAAAGGCCGACGGGTATTCGCGCAGCGACCCCGCCAGGCTGTGGCCTTCCATGACACGTGCGCGCACCGCCAGCAGCATCGATTTGATCTTTTGCGACGAACTCTGGGCCGCCGCCGCTCGCAGGGCTTCCTCGATGGGCAGCGCGGCCTGCACCAGGGTCGCCAGCTGACGGGTGACCAGCGCCAGATCACGTGCCGACAACCCCCGCCCAAAGGCAAAGCCGCTACCGCCGGTGTCTTCCTTCGCCTTGGCCTGCTTGACCTCCAGGGGCGACCACTGCTTTTCGCGCAGCAGCTGCCGCGCCTGCCGTGGGCTATCGGCCTCGATCAGGCCCTTCTGCTCGCGGCCCCGAGGGTCAAGCGCGACGTATTCGAAGGCCGCCATCAGCGTCGCGCCCCCCGCGAGCAAATGCCGCAGCGACCTAGGGCGGGTTGCAGTCCGCCGCGCGAACCACAGGGCAACGTCTCATCAAAACCTGGTGAACCCTTGGTTTCCTGCAGGCCTTTCGCATCGACGGCTACGCTTTCAGGCCGAGCCAGGCGCCTGGCGGGACGCCTTGCCGATTCGGCCCGCCCCCCGACATTCAGCTCATTCCTCACGCGTCACCCGCAGCACTTCCTCGATGGTCGTCACACCCTCACGCACCTTGCGCAGGCCATCCTCACGAATGCTCGGCCCCAGCCGGCGGGCATGACGAACCATGTCCTGCTCGGCCGCACGGGTGTGGATCATGCTGCGCAGGGTGTCGTCGAACATCACCAGCTCATAGATACCGGTCCGCCCGCGATAGCCCAGCTGCCGACAGACATCACAACCTTCGGCGTGGTACAGCGTCGGTGCCTCGCTGGGATCGAGGCCGAACAGCGCGCATTCGGCTTCGTCGGCCACATAGGGACGTTTGCAGTCATTACACAGTACGCGGACCAGGCGCTGGGCCAGCACACCAAGCAGTGACGATGAGATCAGGAACGGCTCGACGCCCATGTCAACCAGGCGGGTCACCGCACCGATGGCGCTGTTGGTGTGCAGCGTCGAGAGCACCAGGTGGCCGGTCAGCGAGGCCTGCACCGCCATATCGGCGGTTTCCTGGTCGCGGATTTCCCCCACCATCACCACGTCCGGGTCCTGGCGCAGGATGGCGCGAAGGCCGCGCGCGAACGTCATGTCGACCTTGGTGTTGACCTGGGTCTGGCCGATGCCCTCGAGGTTGTATTCGATCGGATCCTCGACGGTGAGGATATTGCGCGAGCGGTCATTGAGCGTCACCAGGCTGGCGTACAGGGTGGTGGTCTTGCCCGAGCCGGTCGGGCCGGTGACGAGAATGATCCCGTGGGGCTTCTGGACTGCCTGTTCCATCACCTTGCGGTCGCGATCGCTCATGCCCAGGTGGCGCAGGGTCAGGCGCCCAGCCTGCTTGTCGAGAAGACGCAGAACCACACGCTCGCCGTTGGCAGACGGCAGCGTCGATACACGAATATCCACCTCGCGACCACCGACCCGCAGTGAAATCCGGCCATCCTGCGGAATACGCTTCTCGGCGATATCGAGCCGAGCCATGACCTTGATCCGCGACACCAGCAGCGCCGCCAGCTCGCGCTTGGGCTGCACCACCTCGCGCAGGATGCCGTCGATGCGAAAGCGGATCACCAGGCGCTTCTCGAAGGTCTCGACGTGGATGTCCGAGGCGTTTTCCTTGATCGCCTCGCCAAGAATGGCGTTGATCAGGCGGATGATCGGCGCGTCGTCCTCCTGCTCCAGCAGGTCCTCGGTTTCCTGGATCTGGTCGGCCAGGCTGTGCAGGTCCATGTCCTCGCCGAGGCCTTCGACCATCTGCATCGCCGCGGATGAATCGTGCTGATAGGCCGAGCTCAGGGCCTGCTCGAATTCGTCCTGAGCCAGCCACTGCATGGCCAGTGGCCCTCCGGCGACGCGCCGTGCCTCCTGCAGCGCGGTCAGTGGCGCACCTTCGCGGGCGCACAGCCGCATTCCTTCCGGACGCTCCTGCAGGAGCACCCCATGACGGCGGGCAAAGGCGAAGGGCAACCGCCGCGGCGGCGGTTCCTCCATCAGGGTCATCTCGTTCAAGTCTAGTTCGGCCATGCCAGCTATTTTCGCGCAGTGGGTGCAATTGATGTTGGCCGGCGGTCCGATGCCCGCAGCCGACAGCTATGGACTACAGGGAATGCATGACATTGCAAACCTCTGCCGGGTTTTCTTTCGTGGTGCGGCGCGCCGACCGGCACCAAGGTCGCATACAGACAAGCCCGCCGGTGAATACACCGTCTATGGTCCGTCATTCATGATTACCCCGCGCCTATTGCGGTATGGAACCTTAGACAAAGGTCGAAGCCAATATCCGCGCCGTATACAGCGATGCGAGCACATGGACGAGTCATAAAACGAACGAAACGGCGCGCCATCGTTCTGATTAAAACGGTTGTTTGATTTTTTCAGGCCTTGCAGAATGCCGCGCCACAGCGAGCTCGACCAGCAGTGCGGAGCCCGTAGCCGATCCACACCCGACCGCCAACCGTAGTGGCCGGGCGGAAAGTAACGCCAGCGAAAATACCGCTGGTTACGATCAAGCAGGAGAACAAGAACAATGCACATTGGTGTTCCTCTCGAAACCAGGCCCGGTGAAACGCGCGTTGCCGCGACACCGGAAACCATCAAGAAGCTGATCGGGCAAGGGCATCGGGTGACGGTGCAGAGCGGAGCTGGCGTACAGGCCAGCGTTCCGGACAGTGCCTTCGAAGCGGCAGGCGCCACCATCGCCGATGCCGCTGCGGCGTTCGCAGCAGAGATCCTGCTGAAGGTGAACGCACCGAGCGAGACCGAACTGGCGCAGATCGCGCCCGGTACGGTTCTGATCGGCATGCTCAATCCCTTCGACAATGACAACATCGCACGCATGGCCGAACGCGGCGTCACCGCCTTCGCCCTGGAGGCCGCGCCGCGTACGTCCCGCGCGCAGAGCCTCGACGTGCTGTCCTCCCAAGCCAACATCGCCGGCTACAAGGCGGTGATGGTCGCCGCCAACCAGTATCCGCGCTTCATGCCGATGCTGATGACGGCAGCGGGTACGGTGAAAGCGGCACGGGTGCTGATCCTCGGTGCTGGTGTTGCGGGTCTGCAGGCCATCGCCACGGCCAAGCGTCTGGGCGCGGTCATCGAAGCCTCGGACGTGCGTCCGGCGGTCAAAGAGCAGATCGAATCGCTCGGCGCCAAGTTCGTCGACGTGCCGTTCGAGACCGACGAAGAGCGCGAATGCGCCGAAGGCGTCGGTGGCTATGCCCGGCCGATGCCAGCGTCCTGGATGGCGCGCCAGGCGCAGGCCGTGCACGAACGTGCCAAGCAGGCCGACATCATCATCACCACCGCGCTGATTCCGGGCCGCAAGGCACCGACGCTGCTGCAGGAAGAGACCGTGCAGCAGATGAAGCCCGGCTCGGTGGTAATCGACCTCGCCGCCTCTCAGGGCGGTAATTGTCCATTGACCGAAGCCGATCAGGTGGTGGTCAAGCACGGCGTGACCCTGGTTGGCTACACCAACCTGGCGACCCTCGTGCCGGCGGATGCCTCGGCGCTATACGCCCGCAACCTGCTGGACTTCCTCAAGCTGGTGATCGATGGCGAAGCCAAGTTCCACCTCAATCTCGAAGACGACATCGTCGCCGCGTGCCTGATGTGCCGCGACGGCCAGGTCGTGCGCACCAACGGTTAAGGGAGCCTGAACAATGGACCTGATATCTGATGGCATCTACAACCTGATCATCTTCGTGCTGGCGATCTACGTCGGTTACCACGTGGTCTGGAACGTCACCCCCGCGCTGCACACCCCGCTGATGGCGGTCACTAACGCCATCTCGGCGATCGTCATCGTCGGCGCCATGCTGGCCGCCGCGCTGACCGTTACCCCGATGGGCAAGCTGATGGGCACCCTGGCGGTCACGCTGGCCGCGGTCAACGTGTTCGGCGGCTTTCTGGTCACCCGCCGCATGCTGGAAATGTTCAAGAAGAAGGAGCGCGCTTCCGTTGCGAGCAGCGCCAAGGCGGAGTCCAAGCCATGAGCATGAACCTCATCACCCTGCTCTACCTCATCGCTTCGGTGAGCTTCATCCAGGCCCTCAAAGGCCTGTCGCACCCTACGACCTCACGCCGCGGCAACCTGTTCGGCATGATCGGCATGGGCATCGCCGTGGTCACCACGGTATTTCTGGTGTTCAAACTCGGCGACCAGTTGGTGGAGAGCGCCAACCCCTGGGGCGGCCTTGGCTTCATCGTCCTCGGTCTGCTGATCGGCGGCTCCATCGGCACGCTGATGGCCAAGCGCGTCGAAATGACCAAGATGCCGGAACTCGTCGCCTTCATGCACAGCATGATCGGTCTGGCGGCAGTGTTCATCGCCATCGCCGCCGTGCTCGAACCGCAGTCGCTGGGCATCGTCCAGGCGATCGGTTATCCGATTCCGGCCGGTAACCGCCTGGAGCTGTTCCTCGGCGCGGCCATCGGTGCCATCACCTTCTCCGGTTCGGTGATTGCCTTCGGCAAGCTGTCGGGCAAGTACAAGTTCCGCCTGTTCCAAGGCGCACCGGTGTCGTTCCCCAACCAGCACAAGATCAACCTCGCCGTGGGCGTGGCGATTTTGGTGCTGGGCCTGATCTACACCTTCAGCGGCAACTTCACCGCGTTCATGATTCTGGTGGCGCTGGCTTTCGTCATCGGTGTGCTGATCATCATCCCCATCGGCGGCGCCGACATGCCGGTGGTGGTCTCGATGCTCAACAGCTACTCGGGCTGGGCGGCCGCCGGGATCGGCTTCTCGCTGAACAACTCGATGTTGATCATCGCCGGTTCGCTGGTGGGTTCGAGCGGCGCGATCCTTTCCTACATCATGTGCAAGGCGATGAACCGTTCGTTCTTCAACGTCATCCTCGGCGGCTTTGGTGGCGACGCCGATGCCGGCCCGGCGGCCGGCAGCAAGGAGCAGCGTCCGGTCAAATCCGGCTCCAGCGATGACGCCGCCTTCCTGCTGTCGAACGCCGACACCGTGATCATCGTCCCCGGCTACGGCCTGGCGGTGGCCCGTGCACAGCATGCGCTGATGGAACTGGCCGAGAAGCTGACCCATATGGGCGTGACCGTGAAGTACGCGATCCACCCGGTCGCCGGTCGTATGCCCGGGCACATGAACGTGCTGCTGGCCGAAGCCGAAGTACCGTACGAGATGGTCTTCGAGATGGAAGACATAAACTCCGAGTTCGGTCAGGCCGACGTGGTGCTGGTGCTCGGCGCCAACGACGTGGTCAACCCGGCGGCGAAGAACGATCCGAAGTCGCCCATCGCCGGCATGCCGATCCTCGAGGCGTACAAGGCCAAGACGGTCATCGTCAACAAGCGCTCCATGGCCAGCGGTTATGCCGGTCTGGACAACGAGCTGTTCTACATGGACAAGACCATGATGGTCTTCGGCGATGCCAAGAAGGTGGTTGAGGACATGGTCAAGGCTGTGGAATAAGCGATACCGCAATACCGAAACCCCTCCCGGCCCGGCCGCGAGGGGTTTTGTTTTTTGCCGAATCAGAGGCCGAACACCGCGGCCAGATGCGCCTCGTAGCGCTTTATGTCCGCCTCGATGGCAGGCTGCTTCATGACATCGACACAGATAAACGTTGGCAGACCTGTCAAGCCAAGGAACTCGTTAGCCTTGTGGAAAGGGAAATACACAGCATCGACGCCCTTGCCTTCGAAGAAATCGGTCGGATCGTCGAAAGCCTGCTGCGGTGCATTCCAGGTCGCCGAGATCATGTACTGCTTGCCCTGTAGCAACCCGCCGCTGCCGTACTTCTGCGAGGCATCGGAGCGTGTCCGGCCATCGTTGGCGTAGAGGCTGCCATGGCCCTCGGTGAAGACTTCGTCGAGGTATTTCTTCACGATCCAGGGCGCGCCCATCCACCAACCGGGCATCTGATAGATGATCACATCAGCCCAGAGGTACTTGGCGACCTCTTCAGCCAGGTCGTAGCCAGCATCGATCTGCGTTTGCCTGACGTCGAACCCGGCGCGGTCGAGAAAGCTCAACGCAGTCTCATGCATGGTTGTGTTGTAGCGGCCATCGGAGTGGGCAAATTGCTTAGCGCCGTTAAGCAGGAGAATGTTCTTCATTGATTTCGTTCCAGCAAATGAGAATGGCGAGCAGCCTAACGATTTCGAATCTCGCGATATAGGGCCGTTCCGGCAAAAACCTATTGACTGAAAATCATGAATAAGTGCCGCTTTACTGCGTTAGGCTGCATACCTTTCTTCTGGAGCAGCCCATGAGCGAACCCTGTGCTTTCATTCTCCACGCCCATACCCGGCCAGAAAAATCCGCTGAATTCGAAGCATTGTTCAAGCGCTACGTAGCCCCTAGCCGAGCGGAAGCAGGCTGCATCGAGTACCACATGCTGCGCGATGCCAAGGACCCAACGTTGTTCATCTTCTACGAGGTCTGGGAATCGGCCGAGCATCTCGAGGCTCACAGTGCACTGCCGCATATGCGTAGCTTCAGTGAACAACGGATGGATTACCTGACTCGCGATTTCGAGATCCGGCCGGTCCATATGCTGAGCCCGGCGTCCGCCAACCGGAACGCGTAACCGGCTGCGGCAAACAGTAGTGCATTTGCAACAGCGGTACAGCTCGGCCATCAGCCCAACTGAACCAGCACAATCCCAAGTCCCTGTGACTGTATCGCAACAGTCCGGCACGCGACTCTATCTGCCCATAACCCATCCCCGTTTACTTCGGGAAGGAGCGGCACATGGAGCGCGTACTGACTCGCAGACTCATACCCACGTTCGGCACCCTATCGCTACGGCACATACCAGAACTGATTCGCCTATGGCAGAAGCGAACACGTACTCGCCGCCAGCTGGCAGCGCTCAATGACCGCCAACTGGCGGACATCGGCATTAGCCACAGCGAGCGGCAGGACGAGCTGAGCAAGCCTTTCTGGCGCTGACGGCATCTTCCGGGTGATAGCCTCGCGTCGTAAGCTGAACGGCATGGCCCGCGCGACGGTCAAATCGACTATCAGCGGGAAATCGCGTCTAGCCTGGAGAACATCATGAACAAGTATCTGTTGTCAGTTGCCACCGCTGCCTGCCTGGCCGCAGGGACGGCGTCGGCCGGGAGTATCACCGGCACCATCGACGCTATCGGCGCCTCCCTGGTCAATACAGTGGAAGGCACATCCGACATCACCTCGAACCTGGGTGATGACAAGGTTGTGCTGGAAGCTCGTGACGATGCAGCCCGCTTCGTGGCCAGCAATGGCGAGGCGCGTGGCGCTCAGCTGGAAGCTGCCCTGCAACACATCCGTACCCAGGCCCCAGCGTTGGAAGCAAGCGACCTGCAGCTGGCCGGCGCAATCCTGGCGCTCTGACGGAGGTGACGCGAGCCTGACGCTGGCCCAAGGGCCGGCGTTTCGCTAGCCTTGGCAGCTGTTGTTTCGGCTCCGGGACTCACATGCGTTCGCTTTACCTTGCACTCTTCAGCTGCTGCCTTTGCAATAGCGTCCAGGCGTTTGACAGCCTGACCGGCGGTACCGTCGCCTTCAGCTACGTTGCCAGCCAGGTGACCAGCGCCCCCTTCGACAATAAGCTCATCCTCGACTCGCGCGATGACGCAGCCGGATTCATCGCCAGCCACGGCGAACGTCGTGGTGCGCGTCTTGAAGCCGCACTGCTCTGGTTACGTGAACGGCAACCGGAGCTGGAAGCGAGCGACCTTGAACTGGCCGAAGCAATCCTCGTCCAATGACCCACTCTGATTTACGAGAAGTTCCATGAAACTCAAGCTGATCGCCGTGTCATTCGCACTGGCATTTATCGCCAGCGGCGCCCAGGCGCAGACCCTGGTTGCCACCAGCAACATCGTCGTCAACGCGCTGGATCGCAGCATCAATTTCACCTCCGACGTGACCAGCCGCATCAGCGACATGAAGGTCGTCAGTGAAGCCCGAGACGAAGCCGCCGGCTTTGTCGCCAGCGGGGGTGAAATTCGTGGCGCGCGGCTGGAAGCCGCGCTCGGCCGCTTGCGTAGTGCATTCCCAGAAGCCCAGCGAGCCAGTGACCTGGCGCTGGCCGAAGCCATCCTCGCTCAGTGAAAACGCCCCGCGCCTGGTGTGCAGCCGTTGCGCTCACCGCGCTCACGATGTTTGCCAACCTCTGTCAGGCCGACCTGCGCCTGAGGCTGGATGACGAAGACCTGGAACCGGTTCAACGCGCATCCAGCCAGCAACTACTGGACGAAGCCATGGCCGCGCTGCCTCCGCGGATGGTCGAGCAGCTCGACCGCGAGGTTCGCGTGCGCTGGCATGATGGACTGACCCACGACGTCTACGGCAGTGCCGGCGGCAACCTGGTGCTGCTCAACCGGCGCCTGCTGCCGGCACTGACCGATGGCAGCGCGGCCATTGAACGCACGAGTCGACCACATGGCACGGTACGCCGGGAGCTGCTGGCGACCCTGGTGCACGAAGCTGCCCATCTGTACGACCGCGCTCGTCTCTGGTCGCCAGAGAATTACAGACAGCTCGCCTTATGCAGCCAACGCGCCAGCAGTCTTGGCCAGGTCGGATTGCCCCACAGCTGTCGCGGCCAGACCGAACGTCGCCTCACCTTAAGCGATGACCCACGCCTTCTCGACCTTGCCGGCTGGCCCCAGCGCGTTGGCCGGCGCGGCGAGCGCGAGCAGGATAACGCCCAGGTCGCACGCAGCCCTGACGGCTACGAGCTGACCAGCCCGCTGGAATTCGTCGCGGTGAACCTTGAGTACTTTCTCCTCGATCCCAGCTATGCCTGCCGTCGCCCCCTGCTGCATCGCTACTTCAGCGAGCATTTCGGCTGGCAACCGGAGGGCGTCCAGGCGTGTGAAGGCAATCTGCCGATCCTCAATGCCGGACATGATTTCGGCCGCACGCCGCTGGTAACGCTGGACCCCGAGCAGGTCTTTGAGGTGGACTACCTGTTCGCCGAAGCCAACGACGCCTGGGTCAGTCGTTGGGGCCACAGCATGCTGCGCCTGGTGATCTGCGCACCGGGCCGTCCGCGCGGGCCTGCGTGCCGCCTGGACCTTGATCATCACCTGGTCCTGTCGTTCCGTGCCTTTGTCGGAGACGTGCAGCTGTCGAGCTGGGATGGTCTGACCGGTGTCTACCCATCGCGCCTGTTCGTCCTGCCGCTGGGCCAGGTGATCGATGAGTACACCAAGGTCGAACTGCGCAGCCTCGCCTCGATCCCGCTGAAACTTGAGCGCGATGAAATAAGAAGCCTTGTCGAACGCAGCGCTGAAATGCATTGGAGCTACGATGGGGATTATTACTTCCTGTCCAACAACTGCGCCGTGGAGACACTCAAACTGCTGCGCAGCGGCACCGCACGGCCCGAGCTCACTGCACTGGACAGCATTCTGCCCAGCGGCCTGCTGGAAATCCTGATCAACCGGGGCCTCGCTGATGCCAGTGTGCTCGACGACCCGCGCGAAGCACTGCGCCTGGGTTATCGCTTCGACTCTTATCGTGATCGCTACGAGGCCATGTTCTCTGTCCTGCGCGAGCGTCTCGGGCTGCCCCAGACCGACGTCGAGCAATGGCTGGCGCTAGGTGCCGACGAGCGCCGCCCATGGATCGAAAAAGCCGACCTGCGTGCCAGTGCCGCGCTGCTGCTGGTCGAGCAGGCAGCGTTGCGGCGGCACGTGCTGCTGGCGCAGGAAGAACTGAAGAATCGCTATCTCAGCGGCCGCGAGCGAGGCGACAACGACCTGGCCAAGGCTGACGAAACCCTGCAGGGCATCCTGGCCAGCAGCGGATTTCTCAGTCGCCCTGCCGAGTTACTCGATGGCAGCGGCTACGGCCTGCCACAGGCCAGCGAGTGGCAACGCCTGGAGCAGGAGAGTAGCCAGCGCCAGGCAAGGTTGAACCAGCTGACAGAAAGCTTGAATGACGAGGTCCGACTGCTGCTTGGCAAGGAGCTTCAACACGAACTGGATGCAGTGGAAGCCAACCTGGCGCAGATCGGCAGTCACCTGCGCAGCCTGCACAAGGCCAGCGGCGGCCTCCAGCTGCCCTGACAGCCAAATGACGGAAGCGCCTGCGGCGATTCCGTCCTACGAAAGGCATCCACAAGCCGCGCCAACGTAGGCTGGATTAGCCGCAGGCGTAATCCGACATTCGAGAAGGCACATCCGACGCCAAACAGGCGCCACCCACCTGCTTTTTTCAGGACGAAAAAAAACCTCGAACTTCGTTGGGGGAGGGGGAAGTTCGAGGTTCAAGTCCGGAACGCCATAGGCGTATCCAGAGATCTGCCAACACTTAACACAACAAGGAGCATCGAAGGGCTTTTACACCCTTCGTAGCCTATGACCAGGCTTTAGATCCACGAGTTCAATACGAAACGAAATTATTTTTAAGAATCGAGCAGAACTGCTCTAAAACGGAGCATCGCGCCGCGTCACGCCAGCCCAGCGGCGCCCTTTCGAGGCGCAAGAAACTGCCTCTTTTCGCTCAGGGGAACCGAGCGCCCTAACAGAGGGCACGTCAGCGGCATCCCGGTTGGTTTCCTGCGTCAGTGTGCCTCGTCCCAGTTGTTGCCAACCCCAGCCTCGACCAGCAGCGGCACATCCAGCTGCGCGGCTCCGCTCATCAGCGGCAGGATCTTTTCACGAACCTGTTGGACCAGATCTTCCCGAACCTCGACCACCAGTTCGTCGTGCACCTGGAGGATGACGCGCGCATCCAACCCGCTCTCCTGCAGCCAGTTATCCACCGCGATCATGGCGCGCTTGATGATGTCCGCCGCGGTGCCCTGCATCGGTGCGTTGATAGCCGTGCGCTCGGCGCCTTTGCGCATGGCGCCGTTCTTCGAATTAATCTCCGGCAGATACAACCGACGGCCGAACAGCGTCTCGACGAACCCCTGCTCCGCTGCTTGCGTGCGGGTGCGCTCCATGTAGGCGAGCACGCCGGGATAGCGGGCGAAGTAGCGGTCGATGTAGGCCTGGGCTTCGCCGCGACCGACATCGATCTGCTTGGCCAGACCAAACGCGCTCATGCCGTAAATCAGCCCGAAGTTGATCGCCTTGGCGCTGCGTCTCTGATCGTTGCTCACCTGATCCAGCTCGACGCCGAACACTTCCGCGGCGGTGGCGCGGTGCACGTCCAGGTCGTTCTGGAAGGCATGCAGCAGACCGGCGTCCTGCGCCAGGTGCGCCATGATGCGCAGCTCGATCTGCGAGTAATCCGCCGCCAGGAGCTTGTAGCCCGGTGCGGCGACGAAGGCCTGGCGAATGCGCCGCCCCTCGGCAGTGCGGATCGGGATGTTCTGCAGGTTCGGATCTGACGATGACAACCGCCCGGTCGCCGTCACGGCCTGGTGGTAGCTGGTGTGAATGCGTCCGGTGCGCGGATTGATCTGCAACGGCAGCTTGTCAGTGTAGGTGCCCTTGAGCTTGCTCAGGCTGCGGTGCTGCATGATCACCTTGGGCAGCGGGTAATCCTTCTCGGCCAGGTCGGCGAGCACGCTTTCAGCGGTGGACGGCTGGCCGCCGGCGGTCTTCGACAGCACCGGGCAGCCGAGCTTGTCATAAAGGATCGCGCAGAGCTGCTTGGGCGAGCCGAGGTTGAATTCCTCGCCGGCAATCTCATAGGCCTCGCGCTCCAGCTCGACGAGCTTGTTACCGATCTCGACGCTCTGCAGCCCCAGCAGGTTGGCATCGACCAGCGCACCGTTGCGCTCGATGCGCGCCAGCACAGGCACCAGCGGCATCTCGATTTCGTTGAGCACCTTGAGCAGCGACGGCGTGGCTTCGAGCTTGCTCATCAGGGTCTGGTGCAGGCGCAGGGTGACGTCGGCGTCCTCGGCAGCGTAGGGCCCGGCCTGCTCGACGGCGATCTGGTCGAAGGTCAGCTGCTTGGCGCCCTTGCCGGCGATGTCCTCGAAGCGGATGGTGCCGCGGCCGAGGTACTTGAGCGCCAGGCTGTCCATGTCGTGGCGCGTGGCCGTGGCGTCGAGCACATAGGATTCGAGCATGGTATCGAAGGTCATGCCGCGCATCTCGATGCCGTAGTGCATCAGCACGTTCATGTCGTACTTGCCGTGCTGGCAGATCTTGCGCTTGCCGGCATCCTCCAGCAGCGGCTTGAGCGCGCCGAGCACGGCATCCAGCTCGAGCTGCTGCGGCACGCCCATGTAGCTGTGGGCCAGCGGCACATAGGCCGCCTTGCCGGCTTCGATGGCGAAGGAGACGCCGACCAGTTGCGCCTTTTGCGCGTCCAGGCTGGTGGTCTCGGTATCGAAGGCGAAGCACTCGGCGCTCTTCAGGCGTTCGAGCCAGGCATCGAACTCGGCCTGCTCGAAGATGGTGCTGTATTCGGCTTCTGCCTGGATCGAGCAACCCTCGGGCTGCACCTCGCAGTTTTCCCCGGCAGCCTTCGCATCGCGCAGCAGTTCTTCGAGCCAGTTCTTGAATTCCAGCTCGCGGTAGAGCGCGATCAGCGCTTCGCGGTGCGGCTCGCCCGGCATCAGGTCGCCCACTTCCACGTCCAGCGGCACGTCGATCTTGATGGTCGCAAGCTCGTAGGACATGAACGCCGCCTCGCGGTGCTCCTCGAGCTTGGCGGCCAGCGACTTGGCACCGCGAATCGGCAGGTCGCAAACCTTGTCGAGATTCTCGTAGAGCCCCTTGATCCCACCGGGGATGCCGTTGAGCAGGCCACAGGCGGTCTTCTCGCCGACACCGGGCACGCCCGGGATGTTGTCGACCTTGTCACCCATCAGGGCGAGGAAGTCGATGATCAGCTCCGGGCCAACGCCGAACTTGTTCTTCACACCTTCGATGTCATAGACGCTACCGGTCATGGTGTTGACCAGGGTGACGTGCGGGCAGACCAGCTGCGCCATGTCCTTGTCGCCGGTGGAGATGATCACGTCGCGCTTGAGCGCGGCACACTGACGCGCCAGTGTTCCAATCACGTCGTCCGCCTCGACGCCATCGACGCACAGCAGTGGCATGCCCAGTGCACGCACGCTGGCGTGCAGCGGCTCGACCTGACCGCGCAGGTCATCGGGCATTGGCGGACGGTGGGACTTGTAGTCAGCGAACAGCGTGTCGCGGAAGGTCGGGCCCTTGGCATCGAAAACCACCGCGAAGGGGCTGTCCGGGTATTGCCGGCGCAGTGACAACAGCATGTTCAACACGCCCTTGACCGCCCCGGTGGGCTTGCCTGTCGAGGTGGTCAGGGGCGGCAGGGCGTGAAAGGCGCGGTAGAGGTAGGACGAACCGTCCACCAGAACGAGGGGCGCTTGGCTCATGAGCAGGATCAACCTTTTCGGCGGGCCCGCGGCTAGAATGCATCGGACCACTTGACGACAAAGGGACAAGGTTATCATGCGCACAATCAAACCTCTGATGCTGGCCGGCCTGCTGGCCCTGGCACCGCTGAGCGGTTATGCCCAGGAGCCCGTCGAAGGCGAGCCCGACGTGACGATCCGCCAGGAAGGCGAGCGCACGGTCGAGGAATATCGCGTCAACGGCTTCCTTTATGCGGTAAAGATCACGCCGAAGAACGGCAAGCCCTATTTTCTCGTGCGAGCCGACGGCGACAGCAATTTCATTCGTGCCGACAGGCCGGATATGCTCATCCCAGCCTGGGAAATCTTCAGCTGGTAAGCTGTCGCCTGCACACGTAATGGAAGTCACTCATGTCGGTATTCACGCCCCTGCAACGCGAAGAACTCGAGATATTTCTGGCGCCCTATGGACTTGGACGCCTGCGTAGCTTCGAGGGCATTGCTGCCGGCAGCGAGAACAGCAACTTCTTCATCAGCCTAGAGCAGGGCGAATATGTTCTGACCCTGATCGAGCGCGGGCCGAGCCAGGACTTGCCATTTTTTGTCGAACTGCTCGACGTGCTTCACCGCGCCGGCCTGCCAGTGCCCTATGCGCTGCGTACCGACCGCGGCGAAGCCTTGCGCACGTTGGCGGAAAAACCAGCACTGCTGCAGCCGCGCCTGGCGGGCAAACATGTCGCCTCACCCAATACGCACCACTGCGCCGAAGTGGGCAGGCTGCTGGCCCAGCTGCACCTGGCGACGCGCGACCAGATCATCGAGCGGCGCAGCGACCGCGGCCTGGACTGGATGCAGGAGGAAGGTCCAGGCCTGGCCCTGTCGATGGGCGAGGACCATTTGCCATTGCTACGTAACAGCCTGGCCGAGATCGCCGAGCTGAAGCCGAAGATTCTTGCCCTTCCCCGTGCGAACCTGCACGCCGACCTGTTTCGCGACAACCTGCTGTTCGAAGGCAGCCACCTGACCGGTGTCATCGATTTCTACAACGCCTGCTCGGGACCGATGCTCTACGACATCGCCATAACCGTGAATGACTGGTGCTCGCACCCCAACGGCGAAATCGACGAGGCGCGCTGCGAGGCGCTGCTGGCCGCTTACTCCAGCCTGCGCCGCTTCACCCCGGCCGAGGCCGAGCTGTGGCGGCCGATGCTCCGTGTGGCCTGCGTACGCTTCTGGTTTTCGCGGCTCATCGCTGCGCAAAGGTTCGCTGGTCAACCCGTATTGATCAAGGACCCCGAAGAATTCCGCCGCATGCTCAGCGCCCGCCAACACTGCCACAGCGCCCTGCCGTTTGCCTTCTGAGCGCAACCCAGAACGCGGTCGCGCCGCGGCTGTGCGCAAACGGCTGGGACGGCATTGATATGTGCAATCAAACAGCCATCCTCGTTGTCGAATCCTGCACACCAATCGGTCGTACGGGCTGCATCCAAGCTTTGAGCTCTGCCTCAGCGGCGATCTCGAGGAACATTTTCATCGGTTCGGCGTCAAGTACACCCCGACCCTGCTCCTCGTTGCGGCTGGGGCTACATGACCGGTCTCAGCCATTCGCCTGCAGCGACAAGATCCTTCACTGCGATTACCCGCTGTCCAGCACTTGGTGCAACGCCCGTCCGGATGACTTTACTAACGCACCCCTGCCAGAAGCTTGGGCGCTCAATATCCCGATGCGCCTGGCCGCTCCGGCCGGGCCGCATTGTTTTCAGGGAACACATGCATGACCTCACGCTATGTAATCAATGCCTCGGTTACCCCGAAAGGTAGTCTGGAGACGCTGTCCCAACGGGAAGTCCAGCAACTGAGCGAAGCGGGCTGCGGCAGCACCTACACGCTTTTCCGCCAATGCGTTCTGGCGATCCTCAACACCGGCGCGCGTATCGACAACGCCAAGACCATCCTCGAGGCCTACGATGACTTCGAGGTGCGCATCCATCAGCAGGATCGCGGCGTGCGCCTGGAGCTGCTCAACGCCCCTGCCGATGCCTTCGTCGATGGCGAGATGATCGCCAGTACCCGCGAAATGCTCTTCAGCGCGCTGCGTGACATTGTCTACACCGAAAGCGAACTGGGCAGCCCACGCATCGACCTGAGCAACTCTCAGGGCATCACCGATTACGTCTTCCACCTGCTGCGCAACGCCCGCACGCTGCGCCCCGGTGTCGAGCCGAACATGGTGGTGTGCTGGGGCGGGCACTCGATCAGCACCGAGGAATACAAGTACAGCAAGCGCGTCGGCCATGAGCTGGGCCTGCGCAACCTGAACATCTGCACCGGTTGCGGCCCAGGTGTGATGAAGGGTCCGATGAAGGGCGCGACCATCGCCCACGCCAAGCAACGCATCGTCGGCGGCCGTTACCTGGGCCTGACCGAGCCGGGCATCATCGCTGCCGAGGCGCCGAACCCGATCGTCAACGAACTGGTGATCCTCCCGGATATCGAAAAGCGCCTGGAAGCTTTCGTCCGCGTCGGTCACGGCATCATCATCTTCCCCGGCGGGGTCGGCACGGCAGAGGAGTTCCTGTATCTGCTTGGCATTCTGCTGCACCCGGACAACCGCGACGTGCCTTTCCCCGTCATCCTCACCGGCCCGGAAAGCGCTGCGCCCTATCTGGAGCAGATACGCGATTTCGTCGGCGCCACGCTCGGCGAGAAGGCACAGGGGCTCTATCAGATCATCATCGACAACCCGACCGAGGTGGCCCGGCAGATGTCCGAAGGCTTGAAGGCGGTCAAGCAGTTCCGCCGGGAGCGCAACGATGCCTTCCATTTCAACTGGCTGCTGAAGATCGAGGAAGGCTTCCAGCACCCCTTCGACCCTACTCACGAGAACATGGCCAGCCTGCAGCTGACTCGCGATGTGCCGCCGCATCTGTTGGCGGCGAACCTGCGCCGCGCCTTCTCCGGCATCGTGGCGGGCAACGTCAAGGACAAGGGCATCCGCCGCATCGAAGAGTTCGGCCGCTACGAGATCCACGGCGACCCGGCGATCATGAAGCCGCTGGACAAGCTGCTACAGGCGTTCGTCGTCCAGCACCGTATGAAACTGCCCGGCGGCCGCCCCTATGAGCCGTGCTATCGCGTGGTGACCTGAGGTCCTGTACGCGGTAAACGACGGAAGCGCCTTCGGCGATTCCGTCCTACAGGCAGCTAACATGCCCAGCCATCGTAGGTTGGATTAGCCGAAGGCGTAATCCGACGGTCCGAAGGCGTAATCCAACCCTGCTCACCCACACTTCGAATTGCCACAATTCAGACACGTCGCGCAGCCATCCATCTGCACCACCGCCTGGGTATTGCACTTGCTGCACAGCTGCGCGCCGGCGGGGAAGCCCTCGCCCGGCTCCACCGTGACCGCACCCTGGCTGGTTTCGTAGGCGGCGCGCTTTTCGGCCAGGTACTTGAGCTGGGCTTCATCCAGCGCATGACCTTCGAGCATGCCGATAGCGATCAGATGCCGCTCCAGAACGCCGCCGATCTCGGCCACGATGGACGGCATATAGACCCCGCCCTTCTTGAGGTAGCCGCCGCGGGGATCGAACACCGCTTTCAGTTCCTCGACGAGAAAGGTGCAATCCCCGCCCTTGCGGAACACCGCGGACATGATGCGGGTGAGCGCGACGATCCACTGGAAGTGATCCATGTTCTTCGAGTTGATGAATATCTCGAACGGGCGTCGCTGCTCGTGGGGCGTGCCAGCGTTGAGGACGACATCGTTGACGGTGACATAGAGCGCGTGCTCGAACAGCGGCGACTTGATCTTGTAGGTCATGCCGACCAGGGTTTCCGGCCGCTGCAGGCTTTCGTCCATTTCCACCACGTTGGCTTTTCCGGTGGCGTTGTCAGCACTGACGGCGGGCCGCTCGAGGGTTTCGTCGACGACCTTGAAGCCCTTGATGCGCTGCGTGATTTTTACGGTCATTGCGGGTTCTCCAGTCGGGGCTCAATACTTGCCGTAATAGCCTTCTTTGAGTGCGTCGAACAGGTTGGCGGCGGAATTGACCTCACCGTCGTACTCGACCTCTTCGTTGCCTTTGAGCTCGACCACACTGCCGTCCTCGAGGATGAAGCGGTACAGGGTCTTCTCCAGGTCAGCCTCCTTGACCAGCACGCCCTGGAAGGCGGCCGGGTTGAAGCGGAAGGTGGTGCAGCCCTTGAGGCCCTGGTGCCAGGCGTAGCGGTAGATATCCTTGAACGCCTCGAAGGGATAGTCGGTGGGCACGTTGGCGGTCTTTGAGATCGACGAGTCGACCCACTTCTGCGCGGCGGCCTGGATGTCGACGTGCTGGGTCGGGGTAACATCGTCGGCGGTGATGAAGTACTCCGGCAGCTTCTGCCCCGACTCGGTGGCGGCCGGCGTGGCCTGCGGGTTGATCAGGGTGCGATAGGCCAGCAACTCGTAGCTGAACACCTCGATCTTTTCCTTGGCCTTGCGCCCCGGGCGGATCAGGTTGCGCGAGTACTGATGGGCGAAGCTCGGCTCGATGCCGTTGGAGGCGTTGTTGGCCAGGCTCAGGCTGATGGTGCCGGTGGGCGCGATGGAGCTGTGGTGGGTGAAACGCGCGCCCTGCTCGGCGAGTTGCTCGATCAGCTCGGGGGCGTATTCGGCGATCTTCTGCATGTAGCGCGAATATCTGGCGTGTAGCACCCGGCCCGGCACTAGATCGCCGACCTTGTAGCCGTCCTTGTTCATTTCGGGACGCTTGCGCAGCATCTCGGCAGTGACCTCGAAGGTCTCGGCCAGTAGCGGCGCGGGGCCCTTCTCCTTCGACAACGCCAGCGCCTCTTCCCAGCCGACCAGCGCCATCTCGCGGGCCACCTCTTCAGTGAATACGCAGGCTTCCGGGCTGCCATAACGCAGCTTGAGCAGGGTCAGGGCCGAGCCGAGTCCGAGGAAACCCATGCCGTGGCGGCGCTTGCTCTCGATTTCGTGACGCTGCTGCGCCAGCGGCAATCCGTTGATCTCCACCACGTTGTCGAGCATCCGGGTGAACAGGCGCACTACTTCGCGGTACCTGTCCCAATCGAAGCGCGCCTCGGCGCCGAACGGGTCGATGACGAAGCGGGTCAGGTTGATCGAGCCCAGCAGGCAGGAGCCATAGGGCGGCAGTGGCTGCTCACCGCAAGGATTGGTCGCCCGAATTGCCTCGCACCACCAGTTGTTGTTCAGCTGGTTGACGCGGTCGATGAGGATGAAGCCTGGCTCGGCGTAGTCGTAGGTGGACACCATGATCATGTCCCACAGATGTCGCGCCTTGGCCCGCCCATAGATCCTGCAGGCGACCAGACCGTCGTCGCGGACGATGTAGCCATCATGGCTCGGCCATTCGCGCCAGAGCACCTGCTCCGGGTCGTCGAGGTCGTGGTCGGCCTTTTCCTTGAGGTGTAGCGGGAAGATCAGCGGCCAGTCCTGGTCCGCCTCCACGGCCTGCATGAACTCATCGGTGATCAGCAGGCTGAGGTTGAACTGGCGCAGCCTGCCGTCCTCGCGTTTGGCGCGGATGAATTCGCGCACGTCCGGGTGGCCGACGTCGAAGGTGCCCATCTGCGCGCCGCGACGTCCGCCGGCGGAGCTGACGGTGAAGCACATCTTGTCGAAGATATCCATGAACGACAGCGGGCCGCTGGTATGCGCGCCGGCGCCGGAGACAAAGGAGCCGCGCGGCCGAAGCGTGCTGAACTCATAGCCGATGCCGCAGCCGGCCTTGAGCGTCAGGCCGGCTTCATGGACCTTGCCGAGGATGTCATCCATCGAGTCATTGATGGTGCCGGATACGGTGCAGTTGATCGTCGAGGTGGCCGGTTTGTAGTCCTGCGCACCGGCGTTGGAAATGATCCGTCCAGCAGGGATCGCGCCGTTGCGCAGCGCCCAGAGGAAGCGCTCGTACCAGAGCTCACGGGTTTCCGGGGTTTCCACCTCGGAGAGTGCTCGCGCCACCCGCTGCCAGGTGGCGTCGACACTGTCATCGACGGCGCTGCCATCCTTGCGGGTCAGGCGGTATTTCTGTGCCCAGATATCTTCGGACGCCGCCTGCAATGCGATGTCAGCTGTGGTTTTCGTCTCTGCCTCGATGGGCCCGTTCGTCCTCGCCATGCGCAGCGCAACCTCGTGTCGATGGAGTGGAAACCAAAGCACGAAGCATAGTCAGCGATGCCAGAAGCTCGAATGACACGCATCAAGTCACCGACGGACAACCCATCGAAACGCCCAACGGCTGAGCTGCCCATTGGGGTGCCCTGTAGCGGGTCAGAGCGACTCGAGGCAGCCTGCCAGCGAGTTGCCGAGGTTATCGATCAGTTGCTCGTAGCCACCCGCTGAAACCTCGATGTCGTAGCCGAGTGCATCCAGTTCGGCGACCTTAACCGGGAGTCCGCGGGTCAGGCTGTCAACCAGACGCGGGCGCACCGGTGGCTCGTAGAACACGCAGCTCGGGCCGGCCTGCTCCAGACGCTCACGCATCGCGGCAACGTGTCGCGCGCCCGGCTGGGCTTCGCCACCTGCACTGAACACACCGGCGTGCTTGATGTTGTAGGCCGACTCGAAATACTCATAGGCCTCGTGAAAGACAAAGAAGGGCTTGGCGCGCGTCTCACTCAGGCGCTTGTTCAGCCGTTCATCGAGAGCAGCCAGGCGCTGCTTGAACGCCGCCAGGTTGGCCTCGTAGCGCTGGGCGTTTGCCGGGTCGGCTTTGGCCATGTCCCTGGCCATCACTTCGGCGATAGCCACGGCATTGGCAGGCAGCAACCAGAGGTGCGCGTCCAGGCTGCCGGGGCGATGGGCATGATCGTGTTCGTCGTGGCTGGCAGCCGTTGTCTCGGTAGCTCCATGATCATGGCCGTCATGGCCATCTTCATCGTGAGCGTGCTCGGCTTCATGGTCATGTTCAGCATGGTTGCCAGCTGCCTCGCCAAAGTGGCGCAGCGTCAGCCCCGGAATGGACTGTACGGCGACGCTCGGGCCTTTGCGGCCGCTCAGCAGCGGTTCCAGAAAAGTCTCCATGTCAGGGCCTATCCAATAGACGAGATCGGCGCTGCGCAGCTGCCGTACGTCGGATGGGCGCATGGCGTAATGATGGGGCGAGGCGCCTGGCGGCAGCAGGACCTCAGGCTTGCCGACACCGTCCTGAACGGCAGCGGCGATGAGTTGCAAGGGCTTGATGCTGGTCAGCACCTCGACCTCGGCATGGGCCTGGACACTGGTGAAGAGGCTGGCAGTGAGAAGCAAGGGAAGTGAAAAAAGACGGAACACGGGCAACACTCGATTGAACTGAATAGGTAACATAATAACGTCTCTAAGCCACCTCGTCTCCGCCCATGCCCAAGTCCCCGCTGGCCTGCACGCCCCATGACCATGACCACTGCGTCAGCAGTGCCCTGGCAGAAGCCGATCTTCTCTGCGAACGCTCCGGTGTGCGCCTGACCGCCCTGCGCAAGCGCGTACTGGAGCTGGTCTGGCAGAGCCACAAGCCGCTCGGCGCCTACGACATCCTCGCCGAGCTGACGGCTCAGGACGGTCGCCGCGCCGCGCCGCCCACCGTTTACCGGGCGCTGGATTTCCTGCTGGAGAACGGGTTGGTGCACCGCATCGCCTCGCTCAACGCCTTCATTGGCTGCAATCACCCGGAGCATCCCCATCAGGGCCAGTTCCTGATCTGCCGCAAATGTCACACCGCCATCGAGCAGGAGCAGCCCGCCATCAGCGAGGCCATCGACCAGGCCGCGCGCGAGGTGGATTTCCAGGTCGAAGGCCAGACGGTCGAAGTGGTCGGCATGTGCGCGCCCTGCCGGAACGCCGCATGAGCGAAGCGTTGATCCGCCTGGATGACATCCATGTGCGCTTCGCCAAGCAGACGGTGCTCGAAGGCGCTCAGCTGCAGGTCCATCGTGGCGAAATCGTCACCCTGATCGGCCCCAACGGCGCCGGCAAGACCACCCTGGTGCGCGCCGTCCTCGGCTTGCTCAAGCCCGATAGCGGCACGGTCTGGCGCAAGCCGCGGCTGCGCGTCGGCTATATGCCGCAGAAGCTGCATGTCGACCCTACATTGCCGCTGTCGGTGTTGCGCTTCTTGCGTCTGGTGCCAGGCGTCGACCGCGCCGCTGCGCTGGCGGCGCTGAGCGAAGTGGGCGCCGAACATGTCATCGACAGCCCGTTGCAATCGGTTTCCGGCGGCGAGATGCAGCGCGTGCTGCTGGCCCGCGCCCTGCTGCGTCAGCCTGAGTTGCTGGTGCTGGACGAGCCGGTGCAAGGCGTCGACGTCGCCGGCCAGGCCGAGCTGTACCGGCTGATCGGGCGGCTGCGCGAACGCTATGGCTGCGGCGTGCTGATGGTCTCCCACGACCTGCATTTGGTGATGAGCGCCACCGACCAGGTGGTCTGCCTGAATCGCCACGTCTGCTGCTCCGGCCACCCGGAACAGGTCAGCGCTGACCCGGCGTTTGTCGAACTGTTTGGCCAGGACGCCCGCAGCCTGGCGATCTATCACCATCAGCACGACCACAGCCACGACCTGCATGGCAGCGTGGTCACCGGCAAACCTCACGTCCACGGCCCGAATTGCAAGCACTGATAACCTGATGCCTGACTTCCTCCTCAATGCACTATTGGCCGGCCTCGCGCTGGCGCTGGTCGCCGGCCCGCTTGGTTCCTTCGTGGTCTGGCGGCGGATGGCCTACTTTGGCGACACCCTTTCCCACTCCGCCCTGCTCGGCGTGGCGCTGGGTCTGTTGCTGGACATCAACCTGACCCTGGCCGTGACCTTCTGCTGCGTGTTGCTCGCGGTGCTGCTGGTGACCCTGCAGCAGCGCCAGCCGCTGGCATCCGACACGCTGCTGGGCATCCTCGCCCACAGCAGCCTGTCCCTCGGCCTGGTGTCGCTGAGCTTCATGAAGGACGTACGCATCGACCTGATGGGCTATCTGTTCGGCGACTTGCTGGCCGTCAGCCCGACCGATCTGGCCTGGATCGTTGGTGGCAGCGCCCTGGTGCTGCTCGCGCTGGCTTTCCTCTGGAGGCCATTGTTGGCGGTCACGGTGCATGAGGAGCTGGCAAAGGTGGAAGGCCTGCCCGTGGCCGGTATCCGCCTGGCCTTGATGCTGCTGATCGCCATCGTGATAGCCGTGGCCATGAAGATTGTCGGCGTGCTCCTGATCACCTCGCTGCTGATCATTCCCGCCGCTGCCGCACAGCGCCACGCGCGCACCCCGGAACAAATGGCCATGGGCGCCAGCCTGCTGGGCCTGCTGGCGGTGTGCTGCGGCCTCTCCCTATCGTGGTATCAGGACACGCCGGCCGGCCCCTCGATCGTGGTGTCTGCCGCGGCCATGTTTCTGCTCAGCTTTGCCTGGCCGCGCCGGAACTAGACCGATGACCACGCTGAAATACCTGCAGGGCTATCCCGCATCATTGCAGGATCAGGTTCGCCGGATGATCGAAGAGCAGCGGTTGGGCGACTACCTGGAGCGCTGTTATCCGCAACGCCATCAGGTACAAAGCGACAAGGCACTGTATGGCTACGTCCAGCAGTTGCGCCAGAGTCATCTCAAGAGCGCACCGAGCATCGACAAGGTGCTTTACGACAACCGCCTCGACCTCACCCATCGCGCGCTGGGCCTGCACACGGCGGTGTCTCGTGTGCAAGGCGGCAAGCTCAAGGCGAAGAAGGAGATTCGCGTCGCCGCGCTGTTCAAGGAAGCAGCGCCGGAGTTCTTGCAGATGATCGTCGTGCACGAACTGGCGCACCTGCGCGAGAGCGACCACAACCGGGCGTTCTACAAGCTCTGCGAACACATGATGCCCGGCTATGCGCAAACCGAGTTCGACCTGCGCTGCTACCTGCACTGGCGCGAACTGACTTAACCACAGGCTGCTGCAGACACAAAAAAGGCGGCCCGGAATCAACCGGGCCGCCTTGTTACGCTGCTGCAGTTACGCCGGCACCTGCTCCGCCGCCGCCTCGCGCGCCCAGATCCGGTGTTGCGCCAGTGCCTGCGCGAACGCCGTGAACACCGTGGCGACATCGCTATCCTCACCGGTCACCAGACCGGCATCTTCCGGCAGGTTGAGGGCTGTGAGCAGCTGCCGGGCATCACCCAGTACCGCGATCGGCTTGAGGTGCTTGTAGGCTTCGAGCAGGTAGTGCTTGGCCACGCCGGACTTGGCCATGGCCTGCACGCTCTGCGCGCCGCCCGGCACGAAGACCGCATCGAAAGCGATCGAAGGCATGCCGTCCATTGCCGCGTCAGGCGTGAGCATCTTGCCGTCGGCGGTCTTCACCGGCGCCGGTGACGGCCCGATCAGCTTGGCGATTGCGCCCTCGTCTGCCAGCTTCTGCTTGAAAGCCTCGATAGCCTTACCGTCCACACCGTTGGCGATAAGGATGGCCACTTTGCGCGACTTGATATTGCCCGACAGATGATTCATCAGGCTCAGCGCCGGTGAGCTGGCCGGGTTTGGCTGCTTGAGGGTGATGGTCGGGGCTGTAGGCGGTGTCACGCCGATGTTTTCCGCGACGCGACGCGCCAGCTCCAGGTCGATATTGGCGAGGATCTCGTTGACCTGGCGCTCACGGATGAACACCCGTTCGACCTTGCCCAGCTCGAAGCTGTAGGCGCCGATGATGTGTTCCTTCTCCGGCGCGCTCATGCTGTTCCAGAACAACGTGGCCTGGGAGAAGTGATCGCCGAACGAGGGGCTGCGTGCCCGCACCTTGTGCCCTTCCATCCGCTCCGGATAGCTCTCGAAGCCACCACCGCTGGCAGCAGGCGGCGTTTCCTTCGGCCAGCCGCTGTCGATGGAGTTGGGCTCGTAGTTGGCGCGGCCCTTGTTGATCGTCTGCCGGTGAAAGGCATCGCGCTGATTGTTGTGCACCGGCGCGATCGAACGGTTGATCGGGATTTCATGGAAATTCGGCCCACCGAGGCGCAGCAGCTGGGTGTCGGTGTAGGAAAACAGCCGGCCCTGCAGCAGCGGATCGTTGGTGAAATCGATGCCGGGCACGATATGGCCAATATGGAAGGCGGCCTGCTCGGTCTCGGCGAAAAAGTTGTCCGGGTTGCGATTGAGGGTCATCTTGCCGAGCTTCTGCACCGGCACCAGCTCTTCAGGAATGATCTTGGTCGGGTCCAGCAGGTCGAAGTCGAACTTGTGCTCGTCGGCCTCTTCCACCACCTGCACGCCCAGCTCCCACTCGAAATAGTCGCCCATCTCGATGGATTCCCAGAGATCGCGGCGGTTGAAGTCCGGGTCCTTGCCGGCGAGCTTCAGCGTCTCGTCCCAGACCAGCGAGAACGCACCGGCCACAGGCTTCCAGTGGAACTTGACGAAGCGGCTCACACCCTCGGCATTGATCAGGCGGAAGGTATGCACGCCGAACCCTTCCATGGCCCGCAGGCTGCGTGGGATGCCGCGGTCGGACATGGCCCAGATGACCATGTGCGCTGACTCGGGCGTCAGTGAAACGAAGTCCCAGAAACTGTCGTGGGCGGACTGGCCCTGGGGGATCTCGTTGTGCGGCTCGGGCTTCACTGCATGCACGAAGTCCGGAAATTTGATCGCGTCCTGGATGAAGAACACCGGCATGTTGTTGCCGACCAGGTCGAAAATGCCTTCATCGGTATAGAACTTGGTGGCGAAGCCGCGCACGTCGCGCACGGTATCGGCCGAGCCGCGCGAGCCCTGCACGGTGGAAAAACGCACGAATACCGGCGTTTCCTTGCCTTTGCCGGCGAGGAAGGACGCTTTGGTCAATGAACTGTGGTCGTCGTAGCTGACGAACACGCCGTGGGCAGCCGAGCCGCGGGCGTGCACGATGCGCTCGGGGATGCGCTCGTGATCGAAGTGCGTGAGCTTCTCGCGCATGATGAAGTCTTCGAGCAGCGACGGACCGCGTTCACCTGCCTTCAGCGTGTTCTGATTATCAGCGATCTTCACGCCCTGGTTCGTGGTGAGGGCTTCGCCCGTGGCATCGGAGCGGAAGGTTTCGAGCTGATCGAGCTTGGCGTTGTGATTCTTGCGATCGACGGTGTCGGTACCGGCGAGTTCGCTGTGCTTTGGATCTTTGTTTTCCGTCATCATGGGCCTCGGTTGAGCGGGTGGCTGAACCGCGAACAAATCGGGCCGTGCAGGCCCAACGCTTGATCAATTCACGGCGTACCGGTTAGTGACCCGGTAAAGCCCCGCAAGGTTGCGCTGTGCGGTGATTTGACCAATCAATCGGTCCGATGGCGTACCTCAATAACTGCAGGTTCGCTACGCCGGTGAAGCGCAAACGCGTAGAATGCTCGCCTTTCGCCGACTATCCCGGCACAGACGACCGCACCCACAAGGTTCGCCCGTGATCGAATTCCACCAAGTCCACAAAACCTATCGGACCGCCGGCCGCGATATTCCCGCGCTGCAACCGACGCAGCTGGAAATAGCTTCCGGTGAAGTGTTCGGTCTGATCGGCCATTCCGGTGCAGGCAAGAGCACCCTGCTGCGCCTGATCAACCGTCTGGAAGAACCGTCCGGTGGGCGCATTCTAGTCAACGGACAAGATGTCACCGCGCTCGACGCCAACGGCCTGCGCCGCTTCCGCCAGCGCGTCGGGATGATCTTTCAGCATTTCAACCTGCTGATGTCCAAGACTGTGGCCGATAATGTCGCCATGCCCCTGCGCCTGGCCGGCAACCATTCACGCAGCGAGATCGACAGCCGTGTGGCCGCCCTGCTCGAACGTGTCGGCCTCAAGGATCAGGCACGCAAGTACCCGGCGCAGCTGTCCGGTGGCCAGAAGCAGCGCGTCGGGATCGCCCGGGCACTGGCCACCGAGCCGGACATCCTGCTCTGCGACGAAGCCACCAGCGCCCTGGACCCGCAGACCACCGCCTCGGTGCTGCAGCTGCTGGCGGAGATCAATGCCGAGCTGAAGCTGACCATCGTGCTGATCACCCACGAGATGGACGTGATTCGCCGCGTATGCGACCGCGTCGCGGTGATGGACGGCGGTGCTATCGTCGAACAGGGGCCGGTCACCGAGGTGTTCCTGCACCCGAAGCATCCGACCACGCAACGTTTCGTCCTTGAAGACGAAGCGGTCGACGAAGGCGAGCAGCGTGACGATTTCGCCCATGTACCCGGCCGGATTCTGCGCCTGACCTTCCAGGGCGATGCCACCTACAAGCCGTTGCTCGGCACCGTAGCTCGGGAAACCGGCGTGGATTTCAGCATTCTTTCCGGCCGTATCGACCGCATCAAAGACACCCCCTACGGCCAGCTGACCCTGGCATTGGTAGGCGGCGACATGGCCGCCGCCCTGGCCCAACTCGATGCCGCTGACGTGCACGTGGAGGTGCTGCGCTGATGGACGCTTTGTTCAGCTCTTTATTGGGGAATGTCGACTGGTACGAGATCTGGCTGGCGACCCTGGACACCCTGCTGATGCTCGGCGGATCGCTGCTGTTCACCATCCTCCTCGGCCTGCCGCTGGGCGTGCTGCTGTTTCTTACCGGCCCGCGCCAGCTGTTCGAAAACGGCCCGCTGTACGGCTTTCTGTCCTTTGTGGTGAACGTGCTCCGATCGTTGCCGTTCATCATCCTGCTGATCGTGATGATTCCCTTCACGGTGCTGGTTACCGGCACCTCGCTGGGCGTCGCCGGGGCAATTCCCCCGTTGGTGGTGGGCGCGGCGCCCTTCTTTGCGCGACTGGTGGAAACCGCGCTGCGCGAAGTAGACCGCGGCATTATCGAGGCCACTCAAGCGATGGGTGCCACCACTCGGCAGATCATCTTCAATGCGCTGCTGCCCGAAGCCCGCCCAGGCATCATTGCCGCCGTCACCGTCACCGCTATCACGCTGGTTTCCTACACCGCCATGGCTGGCGTGGTGGGTGCGGGCGGGCTCGGCGATCTGGCCATCCGCTTCGGCTACCAGCGCTTCCAGACGGACGTCATGGTGGTCACGGTCGTTCTGCTGCTGGTCCTGGTGCAGGTGCTGCAGAGCGTTGGCGACAAGCTGGTAACGCATTTTTCCAGAAAATAACTGCCTAACCGGCACTGCTACAGGAACCCACAAGGAGCCCTCCATGAAAAAACTGCTCGCTGCCCTGGCCGCTGTCGCGGCTTTCTCCGCCCACGCCGCCGATGAACTGAACGTCGCCGCGACGGCCGTTCCGCACGCCGAAATTCTCGAGTTCGTCAAACCCCAGCTGGCCGAACAGGGCGTCGATCTGAAAGTGAAGGTCTTCACCGATTATGTGCAGCCCAACATCCAGGTATCGGAGAAACGCCTGGACGCCAACTTCTTCCAGCACCAGCCGTACCTGGATGAATTCAACAAGGGCAAGGGCACCGAGCTGGTCAGCGTTGCAGGCGTACACATCGAGCCCTTCGGCGCCTACTCGAGCAAACTGAAGTCCCTCGACGAGCTGCCCAAGGGCGCCACCGTCGTCATCCCCAATGACGCCACCAACGGCGGCCGCGCGCTGCTGCTGTTGCAGAAGGCCGGCGTGATCACCCTGAAGGACGGCGCGGGTATCACCGCCACGCCAAAGGACATCGCCGAGAACCCGAAGAACATCAAGATTCGCGAGCTGGAAGCCGCGACCCTTCCGCGTGTCCTGACCCAGGTCGACCTGGCGCTGATCAATACTAACTACGCGCTGGAAGCCAAGCTCAACCCCACCGAAGACGCCCTGTACATCGAAGGCAGCGACTCGCCCTACGTGAACATCCTGGTTGCCCGTCCGGACAACAAGGACAGCGCCGCCATGCAGAAGCTGATCGAAGCGCTGCACAGTGAAGAGGTCAAGCAGTTCATCAACGAGAAGTACAAAGGCGCCGTGGTCCCGGCGTTCTGACGCCTAAGAGCTGGCCCAACGAACCCCGCCTTGTGCGGGGTTTTTTATGCGGTAGAGGATCGCATCGATGCAGTGGACAGGTTCGAGCACCTACCACAGCGAAGTGCTTCGCGAGCAAGTTCCTCTCCTACAGGCCGGCGCTGCTCATAAGCGTACTATCGCACCACCACCAGCGGATGCCCCCGCTCGGGATGACGCTGCACCAGTACATCCAAACCAAACACTTCACGCAGCGGATCAGGCTGCAGCACCGCTTCGACGGCCCCCTGCAGGTGTGCCTGGCCGTCATGCAGAAGCAGCAGCCGATCGCAATAGCGCGCCGCCAGATTGAGATCATGAAGGATCACCAGCACCGCCGCGCCGTGTTCGGCAAAGCCGCGTACGGCCTGCAAGGTGCTGTGCTGATGCAGGGGATCGAGGGCAGAGGTCGGCTCGTCGAGCAGCAGCACCCGACCTTCAGCGCCGGGCCAGAGCTGCGCCAGCACCCGCGCCAGGTGTACCCGCTGGCGTTCACCCCCGGACAGCGACAGGTAACTGCGACCTTCCAGGTGCCTGGCATCAGCCGCAGCCAAGGCCTGCTCGACGATCAGCCGATCCGCCGCACGCCCTTCTGCGTGGGGCAGGCGGCCCATGGCGACCACCTCCTCCACGCGAAAGCCAAAGCTCAGGCTGGACTGCTGCGGCAACACCGCCAGGCGCTGGGCACGTTCGTGCGAAGGCCACTCATGCAGCGGGCGATCCGCCAACAGGACGCGCCCGGCATTGGCCGAGAGTTCACCACTGAGCGCGCCGAGCAGGCTGCTCTTGCCGGCACCGTTCGGCCCCAGGACACCAAAGACCTCACCGGCTCGCAATTGCAGCTCGATACCCTGCAGGACGCAACGGGTTCCGCGGCGCACTTCGAGGTTTTCCGCGCGGAGCATCAGTTGCGCCCCCGAACCAGCAGGAAGAGAAAGAAAGGTGCGCCGAGCAATGCGGTGACGATACCGATCGGCAGCTCGGCCGGTGCCAGCAGCAGCCGCGCCAGCAGGTCGGCTAACAGCAGCAGACTGGCACCCGCCAGCGCCGAAGCGGGCAGCAGCACGCGATGATCCGGCCCGCTGAGCAGGCGAATCAGATGCGGCACCACCAGGCCGATAAAGCCGATCAGCCCCGCCGCCGCCACCGCCGCGCCGACGCCAAGGGCGGTGAGAAACACCAGCTCGCGCTTGAGGCGTTCGATCTGAAAGCCCAGGTGCCGCGCTTCGGATTCACCCAGCAGCAAGGCATTCAGCGCTGCCGCACGACGTGGCAACCAGAGCGCCACGCCCATGACGATGACCAGCAGCGGCCAGAGCCTGGCGTAGCTCGCGCCGTTGAGGCTGCCCAGGTTCCAGAAGGTCAGGGTCCGCAGGGTGGCGTCATCGGCGAGGTAGGTGAACAGGCCAATGGCCGCCCCCGCCAATGCCGTCAGGGCGATACCGGCAAGCAGCATGGTGGCGACACTGGTCTGACCCTCGCGCCGGCCCAGCCGATAGACCGTGGCAGTCACCACCAGCCCCCCGGCAAATGCGCTGGCCGACAGTAAATAGGGTTCGAACGCAGCCGGCACACCGCCCAGTGCGGAACCAAAGACGATGGCCACCGCTGCGCCCAACGCCGCGCCGCTGGACACGCCGATCAGCCCCGGATCGGCCAGCGGATTGCGAAACAACCCCTGCATCGCCACCCCTGTCAGCGCCAGAACCGCACCGACCGCGAGCCCCAGCAGCGTACGGGGCAAACGGATCTGTCCGAGGATGAGTTCGGCCTGGGCCAGCTGAGGATCGGCTTCGCCCAGGCCCGCGAGGTTCAATACGGCGCGCCAGGTGTCGCCCGGCGCAAGGCTGACCGGCCCCAATGCCAGCGATAACCAGATGGACAGCAGCAACAGAACCGCCAGCAGTACGAACAGCGGGCGCGGGGGTAAAACGCGCGTCATCGGGATATGTCGGTAAGGGCCTGGGCGTAAGGATAAAAGGCTGCGGACAGCGCCGCCAGCTCCGCGGGCAACGGCGGGTGGATCTGTCTTTGCCAATACATCGCCCGCGGCATCTGCTGGCGCGCCTGTTCGAATTGGAACCCAAGCTGACCCCAACCCGCAGCCGCACTGGTCGGGTCATTTGTCCTGAGGCTCAACCCTCGCTTCTGAGCAGCACCGGCAGCTGCTCGGCGAGCTTTTCGGTACGCAGCGGGCCACGGACGAAGCCTCTCAGGCGACCATCCGGCCCGATCAGGGCAAGGTTGCCCCCATGGTCGACGGTGTAGTTTTCCTTCGAGGTGTCGCCCGGAATAAAGGGCACACCTGCCGCGTTGGCAAGAGTCTGGATATCGTCCAGCGGGCCGGTCAGGCCAATGAAGCCCGCACCGAAGTAATCCAGATACTTCTTCAATTGCTCCGGCGTGTCGCGCTCGGGGTCGACACTGACGAGGATCGGCTGCAGCCGCTGATTCACGTCTTCAGGAAGCTTGCCGCGCAGCTGACGCAGTTCTGCCAGCGTTGCGGGGCAGATGTCCGGGCAGAAGGTGTAGCCAAAGAACAGCAGGTTCCACTGCCCTTCCAGTTGCGCCATGGATACCGGCTCGCCGTCCTGGTTGGTCAGCGTCAGGTCCGGCATGTCACGGCCCTGGGGCAGCATGACGATGCCGGCATCGAGCAGCTCGGCGGTGTCGAGCTGCTGTTCGGTGTTGAGCACCTTGTAGACCGTCAGGCCGATGACCAGCGCAACCAGCGCCACGAGGATGAATACGGTTTTCTGGATGCGTGTCATTGAGGTCCCTGGCGCCCGGCTTAAAAGGTCAGCGGCAGATAATGATCAACCAGCAAGGCGATGAACAGCGCAAACAGGTACCAGATGCTGAACTTGAAGGTCTTGATGGCCGCATGTGGGCGGCTGTCGCGATAGAGCACGACCGTCCAGAACAGGAAGCGCGCGCCCAGCAGCACGGCCGCCGCGAGGTACAGGGGGCCGCTCATGTGGATGGCGAAGGGCATGACGCTGACGGCCAGAAGCATCGCCGTATAGAGCAGGATGTGCACCTTGGTGTAATGCTCGCCGTGGGTCACCGGCAGCATCGGCACGTTGACCTTGGCGTATTCGTCCTTGCGGTGAATCGCCAAAGCCCAGAAGTGCGGAGGGGTCCAGGCGAAGATGATCAGCACCAGCAGCAGCGGTTCGGCGGTTACCTGGCCGGTCACCGCGACCCAGCCAAGCAGCGGCGGAGCAGCCCCGGCCAGTCCGCCGATGACGATGTTCTGCGGCGTGGCGCGCTTGAGAAAGCCGGTGTAGATCACCGCATAACCGATCAGCGAGGCCAGCGTCAGCCAGGCCGCTAGCGCATTGGTAAAGGTCAGCAGCAGGGCCATCCCGGCCACGCTGAGCACCAGGGCGAACAGCAACGCAGCGGCCGGCGCGACCCGCCCTTGCGCCAGTGGCCGCTTGTGGGTGCGCGCCATTTCCAGGTCGATTCGGCGGTCCACCACATGGTTGATCGCAGCCGCGCCACCGGCGCAGAGCGCAATGCCCAGGTTGCCAAATAACAGCACCGTCCAGGGTACGCCCGAGCGCGTCGCGAGAAACATGCCCACCAGGGAGGTGATGAGCATCAGGACCACCACCCTGGGCTTGGTCAGCTCCAGATAATCGCGCCAGATCGCCTGGGCGCCGCGTTCGCTGATGAGAGTGGCCATGGGTTCCCCTTATGCGCGCGGCAGGTCGAGCCTGCCCGTCGTGTTCGAATTCAGGTGCGACTGAGGTGCCGGTGCGACGTTGGCCGCAGGGTTCAGCCGCAGGCGATGGTTGATCAGGACGGTCACCAGGAGCAGCAGCGCGCCGCCACCGTTATGGGCGACCGCAACGGCCAGCGGCAGATTGAGCAGCACGTTGCTGATGCCCAGCCCGATCTGCAGGATCAATGCGGCGACAAGCAGCCCGGCCGGACGCGGCAGCCCGTGACGCCAGAGCCGCCACGCCAGCGCCAGCAGGACCAGCGTCACGGTGAGCGCGCCAAGCCGGTGTGTCAGGTGAATGGCGGTACGTGCCTCACCATAGAGCATGCCGCCGAGATAATTCGGGCCGATGTCGTGATGGGTCAGGTTGAAGGCATTGGCGAAATCCATCTGCGGCCACCACTGGCCATGGCAGGTCGGGAAATCCGTGCAGGCCACCGCCGCGTAGTTACTGCTGACCCAGCCGCCCAGCGCGACCTGGACGATCACCGCGAGCATGCCGATCAGCGCGAAGGTTCTGAGACTTCCCGTCACGCGGGGCATCGTCGGCTGACGGCCGGACAGGCGCAGCGTCAGCAGAAACAGCAGGCTCAGGGTGGTGAAGCCACCCAACAAGTGAGCCGTGACCACCTGCGGCCAGAGTTGCAGGGTGACCGTCCACATGCCAAACGCCGCCTGGGCAATGACCACAGCAAGCAGCAGCAAGGGAAGCTTCAGGGGCTGTCCCGGCTCGGCGCGGCGGCGTAGCGCCTGCACAGCAAGCCCGAGGATGACCAGCCCCAGCGCGCCGGCGAAGTAGCGGTGCACCATCTCGTTCCAGCCCTTGTGCACCTCGAGCGGGGCATCGGGGAAACGCATCGCGGCCAGGCTCTGCTTGTCCTCGCTCATGGGCACGCTGAGGAATCCGTAGCAACCGGGCCAGTCCGGGCAGCCCAAGCCGGCATGGGTCAGCCGTGTATAGGCGCCGAGCAGCACCACCACGACACCCAATAGCGTGGCGATAAGGGCGAGGCGGTAGCCGGGTTTTGCCATCTGGTTCTCCTTGAGCGACCTCTTTGGGACTCCAGCGAGGCGGCCGAGTGCCTTGGATCAACCGATCTGGGAAATTTTCAGCAGGTACTTGAGGTCGTCGAGGATCGCCTTACCGTTCGTCTTGGCGTCATAACGCAGCACCAGATTGCCGTGCGGATCGACGATCCACAGCTGCGCGCCCTCGGGCAGGTCTGGGTTGGCCCCATATATGTCGGGGTCCAGAGGGTAGCGCTGCAGCTGGGGATATTCGCGCTGCAGACGTTGATCGTAGTCATCCGGTAATGCCTGGGCGCTGGCCAGGGCGTGGCTGGCCCGACCGGCTTCGCGGGCCAGACCGATATTGATCTGCCGGGCCAGATACACCAGCTGCTGGCAATCTTCGGCACAGCCATCGGGCGCCGTAACCAGCAGCTCCCAGCGCGGCTCAGTGGCCACCGGCGCGTTGATACCCAGGGCGCCGCGGCCTTGCCCGGTCGCCACCAGAGCGCCGTCGTAGGTACGGGTTTGGGGCACCCAGAAACCGAAACGGTACATGGCGCTAGCCAGGAGCATGGGGCCGATCACCACGGCGAGGATCAGCAGCAATTGCAGACGCCCACGGCGCCGTTGCGCCGGTTCAGCATGGTAGGTCGGATTCATCATCGTCATTCCTTGTTCCCCCGCGCCTGATGCACGCCGAAGTAGATGAACAACGCCAGCAGTGCCGCTGCCAGCGCAAACCATTGCACCGCATAGCCGACATGCTGCTGCGGCTGCATGAAGGTCACCGGCCAGTCGGCGCGATAGGCCGCGGGGCCGGGCTCCAGCCGCAGCTGGTATTCGACACCGTCACGGTCGAGCAACTGCCAGATGTCCTGCACCTCGACGTGGTTGATCAGCCGCGGCCAGCCTTCGGCCATGCGCCGGTTGAGAATGAACGGCTCGCCTGACGGCGCGTATACCCATGCGGACAGCTTCAGCGGTCGATCCGGTGTATCGAATTGTGGCGGAATGCGCCGGTCCGGCCAGGGCAACCAGCCGCGGTTGACCAGCACCCAGCGGCCGCTGGGCTGATCCTGAAACGGCTGCAGCAGCTCGACCCCAACACGGCCGTCGCGGGTGCGGCTGTCCAGCAGAAAGCTGTGCTCGGCGTCGAAGCTGCCCTGCAGGTTGATACGGGCGTAGGCCGGATCCTGAAGGGTTTCGATCTGCTCCGGCCCCAACGGCGCTGCTGCTTCGCGCGCCTCCTGACGCGCCAGCAGCTCGCGCTTCTGGTCGGCCCGTTCCAGCTGCCAGAAACCCAGCCAGACCAGCAGCGGCAACAGGCACAGCACCACCAGCGTGGGTATGACGCCCGGCTTGAAGCCGTTCATGCCCTGCCCCGCGGCGTATCGATCCGGCTGGCTATACTGCACCCCACTTCCCCCAGTTCACCTTTCACGGCGGGCCCGCTCATGCTCAAGGTGGCGATTGTTCTGTTGTTAGTAGCCACGCTGGTCAGTCTGTTCAGTGGTCTGTTCTTTCTGGTCAGGGATGAGGGCCGCACATCACGCGTGCTCACCGCCCTCTTCGTTCGTGTCTCCCTTACCGCGTTGACGGTTGCCCTGATCGCCTGGGGCTTTTATTCCGGGCAGCTACAGCCCGGTTTCGGCGCCTGATCGCTAGATCACATAGACGAAAACGAACAGGCCAATCCACACCACGTCCACGAAGTGCCAGTACCAGGCGGCCGCCTCGAAACCGAAATGCTGCTCTGGCGTGAAGTGGCCGCGAAAGCTGCGCACCAGCATCACCGTGAGGATGATCGCGCCCATGGTCACATGAGCGCCGTGGAAACCCGTCAGCATGAAGAAAGTCGCGCCGTAGATGCCCGAGCCCAGCGTCAGCCCGAGTTCGGTATAGGCATGGATGTACTCTTCGATCTGCAGGGTCAGGAAGGTCGCGCCCAGCAGCACGGTCAGGCCAAGGCCGAGCTTGAGCTGCTTGCGGTTGCCCTTGCGCAGCGCGTGGTGCGCCCAGGTCAGGGTGAAGCTGGACGTCACCAGCAAGATGGTGTTGATCAGCGGCAGGCCCCAGGGACTGATAGTGCCCTCGGGGGCAGGATAGACACTGGGATCGGGATTGTTCAGCAGCGGCCAGCTGTATTCGAAGTTCGGCCAGAGCATGGCGCTGACGCCCTTGTCACCGTCACCGTCGAGCCAGGGGCCGACCCAGTAGCGGATGTAGAACAGCACGCCAAAGAAGGCGAGAAAGAACATCACCTCGGAAAAGATGAACCAGCTCATGCCCCAGCGGAACGAGCGATCCATCTGCGCGCTGTACAAACCCGCCCGGCCTTCACGTACCACCGCCCCGAACCAGCCGAACATCATGTAGGCGATCAGCAGTGCGCCGACAAAGAAGATCACCGGGCCGCTGATCTCGTCGCGGCCGGCCTTGAGGTCGTTGAACCAGCTACCCAGCCCGAACACGGTGGTCAGCAGCGCCACGGTCCCGACGATGGGCCATTTGCTCTGGGCGGGAACGTAGTAGTGCTCGTGCGTGGTGGTCTGTTGGCTCATTGCAGACTCCTCTTGGCCACCGCCAGAGACGCCTGAGAAACGACGGCGACGGGAGGTTGGCGAGACGTGATGTCGAACAGGGTGTAAGCGAGCGTCAGATGACGCACATCCGCAGGCAGATCACGATCGACGATGAAACGCACCGGCATTTCGATGCGCTCACCGGGTTGCAGCACTTGCTGGGTAAAGCAAAAGCATTCGGTCTTGTGGAAATAGGCGGCGGCCTTGGACGGCGACACACTGGGCACTGCCTGGGCGGTCATTGGTTTGCCCGTCGGGTTGTAGGCGATAAAGCGCATTTCACGGCTGGAGCCGGGATGAACGCTGAGCTGGTCAGCCACCGGCTTGAATTCCCAGACCATCCCCGATGCGTTGGTGGCGAGAAACTGCACCCGCACTTCGCGCGCCTCGTCTGCGGTCTGGGCGCCTTCGTAGGCGCCAGCCGTCTTGCCGTTGATACCGAAGGCCTTGCACATGACGTCATAGATCGGCACCAGCGCGAAGCCGAACGCGAACATCGCCACGACCACCAAGAGCAGGCGGCGGACCAGTTGCGCCAGGGTCAGATCGGTTTTCATGGGTGGGCTCTCGCAAAGACGACAAAAGCGCTGAAGGCTGAACGCAAAAGCCGGTCAGCCACCATCGTCCGCAATATCGAGCTCGCCCGCGAACCCTCATATCTCAACCACGCGGCAGCAAAGCACGCCGCCACGCCTCGTCCAGCCTCCGGCCTCCAGCCTTCAATGGCCTTAATCATCATGTTTGGGCCCCGTGCGGTGCTCGTGCAGTTCTTCCAGGCTCGGGGGCACGCTGAAGGTGTGGTACGGCGCCGGTGACGGCACGCTCCACTCCAGCCCTTCGGCGCCATCCCAGGGCTTGGCCGCAGCAGCCGGGCCTCCCCGGATGCACTTGATGACGATGAACAGGAAGAGGAGCTGCGTCGCCCCGAACATGAAGGCGCCGATGCTGGAGACCATGTTGAAGTTGGCGAACATCATGTTGTAGTCCGGGATCCGCCGCGGCATGCCGGCCAGCCCGACAAAGTGCATCGGGAAGAACGCCAGGTTCATGCCGACGAAGCTCATCCAGAAATGCAGCTTGGCCAGGGTTTCGTCGTACATGTGGCCGGTCCACTTGGGCAGCCAGTAGTACGCCGAGGCGAAGATGCCGAAGATCGCGCCCGGCACCAGCACGTAGTGGAAGTGCGCCACCACGAAGTAGGTGTCGTGGTACTGGAAGTCCGCCGGCGCGATCGCCAGCATCAATCCGGAGAACCCGCCGATGGTGAACAGGATGACGAAGGCCACCGCGAACAGCATCGGCGCCTCGAAGGTCAGCGAGCCGCGCCACATGGTCGACACCCAGTTGAACACCTTCACCCCGGTGGGCACCGCGATCAGCATGGTGGCGTACATGAAGAACAGCTCACCGGTCAGCGGGATGCCAACGGTGAACATATGGTGCGACCAGACGATGAACGAGAGAAAGGCGATGGCGCCGGTGGCGTAGACCATCGAGGTGTAGCCGAACAGTGGCTTGCGGCTGAACGCCGGGATGATCGAGCTGACCGCGCCGAACGCCGGCAGGATCATGATGTACACCTCGGGATGACCGAAGAACCAGAACACGTGCTGGAACAGCACCGGGTCGCCGCCGCCGGCCGCGCTGAAGAAGCTGGTGCCGAAGTGGATGTCCATCAGCATCATGGTCACCACGCCGGCCAGCACCGGCATCACTGCGATCAGCAGGAAGGCGGTGATCAGCCATGTCCAGACGAACAGGGGCATCTTCATCAGGGTCATGCCCGGTGCGCGCAGGTTGAGCACCGTGGCGACCACGTTGATCGCCCCCATGATCGAGCTGATACCCATCAGGTGAATGGCGAAGATGAAGAAGGTCACCGATTCCGGCGCATAGGTGGTCGAAAGCGGCGCATAGAAGGTCCAGCCGAAGTTCGGCCCGCCGCCCTCCATGAACAGGGTCGAAACCAGCAACCCGAACGCGGCGGGCAACAGCCAGAAACTGAAGTTGTTCATCCGCGGCAGCGCCATGTCCGGCGCGCCGATCATCAGCGGGATCATCCAGTTGGCCAGGCCGACGAAGGCCGGCATCACCGCACCGAACACCATGATCAGCCCGTGCATGGTGGTCATCTGGTTGAAGAACTCAGGCTGCACGATCTGCAGGCCCGGCTGGAACAACTCGGCGCGAATCACCATCGCCATCGAGCCGCCCAAGAGAAAGGCGCAGAAGCTGAACCACAGGTACATCGAGCCGATGTCCTTGTGGTTGGTGGTCAGCAGCCAGCGTGAGAGGCCCTTGGCCGGGCCGTGGTGATGGTCATGCCCGGCATGACCATGATCGTCGATCACTGCACTCATCACCTAATCCTCTTACTGGGTGGCTTCTTCGGCCTGTTTGAAGACGAGCACGTCTTTCGGCGTGACCATGTCGCCTGTGTCGTTACCCCAGGCATGGCGCTCGTAGGTCACCACGGCGGCCAGGTCGACTTCCGACAACTGCGGGCCGAACGCTGGCATGGCGGTGCCCGGCGAGCCTTTGACGACGATGCTGATGTGGTTTTCCGCATCGCCCGTGGCGATCGGCGAGCCCTTGAGCGCCGGGAACATCGGTGGCAGCCCTTCACCCGAAGCCTGGTGACAGGAGGCACAGTTGGTCTGGTAGACCTTCTCGCCGCGAGCGGTCAATTCTTCCAGCGTCCACTCCTTGCTGGTCAGCTCGGCGAGCTTGGCGGCCTCGGCTTTCTTCTCGCCGAGCCAGGTGGCGTAGTCCTCCTGGGATTTCACTTCGACGACCACCGGCATGAAGCCATGATCCTTGCCGCACAGCTCGGTGCACTGCCCGCGGTAGATGCCGGGCTCCTCGACACGGGTCCAGGATTCGTTGATGAAACCGGGGATGGCGTCCTTTTTCACCGCAAGATCCGGCACCCACCAGGAATGGATGACGTCCGCCGCGGTGATCAGAAAGCGCACCTTGGCGCCCTGCGGGATCACCAGTGGCTCGTCCACTTCCAGCAGGTAGTGTTCGCCTTTGGGGGCCAGGTTGTTGATCTGGTCGCGCGGAGTGGTGAGGTTGCTGAAGAACTCGACGTCCTCACCCAGGTATTTGTAGTGCCACTTCCACTGGTAGCCGGTGATCTGGATATCGACGTCCGACTCACTGGAATCGTAGATGTGAATCAGCGTGCGGGTCGCGGGCACCGCCATGCCGATCAGGATCAGCAGGGGGATGATGGTCCAGAGCACCTCGACCTTGGTGTTCTCATGGAAGTGCGCCGACTCCAGTCGCCTGGACCGGCGGTGGGCGAACATCGACCAGAACATCACCGCGAACACCAGCACGCCGATGATCACGCAGATCCAGAAGATGGTCATGTGCAGATCGAAAACGGAGTGACTGACGTCTGTGGCACCGGCGCGCATATTCACGTCCCAGGCCGCCTGCGCCTGACCGAATAGCGAACACAGTCCAATCCCCATCCAGGCTCGTGGATGTCGCGACATTGCGGGTTCCCCTTATGGTTCTTGTTATCCCGCCGACCGCCTGTCCGGCCGCAGAGCTGGCAACTGCCCGCTACGATGGCCTGACCACGCTCCGATCTGGCTCCCCCCGATTCATGGTTGCCAGTCCTCGCTTTGCACGCGCAGTCGGATTCGATCAATACGCTTACGATCGGAGTATAGACAGCGAATGAAGAACGGCAATTTCGTCACCCCGTTGGGTTCAGGCGCTCGCCTGCGCCTCCGTGGAGTGCTCATTTTTCTTCACCCCGCGGATGTTCATCGCCGCCAGACATATCTGCAGCGTAATCAACGCCCAGGCCTCGGCGTACAGGCCCCAGACCACCCAGAGCAGGTTGCTCAGCAGAAAGCACCAGAACCCTACCGTGCGTCGGCCGGGCTTCAGTGAGCCGATCAGCCACGCCGCCAGCACCGTGATTACCATTGCCGGCCATTGAAGAAAATCGATCCAATCCACCTTGCCTCCAGGATGCAAATGCGCACCGGACCATACCGGCGCCGCAGCGATACCTGGATTGGTGCCCGGCGCGCTTCCTATAGTTCCGGTTAGCCGCCCTGCGGTACGCGCTGGTTAGAGCAGGTTCATCTGCTGCCCTGGCGGCGCGAAACGGCTGCAGTCCAGCCCGTAGTTCTGGTCCCGGCGGTTGTAGCCCAGCCGCTTGCAGGCCAGCTGAAAGCGCTGGGCGAGCAGCTGGGCGAACTGCCCTTCGCCGCGCATGCGGCTGCCGAAACGGCTGTCGTAATCCTTGCCGCCCCGTGACTGCCGCACCAGGCTCATGACGTGAGCGGCACATTGCGGGAAATGCTCCTGCAGCCATTCATCGAAAAGGGTCGCCACTTCATGGGGCAACCGCAGCAAGACATAACCAGCCGACCGCGCGCCGGCCTCCCGCGCGGCTTCGAGCATGCGCTCGAGCTCCATGTCATTGATCATCGGAATCATCGGCGCGCACATCACGCTGACCGGCACGCCTGCCTCGTTCAGCGAGCGCAGCACGCGAAGTCGCGCCGAGGGCGAGGCCGCACGCGGTTCCATGATGCGCTTGAGCTCGTCATCCAGGGTGGTCAGGCTGACCGAGACGCTGACCAGTCGCTGCTCGGCCAGCGGCACCAGCAGGTCCAGATCGCGCAGCACCAATGAACCCTTGGTGATGATGTGCACCGGGTGCTTGAAGCGCAGCAGGATTTCCAGCGCACGGCGGGTCAGCTGCTGTTCGCGTTCGATGGGCTGATAGGCATCGGTGTTGACCCCAAGCGCGATCGGCTGCGGCACGTAGCCGGGCTTGCTCAGCTCCTGCTCGAGGCGTTCGGCCAGGTTGGTCTTGGCGATCAGCCTCGTCTCGAAATCGATACCCGGCGACATGTCCCAATAGGCGTGGCTGGGCCGCGCAAAACAATATATGCAGCCATGCTCGCAGCCTCGATAGGGATTGACCGAGCGATCGAAGCCGACGTCCGGCGACTGGTTGCGGGTGAGCACAGTCTTGGCCGTCTCGAACCGTACCTCGGTGGCGCGCGTCGGCGGCACGTCCTGTTCCCAGCCGTCGTCATAAGCCTCGCTGCGGGTCGGGGCGAAACGGTTGTCTGGGTTGATGGCGGTGCCGCGGCCGCGCGGCGTGCTATTCGGCGGGAACATGGAAAGGCTCCGAAAGGCTGTATATGGATACAGTATCAGAGCCAGGCCTCATATCGGCAACGCGGATATGCCCGCCCGTCGCCGGGGGGTGGATCGCGCCTCACCGAGCTATCCCGCGGCAACAGTCGGAACACAGATCCCAAAGCAACCTGTAGGCGCGAAAAAGCGATGCCTTCAGCCCAAAGGGCGTCGCACCTGCACCTTGCTGTACTCGGCTGCGCTACCGTCGCTGAGCAGGATTACGCCCCGTTTCGCCAACTCGCGGGCGCGCCAGTAGAGAAACAGGTCGGTGGGAAAGAAGCCGTCGCAGTGCCCCATCACCTCGGCCATGGCTCGGGCCAGCGGCATCCAGTCGTCGCGGCAGGCCACTACCAGTTCGCCATCGATTCGAGCAGTGTCCTCACCGCGAAAACGCCCGTCGACCCAGCGACGTATCGCGGCGTTCTCCTCAACCGCAGCCCGCCACTGACTGGCGAGATCAGCAATGCGATAAGCATCGACGAGACGGGGCTGATAAAGCGCAGCCAGGGCATCCGGCGCATGCATGGACACTGCCATGCGCGTGCCGACTCGACTGTCACCGGTGCCGCATGCAACCTCGTGCAAGGGTATCGCCGAACCTTCCATAGCCGCCGCCACCCGCGCCAGCGTCAACTGTTCGGAGGCGCTGTCGCCATGCCAGACCGTTATTTGGCGCGACTGGTCAGCTAGCCCGTCCAGCCATTCAGCGTCATTGGCAATGCCCGAAAAATCAGGCCGAGGCGCCAACCCGACAGGCCAGACGCCTTCCCAGAAGGCCACACGCGCAGCGCATGGTGGAGTTTCGATATCAGCGAGCGGCCCGACCGCCAAGTCGTCGCGCAGAACGCGAACTTCATTGCCTTCAGCCAGCAGCTGCCGGACGCTGTCGGCGGCGAGATCGCCACAGGTGATATGCCACATGGCGATGCTCCAGTCGGTCAGTCGGTTTTTTTCTTCAGCTTCGGGTTGGGGAAGAACTGTACCGCCTGCACCTGCGGATCGGGTGCCTTTGGCTTGGCCTGGTTGACGCGCGTGCCGAGCTCGGACGGCACAGATTGGCCCTGAGCGTTGAGGGTGTCGGCATAGCCGCATTCCACGCACTCGCGGTGCGGCACGCCGTCGACGTCCCACATCTTGATGCTGTCGCTGGCGCTGCACGCCGGGCACACGGCGCCAGCGATGAAGCGCTTGGTGGTTACTTTCGGCTCGTCGCTCATGCCACGTCCTCGGTCAGGCCAAGATGGCGCAGCAGCGCGTCGGTAGACGGCTCCCGGCCGCGGAAGTCGACGAACAGCACCATGGGCTCCTGCGAACCGCCGCGCGCCAGAATGGCCTCACGGAAGGCGCGCCCGGTTTCGGCATTGAACACGCCCTCTTCCTCGAAGCGCGAGAAGGCGTCGGAGGACAAGACTTCGGCCCACTTGTAGCTGTAGTAACCGGCTGCGTAACCGCCGGAAAAGATGTGCGCGAAGCTGTTGGGGAAGCGGTTGCTGGCTGGCGGACGCATCACCGACACCTCGTCACGGACACTTTCCAGTACCTCGAGCACGCTGCGGCCGTCCCCATGCGTTGCATGCAGCTCGAAGTCGAACAACGAGAATTCCAGCTGACGCACCATCATCAGGCCGGACTGGAAGTTCTTCGCCGCCAGCATCTTGTCGAGCAGGTCCTGCGGCAGCGTTTCGCCGGTCTGGTAGTGGCCGGAGATCAGCGCCAGGCCTTCCGGCTCCCAGCACCAGTTCTCCATGAACTGGCTGGGCAGCTCGACCGCATCCCAGGCCACACCGTTGATGCCCGACGCGCCGGCATGTTCGACCTGGGTCAGCAGGTGATGCAGGCCATGACCGAATTCGTGGAACAACGTGGTCACTTCATCGTGGGTCAGCAGCGCGGGGCGCTCGCCCACCGGCGGGGTGAAGTTGCAGACCAGATTGGCCACCGGCGTCTGCAGTGTGCCGAGGCAGGTGCGGCGCTTGTCACGGGCGCCATCCATCCAGGCACCGCCGCGCTTGTTGGGCCGCGCATAGAGGTCGAAGAAGAAGCGCCCGACGTGCTCGCCCTTCTCGCGGATCTCGAACAGGCGCACATCCGGATGCCAGCTGTCGAAGTCTTCCAGCTCGTGGATTTCGATGCCGTATAGACGCTTGACGATGGCAAACAGGCCCGACAGCACCTTGTCCACCGGGAAGTAGGCGCGCAGCTCTTCCTGGCTCAGGCTGTAACGGGCCTGGCGCAGCTTCTCGCCAAAGTAGTTGACGTCCCAGCTCTGCAGGTCGGAGACGCCCTGCTCGGCGGCAAAGGCCCGCAGCTCCTTGAGGTCGCGCTCAGCAAACGGCTTGCTGCGCTTGGCCAGATCACGCAGGAACCCCAGCACCTGATCGGTGCTCTCGGCCATCTTGGTCGCCAGCGAGAGCTCGGCATAGTTGCCGAAGCCCAGCAGCTGCGCCAGCTCCTGACGCAGGTCGAGAATCTGCTCCATCACCGGGCCGTTGTCGAACTGACCGGCGTTCGGCCCCTGGTCGGAGGCACGGGTGGAATAGGCGACATAGACCTCTTCACGCAGCGCGCGATTGTCGGCGTAGGTCATCACGGCGTAGTAGCTGGGGAATTCCAGGCTGATCAGCCAGCCGTCCAGCTCCTTGGCCTTGGCGGCTTCGGCCATCTGCGCCTTGGACGAATCGGTAATGCCGGCCAGCACGCTTTCGTCGGTGACGTGCTTGGTCCAGGCCTGGGTCGCGTCGAGCAGCTGGTTGGAAAAGGTGCTGCCCAGCTCGGCGAGCTTCATGCGGATCGCGCCGAAGCGTTGCTGTTCGGCGGGCGGCAAGTCGATGCCGGACAGGCGGAAATCGCGTAGCGCATGTTCGAGGATGGTCTTCTGCGCGACATCGAAGCCGTCGGCTTCGGGGCTCAGCGACAGCGCCTGATAGGCGGCGAACAGGTCGGCGTTCTGGCCGAGCTCGGTGGCGTAGGCGGACAGTTTGGGCAGGCAGGCCTCGTAGGCGCTGCGCAGTTCGGCATTGTTGCGCACGGCATTGAGATGGCTGACCGGCCCCCAGGCGCGGCTAAGGCGTTCGTTCATTTCATCGAGGCCGACGACCAGGGTGCTCCAGTCGAGACTCTCGGCCGGGCGGCTGAGCAGTTCCTGCAAGGCGACACGGTTGTCACCAAGGACAGCGTCCACCGCCGGCTCGACATGCTCGGGGCGAATCTCGGAATAAGGCGGCAGGTCGAAATCCCGAAGCAGCGGATTGGTATCGGTCACGGCAGTTGCCCCTTCTGAATAAATGATCACCGGTGCATGTTAAAGACAAATGCCTGACCGCGCAGCTGGGCAACGAAGCGATAGAGCGGCTCTATGCACGACGAAACGACACGCGAGTCAGGCATCCGTACCGGTTATTGGACCGCCGTCTGCTCGGGCAATTCGGGGCGCCGCGCATAGCGCTGGGCAAGCACGGTGCAGACCATCAGCTGGATCTGGTGAAACAGCATCAGCGGCAGGATGATCATGCCGACCGCGCTGGTGGCGAACAGCACCTGGGCCATGGGCACGCCGGTCGCCAGGCTCTTCTTTGAGCCGGCGAAGAGGATGGTGATGCGGTCTTCCAGGTTGAAGCCGAATACCTTGGCCAGCATGGCCGTCAGCCACAGCACGATGGCCAGCAACAGGCAGCAGGCCACCACCAACCCCAGCAGGTGGCCGAGGGGCACGATCTGCCACAGGCCGTCGACCACAGCGCCACTGAACGCGGTGTAAACCACCAGCAGAATCGAACTCTGGTCCACGCTTTTCAGCCAGGTCTTGTTGCGCGTCACCCAGGCGCCGATCCAGCGGCGCGCGATCTGCCCGGCGACGAAAGGCACCAGCAGTTGCAGCACAATCTTGCCGATGGAGTCCAGCGTCGATCCGGTCTCGCCCTCAACACCCATCAACAGCAATACCAGCAGAGGCGTGAGGAAAATTCCGATCAGGCTGGAGGCCGCCGCACTGCAGATGGCGGCGGGCACGTTACCGCGCGCCAACGAGGTAAAGGCGATCGCCGATTGCACCGTGGCGGGCAACGCACAGAGATAGAGCATGCCCAGGTACAGCTCGTCACCGACCATCGGCGTCAACACCGGCTTAAGCGCCAGCCCCAGCAGCGGAAACATGACGAAGGTGCAGGCGAAGACCAGCAGGTGCAGGCGCCAATGACCGGCACCCGCAAGGATCGCTTCGCGCGACAGCTTGGCGCCGTGCATGAAGAACAGCAGCGCGATGGCCGCTGACGTGAGCCACTCGAAGAACACCGCAACCTGCCCTTCGCAGGGAAACAGCGTGGCGATGGCGACCACCGCCAGCAGGGCCAGGGTGAAGTTATCGAAGAGGAGGCGGAGTTTGGCCATGGGTGATTTCCTTGGGGCTTGCAGGCAACAGGTATCGACCTTAACGTGGGCGCCTCCTTCCGACTAACGCCAAGCAGGCACGAAATGTCGCCAATCGGACAAGAGGCTGCGCTGATTACCCGCCTCGGCGAACTCAAAACGCTGCCACGACCCGTCTATGGCCAGCTCGACTCGCCGCCCAACCTCAAGCTCGGCTATCGCCACAGCCACCCCTGGGTGCAGCTTTCCCATGCCGTCGAAGGCGTGCTCGAGGTGCGTACCGACAATGGCCGCTTCATCGCGCCGCCGCTGCGCGCGGTGTGGATTCCGGCTGGCGTCACTCACCAAGTGTTCTGCGCACCGGACACCTGCATTCGCAGCCTGTACATCGATCGAGCCGTCGCCGGCGAGGCGTTCGAACATTGCCGGGTACTGCAAGTCAGCCCCTTGCTGCGCGAACTGATCCGGCATTTCAGTACCCTGCCCGAAGCCTATGCCGAGGACGGCGCCGAGGGACGGCTGGTGCAGGTGCTGCTCGATCAGCTGGGCTGCGCCCCGCAAGTCGAACTGGTGTTGCCACTGCCGGCCGAGCCGCGCCTGCACCGGCTGTGCAAAAGCCTGCAGGCGCAGCCGGAGTCGCAGGAAGGGCTGGCTGACTGGAGCCGTACGCTGGGTGTTTCGGAACGCACCCTGAGCCGCTTGTTCCTGCGTGAAACCGGCCTGACCTTCCGCGCCTGGCGCCAGCGCCTGCGCCTGCTCAGCGCCCTGCCGGCGCTGGAGCGCGGCGAGCGGGTGACCGACGTGGCACTTGGCTGCGGTTATGAATCCCTGTCGGCCTTCATCGCCGCCTTCCGCGAGCAATTCGGCGCGACGCCCGGCGAGTTCTTCCGCCCCGGCAGCAATGCCGTCGAAGGCCGGGTCTATCAGTGACCGGCCGCCTTTTCACAAGCTAAAGGAACAACCCATGAGCATCCGAACCTTCCAGGGGCACACACCGACGCTCGGCGAGCGCGTCTTCGTCGACCCCAGCGCCGTACTCATCGGCGATATCGAGATTGGCGAAGACAGCTCCGTCTGGCCGCTGACCGTGATTCGCGGCGACATGCACCGCATCCGCATCGGCGCGCGAACCAGCATCCAGGACGGCAGCGTGCTGCACATCACCCACGCCGGCCCGTTCAACCCGGACGGTTTTCCGCTGACCATCGGCGATGAGGTAACGGTCGGCCACAAGGTCACCCTGCACGGCTGCACGCTGGGCAGCCGCATCCTGGTTGGCATGGGTTCGATCGTGATGGATGGTGCGGTGGTCGAAGACGAGGTCATCATCGGCGCCGGCAGCCTGGTGCCGCCGGGCAGGACGCTGGAAAGCGGTTACCTCTATGTCGGCAGCCCGGTGAAGCAGGCCCGCCCGCTGACTGACAAGGAGCGCAGCTTCTTCAGCTACACCGCCGGCAACTACGTCAAGTTGAAGGACCAGCATCTGGCAGAAGGGCCTGAAGCCTGAAGCCTGAAGCCTGAAGCCAAACATCGTGTGCGCGATCCGATTGTCGTATGCATGCCCAATAGAATTTACCGAGCCGCCTCCATGCACCATTCCACCATCCTCTTCGACCTCGACGGCACCCTCACCGACCCGCGCGAAGGCATCACTCGCTCGATCCAGCATGCACTCGCACAGCTGGGCATCGATGAGCCTGATCTGGCCAAGCTCGAACCCTTCATTGGGCCGCCACTGCTGCAGGCGTTCATGGAGTTTTACGGCTTCGACGAGGCGCGCGCCTGGGACGCCGTAGGCCATTACCGCGAGCGATTCAAGACCACAGGGATTTACGAGAACCTACTGTTCGACGGCGTGCTTGAGATGCTCGACCACCTGCGCGGCCAGGGGCGAACGCTCTACGTCGCAACCTCGAAGCCTTCAGTGTTCGCCCGCGAGATCGCCCGGCACTTCGCGTTCGATCATCACTTCAAGGTGATCTACGGCAGCGAACTGGACGGCTCACGCACCAACAAGGTCGAGCTAATTGCCCATCTGATTGCAGAAGAAGGGCTCGATCCAGAGCAGACGCTGATGATCGGTGACCGCAAGCATGACCTGATCGGTGCACACAGCAACGGCTTGCAGGCGGTCGGCGTCGGGTACGGCTTTGGCAGCCACACCGAGCTGATGGCGCAATCGCCGGCTTATTACTACGCCACGCTGCCGGAGCTGCGCGCGGCGTTCGGCTAGGGCGTCTGGTCGCGCTCGGGCGCGAAGCTTACAGGCGGTGACCCATCAGCGTTGATCTGCTCCACCCGCGCCGGGCGACCCTCTGCGTCGAGTCGAACGCGGCCGATACCCGAGCCGTTCCACAAACGCTCACCGGACCGGCTGCGGCTCGGCAGCCACGGCTGGACCCGCACGCGGCGGCGCTTGGTGAACCAGTTCAAGGGTGAGCGCGGCGAATACAGCCAGCGGTTGAGCCGGTCGAACAGGTCGAGCAAGCGCGGCGGAAACTCGTTTTTCACGCCGCTGCTGGTGATCTGCCATAACCGCGGGCCCTCGGCACGGCCGCGAATGCGCACCTCATAGGCGAACGAGTAATGCACGTCGCCGGACAGGATCACGTAGTTACCCGGCGTGCGGGTGTGGCGGAAGATGTTGAGCATGACCTGCGCCGCGCCGCGGTGGGCCATCCAGTTTTCGGCGTCGACCAACAGCGACAGCCCGGCCCAGCTGAATACCCGTTGCACGGTCTCGATCAGCTTGACGCCGAACATTGGCGCCGGCGAGACGATGATCACCGAACGATGATCGAGCAATTCCTGCTGGAAGTCGGTCAGGGCCTCCCAATCCATCAGCCCCGAAGGCCGGCTCAGGTTGCGCTCGCTGCGCCAACGTCGGGTCCGGGTATCGAGCACCACCAGGGCCGGCTCGCTGGGTATGACATAGCCCCAGTCGCCGCGCTCCAGCAACTCGTCGACCACTCGATCATGCAGCGCGCAGTCGAGTCGCCCCTGTTCACCGCTGTTCAGCAGCGCCTCGACTGCGCCTAATGACGTGACGCAGGCATCCGGCGCGTTGCCCCAGGCCTGGCACAGCAGATAGCCGAGCAAGGCGTTGCCGATGATTCGGCGGGAAAAGGGATGGCCGTAGGCGGTCTGCTCCCAGCGGGCGCTCAGGTTCCAGTCATCGGTGATGTCGTGGTCATCGAAGATCATCAGCGAAGGCAGATGCGCCAGCGCTCGTGCGACCTGCGGCAAGCCTGCCTGGAAGGCATTGATAGCGCTCAGCTCACGAGCCCAGCGGTCAGCCAGCTCGCCGTCCAGCTGGGGTGACTGTAGTTCGATCAACCGCCAGGGCACCGCCGACCAGACCAGCAGGTACATGGCCAGGACCTCGCCCAGGGACACCAGATGGTTGTGTGCGCTGGAGGTGGTAAACACCGGCTTCTCGACGCCACCGAAGAAGCGCTCGCGCAGGGCCTCGTTGGATTTGAACGCTGGCAGCAGTTCGGCGCGCCGGTAATAGGTCGCCGGATGCGCCATCAACTCATCGCTGTCAGCGACGGTCGCGCCTTCAAGGCATTCGCTGTAGAGCCCGAGCCGGCGAATCAGCGCATGGATGGCCACCAATGTCGGGCCGGCTACGTCATCGGCATAGATCTGGTCGCCGGTCATCAACAGCGCGGCGGGCCAGTGCTCGGGTGATTGGCGGGCCTGGGCGACCAATGAATCGACGGTAACCAACCCATCCGCCGAGGCGTGGTGCGGCTTGCGGCAGGAGCCGTGCAGCAGATCGTCATAGCGCGAACGAATGACGAACGCCGGGCGCTCGAACCCTTCATGGATCAGGTGCGGCGCCCAATCGGCGATGCCCTGCTCACCGCCTTCGCGCTCGATCAACAGGTCGTACTCGATCAAGCGATCGACCGGCAGCGGCGTATCCAGGCGGACATCGATCAGGTGCAACCAGGCCGAGGTACCGACGCGAAGCTGGCGACAGGCCTCGCCTTCCACTGCCAGCGAAACCGACGCCTCTCCCTCGGGCTGCAACCTCAGGTGCAACTGCAGCGGCTCGCTGGCCACCAGCCAGAGCACCAGCCGGCCCGTTTCGAGCCGGCGCAGCATAGGCCCGGCAAGCACGAGGGGAAGGGATGCAGCGGTGTCGGATGGTGCGGGGCTGGGCATTCAACAGCTCGATTGGCGGTCTCAAGTTTTCGTAGGTTGGATTAGCCAAAGGCGTAATCCGACGTTCGTGCGGGGTGGTGCGGTTGGGTTGTTGGGCGATGGTATAGCCTTTTCGCGGTTAACGACGGAAGCGCCTTCGGCGATTCCATCCTACGGAAAGCTGGCTTGCGATCGGGCAAACGGTGGATGAAAAAAGCGTCATCCACCCTACGGTCTCAAGCCTCGTAGGTTGGATTAGCCAAAGGCGTAATCCGATGTTCGTGCGGGGTGGTGCGGTTGTGTTGTTGGGCGATGGTATGGCCTTTTCGCGGTTAACGACGGAAGCGCCTTCGGCGGTTCCATCCTACGGAAAGCTGGCTTGCGATCGGGCAAACGGTGGATGAAAAGAGCGTTATCCACCCTACGGTCTCAAGTCTCGCAGGTTGGATTAGCCAAAGGCGTAATCCGACGTTCATGCTGGATGTCATCAGGCGCTCCGTTGCACCTGCTCGCCGATCAGAGATTGCAGACGATGGAGAAAGCCGAGCCCCTCCTCCCATCGATGGTGCCCTGAGGCCACGTTGATATGCCCGACGCCACTGAGCACCGTCACTTCGCTCCCCCAGGCTTTACCCATGGCACACGCCCGCTCGGCGCTTGCGGCAGGATCATTGTCGGAGCCTACCAGCACGCTCGGAAATGGCAGCGGCGCCAAGGGCAGCGGCGCGAAGTTGCGCAGAGGCTCGGGGCAGCCCGGTCGCTCGACGTCCGCCGGGGTGACCAACAGCGCACCCCGAACCCGCCGCAGCGCATCGGGCGTTGCCTGCGCCGCCCAATGCGCGACGGTCGGGCAGCCGAGGCTGTGAGCGATCAGGACCACCGGCTCCGGCGCTGTGGCGATTCCGCGATCAAGTTCGGTCACCCAGTCAGGGCGTTGCGGCTGCAGCCAGTCGGCTTGCTCGATGCGTCGGCTATTCGGCAGGGTGCGCTGCCAGTGGCTCTGCCAATGATCCTCAGGCGAGCCGTGCCAGCCGGGGACGATCAGATAATGGAATGGTCCGCGCCGCATAGGATGGCCTCTTGATAGTCGCTGAGCCGTGAGTCTATCGCTCGAGAAGCTGACACAAGAAAGAATAAGAACGCATTTGCTTATTCAAAAAACATTGAAATCTCATGCAGGCCATTCACCCATAAAAAAGACGCGCCCGGAGGCGCGCCAAGGTTTGAAGCGCACGCGTATTACTTGACTTGCTTGATCAGGTCTCGACGCAGGATCGTCTTGATCTTCACCAGATGGTCGTCTTCCTGCTCCTTGGCCTTGTGAAAGCCCTTGGCGATGCGTGGGTGCCCACCGGATTCCGCCAGCTCGATCAACATCTCCCAGGCAGCGTTATCCTCAAGTTCGATGGTCAGCAAGGCGTTAAGGCCCTGAGCAACGTTGGTGCGTGGATCGGTCAGCACCTGCATCACGCCCAGCGACTTGACTCCGACGATGTCCGCGCAAGGCGTCTGCGCAGTCGGGTCGGCCCCGAGCGTCTCGATCGCCTCGGCGACCATGTTCATGTGCTCGAACTCTTCGTCGCGAATGTGCTGCAGCACCTGCACCAGGTCGGACTCGGCGGTTTCCAGGGCTTTCGCCTTGGCGATCATCGCGTCATACATGCGCACCCCGCTGCGCTCGAAGGCCAGGCGCTCGCCGAGTTTGTCGACCAGCAGCTCAGGACTCTTGCCCAGCGCCATGTCGAAGGTGGACTTGAGCATGCCCTTGGCCGATCCCGGGACCGGCACCGAGCCGATGCGATCGGCTTCTTCGGCGCGGGTCGCCCGCTCCAACATCATGCCCTTGGAATCGCCCGGTACATCAGGGTGGATATCGTTGACGGCGTCGAGCAGGCTCTTGGTGTCCTTGGGGGACATCTGCACGCCGGTGAAATTGGTACCCAGTTTTGCTGAAGTTGCCATGTCCTGTTCTCCTCAAGAAACCTTGCGCATGCCCATGAGTTCACCGCCCGGGGCCCACTGATAACCCGCCGAGACGATGTTCGACGCGATGCCTTCGGAATTGAGCTGGGCCCGATAGTCCAGGGAGTTCTGCGGCTCCTGGCTCTTGTCGACGTACTGGGTGCCGTTGGAGCGCAGGTTGACCTCGGCCGCCAGGACCTGACGGACAAACTCACGCTGGCTCTTGAACTCGATCATCTTCGGCAGCGGGCCGCCGAGGATTTCCGCCGGATCGCGCCGCTCGATGTTCTTGAAGTGCTCGCAGGCGATGTTCAGGTGGCCCAGCTCGTAATCGAGGAAGCGCTCCCACATGGCCTTGATACGCGGGTTGGTTTCCTGCTCGGCACAGCTGGCGTAGGCATAGACTTCCATCGCCTCGTGCACCAGCCACTTCTCCATGAAGGATTCCTGCGGATCGGCCAGCGAGCCGTACTGGGTGACGTGCTGCTCTTCGACCGAGGCGATCTCGGCGTAGAGCTGGCGCGCCAGCGGGTCGGCGAACAGCGGGCCGATGTTCTGGTAGTAGTCATGCGTCTGGAATTCGGCGGCGGTGATCAGGGCGCAATGAATCTTGGTGATCAGGTCCGCCTGCTCCTTCGCGTAGCTTTCGCGCAGGTCATTTTCAGGGTGGCGATGATGCTCGGAGGTCTGCCGACCCGGCACGATATCGGTGTAGCCCTGCAGGATGTTGTTTGCATCCTTGCCTTCGAGGCGGTCGAGCATGGCCGAGTAGCGGTACAGGTGGTCGAAATCTTCCAGCAGACCATAGCGATAGGTCTGTGCCTGGTAGGGATCGGGCTCAGTCTGGGCGACCGCGGCAGTCACTTCGATGGCGACCTGCTCGTAGGCAACCGTGGTTTCCAGGGGCGAGTGGTCGGCGGAGATCAGCCAGTTGATCATGGTCGCCTGGTGCTGCTCGACGCGACGGATCTCAGCGAGCGGGCCACGCAGCTGGCCGGTGATACGCGCAATGCCATGCTTGAGGCGCAGCGCGTCGGTTTCGACACCGTTCATCAGGATGATGCGCACCCGGGTAAAGGCGTCGTCGTCGAGCTTGCTGATGGGCTTGCCCGCCATTTCCTTCCAGGTGAACTTCTGCTTGTCGAGCGGCGTGCCCTTGTTGTCGAGAATGCCGGTTAGGTTGTCCATGGAGCCTCCGTTTGAACGGCTTGTATTGGCTAGGCGTACGAATCCGTACGGCTAAATCACGGGTCAGCAGCGCTGACGGCCTAGAAAAGGGACGGAGGCAAGCGGAAAAGAATTCCGTGAATTTTGCTGTGAACATGCAAGGAGTCGACAGGCGGCAGCCGGCATCCCCTTCGAATAGGTAGAGTCTCAACGAAAGGGAATCGGCAACGACACCTTGCCGCATGGGACCTCAAACGAAGCGGCGAGTGTTTCAGCGAAGCGCGTCCAACCGACTCTTCCGCTCGTCGGGACGCAGGCGGCCCAAGGCAGCCGCTTCGGTATAGAAACGCTGCCAATCACCGCCGACCTGCTCGAATAATGCCGCGAACGCAGGCACCCAGCGATCATAGAGACCGAACGGAACCAGACTGGCATTGTTAAGCGGCTGGGCCATCCAGCGATCGAAGCGGCCGTCACCCTCCCAGGGCCCGTTGCGCAACTGCCCATAGGCCTGCCGCATGCGCATGAGTTCGTCACGCTTGGCGGCGCGCATTGCAGACTCGCTCAAGCCGGATGCATAGATCGCCGCCAACCGGTCTCGGGTCGCCAGCACCAGCCTGCTGAGATCGGCGTACTGGTTGCGTGCGGCCTCGCCCGGTGGCGGCAGGCCGCGGCTGGCGCGCCACTGCCGCAGCCCTTCGCGCTCGACGAAGGATGCAAAGGATTCGTTGAAGGATGTGTCATCGGACACATAGAGCTGCTGATGCGCCAGCTCGTGGAAGATCAGCCCGGCCAGCCGCTCGTCATCCCAGCGCAGCATGGAACTGAGCAGCGGATCGTCGAACCAGCCCAGGGTGGAGTAAGCCTGCACGCCGGCCACCAGCGTGTCGTGGCCTTCCGCTTTCAACAAGGCCGCCTGCCCCCGTGCCCGACCCTCCTGGTAATAGCCGCGATAGGCGACGCAGCCGGCGATCGGAAAACAGTGTGTCAGCGGGGCCACGGAAAACTCCTCGGTGGCGAACACATTCCACACCACATAGGGCCGCTGGATGTCTGCATACACTTCATAGCTGCGGTTGTCCGGCAGCGCCAGGGCGGAACTGGCAAAGCGTCTGGCCTGCAGCGCCAGGGCGAGCCGTTGACGCAATTGCGGATCGGTCTGGGGGCGGTCGATGACGGCGGTGATCGGCTCGCGCTGGCGTAGCAGATCCATCTGGCCGACCGCCAACTGACCGTAATAAGTGCTGCAACCGCTCAGAAAAATGCATAGCGATAGCGGAACCCAACGGGCGACCGGATTGTCGACAAGGGCGGTCTGCGGCTTCCTACTCAAAGGCTGGTCCACCTGCGATGACCCTCCAGGGGTCGGTGTACATGAGCCTACAACGACATCGAAGCCCACCCAAAACCGAACATGCAGACGCGACATAGCAGGCCGCTACCGGTCGGAGACCCTGTTCATGCGAACCCTGATACTTGCTCTTGCGCTGTCCAGCCTGGGCGGTTGCGCCATGTGGATGCCCAAGCCTGACCCGAACCAGGCCTGGATTGACCTCGCCCCGCACGGCGAGACCGAACTGGTGGCCGTGGCGGTCGATGACCAGCCACTCGATGATGGGCGCTATTTTCAGGTCGAACCCGGCAGCCATCAGCTGGGCATGCGCTATCGCTTCGAAGTCGGCCCAGCCAACGTCGGAAGCGACAGCGAGGCCCTGCCGCGCGACTGCCGGCTGACCCTGAGCTACGACAGCTTCGACGCCGGTGCCCGCTATCGCCTGGTCGCCGGCGGTTACGGCTTCCGTCCCTGGGCCAAGCTTTACGACCAGAACGACCAGCTTCTGGCCAAGGCGACCGAGCGCGGTTGCGGCGGAGTCGCAACACGCTGACGCTGTGAACCGTTCGCCGGTGAAGCAGTCGTTGAAATAGAGCCTCATCTGGCTCAGGCTCAATGGCTGACCGCGGCAGCACAGGCTGATCCTGCGGACCCCGGAGGATCCATCATGCGTCTGTCGCTCCCGCTACTCCTGGTGTTAGGCCTGACCGGCTGTGCCGGCCCACTACCCGCCCCTGACCCCGGCATGGCCTGGGTCGACCTGACCGCGCAACCCAGCGACATCTTCATGTCCGACCAACTGGACGGCGAACGCACGCCCGACGGTCGCTATTTCCAGGTCAGCCCCGGTGCGCATGAACTCGAGGCGCGCTACGAATTCGAAATCAGCAGCGGGGGCTTTGGCGATTTTGGCGATACCCAGTACCTGCGCTGCACCCTGGTGATCGACTACGACAATTTCCAACCCGGCCGGCGTTACCTGTTCCAGGCCCGATCGCTGGGCTTCACCCCACAAGGCTGGCTGCGCGACGAAGACCGTAATGTCCTGGCGCGCGCCGAAGCCGAGCACTGCTACTGAGCAGCCGTCAGCAAAGAGGTAGACGATGTCCCGTATCGAACACACCCGTTTCTCCACCCTCGACCTGGCACCGATCCGCGATGACGGCGACGCCGGGCTCGCCCTGCGCAATTCGCTGGCCCTGGCCCAGCACGTCGAGAAGCTCGGTTTCGAGCGCTTCTGGGTAGCCGAACACCACAATATGGACGGCATCGCCAGCGCTGCCACCTCAGTGCTGATCGGCTATCTGGCTTCCGGTACCTCACGGATACGCCTGGGTGCCGGCGGCGTGATGCTGCCCAACCACGCGCCATTGGTGGTCGCCGAACAGTTCGGCACGCTGGAAGCGCTCTATCCCGGGCGGATCGAGCTAGGCCTGGGCCGCGCGCCGGGTGCCGATCAGTTCACCGCCCATGCGTTGCGCCGCGACCGCATGGGCAGCGCCGATGACTTTCCGGCGGATGTGGAAGAACTGCAGCGGTTGCTCCGGCCGCGCCAGCCCAACCAGCGGGTCATCGCCATGCCGGGTGTGGGCAGCAATGTCCCGATCTGGCTGCTCGGTTCGAGCCTGTTCAGCGCTCAGCTGGCTGCTGCCAAAGGCCTGCCCTACGCCTTCGCTTCGCATTTCGCGCCACGTTACGTGCACGAGGCGATTCGCCTGTACCGCGAGAACTTCCGCCCCTCCGAGGTCCTGGACAAGCCCTACGTAATGCTTGGCGTCCCCTTGATGACGGCCGATACCGACGAGCAGGCCGAGTATCTGGCCACCACCGCCTACCAGCGCATCCTTGCCTTGATCCGCGGCCAGAGCCTGGTACTGGTGCCTCCGGTGACGAGCATGCAGGGCAAATGGCTGCCGCATGAACAGGATGCGGTGGGCAGCTTCCTCGGTATGGCGCTGATCGGCGGGCCGGAGAAGATCCGTGCGCGCCTGGATGTGCTGCTCGAACAGACCGGCGCCGATGAATTGATCTTTACCTGCGACTTCTACGAAACCGCCGACCGTCACCGCGCCTTCGAGATCGTCGCCGGGCTGCGTTGACCGTCTTTGCAGCGCCAGGTATCGACCCGGCGCTGCGCAGCCGATCAGCTTCCGGAGACTTGCAGGATGACCTTGCCGGGGGCGTGGCCGGTCTGGTTCAACCGCATCGCCTCGGCGGCCTTCTCCAGGGGGAAGCGCTCGGCAACAGGCACGGTCAGCTTCCCTTCGCCTGCCATGTCGGCAAGCTTCTGCAAGTCCTCGCCGCTGGGGCGCACCCAGATATAGTGCCCGCCCGCCTGCTGCACCGAATCGTCGACGATCGAGGCGTGTCGCCCGCCGTCGCGTAGCACCGCCTGGGTCACCGGCAATACGCCACCGATAAAGTCAGCCACCACGTCGACGCCATCCGGCGCCAGGGCCAGTACGCGATCCGCCAGCCCCTCACCGTACTCAACCGGCTCGATACCGAGCGAGTCGAGGAACGCGTGGTTCTTCAGCGAGGCGGTGCCGATCACCCGCGCGCCCAGGTTTCGGGCGATCTGGGCAGCCTTTATGCCTACGCCGCCAGACGCGGCATGCACCAGCACTATATCGCCTGCTTTCGTACCCATGCGCATCAGCACCTGGTAGGCGGTCAGCCCCGTCAGCGGCAGCCCAGCCGCCTCGTCCCAACCCAGCGCTGCCGGCTTGCGGGCCACCGCCCGTGCCGGAACGCTGACGAACTCGGCGTAGGTGCCGCCCTGCACGAAATCCTTGCGCGCGTAGGACAACACCTCGTCACCGGGCGCGAATTCGGGCACATCGAAGCCCACCGCCTCTACCGTGCCAGCCACGTCCCAGCCGGGAATGACCGGGAAAAAGGTCGGCATCACCGCATCGAGCTTGCCGGACATCAGTTTCCAGTCCACCGGGTTGACCGATGTGCAGCGCACGCGAATCAGTACCTCACCGGGCGCTACCTTCGGCATGGGCTGGTCGCTGAGCTGCAGCACGTCGGGTTCGCCGTAACGCTCGTAGATCATGGCTTTCATCGGATGCTCCTTGTGTCTGAAGAGTCGAATGTCGGGATGTAGCCTTTCTCGCCCAGCCGGCGCAGCGCACCGATCAGGCAGTCTTCGGTGCTGACGGCCTCGGTGAACCCTGCCCGGCGGATCTTGCCCATGTCCGACACCATGTCGAATTCGGTGTTGAAGATGAAATCGCCGAAGGGCCAGCCCACCAGCCTGTCGAACGGTACCGGTTGCAGGCCGTGACGCTCGGCGATGCGTTGCCAGACATCCCCCATTTCCGGCATCTGCCGGGCCAGGGAAAATGGCAGCGGTTCGGCGACCTCCAGGCCCAGCGCCTCGCCGACCTTGTGCCAGATGCGCTCCCAGCGAAACGGCTCGCCGACCAGGTTGAATGCCTGGTTGCGCGCCGCCGGAGCCAGCGCGGCCCAGAGGCTGGCCCGCGCCAGCCAGCGTGCATCGGTGAGTTGGGCCAGCACCTCGCGGTAGGTACGTACCGAACCCGGGAAGCGCAGCGGCACGCCGGTCTCCTGGCTGAGCGCGGCGAATGCGCCGATAACCAGCGCGATGTTCATCGGATTGCCGGCGATATCGCCCACCACTACGTCGGGACGCAGGATTGACCACTCGAAGTCGCCGCGTTCGGCACGCTCGCGCAGCAGGTCCTCCTGGTTGTAGTAGAAGTTCGGCCCCAGGTGCCGCGGCGTCTCGTCCTCGTAGAACGGCGCGGTACTCGGCCCCAGGTGCACGCCGTAGACCTTTGCGCCCTGGTAATGGACCACGCGCTGCAGCTTCGCCCCGGCGGCCTTCAACCCGTCGAGCAGATTTCGCAGCATGGCGCCGTTGATTTCGGCCTCGCGGCCCAGGTTCTGGTCGGGCTTGAGCGCGGCGTAGAAGACGTGGGTCGTGTCGCCGGCCGTGGCGAGTGCATCACGGGTGGACGAGGCGTCGGTCAGATCAAGGTCGAGGGCCTCGACATCCGGGACGAAAGTCCGCCGCACGGCGCGGACCTTCCAGCTGCCGTCCTCGACCAGTGTTTCGACCAGAGCGTGGCCGATGATGCCACTGGCTCCCACGACGAGAGCCACTTTCGAATCAGTCATGAATGTTCCGCTCCCATGCCGCAGCGCTCCGCGGCACACAGGTAGAAGGTTTCGGTTCGCCTTTTAGTGACAGGGACACGGGCGGGCAATTCCACTCACGGGACGGCTGGCCAACATGCCGTCCGCCGGGCGCCCTGAACCTAGACCGGACCATTTGCTCGAATGCTGACACCGCGCCGGACATTCGCCGCCGCCTCAGCTTCGGAACACTAGATGAATTTTCTCGAATGGATGGCCGTGCTCGGCATCCTGCTGTTGATCCTCGCCCTGGCATCGGCCTACCTGCGCTGGCTGCCGGTTACCACCTCGCTGATCTACCTCGGCTTTGGCCTGCTCATTGGCCAGCTTGGCGTGGGCCTGTGGGAAATGGAGTTCTCGCATATCGCCGGCTGGATGGAGCACCTAACCGAGATCGCGGTGCTGGTGTCGCTGTTCGTCAGCGGTCTCAAGCTGCGCATGCCGCTGCGCCACCCGGCATGGAAAAGCGCCTACGTTCTGGCCGGCCCGGTAATGCTCGCCTGCATCGCCGGCGTTGCCGCCCTTAGCCATTACCTGCTCGGGCTCAGCTGGGGCATCTCGGTATTGATCGGCGCCATTCTCGCGCCGACCGATCCGGTGCTGGCCAGCCTCGTGCAGGTGAACAATTCGCGAGACAGTGACCATGTGCGCTATGGCCTGTCCGGCGAGGCCGGCTTCAACGATGGCACCGCGTTTCCCTTCGTGGTGTTTGGCCTGCTGCTGATCGAACAGGAAACCATGGCCACCGGCTGGGTCAGCGAGTGGGCGTTGCATCGTCTGGTCTGGGCCGTCCCGGCCGGATTGGCGTTCGGTTATCTGCTGGGCCGGCTGATCGGCAAGCTGGCGATCTACCTGCGCGCCCGCCACGCCGACACGTCCATGTCACCGAACGACTCGCTGGCCCTGGCCTTGATCGCGCTGGCCTATGTCGGCGCCGAGCTGATCGGAGCCTGGGGTTTTCTTGCGGTATTTGCCGCCGGGCTGGGATTGCGCCATGCGGAGAAGGATGCAGCGCATGAGTCGGAAACCCCGTCCGAGGAGCTGATCGCCCATGCCGTACCGCATATGGCCGAAGGCGGCCTGACACCCCGCGAGCTGCCGCTGGAAAACGAAAGGGTCGCCGAACCCCAGGTGGCCGCCGGGGTAATGATGGGCGACATCCTGACCTTTGGTGGTCAACTGGAACGCAGCCTGGAAGTGCTGCTGGTGACGATTCTCGGCGTGCTGGTCTCGGTGCACTGGGATTGGCGTGCGGTGCCGATTGCCCTGGCCCTGTTCCTTCTGATCCGACCGCTGAGCGTGTGGCTGCTGATGCCGCGCCGCTACCTGGATCGCGCCCAGCGCCTGACCGTGGGCTGGTTCGGCATTCGCGGCATCGGCAGCCTCTATTACCTGAGCTACGCGGTCACCCACGGGCTGCTCCCGGACGAGGCCGACGACATCATCTCGCTGGTGATCTCGGTGGTGGTCATGAGCATCGTCGCGCACGGCTTGAGTACCCAGCCGCTGCTGCGACTGTATGAACGCAGCCGCGGTCAGAAGCCGTCCACCCACGGCTGATGCAGATGGGAGCCGGCCTGCCGGCAGCCGGCCGGATAGCCGTTGCCGGAGTGGCCTGCCGGCCCTAGGTCAGCTGTTGGCGAGGCGGAAGCCGACCTTCATGGTGACCTGGAAGTGGCCGACCTTGCCGTCTTCGACGTGGCCGCGGATCTCGCCCACTTCGAACCACTCGACGTTTTGCAGCTTGCTGCTGGCCTCGGCGATGCCGTTCTGAATCGCCTCATCCACGCTGTTGCGCGAGGAACCGACAATCTCGATTTTCTTGTAGGTGTGATGATCCGACATGAATAAATCCCCTTCTGGTCTGAGGAGCCTCCGCTCGGTAATGAAGCGTCCTGTCAATTGAGGCCCGTGCAGCAGGCCGGAAGTTCAGCGAGACGGCTCAATCGAGTCGTCGATAAGGAAAGTCGCGGGCCTTGAATTCCCGATTGAAATACCGCCCGAGCGAGTCCGCCTCCAGCAGCGCCTTTACCACCTCAGCCGGCACCTGCTCGTAGCGGTACTGCGAGCCGTTATGGAATTCCACCTCCAGCGCCTGCGCATCCGGGTCATAGCCCAGTGCACGCAGGCTGCGCGAGTTCACCGGGACGCGCTTCATACCGCCGGATCGGGCTCATGCCTGAAGCCTTCGGCCTGCATCCGCCACAGGGCCTCGAACGCGCCGCCGCGGTTGCGCAGGTCCATCGGCGCGCCGTCCTCGATGATCAGTCCGTTGCGCAGCACGATGATGCGGTCGAAGCTCGCCAGCGTGGACAGTCGATGCGCGACCGCCACCACGGTGCGGTTGTGCACCAGGTTGTTCAGTGCCGCCTGGATTTCCCCTTCCGACTGGGTATCCAGCGCCGAGGTCGCCTCGTCGAGAATCAGGATGGGTGCGTCCTTGAGAAACGCCCGGGCGATGCCCAGCCGTTGGCGCTGGCCACCGGACAGCATCACGCCACGCTCGCCAACCAGGGTGTCGTAGCCCTGCGGCAGCTCGCGGATGAATCCATCGCAGAAGGCACGACGGGCCGCCTCCACCACCTCCTCATCGCTGGCCTCGGGGCGTCCGTAACGAATGTTTTCGCGAATCGTCCGATTGAACAGCGCCGTCTCCTGTGGCACCACGGCGATCTTTTCGCGCAGGCTGTTCTGGCTGACCGAGCGGACATCCTGACCATCGATCAGGATGCGCCCTGCCTGCACATCGTCCAGGCGTTGCAGCAGCTGGATAAGGGTCGACTTGCCCGCACCGGACGGCCCGACCACGCCGACCTTCTGCCCCGCGGGGATATGCAGATTGAGATGCTCGAAGATCATGCCGCGCTTGGGATAGCCGAAACTGATGTCCTCGAAGGTGATGTCGCCTTCGGCCAGCATCAGCAGTGTTTCGGAATCCTCCAGGCCGTGGGGCTGGACGATGATGCGCAGGGTGTCGTCGATGGCGCCGATCTGCTGGGTGGTGTCCACCAATGCCAGCGCCAGATCCCGTGAGCCATGCAGGATGCGGAAGGTGAGCGCGCTGACCAGCACCACATCGCCGGAGGTCACCGAGCCGTCCACCCACAGGCTGATCGCCCAGACCAGCATGCCACCGGCCATCAGCGACAGGCAGATGTCGTGGATTACGCGGGCCTTTTCCAGGTACATCCAGCTGCGCCGCTGGGCCTTGGCCTCGTAACCGATCTCGTTGGCCAGGCGCTCGGCTTCCCGGTCACGCGCGGAAAACGCCTTGATGGTCCAGACATTGGACACTGCATCGACCAGCTCGCCACCGACCCGCGCCGATTGCGCAGCAAAGCGCTGATGCTTGGAGCGGCCGCGAATGCCGAACCCGGTGATCAGGGCCGCGACGATGGCAACGAACAGGATCAGCGCAACGGCCATGCGCCAGTCGACGGTCAGCAGCACTACCACCGCGCCGATGAAGTCGACGATGGGCGGCACGATCTTCCACGCCAGACCACCATAGATCGCGCCTGCGGCCTGGCCCAGCGCCGAGATGCGATTGCCCAGCGAACCGGCGAAGTGCTCGGTGAAGTAGCGCATCGGATGGCCGGTGAGGTGCTTGAACAGGTCGACCCGGATGTCCACCACGCTGGCTACCACCGTGCGGCAGCCGAGCCAGCCGCCGAGACGCCAGAAGACGTTTTCGACGACGATCAGCCCGATGAACAGACCCAGCGGAAACCACACATCCGCAGCGCCTCGATTGGTGCTGCCCTGCGCCATGGCGTCGACCAGCAACTTCATGCCGTACTGCACCGCTACCGCACAGGTTGCAGCGCCGACGATCAACAGCAGCAGCCCGCCGAAATGCCACGGCCGCAAGCAGATGTAGTGCCACAAGAAAGCGACCGGCCGATCCGGCAGGCCCACGGCTACCGGAGGCTTACGCGGCGCGAGGGCGTTCATGGCAGGGCTTCGGCGATCTGAGGGAGCGGACTCGAATGGCTGAAGCGCGCCTGCTGCAGACGCAGTTCATCGACCAGTCCCTGGTGTACTGGACGCTTGCCGTTTTCGTCGGGGAAGCCCAGCAGCCCCACCGGGCAGTGACGGTCGTCGGTCCAGCCCGGGTAGTCCAGCACCGGATACAGGCAGATACCTTCCACCGGCACGCCACGCTGCATGGCCAGGCCTGCCTGCTCGCTGACGTAACGCAGCCAGTCGCCACGCACATCGCCCTCGGCACCGGTTTCGGCAATCAGTATGGGGCGTTTGTAGCGCTGCCAGATCTCGCTGAGGATGCCCTTGAACGGGCGATAGTCCGGGCTGTCGCGGCTGATGGTGTTGCCTTCGCCGTGGTACCACTGGTTGTCGGAATAGTAATTGACGCCCAGCACGTCGAGGTATTCCGGCGCGCCGCCGAGGCCTGGCCAGAGTTCACCGCTGAGCATGTCCCAGGCCTCGAACTGCGCCTGGCGAAAGCGCTCCGCCTCCCGCTGGGGGCCGGGGCGGTCGTTGGGCGCAACCACATGGATGGCCGGATCGACCTGGACGAAGCGCGCCCGCGGCTCGACGGCGCGGATTGCCTGCATCGCGGCGATGGTGGCGCGTACCAGCTGGTGCTTGAGCTCGAAGCCACGACCGCGCGCCATGGGGTTGAAATAGGCCTCGTCGCCACCGGCCCAGGCCCAGAAGGAAATCTCGTTCAGTGGTGCGTAGAACGGCACCGCGTCGGTCTCGTCCTTGACCAGCTGCGCTGCAGCTGCGGCGTAGCGGGCGAAGCGCTCGACGAACTGCGGTCGCCAGATGTCGATATCATCCGGCCAGCCATAGTGGCAGAGATCCCAGATCACCTGGGTGCCCTGCCGCTGGGCCGCCTGCAGCATCGGCAGGAAGCTCGACCAGTCGTACCGGCCGGGTGTCGGTTCGATCAGGTGCCAGCGCAGACCGTCACGCACGCTGTGCAGGCCATGCCGGTGCAACACCGCATAGTCCTGCGCTGCCCAGCGGTCGTGGCCGGTGGCCGCGAGCAGGTCCAGGCGGCGGCCGTCGCTGCGACGATGGTTCGAGCATTCGAAACCGCCGAGGAAAAAGCTTTTGAACAGCGTCGGCTGGTGCATCCTTGTGCCTCGTCTTCAGGGAACCTGTTTGGCCAGAGACCGGCTGTGCTCTGCACTTTCGCCAGCCGTCGGGCCGAGCTCGGCTTCCTCGATGCGCTTGTACAGCGCCAGCGCCTGCCCGACCACCTGGTCCATGTTGTAGTACTTGTAGGTGCCTAGGCGTCCCACGAAGGTGACACCCGGCGTCTCGTCCGCCAGCTTCTGGTAGCGTTTGTAGAGTTCGGCATTTTCCGGCCGCGGGATCGGATAGTAGGGGTCACCCTCGGCAGAGGGATACTCATAGGTGATGCTGGTCCGTGGATGAACCTGACCGGTCAGGTGCTTGTACTCGCTGATGCGCGTGTAGGGCACGTCCTCGCTGGGGTAGTTGACCGTACCAACCGCCTGGAACTGCTCCTGGTCGAGCCTTTTGTGCTCGAATTTCAAGGAACGATACGGCAGCTTGCCGAAGCGAAAGTCGAAGTACTCGTCGATCGGACCGCAGAAGATCAGGTGATCGTGCTGCACCTCGTCGCGGATCTCGCGATAGTCGGTGTTGATCATCACCTTGATGTTCGGGTGCGCGAGCATGTTCTCGAACATCCTGGTGTAACCATGCTTGGGCATCTGCTGAAAGGTGTCGGTGAAGTAGCGGTCATCGGTGTTGGTGCGCGTAGGGATGCGCGAGGTGACCGACTTGTCCAGCTGCGACGGGTCCAGCCCCCACTGCTTGCGGGTGTAGCCGCGAAAGAACTTCTGATACAGCTCCCGGCCGATGCCGTTGATCACCACATCCTCGCTGGTCTGGATGTCTTCCACCGGTTCGGCGCGGCTGGCGAGAAAATCCGCCGCTTCCTCTTCGCTGGTCATGTTCAGGCCGTAAAGCCTGTTCAGCGTGGTCATGTTGATCGGAATCGGCACCTCCTGCCCGTCCACCTGCGCCAGCACGCGGTGCTCGTAGGGGCGCCATTCGGTGAACCGGGACAGATAGTCGACGATACGCTGGGCGTTGGTATGGAAGATGTGCGGGCCGTAGCGGTGAACCAGCACACCGGCTTCGTCGTAATGGTCATAGGCGTTGCCGCCGATGTGGGGACGCCGGTCGACCACCAGCACGCGCTTGTTCAGCCCCGCGGCCAGGCGTTCGGCCAGGACGCTGCCGGCGAAACCGGCACCGACGATGAGGTAGTCGAAACCACGACGCCTGGACGAGCCGTCGCTGGCGCCACCGCCTGCGTGCTCGGTATTGCTGTCTTGCAGGCTCACATCGCGCATTGCATCTTCTCCTTCATCAGCGCCCAGGTGTGGTCCCAGGACATGTCACCGAGGATTTCGTCGGCGGTTTTCAACAGGCGGTCACGGTCGTTGGCGTCGGCCAGGGCGTCCTCCACCGCTGCGATGAACGCATCGGGCGTATCGGCGATGTAGACGATTTCGGTGTCGCCGTAGGTGCGCACCACATCCTTGATCGGCGTGGACACCACGGGGCAGCCACCGGCCAGGTATTCGGGCGTCTTGGTCGGGCTGATGAAACGGGTCGATTCGTTCATCGCGAACGGCATGATCGCTACGTCCCAGCCCGACAGATAGCGGGGCAACTCGTCATAGGTCTTCGCCCCCAGGTAGTGAATGTTGTCGCGCCGCGGCAGCTCTGCCGGGTCGATCTTCACCACCGGACCGACCAGCACGAACTGCCAGTCGGGTCGTTTCTCCGCGATCTCGGCCACCAGCCCGATATCGAAGCGTTCGTCGATAACGCCGTAGAAGCCCAGCCGGGGGTGCGGAATTTCGGCCTGGTCGTCCGGGTCGGCCTGGATCCGCCGCGCCTCGGCGAAATGCGCCACATCGACACTGCTGGGAAAGGCGAAGGCGTTGTCGTGCAGCTCGCGCTTGGCTTCCCAGATGCTGTAGCCGCCAGTGAAAACCACGTCAGCCCGGTCCAGCAGCTCACGCTCACGCTGCACCAGTTCCGGCGGCGCGCCACGGAATGCGGAGAGCTCGTCCATGCAGTCATACACGGTGAGTCTGGGCTTCAGATGTCCGGCGTAACCCAGCGCCATCGGGGTGTAGTACCAGAGCATCAGCTCGTTGACGCCGAGCTTCTGCAGGTAGCCATCGAGCAGGTCGCGCTGGACACGCAGCGCCGTTTCGCCCTCACAGCCCTGGGGCAGACGCGGGATCAGTACCTGAACGCCGTTTTCTTCGGGACGCACTTCCAGCCAGGGCTTGGCATCCTCGGTAGGAATCGGCTCTTCGACGAAGAGCACGTTGAAATCCCGGGCAAACCTTGACATCAGGTGCTGCGGCCGTTGGTAGACGAAGCTCCAGCGCAGATGGGACAGACACAGCAAGGTCGGCACCAGTTCATCGAAAATGACTTCCGGTGGGGTCGCTTGTTTCTCGGGTGACTTGCCGATTTCGTATTGGTAAGGGCCGGCCCAGCTCATGGAAACCTCGTTTAGGGTGGCAATGCCCTTCCAGACTCCTTTCTGCCGCATCGCATAAGCCCGCGCAGTCCGCGCAGAGCAGAAGATCGGTGGACGCTTCCGTTAGCAGATAAAGGCCAACACGCAAGCACTGTCCGCCGGGTATGGACGACACGGGACGATCCAAGGTTCCCTTTTCCAGACTTCAGAGGTCGGTCATCGGTTGTCCGCCGTTTCGTTGGAACTTGGCCACACCTTCCCCCGTCCCTATCACAGGACGCCTGATTTACCCCCGGCATCGGAACCGCGTGCACCAGCAGTCAGCACCATCCGACTCGCCGAACCCAACCCTGGAGATGCTTGCAGCGGCCGCGCTCATACGGTCAGCCGTGCAGCCCCGCGCGCGTCAAACAATTTGTTATGCGAGGACGAAACATGATTCTAGTCACGGGCGGAGCGGGTTACATCGGCTCCCATGCGGTGCTCGAGCTCCTCCAGGCCGGCCACGAAGTACTGGTATTGGACAACCTCTGCAACAGTTCCAAGGTCGCTCTGGATCGGGTTGAGGGGCTCGCTGGTCGCCCGGTTCAGTTCGTCAAGGGCGACGTGCGCAACCGCTCGCTGCTCAACGCGCTGTTCGCCTCCTATCCGGTCACGGCCGTGCTGCACTTCGCCGGCCTCAAGGCCGTGGGCGAGAGCGTTCGCGAGCCGCTGCGCTACTACGAAACCAACGTCAGCGGCAGCATCGCGCTGTGTCAGGCGATGGCACAGGCCGGTATCTTCAAGCTGGTGTTCAGCTCGTCGGCTACCGTCTATGGCGACTCGCCACGGATGCCCATCACCGAACAGTGCCCGACGGGAATCCCGACCAACCCTTACGGCCAGTCCAAGCTGATGGCCGAAAACGTCCTCAAAGGCCTGGCCGAGTCCGACCCGCGCTGGTCGATCGGCCTGCTGCGCTACTTCAACCCTATCGGCGCGCATGAATCCGGCCTGATCGGCGAGGACCCGAACGGCATTCCCAACAATCTCCTGCCCTACATGCTGCAAGTCGCCGTGGGCCGCCGACACCAGCTGAGCGTGTACGGCGCGGACTACCCGACGCCGGACGGCACGGGTGTGCGTGACTACATCCACGTGGTCGATCTGGCGAAGGGTCACCTCAAGGCCCTGGAGCAGCTTGACCGGGTCCATGGTGTTTCCACGTGGAACCTCGGTACTGGCCGTGGCCATTCGGTGCGCCAGATGATCACCGCGTTCGAGGAAGTGATCGGCCGGCCTCTGCCTCATGTGTTCAAGGCGCGCCGGCCAGGCGATATCGCACAGTGCTGGTCCGACCCGAGCAAGGCGCGGGACGATCTGGGCTGGCAAGCCGAGCGGGATCTACTGACGATGCTTACCGATGCCTGGCGCTGGCAGAGCCGCAACCCGCAGGGTTATGCGACCGAGAAGCCCGCTGTCAGCGCCCCCGCAGCGGCAAACAGCAAGACCGCCATGGCCAGCTGAGCATCAGACGGCAGATACCCGGCACGCTCACTGGGCGCTGCAGTTCAGTTCGGCCCGAATCCTGGAGACGTCCAGTCGCCGGCTCTGCTGTACCGCTCCGGTGAGCTGAGGATCAATCACGGCTGTGCGCAGAAGCGCCTCGCGAATCTGCACGCTGGTCGCGCAGGGGTTCAGCGAGGCATACAAGGCCGCCGCGCCGGTCACGTGAGGCGCGGCCATTGAGGTGCCGCTCATGTAGGCGTAGCCGGCCGCGCCAGTGGAAGTCGGCACCGTCGAAACGATGTCGACGCCCGGTGCAGCGATATGCACGTTGTTGACGCCATAGTTCGAGAAGCCCGCACGACGACCATCCTGACCGATCGCCCCGACCGAGATTAGGTTAGGGAGCCTGTAGCTGGCTGGGTAGCTCGGGGTGTTATCGATATCGAGCCCACTGTTGCCGGCTGCTGCGATAAACAGGATGTTGGCGTTTCCGGCGGCCTGGATGACGTCGTACAGCGCCTGGGAATAACCGCCGCCACCCCACGAATTGTTGGTGGCGACCAGATTGATCTTCTTTGCCAGCTTCAGTTGCGTCAGGTAGTTGATGGCCTTCACCGCGTTGGCGGTGGTGCCACCGTTGGCACCGAGGAACTTGGCCGTGATCAGCTTCGCGCTCGGGCACACGCCGAAGACACCAGCGCCATTGTTCGCCACGGCCCCGATCGTGCCGGCGACATGAGTACCGTGATCGTCAGCCGGACCGTCGTACACGCTGGCGTTGTTGGCGGCGAAGTCCCAGCCGTAGATATCGTCAGCATATCCGTTGCGGTCATTGTCCTTGCGATCAGCACGGGAGCCCTCGCCCGGATTGATCCAGAGATTGGCGCGCAAGTCGCCATGGCTGGTCATGACGCCCTCGTCGATGATGCCCACATGGACCTTGCTGGAACACAGCGCTCCTGCGTTCCAGTTTGCCAGGGCACCACTGCCATACGCAGACGCGGGCGAAGTCGTCGCCCCCTGCATGCCCCATAGCAAGTTGAGGCCTGGGTCATTAGGGTTGGCCAGCTGGGTACGGTAGATCCAGTTGGGTTCGACGTACTCGACCGCGGGGTCGGCAGCCAGCTCCGCAATCAGCGCGGCGTCCACCTTCTTGCCCTTGCCAAGCTGTGCCTGGACCAGGTCACCCTTGGCGTCCTTGCGTGCTGCCTTGTCGAGAAGCTTCTGCGCCGCCTTGGCACCTCGCCTGCTCAGCGCAGCGCTCTTGGCCGCCTCGGACGCGCCCGGTTTGAACTGCACCAGCAGTTCTCCCTCGACAAACGGCCTGCCGGCCCTGAGCGAAGCATCCATTGCCGGGTTCTGCTTGGCCACCGCCTCACCTACACCGACCACAAGCAGCGTAAACATCAGAAGCCCCGCGCGCTTTTGTATGACCATCACTGTTCTCCAGAACGACTACAGACGGCCCCACAACCATGCGAGGCAGCATCAGAAAGATGCACGAGACTGTATCGGCAACCGTGATGTCGTTTTAGTGGCGCCAGACGAACGGCGTACCGCCTGTCGGATAGATGCGGCTACTGGCTGTTTGGCTGGGCCAACTCCTTGCATAGCCAGTCCGCCAATCGCTGAGCGCGTCGATCGGCCCGCCGTGATGGCACCCACAGCGACAGCCGCGCCCGGGTTTCGACAAATCCCCATGGCGCCAGCAGGCGGCCCTGGCGCAGGTCATCGGCCACCAGCTGTTGCGGCGCGATGGCAACGCCCAGCCCGGCCAGCGCGGCTTCCAGCAGGAAGTAGAGATGCTCGAAGCCCTGCCCCATACGCAAGGCATTGGGATCAAGACCGTTCCCCTGGGCCCAGGCGGGCCACGCCTGCGGACGCGACGCGGTGTAGAGCAGCGCCTCGTTGAACAGCACCGATGGCGGCGCCTGGTGCAACGTCGCGCAGTTGGGATGATGCGGGCTCAGCACCGGGCCGATGCATTCGGTGGCCAGCTCGAATACCTGCATATCAGCCGGCCACGGCGGCTCGGCATATAGCAGGGTGGCATCCAGCCCCGGCCGGCGCGGGTCCATTTCGCCCTCGCTGGCGGATAGCTGCAGATGCAGATCCGGCAGGTCGCGATTGAGCCGGTCCAGCCGCGGAATGAACCAGCGCGCCAGCAGGCTGCCCGGACAGCCGAGCACGAACGGCGCATCGGCGGTCTGCTGACGCAGCTCAGCGCAGCTGTCCCGTAACCGCTCGAATGCCTCGCCTGCCGCGTCACGCAACCTCAGCCCCGCATCGGTGAGTTTTACGCCGCGACCTTCCTTGCTGAACAGCGCAACACCCAGGTCGTCCTCAAGCAGACGAATCTGCCGACTGACCGCACCGTGGGTCACGCTTAGTTCGGCTGCCGCCTGGCTCATGCTCTGCAACCGGGCGGCCGCCTCGAAAGCGCGAAGCGCGTTGAGGGGAGGAAGGGCTTGGCTCATTGGTGAGATTTCCTGACAGGTCATGGCGATCTTATCGCTTTTTATAGTGGCTCGACTCGGGTAATTTCCTGCCCATCGCGCATGCCCTGGCTGAGCCAGGGCGGCGGCCACTCATTCCCGCAGGAGATGACCATGACTTCATTCCGCAGCGGTCCTGACGCCAGGGGCCTGTTCGGCCGCTTCGGCGGTCAGTTCGTCGCCGAAACCCTGATGCCGCTGATCAACCAGCTGGCCGCCGAGTACGAGAAGGCCAAGAGCGATCCGGCCTTCCTCGAGGAGCTGGCCTATTTCCAGCGCGACTACATCGGCCGCGCCAGCCCGCTGTATTACGCCGAGCGCCTGACCGAGCAGTTCGGCGGGGCGAAGATCTACCTCAAGCGCGAAGACCTGAACCACACCGGCGCGCACAAGATCAACAACTGCATCGGCCAGATCCTGCTGGCCAAGCGCATGGGCAAGCAGCGCATCATCGCCGAGACCGGCGCCGGCATGCACGGCGTGGCCACTGCCACCGTGGCCGCGCGTTTCGGCATGCAGTGCGTGGTCTACATGGGCACCACCGACATCGAGCGCCAGCAGGCCAACGTCTTCCGCATGCGGCTGCTGGGCGCCGAGGTGATCCCGGTCACCGCCGGCACCGGCACGCTGAAGGACGCGATGAACGAAGCCCTGCGCGACTGGGTAACGAACGTCCACAACACCTTCTACCTGATCGGCACCGCCGCCGGCCCGCACCCCTACCCGGCCATGGTCCGCGACTTCCAGTCGGTGATCGGCAACGAGGTGCGCGAGCAGATCATGCAGAAGGAAGGCCGCCTGCCCGACTCGCTGGTAGCCTGCATCGGCGGTGGCTCCAATGCCATCGGCCTGTTCCACCCCTTCCTCGATGACGAGTCGGTGCAGATCGTCGGCGTCGAAGCAGCCGGCCACGGCATCGAAACCGGCAAGCACGCCGCCAGCATGGCCGGTGGCGCGCCGGGCGTGCTGCACGGCAATCGCACCTTCCTGCTGCAGGACGAGGACGGCCAGATCACCGACGCGCATTCGATTTCCGCCGGCCTCGACTACCCAGGCGTCGGTCCCGAGCACGCCTGGCTGCACGAGATCAAGCGCGTCGAATACGTGCCTTGCACCGACGACGAAGCCCTGGCCGCGTTCCACCAGTGCTGCCGTCTGGAAGGCATCATCCCCGCGCTGGAATCGGCCCACGCCCTGGCCGAAGCCTTCAAGCGCGCAGCGACGCTGCCCAGGGAGCACCTGATGGTGGTCAACCTCTCCGGCCGCGGCGACAAGGACATGCAAACCGTCATGCACCACTACGACGAACAGGAAGAACACATATGAGCTCGGTGAACACTCGCTTGCAGACGCGCTTCGCACAGCTGAAGCAGGAAAACCGCGCCGCACTGGTGACCTTCGTGACCGCCGGTGACCCGGACTACGCCACCTCGCTCGCCATCCTCAAGGGCCTGCCGGATGCCGGCGCCGATGTCATCGAGCTGGGCATGCCCTTCACCGACCCGATGGCCGACGGCCCGGCGATCCAGCTGGCCAACATCCGCGCGCTGGCGGCCAAGCAGAACCTGCCGAAGACGCTGCAGATGGTCCGCGAATTTCGCGAAACCAACAGCAGCACCCCGCTGGTGCTGATGGGCTACTACAACCCCATCTTCGCCTACGGCGTGGAGCGATTCGTCAGCGACGCGAAAGAAGCCGGGGTCGACGGCCTCATCGTCGTCGATCTGCCGCCGGAGCATAACGACGAGCTCTGCGACCCGGCCCAGAGCGCCGGTATTGACTTCATCCGCCTGACCACCCCGACCACCGACGACCAGCGCCTGCCCACCGTGCTCAACGGCAGCTCGGGCTTCGTCTACTACGTCTCGGTGGCCGGCGTGACCGGTGCCGGTTCCGCCACCCTGGAACACGTCGAAGAAGCCGTGGCACGCCTCAAGCGTCATAGCGATCTGCCGGTATGCGTCGGCTTCGGCATCCGTACGCCGGACCAGGCGGCCGCCATCGCCCGCCTGGCCGAGGGCGTGGTGGTGGGCTCGGCGCTGATCGACCAGATCGCCAGCGCCCAAACCTCTGAGCACGCCGTCGAAGGCGTGCTGGGCCTGTGCCGTGAGTTGAGCGAAGGGGTGCGCGGCGCTCGCGGCTAACTGCAAGCCGCTAGAAACGAAGGCCGCTGCAACCTGTCATGGGGCAGCGGCCTTTTCGTGTCGTCAGCCCAGGCCAGCCGATCCTCCTGCTTAAAGGGCCAGCACGTCGGCAGGACGACGCCTGAACCAGCCCGTGAGCGACAGCCGGTCAGCGTGGGTGACCCGCACTTCATGGGGAAAGTCACCGGACAGAAAGACCAGCAGGTCGCCCGCCAGCGGCGGTATGTCGCGCTGCGAGCCGTCGGCGAAATGCATGCGCAGCTCGCCTCCATCCGAGGGCTGCCAATCCGGGTTGAGGTAGACCACGGCGGTGACACAGCGGCTGTCGTCGTCCCGGAAGCGATCGAGATGGGTCCGATAGAAGGCACCCGGCGGATACAAGGCAAAATGACATTCGAACTCCTCCAGGCCGAGGAACAGCGTCTGATTCAGGCGCTGCCGCAGCGCATCCATCAGCTCCAGATACCTATCGCATAGGGGCGACTGACCTTGTTCCAGCCACTGGATCTGGTCGCCGCGGATGCCCTCGCGGATCGTCAGCGCCTCGCCACGACCGATACCCGCTGGCGCCAGGGCACCCTGCGCCTCACGCCTGCGGCACTCCGCGGCCAGACCGAGGGTCAGATCCGTTGATAGGAACGAATGTTGTAGCGACCAGCCATACTCGGCGAGGTCGTCAATGATGGTTTCGAACTGCAAGGAAGAGACTCCGGAAGGATTGTTTCGGAGTCTAGCAGCAGCGCTTTCGCGCCTCGACAGCAGCTGTCAGGGCGCTGAAAATAAACTGCCCGCCAGACAGGAGCTTCCATGCGCGCCCTAATTGCTTGTGCACTACTCGCCTTCAGCCTCAACGCCCTCGCCGATACCTACGACGAACTCTATGAAACGGCCGGCTGGACCGAACAGCGCGCCAACTTCAGTGATGCCCTGACCGCCGCGCAACAGCGCTACAAGAACACCTTGCCACCTGCGGTTTACCAGGCGCTGGTCACCAACAGCAATCGCCGCTTCGCGGTAGATGCCATCGATCAGCGCGCCAAGCAGGCGCTGCGGGACAACCTCGCCAACCCGGCATCGGCACTGGAGTTCTTCCAGTCACCGCTCGGTCATAAGATTGTGGCGGCCGAGACGCTGGCCGGTCGTCGTGAACAACTGGCTCGATACGAAAACGGCATCCCCCGGATCGAGGCGGGCAGCAATCGCCAGCTCCTTATCCGTCATCTGGCCCAGGCCCTCCCTGCCGCCGAAGCCGGGGCAGAAGTCAGTCTGGCACTGGCCGGGGTTGCCGCCGACAGCCTCAGCCAGATGATTCCCGGACTGCTCGGCGGTGGTCAGGCGCAGGGGCTGCTGGAAGGCCAGCGTGAGCGCTTGCAGCAGCAGGTCGAGAGCGACCTGGACAATACGCTGCTGTTTATCTACCGCGACCTGTCCGACGCGGAGCTGGAAGAGTTCGTCGAGTTCGCCCAGTCGCCGGCCGGCAAGGACTACTACCAGGCAGCCCTGGACGCCCTGCGTGCCGGGCTGGCAGTAGGGATGGACAGCGCCCAGATGAATTCGGGCATCTAGCGCAATCGGAACGAGCGCGTTACGCCTAGCGCAAGCGCTCACTGATAAAGGCGAAATACTCGCGCCGCAGCGCTTCGCGCTCGTTAGCCAGATGATGGCGGGCGTGGGGCAGGCGAAGAATGTCGGGGCGGTCGAATTTTTCCTGGAGGACAGGCAGATTGTGCCGCCAGTCCACCGTCAGGTCGGCTTCGCCTTGAACGATGATCGGACTGTGCACGCTGGCGGCAGCGCCTTCGATGCGGGGGATCCAGCGCGACAAGGCGCCGACCCAGGCGGTGGGCAACACGTCCGGTTGCAGCGGGTCCTCGGACCGGACGAATCGTAGAAAGGCCGCGTCCCCCGAATTGTCGCTGAAACGTCTCGGGATCTGTTTGACGAAGCGGCGAACCACCTCATAGAGCAATCGCGACCCGCGCCAGCCGTGGGGCCTGACCAGCGGAGCAAGGAGGATGCTGCGGCCCAGGTTGGGATGCGCCGGCGCGTTCAACAGGTAATCCAGCACGATGGCCGCGCCGGTGCTCTGCCCAAGCAGGTGCCGGGGCCTCGGCAGGCCCAGCGCGTCCGCTTCCTGCAACAGCCCGTGCAGCACTGCCTGGTATTCGTCGAACTCATTGATACTGGCCCGTGGTCCGCTGGACAGGCCATGCCCTGGCAGATCGCAGCCAAGCACTGCAAAACCCATCTGCAGCCCCCAGTCCACGACATGCCGGTACAGCCCCATATGGTCGTAGTAGCCATGCAGGATCAGCAGGGTCGCCACCGGCTGCTCCGGATACCAGGCCTGGGCCACCAGCTCATAGCCGTGCACGGTAAAGCGGCCGAGATGCCGCCGGACGTCACCGCGATGGGAGAGGTCCAGCCCGTAGTGGGCCTGGTACTGATGGGCATGGCTGGTGAGCCTGGTACCGCTGCGCAAAGAACCCAGCTGGGCGCGGAGAGCATCGGGATCGATCTGCAGGGACATGGTCGGTTTTCGTATCCGGGACGGTGAGGATATTCAGCTCTGCGGCCCGGCATGGCAAGCTGGCGCCCCCATAGACGAGTCTTGCCATGTCCATACGCCGTAAATACCTGATCGCCGCGCTGATCGCCCTGCTCTGGGGCGGCGTCATGCTGGCCGCGTTCTGGTGGTTCGAAGCGCGCTACCTGCGAACCTTCGAAGGCGAGCGTGCCGAGCTGTTCTCCGGGGAGGCGCTGCAGTTGCCGGCGCAGCTGCAGGGACCCGGCCCGGTGCGCTTCGTGCATTTCTGGGATCCGGGATGCCCCTGCAACGTGGGCAATCAGCAGCATCTCGAAGAGCTGCTGAAGCGCTTTGCCGGCAGGCAGGTCGCGTTCTATGTGGTGCAAAAGCCTGGAAGCAAGGGAAAATTGCCGGGGCAGCTCGCGGCACTCCAACCCCTCCCCGAGCTCGGCGGCGCGTCGCAGCTGCCGGCAAGCCCCGCAGCCGGCATCTGGGATGCCGAGGGCCGACTGGCCTATATCGGCCCCTACAGCGAAGGCGCCGTCTGCAGCTCCGACAACAGTTTCGTTGAGCCGGTCCTCGACGCGCTGCTGGCAGGCCGTGCCGTGCGCGCGACGCAGTCACTCGCGGTAGCCTGTTTCTGCGACTGGCAGCCCGCAGAGAACCGATGACGATGCCTGATCAGCTATGTGCCGAAGGGGGCGCCATGACCTTGCCGCTGTCGATGGCCTGATGCCAACTGGGGCTGGCATTGCTGTCATCCATGGCCTGACGCATCGCGCGCATGCGGCGCTTCTCGGCCCGCCGGCTGATGTACCAGGCGATGAAGGTTGCCAGCGACACCACCAGCAGGATCAGGCTGGCCACGGCATTGATCTCCGGTTTCACCCCAAGACGGACTGCCGAGAAGATCTCCATAGGCAACGTCGTTGCACCCGGACCGGAGACGAAGCTGGCCAGGACCAGATCATCCAGCGACAAGGCGAAGGACAGCATGCCGCCAGCGGCCAGAGACGGCGCGATCATTGGCATGGTGATCAGAAAGAACACCTTCCAGGGGCGCGCGCCCAGGTCCATCGCCGCTTCCTCGATGGACTGGTCGAGCTCGCGCAGACGCGCCATCACGATCACCGCAACATAGGCCGAGCAGAACGTCGTGTGCGCGATCCAGATGGTGACAATGCCCCGCTGTGCCGGCCAGCCCACCAGTTGCGCCATGGCCACGAAAAGGAGCAGCAATGACAAGCCGGTAATCACCTCGGGCATCACCAGCGGCGCGGTGACCAGGCCGCCAAACAGGGTACGGCCGCGGAAGTTTGGAATCCGCGTCAGCACGAAAGCCGCCATGGTGCCCAGCGCCACCGCAGCAACGGCGGTGTACAGGGCGATCTCCAGCGAGCGCATGACAGCACCCATCAGCTGGCTGTTGTCCAGCAGCCCGACATACCACTTCAGCGACCAGCCACCCCACACCGTCACCAGCCGCGAGGCGTTGAACGAATAGATGACCAGCAGCACCATCGGCAGGTAGATGAACAGCAGCCCGAGCACCAGGATCAGGTTGGAAAAGCTGTAGCGCTTCATAGCTTGCCCTCCAGTTCCTTGGCTTGGTTGCGGTTGAAGAGAATGATCGGTATCAGCAGGATCGCCAGCATCACCACGGCGAGGGCTGACGCCACGGGCCAGTCGCGGTTATTGAAGAACTCCTGCCAGAGCACCTTGCCGATCATCAGCGTTTCCGGCCCGCCGAGCAGCTCGGGAATCACGAACTCGCCCACCACCGGAATGAACACCAGCATGCAACCGGCGATGATGCCGTTCTTCGATAGAGGCACGGTGATCTTCCAGAAGCTGGTGAGGTTGCGCGCGCCCAGATCCGAAGCGGCCTCCAGCAGGCTGAAGTCGTGCTTCACCAGGTTGGCGTAGAGCGGAAGGATCATGAAGGGCAGGTAGGAATACACCACACCGATATAGACGGCGAGATCGGTGTTGAGGATGCGCAGCGGTTCGTCGATCAGCCCCAGTCCCTGCAGGAGGCCGTTGAGGATCCCATTGCTGCTGAGAATGCCCATCCAGGCGTAGACGCGGATCAGGATCGCCGTCCAGGTCGGCATCATGATCAGCAGCAAGAGCACGGTCTGCAGATCCTTGCGCGCCCGGGCGATGGCGTAGGCCATTGGATAGCCGACGAGCAGGCAGATCAGCGTGCTGAAAAAGGCAATCCTCAGCGACCCGGCATAGGCCGCCCAATACAGGTCGTCTTCACTCAGGAAGATGTAGTTGCCCAGGTTTATGATCACCTGCAGCTGCTGTTCGGCGTAGGCGAAAACCTCGGTGTATGGCGGAATCGCCACGTCTGCTTCAGCGAAGCTGATCTTCAGCACGATCACGAACGGCAGCAGAAAAAACAGCGCCAGCCATATGAAGGGCACGCCGATGACCAGTCGGCGACCCGTGTTCAGACGTGAGCGGCTCATGCCTGCAACACCACGCCGCTGTCATCCCACCAGTAGACGAACACTTCTTCCTCCCAGGTCGGCAGCTTCACATGGCGCTCGGCGTTGGCCATGAACGCCTGCAGGATGCCGCCGGATGGCATCTGTATGTAATAGACCGAATGGCCGCCCAGGTAGGCGATGTCATAGACGACGCCCTTGGCCCAGTTGTAGCCGGGCCGTTGCAGCTCGGGCAGCTCGGTGCCGATCAGCAGCTTTTCCGGCCGAATCGCGTAGGTGATGTGTTTGTCCTGGGCGCGGGTGCTGATGCCGTGACCCACGTAGATCGGGTTTTCCAGGCCGGGCGATGCGATCACGGCATGGTCTTCCATATCCTCGATCAGCTCGCCTTCGAACAGGTTGACGTTGCCAATGAATTCACAGACCAGCCGGCTGGCCGGCGTCTCGTAGATATCCATCGGGCTGCCGACCTGAGCGATCCAGCCCAGGTGCATGATGGCGATGCGCTCGGCCATGGTCATGGCCTCTTCCTGGTCATGGGTCACCATCACGCAGGTCACGCCGACCCGCTCGATGATCTGCACCAGTTCCAGCTGCATCTGCGAGCGCAGTTTCTTGTCCAGCGCGCCCATGGGTTCGTCGAGCAGCAACAATTTCGGTCGCTTGGCCAGGGAACGGGCCAGGGCGACACGCTGACGCTGACCGCCGGACAACTGATGCGGCTTGCGCTTGGCGTACTGGCTCATCTGCACCAGATTGAGCATCTCGTCGACACGCGTCTTTACCTCATCCTTTGACAGGCCATCCTGCTTCAGGCCGAAGGCAATGTTCTGCTCGACGGTCATATGCGGGAACAGCGCGTAGGACTGGAACATCATGTTGATCGGCCGTTCGTACGGCGGCATCTCGGTGATGTCCTGGCCGTCGAGGAATATCCGCCCCTCGGTAGGCTGCTCAAAGCCCGCCAGCATGCGCAGCAGAGTGGACTTGCCCGAGCCGGAGCCTCCAAGCAGGGCGAAGATTTCGCCCTGGTGGATGCTCAGCGAGACATCATCGACCGCCACTGTTTCGTCGAACTTCTTGGTGACGCGGTCGATCTTCAGCAGCACCTGCTTGCTTTGGCTCTCACCGGTGAGGGCCTTTTTGTAGGCGCTGGAGGCAACGGCCATGCGCGAACTCCCGATTGAAAAAATGGGCCCGGACGGTGCCGGAATAGTCATGTTGCGCGGGCGAGAAGCAAGCCATCAGCTGCGCCCTCGCCCGGCATGCTTACTGCCCCGACTTGACCTTGGTCCAGGTACGGGTCATCAAACGATTGATCTTCTGCGGCAGCTCCGCTGACACATACAGGCGGTCCAGCACGGCCTGCGGCGGGTACACGGAAGGGTCGTTACGTACTTCCTGATCCATCAGCCCGTCGGCCTTGGTGTTGGGATTGGCATAGCCGACATAATCACTGACCGAAGCGATCACCTCGGGTTTGAGCAGGTAGTTGATAAAGGTGTGGGCCTCGTCGACGTTCTGTGCGTCGGCGGGAATGGCGAGCATGTCGAACCAGAGATTGCCGCCCTCCTTGGGAATCGTATAGGCGATGTCGATCCCCTTGCCGGCTTCGTCGGCACGCGCCGCCGCCTGGAACACGTCTCCCGAGAAGCCTGCAGCGATGCAGATGTTGCCGTTGGCCAGGTCCGAGACGTATTTAGATGAATGGAAATAACGCACGTAGGGGCGTATTTCGAGCAGTTTCGCCTCTGCCTTGGCATAGTCGTCCGGGTTGGTGCTGTTGGGATCGAGTCCAAGGTAGTTGAGCATGGCCGGGATCATTTCATCAGCCGAATCGAGGAAGGCAATGCCGCAGCCGGCAAGCTTCTTGGCGTTTTCCGGCTCGAACAGCACAGCCCAGGAATCGACCTTTTCGATGCCCAGCGCGGCGGTCACCTGCTCGACGTTGTAACCGATGCCATTGGTCCCCCAGAGGTAGGGTGCGGCATAGGCATTGCCCGGGTCGTTCTTCTCCAGCTGCTTGAGCAACGCAGGATCGAGGTTTTCCCAATTCGGCAGCTTGCTCTTGTCGAGCTTCTGGAACGCCCCGGCACGAATCTGCTTGCCCAGGAAATGGTTGGACGGCACCACCACGTCATAGCCGGTACGACCGGCGAGCGGCTTGCCTTCCAGGGTTTCGTTGGAATCGAAGACGTCATAGACGGGCTTGATGCCTGTCTCGTTCTCGAACTCTTCCAGCGTCGTCTCGCCGATATAGTCGGACCAGTTGTAGATGTGCACCGTGGCAGCCTGAGCGGATGCAGCGCCGCTGACCGTGGCGGCGATAAGAAGCGACTTCAATGTCGAACGCATGGGAGTGTCCTCTTGTTCAGGCCGCGCGATCAGCGGACGAAAGGCGGGCTATTTATGGGAAAAACCTCTAAAAATCAACTGGCATGAGATGACGAAGGATACCGACGTGTACGGTGGAAGCCCTGCAGGCCTCCTCGGGCTGGTGCCGACTCGCGCAGGCAACGGTATCTGGCGAGTCGGCTGGTGCGTCAACGGCCGGATTTGATCTTGGTCCAGCTGCGAGTCATGGTCCGCTGGGTCTTGGGATCGAGGTCCGGGAAGGTGTAGAGCTTCTGCAGCACGGCCTGGCTCGGGTAGACGCCCGGGTCGGTGCGGATGGCTTCATCCACCAGCGGCGTGGCCGCGGCATTGCCGTTGGGGAACTGTACATAATTGGTGATGGCGGCCATCACGTCCGGCTTCATCAGGTAATTGAGGAAGACATGGGCGCTGTCCACATTCTTCGCATCGGCTGGTATGGCCAGCATGTCGAAGAAGGTACCTGCGCCTTCCTTGGGAATGTTGTACTTGACCTGGACCTGATTGCCGGCCTCTTCGGCACGCGCCTTGGCCTGGTAGATGTCACCGGAATAGCCGATGGCGACACAGACGTTGCCGTTGGCCAGATCCGAGATGTACTTCGAGGAGTGGAAGTAGGCGACGTTCGGGCGAATCTGCATGAACAGATCCTCAGCCTTCTTGATCTCGTCAGACTTGGTGGTGTCTGGCTTGTAGCCAAGGTAATGCAGCGCAGCGGGCAGGATTTCGGTCGGTGAATCGAGCAACGAGACGCCGCAGGATTTCAACTTTTCCATGTTTTCCGGCTTGAACACCAGATCCCAGGAGTCCACCGGCGCGTCTTCACCCAGCGCGGCCTTGACCTTTTCCGGGTTGTAACCGATGCCGATGGTTCCCCACATGTACGGCACTGCGTACTGGTTGTCCGGGTCGCTCGGCTGCAGGGCCTTGAGCAGATCCTTGTCGAGGTTTTCCCAGTTCGGCAGCTTGCTCTTGTCGAGCTTCTGGAACACGCCGGCCTTGATCTGTTTGGCCAGGAACGGGTTGGATGGCACCACCACGTCATAGCCGGAGCTGCCCGCCAGCAGCTTGGCTTCCAGCACTTCGTTGCTGTCGAATACGTCGTAGACGACCTTGATGCCGGTTTCCTTGGTGAAGTTGTCCAGGGTGTCTTCGGCGATGTAGTCGGACCAGTTGTAGACGTGCAGCACCTTGTCTTCAGCCTGCGCAGCGCCGGCAACCGCGCCGGCCAACGTCATCGCAAGTAGGGTCTTGGCAAAGGGTTTCATCCGTGCAGCTCCTGTTGTCATCGTTGGTATCGGGGCTTGGAACAGGTCGAGAAAAAGCGCCGCCTGCCCTGAATTTTCTTAACTGGCCGAGGCCGTGCCGGCATCGCCATCCCCTTGAGGGTCAGGCCTCGGCACGCGCGCAGTCTGGCAAGGTCGACGGTTGTTTTTCAACAGCCCAGACGCCTTTCCGTCAGCCCAGGGCATCGCTGGCAGTGGCATCGAGACACAGCCGAACCTTGCCTATCAGCTCGTCGATCTGCTCTTCGTTGATCACCAGCGGTGGCGAAATGATCATGGTGTCGCCTACCGCACGCATCACCAGGCCGTTGCGGAAGCAGTGTTCGCGACAGAGCATGCCCACACCGGGATCAGCGAAACGTTCACGAGTCTTCTTGTTCTTTACCAGTTCCAGCGCACCCAGCATACCGACGCCACGGGCCTCGCCTACCAGCGGGTGCTCGACCAATTCCTGCCAGCGAGACTGCAAATAAGGTGCCGTCTTCGTCTTGACCCGCTCGATGATCTTTTCCTCGCGCAGGATGCGGATGTTTTCCAGCGCTACCGCAGCCGCCACCGGATGCCCCGAATAGGTGAAGCCGTGATAGAACTCGCCACCTTCGTTTAGCGTGTGCACCACTTCGTCGCGTACCACCACGCCGCCCATGGGCAGGTAGCCAGAAGTGAGGCCCTTGGCGATCGGCATCAGATCAGGCGCATTAGCGTAGTGATCGCTACCAAACCACTCTCCGGTGCGACCAAAGCCACAGATGACCTCATCGGCGATAAAGAGAATCTCGTATCGCGCAAGGATTTCGCGAATCTTCGGCCAGTAGCTGTCTGGCGGAATGATCACGCCGCCAGCACCCTGGATCGGCTCGGCGATAAAGGCGGCGACCTTGTCCTCACCGACCTCCAGGATTTTCTGCTCCAGCTGTTCTGCGACCCGAACGCCGAACTCTTCCGGGTCCAGATCACCGCCCTCGCCGAACCAGTAGGGTTGATCGATGTGCTCGATACCTGGAATTGGCCCGTCGCCCTGCTCGTGCATCGCCTTCATGCCACCGAGACTGGCGCCGGCGATGGTCGAGCCGTGATAGCCGTTCCAGCGCCCGATGACCACTTTCTTCTGCGGCTTGCCCTTGATCGCCCAATAGTGGCGCACCATGCGCAGCACGGTGTCGTTGGCCTCCGAGCCGGAACCGGTAAAGAACACATGGTTCATCCCTTCCGGCGCGATCTCGGCGATGGCCTTGGCCAAAGCGAGTGCCGGGGGGTGGGCGGTCTGGAAAAAGAGGTTGTAGTAGGGCAGCTCGCGCATCTGCTTTGTCGCCGCCTCGACCAGCTCTTCGCGGCCATAGCCGAGATTGACGCACCAGAGCCCGGCCATGGCATCCAGGATCTTGTGGCCTTCGCTGTCCCAGAGATACACACCCTCGCCACGGGTGATGATGCGCGTGCCCTTGGCATTGAGCGCCTTGAAATCGGTGAACGGCGGCAAGTGGTGGTCGCGGCTCAGGGCTTGCCATTGCAGGGTTTGCGATTCGCTCATCAATCACCTCTTTTAAAGTTCTGGAGCTTGAAGCCAGAAGCCTGAAGCTTTGGTCTTCCAGCAACGTGGATCACGCTTCATCGATCCACCGAACGGAGCCATGGTGGATGAAAAAAGCGTCATCCACCCTACGACCGCTTTACACCGAGAGCATCAGAAACTCCCGCTCCCAGGAGCTGATGACCCGGTGGTAGTTTTCCTGCTCGGCGCGCTTGACCGCTACGTAGCCGGTGACGAACTTGGGGCTCAGGTACTTCTCCAGCGTTCGGCAGTTCTCCATCCGCTCCAGGGCTGCCTCAAGCGTCAGTGGCAGGCGCAGATTGCGGCGCTCATAGCCGCGGCCCTTGACCGGCTGGCTCGGTGTCAGCTCTTCGACCATGCCGATGTAGCCGCACAGCAGACTGGCGGCGATGGCCAGATAAGGATTGGCATCGGCGCCTGGCAGGCGGTTCTCGACGCGACGATTCTGCGGATCGGAATCCGGCACTCGCAGGCCGACGGTACGGTTCTCTTCGCCCCATTCGACGTTGACCGGCGCCGAGGTATCGGGCAGGAAGCGGCGGAACGAGTTGACGTTCGGCGCGAACAGCGGCAACAGCTCCGGGATGTACTTCTGCAGGCCGCCGACGTGGTGGAGGAACAGCTGGCTCATGGTGCCGTCGCTGTTGGAAAAGATGTTGCGCCCGGTTTCCAGGTCCACGACGCTCTGGTGCAGGTGCATGGCACTGCCCGGCTCGCCGGTCATGGGCTTGGCCATGAAGGTGGCCGCCACGTTGTGCTTGAGCGCCGCCTCGCGCATGGTGCGCTTGAACACCAGGATCTGGTCGGCCAGGTGCAGCGCCTCGCCATGACGGAAGTTGATTTCCATCTGCGCGGTGCCTTCCTCGTGGATCAGGGTGTCCAGATCCAGCCCCTGGGCTTCGCACCAGTCGTACATGTCCTCGAACAGCGGGTCGAACTCGTTGGCGGCGTCGATGGAGAACGATTGCCGGCCCGTCTCCTGGCGACCCGAGCGGCCGATCGGCGGCTGGAACGGCAGATCCGGGTCTTCGCAGCGCTTGGTCAGGTAGAACTCCATCTCCGGCGCGACGATGGGCTGCCAACCCTTGTCGGCGTACATCTTCAGCACGCGCTTGAGAATGTTGCGGGGGGAGATCTCGATGGGGTTGCCCATCTTGTCGTAGGTGTCGTGGATCACCTGGGCGGTGGGCTCGATGGCCCAGGGCACCAGGAATACGGCGTCCGGGTCGGGCCGGCAGAACATGTCGATGTCCGCCGGGTCGAGCAATTCGTAATAGATGTCATCCTCGACGTAGTCGCCAGTGACGGTCTGCAGCAGTACGCTTTCCGGCAGGCGCATGCCCTTCTCGTCGAGAAATTTGTTGGTGGGTGAAATCTTGCCGCGGGCGATGCCGGTCAGGTCGCTGATCAGGCATTCGACCTCGGTAATCTTGCGTTCTTTCAGCCAGCCGGTGAGCTGGTCGAGCTTGCTGGACATATCGACCTCAGAGAGTAATGAAACGAGCGCCGTGCCGGCCCGCGCTCAGCGCCGTCCCGCGCGTTCCCGGCAAGCGCGGGCAAAGCCTTCGAACAACGCCAGGTAATAAGGATGCTCATGCACCTTCCATTCTGGATGCCACTGCACGCCGAGCGCGAAGCTTCGCGCATCTTCGACGGAAAACGCTTCAATCAGCCCATCGGGTGCAAGCGCCTCGATGCGCAAGCCCTCACCGAGTCGCTCGACGCCCTGCCCATGCACCGAGTTGACCTCTATCTGCGCCGGTAGCCCGAGACGCTCCAGCAATCCGCCCGGTTGGACATGCAGAGGATGGCTGAGACCGTACTGCACTTCCACCGGATCCTCGGCGCGCTCACGGTGATCGGCATAGGGTCCGGCCTCATGCACCTTCTGGTGCAGGCTACCGCCGAAAGCGACGTTCATCTCCTGGAAGCCACGGCAAACCCCGAAGATCGGAATGCCGGCATCGACTGCTGCACGAATGAGCGGCAGCGTCAGGCGATCACGTGACGGGTCATGAAGCGTGCCTTCGGCGCTGGCCGGGCCACTGTAATGATGAGGCTCGACGTTCGATGGCGAGCCGGTAAACAGCAGGCCGTCTACGCTATCTAGCAGGGCGGCAGGGTCGATGAGGTCGCCGAGCGCGGGGATGACCAGCGGCAGGCCGGCGATGGCTGCCGCCCGCAGGTATTTGTCCCCGGCAATATGGAAACTGTGGTGGCCGATCTGCCTGGTACAGGCCGAAACGCCGATCAATGGCACGCGAGGCATGGGATACTCGTCTTTTCGGATGGGGCTCGTCGCAGAGTAGTCTTGTTCATTTTTATAGACAATAGCCGAGCGATCCCGCTTCCGAAAGCGCCATCAACGCAGGGCGAATTTTTCGCTGATCGCCCCAAAACCGCCCAATGTGGGCCTCGATGGGGCATTTCGGGGCGCTATTGACAGCGACAAGGCTTTTCGATTGACTCCAAGACACGCTGTTTGATGATTGAAATTTTTAACAATTAAGGTGCTTCATCATGCTTCCGCCGCCGCGTGCCGTTCAGCTCAACGAAGCGAACGCATTTCTCAAGGAACACCCGGAGGTCCAGTACGTCGACCTGTTGATCGCTGACATGAACGGTGTCGTTCGTGGCAAGCGCATCGAACGCGCCAGCCTGCACAAGGTGTATGAAAAAGGCATCAACCTGCCGGCCTCGCTGTTCGCCCTCGACATCAATGGCATCACCGTGGAGAGCACTGGCCTGGGCATGGACATCGGTGATTCCGACCGGACCTGCTTCCCGATTCCCAATACCCTGAGCAACGAACCCTGGCAGAAGCGCCCTACCGCGCAGCTGCTGATGACCATGCACGAGCGCGACGGTTCGCCGTTCTTCGCCGATCCCCGGGAAGTGCTGCGCCAGGTGGTGAGCAAGTTCGATGAGCTGGGGCTGACCATCTGCGCCGCGTTCGAGCTGGAGTTCTACCTGATCGACCAGGAGAACGTGAACGGTCGTCCGCAGCCGCCGCGCTCACCGATTTCGGGCAAGCGCCCGCATTCGACACAGGTTTACCTGATCGACGATCTCGATGAATACGTCGATTGTCTCCAGGACATTCTCGAAGGCGCCAAGGAACAGGGCATTCCCGCCGATGCCATCGTCAAGGAAAGCGCCCCGGCGCAATTCGAGGTCAACCTCCATCACGTCGCTGACCCGATCAAGGCCTGCGACTATGCCGTCCTGCTCAAACGCCTGATCAAGAACATCGCCTACGACCATGAAATGGACAGCACCTTCATGGCCAAGCCCTACCCGGGCCAGGCAGGCAACGGGCTGCATGTGCACATTTCGCTGCTGGACAAGAACGGCAACAACATCTTCGCCACCGACAACCCGCTGGAAAGCGAAACGCTGCGGCACGCCATCGGCGGCATTCAGCAGACCATGGCAGCGTCGATGGCCTTCCTCTGCCCCAACGTCAACTCCTATCGCCGTTTCGGCGCTCAGTTCTACGTGCCCAACGCACCCTGCTGGGGCCTGGATAACCGCACCGTCGCGCTGCGCGTCCCCACCGACAGCCCGGACGCCGTACGCATCGAGCATCGCGTAGCGGGTGCCGATGCCAACCCCTATCTGCTACTGGCTGGCGTACTGGCCGGAATCCATCACGGATTGACCAACAAGATCGCACCGGACGAGCCCATCGAAGGCAACTCCTATGAGCAGGTGGAGCAGAGCCTGCCGACCAACCTGCGCGATGCCCTGCGCGAGCTGGACGACAGCGAAATCATGGCGCGCTACATCGACTCGACCTACATCGACATCTTCGTAGCCTGCAAGGAAAGCGAGCTGGCAGAGTTCGAACACTCGATCTCCGACCTGGAATACAACTGGTACCTGCATACCGTCTGACGCTCCGCCCCGCACCGCTGCGGGGCGACGCAGCGCCCGCTGAACACGGACGGCAGCCATAGGCTGCGCCAGTGCCGGGCGCAATTTCAGAAAGAAGCAGGTTCCGGCCCCGACGTCCCCGGTCTCACTGTCCCACCCGCATGGTGGCTGGCCTGCAACTGGCCGATGGCAAAGGCCAGGGCGCTGAGGTTATAGGGCTTGGTCACCACCGGCACCCGGTCGAATCGCTCGGGAATGGCCGTGCGGGCGCCATAGCCGGTGGCGAACAGGAAAGGATGCTGCGCGGCCTCGAGTTCAGCGGCGATGCCCAGGCTGGTTTCGCCGGCCAGATTCACATCCAGCACGACCAGATCGAAGCGGTCGAGCCGTAATGCGCGCCGGGCATCTTCAAGCGAGCCGGCAATCTCCACCTGCACCCCTGCGTCCTCGAGCATGGTCTGTGCATCGAGGGCAATCATCATGCTGTCCTCCACCAGCAACAGGCGCAGGCCGGCGATCGAGCTCGGGGAATGCGCCTTGGCTGCCCCGGGGCGGCGCGGTTGATCCTGCCCGGCCCAGACGTGTTCGGGGGGCACGTGAAAGAAGGCGAACAGCCCTTCGGGGCGGTACTCGACCCTGGCTTCGCCCTGCAGTTCGAAGGGAATGGTGCGCTCGGTGACGATGCTGCCAAAGCCACGGCGGGTCGGCGGTTGCACTTCCGGCCCACCGCTCTCGTTCCACTCGACTTCCAGCCCGGACCCCTCGACCAGCCGCCAACTCACTGCCAGCTGCCCGCCCGGTACGCTCAGGGCCCCGTATTTCGCCGCGTTGGTCATCATTTCGTGGAACACCAGCGCGAGGGTCTGGTAGCCGCGCACGTCCAGCAGGACGGCGTCGCCCGTCAGCTGGATGCGCTCATCGAGCTCACCCCCGCCGTTCCACGCCAGTGCTTCGGATTCGAGCAGCGCACGTAGCTGGGTCGAGGCACCGCTGGGTGCGTTGATCTGATCATGGGCGCTGGCGAGCGCCTGGATGCGCCGCTCCACTTCTGTTGTAAACCCTTCGACAGAAGTCGCCTGCTGGGCACTCTGGCGCGTCGTGGCGAGCACCAGACTCAGCACATTCTTGACCCGATGGTTGAGCTCGGCGATGAGCAGCGACTGGCTCTCCTGCGCCTGCTGACGTTCGCTGGCGATGAGTTCCGAGCGGCGCAGTACGACCTCCAGCAAGGCCACGCGCAGGGTTTCGGCGATTCGCCGCTCGCTGGCCGTCCAGGGTTTGGCGCGGCCCCGTACGGTTTCACGCCAGGCCTCGAAGCTGTTACGGGGATGCAGCTGCCCGGTCGCCGGGTCGCGCAGCAGCGCCTTGTCCGGGTTGCCTCCCCAGGTCACGGTCTGGATCTCCTCGCGTCGAAAGAACAGCAGGTAATCCTGCGCCGCTCGGGAAATGGGGATCGCCAGCACACCGCTGGCTCGATCGGCAAAACGGGAGGCCGGCGCGATATGTTCGGCAAGCGATGCGGTGGCAAAGATGCGATCAGCCGCCGCCTGGCCCAGGAAGGCGATCAGTTCGGTGATTGCCTCCTCGGGTGGCAGCACGCCCTGCCCGCTGAGCCGCCCGTTCGACCAGACCGCAAGGCCGTCACAGGCGATCATGCTGTTGAGCATGTCGGCGTAACGGTTCAGGTCCTCGAATACCGTGTCCCGGGGCGACATGGCCGCCAGCAAACGATCGTGCGCGTCCTGCGCATCGGACAGACGCTGCTGCTCCAGCTGCTGCTCGCGCACTTCGATCTGCAGGGACAGCATCTGTCCGAACAGTTCTGCCGCCGAGCACAGTGCACCGCTGAGGTAGTGCGGCTCGCCGTGATGACAGGCGATCAGGCCCCAGAGCTGATCACCGCGCATCAGACTCACTGTCAGCGTGGCGCGGACGTTCATGTTTCGCAGGTACTGGATATGTACTGGCGAGACGCTGCGCAGGGCCGCCAGGCTGAGATCGAGCGGCAGCCCGTCAGGGCCGCGCCCGGGCAGTACCGGCACCGGCACGTAATGGACGTCAGGAATCAGCCGCAGCGGCTGACGTCGGTAGAGCGCGCGAGCCTGTGCAGGGATGTCACTGGCCGGATAGCGCAGGCCCAGATAGGAATCGGTGCCCGGCCGCACCGCCTCGGCTACCACCTCGCCCGAGTCATCATGCAGAAAACGATAGATCATGACCCGGTCATAGCCGGTCACGGCGCGGAACTGCTGGGCGGCAAGCGTGAGCAGCCGCGTTACGGTCGGCATGCGCCGCAGCCTGCCCACCAGGCCACGTAACAGGACGACACCGTTGGCGCCCGCCCCCTGTACACTCGGCGCCGCCTCGATCACTGCCAGCCCGCTGGCTATATGCACGGTCAGGTCGTACCGCCGCGGTCCATTGTCGAGCGCAAGGCAATCCAGGCGCTCGGCAGTACCGGACAACATTGCTGTCTGCAGCTGATTGCGGATCGCGTGGACGGTTTCGAGTGGTAGTACACGCTCAAGCAACTGCCCTAGGAGGACTTCAGGGTCAGTCCCGTCGAGAACACTCGAAACGTTGGCCGAGACGTGGGTGATGGTCCAGTCCGGCAAGGTGCAACCCAGCAGCACACCATGGGGTTGGATCGTCCCGGGAAGGTGAATCGGCTCCTGGGCACAGTCGGCGGTAGCGGTCATATAAGGTTCGGTCGTCAACGCAACGCTTCTCCTGCAGCTTCCGAAATCAGGCCCGATTCTGTGGCCTGACATGACCCTTCGACCAGCCCAGCGCCCGATACGCACAGAAAGAATATTGCAGCGTACGTCAGAAATGCAGTGCAAGGCTCGACGTAGCAGCATCCTGGGCCTGTCTGACACAAGGGCGCCTCGGGGTAAGGCGCAGGCAATGGACGGCAATACGCCCTCATCCGCAACGCATTGAGAACGCTCTGGTTTAAACTGCTGCCGCTCGCACAGGAGCATGGCTGATCCACGCTCAACCGCCTTTGCCGAAGCCAATCGTGACGATGCAGGCCAAGGACCCATTGCGATTGAATTCCGCTTGCCGTGGTCAGATGCTCGCCATTGATGAATCTTCGCTCGCTTCCCGGCCCTGAAAAACGCTGTCCCTTTGCAGGAATAACGATGACCACCCTGACCACCACCCCGCGTGCCGACGACTTCCATATGCCTGCCGAATGGGCGCCGCATAGCCAGACCTGGATGGTCTGGCCGCAGCGCCCGGATAACTGGCGGGAACAGGCGACACCGGCCCAGGCGGCATTCGCGGCAGTGGCCAACGCCATCGCCCGCTTCGAACCCGTCACCGTCTGCGCCGCTGCCGAGCACTACCAGACGGCGCGGGCGCAGCTGGACAATCCGCGCATCCGTCTGGTGGAAATCAGCACCGATGACGCCTGGGTGCGCGACACCGGGCCGACCTTCCTGATCAATGGCAAGGGCGGCGTGCGCGGCGTCGACTGGACGTTCAATGCCTGGGGCGGCCTGGATGGCGGGCTTTACGGCGAATGGCAGCGTGATGACGAAGTGGCCCAGAAGATCCTCGAAATCGAACGCTGCGACCGCTACCGCACCGAAGGCTTCGTGCTGGAAGGCGGCTCCATTCATGTCGACGGCGAAGGCACCCTCATCACCACCGAGGAATGCCTGCTCAATCGCAACCGCAATCCGCATCTGTCACGCGAGGACATCGAGCGCCAGCTGGCCGACTATCTGTCCATCGACAAGGTCATCTGGTTACCGCACGGGCTCTACAACGACGAAACCGATGGCCACGTCGACAATTTCTGCTGCTTCGTACGGCCCGGCGAGGTCCTGCTGGCCTGGACCGACGACCGCGACGACCCCAACTACGAACGCTGCCAGGCCGCCTTGAGGGTGCTCGAAACGGCGACCGATGCCTGGGACCGGCCCCTGACAGTCCACAAGATGCCAATCCCCGGGCCGCTGCATGCCACCGAGGAGGAATGTGCCGGCGTCGTACCACTGGCGGGCAGCCAGCCGCGCGACCCATCCATTCGCCTGGCCGGTAGCTACGTGAATTTCCTCATCGTCAATGGTGGCATTATCGCCCCTGCCTTCGGCGACCCCCTGGATAGCGAAGCCGAGGCCATCCTCAGCCGACTGTTCCCGCAGCATCAGGTGGTGATGGTGCCAGGCCGGGAGATCCTGCTGGGCGGCGGCAATATCCACTGCATCACCCAGCAGCAGCCAATCCCCACGCTGACCCACAAGGGCTGAGCCTGCCGCACGCCAGGCAAGCTGAAACCGCGGTGGCCGAAGGGCTGCGCCGCGGCTGCCCGCGGTTATGGATGGCGGTGGTCAGGCAACGATTACCTGGTTCTTGCCCAGGCGCTTGGCGGTGTACATCGCAGCGTCCGCACGCGCGAACAGGGTGCTGAGATCCGGGTCGCTGGCGCGCAGGTAGGTCAGGCCCAGGCTGACCGTCACGCCGAAGCGCTGGCCGTCTGCGCTGGTAAAGACCAGCCGCTGGATCTCGCGCTGCAACCGTTCGGCGATCTGTTCAGCCAGGTCAGGCTGACAGCCGGGCAGTAGCAAGGCGAATTCCTCGCCGCCGATGCGGCCGAACAAATCACCCCGACGCAGCACCGAAGAGCCACACTGGGCGACGCGCTGCAGGACCTGGTCGCCCATCTGGTGACCATGGGTGTCATTGATTCGCTTGAAGTCGTCGATGTCCAGCAACTGGCACGCCAACGGCGTGGCGTACTGCCGGGCCAGCTCGAATTCACGCTGGGCACACTCGAAAAAGTGCCGGCGGTTGCTGCTCTGCGTCAGGACATCGATGGTCGCCAGGCGCTGCAATTCACCTTCCAGCTGCTTCTTTTCAGTGATGTCCTCGGCGATGCCGACAATGATAGGGCCCTGGGTGCCATCGGCGTTGCGCGCGATAAAGCACTTGTCGCTAAGCCAGCGCAGCTGGCCGTCCGCACGGATGATGCGGTACTCGCGCTCCTCGACAGCGCCCTTGTCGAGGACATCGAGCATGCTTTTCTGTGCGTATTCCACATCGTCGGGGTAGATGCTGTTGCGCCACTCGCCGAAGTCCGACAGCAGCAGGGCTGCCGATCGACCAAAGATCTGCTCGTAGGCGGGGCTGACATAAATCATCTGCTGCGCCTGCCAGTCGAATGCCCAGAGCACCGCATTGACGGCACCCATCAGCGTGCTGAACAGCTGCTCGCGCTCGCTCAGTCGTTCGACTTCGGCGCGGGCGTGCATCAGGGCCAGGAGGGTTTGCGCCTCGGTCGGCGGAAGGATGCCGCCTCCCGTTTCGCTTCGCTGTTTCAACAGATTCATACCGGCGTTCCGAAAATGGCGTCAGGCACCGGCGGAAGACCGCAGGGTAACTGCCGCAATGGCACAAGAATGCTGTTCAGAGAGTGCCAGATAGGCAAAGTTCCGAACGGCGCTCCGGCAGACGGCCACGCCGATCAAAGGTCAGGCATGGGCGACAGCCGGCCTGAGCGAATAGGTTTTCAGCTGGTCGGCAAACTCCCGCAGGGACTGGATACCGCTGGCCTCGGCGTCCTGCACCCATTGCTTGATTGCCGCCAGCATCTCGTGACCGTTGGCGCTGGTGCGCGTCCAGATCTGCTGCAGCGCCAGGCGTTGTTCGTAGATCACCCGCAGCGACTGGCTCTGCTCGAGTATCACTGCTATGCGCGCCTGCTGATCCTGCTGCAGCAGGCTCGGCTCGCGGGACAGCAGGCCCTTGGCGCGGTGAAACTGATGGCGCACCGAGGCATCGGCGCGCTGCAGCTCCAGCTGCACCAATGGCTTGATCACCTGCTTGCGGTACTGCGCCATGATCTGGAAACGGTTGTTGAGAATGGCCATGGCGCTGTCCATGTCCAGCTGGTGCTTGGCCTCAATGCGATGGGCGATGGGTGCAGTGCGGTTCACCCTGGCCAGCCCCAGCAGGCTGAACAGCTTGATCCAGGCCCAACCCATGTCGAACTCCCACTTGCGCACCGACAACTTGGCCGAGTTCGGGTAGGTGTAGTGATTGTTGTGCAACTCCTCACCGCCGATGAGGATGCCCCAGGGCATCAGATTGGTAGCCGCGTCGCGGCACTCGAAGTTGCGGTAGCCCACCGCGTGGCCCAGGCCATTCACCACCCCGGCAGCCCATAGCGGAATCCAGATCATCTGCACCGCCCAGACGCTCAGGCCGATGATGCCGAACAGCGCCAGGTCAAGGCCCAGCATGAGCACGATGCCAAGGTTGGGAAAGCGTGAGTACAGGTTGCGTTCGATCCAGTCATCCGGGCAGTTCTTGCCGTAGATGCGCAGGGTTTCTTCGTTCCTGGCTTCCTCCATATACAGCTCGGCGCCGCGCCGCAGCACCGTTCCCAGGCCTTTCTGCACCGGGCTGTGCGGGTCTTCGGGCGTTTCGCACTTGGCGTGGTGCTTGCGATGGATGGCGGTCCACTCACGGGTGTTCATCGCCGTGGTCAGCCACAGCCAGAAGCGGAAAAAGTGTTTGAGGCCACCGTTGAGATCGAGCGAACGATGCGCCGAATAACGATGGAGATAGACGGTAACCGCAACGATGGTGACATGGGTCAGAAGCAGTGTGGCCAGGACCACTTGCCAGGCGGAAAGGTCTAGGAAACCGGTGTACCACATAGTGTCGCTGCCTCGCGGTGTAGAGTCCCGGTCCGCAGATGCGGACCTGATGGCATTATCTACCTCTGCCGGTCTGATACGCCGCCGTCTGTCGTTCTTGGTTTCTTTTTCGTTTCAGGGTCTGACAGAAATACCCTGCACGGCCGATACCCAAGCAACCTCAACACCGGCCCGATCTATATCATTGGGCCATTACCCGCTCTGCCCTCTCGTGGGAACTGCCGGAACCACCGGCCTGCAAAGCACAACGTTGTAAGCCAAGGCAGCATGGTGTCCGTAACCTGATGAAAACCCACTCTCGCGCCACCGTCCCCCACTGGATTCTTGGCATTGGCAGCCTGCTTCTTGTCCTGCTGTTCGGCGGCCTTGCATTGAAGGACCGTCAGGCACGCGATGCCGTCTGGCGACTGCAGACCGAGCAACAGGGCGAGCTTCAGGTCCTGGCCCTGCGCAGCGCCCAGCAGGGGCTGGAAGAGCAGGCACGGCTGATCGCCAGTACCCTGGGCGCCAGCCCGGACACCCTTCGGCTGGTCCGCCAGGCAGACCGCGCCGTGCGGGCCGGGGCCCAGTGGGACGGCCCCCGGCTGAGCCTGATCCGCCAGCGACTGGTCAGCTCGCTCACCCCGACCTGGACCACCATGCAGGCTCATGGTGCCCTGCAGCTGCAGCTGTACCTGGGCAAAGCCGGCGTCACACTGCTGCGCATGCATGCTCCTGACGCCTATGGTGATGCGGTCGCTGATAGCCGGCCGCTGCTGTACAAGGCGCTGAACCACGGCCAAAGCGTCTCCGGGCTGGATGTGGGCCAGCACAGTGCAGGCAACCGGGCCATCGTGCCCATCCGCGCCAGCAGCAGCGCCGAAAGCGAAGTGATCGGCGCGCTCGAGGTCGGATTCGGCATTCTTCCGGACCTGGACGAACTGGGCAGCCAGCTCAATGCCGGGCTGGGCCTGCTGGTCAATCGCGATGCGCTCGAGGAGATGCTCTGGGAGCGTCCGGTGGGCATCGAGCTGCAGGGGCTGCCCGGCTGGCTGCTTCACACCCACTCGGCGCCGCAGATCCTGCAATGGGCGCAGCAGCAATCGCTGCCACCGCCTGAATCCGGCCAGGCCTTGCGCCTGCTCGAATCGGCCGGGCACAGCTTTCTGCTCAACCAGATCCCGCTGCACGATGCCAGGGCCGACCACCGTCCTGCGCATGCGCCTATGGCCGTTGCGCTGGTCTGGCGCGACATCACCCTGGCACTGGATGAGCAGCGCCTGGCTGAGCGGCGGATGCTGGCCAAATGGGGGCTGGCCTGGCTGACGGCCGAAGTGCTGTTGCTGATACTGGCCTACCTGCTGCAACGCCGCGGCATAGTCCAGCGCATCCATCGTGTTCGTTCGATGCAGCAGGCGCGCCATCGCAAGCGCCTGCTCGAACGGGGCCAGAAAATCGCCAGCCTGCTGCCCGGGATGGTCTACCAGCTCAAACGATCGCCGGACGGCGCCTACAGCTTTCTCTACGCCAGCGAAGGATCACGCGAGCTGTATGGGATCAATCCCGAGCAGCTCATCGACGATGCGACCATTGCCTTTGCCGCGGTGTACGACCCAGACCGCCCGAACCTGCGAGAGGCAATCGATCGCTCGGCAGCGAACCTGGGCAGCGGTTCGACACGCTACCGGATCAATCACCGGCACAAGGGCCTGATCTGGGTCGAGGTACGCGCAACCGCCGAGCGGCTGCGTGACGGCTCCATCCTGTGGCACGGGTTCATTGCCGACATCACGCCACTGATGAGCACGGCTATTGCGCTGGGTGAAAGCGAAAGCCGATTCCGCAGCATGGTCAGCAACCTGCCGGGCGCCGTCTACCGGCGTGGCAACGACCCCGAACGCACCATCGGCTACCTCAGCGACGGCATCGAGCGTCTGACGGGCTACCCGGCCAGCGACTTCGTTGCACCCGGCACACGCCCGTACTGCAGCCTGATCCACCCGGACGACCAGGCCTGCCTGCAGGGCGACGGCGCGGATCAGTTCGAGCGCACCTACCGGCTGATCGACGCCCACGGCGAAACGCTATGGGTACAGGAAATCGGCCGTGCGCTACGCGACGAGCACGGCCGGTTGCAGTGGTACGACGGATTCATATGGGACATTACCGCCCGCACCCTCGCCGAGCGGGAGGCTGTCGAGCGCGAACGCTATGTGCGTCTGCTGATCGCCAATGTCGCCGACGCGATCATCATCATCAACCAGCAGGGCCTGATCGAAACCTTCAACCATGCCGCCGAGCGGACCTTTGGCTACCGCGAAGAGGAAGTGCTCGGGCGCAACCTGTCGATGCTCATGCCCGAACCCCACCGCGCTGCACATGATGACTACCTGGAGGCCTATGCCCGGCGCGGCGTTGCCCGCAGCCTGGAGCAGAACCGTGAACTGCAGGCCGTACACCGAAGCGGCGAACGCTTCACCATCGAACTGCGCGTGTCGGAAATCAGCCACCGCGGCGAACGCAAGTTCATCGGCCTGGTGCGCGACATCACCGAGCGCAAGCGCATCGAACAGATGAAAAGCGAATTCGTCTCCATCGTCAGCCATGAGCTGCGTACGCCACTGACATCGATTTCCGGGGCGCTGGGACTGATTACCGGTGGAGCTACCGGCGAGGTGCCGCCGGCGATCGGGCAGATGCTCGATATTGCGCACCAGAACAGCCAGCGCCTGGGCCTGCTGATCGACGATCTGCTGGACATGGAAAGACTGATCGCCGGCAAGATGGCCTTCCGTCTGCGCGTCCAGCCTCTGCTGCCGTTGCTCGAAGACGCGCTTCGTGCAAACCAGGGATACGCCGACAAATATCGAGTGCGCTTCGAACTGGGCGAGCAGGTGGCCGTCCAGGTGCGGGTCGATGAGCATCGCCTGCAGCAGGTACTGGCCAATCTGCTATCCAACGCAGCGAAATTCTCGCCGGCCGGCGAGGCCGTCATCCTCAGCAGCTGCCGCCGGGGCGATCAGGTGCGCGTCAGCGTCCGCGACCGTGGCCCGGGCATCCCGCAAGCGTTTCGCCAGCGGATTTTCCAGAAGTTTTCCCAGGCCGACTCCTCCGATACCCGCCACAAGGGCGGCACCGGCCTTGGTCTGGCGATCAGCAAGGAGCTGGTCGAGCGCATGCACGGGGGCATCGGTTTCGACTCCGAACCGGGGCTGGGCGCCTGCTTCTGGTTCGAATTGCCTGCTCGCGAGGGGTGATGAAGGTCTATCTTGAAAAAGTGCCGGGCCAGCCGGCTGACAAGCTGGCAAACTGCCTGCCTGATCGATCGCAGCGTGCATTGGCCGACGGAGACACCCCATGACCGAGCTGAAACGGATACTTCACGTCGAGGACGATCCGTCCATTCAAGCGGTGGCCAAACTCGCGCTGGAAGCCATCGGCGGCTACCAGGTGCTGTCGTGCTCATCCGGCCAGCAGGCGTTGGAGGAGGTCCAGGGGTTCGCTCCGCACTTCATCCTGCTGGATGTCATGATGCCGGGGATGGGCGGGCCTGAGACACTGCTCAGGCTGGCCGAGCGCATCGACCTGACAGAGGTGCCGGTCGCCTTCATGACCGCAAAGGTGCAGCCAGGCGAAATCGACCATCTGCGCAAACTTGGCGCCCGCGACGTGATCATCAAACCATTCGACCCGATGCGCCTGCCCGGCCAGATCCAGGCGATCTGGGATGCCGGCAGCGAGTAGCAATCAATGGCCTTCCCAACCTCAGCGAAGCAGGTCAGCTAGCATGGAGCCCAGAGCGCCGGCGCCGCCGCCTTCCCGCGAACTGTCCCGCCTCGCCGCGCTGCTGCGCTACGAGATCCTCGACACGCCAGATGAGTCGGCCTTCAACGATTTCACCCACCTGGCCGCGGATATCTGCAACACGCCCATCGCCCTGATCTCGCTGGTGGACGACCATCGTCAGTGGTTCAAGAGCCGGCTGGGCCTGGAGGTCAGCGAAACCCCCCGCGACATTTCCTTTTGCGCCCACACCATCGAAGGCCTGGACATCTTCGAGGTCAACGACGCGTTGCAGGACCCGCGCTTCCAGAACAATCCTCTGGTTACCGAAGGGCCGCACATCCGTTTCTACGCCGGCGCGCCGCTGACCACGCCGGATGGCTACAACCTGGGCACCCTCTGCGTGATCGACCGCCAGCCACGGCGCCTCTCGCCCGCCCAGCGCGACGCGCTGATCCGCCTCAGCCGACAGATCATGCGCCTGTTCGAGGAACGCCTGCAGGCGCACCGTTACGCCGAGCAGGCAGCGATGCAGCAGGCCCTGCTCAACAGCGCAGCGAGTGCCATGCTGGTTACCTCGGCAGAAGGATTCATCACCGGCGTCAACCCCACTGCCGAGCGCCTGTTCGGCTATCCCGAATCAATGCTGCTGGGGCAGGCGCTGACCTCGGCCCTGTTCCCTCAGGATGCCCTGGCACGCCGCGCCGCGATTCTCAGCAACGAGCTCGACGAATCCGTGGAGCCCGGCTTCGGCGTGCTCACTGCACCGCTGATCGAGGGGCGCCGCGAGATGCGCGAGTGGCGACTGCTGCACCGCAACGGCGGGCAAGTGCCCGTACTGTTGAACGTCTCGGCCATTCACGACGAGCATGAACTGCTGCGCGGCTATGTCGTGAGCGCCTACGATCTGGCGCATCAGGAACACCTTCAGCTGCGCCTGCAACAGATCGCCGCGCAAGTCCCGGGCATGCTCTTCCAGTTCTGCTGGCGGCCGGACGGCAACAGTTCCTTCCCCTACGTCAGCGAAGGGGTGCAGGACATCTACGGCCTCAGCCCCACGGAGATGGCGCCAAGCATTGGCCTGATCTACGCCAAGATTCACCTGGAAGACCGTGCCCGGGTGCTGGCCAGCATTCGCCAGGCGGCAACCACCCTGACACCCTGGCACCTTGAACACCGCATCGAGCACCCGCGCAAGGGCCTGATCTGGGTCGAGGCACGCGCCACCCCCATGCGCCAGGCCGACGGCTCGGTACTCTGGCACGGGCTGGTGACCGACGTCAGCGAGCGCAAGGCCGAACAGTTCGAACTGGACAAGCAGCAGGAGATGAACCGACGGCTGCTCGAAGCCCTGTCCGAAGCGGTGGTGGCCTGCGATGCCGAGGGCAACCTGACGCTGTTCAACAACGCCGCCCGCCTCTGGCATGGGCTCGACGCTCATCAGATCCCGCCCGAGCAGTGGGCCGAGTACTACCGGTTGTTCCATCCTGACGGCACCACGCCGTTGAGCATGGACGAAGTGCCACTGATGCGAGCGCTGCGTGGCGAGCACATCCGCAACGTCGAGCTGACGATCGTCGTCAACGGCACCATCCGCTACGTGCTGGCCAATGCCGACCCGATGTACGCCTCCAATGGCCAGCAGAACGGGGCGGTGGTGGTGTTGCACGACATCACCGAACGCAAGCAGATCGAAAACCTGCAGCGTGATTTCGTCTCCACCGTCAGCCATGAACTGCGCACCCCGCTGACCTCCATCACCGCCTCGCTGGGACTGATCTGCGGCGGCGTGATGGGCGAGGTTCCCGAAGAGCTGGGCGAGCTGCTGGACATCGCCCACCAGAACAGCCAGCGGCTCAGCGCCCTCATCGATGACCTGCTGGATATCGACAAGCTGTACGCCGGCAAGATGCGTTTCGAGCTGGAGCTGCAGCCGCTGCGGCCATTGCTGCAACAGGCCGTGCGCAGCAACCAAGGCTACGCCGACACCTACCGGGTCTGCATCGAACTGGGCGAGAGCCCGGCGGTGATGGTCAAGGTGGACACCATGCGCCTGCAGCAGGTGCTGAGCAACCTGCTGTCCAACGCGGCAAAATTCTCGCCGCCGGGCGAATCCATCCATCTCTGGGCCGAGCAGCGCGGTGAACATCGCCTGCGTGTCAGCGTCAGAGATAAAGGGCCCGGTATCGCCGATGCGTTCCGCGAACGGATCTTCAGCAAGTTTGCCCAGGCCGACGCCTCCGACACCCGCCAGCAGGGTGGTACCGGGCTTGGCCTGGCGATCAGCAAGGAGCTTATGGAACATATGGACGGCACGATCGGTTTCGACTCGACGCCAGGTGCAGGCGCCTGCTTCTGGTTCGAACTGCCTTGCCAGCCTGCCCGTGAGTCGCCACCATGAGCCCTCTCAAGCGCATACTGCACGTCGAGGATGTTCCCTCGATCCAGGTCGTGACGCGCGTGGCTCTGGAGAAGCTCGGTGGTTTCGAGGTACTGAGCTGCTCCTCGGGGCAACAGGCGCTGGCAGAGGTGCAGGCCTTTGCTCCCGACATGATACTTCTGGACATCATGCTGCCGCAGATGGATGGCCTCGAGCTGCTGCGCCAGTTGTCAGGCCTGGTGGACCTGCAACAGACACCCGTGGTGGCTGTTGACCGGTCAACAGCCACCGGACGATCTTGCTGCATTGCGCCAGCTGGGAGTACGCAGGCTGCTGCACAAGCCCTTCGACCCGCTGCAACTGGCCGCACAACTGAGCGAGATATGGGATACCACCTATGATTGATGGCAGCGGCGCCGAGCTGCAAAGCCAACTGCATGCGTTGACCGAACGATTTGCCGAGCGCCTCCAGGAGGAACTGCCGGCGCTGGCTGCGCTCGCCGAACAGCTGCCGAGGAGCCGGACAGGTGAACAGCGTCGTCAACGGATGATCGAGCTCCGCGAGCGCCTGCACCGGCTCGCCGGCAGCGCTGGCACCTTTGGCTTCACCGCGCTCGGTCAGCAATCGCGACTGCTGGAACGGCGGGCCGACCGCTGGCTGGACGCAACCAAACCCAGCGGCAAGGCGCTTGATGAACTCGCTCAGGCCATCAGCCAGTGGACAGACGGGGCGCTGGGTGGCGTCCAGCCGCCGGAGCAGGCCCAGCTGGCCGATAGCCAGGAACAGCGACCAGCCGATTGCCGGGTGTACCTGCTCGAAAGCGATCCGCAGGCCGGCCGGGAGATGTGCCAGACACTCAGCAACTTTGGTTACGAAGTGCTGCTGTTCCCCAGCATTCCCCTGCTGCAGACGGCCCTGGATGGCCAGCTGCCGGACGCCTTGATCGTCAGCCAGCACACTGGCGAACTGCAGGGGGTGAGCGAACTGCAGCAGAGACTGGAGACGCCACTGCCGCTGCTGGTGATCAGCCAGCATCTGGACTTCGACAGCCAGCTGGCTGCCGTACGCGCCGGCGCCCAGGGCTATTTCACCCGGCCCGTGGACATTACCGGGCTGGAAAACAGCCTTGAGCAATGCCTCAACCTGCAGCTCAGCGAGCCATACCGGATCCTCATCGTCGACGATGATGCCGACCTCGCCGCGCGTTACAGCCTGGTGCTGCGCAACTCGCAGATGCTGGTGCAGACCCTGAACGATCCGTGCGAGCTGTTCGAGACGATGCACAGCTTCAACCCCGAAGTACTGCTGCTGGACGTCAACATGCCAGGCTGTTCCGGGCCGGAGCTGGCGCAGATGATCCGGTTGAACAGCGAGTGGCTGCGGGTAACCATCATCTACCTGTCGGCCGAGACCGACATCAACCGGCAGATGGCCGCCCTGCTCAAGGCCGGCGACGATTTCATCACCAAACCGATCAGTGACAACGCGCTGATAGCGGCGGTGTTCTCTCATGCCAAGCGCGCCCGCTCGCTGAGCATGGCACTGGCCCGCGACAGCCTTACCGGCCTGCTCAAGCATGCCGACATCAAGGAGCAGGTGGCGCTTGAAGTGCAGCGGGCGCAGCGCACCGGCCAGCCAGCCAGCGTGGTCATGCTCGACCTCGACCATTTCAAGCAGGTCAACGACCGGTATGGCCACGCCGCTGGTGACAACGTGATTCGCTCGCTGGCCAACCTGCTGCGCCAGCGCTTGCGCCGCGTCGACAGCCTGGGTCGCTACGGCGGTGAGGAATTCGTCGCGGTATTGCCCAACTGCACCGCCGAGCAGGCCAGGCAGGTCTTCGACGAAATTCGACTGCGCTTCGCCGCCCTCAGCTTCAATGCCGGGGCACGCAGCTTCAGCGTCTCCCTCAGTGCCGGGATCAGCGAGACCGACGGTCATACCGCCCCCGGCATGCTGCTCGAGCAGGCTGACCAGGCCCTCTACGTCGCCAAGCACAACGGTCGCAACCAGGTCCGGATCGCTGCGCCGCGCTGAGCGCTTTGTCGGACAAACCCCAGGCGAACCGCTGCGTCATCTTCGACTCCAACTACACTGCATCAAGCCCGGCGAGCAAAGCTGCAGGTCTCTGGCCTGCAGTTCAGGGCGACAAGAGCCTGAGCCTGCATCGCTGCCAGTGTCATTCAGCCGGCTGAAGGAGTTCCGGTTTGCCTGCAAAACCCGCCGTAAGTTGGCATTCGCTCGCCTTTGTGTCTGCATTCATCCTGTTGGTCGCACTCGGCTGGCAGGGCAAGCGCACCCAGGAGGCGGTGTTGGCGGCCAACCGCTCGGTCAGCCACAGCCTGGAGATCATTACCGCCATCCAGTCCATGTTGTCGTCGTTGCAGGACATCGAAACCGGCTCCCGAGGTTTCGTCCTGACCGGCGAGCCGAGCTATCTGGAACCCTATGAGCAGGGTCGCAGGCAACTCGAAGCCCACCGCAAGGGCCTGCAGGGGCTGGTGCAGGATCGGCAATACCCTGACCGACGCTGGTTCGACCAGCTCGACACGCACATCGCGCTGCGTCTGGCGATCGCCGCGAAGAACATCCAGGCGCGTCGAGACACGGGCTTGCAGGGGGCGGTCGAGCATCTGAGACAAGCGGGCGGCAAGCAGATCATGGACCGACTTCGGGCGCTGCTGGGCTCGGTCGAGCAGCACGAGCGCCAAGGGCTCGCCGCCGCCAACCGCGCCGTTGCCGAGACCATCGACCGCAGCCGCCGGCTGGGCCTGGCAGGCAGCCTGATGGTGGCGACGCTGTTTCTCGCAGCCATCTGGGCGATTCGCCGCAACCTGCGGATTCGCCAGGCACTGGCCACCAAGGCCCAGGCCGGTGAGGCGCGGCTCGGTGCGCTGCTGCAGGCCATTCCCGACAATCTCTACGCCATCGACCGCCAGCAAAGGGTGACGGCCCTGTCCAGGGCGAACGACAACCGCGGGCCTGCGCTCGACTCGATCGAGCCACTGCTGGCGGACTTGCTGCAGCAAGAGGAACATTCGCTGCAGCTGCGCCGCTCGACCTGGTGCGAGATGGACCGGCAGCGTACCTATGAGGTCCGCCTGGCGCCGACCGGACTCGGCGACTATCTGGCCATTGCGCGCGAAATCACCGAGCTGCAGCGCAGCCGCGACACCCTCGAGGATCAGAAAGTGTTCCTCCGGCGGGTCGTGGATACCGATGAAAACCTGATATTCGTTCGTGACGAACAGGGTCGCTTCCTGTTGTGCAACAACGCCTTTGCCGCACTGCTGAACAGCCAGGCGGACGCCATTGAAGGCCGCCGCGTCGAGGCGATCCCTGGTGCCCCGCTGCTGCTGCCGCTGCTGCAGGGCGAAGCCGAGCTGCTTGGCGGCAGCGGCGAGCTGCGCATCACCGAGGTCGGCCTCACCGACGCCATGGGCCAGGAACGGTGGCTGCAGGTGGTCAAGCGCCCCTTGACCATGTCCAACGGAGCCTGCCATGTGGTCACCGTTGCGGTCGATATTTCACTCCGCCGGCGCATGGAACAGATGAAGACCGAATTCATCTCCACCGTGAGCCACGAGCTGCGCACACCCCTGACCGCCATTCGTGGCGCGCTGGGCATGCTGGTGGGTGGCATCGCCGGTGAGATCGGTTCCAGCGCCAGGCCATTGCTGGACATCGCCCACAAGAACAGCGAACGCCTGGTGCGGCTGATCAACGACATACTCGATATCGAAAAGCTCGAAGCCGGACGCTTACCCTTTCACTTCAGCCGTTGCGATGTGCAGGGCCTGGTCGGACAGGCCCTGGAAGATCTCAGGCCGTACGCGGACGAATACGGCGTCAGCCTGTCGTTCGCCACTGCAAACGGCCCGGTAGCTGAAGCGAACCTCGACCCGGATCGCTTTGCCCAGGTGATGGCCAACCTGCTGTCCAACGCAATCAAGCATTCGCCGGCAGGCGGTGTGGTCAGCATTGATCTGCGGGACGATGGCCAGACCCTGGAGATCGGCGTGCAGGACCAGGGCCAGGGCATCCCGGAGGATTTCCGCTCGCGCATATTCGAGCGTTTCGCTCAGGCGGACGCATCCGATGCGCGCAAGCGCGGCGGAACAGGGCTGGGACTGGCCATCACCCGCACGCTGGTGCAGCAGATGCAGGGTCGGATAGGTTTCGATTCGCAGGAAGGACAGGGCACGCGCTTCTGGATACGGCTGCCCCTGGCGCCGGCCCAAACACAGGCACAGACACAGGCACAGCCAGGCACTCCGCCGGGCGCAACCTCACTGCAACCGGCCGCCGACGAGCGCCAGCCACCGGCGCGAATCCTCCTGCTCGAACCCGATGTGCAGGCGGCCGAACAGCTTGCCATCGCGCTGCAGCAGCAGGGATACGCCACCCTGATTGCCGACACCGCTGTCCAGGCCCGGGAGCTGCTGGCCGAATTCAGCGTCCAGGCTCTGACGCTCAGCCCGGCATTGAATGACGAGGACAGCATTTCCTTCCTGCAGAGCCTGCGCAGCCAGGCAGGCTACCGGCACCTGCCAGTGCTGATCGTCAGCCTGCAGCCCCAGCGCCGCGACAACGACGACGGGGCGCTGCGCGGTGGGGCAGTGGGAGTGGTCGACTGGCTGCACAAGCCCGTTGATCTCGACCGCGTCATGGAGGTCGTGCGCGCCTGCCTCGCCACCACCGGTTCACGTCCGAGAATCCTGCACGTCGAGGATGACGAGGACCTGCGCATGTTGCTGGCACGGTTGGTGACCTCGCTGGAAATCGACCTGCAGGGTGCCGCGACCCTGGGCGAGGCGCGCCGCCTGATCGACGAGCATCGCTACGACCTGGCGATCATCGACCTGATGCTGCCCGACGGAGACGGCAGCGAGCTGTTCGACCAACTGGCACAGGCCCTACCGCCGCCACCGGTCATCATCTTTTCCGCGCTGGACTCGCCGGTGCATGACAGCCGCCTGGCCCTGCGCCAGCTGGTCAAGTCACGCCACGACGGCCATCAGCTGGCCGCGCTGATCCAGCAGCAGCTGCAACACTGGCCCGCAGGCCAGACCGAAGACCTGGACGAGGCCAACCCATGAGCGATACCGCTAGCCAGCGCATCCTGATGGTGGAGGACGAAGAAGACATCGCCTTTCTCATCCGCTACCTGCTTGAGCGCCACGGCTTCACCGTTGACCATGCCGCCGATGGCCGCCAGGCGCTGGAGAAACTGGCGGGCACCCTGCCCCCGGATCTGGCGCTGATGGACATCATGCTGCCGTACCATGATGGCCTGGAGCTGATCGAGCGGCTGCGCGCCCAGCCCGGCTGGCAAAGCGTGCCGGTGCTGATGCTCACCGCCAAGGCTCGTGAAGTCGACATCGTTCGGGCATTGGAGCTGGGCGCCGATGACTACGTGACCAAGCCCTTCCAGCCGGAGGAACTGCTGGCGCGCATTCGGCGCCTGCTGAGGAGGCCGCGATGAGCCGGCTGGTCCTGGCAGTGGTGCTGCCGCTCTGTTTGCTGCCGTCACTGGCAGGTGCCGATGTCGCCACCGCGCAGCGACAGGTCGAGGCCCGGCAACTGGATGCCGCCGAGGCGACCCTCGAAACCCATCTGAACCGCCAGCCCGACGACAGCGAAGCGCGATTTCTGCTGGCGCGGGTCCGGGCCTGGCAAGGTGCTCCCGAGCGGGCTCTGCCGCTGTACGAGCAGTTGCTGCAAGGTGAACCCAACAACGCCGATTATCTGCTCGGTCAAGGGCAGGCATTGCTCTGGGCCGGGCGGCCGCAAGCGGCGCTCGTCTCGCTTGAGCGCGCCGCGGAACTTGCGCCGGACTACGCCGAGGTGCAGCAGGTGATGCAGCAGGCCCGCGCCGCGCTGACTTCCCCGGTAGCTGCAACCCCATCCAACGATGCGGCCCCGGCCCAACGCCGTCATGAGCTAGAGCTTTCGGCCCGCCAGGACTGGCTGGACAACGGCTTCGACAACTGGCGCAGCCAGCGCCTGGATTACACCTCGACACAGCCGGACGGTGCTGGCTGGTACGGCGCGCTGCTTCGTGAGCAGCGATTCGGCGAATGGGACCAGGGCGCCGAGGCCGGTGCGGTGATCGCGCTGGACCGGCACTGGACCCTGCAACCCGAAGTGGGTTACCAGCCTTCACCCTACTTCCTGCCCCGGTGGCACGCCGATCTTCGTCTTCAGCGCAGCCTGCCGGCGGGTTTTCTCGGCGCCGTCAGCCTTCGTCGCACCGACTACGAAACCACCCGGGTCGATCGGCTGGCCCTCGGCGCCGAGCGCTACTGGAACTCCTGGCGCGCGGGTTACACCTTGAACATCACCGACGTCGCCAACGCGGGCACGCCGATCGGCCATGACCTGGCGCTGGATTACTACTACTCAGGTCTCAGCCATGCAGGGCTGCGCCTGACCGTCGGCAGAGAAGAAGCGGTCGAACAGCAACAGCTGATCACCAGTGACGTACGCGCCATCAGCCTACAGGGACGCCACTGGCTCGACAGCCGTTGGGCCCTGACCTGGGAAATGGGGCATCACCGCCAGGGCGATTACTACACCAGGCGCTGGCTGCAGCTCGGTCTGCGACATGCCTTCTGACGGGGATTTCGCCTGCCCGGCCTGGCTCTGTGAGGCGGCACGCCAGGCATGGCTGGTCATCTGGCCGGAAGACAGCATGCTGCAGCTGGCGCTGTATGCCGCCCTGGGGCTAGGCGGCCTGACCCTGCTGGTGATGGTGCAGGTAATGCTGCTGGGCGAAGTGGCTCGGCGCCGTGCCTTGCGGCGGCGGCAGTTCAACGCTTACTGGCGGCCGTTCTTTGCCCTTTGCAGCCTGGGTGAGGAGCTGCCCGGTCCCCTGCCCGGCCTGCCTCGCAACCGCCAGCTATGGTTTCTGCTGCAATGGAACCGCACCCAGCTGCAGCTACGCGGCTCGGCTCGGGAACGAATGAACCGTGCCCTCGTTGCCCTCGGCATGGATCGTCAGGCACTGCACCTGCTGCGCGGCCGGGTCCGCGGCAAGCTGATCGGGCTGACCTGCCTGCGCCATCTGGCCGATCCGGCTCACTGGGACGCGGTGCAGCCGTTACTGATGAACCGCAACGCGGTTGTCTCGCTCGCTGCCGCGCAAACCCTGATCGCCATTGACCCATCCCGGGCGATGCAGATCATCATGCCGGCCGCCGTGGCCCGGCCGGACTGGGCGTTGCCGCGCCTTGCCAGCCTTTGCCAGCAAGCCGGCAAGCAGGCCGTGACCCAGCCCCTGCTGATTGCGCTAGCCGGCTCTGAAGACCCGAAGCGCAAGCGGCTGGTCGCCCTGCTGGTACATGGCGAGCCCCGATACGCGGCGCCCTGGGCACGGGCTCGGCTCGAGGAAGACGCCGCACCCGAACTGCTGCAGGTCGCGCTGCGCTGCCTGTGCGAGCTGGGCGACCCGCGCGACCGTAGCCGGCTGCTGCGCGCCATGCAGCACGAGCATGCCGATGTCCGGCTGGCGGCGCTGCAGGCCCTGCACAATCAGGCGCGTGAGAGTGACAGCGAGGTGTTCCTGCCGCTGCTTGCTGATCGCAGCTGGTGGGTCCGGCAAGCCGCCGCGGACAGCCTGGCCACTCTGCCCGGCGTTACAGCCGAACGCTTGCAGGGGTTGCAGGTGGACGACCGTTACGGCCAGGACGCGCTGCGTCGTGCGGTGGCGGAGGTCAGGCGGTGAGCATCGACTGGCTGTGGGGGCTGCAACTGGGCTTCATCCTCTACTTCCTGCTGCTCAACGGCATGTACCTGCTGCTCAATGCGCTGTCCATGGTCAACCTGCTGGGGTACATCCGCCAGCGCGCCGAGATCGGGGAGATGGCGCCCTATATCGGTGTGGAGCCGCCGGTGTCGGTGCTGATGCCCGCTTTCAATGAAGAAGCCACCATCCGCACCTCGGTACGCTCGATGTTGCAGCTGCAGTACCCCGAATTCGAAGTGGTGGTGATCAACGACGGTTCGACGGACAGCACCCTGGCCGTGCTGATCGAGGAGTTCGAGCTGGTACTGCACCCCGAGCCACTGCGGCAGGCCGTGGCGCATCAAGCTGTCCGGGCCATCTACCGCTCGCGGCGCTACGCCAACCTGCGGGTCATCGACAAGGCCAACGGTGGCAAGGCCGACGCCCTCAACGCCGGCATCAACGCCGCACGTCATGGTCTGTTCTGCGGCGTCGACGCCGACTCCATCCTCCAGCGCGACAGCCTGTTGCGGGTGGTTCAGCCGTTTCTTGAAGACGAGCGTACCGTTGCTGCCGGCGGCACCGTGCGCATTGCCAATGGCTCGGAGGTGCGTGGTGGCTTCCTGGTCCGCGCCGGGCTACCAAGCAACTGGCTGGCGCGCTTGCAGATTGTCGAGTACCTGCGGGCCTTCCTGTTTGGCCGTCTTGGCTGGTCACCGATGAACGCGGTCCTGATTATTTCCGGCGCCTTCGGCCTGTTCGACAAGGAGCGGGTCATGGACATTGGCGGCTATCGCACCGACACCGTCGGCGAGGACATGGAGCTGGTCGTGCGGCTGCACCGCTATCACCGGGAAAAGCGTATCCCCTACCGCATCCGCTACCTGCCCGACCCCATCTGCTGGACCGAAGGCCCGGAAGACCTGGCCACCCTCGGTCGCCAGCGCAGCCGCTGGCAGCGCGGATTGGCGGAGAGCCTGAGCCGTCACGCCCGCCTCGCCTTCAGCCTGCGCGGCGGCACGCCGGGCTGGCTGGCCTGGCCGTTCATGGCACTGTTCGAATGGCTGGGGCCGCTGATCGAACTGCTCGGCTACGGCTTCATGCTCGGAGGGTTCGTCCTGGGGGCGGTGTCCTACGCCGCGCTGGCGACTTTCCTGCTGGTCGCCATTGGCATGGGTATCCTGTTGTCGGTCAACGGTTTGCTGCTCGAGACCCTGTCATTCCGCGTCTATGAACGTCGGCGCGACATGCTGCGACTGTTTCTCATGGCCGTACTGGAAAACTTTGGCTACCGCCAGCTGAACACCCTCTGGCGCTGCCGCGGACTGTGGCAGTGGTTTTCACGGCGCAAGCATCACTGGGGCACGATGCGCCGCAGCGGGCGGTGGGGGCAGTAGGGCAGCTGGAAGCTGGAAGCATGTTGGTGGATCACGCTTCACCGATCCACCATAAAGTCCCAGATGGATGTAAAAGGCGACATTCAACTTAGGAGCTTGAAGCTTGAAGCTTGAAGCTTGAAGCATCGAGAGTGGGTCACGCTTCACCAATCCGCCCCGCTCTGCTTCCAGCTTCTAGCCTCCCGCTTCCAGCTGCTTTCTACAGCTTTATCCAGGTCGCCTTCAGCTCGGTGTATTTATCGAAGGCATGCAACGACTTGTCGCGACCGTTACCGGACTGCTTGAAGCCGCCGAAGGGCGCGGTCATGTCGCCGCCGTCGTACTGGTTGACCCAGACGCTGCCGGCCCGCAGTGCCTTGGCCGTCAGGTGGGCCTTGGAAATGTCCGACGTCCACACTGCCGCGGCAAGGCCGTACGGGGTGTCGTTGGCAATGGCCACGGCTTCGGCCGCCGAGTCGAAGGTGATTACCGACAGTACCGGGCCGAAAATCTCCTCCCGGGCGATTTTCATGGCATTGCTGACACCGTCGAAAATGGTCGGCTCGACGTAGAGCCCGCCGGTGTCCTGCAAGGTGCGCTGGCCGCCGATCAGCACCTGGGCGCCATCGTTGCGGCCGGCCTCGATGTAGCCGAGCACGGTGTCGAGCTGCTGGGTATCGACGAGGGCGCCGACGTTGGTCGCCGGGTCCAGCGGGTTGCCCGGTTTCCAGCCCTTGAGCGCCTCGACCACCATTGGCAGGAAGCGCGCCTTGACCGAACTCTCCACCAGCAGCCGCGAGCCGGCAGTGCAGACTTCGCCCTGGTTGAAGGCGATGGCGCTGGCCGCCGCCTCGGCAGCGGCCTGCAAGTCCGGGGCATCGGCAAAGACGATGTTCGGACTTTTGCCGCCGGCTTCCAGCCAGACGCGCTTCATGTTCGATTCGCCGGCATAGATCATCAGCTGTTTGGCGACGCGGGTGGAGCCGGTGAACACCAGCGTATCGACATCCATGTGCAGCGCCAGGGCCTTGCCCACGCTGTGACCGTAGCCCGGCAGCACATTGAGCACGCCCGGGGGAATACCTGCCTCGATGGCCAGCTGCGCGACGCGAATGGCGGTGAGCGGCGATTTTTCCGAAGGCTTGAGTACCACCGAGTTGCCGGTCGCCAGCGCCGGGCCCAGCTTCCAGCAGGCCATCATCAACGGGAAGTTCCAGGGGACGATGGCCGCCACTACACCAACTGGCTCGCGGGTCACCAGGCCAAGTTGATCATGCGGGGTGGCTGCGACCTCGTCGTAGATCTTGTCGATCGCCTCTCCGGACCAGCGCAGCGCATTGGCCGAACCGGGAATGTCGACGTTCAGCGAGTCGCTGATCGGCTTGCCCATGTCCAGGGTTTCAAGCAACGCCAGCTCTTCGGCGTTGGCCTGGATAAGGTTGGCGAAACGGATCATGGTCGCCTTGCGCTTGGCCGGAGCCATGCGCGACCAGACGCCGGACTCGAAAGCCATGCGTGCGCTGATCACCGCGCGATCGGCGTCTGCCTCGTCACAGCTGGCCACTTGCGCCAGCACCCGCCCATCGACCGGGCTGATGCACTCGAAGCTGGCGCCGGCACTGGACGCGGTGTATTCGCCCTGGATAAAAGCGCGTCCTTCGATGCGCAGGTCGCGGGCACGCTGTTGCCAATCGGCAAGGGTCAGGGTGGTCATGGGGCGTCCTCGATATCGGTCGAATAATCAGAAAGGCACCCTAAACCAGGGGCACCTGGGCTATCAATATTTTTTACGCTGGCACGGATTTCCGCCTTGTTTTGTTCGTTTTATTAAACATAGACTCGCCGCAAACGCTGTGCGCGCCCTGGAGTCGCGCTACAGCATAGCCGCCAATACCGTCGCCCTGCCGGAGCTAGCCATGGCCCACGATCCCGCCACATCTGCCGAACACTTCTGGATGCCCTTTACCGCCAACCGGCAGTTCAGGGCCAGTCCGCGTCTGCTGGAGCGCGCCGAGGGCATGTACTACACAGACACCGACGGCCGCCAGGTGATCGATGGTACCGCCGGGCTCTGGTGCTGCAACGCCGGTCACGGGCGCCGCGAGATCACCGAAGCAGTGAGCCGGCAGATCGCCGAGATGGATTTCGCACCGACCTTCCAGATGGGCCATCCATTGCCGTTCGAACTCGCCGAGCGGCTCGCGAGGATCAGCCCAGCCGGGCTCAACCGGGTGTTCTTTACCAACTCGGGCTCGGAATCGGCCGATACCGCGTTGAAGATCGCCCTGGCCTACCAGAAGGCGATCGGCCAGGGCAGCCGCACCCGTCTGATCGGTCGCGAACTCGCCTATCACGGCGTCGGCTTCGGCGGCATCTCGGTCGGCGGCATGGCCAACAACCGCAAGGCGTTCGGCGCGCTGCTACCGGGCGTCGACCACCTGCCGCACACACTCGACCTGCAGCGCAACGCCTTCAGCCGCGGCCTGCCGGAGCATGGCGCGGAGCGGGCCGACGAACTGGAGCGACTGGTCACACTGCATGGCGCGGAGAATATCGCCGCGGTGATCGTCGAACCCATGTCCGGCTCGGCCGGTGTCATCCTGCCGCCCGTGGGCTACCTGCAGCGCTTGCGCGAGATCACTTCCAGGCACGGCATCCTGCTGATCTTCGATGAGGTGATCACCGGCTTCGGCCGCGTCGGCGAAGCCTTCGCCGCTCAGCGCTGGGGCGTCACGCCGGACATCCTCACCTGCGCCAAGGGGCTGACCAACGGCGCGATCCCCATGGGCGCGGTGCTGGTCAACGACAGCATTCATGACGCCTTCATGCAGGGGCCGGAAAGCACCATCGAGTTTTTCCATGGCTACACCTATTCCGGCCACCCGGTGGCCTGCGCCGCCGCGCTGGCGACCCAGGAGATCTACCTGCGCGAGAACCTGTTCCAGAAAGCCATCGATCTCGAAGGCTACTGGCAGGATGCCCTGTTCAGTCTGCAGGGACTGCCGAACGTCATCGATATCCGTACCGTCGGCCTGGTCGCCGGTATCCAGTTCACCGCCCATGCCGATGGCGTCGGCAAGCGCGGCTACGAGGTCTTCCGGCAATGCTTCGAGGATGGCCTGCTGGCCCGCGCCAGCGGCGACACCATCGCCCTGTCGCCGGCTCTGATCGTTGAACGCGGGCATATCGATGCGATGATCGAACGCCTCGCCGATGCCATTCGCAAGGCGGCCTGAGCGATCCACCAGCCACGGGCGGCACGCCATGACGGACCGCCCAACGCAAGCCGGACGCCAGAAACGAAAAAACCCGCCAGTGGCGGGTTCTTTCTTCAAGGGCCGACCAATTACTTGATCTTGGCTTCCTTGTACATCACGTGCTTGCGGGCAACAGGATCGTACTTCTTGATTTCGATCTTGTCGGGGGTGGTGCGCTTGTTCTTGTCGGTGGTGTAGAAGTGGCCGGTACCGGCGCTGGACACCAAACGGATCAGGTCACGCATGATAGTTCTCCTTAAACCTTTTCGCCGCGAGCGCGGAGTTCAGCCAGAACGGCGTCGATGCCGCGCTTGTCGATGACGCGCATGCCCTTGGCGGTCAGGCGCAGACGTACGAAGCGGTTCTCGGACTCGACCCAGAAGCGGTGATGCTGCAGGTTCGGCAGAAAACGACGACGGGTTTTGTTGTTCGCGTGGGAAATGTTGTTCCCGGTTACCGGACCCTTACCGGTAACTTGACAGACTCTCGACATGCCTCAGCCCTCTAAAACCACATGCCCAACCCGGCATGGGTTGGCCGCTTGAATTCACTAGTCATTTGGCGCTCAGCGCCACGTTTCGTTGGGGTCTTACCGGCTACGCGGCAAGCGAAGAAACCGGGCCCCTAGAAAAGAGCGCTGCTTTATATCAGAAGGCCCCCTCCGGAACAAGCACGGATTGACTTTTCCCCGCCAGAGAACCTGCTCCGATCAGCCGTGGCACGAGCGTTTCCGAGCGGCCCGGCACCGGGCGCCGTTCGTCGCGTTGCTGCATATATAAAGAAGAACGCCTGACGCCCGGTACCCAGGGAAATCGAGCGGGCCACGATAATGGCGGTTATGGTTTTACTGTGCGAAATTGCGGGTCGTTTTCGATACCATGCGATCCATCGCTGCATCCCTGATTGCCCAGCGTAGGTTGCGCAGGCCGCAACACCGTCCAGGCAATCTGCTATCGTTCGCGCCCGCGGCCCACTACCCAGACAGACCGACACCACCAATGAGCGACATCGAAGAAAACGATACCGAGAACCCCAAGGACCGCAAGTTCGTCGAGGCCCTGTCCCGCGGGCTGGAAGTTCTGCGTGCCTTTACCCACGGCTCGGTGGTGATGGGCAACCAGGACATCGCGCGGATCACCGGGCTGCCCAAGCCTACGGTTTCCCGCATGACCTACACCCTGACCAAGCTCGGTTACCTCAGTTATTCCCAGCAACTGGAGAAATACCAGCTCGACTCCGGCGTGCTCGCGCTCGGCTATGCCTACGTCTCCAACCTACGCGTACGGCAGCTCGCCAAGCCATATATGGATGAGTTCGCTCGTCGCACCAACACCACGGTAGGCCTGACGTGCCGAGACCGGCTGTCGATGATCTATGTGGAAAACTGCCGCCCGGCCGAAGTCTCGACGCTGCGCATGGATGCCGGTGTTCGCCTGCCGCTGGCCACTACTTCGGCTGGCCGGGCGTTTCTCGCCGCCACGCCGGAAAAGGAGCGCGGGCACCTGATGGCGGCTCTGGAAACCAAGTACGGCGACCAGTGGCCGGCCATGAAGCGCTCGCTGGAGGAATCCTTCGAGGAATTTCGCCAGCACGGCTTCTGCCTGTCGCTCGGTGACTGGGACCGCAACGTCAAGGCTGCCGGCGTACCGCTGCACCTGGCCGATGGCAGCATCATGGCGCTGACCTGCGGCGCACCGTCGTTCCAGCTGAGCGAGGAAACCCTCAGGGGTTCGCTGGCCCATCAGCTGGAAATGCTTGCGCGCGACATCGAAAGCCTGGGTGTCTGAAAGGCAAGGCCGCGAAGTGCGGGCGGCCCGTCGCCATTGACAACCGACCGCCAGCGCAAACGATTTCCATATTCCGCAGTGCGAAACATGGCCGTCGTATTTCGAACCATATGTGCTGGTTATGGACCTTGCCGGATGGCTGATCTCCGACAACAGTGAGGAAGGCGTACACGCCCTCGCCCATCGGAGCTTGCCATGCACAACAACAATAACGGCTACCCCTCGAGCACCCGCGCCTGGATGACAGTGGCGATCCTGATGCTCGCCTACGTGCTGTCCTTCGTCGACAGGCAGATTCTCAACCTGCTGGTGGCGCCGATCCGCCGCGATCTGGACATCACCGACACCCACATGAGCCTGCTGATGGGCTTTTCGTTTGCCGTGTTCTACACCATCTGCGGCGTGCCGATCGGGCGCCTGGCCGACCGCAAGAGCCGCCGCGGCATCATCGCCATCGGCGTGCTGGTGTGGAGCCTGATGACCGCGTTGTGCGGCACCGCGCGTACCTTCTGGCAGTTCCTCGTGTTCCGCATCGGCGTCGGTGTGGGTGAGGCCGCGCTGTCACCCTCGGCCTATTCATTGATTGCCGACAGCTTCCCGCCCAGGCTGCGCGGGACTGCCATGAGCGTCTATTCGATGGGCATCTACATCGGCTCGGGCCTGGCCTTCCTGCTCGGCGGGCTGGTGGTCAGGTTCGCTTCGGCGCAGGGCGATGTCGCCTTGCCGGTGCTCGGCCTGGTGCGTCCGTGGCAGCTGATCTTTCTTGTGCTGGGCGCCGTAGGGGTGATTTTTACCGCGGTGCTGTTGCTGATCCGCGAGCCGTCGCGCAAAGGGGTCGGCGCCGGCGTCGATGTGCCGCTCGCCGAAGTGGCCGGCTATATCCGCCAGAATCGCCGCACGGTGCTCTGCCACAACTTCGGCTTCGCCTGCCTGGCGTTTGCCGCCTACGGCAGCTCGGCGTGGATTCCCACGTTCTTCATCCGCACCTACGGCTGGGCGGCGAGTGACGTGGGCGTACTCTACGGCTCGGTGGTGGCCGTGGCCGGCTCGCTGGGCATCATTGCCGGCGGACGGCTCTCCGACCTGCTGCACCGGCGCGGCTACCGCGACGCACCGTTACGCGTAGGCATCATCTCCGCAGCGCTGACACTGCCTTTGAACTTCGCCTACCTGGCCGGCAGCGGCGAGCTGGCGCTGACCCTGATTGCCTTCCACGTGTTCACCATTGCCATGCCCTTTGGCGTCGGCCCGGCGGCGATCCAGGAAATCATGCCCAACTCCATGCGCGGCCAGGCCTCGGCGGTGTACCTGTTCGTCATCACCATGGTCGGCCTGGGCATCGGCCCGACCGCCGTGGCGCTGGGCACCGATTTCGTCTTCGGCGACGACAACGCCCTGCGCTACTCGCTGCTGATCGTCACTGGCATTGCCCTGGCCGGAGCGATCCTGCTGCTCAGCCTCGGCCTCAAGCACTACCGCGCAAGCCTGGATCGGTTGCAGGAATGGCAGCCACAGGGTGCCGCAGCAGCGTCCGTCTGATGCCCCTTCGAGTCGGCTCGCCCGGTCCGGGTATTAATCGGGTCGGCTTGCAACAGTTCCCGTAACAAGCGGAGCGTTTCGCTGCAGTTTGGTGCGAGACCGCTCGCAACTGGAGGACATCACCTTGCGCAAGGCCTGGATTAATCCTTGCGCAAGATCACCCTAAGCCTTGAAACCCTTATCCTAGAGCCTTTTTAGTTTGTGGTGCTGGTGGGAATTGTGTGTAATTGCCCGCCACTTCATGGATTGAACGGCAGCTCTTCGGCATGGCACCTGCCGTCGCATCAGTCCGCTCGTCAGCCGGCCATACGAAAGAGGACTGCTCTATGGGCTTCGTCAGGAAAACCAGCACCCTGCTGCTTGGCAGCGCAATCGCACTCAGCTCCGGCTGCGCCAACATGGCGGACCAGGAATGGGCCAACAAGGAGAACATCGGCACGCTGGTGGGCACAGCGGCAGGGATCCTTGTCGGCAGCCAGATTGGCGGTGGCAGCGGGCGCACCGCTGCGATGATCGCCGGTGCACTGGCCGGCGGCTACCTGGGCAAGACCATCGGCGCGAACCTCGACGCGCGCGACCGTGAAGCCTTGGCGGAGCAAACCCAGCAGGCCTTGCAGCACGCGCAGGATGGCCAGGCCACCCAATGGTCCTCGACCCACAGCGATGCCAGGGCCACCATCACGCCGGTCAAGACGGAAACCGTGGAGCGCCAGGTTGCGGTCAAGCGCACCCCCAAGGTCCAGCCGGTGGCGAACATGACGCTGATCAACCAGCCCTACCGGGCACTGAAATCAGCCAACGTGCGCAACGCGCCAGACCTGAAAGCCGAGAAAGTCGCGGGGCTGCCTACCGGCACGACCTTTACCGCCATTGGCCGCACTGACAATGACTGGATCATGGTGGGTCGACGAGGCGTAACCATCGGCTACGTCTACGCACCGCTGGTGGCGCAGGTGGAGGCGCAGCCCGCGCAGGCAACCGCCAGTACCGATACCGCAACCGACCTGGACAGCCTGGACCTGGCCAGCGCTGCAAACAAGGGTATCGATCTGGACGTCATCGATCTGGATGCAGCGCCAGTCGAGCAGGCCATGACCGCCCAGACCACCTGCCGCACGATCAACTATGACGTGACCGCAAAAGGCTCCAGCGAGCAGCAGACCGCCAAGGCCTGCCAGGCGGCTGACGGTGCGTGGGAGCTGATCTGATGACACCACGCACCAGCGCCCTGCTGACCCTTCCACTGCTGGCGGCTACCCTGTCGGTACAAGCCGCAAGCCACCGACTCGCGTATTCCAAAGCGGAAAATGTCGAGGTGTTCGTCGATCACCCGGACAGCCAACCCTGGTGCAGCGATGACCTCAAGCTGCGCTTCGTGTTTTCCGGCGCGGTCGATAAGGCTGCGATCGATCGGCTGCTTCCCAAGCTCGGCGGATTGATGGGCAGCCAGTGCCCGGCGGCAACCCAGCTCACCTGGACGGCCTCGGGCCCGACAGGCGCAGACGCCCTTAACGGCGCCGCCAGCCAGGCCACAGGCTGGGCTGCCCGTCCGGCCCAACCGGCAGTTGCGAAGAACACGACGAGCGACGCTCCCTCACCGTCAGCATCGCCAGCCCCTGGAAGCGAGGCCCCGCCGGCCGCGAATCAACCGGAGGTCGCGTCCCGTTCAGCCGAGATCGCGGACGCACCGCAACCCGAGGATGAAGCTGCTCCGGGCGCCGATGCACCGGCCCTGAAGCAACCGGCAGAGCCACCTGTCGCTGCAGCCACACCCGAGCCCGGGCCTGCCCAGGCAAGCACCGAAGAGCCGGCAGAGGCCCCCACCGCCCAGGCCAAACCGTTCAGCGTTGCCGGCTGGCAACCCGCTCCGCCGCAGGAGGTCTTGGCCAAGGCCGGCTTCCTGACCGAGATCAGCGACCAGAACGGTTGTCGCTTTCGTCTTGGTTTCACGCCGGCGGACGGCATAGACAATGTCACCGCGCAGTCAAAGGGTGCAACCTGCGCTCCGGACGGCTACGCGCAGGGCGAGGGAACCCTGGTTCTCGTCCGCCGTGACGGGGTGCAGGTCCACGACTTCAACGGCAGCTTCCTGCATGGCCTGGAAATCCGGGGCGACGTGCCGCAGCTACCCGTCGTCGGCCTGGACCAGGGCCGTAACCTGTACCTGCTGCTGCACAGCGAGCCGGCCAGCAAGGTGCACTATCTGATACGCCTCGACCATTACAGCTATGGCAGCTACTGGAACGGCGGCAGCGCGTCCCTGGTCGCCCTTACCGAAAACCGGGACCTGTTCCGCGACCTGGACAGCATTCGTCTGACCATCGATCTGGCCACCGCCTACCTGACGCAAAGCGCGCCCTCGCTGCGTGGCATCCATTTCTACGGCGTACGCGATCTGGTCAAAGGCATGCAGGAGCGCGACCGGGACTACTGGCTGTACGAAATCGGCCTCAACCGCCATTACCGGACCAAGCAATGGGAGTACAACCCCGCCCGCGCGCAGAACCACCTGTTTGTCTTCGAGCGCAAGGAAGCCGAACGTCAGCGGCAGGCCGAGCTGGAGCGCAAGCGCAAGGCGCAACTGGAGCGTGAACTGGCGGCTCGCCAGGCCGAGCAGCAACTGCAGTTGTACGACCAGTTCCGTGAAGAGGTGCGCAAACCGGAGACCCTCTACCGTCGCCTCCTGACCGATGCCAGCTACACGCCCTTTGGCGGAGGCAGCTACGCCTCGATGATGCGCGGCAACGAACAGGCCTACAGCCAGATCGTCCATCTCGACGGTGAGGCGGGCAGCGACTGGGCTATCGACTACCCCTACGCCGCGGTGCTGGAGAGCGGGGCAAGCCAGCCGGAACTCGAAGACGGCTGGTATCTGGTCAAAGGCAAGGCCCGTCTGGATGGATCGCAGAAGGACGAACAAGGCCTGCCGCTGACGCGAGTGACTGCTGATTCGGTTCAGCCGTGCAGCGAAGACGGCTGTGCCGACCTGCTCGACCCCCTCAGCTTGGTTCGCCACCAGATCGGCGACACACAATGGACGCCGGAACTGGCCAGGCAGCGCATCGCGCAGGCACGGCCGGAGCACGCAACGCAGCAAGGAGATGACCAATGAACCGCCTACCCCTGATGATCGGCGCCGCGGTGGTCGTGCTGGCCGGCGGTTATTTTGGCCTGAGCGCCTACAGCAGCAGCCAGGCGAATGCGCTGCTGGAGGACTGGGTCTACGATCATGGTCTCGATGAGCAACTCAGCTGGGACTCGGTGTCATCCAGCCCCTTGGGCGGACGCGTGACCATCAGCGGCCTGCGCGCCGAGTTTGGAAAGAACCAGCCGGACTTGCGCGCCGAACAGCTGGTGATCAGTGATCGCGATATCAGCGACGAGCAGACCCGCATTCGCCTGCATTTCGAAGGCGTGCAGACCGACAGTTCCGCGCTGAGTGCATTGAACTCGCTCACCGGCGGGTTCGGGCTGCTACGCGGCTTCGCTCCGGCGGTGAGTAGCGGCCTGACCGAGCTCAAGCCGTTCGATCTCGAGCTGTTCGTCGACATAGACGATGACGCTGGCACACTTGAAACCGACCTGTTCGTTGGCATGCCCGAGCTGTTCGATTCACGCCTCAGCTACCGGCTGAGCAACCTGCGTGACCTGAACCGCACCCTGCGGCGCCTGGCAGAGGATCTGGGCGGAAACGCCAGCCCGTTCGGCTTCGCTGGCCCGCTGGGCGAGCTGACCTCGAGCGTCGAGCGGGCCGAACTTGAGCGCACCATGCTCAGCCTGCAGGACCGGGGCCTGGCCGCCCGCAGCATTGCCCTCTATCAGCGCTACAACACGCCTCTCGACCCTTCCGCGGGCAGCGCCGAGCACCAGCGCAAGGCGTACTACGAGAAGGTGGTTGCCGAAGCCAAGGGAAACTGCGACCGGGAGGTGAAGGCGCTTCCCGGCGGTTTCCGGGATGCCTGCGAACTGATGAGCGAGCTGATGCTGGGTGAAGTCAACGGCATACAGCTGACCGTCGAACCCGAAAAGCGTGTGCTGCTGACGGACCTGACCGACCTGCAAGATGAACGCCGCCGCGAGCGCCTGCTGGATCGGCTGGACCCCCAGCTCGACAGCCTTTGATGGTTCGATAGCGGAAACAGAGCGGCCGGGCAAACGCCCGGCCGCTCTGTTTCGCTGCTAAGAGCCTGCGCAACCGCCAAACGCTCTTCGCCGGCGATCACGCCACCTGCATCAGCTTCGCATAGGCCTTCAGGTGGTGGTCGTCGTCACCGAACTGGTGGGCGATCATTACCAGGCGCTTGGCGTGATGGGCGAGGTTGTATTCCCAGGTCATGCCGATGCCACCGTGCAGCTGGATGGCTTCCTCGGCCACCTTGCGCGCGGCGCGGGCGCAGATGTACTTGGCGGCCGCGATGATGCGACGACGGTCGTCGTTGTCTTCGCCATCGGCAAAGGTCGCGGCGAGGATCGCCATGCTGGTGGCCTGTTCCAGCTCGGTCTGCATGTCCACCATGCGGTGCTGCAGGACCTGGAACTTGCCGATCGGCACGCCGAACTGCTTGCGCGTCTTCAGGTAGTCGAGGGTCAGCTTGCAGGCCTCGTCCATGCTGCCGAGGGCATCGGCGCACTGCGCGGCGATGGCGCGGCCCTGCTGGTAGCGCAGCGCCGGGAGCGCGTTGCCGATTTCGCCAAGCACGGCATCGGAACCCACCTGCACGTTGTCGAGGAACAGGTCGCAGCCCTTGCGCCCATCGACGGTTGGGTAGACTCGGCGGCTGACGCCCTGAGCGTTCGGGTCGACCAAATAAAGGCTGATGCCAGTCTCATCACGGCTGTCGCCTGAGCTGCGGGCAGAGACGATGATCTGTCCGGCACTATGCCCGCCGATCACCACGGCTTTACGGCCGTTCAGACGATAGCCACCGTCCGCTGCCTCTGCCTTGGTCTGCACGTCGTTGAGGTTGTAATGGCTCTGCGGCTCGTCTAACGCCACCGCCAGTTGCAGCGACCCGGCGGCGACTTGCGGCAGCAGGTCCTGTTTCTGCGCATCGCTGCCCAGTTGATTGAGCAGTCCGCCGCCGAAAATCACCGATTGCAGGTAGGGCTCCAGCGTCAGGCCGCGACCCAGTTCGGTCATCACCAGCATGGTTTCCACGCCGCTACCACCAAAGCCGCCGATGTCCTCGGAGAACGGCACGGCAGTCAGACCCAGCTCGCCCAGCTGCGACCAGAATTCGGCGGAAAAGCCCAGCTCGGACTCGCTGAACTTCTCGCGCTGCTCGAACGGGTAGGCGTCGCGCACCAGACGCGCCGCGGTGTCTTGCAGCATTTGCTGCTCTTCAGTCAGTTTGAAGTCCATTGCGGTGCCCCCTTACAGCTCGAGAATCATCTTCGAGACGATGTTCTTCTGGATTTCGTTGGAGCCGCCGAAGATCGACAGCTTGCGCATGTTGAAGTAGTCGCCGGCCAGCGCCGCGCTGTAGTCGGCATGCAAGAGCTCGCCGTCATAGTCCAGCTGCAGCTCCTCTTCCAGGAACGGCAGCGCGTAAGGACCGATGACCTTGCGCAGCAGGTGGGTGATGGCCTGGCGGATCTCGGTGCCCTTGACCTTGAGGATCGAGGACTCGGCACCGGGTACGCCACCCTCCTTCGCCGCAGCGAGGATGCGCAGGGTGCTCATCTCGATGGCCATGAGCTGCATCTCGACTTCCGCGACCTGAGCGCGGAACAGCGGGTCTTCGAGCATCGGCTTGCCGTCGCATACTTCCTTCATGGCGATGCGCTTGAGATGCGCCAGCGCCGCCTTGGAGGCACCGATGCCGGCCAGGCCCGTGCGCTCGTGGGTCAACAGGTACTTGGCACAGGTCCAGCCCTGATTTTCCTCGCCGACGAGGTTTTCCACCGGCACGCGAACGTTGTCGAAGAAGACTTCGTTGACCTCGTGGTCGCCGTCCAGGGTGATGATCGGCCGCACGCTGATACCGGGGCTCTTCATGTCGATCAGCAGGAAGCTGATGCCGCGCTGCTGCTGGGCTTCGGGGTCGGTGCGCACCAGGCAGAAGATCATGTTGGCGTGCTGGCCGAGGGTGGTCCAGGTCTTCTGGCCGTTGACCACGTAATAGTCGCCGTCACGCACGGCGCGGGTCTTCAGGCTGGCCAGGTCGGAGCCGGCGCCCGGCTCGGAATAGCCCTGGCACCACCAGTGCTCCCCGGACAGGATGCGCGGCAGGTAGTGGTCCTTCTGCTGCTGGGTGCCGAACTTGATGATCACCGGCGCGACCATGTTGACGCCAAAGGGAACGGTGCGCGGCGCACCGAACTGGGCGCACTCCTCGTCGAAGATGTGTTTTTCGACCGGCCCCCAGGTGGTGCCGCCCAGTTCAACCGGCCAGCCCGGCGCGTACCAGCCGCGCTTGACCAGAATCTGCTGCCAGCGCTCGTGATCCTGCTTGGACATGTGCTTGCCGAGCTTGACCTTGGCGGCAATGTCCGCCGGCAGCTCGTTTGTCAGGAAGGCGCGCACTTCATCACGGAAGGCGAGCTCTTCGGCTGTGTAGTTGACGTTCATGGATGAATCCTCGATGTCCGATCAGCGTGGAGGCGGGCGGTGCTCACTGCCCGGCCTGCCATTCGGTGAAGGTACGGCCTTCTGCGGCCAGTTTTTCGAGCAGCGGCGCCGGCTTCCACCAGTCGCCGCACCGTGCGTGCAGCTCCTTGACTCGGGCGAGCACGGTGTCCAGGCCGACGCTGTCGGCATAGAACATCGGCCCGCCACGGAACGCCGGGAAGCCGTAGCCGTTGAGGTAGATCACGTCGATATCGCTGGAACGCTGGGCGATGCCTTCCTCGAGGATCTTCGCGCCCTCGTTGACCAGCGCATAAATGGTCCGCTCGATGATGTACTGCTCGTCCAGCTCGCGGCGCTCGATGCCCTTTTCCTGCGAGGCTGCTTTCAGCATAGGCGCGAGTTCCGGGTTCTCCAGCGGCGTGCGATTGCCGGGCTCGTACCGATAGTAGCCGGCACCGGTCTTTTGCCCGAGCATGCCAGCGGCACAGAGCTTGTCGGAGACGGTGGGGAAATCCAGATGCGCTGGCAGCGTCGCGCGTTGACGCTTGCGGATCGCCTGGCCGATGTCGAGGCCGGACAGGTCGCGCATGGCGAACGGCCCCATGGCCATGCCGAAGTTGCGCAGCGCCCCGTCGACCTGCTGCGGCGTGGCGCCCTCTTCCAACAGGAATTCCGCCTCGCGGCCGTACTGGAAGACCATGCGGTTGCCGACGAAGCCGTCGCAGACGCCGACCACCACCGAGACCTTCTTCAGCTGCTTGCCGATCGCCATGGCGGTGGCGAGCACTTCATCGCTGGTCCGCTCACCACGCACCACTTCCAGCAAACGCATGACATTGGCCGGGCTGAAGAAGTGCAGGCCGACCACATCCTCGGGGCGTTTGGTGAAGGCGGCGATGGCGTTCAGGTCCAGCGACGAGGTGTTGGAGGCGAGGATCGCACCCGGCTTGCACACCGCATCCAGTTGCTCGAAGACCTGCTGCTTGACGCCCATCTCTTCGAACACGGCCTCGACCACCACGTCGGCATCGGCCAGGGCGCCGTAGTCGGTGACGCCAGCGATCAGCGCGAGGCGCTGCTCCATCGCCTCCTCGGTCAGGCTGCCGCGCTTGACGCTCGCCGCATAGGTGTCACGCGCGCGCTGCAGGCCGCGTTGCAGTGCCTCGTCGTTGATTTCCAGCAGCTTCACCGGCACTCCGGCATTGGCGAAGCTCAAGGCGATGCCGACACCCATGGTGCCGCCGCCGATCACCGCGGCGGAATTGATCGCACGTGGTTTCACATCAGCCGGCAGGTCATTGATCTTGCCCGCCTGACGCTCGGCGAAGAATGAATGGATCAGCGCGCCGCGCTGCGGCGAATTCAGGCACTCGGTGAACAACTCACGCTCGCGCTTGAGGCCTTCGGCGAGCGGCAACTGGGTCGCCGCCTCGACCGCCGCGATGCAGCGTAGCGGCGAGAACAGCCCCGGCATGCGCTTGGCGACTTCGGCATGCTTGGCGCGGATCAGCGCCTCGTTGTCGGCGCCTTCCAGACCGCGAGTCTGCTCACCGCTACGACGCGGGCCGCGGCCCTCCGCCAGCATACGGCGTGCGTAGGCAAGGCCGGCGTCGACCAGATCACCCTCGAACAGCTCATCAACGATGTGGTGCTCGACCGCCTCCGCCGCACCGATGGGTGAGCCACTGACAATCATGTCCAGCGCCTTCTCAACCCCTGCCAGACGCGGCAAGCGCTGGGTGCCCCCAGCACCGGGCAGCAGGCCCAGCTTCACTTCCGGCAGACCGACCTTGGCGTCCTTGCGAGCGATGCGGTAATGGCAGCCCAGCGCGACCTCAAGCCCGCCACCCAGGGCGGTGCCATGAATCACCGCTACGCTTGGCTTGTTGCAGCCCTCGATGACCTCGATCACCTCCGGCAGGCTCGGCGCCTGCGGCGGCTTGCCGAACTCCTTGATGTCAGCGCCGGCAATAAAGGTACTGCCCTCGCACACCAGCGCCACGGCGCGGACCTGCTGGTCCGCTTCGGCCTGCTGAAAGGCCTGCAGCAGACCCTCACGCACCGCTTGGCCGAGGGCGTTGACCGGGGGATTGTTGACCGTGATCAGAGCGATGTCGCCCTGAACTTCGAGCCGTACGACGTCCGTCATGAGGCCTCCGCTGTGAAATGCTGATTGGATTTGTTATTTCACGGAATCATGTTTCGCAGTGCAGAATAAGTAACTCATTTCTGCCTGTCGAGTGTTTGCCAGAATAGGCGTTGCGCATCCGCCGTGTGAATGACGATCAATGCGCCAAATACCGCGTAAAACCTGAAGCGCTGGCGGTACGACTCAGCGGGCGGCAAAGCGCAACGGCGCCTCGTCGAGCAGCTGTGGGTCGATCCCCAGCATGCGCACTGTCCGTTCGTCTGCGAGGCTTGAAGGCGGCGTGCCTGCTGGCAGATCGACCAGGCGGTGGGTAAGGTCCAGAATCAGCGCCTCCTGGGAAAAGACTCCTGCACCCTGGCCATAGTACGCAGCTATCAATTGCCGAAGCCCGAGCGGTAGTCGCCAGTGAGCGCGAAGCGCCGAGCCGAACCCAGCGGCCCGCGTTGCCATGACCCGGTCGATGGCTGGCTCGTCGAGACCCTCTGCGCGGTCGATCCACCCTTGCAGGGCACGAAGCAGCGCAAGCTCGCCGATGTTCTGCAGCAGGCCAGCGGTATAGCAGCTTTCACCATCCAACCGCAGGCGCCGAGCGAACCACAGGGCCAGCTCTGCTGCACGCCGAGCCTGCTCGGTCACTTCCAACGCACGACTGGCCAGACGGGGATCGGCAAGTCGTGCGTTGCGCTGAAGCGCAATCGAGACCACCAAGTTCAGGACCCGCCGGATTCCGAGTCGCGAAAGGGCCTGGGCTACGCTTTGGCACGGCGTCCCCTGATAGTGAGCCGCGCTGTTGGCCTCACTTATCAGGCGCGCCGTAATCTGGGGCTCGCACGCGAACATGGCTTCTAGCTCGGCAAGGTCCAGGTTACCGGCTTTCAGGCTCTGGCCCACCGCGGCCTGCACATCGCTCAGCAACGGCGCGCCGCTGTTGTCATTGCGCACACGCTCAAGGTAGGTTTCGAGGTCTTCGTTGGGGCTGACCGGCACACCACTCGAGACGGTCGCAGAGGCCGCCAATAGCCGCTTTCCCAGCAACTCGGCCGAAAGCGGCCGGGTGAGGTAGGCAAGCAGGCCAAGCGGAACCGCAGCCCGCACGCTCGCGGCGTCGGCATCAGCATCCACCAGCACGCAATTGGCGCGCGCAGCAGGCGGCCGCGCGCGCAGCGCCCTAAACAGCTCGAGACCGGTCATGTTGCCGATCTGCGCGGCAGCGATGACTACGTCAGGTGCCTGGATATGGCTCCATTCCAACGCTGCAGTCCCGTCCTGGCACACCTTGAGCCGCGCCTTGGGCCACGTTGCCAGAACCTGGGCTTCGATCAGTGTGCGGCTGGCTGGGTCGGCATGGACAACAAGCGCTAAAGGAGACTTCGAGCGAGGCACAGCGAGCCGATCCGGTTTTTGAAATGTTGGCGCGCAGTCTAGCAATGGGTCATTGCGCGAGACCGGGGTGCGACAAAAGGCCCTCGGCTCGCTTGCACCTGAGCCGGGGCCGCACCTGGAGGAAGAGAGGGATGGCCTGGCGTTGCCACGCCTCCCCATGGGTTCAGTCGATCAGGACGATCGCGAGCACCGATCCACTGCGACTCTACAGCCCCAGGCAGAGGTACTTGATCTCCAGATAATCCTCGATGCCGTACTTGGAGCCCTCTCGGCCCAGGCCGGAGGACTTCACACCGCCAAACGGCGCCACCTCTGTGGAAATCATGCCGGTATTGATGCCGATCATTCCCGACTCGATGGCCTCGGCGACGCGGAACACGCGGCCCAGGTCGCGGGCGTAGAAGTAGGCCGCCAGGCCGAACTCGGTGTCGTTGGCCAGGGCGATGCCCTCGGCCTCGTCCTTGAAGCGGAACAGCGGCGCCAGCGGGCCGAAGGTTTCCTCCTTGGCGACCTTGGCGTTGTGCGGCACATTGACCATCAGCGTCGGCTCGAAATAACTACCGCCCATCTGGTGCGCCTTGCCGCCAGTGAGCACCTGGGCGCCGTTAGCCACCGCATCCTCGATGTGCTCACGCACCTTGGTTGCCGCGCGGTCATCGATCAACGGTCCGATGTCGACGCCCTCATCCAGACCGTTCCCCACCTTGAGCTTTTCAACCGCCGCCTGGAATTTCCTGGCGAACTCGTCGTACACGCCGTCCTGCACGTAGATGCGGTTGACGCAGACGCAGGTCTGCCCGGCGTTACGGTACTTGGACTGCATGGCGCCCTTTACCGCCTCGTCGAGGTCGGCGTCATCGAACACCAGAAACGGCGCGTTCCCCCCCAGCTCCAGCGAGATCTTCTTGATCCCCGGCGCGCACTGAGCCATCAGCTTGGCGCCCACTTCGGTGGAGCCGGTAAAGCTGAGCTTGCGTACGGTCGGGTTGGCGGTCAGCTCGTCACCGATATCGCCAGCCGAACCGGTGATGACGCTGAACACGCCTTTCGGAATGCCGGCGTGTTCGGCCAGTTCGGCCAGGGCCAACGCGGAGAACGGCGTCTGGCTGGCCGGCTTGAGCACCATGGTGCAGCCAGCAGCGAGCGCCGGGCCAGCCTTGCGGGTGATCATCGCCGCCGGGAAATTCCACGGCGTGATGGCCGCGGTCACGCCAATCGGCTGCTTGATGACGATGATGCGCTTGTCTTTCTGGTGGCCCGGGATGGTGTCGCCATAGACGCGCTTGGCTTCCTCGGCAAACCACTCGATAAAGGAGGCGGCATAGGCGATCTCGCCCTTGGATTCGGCCAGCGGCTTGCCCTGCTCCAAGGTCATCAGGCGACCCAGGTCGTCCTGGTTCTCCATCATCAGCTCGAACCAGCGGCGCAGCTTCTGTGAACGTTCCTTGGCGGTCAGGTCCCGCCAGGCCGGCAATGCGCGCTCGGCAGCTTCGATAGCGCGCCGCGTCTCGGCAGCGCCCATCTTCGGCACGGTACCGAGGATTTCGTTGCTGGCCGGGTTGTTGACCTTGATGGTCTGGCCGTCATCCGCGTCCTGCCAGGCGCCGTCTATATAGGCCTGCTGGCGGAACAGCGTGGTGTCTTTGAGTTGCATGGCAGTCTCCTACGAGCCGGCGCGGTGCCGGGAATTTGGACCAAGGCCATCAGGCCGATACGGGGCGATTGGCAGCGGAACGCCGTTCCAGGTCAGAACGAACCCAGACCCGAGGGTTCCGGCTGCAAGCTCAGGCGTTTGAAATCTCGAACGCATGCTAGGACCAAATCCCGATAACAGGCAATACAGCGTTCGGAAAAATTAACGCACCATAGCTCAGCCTGATGACATGACGTCAGGGCCCCGCAGCCATCCGGCAATCCGACCCGCAGCCGCCGAAGCGCCATGGACGACCGCGAAGGACATGCGTATGATTGCGCCCCGCAACGCATCCGTAGCTCAGCTGGATAGAGTACTGCCCTCCGAAGGCAGGGGTCGTGGGTTCGAATCCCGCCGGATGCGCCATCTCTTCCCCTTGGTTCTCAAGGGGTTAGCGCTCCTGACAGAAACCTCTCCTAGTCCTGAACGTCTTTTTTTGCCAGAAGTTTGCCACCCTCAACGGTAGCGGGCCCGGTTGAACAGTGCTCAGCATTCACGGCGATAGCCAGCCGAGCCACACGATTTCAGCCTTCGAGACGCCTGCAGCCATAGCATTGCCGGCCTCCCCAACAAATCCATGATTGTCGTGCCAGCAATCGCCTTGGCGAAACCGGTACCGAATACCCGAGCGGGTGATGTGCGGGTGTTCGGCCTCCCTCCCGCCGATGTAGGAAGGATTCGCGGGGAGACGAAGGTTTTTGAGTGACGGGATGTTGCTGGGATGCCATGCCCAACACGCATTGGATGCGCTATCTGACAACCTGCGCATCATGCAGGCCCAGCTCGGCTGGGAGTTTCAGCGTTTGATGAGCCCAGCTTTTACCAAGATCAGGCGCTGCACCTACCAGCCAATCAAGCCGACCGCTGACAAGAGGCCGGTCCTGAAGCAGCTCTGAGTACCCTAACGGTAGCGTTCGGGCATATCGTCACTCGCCGCCGTGAAAGTCTCGGTTTGCCTGGATTGCTGTTCTGGCGCTTGCTGGTCATCCGTACGGATTCCCAGCGCGGCCAATAGCGTCTCGGTTACTTCCATGAATGAATAGCCATCAGCCCATATCTGGGATGTTCCGTTCAGCTTGTTGCCCATGTGCAGACCTCTCGCCGGATCGCTTTGCAGCAAGTCCATTATGTTTTTATCGCCACTTGGCAGCGAGTAGCGAGCATTGACCGTGCCACAGGACACCGTTAAGCAAAACACCTTACATATCAATCGGTTAGGTAAATACTGGATATTGGCAAGGCTTGCAAGTTGCACTGTAACCAAATAGCGACCATTGCAGGATGCACGTAGGCCAAGGGCATCTTGGCGCGATAGGCTAGGCCGAATAACTGCCACTGCTCGAGTGCGCCATGCAGATCGACGAAGAATTCAAACTGAAAAAGCTCGAGGTGTTCCTGGCCTTCATGCGCAGCGGAAACCTGAGCAAGGCGGCCGCCGAGCTGAATACCAGCAACGTCAGCGTGCATCGTGCCGAAGATGCCGTCGCTGAACGCGTCCACAGGTTTTCCGCTTGTGGAGCGCACAGTAGGGACGTGACCGAAAGGTCATCAATCAAGCGCAGAGGCGTTTCGTTACGCTGAGGGTTAACGATGGCTCTGGATGGGCTCAGAGCCAACCGAGCGTCACGCTGGCGAGCAGCACGTAGCGGCCGCCCTTGGCCAGGGTTACCAACAAGAGGAAGCTCCACAGCGGTTCACGCAGCGTACCAGCGACTACTGTCAGCGGGTCGCCGATGATTGGTACCCAGCTCAGCAGCAGCGACCAGCGACCGAAGCGGTGATAGCTGCGCTGGGCCCGTTCCAGCTGCTGCGCGCTGACGGGGAACCAACGTTTGTTGCGCAGGCGTTCGATCGATCGGCCCAACAGCCAGTTGATCAATGAGCCCAGCACATTGCCCAGCGTGGCGACCGCCAGCAGACCTGTCATCGAATAGCCGCCATGCAGCAACAGTCCGACCAGAACGGCCTCGGATTGAGCGGGTACCAGCGTAGCGGCGGCGAAGGCCGCGCCGAACAGGCCGAGGTAGGCAGTCAGGTCGAACATCATGGAATCGTGGGCTCAGGCATCGCCGATGCGACATAACGAGAAGGCATGATGAAAATCTGGCAGGCTGCAGCCTTGGCGTCACGCCTGGCAAGGTAACAGAGGATTTTGATGAAAGGCAGGTTGATCTACCTCATCGGCCCTTCCGGTTCCGGCAAGGACAGCGTGCTCGATGCGGCACGCGAAGCCCTGGCCGAGCGCGGCGTACGTATCGCACGGCGAGTCATCACGCGCTCGGCCGAAGCCGTGGGCGAATCTGCCGAAGCGGTCAGTCATGACGAGTTCGATCGTTTGGAGCGCGACGGTGGCTTTGCCATGAGCTGGCGCGCCAACGAACTCGCATACGGGATACCAATCCAGATCGACCAGTGGCTGGCCGCCGGTGAGGATGTGCTGGTCAACGGTTCGCGGGGCTATCTTGAGCAGGCGCGCCAGCGCTATCCCGACCTGCTGGCGGTGTTGCTCAGCGTGCGCCCCGAGGTGCTGCGCCAACGGCTGCTTAAGCGCAACCGCGAGACGCCGGAGCAGATCGAAGCCCGCCTGGCGCGCAACGCGCGTTTCGAGGATTCGCTGGATGAACTCTTTCTGCTGGACAACTCAGGCGATCTCCACGAGTCAGTGAGCAAGCTGCTGCGGCTCATCGATCGTTAACCCATCAGCGCGCTGGCTGCGGGTGAAAGCCTGGTACCGCGTTGGGCCGGTCGATACGAGTGGCGGGCATGCTGCAGTTCAGGTCCCGGAAAGGCTGGCCGTTGAGCAGCTCCCAGCCATGCCCCGGCGAGGTCTGTCGACAGATCACGGTGCCATCGGCCTTGCTTTGCCACTGGTAATACGGCGCCGGGGCGGCGTACGCCAGCAGCGGCAGGAACAGGCTGAACGCAATGAGAACGGCGCGCATGGGTCGGACTTCGATAGAGGGCTGGCGCCACTTTAGCCGGATCGGCATGCAGCGCAAACACGGTTTGTCGCAGCGGCGGCTAGGACCAGACCTTTTCCGCCTCGCGCATAAAGATCTCCACCGTTTTCGGCCCGATCCCTTCGAACTCGCCCAGCCTTTTTTCCAGCTCCTTGCGGTCCTTGCTCCTCTCGCGAATGTTGCCGAGCTTGCCGCCGTATTCGTTATTGAGCTTGTCGCAGAGCTTGAGCAGGCGCTCGGCGGTCGATTCGTCATAGCGCACGTAGTGACCCTCCCCAAGCATGTCCACCAGCTCTTGCCAGCTGCAGTTGCCCAGCTTTCTCGGCGTGTCGCGCTTGTGCATTTCGACGATGACTCGGTAGGCGTCGGCGGCGATGTCCTGCTGGATGCGCTTGCCGAACAGGAAGCTGGCGATGAACCATTTGAACAGCTCGCCTTCTCCCTGACTGATATCGATCCCGAGTTCTTTCGCGCTGATTTCACTGGCCATTGCTGTGTCTCGCTCGCGGTGGATTCCTCTGTTGCGACGCCAGCGGCAGATCAGGGTTCGCATCGGCCTTTGCGCTGCAATAGGCAGAATTCCGCCTATCGTTGCTTCACCCATGAGCGAAATCTTGCCAACGGCGTCTATGAGGTGGCCCTGACCCGCCGAAACAGAGCCTTCGCCGTTATGGCACAGCTCGTGCTATGTCTTAACTGCCCGATGCGACGACCAACGACAAGAAAAGCCGCACAGCGCTCCTGCTTCACTCTGTGAAAGCACGTCCGACGCCGTCTCTCCTTTTCCTGTCGTTGAATGCAGCCCCTGGCGCTGTAGCTGATCGTCTATCGTCAGTTCTGCAAAACCAATAACAACGAAACGGAGATACACCATGAGATTGACCAAACGCTTCAGCCTGCTCGCTGCCGCAGCGGCCTTCACCGCCAGCACCGCCGCAGTGGCTGCCCCGACCTTCATCAACATCCTCACGGGCGGCACCAGCGGGGTGTACTACCCAATCGGGGTGGGCATCTCCCAGCTGTACAGCAAAGGCATCGACGGCGCGAAAACCTCCGTGCAGGCAACCAAAGCCTCGGTCGAAAACCTCAATCTGCTGCAATCCGGTCGCGGCGAGCTGGGCTTTGCCCTCGGTGACTCTGTCGCTGACGGCTGGAATGGCGTCGAGGAAGCCGGCTTCAAGGCACCCCTGAAGAAACTGCGCGCCATCGGCGGCAGCTACCCGAACTACATCCAGATCGTCGCCAGCCAGGAGTCCGGCATCAAGACCTTGGCTGACCTCAAGGGCAAGTCGATCTCCGTCGGCGCGCCGAAATCCGGGACCGAACTCAACGCCCGCGCCATCCTCAAGGCGGCCGGCCTGAGCTACGAAGACATGGGCAAGGTGGAATACCTTCCGTTTGCCGAGTCCGTCGAGCTGATCAAGAACCGTCAGCTGGATGCCACCCTGCAGTCGGCCGGCCTGGGTATGGCCGCCATTCGCGACCTGGCGTCCACCATGCCGCTGAACTACGTGGAAATCCCGCAAGATGTGGTCGCCAAGATCGGCAACGACGCCTACCAGGCGGCCAAGATCCCGGCGGGTACCTATGACGGCCAGGAAGCGGACGTTCCCACCGTCGCCATCACCAACATCCTGGTGACCCATGAGGGCGTACCGGACGACATTGCCTACCAGATGACCAAGCTGCTGTTCGAGAACCTCGACCAGCTGGGCAACGCGCATTCCGCCGCCAAGGACATCAAGCTGGAAAACGCCACCAAGGCGCTGCCGATCCCGCTGCATCCGGGTGCCGAGCGTTACTACAAGGAAGCCGGCGTACTCTGAGTACGCCATTGGGCAGCCTTGGTGCTGCCCGATCTGATCCGCGGACGCCAGTCCTGACGCCCGCGGCTCGCCGAATCCAAATCTGAAGAGGCGCTAGTAAAACCAGCGTGGAAGCACGGCAGGTTTTGTTAGCGGCTCTACGCGACCATGCTTTATCAGCTCGAGGCGATTCATGAGCGAACTACAACAAGAGGAAGGCCTGGCCGGTAGCGCAGCCGATTGGCCAAAAGCATTGTTTTATGTGGCCCTGCTGTTTTCCATCTACCAGATCGTCATGGCGGCGTTTCACCCGGTATCGAGCCAGGTACTGCGAGCCGGGCATGTCGGCTTTCTGCTGATGGTCGTCTACCTGTATTTTCCCGCCGCCGGCAAAGGCCGCCCCTGGCAGCCGCTGGCCTGGGTGTTGGCCCTGGCGGGCATGGGGACTGCGTTCTACCAGTGGTATTTCGAAGCAGACCTGATCCAGCGCTCAGGTGACCTGACGACCCTCGACTTCGCCGTCGGCGTCCTGTTGATCGCCCTGGTATTCGAGGCCGCTCGCCGGGTCATGGGCATCGCCCTGCCGATCATCTGCGCCATGTTCCTTGCCTACGGCCTGCTCGGCCAGTACCTGCCGGGCGATCTCGCCCACCGCGGCTACGCCATCGATCAGATGGTCAACCAGCTGGCGTTTGGCACCGAAGGGCTCTACGGCACACCGACCTACGTCTCGGCGACCTATATCTTCCTGTTCATCCTCTTCGGTGCCTTTCTCGAACAGGCCGGGATGATCAAGCTGTTCACCGACTTCGCCATGGGCCTGTTCGGCCACAAGCTGGGTGGACCGGCCAAGGTCTCGGTGGTGTCCTCCGCGCTGATGGGCACCATCACCGGTTCCGGTGTCGCCAACGTGGTGACCACCGGCCAGTTCACCATTCCGCTGATGAAGCGCTTCGGCTACAAGGCCGCCTTTGCCGGCGGTGTGGAAGCAACGTCTTCCATGGGCAGCCAGATGATGCCGCCGGTGATGGGCGCCGTGGCCTTCATCATGGCCGAGACCATCAACGTGCCCTTCATCGAAGTCGCCAAGGCCGCGCTGATCCCGGCCCTGCTGTATTTCGGCTCGGTGTTCTGGATGGTTCATCTGGAAGCCAAGCGCGCCAACCTCAAGGGCCTGCCGAAAGAGGAATGCCCGAGCGCCATGGCGGCGGTCAAGCAGCGCTGGTACCTGCTGATTCCGCTGGGTGTGCTGGTGTACCTGCTGTTTTCCGGACGCACACCGCTGTTCTCCGGCATGGTCGGCCTGGCGCTGACGGCCATCGTCATCCTCGGCTCGGCAATCATCCTGAAGGTGTCGTCATTCGGCTTGCGCATGGCCTTCTGGATCGCCCTGGGCGTGCTCTGCGCCGGGTTCTTCCAGCTCGGCATCGGGGTGATCTTCGCTGTCATCGCGGTGCTGGTAGCGATCTGCTGGTTCATCAAGGGCGGGCGCGACACCCTGGTGGTGTGCCTGCACGCGCTGGTGGAAGGTGCACGACACGCGGTTCCGGTGGGTATCGCCTGTGCACTGGTCGGCGTGATCATCGGCGTGGTCTCGCTGACGGGTGTCGCCTCGACCTTTGCTGGTTACATCCTGGCTGTTGGTGAGGACAATCTCTTCCTGTCGCTGCTGCTGACCATGGCCACTTGTTTGGTGCTGGGCATGGGTATCCCGACCATCCCCAACTACATCATCACCAGCTCCATCGCCGCACCGGCCCTGCTGGACCTTGGCGTGCCGCTGCTGGTCTCGCACATGTTCGTGTTCTATTTCGGCATCCTGGCTGACCTGACGCCGCCGGTGGCGCTGGCCTGCTTCGCAGCGGCGCCGATCGCCAAGGAAACCGGGCTGAAGATCAGCATGTGGGCAGTGCGCATCGCCATCGCCGGCTTCGTGGTGCCGTTCATGGCGGTCTACAACCCGTCGCTGATGATGCAGGGCGACAGCCTGTGGATGACCGCCTACATGGTGCTGAAGGCAAGCTTTGCCATTGGTCTATGGGGCATCGCCACCATCGGCTACCTGCAGCGACCGCTGGCCTGGTGGGAGCGGGTGCTGGGCTTCGCCGCGGGTGCGACGCTGATCATGGCCATGCCGATTACCGACGAGATCGGCTTTGGCATCGGCATCCTGCTGCTGGCTCAGCACATCGTGCGTGCCCGCCGGGCCGGGCCGGTACTGGCGTGATCGGACTCTGTCTGGGCTTGGCCGGGGTGGTGTGGGCAGAGGTGCCCACAGCCGACTTCACCCTGGCCTGGAACCACACCATTGAAAAGATCCGCTGGGAAGAGGATTACCGCGTGACGCCGGACGGGCTGCTGCTCGGCGAAGCGCGGGTCAGGGGTTCAGGTGCCGGGATGGAAATCCCGGATGACGCCGAACTGCGTGACGGGGCCTGGCACTACAGGCGCCAGATGCCGCCGTTGCAACCGCTGCGAGTGGGGCGAACCCCCGAAGCAGGGGATTACCAATTGTGTTTCGACCAGCGCTGCCACGCCTTGAGCGAATGGCTCGGCCCGCCAAAAGCGGACCAGCCCGCGCTGGAACTCTGGAGCTGCGCCGCGCAGGCGGTGGGCTCCTCCTGATGCTGGGTGAGGCTTTGCCGCGTTAGGGGCGCATAGATCGCCCGGCGGATCGGTGGAGCGTGATCCGCCCTACGTTCTAGCCCTTGCCGCGTTTGGGATGCACACACCGCCTGGTGGATCGGTGAAGCGTGATCCACCCTACGTTGGCTCATCGCCTACGGCGGTATCAGATCGCCTGCAACGTTGCTCTGCGCTTGCTTGCCGCGAGCTGCCTGGCGCGCAACTTGCGCCACCAGATCACCACGCCGGTCACCGACAGCACGGCAATCGCCACGCCCAGCAGCGCGATAAGAATGCGCCCCGGCAGGCCGAGGATCCGCCCGCCATGGATCGCCGGTTGCAGCAGGTGGAACTGCTCACCCAAGGTGCCCTGCCCCGGTATCTCCTGCCCCAGCAATTGCGTGCCATCGCTGCCATGGAAAAACAGCCAGGCATTGCCCTGGTTGCTGTCGTAATCACCGAAGCCAGCGCCATAGAAGTTGTATTCGAAGCTGTAGTAGAGCTCACCAATCGGCTCGCTCAGGCCAAGGTCGGCGGCGTGCTGCATGGCGTAGTCGTAAGCACGGTGGAAGTCGTACCCGGTGGTGCCCAGCTCCGCCTCTGGCAACCTGCCGCGTGCCTCGTAGACGCTCGGTTCAACCCTTGATACCAACGACACCACCGGTTTGAACACCTGTTCGGGCAGGTTCATGGCGATGCTGCTGATGGCGACCGGCGTGAGCAGCAACCACAGCCACAGGCCGCCCGCACGATGCACATCGTGGTTGAGCCGCTGGCGCTTGATCTTCCAGGCCGTCCACCACTTGCCGAAGAACGGCCGCCCGCGTGGGAAGGTCAACAGCAGGGAGACCAGGCAGTCGAGCGTCCAGAAGATCGCCACGATGCCCATCAGCCATATGCCCCAGTTGCCCGGCAGCGTCAGGTTGTAGTGAAACTCCAGCAGAAAAGGCACCAGGTTCTGCCGGGAAAAACAGCACTCGCCCCAATGCCGGGTGCCGACCGGATCGCCAGTCACCGCATCGAGATAGTGCACGACCGGCTGCAGTTCATAGGGCTTGCCGGTTGCAGGATCATTGCGTGGTACCAGCGCCATCAACGCCGCGTGTCCTGGCTCGTCCGGAAACTCCATGTACCAGACCTGCATGCGCGGGTTGGCCTGCTCGACCCGCTCGACCAGCTCCCCGGGCCCCAGCACCGGGCCCTGGCTGGCGGTGTGGTAGAACTCGGGGTTCAGCCATTCATCCAGTTCATGATGGAAGGCCAGCACGCTGCCGGTGATGCCTGCGAGAAAGAGGAATAGCGCGGTAGCCAGGCCGATGTAGCGGTGCAGCAGTACGAGGATCAAGCGCATGGTCTTCGTCCGTCTTGTAGAAAGCACAAAGCCGCCGGCCCATACAGGCCAGCGGCTTCTGCCCGATTCTTAGAAGTCGTAGGTCAGCGTCGCCATGACGTTGCGGGATTCGCCGTAGTAGCACTGGTTGAGGCTGTTGCAGGCGGCGACGTATTTTTCATCCGTCAGGTTGTTCAGGTTCAGCTGTGCGCTCAGGCCGTTCAGCCCGACACGCGACAAGTCGTAGCCGAGCATGGCGTCGTACAGTGTGTAGGACGGGATACGTAGCGTATTTTCCGCGTCCGCCCAGCTCTTGCCGAAGTAGCGTACGCCACCGCCAATCTGCAACCCGGCGATTACACCCTGCTCGAAGGTGTAGTCGGACCACAGCGACGCCATGTTGCGCGCCACCGCGTTAGGCGTATTGCCGCGGTTGTTGACGCCGGCAGCACCGGTGAAGTCCTTGGAATACTCCACATCCATGTAGGAGTAGCTGGCGATCAGGTTGAGGTTGTCCTGCGGACGCAGGCGCGCCTCCAGCTCCACGCCCTTGGAGGTGAGTTCGCCTACGGCGCGATAGAAGTTCTCGTTGGAATCCTTGTTCGCCAGGTTCGACTGTTTCAGGTCGAAGTAGGAAATGGTGTAGAGATCGTCGGTGCCCAGCGGCTGGTATTTAACGCCGACCTCGAATTGCTCCCCTTCGGTCGGTTCGAGCAGCGTGATGTCATAGGCACCAGTGCCCGAATCGTAGTTGTAGGCACCCGTGGCGTTAGGGTTGAAGGATTCCGAATAGCTTGCGTAGGGCGACAGGCCATTGTCGAAGGCGTAGAGCACGCCGACGCGGCCGGTGAACTGCTCGAGTTTCGATTGATCGGACTGGTCGCCGTAGAGCGATTCGGTCTGGTCGAAGGACACATCGACCCAGTCCTGCCGCGCGCCCAGCGAGAAGCGCCAGTTGCCCAGGCTGATCAGGTCCTGGACATAAAAGCCGGTCTGCTCCAGCTCCCGTAGTTCGTCGTACTGGTGATAGAAGGCCAGGCTGCTCGGGTTGGCGACGCCGGTGTAGGGGTTGATCGTGCCGATGCCGGTGGCCGCGCTGTAATCGACTTTGGCCTTGCGCCGCTGATAGTCCAGCCCGGTGACCAGGGTATGGCTCAGCGCACCGGTATCGAAGAGGAACTGCAGCTGGTTATCCAGCGTCCAGGCATGCAGTACCTCATCGGCACCGGTGTAGTAGCGCACCAGTTCGTCCTGCGTGGCGTAGCCGTACTGGTAGACCTGGCCGGACTCGACCGTTGAATCGAGATACTGGAAGTTCTGCCGCGCCGACAGCGTATCGTTGAAACGGTGTTCCAGCTGATAGCCGATCATCTGCTGGTCGCGCTCGAACTTTTCATGATCCTCATCGCCTTCGAAGAAGCTGCGTGAGATGCGCTGGCCGTTGTGCGAGGTTACGCTGCCGTCAGCCGGCAGGCCGCCGTGATAGCCGCTCTCCGGGTCATGCTGGAGCATGGCCTGGAGCGTCAAGCGGGTGTCCTCGGTGAAGTCGATGCTCAGCGAAGGCATGACCGCGTAGCGCTTCTCTTCGATGCCATCGACCTGGTTATCGGCATCCTTCGCGACGCCGACCAGCCGATAGGCGATGCGCTCGTCGTCCAGCGGCCCGGTGAAGTCGAACGCGGCCTGCTTGTTGTCCTCGCTGCCGTAGGACAGCCTTATCTGTCGGCTCGCCTCGTATTGCGGCTTCTTGCTGGTCATCGCCACCAGGCCGCCAGGCAGGCTGCGGCCATAGAGCACCGAGGACGGGCCCTTGAGAATGTCGATACGCTCGACGAAATACGGGTCGACCTGCAGGCTGCTGTAGGTGCCACTGTCACCGAGCAGCTTCTGCCCGTCGAGGTAGAGGTTATCCACCGAGCCGTCGGTGATGCCGCGCATGGCGACATAGTCGTAGCGGGTCGTGGCGCCGTAGGGCGTGCTCATCAGCCCCGGCGTGTAGCGAACGGCCTGCGCAATGGAGCGCGAACCCTGATCTTCGATCTGTTGACGGGTCACCACCGAGACGGTCTGCGAGGTCTCCACTAGCGGCATGCTCGTCTTGGTTGCCACGCTGCTGTGTGTGGCGTTGTAGCCTTCCATCTCCCCCAGCGCATTGCCCAGCGCGAAGCCCTCCACCACCATGGGCTTCAGCTCGACGGCTTCGGCCTGTTCGCCAGACGGCTCCGGCACCAGCGAATAGGTCCCGCGCTCGTCACGAAGGGCCTGCAGCCCGCTGCCGCGCAGCAACGCATCGAATCCTTCCTCAACGCCGTATTGGCCTCTCAGGCCGCTCGACTGGCGGTTGCCGAGCAGGCGGCCATCGACCGACAGCATCACCCCGGCCTCACCGGCGAAGCGACTCAGGGCGGAGGAAAGTGAACCGGCCGGAATGTCATAGCTGCGTACAGCTTGCTGCTGTGCCGATTGCGCCAGCGCCATCGGCGCGACGGCAATGGTGGCTAATGGCATGCAGAGCATGGCGGCGCGAATGGCCAGGGACAGCGGATTGGAACGGCGAACGGGAGAGGCAGTGACGCACATGATTCATCCTTTTTTGCGTGAGCAAATTCGTGATCGTTGCGGTTATGCCCAGCGCCTCCTCCCAAAAGGGAACCGCCAGCTCGATTTTATTTTCAACGGGTATTCGTCAGGCCTCGGATTGCGCGGGCTCAAGGCTGACCCACCACGGCAGGTGCCGGTTGACGCGCAGCGACAGCGTGCTCGCCAGCACCTCCAGGACACGTTCGGTATCCGCCAGCGGATAAGCGCCTACCACGCGCAGGCCAGCGATGCGGGAATCACAGCCCAGATAGCCCTGGCGGTAGCGGCTCAGTTCGGCCAGGAATTCATCCAGCCGCAGGTTATCGGCCAACAGCACGCCACGAACCCAGGCCTGGCGCCCCATCTGAACCGGGCGCCCGGGCTCGGCGTGGCGTCTATCGAAGCTCACCTGCTGGCCCTGCACGGCCGTACGCGGTCGGCCGTCTTGGGGTCGAACCTCAACGGTGCCGTCGAACACGCTGAGCTGTGTGCGACCGTCGCGCTGCCGCACTGAAAAACGGGCCGTGTCATGGGTCTTCACGCTGCCTTCGGCGGTCCGCAACAACAACGGACGCCGTTCATGGCTCACCTGCACCAGCAGCTCGCCGCGGTAGAGCGACAGTTGGCGCACCTGCGCATCGAGCGCGACATCCACCGCGCTGTCGGTGTTCAGCCACAGGTGCGAACCCTCCGGCAATGGCCAATCGCGCACCTCGCCCACTGCTGTGCGTTGATCGGCCGTCCAGCTGCGCCAGGGCATGGCGCCACCCGCCAGGGCCAGAACACCACCACCGATAACGACGGACAGGGTTTTCAGCGCCTGCCGTCGCGTTGGCTGGCGGCGCTGCATCAAGCTGCTCGCCTTGGCGCCAAAGGGGTCGCGAGCGAGCGGCTCGAAGCGTCCGCTGATCTGCTCGACGCGTTGCCACGCCCGCGCGTGCTCAGGATCGCTGAGCCAGCGCCGCCAGGCCTCGCGGTCGTCCTCGCTGACGCTGTCTGACCGCAGCACAGCGAACCACTGCGCGGCGGCCTGCAGCACCCGGTAATCCATCACCTAGTCGTCCTCGATCAGGGTCAGGCAGTGCAGCATGGCCTGCGCCATGTACTTCTTGACCATCCGTTCGGACACGCCCAGTTCAATCGCGATGGCGGCGTAGGTCATGCCGTGCAGTTGAGACAGGAGAAATGCACGCCGCACCTTTTCCGGAAGTCGAGCCAGCATGGCGTCAACCTGCATCAGCGTTTCGACCACCAGCGCCTGGGATTCAGGCGAAGGTGCCAGCGCCTCCGGTTGCAGCGCGATGGCTTCCAGGTACGCCTGCTCGATTTGCCGCCGACGCCAATGGTTGATCAGCAGGCCACGGGCGATGATGTGCAGATACGCCCGCGGTTCACGGATCGAGTCCAGTCCCTGATCCTTGCTCAGCACTCGCACGAAGGTGTCCTGAGCGAGGTCCGCCGCTCTCTGGCTGCAGCCGAGCTGGCGCCGCAACCAGCCGTTCAGCCAGCCCTGATGATCGACATAGAGTCGGTGCACCACCTGTTGCCGAACCAGACCGTCAGCTGCCATGAAGGGTCGCCCATCATCGTGAAGATGGTAATGCTAACGCTTCTCATCAACTCAATGCCAGATGCTTCGCTTGCAACGAGACAGCCTGCATTGGGCTTTTAACGAAGCTGGACTAGGCTCCCGATAGGCCCATCATCGGAGACAGCCATGACATCCCTTGCCACACTCACAGCTGCAACCCTGCTGGCCGTTGCGCTGCCCGCTCAGGCGACACAGTTATTGCCGGGGCTTTGGGAATTCACCAGTGACAGGCTCGAAGTGGATGGCATGCAGATGCCGGGCATGGCTGAGATGCTCGAACAGATGAAGGCGCTACCACCGGAACAACGCAAAATGATGGAGGCGATGCTGGCGGAGCAAGGCGTCGAGCTGGGCTCGGGTGGCGTTCGGCTATGCCTGAGCGAAGCCCAGGTTCAATCCCGTGAACTGCCCTTTCAGGACGAGCCAGGTTGTACTCAGGAGGTACTCGAGCAGACGGAGAACCTGTGGAGGTTTCGCTTCGAATGCCCCGATGCGAAGGGTCAGGGAGAGACCCGGTTGATCAGCGAGCGCGAAGTTGCGAGTACGATCGAGACCGAATACACCGTTGGAGAGCAGCAAGGCAGCAGCCGCATGCTTTCGCGTGGACGCTGGGTGGGCGAAGACTGCGGCAGCCTCAAACCGCAACGCTAGCAGCTGAAGAGTTCCACGTGGAACCTGTCGCTGAAGCGTTGAGCTACTACTCGGTGTCCCACTCGCCTGCGCTGGTTTGCTCGCAGCTGGGCTGCAGAAAGCGCGCATCGCTGGCCACACCGTAATAGTGGATGTCCTGGCGATACGGCATGTTGGACACCTGAGCATTGCGACATATGCCAAACGCCCCGCTAGGACATTCTTCGACGAAAGTGACCTCAACATTCTGGTTCTTCAGGTCCGGCTGGCAAAATCCGGTGCGAAACAACTCGTCAGGAATGCTGCGGTTCTGCTGGCAGACCTTGACCTCGATCCGATCGTCCTGGCTATGTACGATGCAGCCTTCAGCAAGCGCCTCACCGGCGAGTCCCACCCCGACCAACAACATGAACAGCGAACGCATCACCAACCCCTCCCGATCGACCGCGGCGACTCTAGCACGCAGCCACGCAAAGCGCTTTCATCCCATAGCCGGAATGCGCACCATAGCGCCATGCTCTCCTATATCCCGACACACCTGATCATTGGCACGCTAGGCGCAGGCAAGACCAGTCTGATTCGCGCCCTGCTGATGCAGAAACCTGCCAGCGAGCGCTGGGCCATCCTGGTCAACGAATTCGGGCAGATCGGCCTCGATGCGGCACTGCTCACAACTGACGATGCGGGCGTCAGCCTGGCAGAAGTGGCCGGCGGTTGCCTATGTTGCGTGAACGGCGTGCCGTTCCAGATCGGCCTGGGCCGCTTGTTGCGCAAGGCGAGGCCGGACCGCCTGCTCATCGAGCCTTCCGGCCTGGGCCATCCCGCCGAACTGCTTGAACAGCTCTCGTCTCCACCCTGGCACGAGGTGCTTGCGCTGCAGCCATGCGTGGCCGTCCTCGATGGGCCGGCGCTGTTGCGCGGCGAATCGCTAGCCGCGAGCCAGCAGCAGGCAATGCAAGGCTGCGGTCTGCTGGTGATAAACAAGAGCGACGGGCTGAATCAGGCCGAACGGCTGACATTAAAGAATCGGCTGCCGCCCATCGCTCAGTGCTGGACGGAACAAGGCCAGCTGCCGATCGGCTTGTTGCCTGGCATCGATCAGCGACCGGGGCCAGCCAATCGGGAGCCGTCACTGCCCGCTGCAGCGCCAGCCCTCGGCAGTGTCTGGCCGGATCCGAAACAGCCGATCTGCCAGAGCGGGGGCAGCGCCGATGGCTGGAGCATTGGTTGGCGCTGGCATCCAAGCCAACGGTTCGACCTGCAACAGCTCAAGCGCTGGCTGAACGACCTGGCATGGCAGCGCGCCAAGCTGGTCATGCAAGGCATGGATGGCTGGCAGTCGGCCAATGCCCTCAAGGGAGCTCCGCTGGTCTTTGCCTGCAGCGAATGGCGCAGGGACTCGCGACTCGAGCTGATCTTTGGCGAACCGCAAGATGAAAGACGCTTGAACGAGGCGATAGCCGACTGCCGCGTATAACGGTCGATCCAGGGCTAGTCGCCACGCCGCCGCCAGTCGTCCATCTGTATCACCCGACCGGAATCCGGGCGGGAGGGACATGGATGCGCATCCATTTCGATGGGACCTGGACGTGCACCGAACATCAGGATGCTGCCCTGGTGGCGCTGCTCGCCTGTCACCGTGAACTCGAAACCATAGACCCGCGCAAAACGTCGCTGGCCGCGGGAATCACGAATCAGCCCGAGACGGCGAAAGGCTACGTTCCCATCGAGCAGTTCGACATCCATCTTCTTGCAATGCTGCCGCACCGCGACAAGCGCCCTTTCGCGAATGCCGTGGGAGTGCCACAGCCAGGCGCCAGCAGAGAGCAGCAAGAGAAAGACGAACAGGTTGCCGAGCGTCACCATGGGTGCAGCAGCCGGCTGGCAGCGCACGGCCAGGACATGGTGGCCGATACGTTCATCAACTCTCCAGCCAAACGTCGCGAACCCAGTGCCAGACCGACTCCCAGCTCTCATCGGTCATTTCGTGCTCGCTGCCGTCGAAAAGCATGACCTCACCCTCGAGATCGACTACATAAAAGTCGGGCCCGTCCTGGCAGATTGGCAGCAGGTCCCGCTCCACACCCGCATCCCAGGCATTCGCGGCCACTTCGGGAAGATAGGTGTGCGACTGTGGATCGACTGCCGTCACCGGCTCCAGACGACCGTAGACAACGTCGCTGACGGTAAGAAGAAACTCCCGCAAGCCGAACGGCAGATTGATCAGCAATTCCTCTTCGACTTCGACCAGCCGGTCATCATCCGGCAGCTCGAGCGGTACCGGTACCGGCTCATTCAGTTCCCGCAGCTGTTCGATCACTTCTTCCATGACAGTCCCCCTTCGACGGTCTCAAGATGCGCCGTTTATACAAGCCCGCGCATTGGCTAGCCAGTACCAGTCGCGCTAAAGTACTGACCGCTCGAAAAAAAGGCGAACCTGTATGCCGCGCAGACAACAGCAGGTTCGCCAGACGGTCTCACGCCGTTAGTAGCCATCCCAATGGGTCCCAGCTCGTCGCCAACAGCCCACCACCTGGGCTCGACAGGAGAAATTGTGGCATCCATCAGACATCAAGACATGCTCGCCAAGGCGATTGCCCAGTGTGGTGATGAGCCGATTCACATCCCGGGGAGCATCCAGCCGCATGGCTTCCTGCTGGTGCTCAGCGAGCCACAACTGACTATCGTCCAGGCCAGTGAGAATGTCCGCCAATGGCTCGGTGTGGAGCCCCAGGCCCTTCTCGGTCAGCCGCTGACCAGGCTGATTGGCGACTGCGGCTTCGCTGAGGGTCTGGCAGCCTTGGCTGAAGATGATCACAATCCGTTCCACCTGCAGGACATCAGCATCACCCTGCCGGGCCGCAGCGACCACCCCCCGCTGGCCCTGCTGGCCCACCGCTACAAAGGCCAGTTGATCGTCGAGTTCGAGTCGTCCGGCAGTTCCGGCGCTGCGTACGACAAGCTCTACCCGCTGATGCGCACCTTTGTCGTTCAGCTGCAGGAAGCGCAGGATCTCCAGTACATCTGCCAGCTGGCCGTTCGGGAGGTCAAGCGCATCACGGGGTTCGGCAGGGTCAAGGCCTACCGTTTCGACGACCAGGGCAACGGACTGGTGCTCGCCGAGGAGGCCGATGAAGGCTATCCCCGCTACCTGGGCCTGTGCTTTCCCGCTTCGGATATCCCGCCTCAGGCCCGCCAGCTCTATTGCAACAACCTGGTTCGCGTCATTCAGGATGCCAACTACCAGCCCTCGCCCGTTCTACCAGCGCTCAACCCGGTAACCGGAGAACCGCTGGACCTGAGCTTTGCCTCCCTGCGCAGCGTCTCGCCCGTGCACCTGCAGTACATGCGCAACATGGGCACGCTGGCGTCCATGTCGGTTTCCATCGTCATCCAGGGCCGCTTGTGGGGCTTGATCTCCTGCCACAATGCCACGCCGCGTGCGGTCAACTATCAGACCCGCACCGCCTGCGAGCTGCTGGGTCGCATCCTCTCTTTGCAGATCGAGGCCAAGGAAGCCGCTGCGCTGGCCCAGCGCAAGCTAGAGCTGCGCCAGCAGATCGTAGAACTGCTCTCGTCCATGGCGGACCACGACAGCGTGCTCGAGGGCTTCAAAGGCATGCCCAAGGTCGTGCTGGATTTCGCCGGGGCTGTCGGCTGCGCCATCGTATCCGGTGAACAATCCGAGCCGGTGGGCGAGACACCACCCGCCCCCCTGCTGGTACGCCTGAGCCACTGGCTTTCACAACAGCGCGAGCAACTGGTGTTCAGCACCGATTGCGTGAGTCGCGACATCCCGGCCATTCCGGAGCTGGCGGAGCATTGCGCCGGCATACTGGCCATCTCCATTTCCCGCTTGCACCCGCACTATCTGGTCTGGTTCCGACGAGAGCAGGTCAAGACGGTGAACTGGGCCGGGCAGCCGGAGAAACGGATCGACAGCAATGGGGGACTTTCGCCACGCAACAGCTTCGAAAGCTGGAAGGAGACGGTCCGCGGCTTTGCGCAGCCCTGGAAGCAGGTTGAGCTGGAAGGCGCATTGGAGCTTCGCACGGCTGTGCTGGGCATCGTGCTGCGCAAGGCCGAGGAAATGGCCCAGCTGGCCGGAGAGCTGCGTGAGAGCAACAAGGAACTGGAATCCTTTTCCTACAGCGTTTCCCATGACCTTCGCGCCCCGCTGCGGCACATTGCCGGTTACGCCGAGCTGTTGGGCGAACTCGAAGGCAGCAAACTGAGCGAGCGTGGTCTGCGCTTTCTGGACAACATCGGTGATGCGGCGCGGTTTGCCGGAACGTTGGTGGACAACCTGCTGAGCTTTTCGCAAATGGGTCGCGCCGCACTGCGCTTGTCCGACGTAAACCTCTCGGCGCTGGTCGAATCCATACGCCAGGAGATGGCACCAGACTGCGAAGGTCGCAACATAGAGTGGCAGGTTCATCCTCTGCCGATCGTGGTCGCCGACGCGGCATTCATTCACATGGCATTGCGCAATCTGGTCTCCAATGCCATCAAGTACAGCCGAAAACGTGAGCACGCCATTATCGAGATCGGTGCCGAAGAGCGCTCCGAAGAGATCATCGTTTATGTGCGTGACAATGGTGTTGGCTTCAATATGCAATACGCCAACAAGCTGTTCGGGGTTTTCCAGCGTCTGCATCGCATGGAAGAATTCGAAGGCACCGGGATCGGTCTGGCCAGCGTGCGCCGTATCATCGAGCGCCATGATGGCCAGGTCTGGGCCAATGGCGAAATAAACCAGGGCGCGACCTTTTTCTTTTCCTTGCCCAGACTCACCTATGCATCACCCATTTAGCACAGGAACCTAAATGCTCAAGCCGATTCTGCTGATAGAGGACAATCCTCATGAGCTCGAGCTGACGCTGGTGGCGCTCGAGCGCAGCCAGCTGGCCAACGATGTGATTGTCATGCGCGATGGCGCCGAGGCACTGGATTACCTGTTGCGCCGCGGTGACCATGCAGGCCGCGCCGATGGCAACCCAGCCGTGCTGCTACTGGACCTCAAGCTGCCCAAGGTCGACGGTCTGGAGGTTTTGAAGACGGTACGCGACACACCGGAACTGCGCAGCATTCCCGTGGTGATGCTTACTTCCTCTCGTGAAGAACCTGACCTGGTCAAAGCCTATGAGCTCGGAGTGAACGCTTACGTGGTAAAGCCGGTCGAATTTCGCGATTTCGTCGCAGCCATATCCGATCTGGGCATTTTCTGGGCCGTCCTGAACGAACCCCCACCTGGATCGCTGCGCTTGCAGCGGCAACTTCGGGATCGCAAGGGCGATGAAGGTTCGAGCTGAGCGTCTTGCGCAGCTTGAACGAAGGTCTTTCCAGTAGTGCGGAATCCTCGACAGGATGGTTATGCCAGCGACAACACCTATCAGCGTCCTGTTTGTAGAAGACAGTCCGCACGACGCTGAGCTGGCGCTCGTCACGCTCGAAAAGAGCGGTTATATCGTCGATTGCGAAGTGGTCTATGACCAGTCTGGCGTTGTCGAGGCCTTGCAGCGTCGATGCTTCGATCTGATTCTTTCGGACTTCATCCTGCCCGGCTATTCCGGCAGCCAGGTGCTGCAGGAAGCACGGCAACTCGCACCGGAGACACCCTTCATCTTTCTTTCCGGCGTGTTCGGCGAAGAGCATGCCGTGAACATGATGCGGTCCGGCGCCGTTGACTATGTGCTCAAGCAAAACCTCAGTTTTCTGCCCAAGGCCGTCGAGCGCGCGCTCAGCGAAGTGGACGAGCGGCGCGGCCGACTGCGCGCCGAGCAAGCGCTGCGTGAAGTCGAGGTGCGCGCGCGGCTTGCGATAGACGCAGCCGGACTCGGCATGTGGGACTATGAGCCGCAAAACGGCACGATGATTCTCGATCGCCGCTGCCGGGCCATGTTCGGGTTGCCGGATGATGCACCAGTTGATATCCGGGTATTCGAATCACTGTGCCATCCAGACGACCTGCAGCGCCTGCGTGAGCATGTCTGGGGGGCCATCAGCACCGAGAACGGCGACAGGGAATACACCACCGATTATCGAATCATGCTCGACTGTGGCCAGATTCGCTGGTTCGAAACCCGCGGCCAGGCGTTTTTCGAGAATGGCCTGTGCAAGCGATTCATCGGTGTGGTGATGGATGTCACCGAACAGAAACTGGCGACCGAAGCGCTCAAGCGCATGAACGAGACATTGGGCGAGCGCGTGCAAGAGCGTACCCGGGAGCGCGACCGCACCTGGGAACTGTCGCGCGACCTGTTGGCTGTCGTGCGCTTCGATACCACCGTGGTTGCGCTCAATCCCGCCTGGGAAGAGGTGCTGGGCTGGCCGCGCCAGCAATTGCTGGACACGCCGTTGTGGTCGCTGGTCCATGCCGATGACCTCAGCGCGACCCATGCGGAAACCGAACGCATCCGCTGCGGTAACGTGACCGACCGCTTCGTCAACCGCATGCAGCACCGCGACGGCAGCTACCGTTGGCTGTCCTGGACGGCGGTGCCCGAGGCCGGAATGATGTATGCCGCAGCACGCGACATCACCAGTGAAATCGCCGCTGTAGACAAGCTCGCCGCCGCCAACCGGGAACTGACCGAACAGATCAAGGAGCGGGAACGTATCGAGGCCACACTGCAGCAGATGCAACGCCTCGAGGCGGTCGGCCAGCTCACCGCTGGCGTCGCACACGACTTCAACAACCTGCTGACGGTGATCCTCACCAGCACCAGCTTTCTCAAGAACGATCTGGAAAGAGGCGCGCCGCTGGCCAAGTCGCTCAGCCGTCTGCAGTACATCCAGGAATCCGGCGAGCGCGGCGCTACGCTCACCAGTCAGCTGCTGGCCTTTGCCCGTCGCCAGCAGCTCGCCCCGAAGGCCGTCGACCTCAACGACACACTGGTCGGCCTGTTGAGCCTGCTGCACAGCACCCTGGGAGGCTCGGTCACCATCGAGACCGATACCTGCGCCAGGCTGTGGCACGCACTGGTCGATCCTACCCAGATCGAGATGATCATCCTCAACCTTGCCATCAATGCGCGCGACGCCATGGGCACCGGTGGCTGTCTGACGTTGCGCACGGAAAACGCCGTGATCACCGCACCCGCGGAGCGGGCCGAGGAGCCGGGGCCGGGTGAGTACGTGGTGCTGTCGGTCAAGGACACCGGCTCTGGCATGACCGCCGAGGTGCTGCAGAAAGCCTTCGAGCCTTTCTTCACCACCAAGGAGGTCGGCAAGGGCTCCGGGCTCGGCCTTGCCCAGGTATTCGGCTTCGCCAAACAGTCCGGTGGTGGTGCGCGGATCGAGACCGAGCTGGGCGTGGGCACCACGGTGATGGTCTATCTACCTCGAGTAACCGCACCCAAGCATGCCCTGGGTGTGCCCGAGCATGATTACGACGCCCCTATCGACGATGCGTCACACAGCGTTCTGCTAGTCGATGACGACCACGCGGTACGCGAAGTGACCGCGCAGATGCTGAGCAATCTGGGTTACGCAGTCATACAGGCCGAGAGCGGTCGCATGGCCCTGCAGATGCTCGAAGAAGGGACCGAGGTCGATCTGGTGCTGGCGGATTTCGCCATGCCCGGCATGAACGGAGGCGAGCTTGCTCGTGCGGTGCTGTCACGCTATCCAAAGCTTCCCGTGGTCTTCGTCACCGGCTATGCCGAGCTTGGCGAACTGGGGATGGGCAGCTCGACGGTCATTCAGAAGCCCTTCCGGGAGGAGCATCTGGCGCGGAAGCTGAGCATGGTCCTGAAAGAGAGCACGCTCGCCTGATGACGACCTTGCGCAGCCATTTACGCGCCACTACTGCGCCTCAGCACGCACGGGTCGACACCGCCTTTTCGGCTTTTCAACTGGGGCAGCCAGACGGCTATCGCGCCTTTCTTCTGGCCCACGCCGAGGTGCTGCTTCCACTCGAGATTGCACTGGAACAGTCCGGTATCGAAGCGATGCTTGAAGACTGGCCGCAACGAAGCAGACGTCAAGCCCTGCTTGAGGATCTTGCCGAGATCGGCGCTTTGGCGCCGGTGGCTCCGCCCATCCTGGCGCCACTCTCTCCAAGTGCATGCTGGGGCGTCGCCTATGTGATCGAAGGATCGCGGCTCGGCGGTCGGGTGCTGGCCCGCCGCGTAGCGGACGCCAACCCTTACGCGCCACTACGTTATCTGAGCCATCGCAGCACCACTCCCCTTTGGCCGAGCTTTCTGGAACGACTCGAACAGCAGGAGGCTGTCGCCGACTGGTCGCAAATGCTGGCCGGCGCCAATGACACCTTCGAACGATTTCTCGCAGCGGCACAAGCACACCGCCCCTGATCCGCCGCTTTTCCGCAGCATGGGGAGCACGCCGTCTCCCCTTGCTGCTGCGACAGCTTCGTTCAGCTAGCGATTCTTCTATCGTTCCACACTACCTTTTCCTCTTCTTCTGGTTGGCAACAACATAGATTGACACAAGCACCCTTGAAAACACTGAGGAAAACCGAGGCCTTAGGTGCCAGCCTCGACAACATAGTCTGACACAAGGCCACTGCCACATCGAACGAAGCCCCAATCCTGGAACAACATAGATTGACAAAAATATTTGACCATCCGTAGTTGAGCCCCTGGCTACCCAAGAATCTGTGCCTAGGCCGGTCTCTGTGCTGGCTGAGCTTTCGCGCTAGAAGCCTCATCTCATCCTCCCAGGCTCCATCCGCCACAGTCGCCGCTCTCGATCTACCCCTTCTGCCAAGAAGCATTTCGGGCAGAAGCGATTAATCTTTAAGGGCTAACCGATTAATGCAGGAGGTCCATATGAACGTCGTGGACTTGCTCGGCCCTGTCGTTGAGAGGGTTCTTTCCGCCGGAAAACTGCTGTCTTCAGAGTGGCACCGTATCGGCGGCCCCCGAGGCCACGGGGACAAAGCAGCTATCGACTCCGAGATTGAGGCTCAGCTACGTCTAGATCTGCTCGAACTCCTGCATTGTGATTTCTGGGGTGAGGAAACTGGGACGCACATGACAGGTCACGAGTACTGTTGGGTAGTCGATCCGAACGATGGAACAGCGGACTTCCTACAACACCGTGCAGGGTCAGCCATCTCTGTCGGCCTACTTCACAATGCAATCCCTGTTCTAGGGGTGGTCTACGCCCCCATCGCACCGGATGGTGGTGAGGATTGCATCTCCTGGGCAGAAGGACTGCCAGCAATCATTCGCAATAGGCAAACAGTACATGCTCTGCTTGATCAACTGAGGTTGACGTCCAACAGCGTGGTACTGGTAAGCACTGCCGCAACAAGCAAACCTGAGCTCAACGCAGAGCTTTGTGCCCCGGCAGAGTTCATTTCAATGCCCAGCATCGCCTATCGCCTCGCTCGTGCCGCAGCTGGTGATGCTGTCGTGGGTACGTCTCTTGTACCTGTGTCAGCTCATGATGTGGTAGGAGGTCACGCACTACTGATCGGCGCAGGCGGCGTGCTCATTGATCAAGATGGCGGGCCGATCACCTATGAATCTGAAGAGCGAATGAAGGAGGTTTCCTTGCGCTGCTTCGGCGGAGCACCTCAAGCATGTCAAGAGCTTGTCACTAGGGACTGGAAGCGCCTGTTTCGCTAATAATGAGCTGAAAACTCGCACTCAACCGGTGTTGAAAGCAGGAAATCGTTTGCCAAGCGCGACTATATTCGAGAAGGCGCCCCTTGCGAGCGCCGTCATGCGAAGAGCCGGGAACCAACAGCTCTTAGCGCCCTACGCGCCGAGAGGAGCGTACAGACCAATCAGCCGAGTTTTCTAATCTTCCGTTTCGAACTCGAGTGCTTTTAGCACGCCAATGAGAGCCTGGTCGCAGCCTTCTGCAATATGGAAAAAATGAGCTCGAAAATTACCGTGGGTAGCACGGGCCTCGCGAATTGCGACCTCTTTTTTCTCATGGGTCGCGTGCCCGCGGATCTCATTGCGAAGCTCATGGAGCTTTTTCATAGGAGCCAGAAGTTGTTTGGCAGCCTCCTCACTCAGAGTGCTTCCAAGCAGAATTTCATGAAGAAGCTTCAGCGAGCGCCACACAGACTCTACTTCTCGCCCTTTTTCTTGGGCGATCTTTCGCAGAGGTTTATCTAGAAAGCCCTCCACCAGCAATTGGTCGAGCGCCAAGATTTCATCTCCCCATTCTTTCGGGGAGTCGGTAGCCGGGGCCAGTACGCTATCCATCAGTGCATCGCCTCTCCGGTTCCACCATTCCGGGCTAGCCTTATCCAGCGCTCTCACCTTATTTCTTAAAGAAGTTAAGGGGTCGTAGGTCGTGCACCACTGCCCCTCTATATCCGTCCGATGGGCTCGTGCCGAGATGGATGACTTCGGCCATTCGTTGAATGCCTTCCAGTAGTTTTGCTCTGCAATAGGAAGCTTGGCGAGGTCGCCGATGTAAACGTGGACTTGACCTGCCTCATTTATGTCGTACGACTTGATGTGCCAAGCTCCGCGGCAGGAGATGCTTCGGTCTTCGAGCGTGTATTTTTCTGGGTCCGCCTTGAAGCGCTGGAGAACCTCGGGCCTAAAGAATGCGGGAGATATCTGCCACGGCAGGTCGCTTTGCTCGAAGTAGCTGACGATATGAAGCGGGCTAGCGGACGTCTCGACATTGCGATCATTTTTGCGGTCGTAAATTTTGAAAACTGCATATTCCCGGTCAGGGTCACCTTCAAAATCCCTGCACCACGCCTCTTCCTGTTCAGCCAGGGTTGTTTGTGAGCGCACAACCATAGCGCCGTGCATAAAGCTGGCACGAGCGGCTGAACCGCCATGGTAAAAAAGATCCTCCCCATCGCGATGGTAGCGGCTTAGGTCATTCCAGCCGCTGAAGCTACCGCGAACGGTCCGCGTGAAGTCAAACTTGATAACCAGCGCTAGATCCGCGACTGCCATGTAGATGTCCAGATCTTTGCGAAGAATCGTTACGACTTCTCTACCTTCCAACTGCTCATCAATTGGAAGCGTCATAATCCGTATCACATCCTCGATATCCCCATTGCCGTCTAGGCGACAGTAGGCATTCCGCTCGGGGATATAGTGAATGTCTAGGCAGTGGACGAGTTTCTGGCTGACTTCAATTGGAGCCGGGCCTTTGTGCACTCCCGAAAAATATCGCCTTGTGACGAGCGTCTCGCCGCCAGAGAGGGCTGATACCCGGTCATTCGGAAATGGTGGCTCTAGGTATACGCGGTAACCTTCAGCTGCGCTCCAAGACTTTTGAATCTTCCAAGCTGCATCAGTGCAAAGCGACGTATTCTGAAGCGCGTCTCCGTCAACCGGTGTGACGTTAACGGTTGGTACTAGAGCTCCGACGATCAGTACCGCGGGAGCGGATGCATAGATGACGGTCTCATCAGCATGCGCATTCGTGACCAGGTACTGCGAGGCTTGTTCAGCATCCACGTACCAATGATCATCTGGATTCATTGGCGCGGTCGCGAGCGCTATTAGATCCTTGGCTTCAAATCGGCGCATCTTCCCTCTCGCACTACCATTGGTTCGGTAGAGCCTAATCTCCGCTCCGGCGCTGTACAGGTCAATCCCATAAAGGTTCGCAAGGTACCTTGGCTAACCACGGCAACGCTCTACTCTCTGAAGCCAATAGGCCCATGCACAGTCGACAGGCCTTGTCACATGCTGCTGTGTGAGGGTGACATGAGCGACCGCTAGTACCCGTTTTCTGCGCTTCACGACCGGCTGCAATCGGCCAAAAGCTGCCTGTCGTTGAGTGCAATTTTTGACTCATGGCTGCCAGCAACGGCAGCAGTTAAAATGCTCAGAGACGATCACTCAACGAGCAATAGACCTAGTTTGTTCGACCGAGCTAGATTAGTAAAAGCTCTTTCACTTTTTGCTTGATTTCAGCAGGGCTTTCTTCAAATCCGTATTTACCGGCATTATCTTTAGAAGAGTTATATCCCAAGAAATAACCATTGTATTGAAAGTAGTTAGTGTCAATTTTTCGCCTGCTTGGCTTGCCTTTTTCCAGCATATCCAGAAGCGTTTTTAAGTGTGAGCGTGTTAGCCAGAATTTTAGAAGTAATCCGCTCCCTAGCACTTCAGTGCCGATCATTGGAGCTGCTTGAAAGCCCAAGGCCTAGCTCAGGGCTAGTCGTCTACACCAGTTCCGCTATGTATGCTGAAGGGGGCCCAACCACTCTACCTGACCAGCAACCTCAAGCGCTTCGGCGAATTCAACCTCAAGCTAAACCGGCCACCGGAGCCCTGGATCAAGGACTCGGTGTTCCAACAAGCTGCCGGCTCGCTGCGGGTGATCAGACCTAGCCAGCTAGATACCGAGAAAACGCCATGATCAACATTCCTCCCGCATCCTTCCGCCTTACACCGTACGGCGAAGTGGACGCCGTGGCGTTGGAAAACCTGCGCGACAGCTTCGACACCTCTCAACTGCTCCGGCTGGTTGATCGCTTGGACGTCTGTTTGGTGGAACTGGGTGGAATCACCTCCATTCGCGACGAGCTACTGAGATTGCATGCGATGGCTCTGACGATAGTTGAGGGCATCGCTCTTACGGTGCCTGCCGAGAGTGCTTGTATCTGGACAGAAGCCCAATCTCTACAGATGGATCTTGAGGCACTGGTTTCTTGGGCGCGCTCCGCTCAGCTCATCATTGCGCCGCTGATCAATCTTGCTCCACAGCACGAGGCATGAGCGCTCTCGCCGATTTCGACGAGGCTCAACTGTTTCTGACCATGGCTGGAATCGCCCGTAAGTAGATCAATTCACCAATCAGTTCTACGAGTGTCTGAGTAATCACAGCCGCCGCGGCCAGCGCGCGAATGGACTCCGGGAGCGCTAGGGCCAGGGGAAGCACTACAAGCGAGTTGCGAGTGCCTGAGCTAAAGGCCACTGCCCGTGCGGCAGAAGCCTCCAAGCCAAATAGCCGGGAGCTGAGTACGCCGAGGGCCGGAGCGAGTAGTAGAAACGCTCCGTATACCGGAAGCAACGGCGCCAGGATGTCGAGTTGGTACACGACAGCCGCGATCTGCGAACCCACCACCACGATTAGAACCAGGGCCATTGCAGGCACTGGCAGCCAGGCCCAACCTGCGCTCCATGCGCGAAGCAGCAGAGATCGGCGTCCGCCAAATTCGGTGAGCACAGCCGCTACCAAGGGTAGGACGATCAGTAACAGGAAGGCTTCTGCGAAGGGCCACAGCTCGATCACTGTGCCGGCTTCGGGGCCAAGGATTAGCCGCAAGTAGAGGGGCAGCAGCAGAAGCTGGAGCAACAGCAGCAATGGCGTCGCCGCGAGCACCAGACGAGAGTCCCCTTTGCCCAGGTGGGTGAAGACCACCACGTAATCGATACAAGGCGTCAGCAGGACAAGCAGCGCGCCGACCAACAAGGCCTTGTTCGATGAGAGCGGCCACGTCACCAGCCACACCATCAATGGCACCAATAGGAAGTTGGCCAGCAACAAGGCACCGACGAAGCGGCGGTTGGCAAAAGCTTCTCGCAGCTCCAAAAAAGGAATCTGCAGAAACATGGCATACATCAGCACGGCAATCGCCGGTGTGATGGCCATGGCCGTCAGTCCGGTGAATTGCGCAGAGCTCAGGCCTGCAATGGCAGCGGCCACCACCGCCGCGAAATAAAATGCTATCTGGTGTTCTTCCAGCCAGTCCCGCGACATCTGATATCTTCCCTTGTTGCGCAAGGGCGACATTCTCCCACTGGCATCGGATTTAACCCAGCGTTGAGGCTGGTTGCTTTTCGCTTTGCCGTTGGGCGAAGTCCGCAACGGTCCTAACAAGTCCTGCCGATAAGAGGATGCATGATGTTTCGAAATAACTGGATGGCGGGTCTGAGGCAAGTGCTCGCCATCGCCAGGAGTTAACCGCAATGAATCCTCAACCTTCAGGCATGCCCTGGAACCTGCTGCTGCTAACCTGGCTGGTCGCACTGGTATCGACCCTGTCCGCGCTGTTCATTGGTGAGGTGATGGGCCAGGCACCCTGCGTGTTGTGCTGGTTCCAGCGTGCCTTCATGTTTCCGCTGGCGGTGATCCTGGCCATCGCCTGCTACCGCTCGGATTTCACCGTCTGGCACTATGCCCTGCCGCTGACCGCTATCGGTGCGGCACTGGCATTTGTTCACACGCTGCTCTATGCAGGGCTGATTCCACAGCCGATCCAGCCCTGCACGGCCACTGGTCCATCCTGCTCAGGCGCCGGAATGACCCTCTTCGGCGTGGTGCCCCTGCCGGCACTCGCCTTGTTCGCTTTTATCCTTATCGCCATCCTGCTCATAATCATCCGTCGGAGAACCACCCCATGAATCGCCGTTCCGTGGTCCTGATCGTCAGTGTCGTGATCCTGGCCGTCTTTGCTGCCGCCGCATTCTTCTATTCCCCCTCGCAATCGCCTCAACAGGCCCAGGCTCCCGGTTCGACAGCCCAAGAGACCGCGACACAACCCAAACAGAACGGCGGCCAGTTGGTTCGCTTCCACTCACCAGTGTTCGGCCCGGCGCAAGCGCCAGTGACCATCGTCGAATTCTTTGACCCTTCCTGCGAGGCATGCCGCGCCTTCCACCCCTATGTGAAGCAGATCCTCGCCGAGAACCCGGAAGACGTGCGTTTGGTGCTGCGCTATGTACTGTTCCATCAAGGCTCCGAAGAGGTGGCGCGAATGCTGGAGGCGGCGCGTAAGCAAAATCTCCATGAACAAGTGTTGGGGGCTGTGCTGGAAGCCCAACCCGGTTGGCACGACGACCCCAAGGTAACGCAGGCATGGGCTGCTGCAGAGCGCGTCGGTTTGAACTTGGAACAGGCCCGCCAGGACATGCATACGCCTGGCGTCAACGCCGTGCTGGAAACGGACATGCAGGACGTTAAAGCCGTTGGGGTTCGTGGCACGCCGACTTTTTTTGTCAATGGTCGTGCGCTCAGCGAGTTTGGCCCGGAGCCGCTGCGCCAGTTGGTGAACAGCGAAGTGGCCAAGGCACGAGAATGACACTATGAGCGCGCTGGAAAACCGCGTGCCACCGCTGCTCGTGGCCGGCCTGATCGCTGTGCTGATGGGTTTGTCGGGAACCAAATTGCCGGGTTTCGAACTGGCATGGACCGCGCGCCTGACCTTCGCTTTGCCAATACTGCTCCTGGGGCTCGGCGTGTGCCTCGCCGGCGTCCTGTCGTTTCGCCGCGCGCGTACTACGGTTAATCCATTGCAGCCGCAGCAGGCTTCTGCATTAGTGGAGGCTGGCATCTACCGGTACAGCCGCAACCCCATGTACTTAGGCTTTGCCATTATCCTGGCGGCTTGGGCGCTGGTCTTGGCCTCGCCTCTAACCCTGCTTGGCGTAGTTGCTTTCGTGCTGTACATGAACCGTTTCCAGATCCCAGCCGAAGAGTGGGCGCTGGAAACATTGTTCGGCGAATCATTTGCCCGCTACCGTGCACGAGTCCGCCGCTGGCTCTGAGCGTCCGCGGCGGTAGCGACTGGCGGGGCTTGCTCGTCGCGGCAGCCTGCCGAAGGTGCCACGACCTAGCCTGATCTCCTCGTGACGAGCTGCTTTGGCCACATGCCGCTAGCATGTCTCTGGTCGAAGACATAGCGCCAACGAGTGATGTCGCAAGTTCACTCCGTTGATATCGAGATAACTGTCTAGCAACAGCGGTGAGCGCAAAGCAGGCTTATGCTTCGCTGCGATGACTGTCGGCCTGCCTGGTGTCGATACAAACACTGCCGTCTAGCTCCATTTCAAGTGTCGAGTGGCTGACTTTGAATCGCTCATGAAGTACACGTTTTAAATCAGTCTTCACTCGTTCAATTTCGGGCAGGCTAGCCTTCTTGATGACAACGTGAGCTTCCAATGCAGTTGAATGTTCGGCAATTTCCCAGACATGTACGTGGTGAACACTCACAACGTCGTCCACTTGCTCCATGACATTGATTATATCAGTGATGGAAACTCCTTCTGGTGCGCCCTCCATTAACAAGTGAATGGTTTTAGGTAGCATGCTAAAGCCCTGCCATAGCACGTAACCAGCAATCATCAGCGTCAGTACAGTATCTGTCCAATACCAGTCATACAGAAGGATTAATGTTCCGGCAATAATAACACCGACGGAGGCCAGCGCATCCGACACATTGTGCAAGAATGCCGCCTTTATATTCATGCTATTCTTAGACATTGTGTAGGTGAGCAAGGCCGTGACGACATCTACAATCAAGGCTATTCCCGCCACCACGACCACTGTCCATCCTTCAATGGGCTGTGGGGCAAAAAACCGACCTATAGCTTCGTAGATGAGGTAGAGACCAACGATAATCAGCGTGACCAAGTTAATCAAAGCCGCTATGGTTTCACTGCGTCGGTAGCCGAAGGTTTTAAAAGCATCTGGCGGTTTGCGACCGATTTTACGTGCGATGAGCGCAATAACCAGTGATGCGGCATCGCTCAAGTTATGTAGCGCGTCAGCTATGAGCGATAAACTGCCAGAAAGTATTCCTCCAACAACTTGTGCCAGAGTTAGCACAGTATTAACGCCAATGGCAGCGATTAAACGCTTATCGCCTATGGCTTCGGTGTTATGGTTATGTTCGTGAGCCATTGGTTTTTAACCGTCCTTAAATAACATAAGACAAGGATAGGGAGCCCAAAAAAGTAATAGATAATACTAGCACCAATACCATCTGGCCTTCCAAACCACACTGACAGAAATGCGACCACTCTCAAGCGAGTTCGTGCATTATCGTCTGAAACTTGCCGATAACTGGCCGATCCCTCTCAAACGTTAAACGACGTTGCTCGCTAATGATAGATGATGCGGCGTCAATCCGAAGATGACAAAATTGTAATCTTCCAATCATTCTTTTCGTAGGATAGGCCCTTGCAGATTGGTGCGCCTCGGTGCTGACATGACGAAGCAAGGCGCTCATGTCACCGCGCAATGGAAGCATTACATTTCAATAATGTAATGCTTGGCTCATGCTGCTGTTAACTTCAATCACGCAAAATTCATTCGAACCTGCAGGGCTCAGCGAGAAAGCTCAGCAAGCCACCTTTGAATTTAGCGAGGACTGCCCTATGAATCTGTTGAAAGCTATTGTTGTTGGTTTGGTAATCTGCGGCTCCGCATTGTCTTATGCAGAAGATGGTTACGACCGCTCAATTAAATTTAATGAAAAATTCCGAGCAGATCAAAAACGAATTCACGGAACCGAATCCGCCAAACGAAAAATAGACGAATTACAGATTAAGGATACCCGCCAAGATCAGAACAATACGGAAAGCAAGAAAGAAACCAAAGCTGACTAACCGCTTCATATCTGAACGATATTCGCCTCCGGCAGCTTCCAATCTCCGTTGGTAGCAGTTGTACTCTAAGCGCCCTTCGGGGCGCTTTTTTGTGTCCATCACTTGCACGCAAAATCGCTACCAGCGAATCGCCCTGGCCTTTATAGGCCGTTTCGTTAAGTCAGGCCGCTATCGCCTGATCTGTTTGTTATTAGCGTTCGCAAGAGCATATCCGATTGGGCTGAACAGACGCTGGTGGCGTACAACGCATCCATGTCAGGGTCGCCCTCTCAACGGCCTCGCGGTTCGTCCATGATTGAAGGTGTCAGCTCGGCCTTGTAAAGCCCGCTGATCGGTCCAGCCAGGGCGTTTTCGTAGCTATCGCCCGTGCTGCCGCCCGGGGCAGCTCAGCCGCTGCTTGCATAATCTTTTTTCGTCAGCTCACCGTGGGTGAAAGCCATCAGCCGAGGAGGCGTATGTAGCGCGGAGTCATACGCACTAAGCGCTGAGCACCCTTTCTATTCACCGCTTAGATGCATTAGACCTACGCTATAAAGGCTTTGCTGCCCGCTGCGCCGCAGCTGAATCTTAGCACTCCGAAACCAACACGCCCCGTTCTCGCTAGCTAGCAAGAACGGGGCGTTGTGTGCCGCCACTCGATTTTCTAGCTAGTTCTGTCAGCGGCTAGCGCAATTTCTTGCTCCTCCAATTCGTCTTCGCGCCGATGAGCCATCTGGTAGAGCAACGGCAAAACTAATAGCGTTAGCACCGTTGAGGAGAGAATCCCCCCGATTACCACCGTCGCAAGGGGGCGCTGCACCTCTGCACCGGTACCCACATTCAAGGCCATTGGAACGAACCCGAGTGAAGCCACTAGGGCCGTCATCAATACCGGGCGTAGCCGGGTAAGAGCGCCCTCGCGGATCGCGGTGTCCAGAGGCAAACCTTGCTCCCGTAGGCTACGGATGAAGGAGATCATTACCAGGCCATTTAGAACTGCGACGCCTGACAGAGCAATAAAGCCAACACCTGCTGAAATGGACAATGGGATATCTCTGAGCCACAGCGCAACAATGCCTCCCGTGAGCGCAAATGGAATCCCGGTAAAGACCAACAAGCCGTCTTTGACATTGTTGAACATCATGAAAAGCAGAATGAAGACCAGGAGCAGCGCCACGGGGACGACAATCTGCAGCCGCTTCGTTGCCGATTCAAGCTGCTCAAAGGTACCGCCCCAATCGATCCAATAACCTGCCGGGATATCTACCTGAGCCTGGATTTTCTGTTCTGCCTCAGATACGAATGATCCAATGTCCCGACCACGGACGTTTGCACTAACGACAATTCGCCGTTTCCCTTCCTCTCTACTGATCTGATTCGGACCGGGGGCCAAATCCAGAGTGGCCACCTCGCCGAGGGGGATATAACTTATGGCGCTGTTTAATTCCCTTGGAAGGGCAATTGGGAGCCTCTCAATTGCGGCGAGATCGCTGCGTATCTCGTCCGGTAAACGAACTACGATATCGAAACGCCGGTCTCCTTGAAACAAGGTGCCTGCCTCTCGGCCCCCGATGGCTACTGCAACCGCTTGCTGTACAGTATCTAAACTCAGGCCGTATCGTGCGATTTGATCGCGATCGATATCAATCGTGAGCATAGGAAGGCCAGTCGTTTGCTCGACCGTAACCTCGGAGGCGCCTGGTACTTGTCCTAGCACCTCGGACACTTCCGCCGCCGTGCTGTTAAGAACCTCCATGTCATCACCATAGATTTTCACGGCTACAGCGGCACGAACACCGGAAATCAACTCGTTGAAACGCAGCTGAATAGGCTGGGAAAACTCGTAGTTATTGCCCGGTAACTCAGCGGCGGATGCTTGGACCTCGCTTAAGAGTTCGTCGCGCGACTTGCCTGGATCCGGCCACTGCTCTTGTGGCTTCAGCATGACGTACCCGTCAGAGATGTTTGGAGGCATGGCATCGGATGCCACCTCCGCAGTGCCTGTGCGCGCAAAAATCCGCTCGATCTCCGGAAACTCATCCATGAGCTTTCGCTCCAGCTGCTGCTGCATCTCGACAGACTGACTAAGGCTGGTAGCCGGTACACGAAGGGCTTGGATAGCGAAGTCCCCCTCGTTGAGGCTAGGCACGAATTCACTGCCCATACGTGCCCCTACGAGGCCGGAAAGTACAACTGCAACAACGGCAAAGGTGAGCACTACTGGCTTGTTGGACATCACCGCATCGAATGCAGGTGCGTAGGCCCGTTTAGCATTGCGGATTAGAAAGTTTTCCTTCTCTGTAACACGCTTGCCGATAAAGAGCGCAACGGCTGCCGGGACGAACGTCACCGAGAGAATCATCGCCCCGAATAGCGCTGTCACTACGGTAAACGCCATGGGCGTGAACATCTTACCTTCTACCCCTGTAAGGGCGAATATCGGCAGATATACGATCATAATGATCAGCTGCCCATAGAGTAGAGGCCGACGCACTTCCTTTGCCGCAGCGAACACTTCATGAAGCCGTTCGGACAGCGTTAATGCCCGCCCGTGATGGGACTGAGCGTGAGCAAGTCGACGCACGCAGTTCTCAACAATCACCACGGCACCATCGATAATGATGCCGAAATCCAATGCGCCTAAGCTCATCAGGTTGGCGCTGACCTCGTTGGCTACCATGCCGGTGAACGTAAAGAGCATCGCCAGCGGTATAACAAGTGCGGTTAGGATCGCCGCACGGATATTGCCCAAGAAGAGAAAAAGTATAACCACAACAAGAATGGCACCCTCAGTGAGGTTCTTCTTAACGGTGGATATAGCTTTGTCTACGAGTACAGTTCGATCGTAGACAGTAATCGCCTTTACGCCCTCTGGAAGCGAAAGGTTTATCTCTTTCATCTTGTCATCGACAGCCCTAGAAACTACCCGGCTATTTTCACCGATAAGCATGAAAGCCGTACCTAGAACCACTTCGCGGCCATTCTCGGTGGCTGCGCCAGTACGGAGCTCCTTTCCAACCTCTACCGTCGCAACGTCGCGGATACGTACTGGGGTACCGTCAACGTTGCTAATAAGGGTATTGCGGATGTCCTCTACTGATTGCATTTGTCCTGGAGCACGAACAAGATACTGCTCGCCGCGTTTTTCAATATATCCGGCACCTAGATTGTTATTGTTTTGCTCAACCGCTTCGATCAGATCTTGTAATGTCAGTCCAAACGACCGCAAAGTGTCTGGATTGGGGGCGATCTGATATTCCTTTGCATATCCTCCGATCGTATTGATCTCAGTAACACCAGGTACATTTCGGACTTGCGGTTTGATGATCCAATCTTGAATCTCACGCAAGTCAGCAGGGGTATACGGCGTACCGTCCGATTTGGTGGCACCTTCCTCAGCTTCAACCGTCCAAAAATAGATTTCGCCAAGCCCAGTGGAAATAGGGCCAAGTGTTGGAGTGACGCCATCTGGGAGCTGATCTTTGGCCCCTCCCAGGCGCTCGTTCACAAGTTGGCGGGCAAAATAGATGTCAGTGCCTTCCTCAAAAATAACTGTGATCTGAGAAAGTCCATATCGAGACAAGGAACGGGTCTGCTCGAGCTTGGGCAGCCCAGCCATTACCGTCTCGAGCGGGTAGGTAATACGCTGCTCCACTTCCAGCGGGGAATAACCTGGCGCCGCAGTGTTGATTTGCACCTGTACGTTGGTGATATCCGGGACAGCATCGATAGGCAGCTTTTGGTAGCTGTAAGCTCCTAACGCTGCCATGCCAAGCACGGCTAGCATAACCAACCAGCGATGCTCGATAGAAAAACGAATGATACGTTCGAACACGATTCTATAACTCCGTATCAGTGAGCATGCGAGGCGCTGGCTTTGCCAAGCTCGGACTTGATGATGAAGCTGTTATCCAAGGCATAGCGCGCTCCGGGCTGGAGGCCTTCCTTGATTTCGACCGCGTCACTATCGCTGCGGCCACTCACGATTGGCTGAGCAGCAAAGCCATGGTCGGTCCGTACAAACACCACCGGCTTTTCTTCCAATGTGTGGATCGCATCAGGACTTACTGCGACTGGCACGGATGCTTCGCCAGCGCCTACCTGCACTTTGACGAACAGGCCGGGGCGCCAAACCCCTTCAGGGTTGGGAAGTGTGACCCGGGCGGTAGCGGCGCGGCTTTGCTGACCAACAAGTGAGCCGACATAAGAAACGGTTCCATTGGCACTGGACTCGAATGCTGTGGCCTCGATAACGGCATTGCTGCCTACTCGTACCGCGCTGAGTGCATTGGCAGGAACGCTGATATCTGCCCACACGGTGGAGAGATCGGAAATGATGAATATCTGGTCATCGGTATTGACTGACTCACCGAGCGTGATGTCCTTCTCAACGATCATCCCATCGAACGGCGCCCTGAGTTCGTAGCGGCTCAATGCGTCTGGCTTGCCAGCATCACTGCCAAGCGCTTGTAGCTGTGCGTTTGCATTCGCAACAGTCAGCTCTGCTTCCCGTAAAGCCTGTTGTGCCTGTAAATAATCCTGTTCCGCAGAAATACGCTCTTCCCATAGCTCCTTTTCGCGTCGATAGGTTTTTTGAGCCAATGCAAGACGTTTTTGCGCCGCGTAGAACTCGCTTCTACGTTCCGACAGGTCTGTACTCGCGATCACAGCAAGTACTTGCCCCTGTTTCACCTGTTCGCCCAAATCGACTTTGACCGCTTCAACGACACCTGAGAGACGAGGCACAACTTGCGCTGTGCGGTCTTGGTTGAATGTAATTTCGCCAGGCAGCTCAATTGCGCTTTTTATCTTTGCGGGCTGAGCAGTTGCCAGTGAGATGCCGGCGGCTAGGATTTGTGTCTCTGAGAGTTCTACCTCTGCTGTTTCAGTATGCTCCGCTCCCTCGGGCTCATCTTCATGCTCATCTTTCTCTGCCGCACCGACCTCGTGATCGCTATCGGCGCCTCCTTCATCATGTCCATGATCTCCTTCGGCTTCAGCATCCTCATCCGAATGCCCTTCATCCTCCTGCTCCGATGCGTCACCATGCTCGCTATGTGCGTCGCCCGCATCGGGCACAGCTGGACTACTGCGAAGAAGCAATCCGCCAAGCATAAGTGCCACGCTTAATATGACGACGATCCAAAAAATCTGCTTCTTGTGAACAGCCAAGGAAGATGTGTTCGATTTACTTTTCATATGGATTCCTTATGGCTGAGTGGCCGAGGGGATAACGGCCGACCCATCGCCGACGATTCGCGCGATTTCCGCCGCCGCCTGGTTAGCTTGTGAGAGCGCAGACAGATACTGAGAGCGGGCTTGGAAAAGCGAGCGTTGAGCATCCAGTACGTCAAGGAACGTGAATTTTCCAAGTTCAAACCCCTTGCTGGCAGCTTCATAAGCGCTCTGGGCACTGGGGAGCATGTCGTTGCGCAACAGTTCAAACTGCTGCCGAGCAGTGCGCAGCCGCATGTGCGCTTGGGAAAGTTCGCTTTTCAGGCGTATATGGACGGCGTTAAGCTCGTCCTGCGCCTGGTAGGCCCGTTCCTGTGCTGCTCCGATGTTGCCTTGGTTTCGATCAAACAACGGCAGGGGCATCGAGATACTCACCAGTCCCAGCGTGCCGTTATATTCATCTGAGCGTTGGGCACCTACGCTAACCGTCACGTTAGAAAAGCGATTCGTCCTTTCCAGCTCCAACGCAGCCCGACGTCTTTCAGCCTCCCGACGCGCGCGGGTTAGTTGGGCGGAATCGTTCAAACGGCTATAAAGCTCAGCTAGCTCGGGAAGAGGAGGCACTGCCTCTACCGGCTCTTTTACTCGCTCAAAGCGTGGCTGTGGATTTCCCCAGTTGGCCGCCAGCCGAGTGCGCGCAGCTTCGAGTTCAGCTGTGGCCTGGGCAAGCTCTACTTGCACTCCAGTAGCCGCAACCCGCGCCCGGGTTTCCTCTACGGGAGAGACCATGCCGGCCCTCACACGTCGATTGGCAACGTTCACAGCTTGCTTCGCAAGCTTTGAAGCAGCCTGAGCGAGGTCCAGCCGTTCTTGAGCAGTAAGCACATCGTAGTATGCACCCATCACTGCCCCCCTCAGTCGAGCTTGGGCGTCCTGTAGGTCGGCGGCCGCTACGTCCATGGCGCGTTGCGCTGCCTCAATACGAGCCGAACGTTTACCACCCAGCTCTATTTCTTGGCTCAGTTCAAGCGTGGTCTCCGGGGCATCGCCCCGGATTCCCTCCTGGCTAGCGGACAATATTGGATTCGGACGTGCTCCTGCTTGGCTAATCAATGCGCGAGAAGCAGCCAGCTCACGTCTTGCAGCAGCCAGTTCAGGGCTTGCAGAGCTAGCGAGTTCCAAGGCGCGTACAAAGCTTATGGAGTCGACAGACTCAACGGGGAAGGTATTTGACACACTGACAGGTAAGGTCTGTGTGAAGGTCGGCAACTCTAAAGGCTGCGCAGAGGCGAGGTTGCACGACAACATCGTCAACCCCAGCGGTAAAAGAACTTTTCGCACCGAAATCTCCTAGAAAAGGGAAGGTTCGGTGAGACGTCAGATACAGATAAATGGCGTCCTACTGGTTAATCTGGCGTCTCACCGGCTTTGCACCGATGCGCCAATTAGGTTTTTCAGGACGCCCGGCTTCAGCCGATGCGTAGCTAGCAGAAGAAAACGGTTTCAAGCTTATTGATAATACCGAACCAGGAGAAATCCCTTTCCTTATAAGCGGCTTGATATGGTCGCCATGAAAGACACAGTCTCCATCCAGACTGATTTTTTTTGCGGCTTTTGACGATCCTTCCTCGTCAGCACCCAGAGACTCGTGCGAATGTTCGTGATGTCCAAGATGATTTGCTGCCGAACCATCCTCATGTCTGCAGCTCGTGCTAACAACTGCCCATGATGATTGCAATGGGAACAGGGCTAGCAACAACAGCAGAACTATTTTTCTCATCCAAGGCAAAACGATGACTTCCTGGTTTAGATGTCGAATCCAATCATAGAGCTACCCCCGCCAAGACGCGGAACACAGCGCCGCTACTGCGACAGTGATTCGTCCTGGGTTTAGGACACAATACACGAAAGCGTTTTTATCAGCCTCGCCAAGCCGGGGAGATAACTGATGGCCATGGGGCTGACTTTAAAGAAGAGTGGATAACGACCGCGTGACCGCAACATTACAAATCTGTAATCGAGGATATGCGCGATTGCTTGCCTCTCAGATAACAAAATAGTAATTTGCCGCTAATCCTGCGGTCATCTGCAGGGAAGAACTTGCCTAAGCGCTAAAAAAAAGCGAAAGGCGTCATTTGAGCACTGACCTGCCGTACACCAGGAGCATCATCATGAGCAAAATGGCCGTTTTTTCACTAACAGCCCTTTCACTGGCATTGGGCAGCGCCCCGGTCTTTGCCCAATCGGAAACAGCGGAGGGCTTCATCGAAGGCAGCACGCTATCGCTGATAAATCGCAACTATTATTTCAATCGAGATTTTCGCGACGGTGAGAGTGCGACCGGCAATGGCTACTCTGAGGAGTGGGCGCACGGATTAATGGCCTTCTTCGAGTCCGGATATACTCAAGGCTCGGTGGGGGTCGGTGTCGACGCCTTCGCCATGCTCGGTCTCAAGCTCGATTCTGGATCAGGACGTTCCGGTGCTGGCGGAAGCGTCGATCTTCTCCCCTACAATAGCGCCGGCGATGCCGAGGATGACTTTTCTCGAGTGGGAGGGGCCGTGAAAGCACGGTTCTTGGACACCGAGATTAAAGCTGGTGATGTGTTCCCCACTACTCCCGTCGTGCACTTTGGTGACGCACGGCTGCTGCCGGAGTCTTTCAAGGGGTTCACCGTTGTGAACAACTCGCTGGACAGTCTTACGCTTGCGGCCGGGCGCCTACACGCGATGAGCCAGCCCAATACCAGCAACACGAACGATGACTTCGTCACGTTTTATGGCGGTGCCGTCGACGCCCCTTGGCTCGGCTACGCAGGCGGTGACTATAGCGTAAACGAAAATCTCAGTTTTAGCCTGTATACCAGCCGCCTCAAGGATGCCTGGAACCAACATTACTTCGGTCTATCGGCCACCTATCCGCTTTCCGATGTCGTCGCGTTGCTGGGCAGTTTCAACTACTACAAGGCAACCGACGAAGGCCGCGAATTACTGGGCGAGTTCGACAACAACATCTGGAGCTCAAGCCTGGGTGTCGCCTTCGGCGCGCACACTGTCACGGCGTCGTATCAGCGAAACAACGGTAACAACGACTTTGACTACTTGCGCCAGGCGGACTCGATCTACCTGAACAATTCCATCCAGTACAGTGATTTCAACTCACCTAAAGAGCAGTCCTGGATGCTGCGCTACGACCTGAACATGGCGGAATACGGCATACCCGGGCTTACTTTCATGACCCGCTACGCCCGCGGTTGGGGCGCCGATTACAGCAATGCGAACGAGGTGTACATGCGCCAAGACGATAACGGTGCGCCGCTGACGGGACAGAACCGCTGGGAACGCGACGTCGAAGCCCGCTACGTTGTACAGACTGGCTCTCTCAAGGATTTGTCTCTGCGGGTGCGCCAGGCTACCACGCGGGCGACTGCTTTCGAGTCCGACCTCGATGAGGTCCGATTCATAGCCGAGTACCCGCTCTCGATCTTGTGAAACACCATGAGCAACACCACATCTTCTTTAGTTTTGCTCCCTTGGTTTGAAGATGTGTTTCAGGCGCCCATCAGGGCGCCTTTTTTCGTTTGGTGCACCCGCTCGCGCTGCGGGTCAACCAAATGACCGGTAGATTACAAATTCGCAAGATAGCCCTCACAGGGCTTTTACCGCGTTAAAGTGCTTCCCGCTTCCCTGGGCAGATCTTTTCGCCTCTGCCTTTCACGCTAGAGCCAAGCCGCTTTCGTCTTGACCTAGTTACTACATGGATTTTTTTGGTTCCGCTTACCGCGCACCTCCTTGCCGAGTTACCTCAAAACATGCGCATCCTGGTTGTCGAAGACGAGATCAAAGCTGCGGAATACTTGCAGCAGGGTCTTATCGAATGTGGTTACTTGGTCGATTGCGTAAGTGATGGCCTCGATGGGTTTCACCTGGCACTGCAGAACGACTATGACATCGTGCTGCTAGATGTGAATCTGCCAACCATGGATGGGTGGGAGGTTCTCGAACTCATCAGGCGGCGTAAGCAGACACGCGTCATCATGCTGACTGCCAATGGCCGCTTAGAGCAAAAAGTCCGCGGCTTGGAATCGGGCGCCGACGACTATCTGGTCAAGCCGTTCCAGTTCCCCGAGCTGCTTGCCCGTATCCGGACACTGTTGCGGCGAGGCGAGGCAGTCACACTTCCGAGCAACCTGCGTGTAGCCGACCTCGAACTGGACCCGGCCCGGCATAGGGCTTACCGGAGCGGTCAGCGTATCGACCTCACCAGCAAAGAATTTGCGTTATTGCATCTGCTCATGCGCCGGACTGGCGAAGTCCTCACGCGTACGGAAATAACTGCCATGGTGTGGGACATCAATTTCGACTGCGATACCAATGTGGTGGATGTTGCGATTCGTCGCCTGCGGATGAAAGTGGACGAACCCTTCGGCGATCGCCTGATACACACCATCCGGGGTGTGGGCTACGTGCTGGAGGCGCGGCCTTGAAGCCACTCAGCCTCGCATCGCGTCTCGCGCTTCAAATCACACTGACCGGCGCCGCTTTGGTCGCGCTGCTGATTGCACTGAGCTACTGGGTACTGGTGCGCCAACTGGAACTGCGCGCCCAGGAGGAAGTGACGGCCAAGCTCTCTCAGATCGATCATGGACTCCTCGAAGACACCAAAGCCCGTATGGGCCGCTCCTGGCAACACGCATTGAGCGATACCGTACTCGGCCATGACAACCTTTCGATTACGGTCATCGGCGATACAGCGAAATCACCCATTTTCAGTATCGGCCGATTCGCCAATGCGCCGCAGCAGCTGGATCTCGTGAGCAGGGACGGCGACTATCTTGGCTGGACAACGAAAGATGGCGTGCAGATGCTAACCGGGCGCAAGCAAATCCAAGTCCCGGGACTGGCTCCAATGACGCTTTTACTTTCGCAAGATCGCAGTGCCGATCAACGGCTGGTGGCTGCATTCCTGCGCTCGGCCTTAGTGACCGTGCCGATGCTACTGATATTGATCGGATTGGCTGGATGGCTAATCGCCCAAAATGGCTTGCGGCCGCTTCGCAAGTTCCGGGCCTTGGCGACTAAGGTATCTACACAGGATCTATCACCTCGAATCCGCACCGATCGGCTTCCGCAAGAGCTCCAGGCATTGGCGCACAGCCTCAACGTAATGCTTCATCGACTCGATGACGGCGTTCAGCAACTGTCACAATTCTCGGACGATGTGGCTCATGAGTTAAAAACTCCGCTGAACAACCTGATAGGCAAGGCGCAGGTGACTTTGGTGCGTGAGCGAAGCAAGGAGCATTATCGGGAGGTGATCGAGTCGTCGGTTGAAGAACTCGAACGCATGGATCGAATCGTGTCAGACATGCTGTTTCTCGCCCAGGCCAGCCACGCCAGCCCAGCACTGAAGCTCGAACAATTATCTTTAGGAAGCGAGGCGAGGCGCGTATGTGAATACTTCGAAGTCCTTGCCGAAGAAGCGGGAGTCGCTACGACAGTAACGGGCGATGCCATGATTTTGGGAAATCGACTTATGGTCCAGCGGGCCATTTCCAACCTGCTATCCAACGCGCTGCGGCATTCAAATACTGGCAGTACGGTCGAACTTAAGATCCTTCAGGAGGACGTAGACATCGTCTCGCTGGCTGTCACCAATCATGGCGCGACTATCGAATCGGATCATCTCCCACATCTGTTCGACCGCTTTTACCGCGTTAACGGCATACAACCTCGCGGGGCAGGATTGGGGCTAGCGATTGTCCGCTCAGTGATGAACCTCCACAAAGGCCACGTGGCCGTCGCCAGCAAAGACGGTCGGACCACGTTTGAACTCACGTTTCCTCGGCAGGCCTGACTCAAAGTGATACCGCACGGAGACAGCCATCACTACGAAGGGGCAAAAACCACAGGGACAAACAACCATTTCGAGGGCATGCGCGTTGGCCGGGTAACCAGGCCCGCAAGCCCCAACGCCGTTCATTTAATGCATGCGTCCTCGCTAATTCCGGCGAGAATGCCGCAAGCCTCAACTTCCCGCCCATCGTTGCAATTAGCCCGCAGTGAAACGAGTTGTCGTTCGAGTGATTGCAGAGCGGTTATCTGGGATCTGACTTGAGAAATGTGATCATCGAGTAAGGCATTGACGGCCGTACAAGGCTGGCGAGGGTCATCCTGGTAGCTTTGGAGTGCGTGAATCTCTGGAAGTGACAGATTCAAGATTCGGCAGCGCCGGATGAAAGCTAGCCGCTCGCCATGCTTCTCGGTGTAGACACGATAGCCGTTCGCCTGGCGATCAGGCGGTGGCAACAAGCCCTGCTGCTCATAGAAGCGGATCGTCTGTGTATCAATCCCTATTAGCCTTGCTAACTGACCAATGCGCATCGTGTGAATCCTCATCGGCTCTGCGTTATTGACCTTATAGTAGCTATAAGGCTTTTAATGATCCCATCTTCGATTTCAAGTGGAGCCGTATCATGAGCAAGTCCGATGGTCCCTGCGGCTGCGATGCGACACCAGCCGCTGATGCCGATATGCAAAACCCTTCCGATACGACGGGGCAATGGGTCAGTGTTTACGCCGTGCCCAAGATGGATTGTCCATCAGAAGAGCGAATGATCCGCTTGGCGCTGAATGGTTTGGACGGAGTTCGGAAGCTGACTTTTGATCTGTCGGACCGTCGGTTAGATGTCATGCATGACAGTGCCGTTGAGCCCATAACCAAAAAGCTGGCGACGTTAGGGCTAGGCGCCACTCTTCAGAAAACTGTCGCGGCAGACCCTGAGATGATCAAAGCCGCCGAGAATCCGGCGAACTCTACACAGGAATCCCGCTCCCTACGTTTACTGTTAGGCATCAACGCCTTCATGTTCGTGGTAGAGATGACTGCTGGCCTGATTGCCAGGTCCGCGGGTCTGATTGCCGATTCGCTCGACATGTTCGCTGACGCGGCAGTGTACGGCCTGGCCCTTTATGCGGTTGGGCGCAGCGTCAATCTGCAGGTGCGTGCTGCACACCTTGCTGGTGTGCTCCAGCTGATTTTGGCCCTCGGCGTGCTCGTAGAGGTGATCAGACGCTTTATATTCGGCAGCGAGCCCGAGTCGCTGATAATGATGGCCGTCGCGTTCCTGGCATTGCTCGCCAACACGGGTTGTTTGCTGCTGATTTCCAAACACCGGGAAGGTGGTGCTCACATGAAAGCGAGCTGGATATTCTCCGCCAATGATGTGGTCATCAACATGGGCGTCATAGTCGCCGGAGCGCTCGTCGCTTGGACTGGGTCCAACTACCCAGACCTGATTATCGGTACCGTCGTGGGATTCATCGTTCTCAACGGCGCTCGGCGTATTCTGGCGCTCAAGGGTTGAAGGAGCTCCCGTTACAGAAAAAGGGTGTCTTCATGCCTGTAAGCCATCCGGGTCTAGCGGCGTCAGCTAAAACTGGCGACGCCGCTTTAGCCGTTGGCGGATGGTGGGTATTGCAGAACGTGGGCTGCAAAGTCCATCAGCGAGACGAAGCCGCACTGATCGGCTTTTCCTTCACGCTGTAGGTGGTAGCCCCGCATGCCTTGCCCAATTGGACCAAGCATATCGGCTTGCAACGTGTCACCGATCATTGCGATAGCGGAGGCTTCGCAGCCAAGCTGTTCGATCATCTGACGATAGATTGCGGGCTCAGGCTTTATTGTCCCAACCTCAAAGCTCCATCCGTAAACATCGAACGACGGCAGTAACAGTTTGGCCGGAATCGCATATGGGGCTGCGAGATTGGAGCACAACGCGAGATTCAGGCCGGCGTCCTTTAGCTGATTTAGCGACTCCAACGCATCATCGAAAAGGCGAACGCTGGCCAGCTCGGTGAAAAGGTCGCTTTCAAGGCTAGCTAACTCAGAGTTGCTCAACTGCGCACCGAAATAATCGGCAGCTCCAGCCAAGCCCAGATTTCGAGTCATCAGAGTCCGTGCGTCATCCGGCCTTGGTGTTTTGCCCTGAAGCCGCAGGTTCTGCATCAGTTGGCGGAAAGGATGGCGGCGCTCACCTATCTGGAGAAGCGTGCCAAACACATCGAAAACTACTGCTTGTATCATGCCGGTACCTCTACCGTTGGAGGCGAACCGCCCACCCGAAGAGCGATGCCGCCCCTCTCAGTTTTCTGAACTGGATTTCTTCAGAGGTGGCACGAAGAAGATGGGTCTTTGCGGGGGCGCTATCAGGATATCTGTCGACTTGATGCTTGTGCCTTTTCGACGCCTTGTTTTGCCGTTCTTGTCGACCGCCAGCAGATCACCGGTCGCGACAGCAATGTCGAGTGCCTGCTTTACGCGAAGCTCGTCAGCCATGGTGTAGTTGGTCAATCCGCTCATCAGGCCCAAAAAAGGTTGCCGTTCTACCTCGTAGACCTGTTTGGGCAAGAGCTCCGAAAGTTCTCCTCGGATGCGGTCATTGGTAGCATCGTCGAAATAATGCTCATCCAACAGCAAATCGTGCTGACCTGTCACGGCGATATCCCGATTGGCGTCGTAGCTGAAAAAGCTGGAAGGCGACAGCATATGGGAAAAGTTGTTGCCGTATTTCCAGTGGATCTTCTTCATCACATCGTTAGCGCGGTAGTTGTTCGCCAGATGGATAAACCAATAGGCCATCGGGTTGCTGCCGGCCGGACGAATGAAGAAGACGGTCATGTACTGGGCACCGCTTTCCTGCTTGATCCCCTCGGACAGATAGCGCTGGATCAGGTATTGCCAGCTCCGTGGCTGATGCGCCTTCAGCTGTTTAAGCATGTCCCATGGCACATGCTGATCCAAGCCGATATTTGCAATGGCTTTCCGGTTCGCTTGGCGGTCGGCTAGATACGTAACCAAAAAATCGACATTGAAGGTCAGCAGGACCTCGGCTTTGTTGAGATTCTGGAAAATCCATTTGATCTTAGGGAACGGCACATCGCCATACATCATGCCCAGCCCCGCAGCGAGGATTGCCTTTTTCCGAGCCGGCTGCATATCTCAGACCATCTATCCACTCGTCAATACGCTCGTATCGTCAAAGGTTGGGTGAAAGCCATTGGCCCTGATCCAGCCCTGTATGGCATTCACACAATAAGACGTACGAAGGCATCGCTGATCTATCGCAGGACGAAGAACCTGCGGGCAGTTCAACTGTTGCTCGGCCATACGAAGCTGGAGAGCACCGTTCGATATCTGGGGATTGAGGTCGATGATGCCCTAGAGATGGCGGAACAGACCGAGGTTTGACCATGCATAGCGACGGTCGAAGCCAGGCCGTCGCTAACCGGCCAAAAGCGGACGGCTGCTTCCTACCCTTCCTCTTCCAAAAGCTCATCGTCCGGCTGCATCTGGCCGTTTGGCAGATTCAGTTTGGCCATCTCGGCAAGGCAGACGGCGATGTAAGCTAGCTCCTGAGTCAGCTCATCTGCCCGCCTGCGCAAGAGTCTCAGGCGCGCCTCAGCGTCCTTTTGCACCCCCTCTGGGGCCTGAGCAAGCTTGGCAAGCTTCGCTACCCACTGATCGATCTTATCGTTCACTTCAACCAGCAATGCTTTACATGCAATGTCCTTCTTGAGAGGAAAAAGCTGGCATTCAAGTAAGCGAATCGCATCGTAGATTCTGACCACTTCCTTGCTAGTTTTTGAATGTACGAAGTTCAAACTTCCCTCATCAAATGCGTGGTGTTCCTGGTTCTGGCCGGCCCAGTTCACCAGATCATTTTTGATCAGATTGAAATGGGCAGGATCGTAAGCGAGCACCGGCTCGATCAGTGAGAAGGTTCTCTCCAAACTGACCTGCAGATATACATTCTTCTTCAGCTGAGACTTACCGAACTGAGCAGTGATAGACACGGCATTTTCCAAGCAGTACTCGATCACGATTGACTCGAACCAAATCCGGCAATAGATCAATGCCTGCCTCACGTCATAAACGCGCAATGCATCGTGCACCTTGCCTTGAAACCCACCGGAGTGGTCGACCGCCACGATGCCTTTGTTCGTATAACTCAAAACGCAACTTGTATGCTGATCGGCTTGAGGGTGCCGATCAGCGATGATGCAGAAGCGCTCCCAGAACAGACGATCATGTGTTGTCACGACCATCTGAGTACGCCGAAGGTAACGGTCAGAGAAAAACAGATCGATGATGTTCGACCGGTGATCGCTATCGATCGCGTTCACGACGTCATCGAAGACAATCAGTGGGAGCTTATTCTTCTCTGCCATTGCCAGCAGAAGCGAAAGGCCGAGCACACGAAGGTGCCCTTCGCTCAACACCGAGAAAGCGTCCTGCACTGTGCCGTTCGTAGCGTTGATCTTGATTCGATAGCTGTCGTTGATCTTCTCGAAGCGGATAGCATCAATACGCTCATGCTCATCGTCATGATCGTTGATGGCTTTGTAGTACTCAGCCGCTTTCGTCTCGATCCCAGTAATACGTGCCTTCTCAAGGTGCAGTTTGTACCCCAGCAGATCTTGATAGAGGTTGCCGTACTCATCCTGTAACTGACGAATGAGGGTATTGAACCGGGCCGTATCGGCATCATCACGTTTTAAACTATTTCGTCGATCAATGAGGCACGCGATTTTTTCGCCTGCATTCTCAATCAGTTTTCTACAGGTATTTTTGGCGCCAAACAGATCTTTGATTGCATCTTGCTTCTGCTGGAGTAACTCGGCCGATCTACCCAGGCGGGAGATCTCCTCCGAAGCTTGCGCGAACACTTCGTCCTTCTGTTTACAAGCCTTTAGGTAGGTCTCGATCTCGGCTGCCTCATCTCTAACAAGCGAGACAAAGTGACTTAGCACGGATGCCGCACACGCTCCTCGGTCGGCGGATGTCTGGAGGTTGGCCAGTTCGCTTTTGAGGTCGTCTAGATGAAGACGACAAGGGATATCCAACCGGGTGTTCTTTTCGACTCCCGCAAGCCCAGCAGCCACCGCTCTAACGACTTGAAGAATCTTCTCGTCATTGCGCTGGTCAGCGGCTCTTAAACGCTCCAGCCGGCTTAAGGCCTGAAGCTCGCGTTTTGCCTTTTCAAATGGGTTCTCCACGACGAGTTGCAACGGAGTAGAGCATGCTGGACAAGTGTCATTTTCTTCCACTTGGCCTAGGTCTTGAATGGCTAAGTAAACGGCTTCGTAGTTAACATCCTTGGCACTTTTTAAAAACAAAGCCTCGATCATCGACTTTCGGGCAAGGAGGTAGCGAGCGGCACGTGCTGCGCGCTCAATTCGAACGAAAGAATCGACGACCGGAGCTTCTGCAAGTTTTAGTTGCTCCGCCTTGCGGATCTTGATCTCGATATCGCTCTTCAGCCGCAAAAATCTAATTCGAACAGCGGATTGCTGATCCGACTGCAGATCGAGCGCCTCGCATACTTGGTTATTGATCTCATTTATGCGGTTGAAGTGATCCTGGCGCTCGGCAAGGAGGTCTTTTCGGTCTAATTCAACCTGGGTCAACGCTTCGGCCTGGTCTGGCTTCAAGTACTGGGTGAGATTGAAGCTCTCCGGTCTCACGAACCGCCCGATGACCTCTTGGAACTCTTCAAGGCCGAAGAGGCTGGCCACTACATCGCTTTCAGCGCTCCCTGTATCCTTAGAGCCGAGCAATGAAAACTCTTGCAGACGGTTGCGATCAATGAAGCAAGCTGACCAAGCTAGACTCTTGGTCACGGCTTTTCTGTCCCGGCCCACCAACGACAGCGTCGGCTTTGCACTGCCCCTCGCAATATAGGCCTTCACCTTCGTTTTCCGGCGATCTGCTTCTTTGATATGCCCGGTCGTACCGTACTCAATCGCCTCGCAAAGCGAAGACTTCCCGCCACCATTAGGTGCGTAGAAGATGTTCTTCATTTTGCTAAAACGCAGAAAGCATCCCCTGTCATCCGCAGACAACTCGCCGAAGCCCCTGAAGTTTTTAACTTGCAAATCCTGCAATGGGCTGAGGCCTGAAGGCGCCACCCAGTCCAGTTCTGGCCTAGACTCCAGCCCCCTTTTAAACAGCGCACCGATACGCTGAAAATTAGTGTTCAGTAGTTGGTCAGCGTTCGACGCGAGATAGGACTTGATGTGGTCTGAATAGCGTCCGCGATCCTGGCTCGCCTTGGCCATGCACCAGAGAAGGGCCAGGTAGCCATCCGATTTGCCACTCAAGTGGCTTCTGGCAAAGCTCAATAGATACTGGCTCATTCGCCTGCCCTCCCTGAAGTATCTTCAGCCTAACCGGAGCGGGGGCATTTCGCTATCAGGCAGACACCTGCAGTAACTAGCTCAGCAGTCCTACCGGCCGCTTTTGGCCGGTTAGCGACGGTCTGACTTCGACCGTCGCAATATATGGTCAGACCTCGGTCTGCTCCGCCATTTCCAGAGCGTCATCGACCTCAATCCCAAGATATCGGACGGTGCTCTCAAGCTTCGTATGGCCGAGCAGAATTTGAATCGCCCGTAGGTTCTTCGTCCTGCGATAGATCAGCGATGCCTTCGTACGTCTCATCGTGTGTGTGCCATATATGGCAGGATCTAGGCCAATGGCTTTTACCCAGCCTTTGACGATACGAGCGTATTGACGAGTGGATAGATGGTCTGATGTATGCAGCCTGCTCGGGAAAAGGCAGTCCTGGCTCCGGAGCTGTGCTTGATGTATCCAGGCGGCGAGAGCAGACCGTGTTTCCCTAGTGTGCGCTCTCTTGCTTGGATGGCATTACGTTCTGGCCCAACGTTACTGTAGCGAATCCGCAGCAGTATCAATCAAAGCCTCCTGTATCCCGCGTGAAGAAAGACGCTACGTTGCGCCCGTTCTTCCACGGCTTCGCTTGCCGCCCCGCTACGGCAGATTCGAAGTATTCATCGAAATGTCATCCTTTAGAAGCAGTGCGTTAACAAGGAATTTCTACCCTTTGCATCGCGAACCGCAATTGTGCGGCCAGCAATATTGCGAAAGGTGATCAAATGACGCCCCATCCGATACAGGACGCCGTGCTGCGGGTCGACCGGTTGAGCGTCGTCTATCCAGGCGGCGTGACAGCCCTACGCGATACCTCGATTGCATTTCGGCGTGGTGAGTTCACCGTGCTGCTTGGTCTCTCGGGCGCAGGCAAGTCGACCTTGCTCCGTAGTCTCAATCGACTCGTCACGCCCACTGGCGGCAGTGTCACCAGCGAACTCGGTGAGCTCGGCAGCGGCTCGGCCTTGCGTCAGCATCGTCGGCGTACCGCCATGATCTTTCAGCACCACCAGCTAATCGAACGTCAAAGCGCACTGGCTAATGTGCTTACCGGTCGGCTGGCCTTTCACAACACGCTCCGCTCGCTGTTTCCTCTGCCGCGTGCCGATCAGGAGATTGCGCTCAGTTGCCTCGCTCGGGTCGGTCTGGCAGACAAGGCGCTAAGCCGGGTGGACAAACTGTCCGGTGGCCAGCAGCAGCGGGTAGGCATCGCGCGTGCGCTAGCGCAACAGCCGGCGATCATTCTGGCCGATGAGCCGGTAGCCAGTCTCGACCCGGCCACTTCGGTCCGTGTTCTCGGATTGCTGCGCGACATCTGCAAGGAAGACGGCATCACCGCCATCGTTTCGCTGCATCAACTCGAATATGCCCGCCGCTTCGCCGATCGCGTCGTCGGGCTGGCCGATTCTCAGATCGTTTTCGATGCCGCGCCCTCGGAACTCACCGATGCGCAGCTTGAGCGCATCTATGCAGGCCGCTCTACGACTCAGCCAGCGAATGCTCCGGCTGAACCACCTGTCATGCTCGAACCTTCACTGGAGATGTCCCGATGAAACGCTTATCCGCGCTCTTATTGACTTGCTTGCTGTCCGCTGTTTCAAGTTTGTCCGCCCTAGCGGCCGATGCCGATCCGGATGTGCTAAAGGTTGCCCTGCTGCCGGACGAAAACGCCTCCGAGCTGATCAAGCGTAACCAGCCGCTGAAGGATTATCTGGAAGAGCATCTGGACAAGAAGGTGCAGCTGATCGTAACCACCGACTATTCCTCGATGATTGAGGCGATGCGCTTTGGCCGTATCGACCTGGCGTATTTCGGTCCGCTGTCCTACGTCATGGCCAAAAGCAAAAGCGACATCGAGCCCTTCGCTGCCATGGTCATCGACGGCAAGCCGACCTATCGCTCGGTGATTATCGCCAATGTGGCGTCAGGCGTGAATGAGTATGCCGACCTTAAGGGCAAGAAGATGGCCTATGGTGACCGGGCATCGACGTCCAGCCATTTGATTCCCAAAACCGTGCTTCTTGAGACGGCCGATTTGACGGGTGGGCAGGACTACGAACAACATTTTGTGGGCACGCATGACGCCGTTGCCGTCAACGTGGCGAACGGCAACGCCGATGCGGGTGGGCTGTCGGAGGTAATTTTCAATCATGTAGCCGAACGTGGCCTAATCGATCCGAGCAAGGTGAAAGTACTTGGTTACAGCGGCGAATACCCCCAGTACCCCTGGGCGATGCGCTCGAACCTGAGCCCCGAGCTGAAAACCAAGGTGCGGGATGTATTCGTCGGTATCGACGATCCCGAAGTGCTGCGCAACTTCAAGGCCGAGGCCTTCGCGCCAATCACCGACGCCGACTACGATGTGATCCGCAACATGGGATCGCTGCTCGGCCTCGACTTCGCCACGATGTGAGCACCGATATGTCTACTCATTACGACGTGCAGGCGCTGCCTGCAGAGCAACGCGAGCACATCCTTCGAGGCTTCGGCCTCGGTTGGTGGCGCCAGCTGGGGCAGGTGGCGATTGTATTCGGAGTGGTGCTGTTGGCCTGCTGGTACGTGGGGCTGCTCGATGCCACCACGCTGCTGAACGGGCTGCCCTCCATCGCGACCCTGGCAGGCGAGGCCATGCCGCCAGACTTTTCGGGCTATCGAAGCTGGATTCGCCCCTTGATCGACACCTTGGCGATGAGCATCGCCGGTACGGCCATCGCAGTGGTGTTCTCGCTGGTGGTGGCCTTCGTTGCAGCGCGCAATACGGCGCCGCACCCCCTTGTGTTCGGTGTTGCCCGGGTGCTGCTCAATGCCCTGCGGTCGGTGCCGGAGCTGATCATGGGCATCATCTTCGTTGCAGCCGTAGGGTTCGGCGCCTTGCCGGGCGTGCTTGCCCTGGGTCTGCATTCGGTCGGCATGGTCGGCAAGTTCTTCGCCGAGGCCATCGAGCACGTCGACGAAGCGCCGGTGGAAGCCGCTCGGGCGGCGGGGGCTACGCCGATGCAAGTGCTGCTGCACGCGGTTTTGCCACAGGTGACGCCGCAGTTCGCCGACGTGGCGATCTACCGCTGGGAATACAACTTTCGCGCCTCCACCGTGATGGGCATGGTTGGCGCCGGCGGTATCGGCTTCGAACTCATGGGCTCGCTGCGCATCATGCAGTACCAGGAGGTTGCAGCAATCCTGCTGGTCATCCTGGCCATGGTCACGCTAGTAGACGCCTTCAGTGGCGTGCTGCGCAAACGTTTCAAATAGGACAAACCATGCTGCCGAAACTCGTTATAACTCACCGAGTACACGATGAGATCCTGCAACTGCTGGCGCCACATTGCGAGCTGATGACCAACCAGACCGACAGCACGCTGACGCGCGAGGAAATTCTGCGCCGCTGTCGCGATGCTCAGGCGATGATGGCGTTCATGCCCGATCGGGTCGATGCAGACTTTCTTCAAGCCTGCCCTGAGCTGCGTGTAGTCGGCTGCGCGCTCAAGGGCTTCGACAATTTCGATGTGGACGCCTGTACTGCCCGCGGGGTCTGGCTGACCTTCGTGCCTGATCTGTTGACGGTCCCGACTGCCGAGCTGGCGATCGGACTGGCGGTGGGGCTGGGGCGGCATCTGCGGGCAGCAGATGCGTTCGTCCGCTCTGGCGAGTTCCAGGGCTGGCAACCACAGTTCTACGGCACGGGGCTGGATAACGCTACGGTCGGCATCCTTGGCATGGGCGCCATCGGACTGGCCATGGCTGATCGCTTGCAGGGATGGGGCGCGACCCTGCAGTACCACGAGGCGAAGGCTCTGGATACACAAACCGAGCAACGGCTCGGCCTGCGCCAGGTGGCGTGCAGCGAACTCTTCGCCAGCTCGGACTTCATCCTGCTGGCGCTTCCCTTGAATGCCGATACCCAGCATCTGGTCAACGCCGAGCTGCTTGCCCTCGTACGGCCGGGCGCTCTGCTTGTAAACCCCTGTCGTGGTTCGGTAGTGGATGAAGCCGCCGTGCTCGCGGCGCTTGAGCGAGGCCAGCTCGGCGGGTATGCGGCGGATGTATTCGAAATGGAAGACTGGGCTCGCGCGGACCGGCCGCGGCTGATCGATCCTGCGCTGCTCGCGCATCCGAATACGCTGTTCACTCCGCACATAGGGTCGGCAGTGCGCGCGGTGCGCCTGGAGATTGAACGTTGTGCAGCGCAGAACATCATCCAGGTATTGGCAGGTGCGCGCCCAATCAACGCTGCGAACCGTCTGCCCAAGGCCGAGCCTGCCGCATGTTGAATCCGGTCTGGCTGAAGAGCCTGGTAGCGATCGTTCAAACAGGCAGTTTTCAGAGCGCGGCGAGGGCGTTGGGGCTGGCCCAGCCGACGGTGTCGCAGCACTTGCAGAAGCTTGAAGAGCAGGTCGGCGTAACGCTGGTGCAGCGCAGTCGTAGCGGCTGCCAGCCTACCACACGGGCGCTGGCCTTCATGCCGCATGCGACCGCCTTGCTCGACATGCACGCCCGGGCGCTAGAAGCCCTGCATGGCAATCGTGAGCGCGTCGGGGCCAGCTCCAACATCGGCACCTACCTTCTCCAGCCATTCGTGCGCAACTATCTGACGACCGCAAATGAGAGGGGCGAGGTGGATCTGCGCATCGCCGCCAACCCGGATGTGGCCGACCAGCTACTGGCGGGCCAGCTCGACGCCGCGATCATGGAATGGTGGCTACCTCACCCCGACTTCGAATACCGCCTCTGGCGGGTCGAGCCGCTGGTGCTTATCGTCAGCCCCGACCATGCGCTGGCTGAAGCAGGGTGCATAGAACGTGATCGTCTGGTGGACCTGCCGATGCTGGGAGGTGAACCGGGTAGCGGTACCGGACGGCTTCTGACCGAATACTTTGGCGAACTGGGCGTGCCTCGCAGCGGTATGCAGCTAGGCAGCACCGAGGCAGTCAAACAAGCAGTGAGGGCGGGACTCGGCGTGTCGTTGGTGATGGCTTCCGCAGTACAAGACGAAGTTCGCAGTGGCGCGCTGGTAGCTCTTCCCATCCCGGGGCTTGAAAAGCGTCTCCAACTGATCTGGCGCAAACCTCCCGGAAATCTGCACCCGCCGGGATTTGTGCGGCACTTATTGGAGGAGGCGGATCTAGCTGGATAAGGTGATGGATGGTTGCGATCCAGCGCTTGGCTTGTCAGCCTAGGGAAACTCTGAAAAAGACTTTCTGATTTGGCAAAATACCGCGACCCCACCCACCGAGTTTCCCGATGAAGCAGATGACCTTCGCCGACGCCGAGTACGCTGGCAAGCGCAAGCAAACCCGCAAGGAGTTGTTCCTGATCGAGATGGATCGGGTGGTGCCGTGGAAGGGCTTGATTGCTTTGATCGAGCCACATTATCCGAAGGGTGAAGGTGGCCGTCCGGCCTACCCGTTGATGGCGATGCTGCGTGTGCATCTGCTGCAGAACTGGTTCGGCTACAGCGATCCAGCGATGGAGGAAGCGCTGTACGAAACCACGATCCTGCGCCAGTTTGCCGGGCTGAACCTGGAGCGCATCCCCGACGAAACCACGGGGTGCTGCTGGTCCGCAAGTGACCCGCTGCGATTGAACGCCGGCGGCCAACCGGCGCTCACATCCGTAACCCTCACGGATTACGGAGGCACACGCATGCTGGTATTCGAGTCGATCTACACCGAAGGTCTGGCGCAGATTTCCTATCTGGTGGGCGACAGCAAGGCCGCCGTCGCCGCGGTGATCGATCCGCGGCGCGACGTCGAGGTCTACCTCGACCTGGCGCGCGACAAGGGCCTGCGCATCGCCTATGCCATCGAGACGCACATCCACGCCGACTTCGTTTCCGGCGCCCAGGCGCTGGCCGAACGCTGCGGCGCCGAGATCATCGGCGGACTACGCCTTCGGGCTGCGTCAGGTGGACGACGGCGAGGTGCTGGAACTGGGTCAGGTCAGCCTGGAAGTGCTGCACTCGCCAGGCCACACCCCCGAGCACATCTCGCTGCTGCTACGTGACAGCCAGCAGGGCGAAGCGCCCTTCGCGCTGTTCACCGGCGATACGCTGTTCAACCTCGACGTCGGCCGCCCCGACCTGCTCGGCGAGGACAGCACCAAGCAGCTGGCAGCGCAGCTCTACGCCACGCTGTTCACCCGCTACCTGCCGCTCGGCGAACGCATCGAGATCTACCCCTGCCACGGCGCCGGCTCGGCCTGCGGCAAATCCATCGGTGACCGTCGCCACTCCACCCTCGGCAAATGGCCAATCGCTTTTTCCACCGGCCAGAGGCACAGGTACTGCCGGATAAGGCTGCGCCGTTATCCACCCTACGCCCCGTCGATCACCCGATGCGCAGGGTGGAAAACGGCCAGCGGCCTTTCCCACACGTCAGTATTCGACTTGCAGTTCGGCGCTGCGCGGTTCGGCTTGGCAGGCCAGCGCCCAGCCCTGACGCACCTCGCTTTCGCTCAGCACCTGGTTGCTGCGCATGCTCACGCTGCCCTCCACCACCCGGCACTTGCAGGCGGCGCAGACACCCGAGCGGCACGCGCTCGGCGGTTGCAGGCCAGCCTGTTCCATGGCCTCCAGCAGCACCTCGCCGCGCGGCACGTCCAGCTCGTGACGGCGACCGTCGAGCGCGACCCGCAGGCGGCTGCGGCGCCCGCCCGGTGCGGCCGTCGGCGCTGCGGCGGCAAAGCGTTCCAGATGGATACGCGCCGCATCCACACCCCGCTCGCCCAGCGCGGCACCCGCGGCATCCATGAACGGTTGCGGCCCGCAGATGAAGGCGTCGGCGGCTGACCAGTCAGCGATCTTCGTGGCAATCGCCGGGCCGCTCGGCACACCCTGCTCGGCATCGAGCCAGATGCGCAGCTGCAGGCGATCGGGGTAACGCGCAGACCACTCGGCCAGCTCCTCGGCAAAGATCAGCGAGGCGGCATCGCGGCTGGCATAGAACAGCCGTACCTGCCCGCTGCCCTCGACCAGCGCCGCCTGCAGGATCGCCATCAGCGGCGTGATACCGCTGCCGGCGCCGAGCAGCAGCAGATCGTCATCCAGGTTGCGCGGCACGAACACGCCGGCCGGCGGCAGCGCCTCGATGCAATCGCCGGCCTGCAGGTTGTCCAGCAGCCAGTTCGACGCGCGGCCGCCGGGCACCCGCTTGATGGTGATGCGCAGCGCGCCATCCGCCTGCGGTCGCTGCGACAGCGAGTAGCAGCGCAGCAGCGCCGGCTCGGCAGCGGGCACCTTCAGCGTGAGGAACTGCCCCGGCTGCGCGGCAAAGCGTGCGCGCTGGGCGGCCGGCACCTGCAGGGTGAACGAGCAGCTGTCGGCGGTTTCGGCCTGGCGTGAGACGATGCGCAGACGGGTGAACTCCCCGGCGGCAGGCGCTGGCGCCGATGCGAACGCGGTCGCGACCGACGTCGTTGCCGGTGTCGACGTCGAAGCCGAAGGTGCAGTCGAAGCCGGCCCCGCCTTGGGCACGCCGCGCAGCATCGGCCATACCGACTTGCGGCGGAACAGCAGCACATAGCCGACATGCAGGCCGATCAGCCACAGCCCCAGATTGGCGAAGAACTCGTGCACCTCCTCGGCATCGCCCATCCAGCCGATGAAATCGATGTCGCTGGCAGCGCCGAAGACATCCGGCCCCACGCCCGGCAGGGCGGCCAGCACATCGCCGTTGTCGACCATACCCAGGCCGACCACGCTGGCAATGGCGAAACTGCCCAGCGCGCCGACCGTCAGCCACTTGCCGACGCTCGACAGGCCGGGCTTGCTCCGCTGGCCCTTCGGCGGCAGCAACTGCGGGAAGCCGCGCAGGCGCAGCGGCACGATCAGCAGGCGCCACATCAACAGCGCCACCAGGCCATAGCCCAACCAGATATGCAGCGTCTCGGCGTCGTCACCGCTGAGGTAGGCGCCAAGAAAGAAACCGGCCAGCAGCCAGTGGAACAGACGGAAACGATTGAAAGCAGCCACGACGGCGATCCTCTTTGAATGGATGCCGCCTTTGTATTCCTGCGAGCTGAAACGAAACTGAACGGCACCGACCGCTGCGCTTCAGCTTGGCGTAAGGTAGCGCGCCTAGGCTGCGCTCATTCCCAACCGGAGAGCGCACCATGAAAGCCCGCTGGATCATCCTCCTGTCCTGCTGCCTGAGCCTGCCGGCCCTGGCCAAAACCGAACACCCGCTGCTGGCCGGCTACGCCGCACAGGCGCGTCAGGAGAATCCGAACTTCACCAGCTTCTCCGCCGAGCGCGGCAAGGCACTGTACTTCGCCGAGGAGCAGCGCAACGGCAAGACCATGAGCTGCACCACCTGCCACACCGCCGACCCGCGTCAGCCCGGCAAGACGCCGGCGCACCGCAAGGTCGATCCGCTGGCGCCGGCAGCCAACCCCGAGCGCTTCACCGACCTGAAGAAGGTCGAGAAATGGTTCCGCCGCAACTGCGACGACGTCTACGCCCGTGAATGCACCGCGCAGGAAAAGGGTGACTTCATCAGCTGGATCGACAGCATCAAGTAAGGAGCCCGCCATGAAGATTGCACCCCTCGCTGCCGTCGCCGGGCTGGGCCTGACCCTGGTATTGGCCGGCCTCAGCTTCGCCGATGACGACGACCATCACGAGCGCAAGGGCTACAAGCGGCCCAAGCGCCTGTCGGTACCGAGCGATGCACCGCTGGTGTGGAAGGAAGAATGCGCGGCCTGCCACATGCTCTATTCTCCTGGCCTGATGCCTGCAGATGCCTGGCGCGAGCAGATGCGCACCCTGGGCGATCACTACGGCAGCAACGCGTCGCTGGACCCGGTGCAGGAAAAGGAAATCCTCGACTTCCTGGTCCGCGCCTCGGCCGTCAACCGCCTGCCGGTGGAGCCGTCACCCACCGCCGGCGAGCCGCCACGCATCAGCCAGACGCGCTGGTTCGAGCACAAACACGACGAGGTCAGCGAAGCCAAGTTCGCCCGCGAGTCGGTCGGCGGCCGCTTCAACTGCGTGGCCTGCCATCGCGACGCAGAAAAAGGCGACTTCGACGAGGACCGGGTGAAGATTCCGCGCTGAGACAAAAATAGCCGGAACATTTTGCCAACCGTTGCGTTATATCCCTGCGGCAACCCGGACGGCAGCGCATGGGCACTGCAAAAACTGAGGCGTTGGCAACGCAGCAGGTTTTAGCGGCGCCCTGCGCGGTCAGCCCAGACGAGCGCTTAATGAACGACAGCGAACAGGACCTCATCCAGCAGGCCGCGCGTGGTGATCGCCAGGCGTTCGGCACGCTGGTGCGCGTCCATCAGGCGCGGGTCTTCCACTTCCTCCGCCGCCTGCTCGGCAGCGCCGACGAGGCCGCGGACCTGACTCAGGAAACGTTCATCCGCGCCTTCCAGGCGCTGCCCAGGTGGCGCCCGGAAGCACGCTTGCAGACCTGGTTGCTGCAGATCGCACGCAATGCCGCGCTGGATGCGCTGCGCCAGCGGCAACGCCACGTCGACGTGGCGCCGGAGGAACTGGCCGAGCCGGTCGATCCGGCGCCATCGCCGCTGAGCCGGCTGCAGACCGGGCGCGATCTGGCATTGCTGGAACGCTTGCTAGCCCGCCTGCCCCACGAACAGCGCGAGATCCTGCTGCTGCGCGAGGTGGAGGGGCTGGCCTACGACGAACTGGCCGCCACGCTGCAGCTCGCCGCCGGCACCGTCAAGTCGCGCCTGGCACGCGCCCGCGAGGCGCTGCTGCACGGCTATCGCCAGGCCAACGGAGGCACCCTCGATGACTGAGCATCTGGACATGGCGATCCTGTCCGCCTACCTCGACAACGAACTCGACGCCGCCGCACAGCGCCACGCCGCCGCCCACCTGGCGGGTTGTCCGCAGTGTCGCGCCACCCTGGCCGAACTCGACGGGCTCGGCCAGGGCTTGCGTGCGCTGGCCTGCCCGGAGTTGCCGGCCGAGTTGCAGGCGCGTCTGCAGCGGCCCTTCGCGCCGCCGCCCGTGCGCAGCTGGTGGGCCCGGCACTGGGCGCAGGGTATCGGCGCCGCGGCGTCGGTCCTGCTCGGCCTGCTGCTCGGCTATGCCCTGCCCGGCCAGCCGCCGGGCAGCTCACCCCGCCACGACCTGCTCGCCGTCCTCGGCAGCACCCCACCTGGCGCGCTCTGCGCGCGCCCCGAATTCTGCTACCTGAAGGTAAACCTGAAATGAGCAACACCACCCTGCGCAACGCCCTGGTCCTGTCCGTGCTGGTCAACGTCGGCGTGCTCGCTGGCCTCGGCTGGCAGAAACTCAGTCGCGATGGCCTGCCGATGCCCTCTGGCGCACCGACCGAGCTGTCGCGCGAGCTGCAACTGAGCGCCAGCCAGCTGCAGCGCTGGCACGATGCCGAGGCGCCGTTCCTGGCCTACCTGCGCGCCTCCAACGCCAGCCTCGGCGAACACCGCAACCGGCTGATCGAGGCGATCTTCGCTGAACAGGTAGACCGCGCGGTAATCGACGCCGAGCAGGCGAAGATCGCCGAACTGCAGAACGAACAGCAGCGCCTACTCATCGACCAGCTGCTGCAGGAGCGCGAGATCCTCGAACCGCAGCAGCGCGCGCGGCTCGCCCAGGTGCTCACGCAGCAGTCGTTCGGCGCCGACAGCATCGAGCAATTGCACCGCAAATGACGGATTGCACGGCGCGATGGAACAAAACCGTCGCGCCTGCGTTAGAACATCAGGAGCCGCACTTCGCCGGCTCGCTCAATGGAGTTCTATCGATGATCCGCAAACCCCACGCTCTCGCCCTCGCCATCATCCTCGCCGGCACCCTCGGCCACGCCGGCACCAGCCTCGCCGCCACCAGCCATGACCACGGCCACGGCGAAGGCGCGCCGGCGCTGCAACTCGATGCCGGCAAGCGCTGGGCCACCGACGCGCCGCTGCGCCAGGCAATGGGCACCATCAACAACGATATGCGCCAGGCGCTGCCGGCGATCCACGAAGACCGTCTGCCCGCCGCCCGCTACGGCGAACTGGCCGAGACGGTGCGCGGCCAGGTCGCCTACATGGTGGAGAACTGCAAGCTGAGCGCCGAGGCCGACGCGCAGCTGCACCTGATCATCGCCCAGCTAATCGCCGGTGCCGACGCCATGAGCGGCGCCCCGGCCGGTCAGCGCGACGGCGCGGTGACGGTGGTCGGCGCGCTGGGCGACTACGCCACTTACTTCGCCGACGACAGCTTCAAGCCGCTGGAACACTGATCGACCGCCGCGCTCAACCCTTGTCCGGCCGTGCCGGCGGGGCCGCTTTCACCGCGAGCGGCACCTCGGCGGCCACCGCTTCCGACTCGCCCTCGCCGCTGCGATCTCCGCTGGTGTTGGCCAGCAGGCTGGCGGTGGCGGTCTGCAGGTAGGCGTGCAGCTGGCGCAGCAGCTGCGGCTGATCCTCGGCAGCGGCGATCCGCTCGCCAGCCGGTTCACCGCCCAGGCGATAGCGATACAGCCGCGCCGGCTGCTCCTTGGGCTGTACCAGCACCCGATCACCGCGGATCAGCGCCACGGTCTGGTCGCTGCCCGACGGCTTGACGATGCCGAAACCCGGATCGTCCGCCGGCAGGCTGAGCAAATCGCGGCCCCAGCATTGATGACGCACCTCTCCACCGAGGCGGCCCATGATGGTCGGCACCACGTCCACCTGCGTACCGACCACCTCGCGACGGCTGCCGAAACGCTCGGTGACGCCCGGGGCGATCAGCAGCAGCGGCACGTGGAAGCGCAGCAGATCCATCTCGGTGACTTCCTCCGGCGCGCCGAACCCGTGGTCGCCGACCACGACGAACAAGGTCTGCTTGAACCAGGGCTGGTTACGCACCTTGTCGAAGAACTGCCCCAGCGCCCAGTCCGAATAACGCATCGCCGTCAGATGCTGGTCCAGCGCGCCATGCCCCTCGACAGCAGCGACCGGCAACTGCTCGGGTAGCGCATACGGCGTGTGGTTGGACAGCGTCTGCAGCAGCGCATAGAACGGCGCGCCGTTATCCAGCTTGCCCAGCTCCTCGGCGGCGCGGGTGAACATGTCCTGGTCGGAAACACCCCAGGTCGGGTCGGAAACCACCGGATTCACATAGTCGTTGCGGCCAACGAAGCGCTTCATGCCCTGGTTGCCGAAGAACCCCGCCTGGTTGTCCCAGGCGAAATCGCCGTTGTAGACGTAGACGTCGTCGAACGCCCGCGCACCGAGCAGCTGCGGCAGTCCGGAGAAGCGATGGCCGCCTTCTGGCGTCTGCATCAGGTACTCGAAGCCGGGCAGGTTGGGAAAGCAGGCCATGCTGGCGAACATGCCCTGGTGGGTGTGGGTGCCGTTGGCGAAGAAACGCTCGAACAACAGCCCCTCGCCGACCAGGCGGTCGAAGTTCGGCGTGATGCCGTCGGCACTGCCAAGCGCGCCGACATAGCGGCCGGCGAAGCTCTCCATGAGGATCACCACCACGTTGCGCACCGCCAGCTGGCCGTCCGCCGGCGGCTGGAAGTCACGGCGCACCGGCGCCAGCTCGGCATCCACCAGCCGGTCGTTGCCGGTCAGTAGCAGCTCGCGGGTGATCGCCTGCGCCTGCTCGGCCGGCAGCGTCGCCTTCCAACTGTTGTCGCGATGACTGGAGAAGCGGTGCTTCGCGGCGTCATACAGCGAGAGTGTCGCGTTCAGGCCGAGGTGATTGGCGAACATCGACTCGGTGGTAAAGGCATCGCCCCAGCGCAGCGGCGGTCCCTGGCGCAGCGTGCCGCGCGCGGCCACCACACTGACCAGCACCAGCAGCGTGAACACCGCCGTGCGGGTATACCAGGTCGAGCCACGGCGGCGTGCGCCGGCCTCGCGCACAGCCGGCGCGCCACGGGTCAGCCGCTCCAGCCAGCCGAACAGCGCGTACATCGCCGCGCTCGCCACACCCCAGCTCGCCAGCAGTTGCAGTACCGGGAAGCCATGCCAGAGCATGCTCAGCACGGTGGCCGGGTCTTCCTGCAGGTACTGGAACACCAGGCTATTGAGGCGCTGGTGAAACTCGCGATAGAAGTTCAGCTCGATCAGCCCGAGCAGGATCGTCAGGCTGGCACACACACTCAACCACAGCCGCAGCAGGCCCCGGGCGGCCATCACTCGCATGCTCAGCACCCCGAGCAGCAGTGGCAGCAGGATGTACACCGTCAGCCGCAGGTCGAAGCGCAGGCCGTTGCCGAACGCCTCGACGAAGCTGGCCAGCGGTGTACTGCCGATCAGCTCGCGGTTGAACAGCAGCAAGCCCAGCCGCAACAGCGCGAACAGCGCCAGCAGGGCCAGCGCACAGGCGAACGTGAAGCGCAGGTGGGCGGCCAGGCCATTGAAGCCGGACGCCGGGCGCTCTCGAGCAGAGCGTCGCAAAGAGGAAAGCATGGTACGTCCTTCAGGGGATGAGAATCACCGCCCAGACCAGACCGATCAGGCACAGCGCCAGCAATTGCGCGGCGCTGCCCATGTCCTTGGCCTGTTTGGCGAGCGGATGCAGTTCGAAAGAGATGCGGTCGACCGTCGCCTCGATGGCCGAGTTGAGCAGTTCGACGATCAGGCCGAGAAACACCACGGCAATCAGCACGGCGCGCTCGACGCGGCTGACGTCGAGCAGGAAGGCCAGCGGAATCAGCAGCAGGTTCAGCAGCACCAACTGGCGAAACGCCGCCTCGCCCCGATAGGCGGCCTTGAGGCCGGCGGCGGAGTAGCCGGCGGCATACCAGAGCCGCGTCAGACCGCTGCGCCCTTTCAGGGCCGCGCCGTCCGCCGGCACGTCAACGCCAGCCGCACCATCGGCAACCACGCTGGTCGGCTCAGATGACATCGCAGCGCAACTCGCTGAAGGTGCGGTGGGCGGCCAGCAATCGTTGCCAGTCCTGTTCCGGCATGGCCTGGCGATGACGCTTGAGCTGGCGCAGGTCATGCCGTGCCGCGGCGCTACGACGTAGCCGGCGGCGGCTCTTTTCCAGATCGAGCAGGGCGACCTCGACGCTGGCCGCGTCACCTTCGCCGTGAACCTTGATGAAGATGTGCTTGGGATAGCAGCAGCCGTGCTGCCAGCGCGCCTGGTGGATGCGACCGAGGCTAATTCCGACCGCTGTCAGCATGCGCTCCTGTACCGCCGGACCGAAGCGCTCGCCCAGCTCCTGTTGATACCAGTCCTCCAGGCTGACAAACCCTTCCAGCTCCGCCGTCACCAGCAGCGCCTGCCACTGCCCGGCCTGTTGTCGCGTGCCGCAGTAGATCAGTTCCGGCACCCGCACGCTTAGCCAGCCGAAGGCCTGCAGCGCCTGCAGTTCGCGCAGGACCGTGGGCCTGCCAAAAGGATGCAGCAATGAGCGATACAGGTGGCCGATCTGCCGTTTGCAGTACAGCAGCGGTTGTTGCGGATCGCGCATCCGTATCCGTTGCACGCCGCTTTCGCCGGCGCGCCGCTGATTGGGCTCCTCGACCCATTCACCCCGGATGTTCCACCAGCGCTGGAAGGTGCTGGTACGCGCTTCTCGGGCCGGCAATACGAGTGGTCGGCTCATGCTCAACCCCGCTTGCGCAGCACATAGACCCGCCACATGGCGTAGCCCGGGAGGAAGTCATTACGGTCGAGGATGTCGAAGCCGGCCTCGGCGAACTCCGCCTCGATCACCGAGCGCGCGACGACGAAGCGGTTCTGGTTGTCCTTCGCCGGCCGGCGACGCTCCAGGCGCTTGCGCTTCCAGGCCTTGTAGTTGCCATCGACCCACAGCGAGACGATCAGCGTGTCACGGGTGACGCGGTGGAACTCACGCAGCATCGCCAGCCGGTGCGCCGGGTCGGCGATGTGGTGCAGTAGGCGCATGCAGAAGATGTTGTCTACCGCGTTGTCACCCATGTCGATGGCGAAGGCGGAGGTCTGGAAGCTCTCGACCCGATAGAGGATTTCCCGCGACTGCGAGGCTTCGGCGATCGCCAGCATGTCGGCCGAGTTGTCGGCGGCAAAGATCATCCGGCTTGGGTGCTCGGCCAGCAGCGGCCAGAAGCGCCCGGCGCCGCACGGCAGGTCCAGCACCAGATCAGGATCGCCGGCGATCTTCAGTGCGCGGCGCGCCATCTGCTCGTCACGCCAGTGCGACAGCCGCCGGGCCAGGCCATCCTGATGCTTGTGCAGGTATTCGTAGGCGTGCTGGCGATCGTACTTGCGCGAGAACTCCAGTTCGATAGGGCTCGATGTCGTCATGGCGGGCATTCCGGTTGGAAACGGAACGCCAAACTAACCAGCCAGACATCAAGGGCCCGTCAACGGGATGTGAAAAAAACGTCAAACAGCGCCGTCATGAAAGCGCACCTGAAAGCAGCTGCCCTGCGGTTGCCGCGGCACCACACCTACCTGCCAGCCCTGGTGCGCGCAGATCCGCTTGACCAGCGACAACCCCAGCCCCAGCCCTTCGCCGCGCCCCTCGGCACCCCGCACGAACGGCTGGAACATGCGCTCCTGCTCCGCCAGGGGAATGCCCACGCCGCTGTCCTCGACGCGAAAGCCACCTTCGTCGAGGACCAGCCGCACCGTGCCGCGGTCGGTGTAATGCAGTGCGTTGCGCAGCAGGTTGGACATCACCGTGCCGAGCAGGGTGTGGTTGTAGACGCCGCGGTCCTCGCCCTCCTCCAGCAGCTCGAAGGCCAGGCCCTTCTCCGCCAGCAACGGTGCCCAGCGCTCGCTCTGCTCGGTCGCCACGCTCCGCAAGCTGGCGTCGCCGGCCAAGGACGTCTGTTGCGGACGCGCCCGCGCCAGCATCAGGAAGGTTTCCACCAGCTCGTGCATTTCCCGCGCGGCGCGCTGGATGCGTGCCAGCGGTCGCTGCGCGGCTGGCGACAGCTCGGCCTGCTGCTCGAGCAGCTCGCAGGCGCCGAGCACCACCATCAACGGGGTGCGTAGTTCGTGGCTGACATCGGCGGTGAACAGCCGCTCGCGCTCCAGGGTCTGGCGCAGCTGGCCGAGGGTGCTGTCGAACGCCGCGGCCAGATGGCCGACCTCGTCATCGGGATACTGCAGGGCCAGCGGCGGCGCCAGCGGATGCAGCTGGTCGCGGTGGCGCACCTGGTTGGCCAGGCGGCTGACCGGTGCCAACACCCGGTTGGCCATCAGCCGCCCCAGCGCCCAGGCGCCGAGCACGCTGAGCAGAAAGCCGGCCAGCACAACGTTGAACAGCGCATCCTCACGGGCCTCGAACTCGTGCTGCTCCTGCACCAGCACGTAGCGGTCAGCACCGACATTGCGCACATAGACGTAGTAGGCATCGTCACCGCGAACCAGCTCGGTGAACCCCTCACCGAGCCCGGCAAACGCCTTTGGCATCGGGTGCTCGGGCAGATGCGAGGCGAAGAAGTGGGTGCTGGTATCCAGCTGCGGTGTCCGTCCCTTTGGCAGGTCCTCGTTGAGCACGATGTCCAGGTGGCGACTCAGCTCCTCGGTGACCAGCTGCTCCTCGATGAAGTGCACGACGCCGACGATGCCGAGGGCGAACGCACCGCTCACCACCAGCGTCATCAGCGTGAAGGCGATGACGATCCGCCGCGCCAGCGGCTGCTTAGCGAGCATCGCAGTCCTCCGCCAGGCGGAAGCCAAGGCCGTGCACGGTATGCAGCAACGGCTTGGCGAACGGCTTGTCGAGCACCTGGCGCAACTGGTGGATATGGCTGCGCAACGCATCGCTGTCCGGCACGTGATCACCCCAGACGGCATCTTCCAGCGCTTCGCGGCGCACCACCGCCGGGCTGCGCTGCATGAGGATCGCCAGCAGCTTGTGGCCGATAGGGTTGAGGCGAATCGGCTGGCCACCACGACTGGCTTCCAGGGTGTCCAGGTCGTAGCAGAGATCGGCCACCTGCAGCTGCCGGCGACGCGATCCCTGGCAGCGACGCAGGATCGCCTCGATACGGGCAACCAGCTCGGACAGCGCGAAGGGCTTGATCAGATAGTCGTCGGCACCGGCCTGCAGCCCCTTGATGCGGTCAGGCAGCGCATCGCGGGCGGTGAGCATGATGATCGGCGTATCGCGCCCGGCATCATCGCGCAGGCGCTTGCACACCTGCAGCCCGTCGATGCCCGGCAGCATCAGGTCCAGCACGATCAGGTCGTAGTCCTGGGTGGCGGCCAGGTGCAGACCGCTGAGGCCATCCTGCGCGCAGTCGACCACGTAGCCCTTGAGCTCGAGGTAGTCCAGCACGTTGGCGAGAATGTCACGGTTGTCTTCGATGACCAGGATGCGCATCGCTGGGGTACTCGCTAGAAGTTTCGGAACGGCAGACGCTGCTTATTACGCCTGCGCGCGGCGCAGAACATAGCCGAGACGATGTGAAAAAAACGTCGCCTAGCCAGCCCCGCATTTAGCCCCATGCGGCTTAAGACTGCCTTAAGTTTGCGCCCCAACAATCCGGCCCAGGCTTCTAACCGAGGTTCCCCGATGGAACTGCCCTGGGTCGATCACACCGATGTACTGGCACGCATTGGCCGCGAGCCTTCGCTCTGCCTGCAACTGGCGCAGGCCGATGCAGGCGGGCGGCGCACAGCGCTGGAAGACTTCATCCGCCAGCGTTTCGCCGAGCACTATCAGGCGCGGGTGCGTCATTTCATGCCCTGCCTGCTCGGCCTGCATGGCGACAATGGCGAGGTGCATGGCGCGGTCGGTCTGCGCAGCGCCCAGCGTCGACCGCTGTTTCTCGAGCGTTATCTGGACGAGCCCATCGAGCAGGCCGTGAGCCAGCGCCATGGGCGTACGGTGCCGCGCGAGGAGATCGTCGAGGTTGGCAATCTCGCCGCCTTCGGCAATGCCTCGGCGCGCCTGCTGATCGTCGCGCTGACCGATCTGCTGGTCGCTCAGGGCTTTCGCTGGGTGGTGTTCACCGGCACGCCGGCACTGCTTAACAGCTTCCAGCGCCTGGCGCTCGATCCGCTGCCGCTGGGCCTGGCCGACCCGGCGCGCATGGGCGAGGAGCTGGCCGACTGGGGCAGCTACTACGCCTGCCGGCCACAGCTGATGGCCGGCGAGATCCTGCCCGGCCACCAGCGCCTGCTGCAGCTCGGCCTCTATGCGCGGCTCGGCTATCAGCCGCTGTTCGACACCACGGAGGCGCCCCATGCAGCCTGCAGCTGAACGCTTCTGGACGACGCTCGACCAGCACGCCGGCATCGCGCTGAGCGAAGGGCCGCACCAACTGAGCTACGCCGAACTGCGCCATGAGGTGGCCGCGCGCGCCAGCCATCTGCAACGGCTCGGCGTGCAGCGCGTCGCCCTGACGCTGGACAACGGTCTGGAGTGGGCGCTGTGGGACCTGGCCCTGCTGCGCGCCGGTTTGGTCTGCGTGCCGCTGCCGGCATTCTTTTCCGCGGCGCAGCAGGAGCACGTGCTGCAGCACGCCGGCATTGACTGCCTGATCGGCGCCGTCAGCCCGCTCAGCGAGCGCTGCGGCTTCCAGCCAGGCGAAGCCGGCCTGCTGTTGCGCCAGCCGGACACCGTCACGCCAGTGCCGCCCGGCACGCTGAAGATCACCTATACCTCCGGCACTACCGGCCAGCCCAAGGGCGTGTGTCTGGATGCCGAAGCGCAGCTGGCGGTGGCCGAGAGCCTGTGGCAGGCCAGCCTGCCGTGTGATGTGCGCCAGCACCTCTGCGTACTGCCGCTGGCAACCCTGCTGGAAAACATTGCCGGGCTCTATGCGCCGCTGCTGGCCGGTGCGCGGGTCGAGCTGCGCCCGCTGGCCGAAATCGGCTTCAGCGGCGCGGCGGGCTTCGAGCTGGCACGCCTGCTTGCCACGCTGCAGGCAAGCCAGCCACACAGCCTGATCCTGCTGCCGCAGCTGCTGCTGGCGCCGACGCCATGAGCGGCGCCCCGGCTGACCAGCGCGACGGCGCAGTGACCGTGGTCGGCGCGCTGGGCGACTACGCCACCTACTTCGCCGACGACGGCTTCAAGCCGCTGGAACACTGATCGCCGCCGCTCAGCCCTTGCCCGGTCGCGCCGGCGTGACCGCTTTCACCGCAAGCGGCACCCCGGCGGTCACCGCGTCCGACTCGCCCTCGCCGCTGCGATCGCCACTGGTGTTGGCCAGCAGGCTGGCGGTGGCGGTCTGCAGATAGGCGTGCAGCTGGCGCAGCAGCTGCGGCTGATCCTCGGCCGCGGCGATCCGCTCGCCCGCAGGCGCGCGGCCCAGGCGATAGCGATACAGCCGCGCCGGCTGTTCCTTGGGCTGCACCAGCACCCGATCACCACGGATCAGCGCCACGGTCTGATCGCTGCCCGACGGCTTGACGATGCCGAACCCCGGATCGCCCGCCGCCAGGCTGAGCAGGTCGCGGCCCCAGCATTGGTGACGCACCTCGCCACCGAGGCGGCCCATGATGGTCGGCACCACATCCACCTGCGTACCGACCACCTCGCGACGGCTGCCGAAACGCTCGGTGATGCCGGGGCGATCAGCAGCAGCGGTACGTGGAAGCGCAGCAGGTCCATCTCGGTGACTTCCTCCGGCGCGCCGAACCCGTGGTCACCGACCACCACGAACAGCGTCTGCTTGAACCAGGGTTCGTGGCGTACCCGCTCGAAGAACTGCCCCAGCGCCCAATCCGCATAGCGCATCGCCGTCAGGTGCGCATCCAGCGCGCCGTGGCCCTGCACCGCGGCCACCGGCAGCGGGTCCGGCAGCGCGTAGGGCGTGTGGTTGGACAGCGTCTGCAGCAATGCATAGAACGGCGCGCCGTTATCCAGCTTGCCCAGCTCCTCGGCGGCACGGGCGAACATGTCCTGATCGGAAACGCCCCAGGTCGGGTCGGAAACCACCGGATTCACATAGTCGTTGCGGCCGACGAAGCGCTTCATGCCCTGATTGCCGAAGAACCCCGCCTGGTTGTCCCAGGCGAAATCGCCGTTGTAGACGTAAACGTCGTCGAACGCCCGCGCACCGAGCAGCTGCGGCAGGCCGGAGAAGCGATGGCCGCCTTCGGGCGTCTGCATCAGGTACTCGAAGCCCGGCAGGTTGGGAAAGCAGGCCATGCTGGCGAACATGCCCTGATGCGTGTGGGTGCCGTTGGCGAAGAAGCGCTCGAACAGCAGCCCCTCGCCGGCCAGGCGGTCGAAGTTCGGCGTGATGCCGTCGGCACTGCCGAGCGCGCCGACGTAGCGGCCGGCGAAGCTCTCCATGAGGATCACCACCACGTTGCGCACCGCCAGCTGGCCGTCGGCCGGCGGCAGGAAGTCACGGCGCACCGGCGCCAGCTCGGCATCCACCAGCCGGTCGTTGGCGGTCAGCAGCAGCTCGCGGGCGATCGCCTGCGCATCCGCAACCGGCAGTGTCGCCTTCCAGCTGTTGTCGCGATGGCTCGAGAAGCGGTTGCGCGCCGCATCGTAGAGCGACAGCGTGGCGTTCTGCCCGAGGTGGTTGGCGAAGGTCGAGGCGGTGGTGAAGGCATCGCCCCAGCGCAGCGGCGGGCCCTGACGCAGCGTGCCGCGCGCGGCCACCACGCTGACCACCAGCAACACGCCGAACACCGCGAACCGCGCCGGCCAGCTCGCGCCGCGGCGGGCCGGCGCGCTCGCCAGGCTCACCGGAGCGGCGCGGGTGCGGCGCTCCAGCCAGCCGAACAGCGCGAACAGCGCGGCGCTCGCCGCGAGCCAGGCGGCCAGCAGCCGCAGCACCGGGAAGCCGTGCCAGAGCATGCTCAGCACCGTCGCCGGGTCTTCCTGCAGGTACTGGTGTTGGCGCTGATGGAAAATTGACCCACCCTGCCGATTGAAATTTGACCCAGGGCGGATTGCTGATTTTGTTACCAGCAACTGTGGATAAGTCTACCAGCGCAGCTGCTGTTGCCCCCACTCCTTCGCTAGCCCAGTTCAGTTGTTTAAGACCTGCCACACGCAGCCATGTAGCAGGCCGTCGTCGCCATGAAATCAGAACGGCTCATCGTCCTCCGGTTCTTGGCCGCCCTTACGCTTTCGCTCCCGTGATTTGATCTTGGCCTGGGCCGCCAAGCTACTGTGTTGCAGGCGATAGGACTCGTTACCGGTTTCGACGATGTGGCAGTGGTGGGTCAGCCGATCCAGCAGGGCGGTGGTCATCTTGGCGTCGCCGAACACGCTCGACCATTCGGCGAAGCTCAGGTTGGTGGTGATCACCACGCTGGTGTGTTCGTACAGCTTGGACAGCAGGTGAAACAGCAACGCACCGCCAGCCTGGCTGAACGGCAGATAACCCAGTTCGTCGAGGATGACCAGATCCATGCGCAGCAGTGCCTGGGCGATCCGCCCGGCTTTGCCGTCGTGTTTTTCGCGCTCCAGCAGATTGACCAGATCGACCGTGGAGTAGAAGCGCACGCGCTTACTGAGCAACGTCGCACACACGGAGTTTGGTTAAGTCGCAGGCTCGAAGCTTGCTGTCGATGGCCAGATCGAAGAGAGCCAGATCCCGGGATCTTTCTGCAATTTGAAGCCTTACTCGGATGGCCCAGATATCTCTCAGTCGGAGTGGGGTTTTCTGCCCGACCAACTTACCTTTGTTCCAGGGCTGACGGCTACAGGTAGCAATGATGTTTCATGGCAAGTCCTCCACATGTGGGAGGGCAAGCATGGCTAGCCAGAGCAGTGGTCGCTAACCGGCCAGAAGGAGACCTCCGCTAGCGCCAAGTCTGCGCACTCAACTTGGAGTGGCCAGGTGCCATCAGTTAGAATCAGTGCTCATTTTACAGAGCAATGGAACGGTTGAGTGTGTTAGGGAAAGGCGCGGTTTTTGCTCTTGCTATCACCTTGGCAGGTTGTGGGCTAGTTCCCCGTACTGGAGAACCTTCTAGAGCACTTCAGTTTGCTGAGAATCTAAACCTCTCCGCAACGGATGAAAGCCGCGAGGAGTTTGAGACAAACGCAAAAGCTTCCGGGGCTGACCCTAATGGTTACCGTAACGGGCAGCTGGTCATGTCCGCCGTAACTTTAGATCCGTCCATGATCCTCCTATCTGGTTTCGCTCCAGCGTCCGCTAGCAGCCACTACCAAATTGCGGCGTGGGTTCCTGCCGACTTGGCTCCCTCCGGAGGAAAAGAGGCGGTTGCGGTAGCTGAAAAGGCCGTCAATCAGGCGTGGGCGGAAATTTCTGATAAGTCACCGGAAGAAAAGGCCGCTATCGCATCGAGGAAGCTTCAATACATTCTGGATGAGCCATATGGCGAAAACGGTTAACCGGTTCCTTTACCCAGCTAGTTGACATGGTGGCTGGTGTAACGCCTGAAAAAGAGCCTGCCCCTGTTTTTATGCAGCGCAATGGTGAGGTCTACGGCCCGCTGGTACTTGGTTTTGGTCGCTTGAATAGCTATAAGCAACTTGAAGAGCTAGGGAAGGTCTGAAGTAGCCGGGTATTTCGCGTCAACTTCAGCCCTTGCCGATTTTGAAAGCGGGCAATCGATCAAAAAACGATCAAATCATCCCCCTCTTTCCGGATTTATAGCCGGCGCGAGCACCTCGCGCCGGCCATTTCCCGCATTACAGACGCACCTCTCCTGCATTCGTCAGCAAATGTCGGCGCGCCATCCACAGGTTCGACAGCGCGAACAGTGTCATCAGCTGCGCGGTGTTCTTGGCCAGGCCGCGGAAGCGTACCTTCACGTAACCGAACTGGCGCTTGATCACCCGGAATGGGTGCTCGACCTTGGCCCGCACCTGCGCCTTGGCCTTTTCGATCTTGCGCTTGGCTTTGTAGAGCGGGCTGTTCTTGCCGAGTTTTCTGTATGTGCTGCGACGCGCCGCGACCTGCCAGATCACTTCGCGGCCCGCATGTTCTGAGCGCTTTTCGACCCCGGTGTAACCGGCATCGGCGCAGACGACGTTCTCCACGCCATGCAGCAGTTTGTCGACCTGGGTGACATCCGCCACGTTGGCCGCCGTGCCAACCACGCTATGCACCAGCCCCGACTCGTCATCCACACCGATGTGGGCCTTCATGCCGAAGTAGTACTGGTTACCCTTCTTGGCCTGGTGCATCTCCGGGTCGCGCTTGCCGTCCTTGTTCTTGGTCGAACTGGGTGCATGGATCAACGTAGCATCGACGATAGTGCCCTGACGCAGCGACAGACCGCGGTCACCGAGATAGCCATTGATGACGGCCAGGATACCGGCAGCCAGTTCGTGTTTCTCCAGCAGGCGGCGGAAGTTGAGGATGGTGGTTTCGTCGGGAATGCGCTCCAGGTTCAGCCCGGCAAACTGGCGCAGGATCGTGGTTTCGTACAGCGCTTCCTCCATCGCTGGATCGCTGTAGCCGAACCAGTTCTGCAGCAGATGCACACGCAGCATCGCCATCAACGGGTAGGCCGGACGGCCACCTTCACCCTTCGGATAATGTGGCTCGATCAAAGCAATCAAGCCCTTCCACGGCACCACCCGATCCATCTCGATCAGGAACAACTCCTTGCGGGTTTGCTTGCGCTTGCCAGCGTACTCGGCGTCGGCGAAGGTCATCTGCTTCATCGGGAAACTCGGTGGGTGGGGTCGCGGTATTTTGCCAAATCAGAAAGTCTTTTTCAGAGTTTCCCTAGAGCGCCTTTCCGAAACTCTCCCGGACTGGTTTTACATTTATAATCCGGGCGCGAGAAATTCAGTTCCTAAGTCGGTACTCAATAAGGGGGAGCATCTATATTTTGTGGCTCCGGATTAGGCGCTCATTAAGTGCTATTCATTATCTCTGCTGGCTCAAGGGATAGATAAGGGCTATTGCTCTTGGCAGGAACCAGTGTGGATGCTGATATTTCATCTATATATGCAATTGGATGGTTGTGTAATGGTAATAAAGCACGTAAAGAAAGTAGTCTTCCTGAGCATCGCGTTGAGCCTGGCCGGATGCTTCGATAGTGAAGTGGAATGTGATTCGTCAGTTACGAAAGAAAGAATAATCAAAGACTTTAAGGCGAGAATCCAAAAGGAAATGCCTGAAGGGGCAATGGATTACATTACGAATATAGAACTTGCCGAAATCGTAACACTCGCTGCAGACAAGAACGCGCAGTCTCGTTCCTGTGAGGCTAAAGTCGTCGTTCACACCAGCGTTTCAGAGCACACGGCATTCCAAGACATAAAATATGAGAATCAAACAGTTTCTGGTGGCGCTGAATCCACCAGAAGCCAATATTCTTACGCAGATACATTTAATTACATCGCGACGAATGTATATGGACTTATCAAGGATACTTACGAGAGAGAAATCGCAAAGAAAAAGGGATTTGATTCTTATGCCGAGTATCAAGCATATACGTATGCTAGCGCCCGCTTGATAAGAAACGAGGCAGAACTGGTGCGCCTGGAAAAAACCATTTCTGAACTCAACGCGCAGCTCAAAGAGCTCTATCCAGTCGTTGCCGAAACTGAGAAGGCGATTGCCAGCGGTAGAAGCGTGTTATTAACAAACGAATACATGTCGATGCAGCCAGTTTTTATTAATACCGGCATGGTGGAAACCAAATTTTTCGACAAAAAAATAGTCTTTTCAGCCGAAGTCAAGAATACGTCAAAAATGACGGTCGACGGGATGTTTTTCTCTGCCGACATTTTCCTGAATGGTCAAGGTCGCGCGTTCAAGACTGATAAATTCACGAGCATTGAATCGGTCAAAGGACTTAAACCCGGAGAAACTCGCAAGGTGAAATTTTCCGTAAGCGGGGAAGAGGGTATTACGAATAACTTTTTGGAAACCACATCTTGGCAAGATGCAAAATCTGTGCAAATTAGATTGACCCCCAAGAGATATATGGATGCCAGTGGCCGTGAAAGCCTAATTGGCAGGTACCGTGATCATTTTGCTTTGAATGGCAAGGTTAAGGGGGAGCCAATAACTTGGGATAAGTATGCCGAAGTGGCATCTGCTCTTAGTCTAAATGAAGCGCGTCTAGTGACTGTGAAAAATAAAATCGAGAGTGATAAGGCTGTTGTTGGCTCCAAATCTATTGAAAAGCCTGCTGGTTAGCGCTTGAGCTCTTCGCTAAATAGGCCGAGTAGTATTTCATCCAAGAAAAAATGAATTGCATGAGTGTTTGAGCGCCGTAGAGAGAAAGCGTTGATGCTCCAAATCTCTTTCTGTTCATCGCATTCATGTCTAATCCACAAACAACAAGGGCCGCTGATGCGGCCCTTTTCTAGTAATCTTCAATCGCCCTGGTTTTACTAGACACAGAATGACCGCTTCTGGCCGGTTAGCGTCCCTTGCCCGAGCTAACCATCCTTGTCCTCCCGTATGCGGAGGACACTTCCATGAACATCATTGCTACGTACAGCCATCAGCCCTGGAACAAAGGAAAATTAGTCGGACAGAAGGCACCGCTGCCTGAGAGATATCTGGGCGATCCGAGTGAGACTGTAAATCGCCGAGAGAACCCGAGATCTGGCACTCTTCGATTTAGCCATCGACAGCAAACTGCGAGCCTGCGATTTAACCAAGCTCTGAATCGCCCCTAGTTTCGTAGACACCTCCAAGCCTCATAATGAGACCCAGCAGGAGGTGCCATGAGCAACCAGCGTTACCCCGAAGAATTCAAGATTGAAGCGGTCAAGCACATCACTGAACGCGGCTTGCGCGTTGCTGATGTAGCAGAGCGTCTAGGCGTGTCCGCGCACAGCCTGTACGCCTGGGTAAAGCGCTACAGCAAACCCCAAATACAGCGGCAGCAGGTAGATGATCAGCAGGCTGAGCTGCGTCGCTTGCGCGCGGAACTCAAGCGGGTGACCGAAGAGCGAGACATCCTAAAAAAGGCCGCCGCGTACTTTGCCAAGGAGTCCGGCTGAAGTACGCCGTTATCAGCAAACTGTCGGTGGAGTACCCGGTACGGCGTCTCTGCCAGACCCTCCAGGTACATCCCAGCGGTTACTACGCCTGGCTGGCCGAGCCGAAATCCGCGCGTGCCAAGGAAGATCAGCGTCTGCTCGGATTGATCAAGCATGTCTGGTTGGAAAGCGGCGGGGTCTACGGCTACCGCAAGATCCACGACGACCTGCGTGAGCTGGGCGAGTCCTGTGGCCGGCACCGTGTGGCTCGCCTGATGAGGAGAGAGGGGCTGCGCTCGCAGACCGGTTATCGCCGGCGCCCCGGGTACTACGGTGGCAAGCCGCCGGTGGCCTCGCCCAACCGTCTGGAGCGGCAGTTCAATGTCAGTGAACCGAACAAGGTCTGGGTCACCGACATCACTTACATCCGCACGTATGAGGGCTGGTTGTACTTGGCGGTGGTGCTGGATCTGTTTTCTCGCCAAGTGATCGGCTGGTCGATGAAGCCTCGGATGTGCAGCGATCTGGCCATCGATGCGTTGCTGATGGCGGTGTGGCGGCGCAAGCCCAAGCAGGAAGTGATGATCCATTCCGACCAGGGCAGCCAGTTCAGCAGCTCGGACTGGCAGAGTTTCCTCAAGGCCAACAACCTGATCAGCAGCATGAGTCGACGCGGTAACTGTCACGACAACGCGGTCGCGGAAAGCTTTTTCCAGTTGCTGAAGCGGGAACGCATCCGACGGAAAACCTACGGAACCCGCGAAGAAGCCCGCAGTGATGTGTTCGATTACATCGAGATGTTCTATAACCCCAAGCGCCGGCACAGCAGCGCTATGCAGCTATCGCCAGTGGAGTTTGAAAAGCGCTATTTCCAGAGCTTGGAGAGTGTCTAGGAAAGCTGGGGCGATTCACTCCGTGTGCGCGACGTTGCTCATGGCGAGCACTTGTCATCGCGAGCCATCGTAATGCAGCAGAAAACTCATCGCCCAGTTCAGTTGCCGAAAGCGCGGTAACCAAAGCGCAGCTTGCAAATGCAGCCAAACAGGTCGATGCCAATAGAAAGCTCGAACTGCTCGATGCCTCTCATTTCATATTGCTCTGCAGACTTTCCGACATGAGTGACTCGCACCTCCAGGCTTTACTGGCGCAGGAGGCTGCGGAGGGGCGCTTTTCAGACGACAGCGCTCAGATCGCTCAGCATCACGCCCGTGCACGTCGAATCAACCTGCACCGTTATGAGCGCAAGGATCTGGCTCATTGGATGGAGAAGCACGTCTATCTCGCTCTTGGCTCTCTGATCTCCCGCGCGGCGGCGCTGGGCATTGACGCCGTACCCATGGAGCATTTCGATCAGGCCTCGGTCGATGCAGCCTTTCAATTGCCACAACATGGGCTGACCGGCGTGCTCTTGGTCGCGTTGGGCTATCGCAGTCGTGACAACGGAGACGGTCCTGGAAAGTCGCGCTTGCCGGCTGAGCGAATATTCATGTTTCGCTGATGGCAGGAGGGTATGTCTGGCAGATGGGCGTGCATCGCTGATATCGACGAAGTTGTTTTGGCCCGTAGGATGCAAACGACAGCAAGTCCGGGCCTTATTCCGCCGGGGGCTCTCAACAGCGCTGTTGATTGCGGTCACGTAGTAGACCCGTCCGGGCGCACATGCTTTTCCGTAGCGGGGCGGCTACTCGCTTGGCAACTTGAGGCGAAGCGGCCTGATCCTATCCGCTTCTCAACGATCAGTTTGCAAGCCCCCTAGATTCGCACGCATGGATGGCCCCAAAAGGCGTGGGGCTGGAAGTGTCCGGTCGCGCTGGGTACGCATCTCGATAAACTCGGCCTCTGAAATGCCACTTCGCGCATGAATATTTGTCGAGCGCTGTTCAGCAACGGTGCACTCGACAATGGGCGCGCGGTCGCGAGGCGGGTAGTCGTGGCACATCATCATCTGAACATGCGCGGGCAAACTCAGCAGACGCTGGATGGAGCGATACAGTGTCTTGGCACTGCCCCCTGGGAAGTCGCAACGCGCTGTGCCGACGTCCGGTGGAAAAAGCGTGTCGCCAACGAACACGACCTCATTATTCACCAGGTAGGCGATATCGGCGGGCGTGTGCCCCGGCACGGCAAGCGCCTGCGTCCGCAGCGGACCGATGTAAAACATTTCGTCCGTGGCAAACAAGTGGTCGTATGGCCTCTGCTGGAACGGGCCGTACCGATCGACGAGCGTGCAGCGTACCTTCATGACCCGGCCGCTGATGCCGATACGCCCGCCAAGTTCGGCGCGCAGGTAGCTGGCGGCCGACAGGTGATCGGCATGGACATGGGTCTCCAGTAACCACTGGAGCTGCAGCCCCCTGGCCTGAATATAGGCTTTCACCTCATCAGCCATGTGCGTATCGGTCAGGCGGGTGACCGGGTCATAACCCAGCACTGCATCGACTACGGCGCATTGCGCCTGGCCTGGCGCATGAACTACATGGGTGAAGGTCGAGGTGACCGGATCGAAGAACGAGCGGATATCCAGAGTCATTAGGATTCTCAAGCAAGCAGGTGGGTAAGGCTGCGCGCGCCCAGCGCCAGGGCTACGCCAGCGGCAAGCGCGGCGAAACCGAGCTGAAGGGTGCGCGCCCTGAACTGCGCCGCCATCAGCCGCCCGGCTGCCATGCCGAGCGCGCACGCGCCGATGAACAGCCAACCTGCCGGGGGCACGACGATCCCGGCATGCAACGCCTGTCCGACACTGAACAGCGAAACCAGCGCGATGACCGCAAGCGAGGTGGCCACCACCCCTTGCATGCCGAGCTCGCAGTAGCGGCGCATGAACGGAACGATGACGAATCCACCGCCCACCCCGAGCAGCCCGGTGAGCAATCCGGCCGAGGCGCCAATCGCGCCAAAATGCATGAAGCAACGGGGCGTCCAGCAGAAGCGCCAGTTGTCCGGGGCCAGCCGGCACGGCTTGAACAGGGCAGCGTCAGCGATGCCGGATGCGATCGGCGTCATGCCCTGCGACCACTGCCGCACGGCGATGACGATCAGTACGAGGCAGAACAGCAGCATCACCGCGTCGGTCGGCAGCCTATGGGCGAGGCGGGTACCGAGCGATGCGGTGAGCACACCGATCGCCGCCATGAACAGCGCGGCCCGGTAGCGCACCAAACCGTGGCGCAAGCCATCGAGACTGCCCAGCAGTGCGGCGCTACCGATCGCCAGCAGGCCAAGCGGTACGGCCTGGTGCAAGTCCAGTCCCAGCACCATCGTCAGTGCCGGAACCGCCAGTACACCGCCGCCCGCCCCGGTCAGCCCCATGCTCAGGCCAACCAGCACGCCGGCGACGCCGCCAAGCAACAGTGGATCCATACGGGTTCTCCGCTGGGCAAGGATGAACGTCGGTTCGTCGCCGCAGCCGATGGCCGCGGCGCGCTGAACCTGCATACAGAAGTTCGAGGGGTCGGAAGGCCGCGCGGTCAGTAGCTCTTGTAGGGCAAGAACTTGCCCGACAGCACCACGTTCACGCGATCGCCTTTCGGGTCCGGCTGGCGCTGGATATCCATGGAGAAATCGATGGCGCTCATGATGCCGTCGCCAAATTCCTCGTGGATCAGCTCCTTGATGGTGCCGCCATAGACATTGACGATCTCGTACCAGCGGTAGATCAGCGGGTCGGTCGGCACGGCGGTAGGCAGCGAGCCCTTGTACGGCACGATCTGCAGCCAGGCCACGGCCTCGTCGGTGAGGCCGAACAGCTTGCCAAGCGTTTCGGCCTGGGACTTGTCGAAGGCCATCTGCCCGAGCAGGCCGGCGGTTGTCCATTCCTTGCTCTTGCCAATGGCCTCGGCGGCCTGGCTCCATTTGATGCCCTTGGTGACCTTGGCGGAGATGATCATCTCGGTAACTTGTGCGCGGTCGGTAATCATCGATCGGTTCCTACAGTAGGTGGAGTCAAACAGCGTGGATGCGGCGCAGCGGTTGCTGCGTTCGCGGGTCTGGCGGTGGTGGGTCGGTATCATCGAGGCCCGGGCGGACGATCAGCGGCTGGTCGCCGAGCACGCCTTCGCCACCTTGCTGGATGGTCTTGGAGCGACGCACCAGGAAGTCCACGAGGTGGTTGCGGATTCGGTAGAACTGCGGGTCGTGATGAATGGTCTCGCGGGTTCGCTCGCGCGGCAGCGTGTTGATGACGATCTCGGCGATCCGCGCGTTGGGCCCGTTGCTCATCAACATCACTTTGTCGGCAAGGAGGATGGCCTCGTCGACATCGTGGGTGATCATGAACACGGTCTGCCGGGTCGCCGCGCAGATCTTCACGAGTTCGTCCTGGATCACCCCGCGGGTCAGCGCATCGAGTGCGCCGAATGGCTCGTCCATCAGCAGCATCTTCGGCTCGACGGCAAAGGCCCGGGCGATGCCGACGCGTTGTTTCATGCCGCCGGACAGCTCCGCCGGTTTCTTTTGCGCAGCGCCGGTCAGGCCGACCATCTCGATAAAGCGTGCACCGTGCTCGGCAATCTGCTGGCGCGACCAGGACGGGTGTCGGGACTTCACGGCGAAGGCGATGTTCTGCTCGACCGTCAGCCAGGGCATCAGCGCATGCCCCTGGAACACCACACCACGGTCCAGACTCGGACCGGCGATTTCCTTGCCGGCCATGACGACGCCACCGCTGCTTGGCTCCTCCAGGCCGGCAAGCACATTGAGAATGGTGCTCTTGCCGCAACCGGAGTGGCCGATCACGCAGACGAACTCGCCTTGTTCCAGGCTGAAGTTGATGTTCTCGAATACGGGAGGCTGGCTTGGCTGATAACGCTTGCTCAGCCCTTCGACCTTGAGGAATGCTTTAGTCGACATAGGTCACCTTCTTTTGCAGTTGTGCGAAAAGGAGATCGAGCAGCATGCCGATGACACCGATCATCAGTACCGCGAAGATCACGTTGGCCAGCGAAAGGTTGTTCCACTCGTTCCAGACGAAGTAGCCGATACCGGTGCCGCCTATGAGCATCTCGGCCGCGACGATGACCAGCCAGGCGATACCCATGGAGATGCGCATGCCGGTGATGATGGTTGGAGCCGCGGCCGGCAGGATCACGCAGAAGGCCTTGCGCAGCGGCGATACCTCCAGCGTGCGTGCGACGTTCAGCCAGTCCTTGCGCACCCCGGCTACACCGAATGCGGTGTTGATCAGCATCGGCCAAATCGAGCAGATGAAGATCACGAACACTGCCGAGACCGATGAGTCGCGGATGGTGTAGAGCGCAATCGGCATCCAGGCCAGCGGCGAGATGGGCTTGAGCACCTGAATGAAGGGGTTAAGTGCCTGGTACAGGAGCGGCGACATGCCGATCACGAAGCCGAGTGGAATTGCTACGGCCAGTGCGATCAGATAGCCGAGCGCGACGCGCCCGAGCGAATGCGCAAGCTGGATACCGATGCCCTTGTCGTTCGGGCCGCGGTCGTAGAAGGGTTCGCTTAGCTGCTGGCCAGCCAGTTCGAAGAACTGCGCCGGCGTGGGGAAGCCGTCCTTCTTCGGCGCCTCGGCCGTTTGTCCCATGAGCGCGGCGTATTCGGCGTCTGCCGCGCTCACGTCGGTCTGCTGGGCGGGGGTATGGGTGGCGGTCTGCCAGACCAGCAACAGTGCGGCCAGTAACAATACCGAGACCAACGCCGCCTTCAGGCGAAGATGATTGTTCATGGTCGGGTCCTCATGCGTGGAATGTCGAAGCCGGCCAGGTAGTCGTCCGGGGCGGTCGGATCGTATGGCCTGCCCATCACCTCGAACGGCTTGTAGCCACTGGCCAGCTGAGCCTCGGCTTCGGCCATGCCCAGCGCAGCCATCTGCCGGCGTGCGTCGGTGAGCAAAAACACTTGCTCGGCCAGCGCGCTGTAATCAACATCCGTCTTCACGTAACCCCAGCGCTTCATCTGGGTCAGCATCCAGGTGGCCATGGAGTACCAGGGCATGGGGTCGAAGCCTGAGCGTTGCGGTTCGTTCTGTACCTGGCCCAGGCCATCGGCATAACGCCCGGAAAGCGCCTGGAGGATCACCGTCTCCGGCTGGTTGAGATAATTCGGCGTCGAGATCGCCTTGGCGATGGTCGGCAGCTGGGCCTTGTCCTGAGCCATGGCGGCGGCGTTGAGAATGGCGCGGTAGAGCGCGGCGAACGTATTGGGGTTTTCCTTGATGAAGGCTTCGGATACACCGAAGGAGCAGCAGGGATGGCCATCCCAAAGGTCCTTCGACAGCACATGGATGAAGCCGACCTGGTCATACACGGCGCGCTGGTTGAACGGCTCGGGGCCGAAGAAACCGTCGATGTTGCCGGCCCGCAGGTTGGCGATCATCTCGGCCGGCGGCGTTACCCGCAGCTGCACGTCGCGGTCCGGGTCCAGCCCGTGCTCGGCGAGGTAATAGCGCAGCAGGAAGTTGTGCATCGAATATTCGAAGGGAATGGCGAACTTGAAGCCTTTCCAGTTCTTCGGGTCGCGGTTTTCCTTGTGCTTGAGCGCCAGAACGATGGCCTGGCCGTTGATGTTCTGGATGGTGGCGACCCGCATCGGTTGCGGATTCGAGCCCAGGCCCATGCTGATCGCCAACGGCATGGGGGCGAGCATGTGTGATGCGTCCAGCTCGCCGTTGAGCATGTTGTCGCGCACCAGTGCCCAGCCGGCGGTCTTCTGCAGGCTTGCCGACAGGCCCTGCTCCTGATACAGCCCGAGCGGGTCAGCCATGATTAGCGGCGTGGCGCAGTTGATGGGGATGAAGCCGATCTTCAGATTGGTCTTTTCCAGCGGCCCGCGTTCATCGGCCATCGCCTGCAGTGACGTCAGCGGCAGCACGCTGGAGATGGCGGCCATTGCCGTGCCGACACCGACCGCCTGGAGAAAGCGCCGGCGCGTCACGTCGTTAGGGAAGAGCGCGCGCACCGCCGCGGCCTCGACGAAGTCCTGCGACAGCATTTCCCGGTCGCGCGAGCGTGCCAGTCGCGCCTGTTCCGCAGCGCGATCATGCGCTTCGGGGCTTTCGTGCTTTCCGCAGGCACAACCGGTCAGCGTGGCATGCTCCGAATAGGGGCGGAAGAAGTTATTGTCGCTCATGTCTGTACCCTCCAGTTTGGTCTGCAGTCACGCGGCGTCGGCGCGGCCAACCCGCAGCGTTGACGTAGTCGTGCCGTTGGTTCGTTGTTCCATGAGCAGAAAGCCATCGGTTTCCTGGACGACATGCCAATGCCCGTCTGCATGAGGCATGCCGTGCAGGGCGATCGGCAAGGAGGCGGTCTTCAGCCTGATGACGGGATCGCTGTGGCGATAGAGCGCGCCCGGCATGCCGGCGATATGGGCGGCGATGGCTCGCGCCTGACGGGCGATGGGTTCGATGAAGCGGCAGGGCATACCGCCAAGACTGATGCAATCGCCCAGGGCATAGATGTCCGGGTCGCTGGTCTGCAGCGTGGCGGGGTCGACGCTGATGCCGCGTGCGAAGTCCAGACCGGCCAGGCGCGCCAGGCGGGGTTCGGTGGCCAGGCCGGTAGCGGCGATCACCTGATCCACGTCACGGCGCTGGCCACAGCGAGTCAGCAGGCGCTTGCGGCCGTCGGCGAGCGAGGTCAGCGAGGCGATTTCGACGTCGCCGAGCAGCTCGATGCCCAACTGGCGTTGCGCGGCGTTCAGACGGCGGGCCGCCGGCTCGGGCAACAGGTTCGCCAGTGGTAAAGACTGACGATCCATCAGCGTGACCCGGTGACCCGCTCGCGCCAGGTCCTCGGCGATCTCACAGCCGATCATCCCGGCACCGATAACCGCCACGTCCTGGGGGCTGCGCTCGGCCAGCCGCGCCTGCAGGCCGGCCCAGCCGTGCAGGTGGTTGACGCGCCAGCAGAGCTCGGCCGGCAGCGCAACGGGCAGTGCGGGGCGGGCACCCTGAGCGAGAACCAGCCGGGTGTAGCTCAGGTTGCCGCGTGTGGTGCGCAGTTGACGGAGCCGTGGGGATAGGCCTACGGCGAAGGTTTCCGGCAAAAGGCGCACGCCAAGCCGAGCAGCGGCCTCGGCGGCGCGCTCGCGCACCAGCTTGTCGGCCGACTGACCGCGGCTGAGCGCAACGGACAGTTCGGGCTTGTGATAAAGGTCGCCCTTGCAACCGCTGACCAGCGTGATGGGGGTGCTCTGATCGATGGCGCGGATGGCTTCGATGACAGACCAGCCGGCCAGTCCGCCACCGACCACCACGATGCCTGTCTCGCGAGGCCCGACCGGCATCGCCACGGCAGCTGGCGCCTCGCGCATCACGTAGGGTTCGAAATCCAGCTTGGTCACGCCGCAAAGCGGGCATTCCCAGTCATCCGGAATGTCCTCGAAGCGGGTGCCGGGCGCCAGCCCGCTGTCCGGATCACCGAGCGCTTCGTCATAGATCAGGCCACAGGCGCGGCAAATGAACTGCCGCCAGGCTTGGGTGATTGCACTCATGCTGGCTGGGCCTCCTGCATCAGGCGGTTCATCTGGTAGCGCAGGTGCTTGATCGCCGGGGTAACGATCGCCACGAATTGCGCCTCGCGGATGCGTCGTTGTGGTCCGGCACTCATCAGGTAACCGCGCGCGCCTTGGTGAAGCAGGGCCGACTGGGTCGCACGCAGGGCCAGCTCGGCGCCTTGTACGCGCGCATCGAGCACGTCGAGCATGAAGTCCTTATCGGTTTCGTAAGGGGTGCGCACCAGCGCGGCGACCCGTGAATTGAGCTCGGCAAATTCGGCTTGGAGCACGTCGGGACGGTCATGAAGGAACTGGTTGACGTGCCCCAGTACCGGCTCGACCTCGTTCATCGCGTCCAGGCTGGCCTGCACCAGGCCGGTCGCCATTCCGACCTGCAGGAGGATGAAGGCGGCGCGGACGCGGTTGACGAAAGGGCCGGCGGGGTCGGCGATGAGCTGGTCTTCGCCGATGAAGTGATCAGTCAGGCGGATGCCCCAGGTGCTGGTGCCTTCCATGCCGGAAAATGCGGGGCAATGCCTGAGGTCGACCCGCTCGTCGAGATCGAGCAGAAACATGATCTCGTGGGAACGAGTACCGTCGGCGCGATCGACACCCGCGATCGCACCGCAGTATTGCCCGGGGGCGATGTGGCTGACCCAGGGCAGTGAACCGCTCACCCGATAGCCGCCTGGCACCCGCTGTGCGCGCAGCAGCATCGGCTCGATGCCGGCCATGGCCTTCATCGGGTTGGACAGTGCGGTACCGCCGAAGCTACGACCTTCGACGTGGTCGTTCAAGCGCGCCAGCAGAGCCGGGTTCGCCGATTGCTCCATGTACAGGCCGCAGACGTTATGGCACCAGGCGAGAAAGCCGGTGGACCCACAACTGCGGGCGATCTCGCTGTTAGCTGCTAGCGCTAGCCCAAAGTCGGCCCCGCGCCGGTCCAGATGCGCGCCGAACGCGCCCACCTCGGCGAGGCGCGCCATGATGTCCAACGGGTAGTAACCCTCCCGGTCGATACGGTTGGCGGCCTCGGCGAGAGGCCCGCTGGCTATCTCGGATACCCGCTGGAGCATGGTTTTGTCGTTTACGCTGGGTGTCAGCTCAGCAACGGGCGCGGCGACACTGTTCATGGCGACCTCCTCGATGCGTTGCTCAGTCGGCCAGCGCGATGCTGAACGGAATGGGATTGCGCATGCTATTGGCCACGGGCGAGTAGAAGTTGGCGTGCTTGACGATCTCGTCGAGCTCTTCGCGAGTGGCATCGCCCTCCACCAAGACCTTTACGCGAATCTCTTGGAAGCCCATTTGCTCCGGTTGCATCGGTGCACCGCCGGCACCCCACGCCGCTGGGTTGCCAATGTCGGCTTCCAGGAAGATTTCCAGCTTGCTCAGCTTGACCTGCTTCCAGGTGGCCACTGCTGTAATTCCTACGGCAAGACAGCCACCCAGCCCGGAGAGCACGATCTCGCCCGGAGCGGGCGCCGTGTCTTCACCGAACAGGTGCAGAGGCTCGTCGACCACAACGGCCTCGTGGTCACCGACATAGCTGAGGCTGCGGTACATGCCCTGCATGACCGTGCGGACCTTGTTAGTGCCGCGGCTGGCCGGGTTGTTGCGGCCCTTCTCGGCGAAGGCCATCAGGCCGTCTCGATCGATCGGTCGCAGGTAGGTTTTAACGGTGGTAGGTGCAGGTGCGTTCATGGTGCTCTCCATTCAGTTCATCAGTACCAACGCGATGTCAGTCCTGGCTGAATGGGATATCGCAACTGCCATGCCAGCTGTCGAAGATTTTAAAAATATCTTTACATTTCAGCCTGTTACGGGGTGCTAATTTGGTTTTGGTCTGATTTTTTCCTTCGCTGAACCGGAGTAGAGTCGAACACAATGTTGACATTGTCGACATTGTGTTCGGCTTCAGCGAATGGCTACCAATTTCTGCCAGCGGTAGTGGAACTGGCGCGCGGTCATGCCCAGCAGCTGAGCGGCGCGCGTCTTGTTTCCGCCACAGCGGTCCAGCGCCTGGCGCAGCGCATCGGCAGTATGGGAGGTCACCGAGACGTAAGGTCGGATGTCCTCAATATAGGCAGGGAGGCTGGGCGGTGACGTGGCCAGGGGAGGTGTCGGCGCAGCTTGCTCGTTCTCCCGTGGCAGGTAGCGGTCGACGTCCGCTGCGCTCAACAGGGCGTGGTCGGCTAGCAGCACCATTCGCTCAATGACATTGGACAGCTCGCGAATGTTGCCCGGCCACGCATGCCGCTGCAGGCGCTTAATCGCCTCGGCACTTAGGCTGACGTTTCGCTGGTTGGCCTGGTTGATCCGGTTGAGGAAGTGCAGCACCAGCACGGGGATGTCAGACCGGCGCTCAGCCAGCGAGGGCAGGCGTATCGGGATGACGTTTAGCCGGTAGTACAAGTCCTGGCGGAAGTTGCCGGCGGCGACTTCGGTCTCCAGTTCACGGTTAGTGGCTGCCACCAGCCGGACGTCGATGTGCAGCTCGCGCTTGGCCCCGAGGCGGGTGATGGTGCCCTCCTGCAGCGTACGTAGCAGCTTGGTCTGCATGGCCAGCGGAAGCTCGCCAATCTCATCGAGGAAAATGGTGCCGCCATCTGCCTGCTCGAACCAGCCGGCACGCGCCGTTTGCGCCCCGGTGAAGGCGCCTCGCTCGTAGCCGAACAACTCCGACTCAAATAGCGAATCGGGAATGGCTGCGCAATTCACGCGGATAAACGGCTTGTCCCGTCTGGGGCTGGACAGGTGCAATGCACGCGCGAACAGCTCCTTGCCGGTTCCGGACTCGCCGAGCAGCAACACGCTTGCGGTGGTATTCGCAACGCGCTCCAGTTCTGAGAGCGCGCGCAGCAGCTGGGGCGCGCTGCCGATAATCCCGTAGCGGCTGGAGCGGGTCTCCAGTGCCCGGGCCAGTAGGGCGTTGCGTTGTTCGAGCGCCTCGGTTTTTTCCCTAAGGTGTTCTTCCAGATGGAGGATCTGCCCGGCAAACGTCGCCAGGATTCTCAGGATGGTGAGGTCATCTGCCAATGGGCGTGCTCGGCTGCGGATGCGATGGCAGGCCAGTACGCCGATGGTGCGCTGGCCGATCTGGATCGGTAATGCGATATAGGAAACCGGCCCGGAAGGGAGGTTGTTACGCGCGACCATGCGGCCGAGAAACAGCGGATCGTTATCGATGTCCTGAACGATGATCAACTGACCTCGAGCCAGTACTCGTCCGGTTACACCTTCGTCTGGTGCGTAACGCCCGCGGCTGACTTCGTCTGCGGTCAGTCCGTAGGCATAGCGGATTCGGCTCGATTGGCCCGATTCGTCGAGCAACACGATTCGCCCGCGGTTCAACCCCAACAGTTCGGACAGTAGGTGAAGCATCTCCCTCATTACGGTCTCGGGAGAAAAGTCCCGCCCGGCCAGTGCGGTTACCTGCTGTAGCAGCAACATCTCTTGAGTCCGCCAGAAGGCGGGTGAACTCTCCGATTCTTTATCACTACTGTTCATGATGGCCTTACCTTGTCTGACATAAGCGAAGTGTCAGTGGGCATTCGAAGCAATTTGCGGGCCCAGCTAACGACTTTCCCGCTAGCTGCAGATACCGGCGTTTGACTGGGTTTGCCGGGTCAAGCCGGCATACTCCGTACATCTCGCCTGACGGCCTGAGGCGGCACACCGAAGCCGCGGACGAAGGCTTCGCGTAGATGGCGCCGGTCGCGGAAGCCCGTTTCACGGGCGATGGTCTGCCAGCGCTTTTCAAATTCAGGCGGTGACAGGACAGCAGGCTGCGGTTCGCGAGCGACTACAGGCGCGGCGATAAAAGCATGAACTCGTCGTATCCGATCAACGGGCTTGAACCTCTCCTAGTTTCGTAGACGCCTGTGAACCACAAATTGAGCTTCGTGAACGCCCGCTTCTGGCCGGAAGCGGGCAGCGTAAATCAGGCGCCCAGAACGGATTCTATAATCACTCTATAATTGACTATAAAAGCCTATAATGCCCACTCTAGAGAGTTCTAGCCCCTTCATTGCGAAGCTGGAAAATTCCTTGCTCTAATGGTGCACCTACGGGGGCTGGCAGGCCTATTCAACCTCACCGGTGTGCGGCGGCCGAATACCAGCCATTCGATAGTGTGCCGAGCGGGTGGGTAATAGAGCAGGTCACTTTGAACCGAAACAGGGGCAGCGCCACAGGCCCCTCACTCACCGCTGCTTTTTTCCAGTTGCCCAGCTACAGCCTTATTCCGATAGTATGCAGTACCTCCCAGAACCCGGTTGAAGTCAGGAGGTCCCTGCCAATCCCTTGGTACACCAGTGGACTTAAGCAGGTTTTCTGAGTCCACGCCGTTTCTTAAAAACTCCTCCAAGTCCCACTCAAAAAAACTGACGAGGGTTTGAAAAATAGTGTTCGACACGCTGGAAACCAGACCCAGGCTTCCAGTGTTCATCGGAAGTTTTAGCCTCTTCATATCGGCAAGAGCACAAATTAGCCTTCTCAATCGAAAGTGCCAAACAGACTCCATGAGGAGTTCAGCCTGCTGAGAAGCCAAGGGGAATCTACGTTTACGTAATTTTGGGCAGGGAGGTAAACGCACGGGTAGGAGTTTCTGCAGATTACTGAGATTAACCCGCTTCTGTCCTTTGGAAATTCGATAAAGATCCTCAGCACCCGCTAGAAGAACGGCAGCAAACGCGCTGTCTCGGGGATCGCTAACCTCCTCGACTACTTCAGGTACGTGCTTTGGCGTACTGAGCTTCTCCATCAACCATGCGTTGTCGTGCTCCGTAAGCCAGCGGGTGGCTTGGTAAGCGTTATCCCAGAGATACCCCAAATCGACATTCGCTCGTACAGCCAAGATCGTGTCTATTTTCTGACGATGCTGCGCCTTCCTACCAAGCTGAGGCTTTTCCAACTTTAAACGTAATTTTGCACCTGCCGCGTGCTGAAGAATGAGTTCTTTCTGCAAGGCGGACTCAAAGTCATCCGCGCTCCCAAATAAATGCTGCGCAATGATCATATGCCGGGCGAGGGGCATATCCATCTGGCCATTGTAAAATCTAAACCGTATCCATTGATCGTGTTTACCTGCTTCATAAGCTTTGTCCATTCGAGACAGGGCTTCATCTCCATATTTCGTGCGGATACTGTCAAATAGTTTCGCAGTACCAACAAGGTTTCCGTGTACGAAACCTCGCTTTCTGCATTGTCGTACATAACTTGCACCTAACGTTTCACAACTCATTAGCGGAAACTTACGCTGCAGTACTTCGTAGGCGAACTGCGCAAAATTCTTTTCCAGCACAGTGCCCTGCCTAACTGTCGCAGGATCGAGAGCGCTCCAGCCGCATACACACGGATCAGTCGGATTTGGAAGTAGCCGAAGCTTACGGAAGAACGGGTGAGAGCATTTGGGGCACGCGTGAATCAGCGGCTCACCATGACGCCAGCAGACTGACACACCAGGCAAATGGTGTGAGCGATGCCAGTATGCGTACCCCGTTTCAAGCAGATCCTGCTGCACACAGGTGGAGCAGAGCTTAGCCTTCCCGTGGACCGCACCCTCTCGGCGGGGAATACGAGCCACCCCAAATAAACTGGAGCCTGCTGGGGCATTCTCCACCCCTTGGCTGACCCCTAGAAAGGGCCTGTAAGCTGGAAACATCGTATTGGTACAGATCAGCTCGTCGAGATTGCTTTCTGGATCACCAGGTAGTCTGGCAGCAAGCACTTCAATCTGCTTTGGCAGGAGCCCTACGCTGAAGGGTGCCGAGCCAAACAGGTCTTGGAAGGTTTCAGCTGCAGTCCTGTTACCTGAAAGGAAGTGGTAGCGCGTGATACGAGAATGCAACATCTCGTCCGGCATGGACATGGGGAAAAATAGCAGATCAGACATCGATAATTAACTAACGAGATAATGTTTGGAAGTACACGCATTCTGCGACGCGGCGTATTTTTAACACATAACATAAGGTTTTACAGAGTAAGTATATTAAAAGCACACGAAAATATGGCGAACAGGAGCCACACCAATTTTGCACTCTCACACTTTTTTGCGAAAAGCAGTTAACTCAGGTTTGCACCAGCAATATCATGAGCCACACCCTAATGAGGGTCTTACGAAGGCTCACACTTTCTTAAAAATATGTACGAAGAAAAGTGAAACAGTGCCGCGCAGTGGTGCACGTGACTACGGTCTGATGCAAGCAGTCCGATACAATGCTGACCGGGTTACGCTTCGCTGCTCGTCTGCCAGCTTCTCCTTGGCCCATTGCAGGCGACGAACGTGAAACTCCTCAATAGACTCGCACGTCTGCTCCAGTGCTCTGGCGCAAAGGGGTAGCTTGGAGAGTTGTTTCTCAAGGCGTGAAAGGACATGCAGCTCTCGCCCTATCCTAGCGCGAGAGATCAAAATAGGCTTTCCCGATCCTGCTCGAAGGCGCTGCGCACAGCACCTGATCTGTTCAGCAAGATTCGCGTCGAGAGTAGCGAATGTATCGGTGTTATCAGCGCGGCTTGTATGAGCACCTGCATGTTTGGCGATGCAGCCTGAGAGCCAGTTTCGATCATGGCGATACAGCCACATGTAATCTTTGCATTGGTGAGCTTGCAGGCCCCGATATTCAACCTCGAAAGTTGCTCGGCGCCTGAGGCGCTTGCTTTGAAATCTTGCGTCTTTCCAGACCTGCGAGCCGCCATCGACGGCACGAATGGTTCGATACACATACACTTGGGAGACTCCAAGCACAGAGGCGATCTGCCGAGCCTCGCACCCTGCAAGTGCTAGCTCCCAAACAGCAGCAGGTAAGCCTTCTAGCCCCTCTAGCAGGGCCTTAGAAAGTTTCGCTTTTGGGTAGCCGACACCAGTTGGCGATGATCGCTTAACAGCTGGCGTTGATGGTTTGTCGCTGCACTGGAGATGAGCCAGATCAACCCCAAGGGCGGTGGCCAGCACAATGTATTTGAGTGGGTGGTGCGTATGCCTTGGCCTCCGTAGCAGCTTGGTGACCCAAGTCGCGGGTAGATCTGCGGGTGACTCTCCTAGAATCGAGTATTCCCAAGCTGCAGGCAGAGCGTTGAAAACGCCGGCCATATGTGCGGCCAAACGGCATAGATCCAGCCGGTGCGATGCGCCATGGGTCAGGCCTAACTCTACAGCTCTTTGAACAAGGCAAGAGCGCACTGCAGTGGGTGAAAGAGGTTTGAGGTCTAGCGCAAGCAATTGCATTGATCGGAGCGCTATTTGACGCAGCACTGGATAAGCCTCCAGATCAGCATCGACCTGATATGAATGAGCTTGTACATCGTCTTCGTCAGGCAGGTGGAGCTGCCATGAGTTGCGGCTATACCAACTGGGATCCACCACCTTGAGCGAATGGCCGTGGTGGGGACATACCAATACACCGGGAAGCTGGTGAACACGGTGCCAGTACGCTGCGCCAACCCGAACGATATCCTCATTGAGGCAAGCAGGACAGAATCGTACTCTCGAAGCGACCTCGATCCGACTGGCGTTGACTCCTAATTTCAGCATCAGCCACTTGCCGGCCCCGGCCATTGAGGTACGAGCATGCCGCACCTGATCGTCGGTGAGAAAGGGCGCGTAATAGGGCAGAACGGTATGGCATGTAATTATTTTGGATACCGAGAGATCCGTGGCAGGTGGAAGTGACTCGGCTAAGTCACCCAATCGACAGGGAAACGCTACGTTCTGTGTGTATGAGATTGCAGCCCTATCGCCAGCGAAAGCGGCTTTTCGGCTATGCCCGCCACAAAGCCGGGCATAGCGGGATAGGACACTGTGAAGCGTCTCGTCGGGGAACGCAGCAGGGAAGAAATGGAATTTCAGCTCCATTACACGACCCTCGAATCATAATCGGCGGTAGGCCGGCGAGAACTCGAAGAGATCCCTGGTTATCCAGCCAGCTGACTTCAGTTCTGCAAGGGTGTCGGGATGCTCGCTGAACACCTTCGCTTCAGAAGCCTCCACGGCAACTGCTGAAGGCGCATTAGGTTTGCTCACAGTAGCTTCCGGTAACGCAGTATTTGCCCGTGCAGCTGGAGTTACGCCTCGAAGCAAAGCGAGACGGTCTGCTCGCCCAAGTCCGTTGAACGCCATCATTTCCATCAACTGCTCCTCTATGGGAAGCAGGTCGTCGAACTTGCGCATGCGACTAGGGTCGCGACTACGCAGAGCCGATAGCGCTGGCCTGAGTATTTGCATCTTGGAATTGCTTACTTTGACGATCGTCTCGGCAGTCAGACACTCGGAGCCACTCTGAATTGCATAGCGCTGGCTCAGCACCAATAACTTAACCAGGAAGTCAGTCACACCCTGGGTGTGCTCGTACAGCGCGTCAAAAATCTCAGGAGTCAGTTCAGCCGCCTGCTTGCACCACTGATAGCTCCAAAGGTTCTCGACCAGAAAACGCCACTCGTCATCCTCCTTCTCGAAGCGCTTGAACTCGATCATCCCCCCACCGCAACTGCGCCTGGCGACACGCATTACGTCCGAGAACAGACTGACCATCGAATTCGTCCCGATGAACACGACCGGGATACCGATATTGTTCACCAGGTGAAGGAAGAAATTCAGCATGCTTTCCTTACCCCCGGTCTTGGCCAGGTGAAGGTTCTGCAGCTCATCAATGAGCAAGGCGCCGATAAAAAACGTGCTGGCTACCTGTTCCATCTGCTGAAGCGCATCGTTGATATTTCGATGCCGGTGGCGCTTGTGGTAGTCCTGATCGCCGAGTGCCTGGCCAACCGCGTGGAAGAACTGCTGACAAAATCCAGCCAACGAGCCATCTCGTGGACAATCAAGCTTGAGCCAGGTGATCTGGGTGTGGACGAATTGCTGACCCTCATAACGCTCATGTCGGATCGTCTGAGGGTACAAGCTTAAAATGGCATGCAGTGCGGTGGACTTCCCAATACCACTCAGTCCCACAACGCTGAAAGTGTCAGCTGTTGATTTGAAAGCATCGTGATAGCGCTGAGCCCCTGACAAAGAATGCAGGTGCCTGACTGTGGAGGCGCTAGTTGGATTACGGCCAACATATCCACGACGGATCAGCAGAGATAACAGGGACTCTAGCTCTAGGTGCAGCAGAAACGGCTGCACAACCGTCCTCAAGCGATCAATACAGTGAATCCGCATTGCCCCGTCGAGCTCTAGCTCCTCAGGTGCTACCGGCTGGGGAAAATTTGATATCAGCTCGGCAGCCGCCGCTTCGTCAAGAATTGGTGGCAGCGCTTCGATCAGAGGGTTTCCCGCGTACTCAGTGATGGCCTGCTTCGTATAGCTCGCAAGAGCTTTAGCACCTCTCATTTGGGCTGCCCCGGGCGAACTCTTTTGAGTAAATCGATAACCTGCGCGGTGCGCGGCCCAGCGTACGACTCTCTGACAATGGAAGGGCTCTGAGCATCAGGTTGAACGGGATCCGCACGTATACCGTCAGGTACAGTCGCTTGCTCTCGCTCCAATAACCGCTCTTCCGTACGATTCTCGCGGATATTAGCCACTGCTTCAGCCTTAGAGCCGGCTGCGGGTTCAAGCTTTTTCTCGGCCATTGCATTGCCGACAATTTGCTCAACTTTATCGACCAAGCCAACTTGGCTTTCCCGTTCAGCTCGTTTGTGAGCTGGCGGCACTTGCCTGTAGGCCTCCAAGAGGTCGTAGATCTCGTCCGAGCGATAATCCGCATACTTCGCATCCGACCTCCGCAGGTCGCAACGCAGGAACTCCTTGTTCTCGTCCTGGATCCAGATGTGCGCCGCAGAGTTCGGATCAAACCAGCAATCAATCGCCCAGACGCCATTGCGACGCGCTTTTGCGAACCAGTTTTTTTCGATAGCCATCTCGCAGAGATAATGCATGCCGCGAAACAACACGCCACCTTTTTGGACGGTGGCCCTTTCCCGAGGCAGCAGATTGAGATAAATCAGCTCGTCAGGTCGCTTGTTAGGCTGGATAAGGTCGTTCTCTAACGCCCACCGCCAAATCCCCATCGGAGTGGGCTCCACGCCATCGTTCATCATCGCCTGGGTAAGACGATCCGGCTGTCGGTGGAAACGGTTGTAGTGAAGAATGCACTCGATGAGGACTTGGGTGAACTCCTTCAAATTCAGCGTCGCGTCGAGCCGATAATCACGCTCACCGCGTTCCTTCTCTCGGGCTGCTACTCCGCCGGGGAGCCACCTAATACCGGTTAAGTCGTTCAGGATGCCGAAGCGGCTCTCGACCATCGGTTTCCAATCCGGTCGGTATGGCGGGGCCGTCCCCATATCGATACCCAGGCCAGACGCGAGCCCCTCAGCAGCAGCCCCCAACATTTCACCTCTATCGGCGTAGATTTGATGTGGCAGATGACGACAGTCCCAATCCTCAGGAGTGATATCAACACCGTTTTGCGCGCAGAACTCCACCTTGGAGGTGAACGCGTTGAACAGCGCCTGTCGAGCTCCGTTCCAGCTAGGCCCCTCAAGGCCTACATAAAGGCCAACGATCATCCCTGAGAAACTGTCGACTACGATGTACACCACGGGGCGACCGATAAGCATTCGTCGGGAGTAGCTGTTGACCAAGTAAATGTCAGCGATGGTCGCGTCGATCTCGAATTGATGACAAGGACCTCTAAGCCAGTCGCGGACGGTACCGGATAATGGACGGCAATCCTTCAGCCACTTCGTCAACCCCATGCGTCCACGATCAGTCTCGGTATCATCAAAGAACTGCTTTCCCCAATAATTAAACTGGTTAAACGTCGGAATTTCAGATTGAGGAAGCAATACGACCTCGTTTTCGGGATTTTTAGAAAGCCGCTTCTCCGAATAATATTTATTGAGCATTTTGTTGTACGCGCTATCAATCGTCGACTTCTTGTTCTTTACGTAAAGCGCGTAACAAACTCGGATACACTTCTTGTCGATATCGCTTAGTAATTTGGCAGGCGACACTAACACCCCTTGAAACCTTGGCTTTCGTCCCGGCGGCTTATCAGCGGAGTAATTACGACTCCCAACACCTACAGCAGAATAGTTGTTAAGAAGCGCATTTCTTACTTGCCCGTAAAACCAGTATCGATACAACAAACGATATAGCGTTTTACGCTGCACACCCGCCTCAGCGGCGCGATCACTTACCAATCGGCCCATCTCGCCATGAACAAATATTTGCCCTGGATAGGCCGGGTCCAAAAGTGGCGCAATCAGAGCCCATTTTTGGTCTCTATCACGCCTCGCGCGCTCGTCGAGATCTTCTTCCAAAACCAGTAGAAATTCTGGCACTGCCATCACCACAGGCTTTGTATCGCCTGATACCAATGACACCCTGAATTCCTCAAGACCAATCGAATACGGCTTCCTAGGAGGATCCGTTAGATCCATAACAATCAGTGCGTCGTGCTTCTCGTCGAGGTGAATTGCTCTCGCCATAGTAGAGAGCAAGGAGAGTTCCGTGACAGGCTCAAAGACGTCATTAACTGAAATTTTCATGACGACTTCTCGCTCAGTGTGGATATTTCAGTGGGATAAAAAACACTGAAGTCTGGCAAAGGTGACTTGAGCTGTAACGGCGCACCACTTAATTCAATCCTAATAGTTTTCCGCCAGATCAAATTAAAGAAAATGTCGCGAGCATCGGTATACGGTATGGATAATCGGTGTCCAATCTTGCGCAAGCTCTCCGACGTTGACCAAGGGCAACCCTTTATTGATTCAAGTATCTCGATGAATTGCAAATGCAGCGGGACATCCATCAAGGCACGAGGCAATTTGGCAAATTTGCGAAGAAATACGAGATTCAGGATCAAATCGGGCGTAAACAACTCCTCCGTTACGATGCTCCAGTCTACACCTTGGCTCACCCAGAACCGTCTCTCGACTTCGAGTTTTTCTAACGTGCGAGCACAGCCTTTTCCTTGAAGGTCTTTCGCGTATTTGATCGTCCTGGCAACGGACTTTACGTCTCCATTTGGCTGCTTTACAGACAGCAAAAAGTCAGTGGTCATTACCATAGGAACAGAGGTCGTTTTGTATTTTGGATACCGTACACCGATAGCCCTGGCGATCGCCTGGGTGCTCTCCACCGGCAGTAGGGGATACTGCTCGCGGATATCTACAACGTCCTCTGAAAACTCACAGAGTAAAAAGTACGCCCGTTCAAGGTCGGATAAGAGGTGATGAATTCGATCAATCTTAACACCTTGGATTTTCCAGGAACGCCCCATCGAAGGGACATCCTGAACACGTAACCAAGGCACATACTCAGCTCCGGCGCCAGCTCCAAACCCATTGGCGATGTGCCGTTCGATATCCTGATTTGAAGCAAACCTACGACCTCGCACCCGCCCTCCTAAGTCCGTCCGGACCGCTCCCCTCGTTCGGCAAGAGAGTAGTTATAGGAAAACATGAGCTAACAAGCTGCCATGTCGTAGGGCTTTCCAGAATACTCCTGCTGAAAATTAAGGCAGCGGCTCCTGACGAACGGCCTAGCATAAAAACAGAAAACCCTTTTAGATACAGGGGCTTACGGTTAGTGTCAAACTATAATAGCTTGTGTCAGACTTTATTATTTTGTGTCAATCTTTATTCCGTGAAGCCATCTTCTCCCATAGCTGGGTAGCGGTTACTCCACGGTAACCGACTTCGCCAGGTTGCGCGGCTGGTCTACGTCGGTGCCACGCAGCACGGCGACGTAATAGGACAGTAGCTGCAAGGGGACCGTGTAGAGGATCGGCGCGAGTACATCGTGGATATGCGGCATGCTGACGATAAAGGTGCCCTCACCGTTTTCGATACCGGCCTCCCGGTCGGCAAAGACGATCAACTCGCCGCCGCGAGCCCGCACTTCCTGCAGGTTGGACTTGAGCTTTTCCAGTAGCTCGTTGTTCGGCGCCACCGTGACCACCGGCATGTCGGCGTCGACCAGCGCCAGCGGGCCGTGCTTGAGCTCACCGGCAGGATAGGCCTCGGCATGGATGTAGGAAATTTCCTTGAGCTTGAGTGCGCCCTCCATCGCCACCGGATATTGCGCGCCACGTCCGAGAAACAGGGTGTGGTGCTTCTCGGCAAAGTGTTCGGAAATCTTTTCCACCGTGCTATCCATCGCCAGTGCCTCGCCCAGACGCGTCGGCAGGCGGCGCAGTTCGTCCACCAGCTCAGCTTCCAATGCAGGAGCCAGCGTGCCGCACACCTGGCCCAGCGACAGAGTCAGCAGTAGCAGACCGACCAGTTGGGTCGTAAAGGCCTTGGTCGAGGCCACACCGATCTCCGGCCCCGCCTGGGTCAGCAAGGTAAGGTCGGACTCGCGCACCAGCGAGCTGATTCCGACGTTGCAGATAGCCAGACTGGCCAGGTAACGACCTTCCCCCTCGCTGCGTGATTTGGCGTTGCGCAGCGCGGCGAGGGAATCAGCGGTTTCGCCGGACTGGGAAATGGTCACGAACAGGGTGTCGGGCTGCACCACCACCTTGCGGTAACGGAACTCGCTGGCAACCTCAACCTGGCACGGGATGCCAGCCAGCTCCTCCAGCCAGTAACGGGCGACCATGCCCGCGTGGTAACTGGTGCCACAGGCGACGATCTGCACGTTGCGCACCTTGGCGAACAGCTCGGCTGCCTGCGGGCCAAACGCCTGGACCAGAACCTGATGATCACCGAGCCGACCTTCCAGGGTACGTTGCACGACCTTGGGCTGCTCATGGATCTCCTTGAGCATGAAGTGGCGGTACTCGCCCTTGTCCGCAGCTTCGGCGCCTTCGTGGTACTGCACGCTTTCACGCTGTACCGCTTCACCGTCGACATTCCAGATCTGCACGCTGTCGCGGCGGATCTCGGCGATATCGCCTTCTTCCAGGTACATGAAGCGGTCGGTGACCTGACGCAACGCCAGCTGGTCCGAGGCGAGGAAGTTCTCCCCCATGCCCAGCCCGATCACCAACGGACTGCCGCTGCGCGCAGCCAGCAGACGATCCGGCTGGCTGGCACTGACCACGGCAAGGCCGTAGGCACCATGAAGTTCCTTGACCGCTGATTTCAGCGCAACGGTGAGATCGCCGGATTCATTCAGCTTGTGGTGCAGCAGGTGGACGATGACTTCCGTATCGGTGTCGGACTTGAACACATAGCCCATGTCCTTGAGCTTGTGGCGCAACGCTTCGTGGTTCTCGATGATGCCGTTGTGGACCACTGCCAGATCATTGCCGGAAAAATGTGGATGGGCGTTACGTTCGCAGGGTGCACCATGAGTCGCCCAACGGGTGTGGGCGATGCCGAGACGTCCGGTCAAGGCTTGCTGCTGTTGCGCCTGCTCCAGCTCGGCGACCTTGCCGGAGCGTCGCAGGCGATTCAGCATGCCGTCGGCATCCAGCACGGCGACACCAGCGCTGTCATAGCCGCGGTATTCGAGACGCTTGAGGCCTTCGAGCAGAATCGGGGTGATGTTGCGTTCGGCGACGGCGCCAACAATGCCACACATGGTCAGTTCTCCTAAAAGGATTCGATGGCCGCGCAGATCAGCTTGATGCCACGGGCCTGGATGCTTGAACGGGCCTCGGGGCTGAGACGCTCGTCCGTGATAAGGGTATGGATGCTGGCCCAGGGCAGTTCCAGGTTGGGTATGCGGCGGCCGATCTTGTCCGACTCCGCAAGCACGATGACCTCCCGAGCCACATCAGCCATGACCCGTGACAGCCCGAGCAATTCGTTGAAGGTCGTCGTCCCGCGCTGTAGGTCGATGCCGTCGGCCCCGATGAAGAGCTGATCGAAGTCATAGGAACGCAGTACCTGCTCCGCGACCTGACCCTGGAAGGATTCCGAGTGAGGATCCCAGGTGCCGCCCGTCATCAGCAGCGTCGGCTCGTGCTCCAGATCACGCAGCGCATTGGCCACACTCAGCGAATTGGTCATGACGAGCAGGCCATGCTTGTGGCCCAGCTGGGGGATCATCGCGGCGGTGGTGGTGCCGCTGTCGATGATGATACGGGCGTGCTCACGGATGCAGCCGACCGCCGCCCGTGCGATGGCCTGTTTTGCGGGAGATACCGTTTGTACCGTGTCTGCGATGAATTCCTGAGGCAGGCACACCGCGCCGCCGTAGCGACGCAGGAGCAGCCCGTTCTTTTCCAGCGCGGCCAGATCCTTGCGAATCGTGACCTCCGATGTTTCGAAGCGCCGGGCCAGATCGTCGACACTGACCTCGCCCTGCTCGGCGAGCAGCGCAAGGACCGCATGACGGCGTTGTGGTGTGTTGCGCTTTGACATCGATATATTTCGATTCGAAATTTAGTGGATCGAATCAAAACATAAGCAGCCAGAGTGCGCAAGCTGGAAGCTGGAAGCTGGAAGCTGGAAGCTGGAAGCTGGAAGCTGGAAGCTGGAAGCTGGAAGCTGGAAGAGTTTGGGCGGCGTGTCAGTAGCCGCCAAGCTTTTCTTCAGGCTTCAGGCTTCAGGCTTCAGGCTTACGACTCCTTTTTCACCGGCCTCTGCCAACCATCGATCTCGGTCTGGCGAGCACGACCGAGCGCCAGCGTGTGTGCAGGCACGTCGCGGGTGATGGTCGAGCCGGCACCCGTGGTAGCACCATCCCCCAGAGTGACCGGCGCTACCAATGAACTGTTGGAGCCAATGAACACGTCTTCACCCATCACGGTTCGGGACTTGTTGGCGCCGTCGTAGTTACAGGTGATGGTGCCGGCACCGATATTGGTTCTTGCGCCAATGTCTGCGTCGCCCAGATAAGACAGGTGGCCTGCCTTGGCGGCAACCCCCAGCCGTGCGTTCTTTACTTCCACGAAATTACCGACATGGGCCTTGTCGCCCAGGACCGCACCAGGGCGCAGACGAGCAAACGGCCCGCAATCGGCGCCCTCACCCAGCTCGGCGCCGTCCAGATGGCAGTTGGCCTTGACCACCGCACCGCGGCGCAGCGTGCTATTGCGAATTACGCAGTTCGGGCCGATCTCGACGTCATCCTCGATGACCACGGTGCCTTCGAGGATGACGTTCACGTCGATCAGCACATCACGACCAACGGTGACGTCACCGCGCAAGTCGAAACGCGCAGGGTCACGCAGCGTCACGCCCTGGGCCATCAACCGACGAGCAGCCCGCTGTTGAAAGTGCCGCTCCAGTTCAGCCAGCTGGATTCTATCGTTGGCGCCCTGCACCTCCATGGCATGCAGCGGTTGCTCGGTCGCGACCTTCAGACCGTCGGCCACGGCCATGGCGATCACATCGGTCAGGTAATACTCGCCCTGGGCATTGCTGTTCGACAGCCTGCCCAGCCAATCGCCGATCCGCGCACCAGGTACTGCCAGAATGCCGGTATTGCCTTCTGCGATGAGTCGCTGCTCGGCTGACGCATCCTTGTGCTCGATGATGGCCTGAACCACACCGCTCCCGTCGCGCAGGATGCGCCCGTAGCCGGTTGGATCGGCGAGTTCTACCGTCAGCAACGCCAGCTGCGTGGGGCCAACCTGCTCGAGCAGTCGCTGCAGGGTGTTCGCCTCGATCAGCGGTACATCTCCGTAGAGAATGAGCACTCGCTCAGCCGTCAGGGCCGGCAAGGCCTGCGCCAATGCATGGCCGGTACCCAGTTGCTCGGCCTGAACCACAAAATTGACGTCATCTGCTGCCAAACGCTCGCGGACCAGCTCGGCACCATGACCGATCACCACGTGGATGGCTGTTGGCTTAAGTGCACGCGCGGTATCGATGACATGTTCGAGCATGGACTTGCCTGCCACCGGATGAAGCACCTTGGGCAGCGCGGAGCGCATGCGCGTGCCCCGCCCGGCAGCGAGAATGACGATATCAAGAGACATGATTGAGTCTGGTCCTCTGACCCAAGGGGTCGACACGGAGATTCAAGAAATCTGCAAAAAAGAAAAAGGGTAGCCAAGGCTACCCTTTTACTCGCGTGCGATGAAGCAAGCCGGTCAGCCGCGCCCGTACTTCTTGCGCAGCTGCTCGATGGTCCGCAGCTGGGCTGCAGCCTCGGCCAGACGGGCAGATGCCGAACCGTAGTCGAAATCCGCACCCTTTTCATGAAGCGCTTTCTCGGCCGCCTTGACTGCAGCCTGAGCGGCAGCTTGGTCAAGATCCTTGGCGCGAGTAGCCGTATCGGCAAGCACCTTCACCATGTTCGGCTGGACTTCGATGAAGCCGCCGGAGATGTAGAAGATATCTTCCTCACCACCTTGCTTGATCACACGCACCGGACCGGGCTTGAGATCAGTCAGCAAAGGAGCGTGGCCCGGCAGAATGCCCAGGTCACCCAGGTGACCGTGAGCGATAACCATCTCTACCAGCCCCGAGAACAGCTCTTCTTCCGCACTGACGATGTCACAGTGGACTGTCATAGCCATACTTATGCCTCGGTAATCAGCCCGACCTTTGGCTATCGCCGCAAGCCGGGCTTATTGGCGCCCGCAAGCGGGCGCGCCAGTTACAGTTTCTTGGCTTTCTCGATGGCTTCGTCGATGCCGCCAACCATGTAGAACGCCTGCTCCGGCAGGTGATCGTAGTCACCGTTGAGAATGCCGGCGAAGCCACGGATGGTTTCTTTCAGCGAAACGTACTTGCCTGGCGAACCGGTGAAGACTTCGGCCACGAAGAACGGCTGGGACAGGAAGCGCTGGATCTTACGAGCACGGGATACCAGCTGCTTGTCGGCTTCGGACAGTTCATCCATACCGAGAATCGCAATGATGTCCTTCAGTTCCTTGTAACGCTGCAGCACATACTGGACGCCGCGAGCGGTGTCGTAGTGCTCCTGGCCAATCACGTTCGCATCCAGCTGACGCGACGTGGAATCGAGCGGATCGACCGCCGGGTAGATACCCAGGGAGGCGATGTCACGCGACAGAACCACGGTAGCGTCCAGGTGGGCGAAAGTGGTCGCAGGCGACGGGTCAGTCAAGTCGTCCGCAGGGACGTATACGGCCTGAACGGAGGTGATCGAACCGCTCTTGGTGGAGGTGATGCGCTCCTGCAGAACGCCCATTTCCTCGGCCAGAGTCGGCTGATAGCCCACCGCGGACGGCATACGACCCAGCAGCGCGGACACTTCGGTACCGGCCAGGGTGTAGCGGTAGATGTTGTCGACGAACAGCAGAACGTCCTTGCCCTCGTCGCGGAACTTCTCGGCCATGGTCAGGCCAGTCAGTGCGACGCGCAGGCGGTTTCCTGGAGGCTCGTTCATCTGGCCGTAGACCAGGGCGACCTTGTCCAGAACGTTGGAGTCCTTCATCTCGTGATAGAAGTCGTTACCTTCACGAGTACGCTCACCCACACCGGCGAACACGGAGTAACCGCTGTGCTCCATCGCGATGTTACGGATCAGTTCCATCATGTTTACGGTCTTGCCCACACCGGCACCACCGAACAGACCGACCTTACCGCCTTTGGCGAATGGGCAGACCAGGTCGATAACCTTGATGCCGGTTTCCAGCAGCTCGTTGCCGCCAGCCTGTTCGGCATAGCTCGGCGCCGCGCGATGGATGCCCCAGCGCTCTTCTTCGCCGATGGGACCGGCTTCGTCGATGGGGTTGCCCAGAACGTCCATGATCCGGCCCAGTGTGGCTGTGCCCACCGGTACGGAGATGGCCGCGCCTGTGTTGCTGACGTCCAGGCCACGCTTGAGGCCTTCGGTCGAACCCATGGCGATGGTACGGACGATGCCGTCGCCCAGCTGCTGCTGGACTTCCAGGGTAGTTTCAGCGCCGGTGACCTTCAGCGCGTCATAGATGTTCGGTACCAGATCGCGCGGAAACTCCACGTCGATAACGGCGCCGATGATTTGAACGATACGTCCGCTACTCATGTTTGGTTCCTCTGAATATTTGAACCGTTCTTAAACCGCGGCAGCGCCGCCGACGATTTCCGAAATTTCCTGCGTGATCGCAGCCTGACGGGCCTTGTTGTAGACCAGTTGCAGGTCGCTGATCAGCTCACCGGCATTGTCGGTTGCGTTCTTCATGGCGATCATCCGGGCGGCCTGTTCGGCTGCTCCGTTCTCGACCACCGCCTGGTAGACCTGGGACTCGACATAGCGAACCAGCAACGCATCGAGCAACAGGCGAGCGTCGGGTTCGTACAGGTAATCCCACTGACCTTTCGGCGCGGTCTGATCGTCACTTGCGGCCAACGGCAGCAGCTGCGCTACGGTCGGCTTCTGCGTCATGGTGTTGATGAACTTGTTCGACACTAGGTAGAGACGGTCCAGACGGCCCTGATCGAAGGCATCCAGCATGACCTTGACGCTGCCGATCAGATCATTGATCGACGGCTCTTCGCCAAGCCCGTTGACTGCCGCGACCACATTGCCGCCAAAGCTGCGGAAGAAGCTCGCACCCTTGTTGCCGATCACACAGAGGTCGGCCTCGACCTTGCTGTCATGCCATTCCTTCATGTTCTTGATCAATGCCTTGAACAGGTTGGTGTTCAAGCCACCGCACAAGCCACGATCGGACGACACGACGATATAACCGACACGCTTGACCGGACGCTCGACCATGAACGGATGACGGTATTCCGGGTTGGTATTGGCCAGATGACCGATTACCTGCTGGATCCGCTCCGCATAGGGACGGCTGGCAGCCATGCGCATCTGTGCCTTGCGCATCTTGCTGACCGCCACCTTTTCCATGGCGCTGGTGATCTTCTGCGTGCTTTTGATGCTCGCAATCTTGCTGCGAATCTCTTTTGCGCCTGCCATTTGACACCTATCGGGTTAGCAGGCGGGAGCCTTTCGACTCCCGCTGCGGCTTACCAGGATTGGGTGGCCTTGAACGACTCGATACCGGCCTTGATGCCTGCGTCGATTTCGTCGTTGAAGTCGCCCTTCACGTTGATCTTGTCCAGCAGAGCGGAATGCTCATGGCGGAAATAGGCGATCAACGCCTGTTCGAAGGCACCCACCTTGGCAACCTCGATGTCCTGCAGGAAGCCACGCTCGGCTGCATACAGGGACACCGCCATCTCGGCGATGGACATCGGCGCGTACTGCTTCTGCTTCATCAGCTCGGTGACACGCTGACCATGCTCGAGCTGCTTGCGGGTCGCCTCGTCCAGGTCAGAGGCGAACTGGGCAAACGCCGCCAGTTCACGGTACTGAGCCAGTGCGGTACGAATACCGCCGGACAGCTTCTTGATGATCTTGGTCTGCGCGGCGCCACCAACACGGGATACCGAAATACCGGCGTTGACGGCCGGGCGGATGCCTGCGTTGAACATCGACGACTCGAGGAAGATCTGACCGTCGGTGATGGAAATCACGTTGGTCGGAACGAACGCAGAAACGTCACCGGCCTGGGTTTCGATGATCGGCAGAGCGGTCAGCGAACCGGTCTTGCCCGTCACGGCGCCATTGGTGAACTTCTCGACGTACTCTTCGGAGACGCGCGATGCACGCTCGAGCAGACGGCTGTGGAGATAGAACACGTCGCCCGGGTAGGCTTCACGTCCCGGCGGACGACGCAGCAGCAGGGAAATCTGGCGGTAGGCCACGGCCTGCTTGGACAGATCGTCATACACGATCAGTGCGTCTTCACCGCGATCGCGGAAGTATTCACCCATGGTGCAGCCGGCGTACGGCGCGAGGAACTGCAGCGCAGCCGATTCGGAAGCCGAAGCAGCAACGATGATGGTGTTGGCCAGGGCGCCGTGCTGCTCGAGCTTGCGCACCACGTTGGCAATGGTCGACTGCTTCTGGCCGATCGCCACGTAGACGCACTTGATGCCACTGTTGCGCTGGTTGATGATCGCGTCGATGGCCAGCGCGGTCTTGCCGATCTGGCGGTCGCCAATGATCAGCTCGCGCTGCCCACGGCCAACCGGAATCATGGCATCGACTGACTTGTAACCGGTCTGCACTGGCTGGTCGACCGACTTACGCCAGATCACACCAGGGGCTACCTTTTCAACCGCGTCAGTTGCCTGCGCGTTGACCGGTCCCTTGCCGTCCACCGGATTGCCCAGTGCGTCAACGACACGGCCCAGCAGTTCCGGACCTACCGGCACTTCAAGGACGCGGCCGGTGCACTTGGCCCGCATGCCTTCGGTCAGGCTCTGGTAGGCACCCAGAACCACGGCACCCACGGAGTCCTGCTCCAGGTTCAGGGCCATGCCATAGACGCCATCAGGGAACTCGATCATCTCCCCGTACATCACGTCAGCCAGGCCATAGATGCGCACGATACCGTCGGAAACGCTGACGACGGTGCCTTCGTTACGCGCTTGAGCAGTCACATCGGAACTACCGATACGCTGCTTTATGATTTCACTTATCTCGGAAGGATTCAGTTGCTGCATGCCACGACCCTCAAATCAGGATTTCAACGATTCGGCCAACTGGCTCAGTTTGCCGCGGACCGACCCGTCGACAACCACATCGCCGGCGCGGATAACAACGCCGCCGATCAGCGCAGGGTTCACGACCTGCTGGGGGTTGACGGTACGATCTAGCCGCTTCGACAAGGCGGCAGCCAAGGTTTGGAGTTGCGCAGGGGTTAGCTCGAAGGCTGTCTGCACTTCAACGTCGAGTGTCTTTTCGGCCTCAGCCTTGAGGTCCTCGAAGAGCTCCCGAATGGTCGGCAACACGTCCAGGCGATCGTTATCGCCCAGGGTGGAGACGAAGTTTCGGAAGGCTTCATCGATTTCGCTACCGAACAGTTGAACCAGCGACCGAACCTTGCTTTCGCTGGTCAGGCTTGGGTTTTTCAGTAGTTCGGCAACTTGGGGAACTTCAACGGCGACCGCAGCCAGGCTCAACATGCCCGACCAGGCTTCGATCCGACCAGCCGTGCTGGCAAACTCGAAAGCGGCCTTTGCGTATGGCCGAGCAAGCGTCTGGGTATTGATCATCGCTTGCCTCGCTTAGAGTTGGGAGGCCAGTTTTTCGACCAGATCGTTGTGCGCCTTGGCGTCCACCTGGGACTCCAGGATCTTCTCCGCACCCATGATGGCCAACATGGCTACCTGGTTACGCAGTTGCTCCTTGGCACTATTCACTTCCTGCTCGATTTCGGCTCGGGCGCTCGCTACCAGCCGCTCGCCTTCGACGCGCGCCTGTTGCTTGGCTTCCTCAACGATTGCATTGGCCTGCTTGTTAGCCTGCTCGATGATCTGGGCAGCTTGCCCCTTGGTCTCGCGGAGGGTGTTTGAAACCTTTTCCTGAGCCAGTTTTAGGTCTTGCTGCGCACGGCCTGCGGCGTCCAGTCCTTCTGCGATTTTCTTCTGGCGTTCCTGCATGGCCTTGGTAATAGGCGGCCATACGTACTTCATGCAAAACCAGACGAAAATAGCGAAGGCGAACGTTTGACCGAACAGCGTCAAGTTAATGTTCACAGCGATATACCTCGTGCTATCTCGTTCGACGCGGTTGTCAATTCCACGGCAACGGGGCTCGCCAGGCGAACCCCATCAGGAACCGGAAAAGTCTTAGGCAGCGACAACGAAGATGAGGTACATCGCGATACCAACACCGATCATCGGTACGGCGTCGAGCAGACCAGCCATCAGGAAGGTCTTGGTTTGCAGCTGAGGAGCCAGCTCGGGTTGACGAGCGGTGGATTCCAGCAGCTTGCCGCCCAGCAGGGCGAAGCCGATACCAGTGCCCAGGGCACCCAGACCGATCATGATGGAGGCGGCGATGTAGACGAGTTCCATGTAAAGCTCCTGAAGCTAAGGGTTAAGGTTTTCTTGGGTAAAACGAAACTGATGAACCGGTTCAGCTGTTACGGCGTGAGTTCGGCATGACTGTGATCTTCATGCGCTGAACTCAGGTACACCACGGTCAGAACCATGAAGATGAACGCCTGCAGCGGGATAACCAGGATATGGAAAATCGCCCAGGGTACGTTCAGGGTCCACTGCACGTAGAACGGCAGCAGCGCGATGAGGATGAACACCACCTCACCGGCATACATGTTGCCGAACAGACGCAGAGCGAGGCTCAGCGGCTTGGTCAGCAGACCGAGGATTTCAAGGAACAGGTTGAACGGGATCAGGGACCAGTGATTGAACGGCGTGAATGCCAGTTCCTTGGTAAAGCCACCGAAACCCTTGACTTTGAAGCTGTAGAACAAAATCAGAATGAACACGCCGAGCGACAGGCCAAAGGTGCCGTTCGGATCCGCTGTCGGCACGATCTTGAAGTAGGGGACGCCCATTGCATGGGCCAGGCCGGGAATGTAATCGACCGGGATCCACTTCAGGCTGTTCATCAGGAACACCCAGACGAAGATGGTCAGTGCCAGCGGGGCGATCAGTGCATTACGGCCATGGAAGGTGTCCTTGACCACGCCTTCGACGAACTCCACGCACATCTCGACGAAATTTTGCAGGCGGCCCGGAGTACCGGCGGTAGCGCCTTTTGCAGCCATGCGGAAGATCAGGATGAAAATCAGGCCCATCAGCACGGACCAACCGAGCGTGTCGATATGGAACGCCATGAAACCCATGTCGCGTGCCTCGGCGCCCGTTTGAGCGATCGTCCAGGTTGCCTGATCGATCACCGAGCCATCAGCGCGAACGTAGCCTTCAGGCAATTTTCCGTACGTCAGATTCTGCAGGTGATGCTGGATATATTCCGCCGGGGTACTCGCCATAAAAGCCTCAGTGCTCAATGCTTCGGATTATTTTTCATCAGCAGGAGGGCGCTCGCTCCCGCGCCCAGAACCAGCAGGTAACCGGCGAACAATGCGGCCGGTTGCAGCGGTTTCACTCCTACGAACACCAGCGCAAACAGCGCTGCTGCCAGAATCTGTTTACCCATCTCGCCAGCCCAAAGGGACTGAACAATTGCCTTGGCCGAACGCGCGCCAAAATAGCGAAACGCCTTGAAGGCGAAATACACATTCGCCAATAACGCGATCAGGCCCCCCAGCAATACGGAGTAGCCCGCAACCAAGCCGAACAGCAGCCCACATGCTACAGCCGCGGCCAACGCAACCGTGGCTTGAATAACCAGAACGCGCGCAACCGGGAGCTGATGGAGGGGTGTTTTATTCCGAATATTCACCTTACTTCCATCGCCTTTCGAGGTCGGCGTCGTTCGATGACCGCAGTCAAAAAAGCGCCGCGAGTATAGGAGCAGCACACCCTGCGTTCAACCTTCAGGTAGTAATTTCCGACCGCCACTACATTTATTTTGTATCAGCGAATGTGTGCGAGCACACCCTGAAGTTCATCGAGCGAGCTATAACGAATCACCAGCTGTCCCTTGCCCTTATCACCGTGCTTGATCTGCACAGGAGAGCCCAGCCGCTCAGCTAATCGCTGCTCCAACCGAAGGATGTCCGGATCGCCCTTTGACGCGTTTTTCGGCTCTTCTTTCTTGTTCAACAACTGTCGGACAAGGGCTTCGGTCTGACGGACGGTCAGCCCGCGTGCGACAACATGCCGCGCACCTTCTACCTGCTCTTCAGCCGGCAATCCCAGCAATGCCCGGGCATGTCCCATTTCCAGATCGCCATGGGACAGCAGCGTCTTGATCTCGTCTGGCAGCGCTATGAGCCGCAACAGATTGCTGATGGTCACGCGAGACTTGCCCACGGCATCAGCCACCTGTTGCTGCGTCAGCTGGAATTCCTGCTGTAGCCGTTGCAAAGCGACCGCTTCTTCGATCGGGTTGAGGTCTTCACGCTGTATGTTTTCGATGAGCGCCATCGCAATGGCCGCTTCGTCGGTAACCTCACGGACCAGCGCCGGTATCTTTTCCAGGCCTGCCTGCTGGCTTGCACGCCAACGGCGCTCGCCCGCGATTATCTCGTAGCGGCCCGCGCCGATCGGACGCACCACGATAGGCTGCATGACACCCTGAGTACGGATGGAGTTGGCCAGCTCTTCAAGCGTCACCGGGTCAATATCGCGACGTGGCTGGTATTTCCCCCGCTGAATGATATCGAGCGGCAACTGTTGCAGCTCTCGCTCATCGAGCTGAACGGCAGGCTCTTGTACCGTCGTCACGTTGGCGCCACCGAGCAGCGCATCCAGTCCGCGTCCCAGGCCTCGTTTTTTGGTCGCCATGAAGATTCCTTATGCGGTTGCGCGGCGGGCGGTTCTGCGTTGACGGCGCGATAGCTCGCCCGCCAGCGCCAAATAGGCCAAGGCGCCCTTGGATTGCTTGTCATACACCAATGCCGGCATGCCATGGCTCGGCGCCTCAGCCAGGCGCACGTTACGTGGTATCACGGTGTCGTAGACCTTGTCGCCAAAGTGCGCCTTCAATTGCTCGGTGACATCGTTGGTCAGGCTGCTGCGCGGGTCGTACATGGTGCGCAACAGTCCTTCGATTTTCAGCGACGGGTTCAATGCCTGACCGATGCGCTGGATCGAATTGACCAGATCGGTGAGACCCTCGAGCGCGTAGTACTCACACTGCATCGGAATGATCACGCCATCGGCGGCCGTCAGCGCGTTGATCGTCAACATCGACAGCGAAGGAGGACAGTCGATGAGAATGTAGTCGTAATTCTCGCGTACCGGTGCAAGCGCTTCACGCAGGCGGTTTTCCTTGGCCGGTAGATTGAGCAAGGCGACTTCAGCTGCAGTCAGGTCGCGGTTGGCCGGTAACAGCTGGTAGCCACCATGTTCGGAAAACTGCATGGCATCGACCAGACTGCACTCGCCGATCAAAACGTCGTAAATCGAATATTCCAGCGATAACTTATCCACACCGCTACCGGTGGTAGCGTTGCCCTGGGGATCAAGGTCGATCAGCAGTACACGACGACGGGTAGCAACAAGCGACGCGGCAAGGTTGATACAGGTGGTCGTTTTGGCGACACCGCCCTTCTGGTTGGCGATGGCAAATACTTTAGCCATGGTCAGTGTCTGTCCGGGGTCATGAAATGCGGCGCAGTATCAGCAGATGACGTTGCCCTTGGCAACCGGGTACTTTCAGAACCATGCATTGATCCAGCTGGAAATCGCCAGGCAACGCCTGTAGCTCGTCGTCCGGCTGCACGCCCTTCATGGCGAGCCAGCGCGTATCGATGTCTCCAAGGTGCCGTGTCCAGCTACAAAAGTCTTCCAGCGAACTGAATGCACGCGAGGTTATGTCCGTAAAGGGTTGTTCGGGAATGAACTGCTCAACACGGCTGTGCACAACCTCGACGTTGGCGAGCTTGAGCTCAAGTTTTACCTGGGTAAGGAAACGGGTCTTCTTGCCGTTCGAGTCCAGCAGGGTGAAACGGCGATCAGGAAACATGATGGCCAGCGGAATACCCGGCATCCCACCGCCGCTGCCGACATCCAGCCAGCGTGCCCCGCCCTGCTGCGCCTGCTCGACGAGGCTCAGGCTATCGAGCAGATGTCGAGAGACCATTTCCGCCGGATCACGCACGGCCGTCAGGTTGTAAGCCTTGTTCCACTTGTTCAGCAAGGTCAGGTAGCCCAGCAAATGCTGTTGCTGAGCCTCGCTCAGGTTGAGCCCGAGCTGCATCGCTCCCCGTCTCAGCTCGTCGGCATGGCTGGCCAGTATTGTTTCCATCAGGCGCTCTGCTCCAGCTTTTGTCCTGCGCTGCGCTTTTTCAGATGGATCATGAGCAGCGATACGGCTGCGGGCGTGACCCCCGGAATTCGCGAGGCCTGACCGAGCGTCTCTGGACGGGTGCCGGAAAGCTTGTGCTGGATCTCCTTGGAGAGACCTGAAATGCTCGAATAATCCAGGTCGACCGGCAATTCGATACTTTCGCTGGCACGCAGACGAAGAATCTCGTCTTGCTGCCTATCGATGTATCCAGCGTATTTGGTCTTGATTTCAACCTGTTCGGCTACCTGCGCATCCTCTACCCCGGCACCAACGATTTCCACCAGCCGGCGATAGTCGATTTCGGGACGCGCCAGCAGGTTGAGCAGGTTGTACTCGTGGGTCAGAGGCGTACCGAAACGTTCTGCAATCAGGTCACCCTGGGCCGTTCCAGGACGAACCCAGGTGTTTTTCAGGCGCTGCTCTTCCTGAACAATGCTTTCTCGCTTGCGCTCGAAGGCAGCCCAGCGAATAACGTCCACAAGCCCCAGTTCCCGGCCTTTCTCGGTCAAACGCAGATCGGCATTGTCCTCGCGGAGGATCAGCCGGTACTCGGCGCGAGAAGTGAACATGCGATAAGGCTCCTGGGTACCCAGGGTAATCAGATCGTCAACGAGTACGCCCAGATACGCTTCGTCTCGACGTGGACACCAGCTGTCCAGGCCCTTGGCGCGCAGTGCCGCATTGGCACCGGCCAGCAAGCCCTGGGCGCCCGCTTCTTCGTAACCGGTAGTGCCATTGATCTGGCCAGCAAAGAACAGCCCTGCGATGGCCTTGGTTTCCAGGCTGTACTTCAGATCGCGCGGGTCGAAGTAGTCATACTCGATGGCATAGCCAGGCCGCACGATATGAGCGTTTTCCATGCCGCGGATGCTCTGCACCAACTGCAGCTGCACGTCGAAGGGCAATGAGGTGGATATTCCGTTCGGGTACAGCTCGTGGGTGGTCAAGCCTTCGGGCTCGATGAACACCTGATGACTGTCCTTGTCGGCGAATCGGTGGATCTTGTCTTCGATCGACGGGCAATAACGCGGGCCGACACCTTCGATGAGACCGGAATACATCGGCGACCGGTCCAGATTGGCCGCGATGATTTCATGGGTGCGCGCATTGGTGTGCGTGATCCAGCAGCTCACCTGCCTTGGGTGCTGTGCTGCGCTGCCCAGAAACGACATGGTTGGAATCGGCGTATCGCCAGGCTGCTCGGTCATCACCGAAAAATCCACGCTCCGTCCATCGATGCGCGGCGGCGTACCTGTCTTCAGGCGCCCAACGCGCATCGGCAGTTCACGCAGGCGGCTAGCCAAGGCAACCGAAGGTGGGTCACCCGCCCTACCGCCTGAATAGTTTTGCATTCCGATGTGGATAAGTCCGCCGAGAAAGGTGCCGGTGGTAAGCACAACAGCGTCGGCAAGAAAGCGCAGCCCCATCTGAGTCACGACGCCTCTAACCTGATCGGCTTCCACGATCAGGTCATCCGCAGCCTGCTGGAATATCCACAGATTTGGCTGGTTTTCCAGAACATGGCGAACGGCAGCCTTGTACAGGATCCGATCGGCTTGTGCGCGAGTCGCCCGCACAGCCGGCCCTTTGCGGCTGTTGAGCACGCGAAACTGGATACCACTCTGGTCGGTCGCCGTTGCCATGAGACCGCCGAGGGCATCGATTTCCTTGACCAGATGACTTTTACCGATGCCGCCAATGGCCGGGTTACAGCTCATCTGGCCCAGCGTTTCGACATTGTGCGACAGAAGAAGCGTCTTCACGCCCATTCGAGCAGCCGCCAACGCAGCTTCGGTACCGGCATGGCCACCGCCGATAACGATGACCTCAAAACGGGAAGGGAAGTCCACCACGTACCTCGTGCTTGATGAGAAGGGTCTGGAAAGCACGCCAGTATAGGGTTTCGTTGGCTTTGAAAGAAGTGCTCTGCACAAAAAATGACCAATGACGGGGCGCTACGCTGCGGCAGATGACCAACTTAAATAAAAAGAAAGAAATGATTTAAAGCTTGTTGTTATGTTTATAAATGAGCAGCAGGTTTCTGTGGATAAAACTCTGAAAGGCAAGTCTGACGTGATGTACAGCGGAAAGAAAGACTGTGTCATTCCCGCTCACAAGCGGTGTGGTAGCCGTGTGTAGCCTGTGTATGAAAAGTAGATTTATCCACAGGCCGATATGCGCCGCCTGTTTTCTACCTGTTATCTACTGGTCTCATGTGCTGTTTTCCACAGAGCTCCTGAATGGTTTTTTGCCTGTCACCTTCGACCTGATGCTTCCTGTGCGAGTTGATCACAGCGGTGTCGCCAGTATTCCCAATGGGCCAGGTCACAGGCGCAAGCATGCGAGCACTTGCGCGTCACATTGATTTGAATGAAAAGCAGAAATGAAGCAGAAGGGACGGCGCGACGCCTGGCTAAACGCCGCGCCTACCTCACCGTCGTTGCTGCAGACCTCGCCTTGGCGAGGTGAGGTGGTCGGGCTATTTGCCGATGCAGAAGCTGGAAAAGATGCGGCCCAGCAAGTCGTCGGAACTGAATGCGCCGGTTATTTCCCCCAGTGCTTGCTGGGTTTGCCTGAGATCCTCGGCAAGGAGCTCCCCCGCCCCTGCCAGGGTCAGCTGAGCATGGCCGTGGTCCAGATGTAGGGAGGCCTGACGCAAGGCGTCCAGATGCCTGCGACGGGCGCTGAAGCTGCTTTCGGCGGTCTGGTCATAACCCATGCAATGTTTCAGATGATCCCGAAGCAGATCGAGGCCATCTCCTGAACGAGCCGACAGGCTGATGATGGAGTGACCATCGGCGTCGACCGTCAGAGCGGCCCTTTCGCCGGTGATGTCGGCCTTGTTGCGCACAATGGTGGTCTTCGCCGGGTCTGGTCTGCTGGACAGCAGTTCCGGCCACTTGGAGTCTTGGGGCTCATCGTTCGCCGCGCTGGCATCGATGACCAGCAGGATACGATCGGCGTCCTCGATCGCCTTGATTGCGCGCTCAACACCGATTCGTTCAACCGGGTCCTTGGTGTCCCTCAATCCGGCGGTGTCGATGATGTGCAATGGCATGCCGTCAATCTGGATATGCTCACGCAGCACGTCGCGGGTTGTGCCGGCGACATCGGTGACAATAGCTGCCTCCCTGCCGGCCAGTGCATTGAGTAAGCTGGATTTGCCAGCGTTGGGGCGGCCGGCGATAACCACTGTCATTCCATCGCGCAAAAGTGCGCCTTGTGCGGCTTGATGCAGAACTGTGGATAACTCTGCGCGAAGATCTTGCAACAGAGCAAGGATCCGTCCATCCGCCAGGAAATCGATCTCTTCCTCCGGGAAGTCGATGGCCGCTTCGACATAGATCCTTAGCTGGACCAGGCTCTCGGTGAGCTGATGGACGCGACGAGAGAAATCTCCCTGCAACGAACGCACTGCATTGCGCGCCGCCTGCGTGGAACTGGCCTCGATCAGGTCAGCGATCGCTTCTGCCTGTGCCAGATCCAGCTTGTCGTTGAGAAACGCCCGTTCGCTGAACTCTCCCGGCCGAGCAAGGCGGACGCCCAGCGCCACGCAGCGCTGCAACAGCATGTCCATGACAACAGGGCCACCGTGCCCCTGGAACTCCAGTACATCTTCACCAGTGAACGAATGCGGCCCGGGGAAAAACAGCAGCAGACCTTCGTCGATGACTTCACCGTCATCGGCATGAAAGGGCCCATAGTGAGCATGACGAGGGGTCGGCTCCCGACCGCTGAGTGTGATGGCGACAGCCTTGGCTCGGGGCCCTGATACCCGTACCACACCTATCCCGCCCCTACCCGGTGCGGTTGCGACGGCAGCAATGGTTTCGCGGTCTTGGCTCATCCATTTTCTCCCTGGAGTGAATGCAAAACGCCCCAATCAAGGGGCGTTCTGTTTACGTCTACGGATCAGGTCGCGTTTGCGGTCTGTGCCGTGATCTTGCGGGTAATGTACCACTGCTGCGCGATCGACAAGCAGTTGTTGACCACCCAGTACAGCACCAGACCTGCCGGGAACCAGAGGAAGAAGAAGGTAAAGATGATCGGCAACAGCTTCATCACCTTCGCTTGCATCGGGTCCGGAGGCGTAGGGTTCAATTGCTGCTGAATGAACATGGTCAAGCCCATGATGATCGGCAGGATAAAGAACGGATCCTTGATCGACAGGTCGGTGATCCAGAACATCCAAGGCGCCTGGCGCATCTCAACGCTTTCCAGCAATACCCAGTAGAGCGCTAGGAAGACCGGCATCTGTACCAGGATGGGAAGGCACCCACCTAGCGGATTGATCTTTTCCTTCTTGTACAACTCCATCATTGCCTGGGACATTTTCTGGCGGTCATCGCCGAACTGTTCCTTGAGCGCCTGCATCTTGGGCGAGACGGCCCGCATGCGTGCCATGGATTTATAGCTGGCCGCTGACAGCGGGAAGAACGCCAGTTTGATGATGACGGTCAACGCAATGATCGACCAACCCCAGTTGCCCAATAGTGCATGAATGTTCTGAAGCAGCCAGAAGATAGGCTGGGCAATGAACCAGAGAATGCCGTAATCAACGGTCAGGCGCAGGCCGGGAGAAAGTTCTTCCAGCTGATCCTGGCTTTTCGGGCCGGCGTATAGCGTGGCGGACGTCTCGCCCTGGCTACCTGGCGCAACGGTCACAGCAGGTCCGGTGAAGCCAATGATGTAGTTGCCCTGGCTGTCCTTGCGAGTTTGCACCTGGTTGGTCTGGTCGGGCTGTGGAATCCAGGCTGTGACAAAGTAGTGCTGCAGCCAGGCAATCCAGCCCCCCTCTACGGTTTTCTTGAGGCTCTTATCGTCCATGTCACCCATGGACACCTTGGTATAGGGCTCGTCCTTGGTCCAGAGCGCAGCACCCAGATAGGTAGCTGTTCCGGTTGCAGTGCTCGAAGACGGGTCCTTGCTGTCATCACGTTTCAGCTGGCCGAACATGTGTCCAGTCCAGGGCTCTTCGCTCTGATTGTCTATCAGGTAACGCACGCCAAGGTCATAGTCGCCGCGCTGGAAGATGAAACGCTTGGTGTAAATGACCCCGCCTTCGCTGTGTTTCAGGTCGACTACCAGCTGGTCCTGGCCTTCGGCCAGCTGATATTGCTGCTGCTCGCTGCTGTACAGAGGCCGGCCGCTTGCCTTGTCCGGGCCGTCGCCGATCAGTCCGCTTTGCGCTTCATAGGTCCGCTCACCGCTGCGCTCGAACAGCTGGAATGGAACGTCCGGACGATCCTGCCGACGCGGAAACTGTGGCAGGCGCAGGTCGACCACATCCCCACCTCTGGGGTCGATGGCAAGATCCAGAACGTCGGTACGGACCCTGATCAGCCGCGAACTCGCCTGTTCTTCAGGCAATGCACTGGCTTGGGCTCCTTCGACCGCGGGAATGTCGGCTGCTGCGCCATTCGTGTTGTTCACGGTTGCTGGCGTATCGGGAATCTGGGCAGCCGAAGATTGCTCCAGGCGTGTTTCGTCGGGGATGGCAGCCTGTCCGTAGTCCTGGTTCCACTGCAATACCATCAGGTAGGCAACGACTGCCAGGGCGACAAGCAGGATCGAGCGTTTGATATCCATGGTTACTCGGTCATCGAAGATGAATTGGTGGGGGTGTTGGAAGGCACGGGATCATAGCCGCCCGGATTCCATGGATGGCAACGGCCAAGTCTACGCAGACTCAGCCAGCCACCTCGCAGCAAGCCATGATTTTCGATGGCTTCTTGTGCGTAGCAGGAGCAACTGGGATAGAAACGACAATGACTGGCCATCATTGGGCTGATGGCATAGCGATAGAGTCGAATCGGAATCAGCGCCAGATTACGCATGGGCTGCGTTGCTCGGTTCCTGACGGTTACCGGGTTGGATAGGCGTACGAGACAGCCGTCTCCAGAGTTTGGCGAACTGTTTTGCCAATTCGGGATTATCCAGGTCAGCCAATCCCTTGCGTGCGATAACCACGATGTCCCACCCCGTCAGTTCCGCCTGGTGCAGACGAAAGGTTTCACGCAATTGTCGCTTGATACGGTTGCGTTCTACCGAAAGCTTGACGCTCTTCTTGCCAATCACCAATCCGATGCGGGGATGTGGCAATTCATTTTCGCGCACCAGGAGCAGGACGTTCCTGCCGGGAAACTTTCCGGAAGGGGAGTCGAAGACTGCCTTGAACTGGCTCGGGGTCAGCAGTCGCTTTTCCCGACCGAAGTCTCGACTCACTACCTGTTCCGACGTATTCAGACTGCCAGGCGCTTACGACCTTTGGCACGACGGCGCGACAGGACGGCGCGGCCGTTCTTGGTAGCCATACGGGCACGAAAACCGTGGGTGCGAGCGCGCTTGAGGGTGCTGGGTTGGAAAGTACGTTTCATGGTGCGGTACCTGGTGATCCATTGCGGGCCGGAATGGCCCCCTTTTAAGAGACCGGCGATTGTAGAGAAGCCGCGACGCCAGGTCAATTTCCAACCAGCTTCTATGAATGAGCAAATAGAAATATAGAAGAAAGATAAAGCTCTTCTTAAAGTAACGCTTATAGATGGTGGCAAGCGATCTTGTGGATAAGCTCCTGTAGGCCTCGCCGTTGATGCGTTTCACTGTTCCTGAAGTCTCTGGGAAAGCGGTGTGGCTGCCGTGGTTAACCGGCTGATAGCCTGTGCACAAATCGATAAGTTATCCACAGCGCAAGATTGGACCGGTTTATTGACAGCCTTATCCGCATAGCTGAATGTCTGTTATCCACAGGGCTCAGGGTTAAGCCCGGTGATTATAGGTGGCAGCCAATGCGAATCTTTCCTTGGAGGCTGGCTATCCGCTGTGGATAACCGCACTTCCAAGGGATACAATGGCGCCCGTTTGCAGCTCGACAGCGTCTAGGAGATTCCGTGTCGGTGGAACTTTGGCAGCAGTGCATTGACCTCTTGCGAGACGAACTGCCCGCCCAGCAATTCAACACCTGGATCCGCCCGCTTCAGGTCGAAGCCGACGGTGACGAGCTGCGTGTCTATGCACCCAACAGGTTCGTCCTCGATTGGGTAAATGAAAAATACTTGTCACGGTTGCTGGAATTGCTCTCCGAGCGGTCGACCGGGCCCGCTCCCGCGCTGTCACTGTTGATAGGGAGCAAACGCACTGCCGCTGCGGCACTGCCTTCCGCTTCCCTGGCGCGCAGCCAACAGCAGGCGATGCCACAGTCCCGTCCGGTATCCGAGACGGCTTCGACACCGGTGGCCCCTGTTGCACCCGAACCTGCCCCGGCTCCAGCGCCAGCCCGCACAGAGCGTACTGTCCAGGTCGAGGGGGGGCTCAAGCACACGAGTTACCTCAATCGCACCTTTACCTTTGAAAATTTTGTCGAAGGCAAATCGAACCAGCTTGCCCGCGCCGCGGCATGGCAGGTGGCTGACAACCCCAAGCATGGTTACAACCCGCTATTTCTTTACGGGGGCGTCGGTCTCGGAAAGACTCACCTCATGCATGCGGTGGGTAACCATTTATTGAAGAAAAACCCCAATGCCAAGGTCGTGTACCTCCATTCGGAGCGATTCGTCGCAGACATGGTCAAGGCCTTGCAGCTGAACGCTATCAATGAATTCAAGCGTTTCTACCGTTCCGTAGATGCCCTGCTGATTGACGATATCCAGTTCTTTGCCAAGAAGGAGCGTTCGCAGGAAGAGTTCTTCCATACTTTCAATGCCTTGCTTGAGGGCGGACAGCAGGTGATTCTCACCAGTGATCGGTATCCCAAGGAAATCGATGGCCTGGAGGAGCGCTTGAAGTCCCGGTTCGGCTGGGGACTCACCGTAGCCGTCGAGCCGCCCGAGCTGGAAACGCGTGTGGCGATCCTGATGAAGAAAGCCGATCAAGCCAACGTCGATCTTCCCCATGACGCGGCCTTCTTCATTGCGCAACGGATACGCTCCAATGTTCGTGAGCTTGAAGGCGCGCTCAAGCGTGTGATTGCCCATGCTCACTTCATGGGGCGCGACATCACCATCGAGTTGATTCGCGAGTCCTTGAAGGATCTGCTGGCACTCCAGGATAAGTTGGTCAGTGTCGACAATATCCAGCGGACCGTGGCCGAGTATTACAAGATCAAGATTTCCGATTTGCTGTCAAAACGGCGGTCGCGATCTGTGGCCAGGCCACGTCAGGTGGCGATGGCGCTTTCCAAGGAATTGACCAACCATAGCTTGCCGGAAATCGGCGATGCGTTTGGCGGGCGGGACCACACGACAGTGCTTCATGCCTGTCGTAAAATTGCCGAGCTTCGCGAGTTGGACGCCGATATCCGCGAGGACTACAAAAACCTGCTGCGCACATTGACTACCTGAAGAAACGATTGCGGCCAATTAATAGGCAAGGGACCAGACCATGCATTTCACTATTCAGCGCGAAGCCCTGTTGAAACCTCTGCAGCTGGTCGCCGGCGTTGTCGAACGGCGGCAGACCTTACCAGTGCTGTCCAACGTGTTGCTGGTTGTCCTGGACAACCAGCTTTCCTTGACAGGTACTGATCTTGAGGTCGAGCTGGTCGGACGTGTAACGCTTGAGGACGCGTGTGAGCCTGGCGAAATCACCGTGCCTGCACGCAAGCTGATGGATATCTGCAAGAGCCTGCAGCCAGACGCCTTGATCAGCATTCGTCTCGATGACCAGAAGGTCGTGATCAAGGCCGGCCGCAGTCGGTTTTCCCTGTCCACCTTGCCTGCCAATGATTTCCCTACGGTCGAAGAAGGCCCGGGGTCGCTGAGCTTCAGCGTCAATCAGGGCAAGATGCGCCGCCTGATCGAGCGCAGCAGTTTTGCCATGGCGCAGCAGGACGTCCGCTACTATTTGAATGGCATGCTCATCGAAGTATCCAGTGGTATGTTGCGCGCCGTGGCCACCGATGGGCACCGCCTGGCGATGTGCTCCATGCAGGCCGGTATCGACCAGCCGGACCGTCATCAGGTGATAGTGCCACGTAAGGGTATTCTCGAGTTGGCGCGCCTGCTTACCGATCAGGACGGCGATGTGAGCATCGTACTGGGTCAGCATCACATACGCGCCACCACTGGCGAGTTTACCTTCACCTCGAAACTGGTTGATGGCAAGTTTCCGGACTATGAGCGGGTCCTGCCTCGTGGCGGCGACAAGCTGGTTGTCGGCGAGCGCCAAACGCTGCGTGAAGCCTTCAGTCGTACGGCTATTCTTTCCAACGAAAAGTACCGTGGCATTCGCCTCCAGTTGGAAAGCGGCCTGTTGAAAATCCAGGCTAACAACCCTGAGCAGGAAGAGGCAGAAGAAGAAGTTGCGGTCGAGTATTCAGGTGGCCCGCTGGAGATTGGTTTCAATGTCAGCTATCTGCTCGACGTGTTGGGCGTAATGACCACAGACCAGGTTCGATTGATTCTGTCGGACGCTAACAGCAGTGCGCTGGTGCAGGAATTTGATAATGACGATTCGGCTTACGTTGTCATGCCGATGCGTTTGTAATCTCTACTGAATGTCCCTGAGTCGCATTTCCGTCACCGGGGTGCGCAATTTGCAACCGGTGACGTTGACCCCCTCCCCCCGCATCAACATCCTCTCCGGCGATAACGGCAGCGGAAAAACAAGCCTTCTCGAAGCCATTCATCTCTTGGGGATGGCCCGGTCCTTTCGCAGCACGCGCCTTAACCCAGTTATCACCCATGATCTTGCCAGCTGCACCGTCTTTGGCCAGGTAGTGCTCGAAGATAGGCAAACCAGTGCGCTTGGCATTGCTCGTGATCGTTCAGGGGATGTCAGGATCCGCATCGACGGGCAGAGCGTGAAGAGCACTGCGCAACTGGCGGATGCGCTTCCCTTGCAGCTGATCAATCCTGACAGTTTCCGGTTGCTTGAAGGCGCACCTAAACTGCGAAGACAGTTTCTTGATTGGGGCGTGTTCCACGTGGAACGGCGCTTTTTGAGCGCCTGGCAGCGGCTACAACAGGCGCTCAGGCAACGGAACTCCTGGCTGCGCCATGGTACACTGGACGCCGCTTCGCAAGCGGCTTGGAGCCGCGAATTGACGCTTGCCAGCGACGATATCGACCGCTACCGGCGCGACTATATTCTGCAGCTAAAACCCGTCTTCGAGCACACCCTGGCATCGCTTCTGGGTATCGATGGTTTCCAATTGAGCTATTACCGTGGGTGGGACAAGGAACGTGAATTAGCAGATGTGTTGGCCGCTACGATCGAACGGGATCGAGCCATGGGCCACACCCAGGCCGGCCCCCAGAGAGCTGATCTTCGTTTACGCATTGCAGGACACAATGCCGCCGAAGTCCTGTCACGCGGGCAACAGAAGTTAGTTGTCTGCGCGTTGCGTATCGCACAAGGGCATCTGGTTAGTGAAGCCAAGCGCGGACAGTGTATTTATCTGGTTGACGATCTTCCGTCGGAGCTGGATGACCATCACCGACTGGCACTTTGTCGGTTGTTGGAGCAATTGAATTGCCAGGTATTCATCACCTGTGTTGATTCGAACATGTTGAAAGCAGGCTGGCGTGACGACACGCCGGTCTCAATGTTTCACGTGGAACATGGAGCGATAGCCCAGGTCCACGGCCCCTCGGGAGTGAAGGCATGAGTGAAAACCACACGTACGACTCGTCTAGTATCAAGGTACTGAAAGGCCTCGATGCGGTACGTAAGCGCCCCGGCATGTACATTGGCGACACCGACGACGGCACCGGGCTACACCACATGGTGTTCGAGGTGGTCGATAACTCCATCGACGAAGCCTTGGCCGGGCATTGCAGCGATATCAGCATTACGATTCATCTGGATGAATCCATCAGCGTCCGAGACAATGGCCGTGGCATACCGGTAGACATCCACGAGGAAGGGGTGTCCGCGGCGGAGGTCATCATGACCGTTCTGCACGCAGGCGGTAAGTTCGATGACAACTCGTACAAGGTCTCAGGCGGCCTGCACGGGGTTGGTGTGTCGGTTGTTAACGCCTTGTCAGAGGAACTGATACTCACGATCCGCCGCGAAGGCAGGGTCTGGGAGCAGACTTATCGCCATGGCGTACCTCAGGCGCCACTGGCTCCCATCGGCGAAACCACTGATTCAGGCACTGAGATCCATTTCAAGCCGTCGGCCGAAACCTTCCAGAACATCCACTTCAGTTGGGACATTCTCGCCAAGCGTCTGCGCGAGCTGTCGTTCCTGAATTCAGGTGTGGGTATCGTGTTGCGTGACGAGCGCAACGCAAAGGAAGAACTATTCAAATACGAAGGTGGACTCAGTGCGTTCGTCGCGTATTTGAATACCAACAAGACAGCCGTTAACGAGGTGTTCCATTTCAACGTCCAGCGGGACGATGGTGTAGGCGTCGAGGTCGCTCTGCAGTGGAACGATAGTTTCAACGAGAATCTGTTGTGCTTCACCAACAACATTCCCCAGCGTGACGGCGGTACGCACCTGGCGGGCTTTCGCTCGGCTTTGACCCGAAACCTGAATAACTATATCGAGCAGGAAGGCCTGGCGAAGAAGCACAAGGTTGCGACTACTGGGGATGACGCCCGCGAAGGCCTCACTGCAATCATTTCAGTCAAGGTGCCGGACCCAAAGTTCAGTTCGCAGACCAAGGACAAGCTTGTTTCGTCCGAAGTGAAAACTGCGGTTGAACAGGAGATGGGCAAACACTTCGCTGATTTTCTGCTTGAGCATCCCAACGAGGCCAAGGCTGTTGTCGGCAAGATGATCGATGCCGCTAGAGCCCGCGAAGCTGCCCGTAAAGCGCGGGAAATGACCCGTCGCAAGGGCGCGTTGGACATTGCCGGGCTTCCCGGGAAACTTGCTGACTGCCAGGAGAAAGACCCTGCTCTCTCCGAACTTTACATTGTGGAGGGTGACTCTGCGGGTGGGTCTGCGAAGCAGGGACGAAACCGCAGGACTCAAGCCATCCTGCCGCTCAAGGGCAAGATCCTGAACGTCGAGAAGGCTCGCTTCGACAAGATGATTTCCTCACAGGAAGTCGGCACGCTTATCACTGCGCTCGGTTGCGGTATTGGCCGTGAAGAGTACAACATCGACAAACTGCGCTATCACAACATCATCATCATGACCGATGCGGACGTTGACGGTTCGCATATCCGGACCTTGCTTCTTACGTTCTTCTTCCGCCAGTTGCCAGAGCTGATTGAGCGCGGTTACGTCTATATCGCACAGCCTCCGCTTTATAAGGTAAAGCGCGGTAAGCAGGAGCAGTACATCAAGGATGACGAGGCGATGGATGAGTATCTCACTCAGTCGGCACTTGAGGATGCCAGCCTGCACGTCAACGAACATGCACCTGGCCTGTCGGGTGAAGCGCTAGAGCGACTGGTTAACGACTACAGAACCGTGATGAAGACCTTGCAGCGATTGTCGCGCCTGTATCCACAGGAACTGACCGAGCACTTCATCTATCTGCCTCGGGTCACTGTCGAGCAACTGGGCGACCATGCGGCCATGCAGGCCTGGCTGGAACCATACGCAGCCTTGCTCAAAGGAGTTGAACGCTCCGGATTGGCCTACAAGGCGAGCCTGCGTGAAGACAAGGAGCGCAATCTATGGCTACCGGAAGTCGAGATCGTGTCCCACGGACTCGCCAGTTACATCACATTCAATCGGGATTTCTTCGGCAGCAATGATTACAAGACCGTAACGGTACTGGGCGACAAGTTGAATAGCCTTCTCGAAGAAGGTGCCTATGTCCAGCGCGGTGAGCGCAAGAAGCCAGTCACGACCTTCAAGCAGGCTCTGGATTGGCTGATGGCCGAGGGAACCCGACGTCACAGCGTCCAGCGGTATAAGGGGCTCGGTGAGATGAACCCTGACCAGCTTTGGGAAACCACCATGGACCCGGCGGTTCGACGAATGCTCAAGGTCACTATCGAGGACGCGATTGGCGCCGATCAGATCTTCAACACCCTGATGGGCGACGCTGTAGAACCCCGGAGAGACTTTATCGAGTCCAACGCGTTGGCGGTATCCAATCTGGACTTCTAAGGCGCGCGGTTTCTCTGCAGCTCTGTTGAATCAAACTGCCCTGGCTTTATGCCGGGGCTTTTTTTTGAAGGGTTGTTCCGACCTCTAGGCCTGTCGAGTCGAGGATTCTGTTTGCCCTACCTGACAGCAAATCAACCTGACGGGTTGTTGTTCCACGTGGAACACCGAGCAGGGCGATAGCTTTCCTGCATGGCTATGGAACGGATATTCAATTTTCGCTAAGCCCCTTCAGCCCGTAAGCTTTCTTTCATCAAGACTTCTCGGCTTCCGGTTCCTTCGATGGAGCCTTACCAACTACGGGGTATCCAATGCTCGACACCAATCTCAAAGCGCAACTGAAAACCTACCTGGAAAAGGTCACCCAGCCGTTCGAGATCGTGGCGTCCCTCGGTGACGGCGCCAAGTCCCAGGAAATGCTCGCCCTGCTGGAAGAGATCACCAGCCTGAGCGACAAGATCACCCTGCGCACCGATGGCAACGACGTTCGCAAGCCATCGTTCGCACTCAACCGCATCGGCGGTGACATCAGCCTGCGTTTCGCCGGTATCCCGATGGGCCACGAATTCACCTCGCTGGTCCTGGCCCTGCTGCAGGTTGGCGGCCATCCATCGAAGACCGCACCGGAGGTCATTGAACAGATCAAGAACCTTGATGGCGAATACAACTTCGAGACCTATTTCTCGCTGTCCTGTCAGAACTGCCCGGACGTGGTCCAGGCGCTGAACCTGATGGCGGTGCTCAACCCGAACATCCGCCACGTCGCCATCGACGGTGCGCTGTTCCAGGAAGAGGTCACGGTACGGCAGGTCATGTCCGTGCCGAGCATCTACCTCAATGGCGAGCTGTTCGGCCAGGGCCGCATGGGCGAAGAGGAGATCCTCGCCAAGCTTGATACCGGCGCCTCGGCGCGTGATGCCGAGAAGCTCAGCGCCAAGGATGCCTTCGACGTGCTCGTGGTCGGCGGCGGCCCGGCCGGCGCGGCTGCGGCGATCTATGCGGCGCGCAAGGGCATCCGTACCGGCGTCGCGGCAGAGCGCTTCGGGGGTCAGGTGCTGGACACCATGGCCATCGAGAACTTCATCTCGGTCAACGAGACCGAAGGCCCGAAACTGGCCCGTGCGCTGGAAAATCACGTGCGCGAGTACGAAGTCGACATCATGAACCTGCAGCGCGCGGCTCAGTTGATCCCAGCGACGAGCGCAGGCGGCCTGCATGAGATCAAGCTGGAGAATGGCGGCTCGCTGAAGGCCAAGACGCTGATTCTCGCGACCGGCGCGCGCTGGAGGGAAATGAACGTACCCGGCGAGCAGGAATACCGCGGCCGTGGCGTTGCCTACTGCCCGCACTGCGACGGTCCGCTGTTCAAGGGCAAGCGCGTGGCGGTTATCGGTGGCGGCAACTCGGGTGTCGAAGCGGCCATCGACCTGGCCGGTATCGTCGCCCAGGTCACGCTGCTTGAATTCGACAGCCAGCTGCGTGCCGATGCCGTACTGCAGAAGAAGCTCCACAGCCTGCCGAACGTCACCGTGATCACCAGTGCCCTGACCAGTGAAGTCCTGGGTGATGGCCAGAAAGTCACCGGCCTGACCTACAAGGACCGCAACTCCAGCGAGTTCCACGAGCTGGAGCTGGAAGGCATCTTCGTTCAGATCGGCCTGCTGCCGAACTCCGACTGGCTGAAGGGCACGGTAGAGCTGACCTCACGCGGCGAGATCATCGTCGACGCGCGCGGCGAGACCTCCCTGCCGGGCATCTTCGCTGCCGGTGACGTCACGACGGTGCCGTACAAGCAGATCGTCATTGCCATTGGGGAAGGCGCCAAGGCCTCGCTGAGCGCCTTCGACCACCTGATCCGCAGCTCCGTCGAAAGCTAAAGCGGGTATGCAAAAAAGAAGGGGAGCAGATCAGGTCTGCTCCCCTTCTTTGTGCTTCTTTCAGCTGGTCAGACGCTGGTTTCCAACTGCCTGACCTGAGTGTTGATCCAGTCCTCAGCGCGCTGGTTGAGTTCCGCCACGGCGCGCGGACCTTCACTCTCGGCCCGCATAGCCGGACCAATGACCACACTGATGGTGCCAGGCCGCTTGCCCCACCCCGCCTTGGGCCAGAAGCTTCCTGCATTGTGTGCGATAGGTAGAACCGGAAGGTCAGCGTTCACTGCCAGCGCAGCACCACTGCGGGAGAACTTGCCAGTTTCGCCCACAGGTACCCGGGTTCCCTCGGGGAAGATCAGCACCCAGGCACCCTGATCAAGCCGCTCCTGGCCTTGCTTGGCCACCTGGCGCAACGCCGCCTTGGGGTTTTCCCGATCGATGGCGATGGGCTTGAGCAGCATGATGGCCCAGCCAAAGAACGGCACGTACAAAAGCTCCCGTTTGAGCACCTGGGTCAAGGGCTCGAAGTACGCCGAGAGAAAAAAGGTCTCCCAGGTACTCTGATGCTTGGACAGGATCACGCACGGCCTCTCGGGAATGTTCTCCTGGCCGGTGACCTCATAACGCAGGCCGATGACAGACTTGGCCAGCCATACGGCACTGCGGCACCAGGTCTGGACGACGAACCGGTAGCGCGTACGAAACGACATGAAAGGGGCGCATACCAGGCTGACGAGGCACCAGGCAAAGGCTGTCAACGCCAGGAGCAGGTAGAACAGCGTGATCCTCAGGGGGAGCAAGGCGTTCATCGTGCCCCTCCGAGAAGGTGATCAGTCAGCGCTGCCAGACTGTCAAAAACCTCGGTTCCGGCTGGTAGTGTCCCCTCCAGCGTGCGTATGCCCTTGCCCGTCCTGACCAGATAGGGATCTCCCCCCAGGGAGACGCCCGCCTGCAGGTCGCGCAGACTATCACCCACCACCGGCACGCCCTTGAGGTCTGCCAGATGGAAATGTTCAGCGACCTTGTGAAAGAGCCCCGGCAGCGGCTTGCGGCAATCGCATCCGTCGTCAGGGCCATGCGGGCAATGTACGATCAGATCGATGCGACCGCCCTCTTCCATTACCAGTTGCTGCATCTTGAAGTGCATGTCGTCCAGGGCAGCCTTGTCGAACAGCCCGCGCGCCAAGCCGGACTGGTTGGTAGCGACTGCTACCGTCCAGCCGGCCTTGAACAGACGGGCAATTGCGTCCAGCGAACCCGGTATCGGAATCCACTCGCCAGCGCTCTTCACGAAGGCATCGGAGTCTTCGTTGATCACGCCGTCGCGGTCCAACACGATGAGTTTCACCGGCTTAGCCAAGTGCGGAAATATCGGCAACGCCAAGGAACAGTCCTCTCAACCGGGCAAGCAAGGCATAGCGGTTGGCACGCACCGAAGCATCTTCGGCATTGACCAGTACCGCCTCGAAGAAAGCATCCACCGGACCGCGCAAATGAGCCAGACGCTCCAGCGCCTCACGATACTGACGCGAAGCGGCCAACGGCTGCACGGCCTGTTCGGCCTGCTGCAACGCCGAATGCAGCGAGAACTCGGTGGCGTTGTCGAAATAACGTGGTTCGACCGTTGGCGGCAACTTCGCTTCGAACTTGCTCAACAGGTTCGATACACGCTTGTTGGCCGCAGCCAGCGCAGCGGCTTCCGGCAGGTTGCGGAAAGCCTGCACCGCCTGCACCCGCTGATCGAAATCCAGCGCCGAACCTGGCTGGACGGCACGCACAGCCAGGTAGGAGGCAACCTCGATGCCTTCGTCTTCGTAGCGAGCGCGTAGACGATCGAAGATGAACTCCAGCACCTGGCTGGACAGGCCGGCCGGCTCGATCTGGGTTCCGAACTGGCCAATCGCGAAATTGACCGCCTGCACCAGATCCAGGTCGAGTTGTTTCTCGATCAGGATGCGCAGGATGCCAAGCGCGGCACGACGCAACGCATAAGGGTCCTTGCTGCCGGTGGGCAGCATGCCGATACCGAAGATACCGACCAGTGTGTCGAGCTTGTCCGCCACCGCCAGGATGGAACCGGTTTGAGTGTCCGGCAGTTCGGCTCCGGCACCACGTGGCATGTACTGCTCGTTCAGCGCCAAGGCGACGTCGGTTGGCTCGCCGTCGTTCAATGCGTAGTAATAGCCAGCGATGCCCTGCATCTCGGGGAATTCACCGACCATTTCGGTGGCCAGGTCGCACTTGCTCAACAGACCGGCACGGGCCGCCCATTGCGGGTTGCCCTCGGTGCGTTCGGCAATGAAGGCTGCCAGTCTCGAAACCCGCATAGCCTTGTCGTAGACGGTACCCAGCTGAGCCTGGAATACGACATTCTTCAACCGCTCGTTAAAGCTTTCCAGCGACTGCTTCTTGTCCTGCTTGAAGAAGAATTCGGCATCCGTCAGTCGCGGCCGTACCACTTTTTCATTGCCCGAGACGATCTGCGACGGGTCCTTGGATTCGATATTGGCGACGGTAATGAAGCGTGGCAGGAGTTTGCCGTTGGCATCCAGCAGACAGAAATACTTCTGGTTGTCCTGCATGGTGGTGATCAAAGCTTCCTGAGGGACTTCGAGGAAGCGCTCCTCGAAGGAGCACACCAGCGGAACCGGCCATTCGACCAGTGCAGTCACCTCGTCCAGCAGGGCAGGCGGTACGATGGCGCTGCCATTCTGTTCGCTGGCGAGCTGCTCGACACGCTTGGCGATCAGCTCGCGACGCTCGGCGAAGTCGGCGATTACATGGACGGCACGCAAGTCATCCAGATAGCTGGTGGGCTTGGAGATACGCACCGGGGATGGATGATGGAAGCGATGACCGCGCGACTCACGACCGGCCTGCTGGGCAAGGATGCTGCAGTCGATGACCTGGTCGCCAAACAGCATGACCAGCCACTGAGTCGGGCGCACGAACTCTTCCTTACGTGCGGCCCAGCGCATGCGCTTGGGAATCGGCAGGTCGTTCAGCGAGCTCTCGACGATTCCCGGCAACAGGGTGGCTGTCTGTTCGCCGGGGATGGTCCGGCTGTATCTGAGCTTGGGGCCGCTGCGGTCGATCTCTGCCAGATCTACCCCACATTTGCGGGCGAAGCCCAGCGCTGCCTGGGTCGGCTCACCTTCGGCATCGAAGGCTGCCTGAAGCGGTGGGCCGTCGAGGTTGATGCTGCGGTCTGGCTGTTCGGTCTCCAGCCGCTCAACCAGAACGGCCAGTCTGCGCGGTGCAGCGAAGGCCTGAACCCGGGCATGTAGTAGCCCGGCTTCCTTCAGGCCCTTTTCGATACCCGTGCGAAACGCTTCGGACAATTTGCCGAGCGCCTTGGGTGGGAGCTCTTCGGTGCCAAGTTCGACCAGGAAATCCATTGCACTCATTCTGCTGCCTCCAGCTTGGCCAATACTTCGTCGCGCAGGTCAGGGGTGGCCATGGGGAAGCCGAGTCGGGCGCGGGCCTGCAGGTAGCTCTGCGCGACATCGCGGGCCAGTGCGCGGACACGCAGGATGTACTGTTGCCGTGCGGTAACCGAGATGGCCCGGCGCGCATCCAGCAAGTTGAAGGTATGTGACGCCTTGAGCACCATTTCGTAAGTCGGCAGCGGCAGTTCGAGTTTGATCAGACGGTTGGCCTCCGCCTCGTAGAAATCGAACAGCTCGAACAGCTTGTCGACGTTGGCGTGCTCGAAGTTGTAGGTCGATTGCTCTACCTCGTTCTGATGGAACACATCGCCATAGGTGACGGTACCGAAGGGGCCGTCGGTCCAGATCAGGTCGTAGACCGAATCGACGCCCTGCAGGTACATGGCCAGCCGTTCCAGGCCATAGGTGATTTCGCCGGTGACCGGATAGCACTCGATGCCACCGACCTGCTGGAAGTAGGTGAACTGGGTGACTTCCATGCCGTTGAGCCAGATCTCCCAGCCCAGTCCCCATGCGCCCAGTGTCGGCGACTCCCAGTTGTCCTCGACGAAGCGGATATCGTGCACCAGGGGGTCGATGCCGATGGCCTTGAGCGAGCCGAGGTACAGCTCCTGGAAATTCTCCGGGTTGGGCTTGAGTACTACCTGGAACTGGTAGTAGTGCTGCAGGCGGTTGGGGTTCTCGCCATACCGACCATCGGCCGGACGACGTGAAGGCTGAACGTAGGCGGCGTTCCAGGTTTCCGGTCCGATGGAACGCAGAAACGTTGCAGTGTGGAATGTACCGGCGCCCACTTCCATGTCATAGGGTTGCAGAACCACGCAACCCTGCTCCGCCCAATAGCTTTGCAGGGCGAGGATCAGGTCTTGGAAGGTGCGCGCGGCAGGCGTAGGCTGGGTCAAAATTTCACCTGTGCTGGCTTCGACAGAAAGCCCCGGAGTATACCCGATTACAGGTCCCGCCCGGCGCCGGCCCCGGCTTTCCGGTGGGGCTTTCAAAGCCGTTTCGGCCCGATCAAGGATTACCCATAGATGCCACGTTGTGCCTGGTGCAGCGATGACCCGCTCTACATCAAATACCACGACGTCGAATGGGGCGTGCCGACGCGTGACGCGCAGGTACTGTTCGAGTTTCTGATCCTCGAGGGTGCCCAGGCAGGGCTGTCATGGATCACGGTACTGCGCAAACGCGAATGTTACCGTGAGGTGCTCTTCGGTTTCGACCCGCAGCGTCTGGCACGCATGAGCGATGCCGAAATCGACGAACGCATGCTCGACCCCGGCATCATTCGCAACCGCCGCAAGCTTGAGGCTGCACGGCGCAACGCCCAGCGCTGGCTTGAACTCGAAGACCCATCTGCCTGGTTGTGGTCGTTCGTCGGTGGAGAGCCAAAGATCAACCATTTCGAGTCGAGCAGTCAGGTACCGGCCGTGACCGCGGAAGCCGAAGCCATGAGCCGCGCGTTGAAAAAGGCGGGTTTCAGCTTTGTCGGACCCACCATCTGTTATGCCTTCATGCAGGCGTGCGGATTGGTCATGGACCACACCACCGATTGCGAGCGCTATGTTGCCCTTGCGCTGACCGGGCGATGACAGCGCCCTTCCCTCTTCTAGCTGGCGGGAGTCCGTCGGCGGAAGCAGTTACACTACCCGCTTTGATTTTCGGGAGAGAGGCTTGGACACGTTCAAGGGTGCGCTGATCGTCGGCTTCCTGCGTCTGTTCGCCATGCTGCCCTGGCGAGCCGTGCAGGGGCTCGGGGCGCTGATCGGCTGGCTGATGTACAAACTGCCCAACCGTTCGCGCGAGGTTGCCCGGACCAACCTGGGCAAATGTTTCCCCGAACTGGACGCTGCCGCACGGGATGAACTGCTGGGCCGGAGCCTGCAGCAGATCGGCAAGACCTTTACCGAAAGCGCCTGCGCCTGGATCTGGCCCGCGGACAAGACGCTGCGGCTGGTCAAGGAAGTCGAGGGCCTTGAGGTCCTGGCGCAGGCCCTGGCATCGGGCAAGGGCGTGGTCGGCATCACCAGCCACCTGGGCAACTGGGAAGTGCTCAACCACTTCTATTGTGCCCAGTGCAAGCCGATCATTTTCTACCGTCCGCCAAAGCTCAAGGCGGTTAACGATCTCCTGCAGCGACAGCGTGTTCAGCTGGGCAACAAGGTGGCGCCCTCGACCCGCGAAGGCATCATTAGCGTGATCAAGGAGGTGCGTCGTGGTGGTGCCGTTGGGATCCCGGCCGACCCCGAACCCAGTGAGGGTGCCGGCGTGTTCGTGCCCTTCCTCGGTACCCAGGCGCTGACGAGCAAGTTCGTGCCAGGCATGCTCACCGGTGGAAAGGCGGTCGGCGTGTTCCTCCATGCGTTGCGCCTGGAGGATGGTTCAGGCTACAAAGTGATCCTCGAGGCTGCCCCGTCCGCCATGTATGACGAAGATGTCGAGGTCGCGGTCGCCGCCATGAGCAGCGTGATCGAACGGTACGTCCGAACCTGGCCAAGCCAGTACATGTGGACGATGAAGCGTTTCAAGAAGCGTCCGGCCGGCGAACCTCGCTGGTACTAGCACACCCAAAAACGACAGGGACAGGGAACGTTATGGCAAACCCGAACCAGCGATTGCATCCGCGCGCGCCCATGAAGTGCCGCATCCGTATCAGCCATGACTCCTTTGGCGAGGTCTTGGGGCAGACTCGCGATCTCTCCGACAGCGGCGTCTACGTCAAGCATCCACAACTGACAGAGCTGCAGCCCGGAACGGTCGTCAGCGGCCAGGTGCAGGATCTGCCAATCGCAGCGCCCGTGCTTGAAATGGAAGTGATGCGTGTCGATGTCGAGGGTGCCGGTCTGCGTTTCGTTCTGGAGGACGAGTAGCTGCGTCGCCTCGTTTCCTACGGCTGACGGGCCTTGTCCAGTTTGCGCAGAAATACGGTCATTTCCTTTTCGGCCTGCTTGTCGCCGCGTGTCTGTGCGGCGATCAGCCCCTGGTTCCAGGCCTGACGCGCCCCGTCCGGATTGCCTGTCGCCTGCAATGCCTTGCCAAGGAGCTTCCAGGCGGCCGAATACGTCGGGTCCTGTTCGACGCAGCGCTGCAGATGCACTGCTGCAGCGGCGGCATCACCGGCGTCCAGATAGCCTTTGCCGAGACCGAAGCGCAGCATGGCGTTGTCCATGCCCTTGGCCAGCATCTTTTCCAGCGATTCCAGCATTTAGTTTCCTCTTTCAGTGAAGCCGGAGGTCTGGCCGACCGGCCCGGCGTTCAGATTGCCTTTAATGGGCTTGTGTCACTGCGCTGAGAAATTCCTGGGTACGCGTTCTCTGCGGGTTGTCGAACAGCGCCTCTGGCGTCCCCTGTTCATGGATACGGCCTTCGTTGAAGAAGCATACGCGGTCGGCGAATTCCCGTGCGAAGCCCATTTGGTGAGTCACCATCAGCATGGTCAGATTGTGGGCGTCCCCAAGCCGGCGAATCACGTTGAGCACTTCGCCGCACAGCTCCGGGTCGAGCGCCGAGGTTACTTCGTCGAACAGCATGACCTTCGGCCGCATGGCCATGGCACGGGCTATCGCCACCCGCTGCTGCTGACCGCCGGAAAGCTGCGAAGGGTAATGATCGAGCTTGTCTTCCAGGCCAACCATGACCAGCAGTTCCTCGGCACGGTCACGCGCCTCGGCCTTGGACAGGCCCAGCACCTGCACCGGGGCTTCCATCACGTTCTGGCGTGTGCTCATGTGCGGGAACAGGTTGAAACTCTGGAACACCATGCCCACCTTGCCGCGAACATGACGCAAGTGGCGGGCGTTGGCGCGGACCAGTTCGCCGTGACTGCCAGGCATGTGCGTCAGCGGCTCCCCATCGACCATGATTACTCCCTCGTCGATCTGCTCCAGCGTCATCAGCGCCCGCAGCAGGGTCGATTTGCCCGAACCGCTGGGACCGATGATCGCAACCTTCTCGCCGTTGCGAACGTCCAGATCCAGGTGGTTGAGCACCGTCAACTCTCCGTAGTGTTTGCTGACGTCACGGAACTGCACCATCAGGTCCGCTTCACCGGTATCGGTCGCTGGGTTGGGATTGTCGGCAGGCATGGACAGGTTCATCGGGCTAGCTCCATACGGTTTTCCAGACGGCGCACGAACCAGGCGAGGCCAAGACTGAGAATGAGAAAGAACAGGCCGACCATGGTGATCGGCTCCAGGTAGCGGAAATGCTCTGAGCCGATGTTCTTGGCCCGCTGCATGATTTCCACCACGGTGATGGCGGACAGCACCGGAGTGTCCTTGAGCATCGAGATCAGGTAGTTGCCCAGTGCCGGCAGGATCGGCCGCAGGGCCTGCGGCAGGATCACCTTGCGATAGGCGGTGAGGGGTTTCATGTTCAGCGCAGTGACAGCCTCCCACTGGGCCCGCGGCACGGCATCGAGCCCGGCGCGGTACACCTCGGCGGTATAGCAGGCGTAATGCAGCGCGATGCCGAGGATGCCGGCCTGCAGGGCACTGAGGTTCAGGCCATAGTTGGGCAGGACGAAGAACAGGAAATAGACCTGAATTAGCAGCGGCGTGCTGCGGATGAATTCGATGAGCCCGGTCATCGGCCAGGAGAGCCAGCGATGCCGGCTGCGACGTCCCACGGCCAGGAACAGCCCGAGCACGATGGCGATGGCGAAGCCCGCGATGGTGATGCCGATGGTCTTCAGCGAGGCATCCAGCAGCCTCGGCAGGATGTCCCAGGCGAATTGCCAGTCGAAGAAATTCATGACAGCCCTCCCCGCATCCGTCCGCGGGCGAGCCGGCGTTCGAGGGTTCGCATGCCGAAGTTGATGATCTGTGCGAGGACGAAATACATCACCAGCGCCAGGCCAAAGATCTCCATGGTCATCAGCGTCGCCTGGTCCAACTGGCGGGCGCGAAAGGCCAGGTCGGACAGGGTGATCAGCGATACCAGCGAAGTGTTCTTCAGCAACTCGATGAGCAGGTTCGTGCCCGGCGGGATGGCGGCCAGCAGCGCCTGGGGCAGGATCACCCGGCGCAAACGCTGCCAGGCCGTCATGTTCAGCGCCTGGCAGGCCTCGTACTGCCCTTCATGGACCGAGCGGATGGCGCCGCGCAACACTTCCGCGCCATAGGCACCGATATTCAGCCCGAGACCGATCACCGCCACCTGAAATGCACTCATGGCGATGTTGAACGGTGGCATCGGCAGTACAAAGTATAGCCAGAACAGCTGGACCAGCAGCGAGCTGCCGCGAAACAGCTCGATATAGACGATGGCCAGCCAGCGCAGGGGGGCGATGGGTGATATCCGCCCGAACGCGGCAATCAGGGCGGCGGCGATCGCCAGCAGGGAACCGAAGAAAGTGACCTGTACGGTCACCCAGGCGCCTTGCAGCATGAGGGGAAGAAGTTCGTTCATTGTGATGTTTCCGGTTGGTTCCCAGGGCATCGGAGCTGCAATTGCAGTCTGGCGGTGAGAACCTTCACGCATGAAGGCGGGATAGATGTCAGCGGCAGGATCTGACAGACGGTGGGCACGCCACCCATCGCCCGGCCCGTCGCGTTGCAACGTTGGCTCCGGGGGCTGGAAGCGAGAACAGAACGGGTCATGGCGGGTGGCGCGGTGCGATCAAGCCGTTCCGCGCCGTCTCCAATCAAGCGCTGCAGAGCTCCTCGGCAGTCTTGTCAGTGATGTTGGAACGATCGAAGCCAAAGGGCTCGACGGTCTTCAGGTGCTCCTCGCTGCCCAGCCACTTCTTCAGCTCGGCGTTGACTGCATCACGCAACGCTTTGTCCTGCGGGCGGAACGCCAGGGCGCCGTAGCCGGTGTTGGCCGGATCGTCCTTGAAGTCGGATGTGGCTTCGACCTGATCGCCGGCCTTTTCGGCCAGGCCCCTCATGGTCAGCTGAGTGCCGACTGCCGCATCGGCGCGGCCTGTACGGACGGCCTGCAGCTGAGATGTCGTGTCAGGCACCTGGACGATCTGCGAATCCTTGATGCCGGCCTTACGGGCGTAATTGAGATTGACGGTGCCGGACATGATGGCCAGTTTTGCCGATTCATCCTTGGCAATGTCTTCGTAGCTGCGTAGTTGCTTGGGGTTGCCGGCCTTGACCAGGAGGGTGTCCTGCAACTGGTAGTGCGGATCGGTGAACAGCACCTGCTTGCAGCGTTCAGGTGTGATGTACATGCCTGCGGCGATAAGGTCGAAGCGGCTGGCGCGCAGGCCGGGAATTAGCGAACCCCACTCGGTGAGGACGGGCTTGATGGTCTTGATGCCCATTTGCTGAAAGATCTTTTCGACGATTTCAGGAGACTCGCCGGTGACGCTGCCATCAGTGGCGGTGTAAGCGAAGGGTGTTTCGTTGGCATATCCGATGCGGACGCTGCTGCTGCTTTTGATGTCGTCCAGGGTATCGGCCTGGGTCAGGCTGCTGACCGTTACGCTCGCCATGGCGGTGCAACCGATCAGTAGCCGGGCGATGGGTGAGATGCTGAAGTTCCTCATGGTGTCTCTCCTGTTTCCTTTGAAATCCGCAACGCGGATCATTAGCGCTAGGAGGCTATGGCCAGGGGTAACGCAGTCAGACATGTCTCGCGATGATGGTGCCTCGGTTGTTTTTCTGGCCATCACCGCCGGCTATTCGCAGCGTTTTGCTGGTGGTCGCCGTCTGGTGCCGTTTCCGAGCATACAAAAGCTGAGCGTCTAACGGAAATCTAGAGCCCATTTGAGGCGAATGGTTTCGATTCGGAAGCGATCGATCGCAGTCTCATTCGCCGGCTCGAAACGCGCCCTGCTGGAGGCTGGCAGGGCGCCAGAGAGCCGCAAGGCGGGCGATCAGAAAAAGGTGAGGCCAGCCTGGAATAGCCGCTCGACATCCCGGATATGGCGCTTGTCCACAAGAAACAGGATGACGTGGTCGCCGGACTCGATCACGGTGTTGTCGTGGGCAATCAGCACTTCTTCGTCGCGGATGATCGCACCGATGGTAGTTCCGGCTGGCAATGCGATCTTGCCGATGGCTCGGCCAACCACCTTGCTCGAACGCGGATCGCCGTGCGCAATGACCTCGATCGCCTCGGCTGCACCACGGCGCAAGGAGTGGGCGCTAACGATATCCCCGCGGCGCACGTGGGTGAGCAGGGTGCCGATGGTGGCCAGCTGCGGGCTGATGGCGATATCGATCTCGCCGCCCTGGACCAGATCGACATAGGCCGGGTTGTTGATGATGCACATCACCTTGCGTGCGCCGAGGCGCTTGGCCAGCAGCGACGACATGATGTTGGCCTCGTCGTCGTTGGTCAGTGCCAGGAAGACATCCGCATCGTTGATGTTCTCCTCCACCAGCAGGTCGCGATCCGAGGCGCTGCCCTGCAGGATGATGGCGCTGTCCAGCGTGTCGGAGAGGTAGCGGCAGCGTGCCGGGTTCATCTCGATGATCTTGACCTGGTAGCGGCTCTCGATGGCTTCGGCCAGGCGCTCGCCGATGTGGCCGCCGCCCGCGATGACGATGCGCTTGTAGTTGTCATCCAGCCGCCGCATCTCGCTCATCACCGCACGGATATGGCCGCGCGCCGCGATGAAGAACACCTCGTCATCCGCTTCGATAACCGTATCGCCTTGCGGCAGGATCGCCTGGTTGCGGCGGAAGATAGCCGCGACGCGCGTATCGACGTTGGGCATGTGCTTGCGGATCTGGCGCAGCTCCTGGCCCACCAGCGGTCCACCGTAGTAGGCCCGCACTGCGACCAGCTGCGCCTTGCCACCGGCGAAGTCGATCACCTGCAGCGAGCCGGGGTGTTCGATCAGGCGCTTGATGTAGTTGGTCACCACTTGCTCGGGGCTGATCAGCACGTCGACCGGAATCGCCTCGTTGCTGAACAGACCGGAGCGGGTCAGGTAAACCGATTCACGAACCCGGGCGATCTTGGTCGGCGTGTGGAACAGGGTATAGGCGACCTGGCACGCGACCATGTTGGTTTCGTCGCTGTTGGTCACCGCGACCAGCATGTCGGCGTCATCCGCACCCGCCTGGCGCAGCACCGTGGGGAACGAACCGCGGCCAACCACGGTGCGGATGTCCAGCCGATCGCCCAGATCGCGCAGGCGATCGGCGTCGGTGTCGACCACCGTGATGTCGTTGGCTTCGCTGGCGAGATTTTCGGCAAGCGTACCGCCCACCTGCCCTGCGCCGAGAATGATGATCTTCACGCGATCGCTCCTGAAAGGCGGGCTATGACCGCCGCAGCATGGGTTGTCGAGACGCTGGCGTCCGGCTCACCTTAAGAAGGTCGGCCATTGGGTTGGGCCGCGATTTTTATCAATTTGGCGTAATAAAAGCCATCTTGGCCATTGTCCTGAGGCAGCAGCTGGCGTCCATGCGGCTGTTCGACGCCGAAACCCCGGGGTAGGTCCAGTTCACGTGCGCCCGGCGTGCGTGCGAGGAAGGCTTCGATCACCTCGCGGTTTTCGGTGGGCAACACGGAACAGGTGGCATACAGCAGGATTCCGCCCACCGCCAGGGTCGGCCACAGCGCGTCGAGCATCTCGCCCTGCAGCGTCGCCAGCGGCGCGATGTCGTCGGCCTGGCGTGCCAGCTTGATGTCCGGGTGGCGGCGGATCACACCGGTGGCCGAGCACGGTGCGTCGAGCAGGATCCGCTGGAAGGGTTGGCCGTCCCACCAGACGTCGGTGGCTCGCGCATCGGCAGCCACCAGCCTGGCCTCGAGCTGCAAGCGGTTGAGGTTTTCCTGCACACGCTGCAAGCGTTTCGGTTCCAGGTCCAGGGCGACGACTTCAGCCAGGGCAGGCTCGCGTTCGAGGATGTGGCAGGTCTTGCCGCCCGGGGCGCAGCAGGCATCCAGCACGCGTTGGCCGGGCGCCAGATCCAGCAGGCCAGCGGCCAGCTGCGCCGCTTCGTCCTGCACGCTGACGCGACCCTCGGCAAAGCCCGGCAGCTGAGTGACGTCACAGGCCGAGGCGAGTCGAATGCCATCTCTGCTGTGGCTGCAGGGAAAGGCTTCGACGCCGGCGTCCTGCAGTTCCGCGAGATAGGTGTCGCGCTCGACCTGGCGATGATTGACCCGCAGCATCATCGGCGGATGCAGGTTGTTCGCCGTGCAGATGGCTTCCCACTGTTCCGGCCAATGAGTCTTCAGCGACTTCTGCAGCCAGCGCGGGTGGGCAAAGCGAATCACCGGATCGCGTTCGAGCTCGGCGAACAGCGCTTCGCCGTCACGCTGGGCGTTGCGCAGCACCGCGTTGAGCAAACCTTTCGCCCAGGGTTTCTTCAGCTTTTCCGCGCAGCCTACGGTTTCACCAATGGCCGCATGCGGCGGGATCCGGGTATGGAACAGCTGGTACAGGCCAACCAGCAGCAAGGCTTCGACGTCACGATCCGCTGCCTTGAATGGCTTCTGCAACAAGCGCTCGGCAAGGCCGGACAGACGCGGCTGCCAGCGGGCGGTGCCAAATGCCAGTTCCTGGGTCAGGCCGCGATCGCGAGCCTCCACCTTGGCGAGTACATCAGGCAGGCTGCTGTTCAGCGAGGCCTTGCCCGACAGCACCACGGCCAAGGCGCGGGCCGCGGCGAGACGCGGGTTCATCGACATTATTCGAATACCTTGCCGACGGCGAATTGTTCGCGGCGGCTGTTGATCACGTCCGCGACGCCAAGCGCCTTGCCGCCGGGGAGTTGCAGACGGGTGAGCGTCAGCGAACCCTCGCCACAGGCAACCGTCAGGCCGTCCTTGCCTGCCTCGATGATTTGGCCCGGCGCACCGCCCTGCCCTGTGGAAAAACGCGCGGCGTGTATTTTAACTGGGACGCCGTCGAGGCTGCCCTGGCATATCGGCCAGGGATTGAATGCCCGCACCAGCCGCTCAAGCTCTACCGCAGGTCGCTGCCAGTCGAGGCGTGCTTCGTCCTTGTTCAGCTTGTGGGCATAGGTAGCCAGGCTGTCGTCCTGGATTTCGCCTTTCAGCGTGCCGGCCTCCAGCGCCGATACAGCCTCGACCAAGGCATGCGAGCCGAGATCGGCCAGGCGGTCATGCAGGGTCCCCCCGGTATCGTCTCCGGTGATCGGCGTGCTGACCTTGAGCAGCATCGGCCCGGTATCGAGCCCCGCTTCCATTTGCATGACCGTCACACCGGACTCGCCATCGCCCGCTTCGATGGCCCGCTGGATCGGCGCTGCGCCACGCCAGCGCGGCAGCAACGAGGCGTGGCTGTTGATACAGCCCAGGCGCGGCATGTCCAGCACGGCCTGCGGCAGGATTAAACCGTAGGCGACCACCACCATCAGGTCAGCCTGCAAACCATCGAGCTCCGCCTGGGCAGCCGGGTCGCGGAGGGTCTGCGGTTGATACACCGGAATGTCATGCTGCAGCGCCAGCTGCTTGACGGGGCTGGGCATCAGTTTCTGGCCACGGCCTGCAGGACGATCCGGCTGCGTATACACCGCTACCACCTGACGCTTGACGTCGAGCAGGGCTTGTAGATGCTGAGCGGCGAATTCCGGCGTGCCGGCAAAGACGATGCGCATAGGAAGACTCATCGATAAAAAAGGCTTGCTGCAGGCTGCATGAAAACTACTGCGCTCGGTCATGCTGCGTTAAAAACAGCCTCGAAAGGCTCATTTACAACTCGTAAACTGCGCTTTTTCGCCTGTTTTTGCCTTGCCTGCCCTTCGCTCGCTACGTTTTCAAGCAGCCTGCGCTGCAAGCCTTTGGAGTGGTAGATCAAGCCTGCTGACGGTGAAGTTTTTCCAGCTTCTTCTTGATCCGGTCGCGCTTGAGATTGGATAGATAGTCGACGAACAGCTTGCCGTTGAGGTGATCGCATTCGTGCTGGATGCACACGGCAAGCAGGCCTTCTGCGATCAGTTCGTAGGGCTGACCATCGCGGTCGAGCGCCTTGATCTTCACCTTCTGCGGGCGGTCGACGTTCTCGTAGAAGCCGGGCACCGACAGGCATCCTTCCTGGTACTGCTCCATCTCGTCGGTGAGGAACTCGAACTCGGGGTTGATGAACACGCGCGGATCGGTCTTGTCCTCGGACAGGTCCATCACAACCACCCGCTTGTGCACGTTGACCTGCGTCGCGGCCAGGCCAATGCCCGGCGCGTCGTACATGGTCTCGAACATGTCGTCGATCAACTGACGAATGCCGTCGTCGACCACGTCCACCGGTTTGGCGATGGTGCGCAGGCGCGGATCGGGAAATTCAAGGATGTTCAGGATTGCCATATGCGTTTGTGATGCACTTATGGAATAAAGTCAAAAGCCGCTGCTAAGATGCCGAGCAGCTTGTAAACGGCTTAACGCCGCTTTCCACAAGGGTTTATGCGGCGCTAGGGCGCTTTACGTGAAGGCACATCATAAAGGGATTCACCACATGAGGAAATCACTACTCGCCCTGCTGCTGGTGGCGGTTGGCGGCATGGCGCAGGCCGCTGTGGAGCTGAAGGATGGCCATCCTGAGCAATACACCGTAGTGAAAGGCGACACACTCTGGGACATTTCCGGTCGTTTCCTCAGCGAGCCCTGGAAGTGGCCTGAGCTGTGGCACGCCAACCCGCAGGTGGAAAACCCGCATCTGATCTACCCCGGTGACAGCCTGAGCCTGGTCTATATCGATGGCCAGCCGCGCCTCATGCTCAACCGTGGCGCGTCGCGCGGCACCATCAAGCTGTCGCCGACCGTTCGCACCACACCCATGGCAGAAGCCATCAGTACCATCCCGCTGGAAGCCATCAACAGCTTCCTGCTGAGCAACCGCATTGTCGACAGCGCGGCCGAGTTCGAGGCCGCGCCCTACATCGTTGCTGGCAACGCCGAGCGCGTGATCAGCGGTTCCGGCGATCGCATCTACGGTCGGGGCGAGTTCGAGGACGGCATCGACGTCTACGGTATCTTCCGTCAGGGCAAGACCTATCAGGATCCCGAAACCGGTGAATTCCTCGGTATCAACGCCGACGACGTCGGTACTGCCGAAATCCTCGAGATGGAAGGCGACATCGCGACCATGATGCTGACCCGCGTCACTCAGGAAGCACGTATCGGCGATCGGATGTTCCCCAGCGAGGAACGCGCGGTGAACTCGACTTTCATGCCCAGCGAACCTGAGAAGGACATCAACGGGTTGATTCTCGACGTGCCCCGTGGCGTGACCCAGATCGGCCAGTTCGATGTCGTGACCTTGAACAAGGGCGCCCGTGATGGTCTGGAAGTGGGCAACGTACTGGCCGTCTACAAGACCGGTGAAACCGTTCGCGACCGGGTGACTGGCGAAAACGTGAAGATCCCTGACGAGCGTTCGGGCCTGCTGATGGTCTTCCGTACCTACGACAAGCTGAGCTATGGCCTGGTGTTGCAGGCCACGCGCTCACTCGCCGTCATGGACAAGATCCGTAACCCTTGAGTTACCCGAGCCCCGCCGATGCGGGGCTTTTTCATGCTGACTGCCACCGCATGGATGCGGTGCGACGAGACAAGGAATGTTTACCCATGCCTGCCATTTCCCCTGCAGAACTGGAAGCCCGCCTGCGCCTGCACCTGTTGCCGGAACTGGGTCCGCGGCGCTTGCACAAACTGCTCACTGCTTTCCCTGAAGCGTCTTCGGCGCTCAGTGCTCCGGCGTCGGCCTGGCGCTCCCTCGGTCTGCCGGCCGGCTGCGCCGACGCCAGGCGCAGCCCGGAGATACGGGAGCGCGCCGCGGCTAGCCTGGCCTGGCTAGAGGAGCCGGGGCACCACGTGCTGATGTGGGACGATCCCGCTTATCCCGGATTGCTGGAAGAACTGCCGGATGCACCGCCTCTGCTGTTCATCGAGGGTGATCCCGCGCTGCTCGAGCGGCCACAGCTGGCCATGGTTGGCAGTCGACGCGCCTCACGGCCCGGGCTGGACAACGCGACGGCGTTTGCGCGGAGTTTGGCCGGGGGTGGCTTCGTTGTCACCAGTGGCCTGGCGCTGGGTATCGACGGTGCGGCGCACCAGGGCGCACTTGACGTTGGCGGCAAGACGATTGCCGTGCTCGGTACGGGCCTGCAGTGTCTGTATCCTCGGCGACACCTGGGGCTCGCAGCGCGCATCGTCGAAGCGGGTGGTGCGCTGGTGTCCGAACTGCCGCTGGATTGTCCGCCCCAGGCGGCCAATTTCCCCCGGCGTAATCGCATCATCAGCGGCCTATCTCTTGGTGTACTGGTGGTCGAGGCCAGTCCGTCCAGCGGGTCGCTCATCACCGCGCGCCTGGCCGCGGAGCAGGGACGGGAGGTCTACGCGATCCCCGGCTCCATCCATCACCCCGGTGCCCGTGGCTGCCATCAGCTGATCCGCCAGGGTGCTGCACTGGTGGAGTCTGTCGAGGATGTCCTGCAAGCCCTGCGCGGCTGGCAGCAGGTACCGGCCAGACAGGATTCGCAGCGATCCGGGCAGACTCATCCCCTGCTGGCTCACCTGCATGCAGCGCCCATGAGTAGCGAAGCGCTGGCCGGTGCAGCAGGTCTGGCGCTGTCCGAAATACTGGCCGAGCTGACCGAGTTGGAGATAGAAGGGCTGGTCGCCTGCGAAAACGGCGTCTGGGTCGCCTGTCAGGGCTGAGTGCAGCTGGACGGCAGCCAGGGCTTGGGTACACTGCGCCGAACAGTCTCAGCGGAGGTCGCAATGGTCGGTAATTGGCGTGTGCAGCAGGCAGCCCGGGTGGTCAGGCGTGGCGGGGTCATTGCCTATCCAACCGAAGCGGTCTGGGGCTTGGGCTGCGATCCCTGGGACAGTGATGCGGTGCATCGCCTGCTCGCCCTGAAGGAGCGGCCTGTGGAAAAAGGGCTGATCCTGGTGGCTGATTGCATCGAACAGTTCGACTTCCTGCTGGAGGATCTGCCCGAGCGCTGGCTGGACCGCCTGAGCGGCACCTGGCCGGGGCCGAATACCTGGCTGGTCCCGCACCGTGACCGTTTGCCGGACTGGATCACCGGCAAACATGACAGCGTGGCGCTGCGTGTCACCGATCACCCGCTGGTGGCCAGGCTCTGCGCCCTGACCGGCCCGCTGATCTCCACCTCTGCCAACCCGGCCGGCCGGCCTTCGGCGCGCTCGCGCCTGCGGGTCGAGCAATACTTCCCGGACGAACTGGATGCGGTGCTGGGCGGTAGCCTGGGCGGACGACGTAATCCCAGCACCATCCGCGATATACGCAACGGCGAAGTATTGAGAGCCAGTTAGCCTGATGCTGGGCCGGGACCTGTATGGAGCTGCCCTGCCCGACACTATGCAGGACCCTCTCCACCTCCAGCCTCCAGCCTCCAGCCTATGGCAGCAGAACGGTAGAGCCGGTGGTCTTGCCCGCTGCCAGTTGGCGCTGTGCCTCGGCGGCTTCGGCCAGTGAATAGCACTGACCAACCTCGACCTTGATCTTGCCGCTGGCGATCATCTCGAACAGCTCGGCGGCCATGGCTCGCAAGCGCTCGGCCGTGTCGGCATAGCCGGCCAGCACCGGGCGGGTCACATACAGCGAACCCTTTTGCGCCAGCACGCCAAGATTGACGCCAGTGACCGCGCCGGAGGCATTGCCGAAGCTGACCAGTAAGCCACGCGGCGCGACACAATCGAGCGAGACGTCCCAGCTGCTCTTGCCCACCGAGTCGTAGACCACCGGACACTTCTGGCCGTCGGTCAGCTCCAGTACCCGCTGGACAATGTCCTCCTGAGTGCGATCGATAGTCGCCCAGGCGCCCAGTGACTTGGCGCGCTCAGCCTTTTCCGCCGAGCCAACCACGCCGATCAGTTTGGCCCCGATGGCCTTGGCCCATTGGCAGGCTATCGAGCCCACCCCGCCCGCGGCAGCATGGAACAGGATGGTTTCGCCTGCCTTCAGCTCATGGGTCTGGCGCAGCAGATATTGCGTGGTCAGTCCCTTGAGCATGATCGCTGCCGCCTGCTCGAAGCCTATGGTTTCGGGAAGCTTCACCAGGTGCCGGGCCGGCAGGGTGTGGTGTTGGCCGTAGGAACCCAGCGGGCCAGTCGCATAAGCGACGCGATCACCCACCGCGAATTCATCGACGCCCTCGCCCAGCGCCTCGACCACGCCCGCGCCTTCCGTGCCAAGACCTGACGGCAGGCTCGGCGGTGCATAGAGCCCACTGCGAAAATAGGTGTCGATGAAGTTCAGGCCGATCGCATGGTTGCGCACGCGGACCTCACCGGCTCCAGGCTCGGCGACCGGGACGTCGACCTGTTCGAGGACTTCGGGACCACCATGCTGGCTGAACTGGATGCGCTGCGACATGTCGACTCCTGGCAATTACAAAGGAGCCTATCCAACGCTTCCCGGACGCGTCCGTCAATCGGTCGGGTGATATGCTTGCCGGCCTTTCTGTTTCAGCACAGCTGCTTCGGCCCGTGTCCTGCGGCTGTGCGCCCACTTGCCAGGGTGAATGTAAGTGAACGAGCGTACCGAAGCCGTCAAAGCCTACCTGCTCGACCTGCAGGATCGTATCTGCGCCGTCCTGGAGGCCGAAGATGGTGGCGCCCGCTTCGTCGAGGATGCCTGGACCCGTCCCGCAGGTGGCGGTGGACGAACCCGGGTCATCGAAAACGGTGCGCTGATCGAAAAGGGCGGGGTGAACTTCTCCCATGTTCACGGGACCGGCCTGCCGCCTTCGGCCAGCGCCCACCGGCCCGAGCTGGCTGGTCGTGGCTTCGAGGCGCTTGGGGTGTCACTGGTTATCCACCCGGAAAATCCCTACGTCCCGACCTCCCACGCCAACGTGCGGTTTTTCATTGCCGAAAAGGAAGGTGAGGAGCCGGTGTGGTGGTTCGGTGGCGGCTTCGACCTGACGCCCTTCTACGGCAATGAGGAAGATTGCGTGCACTGGCACCGCGTGGCCCGTGACGCCTGTGCGCCCTTCGGTGCCGATGTCTATCCCCGCTACAAGGAATGGTGCGACCGCTACTTCCACATCAAGCACCGCAACGAGCCACGCGGGGTTGGCGGGCTGTTCTTCGACGACCTGAACGAGTGGGACTTCGATACCAGCTTCGCCTTCATGCGCGCGGTGGGCGATGCCTATATCGAGGCCTATCTACCCATCGTGCAGCGGCGCAAGGCGATGCCCTTCGGCGAGCGCGAACGCGCGTTCCAGGAGCTGCGCCGCGGGCGCTACGTCGAATACAACCTGGTCTATGATCGCGGCACGCTGTTCGGCCTGCAGTCCGGGGGCCGCACGGAATCGATCCTGATGTCCCTGCCGCCACTGGTGCGCTGGGGTTACGACAAGCATCCCGAGCCCGGCTCGGCGGAAGCGCGGTTGACCGAATACTTCCTGCAGGACCGGGACTGGCTGAAGCCTGAAGCCTGAGGCTGGAAGCTGGAAGCTGGACGCAAAAAGCGGCAAGCTTCGGGCTTTCGGCTCTCAGCGCAGGCATTCTATGGACCGCTACGGCGTCTTCGGCAACCCCATCGGCCACAGCAAATCGCCCCAGATCCACCGTCTGTTTGCCGAGCAGACCGGGCAGACGCTCAGCTACGAGCCCCTGCTGGCGCCTCTGGATGATTTTCCCGGTTTTGCCCGCAGCTTTTTCGAATCGGGGTCGGGCGCCAATGTCACGGTGCCGTTCAAGGAACAGGCCTTCCGCCTGGCCGATCAGCTGAGCGACCGCGCCCGGCGTGCCGGCGCTGTGAACACCCTGAAAAAACTCGAGGACGGCAGCCTGCTGGGCGATAACACCGATGGCATCGGTCTGGTCCGCGACCTGCTGGACAATGCAGGTGTTACGCTGGAGCGTAAACGAATCCTGCTGCTGGGGGCCGGAGGGGCGGTGCGCGGTGTACTCGAACCGCTGCTGGCGCAACGCCCTGCAGCCCTGGTCATCGCCAACCGCACCCTGGCCAAGGCAGAACAGCTTGCAGGCGAATTCGCTGAGCTGGTGCCGGTCAGCGCGAGCGCGTTCGAGCGGTTGCAAGGCCCGTTCGATGTGATCATCAACGGAACCTCCGCAAGCCTCGGCGGTGAATTGCCGCCGCTGGGCGATGGTCTGATCCAGCCGGGCGTCACCCTCTGCTACGACATGATGTATGCCGCCGGACCCACGGCCTTCTGCCAATGGGCAGCGGATCGCGAGGCGCGGACACGTGACGGATTGGGGATGCTGGTCGAACAGGCAGCCGCGGCGTTCGAGCTCTGGCGAGGCGTACGGCCGGAATCGGCAGCCGTGCTGGAGGAGCTGCGGCGTCAGCTCCTGTGAGCCGCAGCTCGATCAGAAACGGAAGTGGATCTGCTGGTGAATGTGCTGCGGGCTCTCCAGCTCGTCAATGATGCCGGCTGCGATGCGCCGAAGCTGCACACGGCGGTCGTCCGGGTCGAGGTCCTCGATTACGCTGAAATCCTCGATCGACAGATCATCGCCGCTGGCCTCGGCATCCACCAGGGTCCACCGCAACGGGTGAACCGCCACGCGCTGTAGCGCGGCGGCGACATCAGGGTTCTCGCTTGACGCATGGAAGTCGGCGACCAGGACCAGCCGCTCGACGCCGACTTTCGGCAAGCCGGACAACAGGGCATCGATCGCCTGATAAAGGTCGTGCCGTTGCCCTTCGGCTGCCTCACCAGAGGCCGTGGCCAGTGACGGGCTGTCGAACAGGCACATCACCGCATCCATGCCAGCTACGCTTTGCGACACGCTGATGGCATCGAAAAGATCACCCGTCTTGGCCCGCAGCCCTGGGCGGACGGTCATCGAGTTGAGATCGTCCACCAGAGCTACCGCTTCATGCTGACGGCTCAGCAACTCGCACAGCAGCGCGTTGCCAAGGCTGGAATGACCCCCGTACAGGGCGAACTTGAGCCGGGGGGTTTCTGCGTTGAGCATGTCGGCGGCCCGATCAGCGACGCGTAACCAGATAGCCGATCAACGCGACGGCGCCGGCGGCCAGGGCCACGGTGCTCAACGGATGCTCACGGGCACACTCCTTGGCCATGCGGCTGGCCTCGCGACCACGCTTGGACAGGTCACGACGATGGGTATCCAGATCGGCGTCGTTCCACAGCGACTCTGCACGCGAGCGCAACGAGTTGAAGCGGTGGCGCGATTCACGCGTTGCGTCCCGCTTGAGTTCATCTAGCGCGGCCATCAGGTCCTGGATTTCACTTTCGATTTCGTCGCGTGTGGTGGGCTTGCGGCTGAAGCGGGACATAGCGTTCTCCCCTTTGGAATGTATCGTTTGGACTGTGCGGAGCGGTGAAGGTGCGCTCGGTTGCGCTCGAAGCATCAGGTCTAGCAGCGGACCCGTCTGCAGCGGGCGGGTTCCGTCGGTCGGCCAGATTGCGGCGAATCGTCACGCCGCCGATAAAGGAAGATCGGCAGCGAGTCGCAAAGCAGACGCAGCGGCAGCCGACATTCTGGTCTAGGCTTCAAAGCCGTGGCGGTTGTCCTGAGCGAGCGAAGCGGCAAGCCCCTCGCCATCGGACAACCTGCTTGGAACGGCTGAAATATAAGGGTTTGCGGCCCTGCTTATGGCCGGCTTTTCCGTATAATGCGCGCCGCGTCCGTCTGCCTCGGCGCGTCTTCTTTCACTGCCAATTCATCGGTGTCCCTCTTGAAGCTTCGTCAATCCATTCTCGGTCTGTTGCTCGCCTGCAGCAGCGTTGTGTCGTCTCCCCTGTCCCTGGCTGCCGTCAAGGCGCCTGCGCAGCAGGAGCTTGCCTCGGGCAGTGCGCTGCTGATCGACCTCAAAACCAACGAGGTGCTCTACTCCAGCAATCCCGATGTGGTCGTACCCATCGCATCGGTGACCAAGCTGATGACAGCAATGGTCGTGCTGGACGCCAAGCTGCCCCTCGATGAACGCTTGCCGGTGACTATCCGCGAAGCGCAGGAGATGCAGGGCGTGTATTCCCGGGTGCGCATCGGCAGCGAAGTCAGCCGTCGGGAAATGCTCCTGCTGACCCTGATGTCGTCCGAGAATCGCGCCGCGGCAAGCCTGGCGCACCACTACCCGGGTGGCTATGGCGCATTCATCAAGGCGATGAACGCCAAGGCCAGGGCGCTGGGCATGAGCCATACCCGCTACGTCGAGCCCACTGGCCTGTCCGAGCGAAACGTCTCCAGCGCCAATGATCTGGTCAAGCTGCTCAAGGCCAGCCAGGCCTATCCGCTGATCGAGCAGTTCAGCACCACCGGGGAAAAGACCGTGGCGTTCCACAAGCCCGACTACACCCTGGGTTTCCGCAACACCAATGCGCTGGTACGCAAACCCGACTGGAGCATCCAGCTGACCAAGACCGGCTTTACCAACGCCGCCGGCCATTGTCTGGTCATGCGCACCGTGATGAACAACCGACCGGTGGCTTTCGTGGTGCTCGACGCCTTTGGCAAGTACACCCACATGGCCGACGCCAGCCGCCTGAAGAAGTGGATGGAAACCGGCAAGGTGACACCCGTGGCGCCTGCCGCGCTGGCCTACAAGCAGCAGAAGATGGCGCAGCGGCAGCTGGCCGGTCAGCCGGGTGACGCGGCAACCGTGATCGGCACGCGCTGATCGGCAGACCCATGGCGTGCCGATGCGGCGTGCCTGGGGCTTTGTCTGGCGCGGCGTCGGCCGGCAATGTCTCGTAGCGTCTGGGTTATCGGGTTTTCTTGAGCACGGGCAATTCCGTCGTGAAATGATGATGCCTATCATCTCCGGCATCTTCTTCGGCGCCTGTTCGGAACCCTCAATGCCACGACGCTGTTTCCCCGCCTGGCTGGCCACCCTGGCCCTGCTGACGCACCTGCTGACCATGGTGTCGGCGGGTTTGCCGGTCGATGGCGAGCGGGTGCATACGGGCGCCGATCACAACGTTCATCTGCAGGCCGGGCATGCCCATGCCGAACCTGCGCCCACGAGCCATGGCGAACATGACAAGGCCGGCCATGCCGGCATGCTGCAATGTTGTTGCGCTGGCTTCAGCGGGCTTGCGGCGCTGCCCTTCGATCCGCCGCGCCTTGCGGATCGGCTGGTTCGCAAGTCCGGCCCGTTGCCCGACCTGCCGTCCACCCTGCCATCGCCGCGGCAGCAGTGGCCGGCCCTCAATCCCCGCGCATCCCCTCTCGCCTGACGCCAGCCTGGCGTCCCCTCGCTGTTCGACCTAGACCGTCGCCGCGCCGAAGTCAGTGCGCGGCCGCGCCTGTGGCCGGCTGTTTGCCAGCCCGCCTCGTTCTGCACAAGGATTCATGCGAGATGTCCCTTCTCTTTTCGCAGCGCCCAACGTTGCCGCAGCTGCTGGTCGCGGCCAGCCTGCTCGCCCATGCCCCGCTCTCCTGCGCCGACACGTCAGCCTCCGCATTGTCCCTGGGGGCTTCCACGGTTACCGCCGAAACTGGCGGATCGCTGCAGGCCAGCAGCGTCATCACTTCGGTTGATCTGCTTGGCTCGGAGATCCTCGAGCAGCAACCGGTGCTCTACAGCTGGGAGCTGTTCCGCCGCGCCCCGGGGGTCATGCTGACCGAGTTCGGGCAGGGCACCACTTCAGGCAAGCTGTCGTTCCGCGGCTTCAACGGCGAAGGCGAGGTCAACGCCGTGAAATTGCTGATCGACGGCCTGCCGAGCAACAGCAATGACGGCAACATGCCCTATCTGGACATGCTGTTCCCGCTTGAAATCGAGGGCATCGAGGTGGTGCGTGGCACCAACGACCCGCGCTACGGCTTGTACAACATTGCCGGCAACGTCACGGTTGCTTCCCGCACTGGCGGCGATTACGGCAAGGCCCGGCTGCGTTACGGCAGCTACGACACCCAGGAGCTGCAGCTGGCCAAGGGCATCGAAAGCGCCAACTGGACGCAGAACTACTTCATTGGCGGGCAACGCAGCGACGGTTATCGCGACCACGCCGGGGCCGAGCGCACTAGCCTGTCGGGCAAGTGGTTCTACACCCCGGACACGGCCAACTGGCGACTCGGCCTGACTGCCCGGCATTACGAGGCCGAGGCCGATGAGTCCGGTTACCTGTCGCGTGAAGACGCCCGGCAGTCGCCTCGCCAGTCCTATGCACTGTCCTCGAGCGACATGGGCGAACGGCGCATGAACCAGTTGGGGCTGCATCTGGACAGCGAGCTGACGACGGCGCTGTCCTGGGCCAGCAAGGTCTGGCTCAACACCCTGGACGATGACCGCTGGGTGCGCTTCTCCCGGACGCAACCCCAGCAGCGACGTCTTACCGAGGAGCGGCACTACGGCGCCCGCAGCTCACTGACCTACCGGCCAGGCGTGTCCTGGCTGCACGACCTGGCGCTCGAAGGCGGCGTGGACACCGAGCAGCAGCGCAACCGAAGCGAGCGCTACACCACGGTCGAGCGCGACCCGGTCGTCCAGACCCGTGACCAGCGCTTCGACTACAACAGCTACGGTGCCTACGTGCAGGCCGTGATCCAGCCGGTCGAGTCGCTGAAGGTCATCCCGGCCTACCGCGTCGATCGAATCGAGGGCGAGTTCACCGACGAACTGACCGGCAACGAGTACGCGATCAACCGCTACGGCAACATCGAGCAACCGAAGATCAGCCTGGTCTATACCCCCATCGAGGCGCTCAGCTTCTACGGCAACTGGGGCCGCACCTTCCAGATCGGCACTGGTGCGGCAGCCTACAAGGTGCCACCGCGCACAGCCGACCTGGCCCCCTCCATCAATGACGGCTGGGAGACGGGCATCAAGTTCAGCCCGGCACACTGGATCGACGGCCGGATCGCCTACTGGGAGCAGGTGGCCTCCGACGAGGTGCGGCGCCGGTTGAACGACCCCAGCGGTGAATCGGAAAACCTCGGCCAGACGCGCCGCTGGGGCTACGATGCCCAGCTCAACCTCTATCCCCGCGACGGGCTGAGCCTGTGGTTGAGCCATTCCTGGCAGTTTTCCGAAATCGAGGAGCCAGACCCGAGCCTGCCGACCAGCAAGGGCAACGAGATCGATCACGTGCCGCACCGTCTGTACGCGGCCGGCGCCACCTACCAGGCCACACAGGAGCTGGAGCTCAGCGGCTGGCTGAACGGGCAGACCAGCTACTACCTGGAGCGGGAGAACAACCAGGGCACCTACGGCGGTTATGTCCTGTTCAACCTTGGCGCCAGCTATGGGCTCACCGAACAGGTGACGCTCGACCTGCAGCTGAAGAACCTTACCGACCGCTACTACGAATACGTCTGGTACGACGGCGCGCAAAGCCTGCATGCGCCGGGTGACGGACGGGCGCTGTATGCCGGCGTGACGCTGGAGTTCTAGGATGAAACGCTACCTGTACCTGGTTCACCGCTGGCTCGGGATCGGCCTCGGGGTCTTTGTCGTGCTCTGGATACTCAGCGGCATGGTCATGCTGTTTGTCGGCTATCCCAAGCTGACCCCGGCCGAGCACTTGGCTCGGCTGGCGCCGCTGGATGCGCACTGCTGTGTGTCCCCTGCCGTCGCGCTGCAAGGGGGTGACGAGGGCAAGGCTCCGGTCAGCCTGAAGCTGACCGGAGCCGGAGGCTCGCCGCGCTACCTGCTTGATTATGGCGAGGGCCCGCTGGTGGCCGTCGATGCCCGCAACGGCCGGCGCATCGAACGAATCGGCCCGCTCGAAGCCATGGCCAGCGCTCGGCAATTCGCAGGGGATGCCGCTGTGCAGCCCCCGGAGCTGATCGACGAAGACGCCTGGACCCGCAACAGCGCGCTGAACCGGGAGCGGCCGCTGTATCGCGTCCAGACTGCCGATGCCGAAGATCGGCTGCTCTACATTTCCAGCCACAACGGCGTGGTGGTGCGTGACGCCACGGGCCACGAGCGCTGCTGGAATCTGATCGGCGCCTGGCTGCACTGGCTCTATCCGCTGCGGGAACTGATGCACAAGGCAGCCTGGTCCGTGGCGCTGGTCTACGGCGCCTTGCTGGCGGCGGTGCTGGCACTGCTGGGCATGATCATCGGGCTGTTGCGCTGGCGTTTCGAGAAGCCCTACCGCAACGGCTCGCGCTCGCCCTACCCGTCCGGCGCCGGTCGCCTGCACCATGTCGGTGGCCTGGCGATCGGTGGGGTCTTGCTGGTGTGGCTGGTCAGCGGCGCGCTGTCCATGGAGCCCTGGGGCGTGTTCCAGAGTCGTTCCAAGATCGACGCGGGCCTGTTGCAGGGCGCGCCGTTGCGGGCCGACGAGCTCGGACAAGATTTGACGGGGAACATCCGACGTCTTCGCCGCGCCGGCATCGAGCCGGTGGAGCTGCAGTGGCGGATGCTGGGTGGCGAGGCCTATCTGACCGGGGTCGATGCCGCTGGCGAGAGCCGCGTCCTGCCAGCGGTTGGCGAGGCGCCGGGGCAGCCGCACCTCGATCGACTGAAGCTGGAACAGCGCGTCCGGGACGCCTGGCCGGCGCGACAGCTCTCGCTGGATTGGCTGGAGGCCGAGGACTTCTACTATTACGCCCGCGCCGAACCCAGCCTCTACAGCCACCTGCCGCGGCGTCTGCCGCTGTTGCGTGTGCGTTTCGATGACCCGGCTGCCACCTGGTTGCACCTCGATCCCTACAGCGGCGCGGTGATCGAACAGCTCGATGGGCGACGCCGTGCCGTACGCCTGCTGTTCAAGCTGTTGCACAGCTGGGACTGGCCGCCCTTGCTGCACCATGGCCTGTTGCGCGACGGTCTGATGCTGGCCTTCAGTGCGGGGGCGCTGCTGATCGGCGTCAGTGGTGTGCTGCTGGGCTGGCGGCGTCTGCGGCGCAAGCCGCGGCGGGTACCGCTGCGCGGGGCTGAGACACAGGGATGCGCACCTTCGCGCTCGCCCTAGCTTGCTCGCCGTCCTGCTGGCCTGCACGGCTGGTACGTGCCTGCCAGCCGGACCTCTGGCTTCTTGCCGCATATCCGATGCAACGATGCCGGTGCACTCGACTCAAACGACTACCTTTCCCCTCAGCGCACCGGGAACCAGACATCGTTATGAGCACACCAGACAACACCTACGTCGAGTGGCTGGAAAGCCAGTCCATGCTTAAAGCCGCCCGTGACCGGGCCCGTCTCTATGCCGGCCAGGCGCGGCTCTGGCAGCGCCCCTACGCCCAGGCGCGGCCGCGAGATGCCAGCGCCATTTCCTCTGTGTGGTTCACCGCCTACCCCGCTGCCATCATCACCCCCGAAGGCGGTTCGGTGCTGCAGGCGCTGGGCGATGATCGGCTTTGGAGCGCCTTGTCCGAGCTTGGCGTGCAGGGCATCCACAACGGCCCGATGAAGCGCTCCGGCGGCCTGCGTGGGCGCGAGTACACGCCGACCATCGATGGCAACTTCGACCGCATCAGTTTCGATATCGACCCCAACCTCGGTACCGAGCAGGAGATGCAGCAACTCAGCCGCATGGCTGCCGCGCACAACGCCATCGTCATCGATGACATCGTTCCGGCGCACACCGGCAAGGGCGCGGACTTCCGCCTGGCTGAGATGGCCTACGGCGATTACCCCGGGCTCTACCATATGGTGGAGATCAACGAGGAGGACTGGCCCCTGCTGCCGGACGTGCCCAAGGGTCGCGACGCGATCAACCTGCCGCCGCCCGTGGTCGATCAGCTCAAGGAAAAGCACTACATCGTCGGCCAGCTGCAACGGGTGATCTTCTTCGAGCCGGGCATCAAGGACACCGACTGGAGCGTGACCGGCATCGTGACCGGCGTCGATGGCAAGCGCCGGCGCTGGGTCTACCTGCACTACTTCAAGGAAGGCCAGCCGTCGCTCAACTGGCTGGACCCGACCTTCGCCGCCCAGCAGCTGATCATCGGCGATGCGCTGCATGCCATCGACGTCTCCGGTGCACGCGTCTTGCGCCTGGATGCCAACGGCTTCCTCGGCGTCGAGCGCCGCGCCGAAGGCACCGCCTGGTCCGAGAGCCATCCGCTTTCTGTGACCGGCAACCAGCTGATCGCGGGAGCCATCCGCAAGGCCGGCGGCTTCAGCTTCCAGGAGCTGAACCTGACCATCGACGACATCGCTTCGATGTCCCACGGCGGTGCCGACCTGTCCTACGACTTCATCACCCGTCCGGCCTATCACCACGCGCTGGTCACCGGCGATACCGAATTCCTGCGGCTGATGCTGCGCGAGGTGCACGCCTTCGGCATCGACCCGGCCTCACTGATCCACGCGATGCAGAACCACGACGAGCTGACCCTGGAGCTGGTGCACTTCTGGACGTTGCATGCCTACGACCATTATCACTACCACGGCCAGACGCTGTCGGGCGGCATCCTGCGCGAGCACATCCGCGAGGAGATGTACGAACGCCTGACTGGCGAGCACGCCCCCTACAACCTCAAGTTCGTCACCAACGGCGTGTCCTGCACCACCGTCAGCGTGATCACGGCGGCGCTGGGCATTCGTGACCTCAACACCATCAGCGCCGCCGATATCGAGCAGATCCAGCGCCTGCATATCCTGCTAGTGATGTTCAACGCCATGCAGCCCGGCGTATTCGCGCTGTCCGGCTGGGATCTGGTCGGTGCACTGCCGCTGGAAGCCGAACAGGTCGAGCACCTGATGACCGAAGGCGACACCCGCTGGCTGCACCGCGGCGGCTACGACCTGGCCGATATCGCACCCGAGGTGGAAACCTCCAGCGAAGGCCTGCCCAAGGCGCGCTCGCTCTACGGCAGCCTGGTCGAGCAGCTGAAGAACACCGGCTCGTTCGCCTGCCAGCTCAAGCGCATCCTCAGCGTGCGCCGCGCCTACGATATCGCGGCGAGCAAGCAGATCCTGATTCCGGACGTGCAGGCGCCGGGGTTGCTGGTCATGGTTCATGAGTTGCCAGCCGGCAAGGGCGTGCAGATCACCGCGCTGAACTTCAGTGCCGAGACCATCAGCGAAACGGTCGTGCTACCCGGTATCGCGCCCGGCCCGGTGGTCGACATCATCCACGAGAGCATCGAGGGTGACCTCACCGAAAACGGCGAGATGACCTTCAACCTCGACCCCTACGAAGGCCTCGCCCTGCGCGTGGTCAGCGCGGCGTCCACGGTGCTCTGACTCAACCTTGCGGCAACCCGCGCCGTTGAGCCGGGTTGCCAGCGTTCGCCGGGGCTGACCCCGACTCACACCCTTTCGCCAGACGGAGACCGCCATGCCTGTGACCGTGACCAGACTCCAGGGCAGCGACATCCCCGAGCATCTACGCGGCCCCGGCGTTGACGTCGTGTTTCGTGTCACTGATGACAACGGACAGGTGCAATACCTGCTCGACGACGTCGAAGCCGCTAAAACAGCCGTTCGCGCCAGCGAGGACCAGCGAGACACCGACAGCTGAAGCCGCCGCGCCTGAATCATCGAAGGTTGGGGTTGCTGGACGAGCCGCTGCGTCTTTCACACCAGATCTGCCGGTCGCCATGAGCAACCGGGGCTGGGTGATGGGTCAGCAGGTATTCGTCTCGTCCGGGGCGCCGCATCGCGGCAAACGCCTGTGTCAGTTGGACGAGCGGTTGCAGCGGGGTTTCGTGCCGACGACCTGCTAACAGGGATGGGTGAGACGCGTTCTTCACCGTGCTGCTGTTGTTGCGGCTCAGAGCGTCCGCGCGTTGGCTGCGACCCAACCTGCAAGTGCATCGCTCTCCATCGGTCGGGCGATGTGGTAGCCCTGGCCTTCATCGCAGCCCCATAACGCTACCAGGTCACGCACCGCCTGGGTTTCGATGCCCTCGGCCACCACTCTCAGTTCGAGACGCTTGGCCAGGTCGATGATGGTACGCACCAGGCGCCGGTCTTTCTCGTCATCGCTCAGGTTGTGGATAAACGACTGGTCGAGCTTGACCGTGGTGGCGGGCAGGTCGCGCAGGTAGGTCCAGTTGCTGTAACCGGTGCCGAAGTCATCGATCGCAACCTCGATTCCCAGCAAGCGAAGGCGCTGCAGTTGCTGGCTCACTTCGCCGGGGTTGCGCATCAGCGCACTTTCGGTGAATTCCACTTCCAGGCTCCGCGGGTCCAGCCGGTATCTGTCCAGCAGGGCGGTGATCTGGTCGGCGAAAAAGGCGCCGTCCAGGTCCGAGGCCGATACGTTGATGGCTACCTTGAAGCCGGCGCCCTGCTGCTGCCAGATCGCTGACTGCTCGATAGCCTGCTCGGCTACCCAGAGGCTCAGCTCGCGAATCAGCGCCGTCTTTTCTGCCAGGGGGATGAACTCGGCCGGTCCAATGGGGCCGAGCGTAGGATGGGTCCAGCGCAACAGCGCCTCCACCGAGGTGCAGCGACCATCCACCAGGCTGATGCGCGGCTGGTAGACCAGTCGCAGCTGCTCACCCGTCCGTAGCGCCTCGGAGAGGCCGCTGAGCAAGGTGAATGACCGCTGCTGGGCGGCGTCGAGGTGGGGATCGTAGGCGGACCAGCCGATGCCCCGGCCGCGGGCATCATCAGCCGAGCTGATCGCCAGCCGCAGCCAGTCCTGTTCCAGCAGCCCGGCCTGCAACGGCAGCACGCCGACCCCCACCTGGGTCTTCACCGGAATGGTGTCGCACTGCACCGGCGAATCGAACGCCGCGATGATCCGGTCATACAGCTGGGTTAGCTCCGTTTGCGGCGCATCGGGGAGCAGAAAGGCGAAACGAGTCGGGCTGATGCGATACAGGCAGCAGCCCTCGGGAAGCTGCGCCTGCAGGGTTTGCTTCATGCACAGCATCAGGGCCTGGGAGAACCCGTAGCCCAGCACCCTGACGATGTCGTTCAGGCGCGAGGGGGCTATGACATCCACCACCAGAACCATGCCCCGCGCGTCCATCGCCACCATTGCCACGTCGTCTTCGAGCCGCGCGCGATTGAACAGGCCGGTGGGTGGGTCGATAAAGGTCGATCGCCGCAACGACAGGATGCGCGCCATGGTCAGCTTGGCCAGGTGGTTGAGCATCGACAGTTCCTGGCTGCACAGCGCCTCTCGGGGCTTGGTGTCGATCACGCACAGGCTGCCCAGCCCCAGCCCTTCCGGGGTGATCAACGGCATGCCGGCATAGAAGCGGATGCCCGGCTCGCCAGTGACCAGCGGGTTGTCGCAAAACCGCGGGTCCTGTAACGCATCGAGCACCTGGAAGGGCTCGTTGGCGAGGATGGCATAGGCGCAGAACGAATCCTGGCGGGGCGTTTCCTGCGCCGTCAGGCCAACCCGCGCGGTAAACCACTGGCGTTGCTCGTCGACGATGGAAATCAGCGCGATCGGTGCGTTGAAGTACTCTGCCGCCATGGCCACGATCTGCTCGAACACATCGTCTGGCGTCGAGTCCAGCCGGCAGAGCTGCGTCACGCGCAACTGCCGCTGCGCTTCATTGGAGGGGATGGGAGCGCCAGCCATATGATCTACTGCCTGGAAAATGCGGTTAAGCCGAGCCGATGACGGCCATCGAAATTGTTGTGCGGTACCGAGGTCGATAACGCCGTCGCCTTGCGGCAGTTGTCATCGTGGGTATCGGCTGGCGCGCGCGATTCTTCACCTGAGCGCCGACGACAGGGTGTGATGGCGTAATGATAGCCATCCGGTGCGATAGATCAAAGATCGGCCGGTTCCACCACCTCGACCCGGTCCCGCAAACGCTTGGCCCGATAGAGTGCCTTGTCGATGCCTCGCAACAGGGAGTCGAAGGGGGTGTCGGTGCTCAGCATGGCGGCGTCGGCCAAGCCGGCGCTGAACTCGATGTGCAGGGGCAGCGCCGGCGTCAGCGGCTGCAGCTTGAGCGATTCGCGCAGGCGGGCCAGAAAGCTTGCCGCTTGCTGCACGTCGGTCTCTGGCATCAGCAGAAGAAATTCCTCGCCACCCCAGCGCACCAGTACGTCGGAGCGGCGCTTGAGCAGCCCCACGGAATTGGCAAAGCATTGCAGGGCCGCGTCGCCCACGGCATGGCCGTGCTCGTCATTGATCCGCTTGAAGTTATCCAGGTCGATCATCGCCACGGCCATCGAACTCTGCTGCGTCGTGGCCTCGGCCCACGAGCGGGTCAGGATGGGCAGCGCGCCACGGCGGTTCAGCGCACCGGTCAGGGTGTCGGTGATGCTCAGCCGCTGCACATGCAGGCGCAGCCTCTCCTGCAACATCAGGGCATAGCTCAGGGTAAAGAGAAACGACACCATGACATCCATCAGCATGGCGGCCAGATCTGGCAGATCCGGCCCATCGAAGGCCAGCGGTGGCATGGGTTCGCGCAGCAGCTCGATCAACGACCCGCCGTGGAACACCAGCAGCACGGCCTGTCCGGCCAACAGGCCCCAGGCGCCTCGGTAGCTTGGCGACAGGCTGAGCGTAACGCTGAACTGCATGGCGATCGCCATGAGCGCAAACAGCAGAAACCAGGGCACCAGGTAAGCGTTGTCCAGCAACAGCCAGGCGCCGAGCAGATAGCTGGCCGGCAACAGCAGGAAAAGCTGCAGATGCCTGGCGCGGCCGCGAGCACCGTCGGTGAGATGGCTCAGCGCCAGGGTATGGCCGCCGATGGCGAAAAGCAGCAGGCCCGTGGTGCCCAGGAAGGCCGCGTCCGGGGTGAACAGGCCGAGCCAGGGCGGCAGCACCGGCAGCACCTCGGGTTGCAGTAGCCAGATCGAACGGTAGGCCGCCAGCAACAGGTCACCAGTGATCCACCAGTGCAACGACGAATGGCCCTTTTCCATGCCCACGTAGGACAGGCACAGCAACATCATCGTCATCAGCCCGAACGGAATGATGATGCAAAGCAGGGTGATGGGATCGGTCAGGAGCATGGCGCTGCGTTCAGGTGGCGTGTGCACAGGCAGGATGTCGGCCTGCGGCTTGCCTTCATCAGGCGGAGTGACGAAAGGTCGGCCATTTGACCGCCTGGCGCTGTAATGGGCAACAGCCGCGCCACAGGCAGGCCTGGGCTGTATCGACGAAGGCGATGGCATTATGCTGCGGTCCGCGAACACTTTGCCTGGACCGCTCTCACGGATGATCATCGGCCAGCTGTTGCTTGTCTATTCCGTTGCACCAGCATGCATCTGAGCTCCGGCCGCCCATCCACCCGGCATTCGTCGGCTCAGGCTTTCCAGGCCGGAACCATCCACCGCTTCCCTGCCTCTGCTGAATACCGGGTGCGAAAGCACCGAACCGAGCCGAGGCGCGCTATTGGCCGTCTTGGTACAGCTGCGACGAGGGCAACGCACATGAGCGATGAGCAACGTATACGCGATCGAGCCTATGAAATCTGGGAGGCCAATGGCCGGCCCGAAGGGCAGGACGGCGAGCACTGGGCGCAGGCACGGGACGAGATGGAGCCTTTCTACAAGGAAGGCGACGCTACGGCAGGCAGCGTGGAAAGCAGCGTAGCCATTCCCATGCCGAAACCTGAGAGCGATCGCTGACCGAGCCGCATACCCACAAACGCTGTGATGCGCTGGCAGGGCCGTGCATCACAGTGGCCAAATTCGATGCGGTAGCGCGGGCGTTGGACGGTGACCATCAGGTGCGCACGCCACTGCAGTTTTTTTGAGGCAGCGATGCCTTATGTTCAGCACCTCACTCACCAGGCAGTCCCATGAACCGACCACTCGACATCAAGGCGATCTTCGAAGCCCTGCCCAACCTCAACCTAATCCTTTCTGCCGATCCGGATTTCATCATGCTGGCAGCCAGCGATGCGCGGCTGCGGGCTACCAATGCCCGTCGGGAAGACTGCATCGGTCGATCGATTTTCGAGGTGTTCGGCAACAACCCGGATGCACGGTCAGCCTTCGGTGCTGGTGCGCTGCGAGCTTCGCTGGAGCGCGTGCTTCGTACCCGTTCGCCCGACTGCATGGCCATCACCAAGTACGACATCCCGCGACCGGCTGCCGAGGGGGGCGGTTTCGAGGTGCGCTACTGGAAGCCACTCAACGTGCCGGTGCTGGACGAGCGCGGCGAAGTGACCTGCATCATCCATCAGACCGAGGACGTCACCGAGCAGGTGCTGAGCCAGGATGGAACTTCCGTCGCCCGCTCGGAAGAACGCTACCGCGCCGCCCTGCTGGCCTCCGGTACCGGCACCTTCAACTGGTACCCCGAAGGCAACCTTTACTTCGACAATGCCCTGGATCGGATCTTCGGGCTTGCCCTGGGGCAGAAGCTCGACACCCTTGAGCGGTTCATCGAGCAGGTCCACCCTGACGACCGGAAACGCGTCCTTGAGGCCTTTGCCAACTACGGCGATGGGCAGGATTTCACCGTGGAGTTTCGCCTGGCACGCCCCGGACCGGAGCAATGGCTGGCCTGCAAGGCCAGCGCCTTTCGCGACGCCAGCGGCAATCTCTCCTATATCGCCGGTGCCTGCACCGATATCAGCGCACGCAAGCACGCCGAGCAAGCGCTGCGCGTCAGTGAACAGCGGCTGCGCCAGCTCAACGAAACCCTCGAAGCGCGTGTAGCCGCCGAGGTTGCCGAGCGCAGCCGGGCCGAAGAAGCCCTGCGCCAGGCGCAGAAGATGGAGGCGGTTGGCCAGCTCACCGGCGGCATCGCCCACGATTTCAACAACCTGCTCACCGGCATCATCGGTAGCCTTGACCTCATGCAGCGGCGCAACCGCCGGGGTCAGGTAGAGGATGTCGAACGCTACATCAACGCCGCCGTCACCTCCGCCCAGCGCGCCGCGGCGCTGACGCAACGGCTGCTGGCCTTCTCCCGCCGGCAGACCCTCCACCTCAAGCCTGTGGACGTCAACGCCCTTGTGGCGTCGCTGGAAGACCTGCTGCACCGCACCACCGGCGAAAACATCCGGGTCCAGACCGAGCTCAGTGCCGGCCTGCCGCCCGCCTGCATGGATGTGAACCAGCTCGAGAGCGCGCTGATCAACCTCGTGATCAACGCCCGCGATGCAATGCCCCACGGCGGGCGCATCACCCTGTCGACTTCCGGCTTTCGGCAGAGCAGCAAGCCTGACCCACAGCGGCGTGGCCTGAGCGAAGGCGAATACGTCCTCCTGCGCGTCAGCGACACAGGCACCGGCATGGCCCCGGATGTCATCGAGCGGGCATTCGAGCCCTTCTTCACCACCAAGCCCATCGGCCAGGGTACCGGGCTCGGACTTTCGATGGTCTACGGCTATATCAAGCAGGCCAAGGGCTACATCCATATCGAATCCGAGCCCGGTGTCGGCACCAACGTCAATCTCTACTTGCCCGCCTACCAGGGCGAGATGACGCCGACGCAGCGTGAGCCCGAAGGGCTTCACCAGGGCACGGGTGAAACCATCCTTGTGGTTGAGGACGAACCCGTGGTCCGCTCGCTGGTGGTCGAAGTGCTCAATGACCTGGGTTACGCGACCCTTGAAGCCAGCGAAGCCACCGAAGCGCTGACCATCACCGAGAGCACCCAGCGCATCGACCTGCTGATCTCCGACGTCGGCCTGCCCGGCATGAACGGCCGCCAGATGGCGGAAATAGTCCGCCAGCAGCGCCCCGGCCTGAAGGTCCTGTTCGCCACCGGCTACGCCGAAAGCTTCGCGGCCAATGACGTTCTCGGCCCCAACATGGGCGTGATCACCAAGCCCTTTGCCATCGATGCCTTTGCCAACAAGGTCGGCGAAATGCTCGGCACCCACATCAGCTGAGCCCCTTAGCTGCGTCCCACGGCTAGCCAGGCATCGGATGTTGTCAGCACGGTGGCGGGCCATGCCGGGCGTTTCAGCAGCGTCTTTCAGCAGGGCGCATCGATCCATCCTCATCCATCAGGGTTGGCTGCGCCTCTCACCCGCACTACCGTGTAACCCCGAACCCGTCTCCTCTACGCGGCTATCAGCCCCTAACGAAAGGAACAACAGCTATGAGTGCCGAAACCATGCGTCATATCGATCACCGCCCCGGCGGCGGCCCCGAATGCCTGCGAATGGCCGAAGGCCCGATGCCCGAGCCCGGTCCGCAGGACGTGCTGGTCCGCGTGGCCTACGCCGGCATCAACCGCCCGGACGTATTCCAGCGCTCCGGCAGCTACCCGCCTCCACCCGACGCCTCGCCGCTGCTCGGCCTGGAGATCTCCGGCGAGATCGTCGCCCTTGGCGCTGAAGTCAGCGGCTGGAACGTCGGCGATCAGGTGTGCGCCCTCACCCCTGGCGGTGGCTACGCCGAATATTGCGTGGCCCCGGCCGAACACTGCCTGCCAGTGCCTGCCGGGCTGTCCTTGCTGGAAGCCGCGGCGCTGCCGGAAACCTACTTCACCGTCTGGAGCAATGTGTTCGAGCGCGGTGCCCTGCAACCCGGCGAAGCCTTGCTGGTGCACGGCGGCTCCAGCGGCATCGGCCTGACCGCCATCCAGCTCGCCAAGCAATTCGGCGCCACCGTGTACACGACGGTCGGCAGCAGCGAAAAAGCCGATGCCTGCCGCCGCGCCGGCGCGGACCGGGTGATCAACTACCACGAAGAAGATTTCGTCGAGGTGCTCAAGCAGGCCACCGACGGCAACGGCGTCAACGTCATCCTCGACATGGTTGGCGGCGACTACATCCCGCGCAACCTCAAATCCCTCGCCGTGGAAGGCCGCCTGGTGCAGATCGCCTTCCTCAAGGGCAGCCGCGTCGAACTCGACACCATGCCCATCATGCGCAAGCGCCTGACCTTCACCGGCTCCACCCTGCGCCCCCGCAGCCGCGCGGAAAAAGCCGATATCGCCAAGGCGCTGCAGGACAAGGTCTGGCCCCTGCTCGACCAGGGCCTCTGCCACCCCGTCATCCACGCCACCTTCCCCCTTGCAGACGCCGCCGAAGCGCACCGGCTGATGGAAAGCAGCAAGCACATCGGGAAGATCATGTTGGAGGTTGGGCAGTAGACACGAGGGACTGGGCCGGTAACTACCGGCCCTTGCTGTGTTTTGAACAGGTGGTGCGCATCCAGCTGAAAACTCATGGTGTGTAACATTCCGGACGGGTGCCGATAACGTTGTAGCGCCTATGCTAGAGCTGTTCGGGTAGGCGTAGAAGAATGTTATACACCACGCCCGTTCGGCGTCTTTGTAAAAGAACAACACAAACATATAGCTCCCAAAGATGGGGAAATTGAAGTATATCCGCCAAACTTACGGGAAGATGGCACGATTGTGTGTGAAGAAATAAATTCGTAAATGCCATAACAAATGGGTCAAATCGTTCGCGTTGATCACTGGGACCAGCTAAAGCCGGCCCCTTAACCAAAAGTCAGCCATCTAGAACGAGATATGAAATATGTGGGAAAGCTTTATTCAATTTACAAGTAGTGAAGCTGGAAAAGTAGCTGTGCCAGCTCTGATTGGCTCTATTGTTGCAATACTCACAATTCTTTTGAAAGACATAGTGCTACATGAGATAAGGGAATCTAGGAGAGAACGGAAAGAAATCATCCATACGAAGCTATCAAAACTATATGGACCTTTGTATACCGTAGTTTTCTCTAGTGATTGCACGCTTCCGACATTTTTCGCAGACGACGAAAATTACAAGTCGTTCATTCAGAACCAGCATTTATTGAGCAAAGAACTGCAAAAATTAATAGATGAATGCCTTTGTATGGGGCGGGGTGACCCAAGGATGCCAACATATAGTACAGCAGAGATGGATAAGGTTCTTGATATTACGAAGCGATTCAAAGTGCAAATAAAAAAAGAGATGGATGAATTGCGGTTAAAATATGGCTAACAAAGCGTTCAAAACCGTTCGCTTTACTCACTGCAACCTCAAAAGCTACGCGTTTTCGGCCCTTTAACTACGGCGTTAGCGCTCAGAGCAGTAATGCAGTAAATCAATGGAAGGAAGCAATATTTTATGGATCTTCTTAGCAGTATCGCAACGGTCCTAAGTGGTTTTTCTACTGTAGCAATCGCAATTCTTACAGTACTGCTTTGGCGTGAAAATCGGTTATTACGGATGGCTGGCTGTGAACCACAGTTAGTTGCATACTTTGAGCCTCATCCAGATGGTACGGGAGGGTTAAATATTGCTATCGCGAATGTAGGAACTGGGCCAGCACGAGATGTGTATTTCCAATTCAAAGGAGAATCCACAAGCTTTTCCAAATATGATTTAATTCTTGATTGCAATGCAAAAAGAGGGCCAATCACTCTTATACCTCAAGGCGAGAAAATATCTATACTATTTGCTGTCGGCTACCAACTATTTAAACAAAAAGGCACCGACATAAATGAACCGCTACCGCCGTTCAGCGCTCAACTTGAATGGACAAATTTAGAAAGATCTAAGATTAATTGTGAAGACTTTCTTTTAGATGTTAAGCCTTATGCTAATTTACCTGGCTTTGTAAGCAAGCCTTACTTGCTCAAAATCGTTGACTCAATAGATTGCGTAAGCAAGAGTGTTTATAAAGCCAATCAAGATATAAAAAATCTAGCAAATGTGCTTGAGGCTAATACGTTGGAATGCGCAGTGGTTCGGAAAGCCAAAGGAAACACTGAACAAATTTAGTCCCGAGAATTGTAGAACTTCTTTGTAGGTGAGCATTGAACCTGCGCGCTAACAAATGGTTCAAACCGTTCGCTTCGCTCACTGGGACGGGCTAAAGCCAGCCCCTTAACCAAACGTTCGGCCGCGGATGTCGTATGAATCTACTGCGCAAATATTGGGAAGACTTGCGATCAAGCATGTGGTTTATCCCGACGCTGATCGTAGCGAGGTAGCCTGGACGGAACGCGTGGAAAAGGCTCCGCCGTTTTTCACCCTACGTGATGCCGAGGCCCGGCGGAGCAGGCGAGGGTGGTGGCGTAGGGTGGACAACGCTTTGCTTGTCCACGCGCTGCTGCCTGATGGTGACGCCTTGGTAAAAGGGCCGATAATTCTCTTGCCGTTATTTGCCGGGTCCTCATGTCGTACCGTCGCGGCCCGCTCGCTTACCCACAAGGTGACATGACATGAACCACTCCTTTTCTGTACTCCCCCAGAGCTTCGTGATTGCACAGTTGGAGCGGGATGCTGACCTGCCGAACGAGGTTTTGGCATCGCCAGGCTTTATGTCGATCACCCGGACGGATGATGAGCTTTCGATTGTCTGCACTGACGGTGTCGCAACTGGTTTAGCCCGAGTGGACAGCGGTTGGCGCGCGATCAAGGTGCAAGGTCCGTTCGCCTTTGATCAGACGGGTGTTCTGGCCTCCTTCCTTGACCCCCTCGCGGCTGCCGCTATCGGCATTTTTGCGGTGAGCACGTTCGATACCGATTACATCTTGGTCAAGTCGATGAATCTCGAAAACGCCGTGCAGGTTCTGAAAGAAGCGGGTCACCGCCTCTTGGGCTGATCACTCGCAGTAGGGAAAAGCGAACGGTTATTTACCTTTCTGTCGGTTAGCTTCATAACGCCCTGTCACTTTCTTCGACGTGGCCTCTCAATCCCACAAGGTGTGAACCCATGCAGCTAACGACACTGCTCGTCCCAACTTATACCCAAATGCTCAAAACCCTCTCAGGCTGGCTAAAGAAGGCGCAGGCCCAGCTACCGGAAGCAGAGGCGCAAGCACTGTTATCCGCACGTTTGGCGCCCGACATGTATCCGCTGTCGACTCAGGTTCGCTTTGCCTGTGTGCAGGCGCGAGAAGCCGTGTGCCGTCTGAGAGGAGAGGCGTTCCCGCCTGCTATCAACGAGCTACTGAACGAGGGACGTCAGGCTGTCAAAAGCCCCGGATCGCTCGCTGATGCTCATGCGCGGATCGATGAGACGGTCGCGTTGCTCGACGGCCTCGCAGCCGATGCGCTCGATGCAGATGGGAATAAGCCCATCGCCCATGAACTTCCAAACGGGATGGTCCTGGATCTGACCGCAGACCAATACGCCCGTGACTGGACGCTGGGCCAGTTCTATTTCCACGTCATGACTGCTTATTCGATATTGCGTAAAGAAGGGATCAATCTCGGCAAGGCGGATTATGTGGCGCACATGCTGCCATATGTGCGTCCGGAAACCATTCCGAAGGGTTAGTGGCGTAGGGTGGACAACGCTTCGCTTGTCCACGCGTGAATCGCGGTATGGCGGATTTTCTCCGTAGGATGGAATCGCCGGAGGCGCTTCCGTCGTTAGCCGCGAAACGGCTATACCATCGCGCCAACAACACAACCGCGTTACCACCTCGAACGTCGGATTACGCCTTCGGCTAATCCAACCTACGTTGGCTATGTGCGTCCGGAAACCATTCCGAAGGGTTAGTGGCGTAGGGTGGACAACGCTTCGCTTGTCCACGCGTGGATCGCGGTATGGCGGATTTTCTCCGTAGGATGGAATCGCCGAAGGCGCTTCCGTCGTTTACCGCGAACGGTTGCATCCATTGACCCTGCGCCGCAACCGCACCAACCCTCCCGGATGTCGGATTACGCCTTCGGCTAATCCAACCTACGGGCTGGGCGATGATTGCGACGCGGTGACTAACGCTACCGAATCGTCATCGCGGTATGGCAAATGTTCTCCGTAGGATGGAATCGCCGAAGGCGCTTCCGTCGTTAGCCGCGAAACGGCTATACCATCGCGCCAACAACACAACCGCGTTACCACCTCGAACGTCGGATTACGCCTTCGGCTAATCCAACTTACGTTTGGCTGCGTCAGGTCGTAAATGGCGTCGTCTTCTTCGATCGCGGTATGGCGGATCGGTGTTGGTAACGAGTGAAGTAGGGTGGACAACGCTTCTTTTGTCCACGCGGCGATCCGTTAATCGCAATGCCTCGATCAAGACATGCATGCCAGGTCCGAGCTCGCCGGGAGGATGCCTTGGATGGGTGGTGGACTGAAGCCCTACAAACCGGCAGTAACGAGGCGTAGGGCTAAAGGGTATAAACCTGTCTCTGCTGGTTACTCCAGATCAAATCCAACCATCACTCGCAACCGACGGGCGCTGGGTAAACTGCATCACCGCCAACCCCCGCCCGCGTGTAGGTGTCATAGATCCCTGTCCAGCTGCGCCGTCATTTCGCTTATGACGATGGCATTGATGCTCCTTAACAGCCTTACCTCCCCAGCCAGCGTGGCGCCGAGCTCTGGACGCTGCTGCAGAATTTCTTCGTTCTGGCGCATCACTTCATTCAACAGCTTCGGTGCTTCCATGCGCACCTTGTCTACCAGTTTGCGGAGGGTGTCGCGGGCGGTGGTTGGCTTGATGCCCATGGCTTCGCCTGCGGTGACGAGCAGTGGCGCGGTGATTACGGTCAGGCGCTGTGTGCCTTGGATTGGCCAGGCCAGGAAGGCTTGCTCCGGCCATTGATCGCGGTCGCATGCCCGGGTGCCGTAGACCGCCGTGCACAGCAGGTCGTAGAAGGGCGACAGGTGTACGCCTCTGGCGGACATCAGAAAGCTGAGGTTTTTCAGGTGGGCGTCCTCATTGCCGACCAGGACGTTGAAGATCAGCCATTGGAACAGACGCAGCCTGGCCAGTGCTGCCGGTCGGCACCGGTTGGCCAGTGCTGCAATGCGCTCGATGCTGCCGGCGCTGTACTTGAATTCCCGGGATAGGCCGTCCAGCTGGCAGGCGTCGATACAGTGAAGGCGGCTCCAGCGATGCTCCCGTTCCATGCGGTCGAAGCGCTCGATGAGGTAGACAGGCTGCGGTACATACAAGCGGTGCACGCGGGGTACAGGCAAGCCAACCCGCTCAGCCAGCCTCATCACGAACCACTCGTTGATCACGGTGTGCGGCCAGGCATCGTCTGGGTGATCGGGCTTGAGTATGTGGGTCGAGGGCTCGCTGCCAGTGGGCTCAAGTAGCTGGCCATCTCGGTAGACGATGGCCACCTTGTGTTGAGCGCCCGCGAGGGACATCTTTTTGGCGGCGCGCTCGGCCAGAGGAATCTTCGGCATTGCCAATATACGCGTCGACAGTTCGGCATCGGGCAGCAACTGAGTGCTCCCAGGCGACGGCGCTTGCCCGGGTGGCAGCAGCGTGAGGGAGCCTGCCGATTCCGCGCCAAAATGCTGCAGCAGCGCGAAGGCATCCTCAATCGCTGCGCCTGCGGCCTTTGCCATCAGCTGTCGCTGACCTTCTTCAGGCAGCAGGTTATCGAAATACCACTGCACCGGGCGGGTGGTAGAGCCGTCGAAATGCTCTTCGGCCTGCAATGGCAGTAGCGGGCACAAGGGATGCGCCAAGGGATCGGCCAGCCAGCGCTCGTCATAGCGAAAGGCCCAGAGCCCGTTGCGCTCGCGCAGGATGCCCAGGGACGCCTGGTTGATCCAGACATGGAGCGACCGTTCCATCAGTTTGCCTTCTGCCTGGGTGTATCACTGTTGGGAGCGGCCGATTTGTTCTGGTCGGCCCGCGCCTTGTTCTGCGTGTCTGCCAGCCGCTTGGAGATGGCGTCAGCGAAGGGCTCGGGCACTTCGATGCTCACGTTCAGACCCAGCTCCTGCAGGACCCGGAACAGCTTGCCCCATTGCACGGTTTCCCCGCCGCGCTCCACCTTTCCGAGGAAGTTTTCGGACACGCCGATGATGCCCGCCGCGTCGTCCTGCCGGATGTGCATGGCCTTGCGGCTCGCCCGAATGAGCGCACCCACCTGCTCGGCGGATGTGATATCGATCTTCATGGATGCCCCTATCGCCTCGCAGACTCGCCAATGAATAGTGGAAGAGATCCACATGATCGTGCGGATAATAGTTGGCAAGGCGAGGCTTTTCAATTATTCCGCATGGTCGTGCGGATTTCTATCTAGCTCAACTGGGCGCGCTAATTATCCGCACAGACGTGAGGATTCGAACGAGGGCATCGGTTATGAAGGGTGGCGGGGTTGGTTGGATATTGCGGTATACCTGATCGAACGCGATTTGGGCCTGCGTGAATGCGGCAGGCGAGGCACGTCATGCAATGATGCCCGTGGCGTTGAATCGATCAGGCGAGGGCGGCCGCCGGCTGGTCACAACCGGCGCGCCAGGCACGGATTAGCTTTTTGGGGCGTAATTCCAGCGGCCGCCCTTGTGTGTGGCGCCTTTCCGGCCCCTTTTACAGGACAACAGGATGCTCCTCAGCAAACGCGACCAGGCCCGCATCGAGCGGCAACTGTCCCGCTGCCTTACCGATGCCTGTCGCACCGGTGCGCTTCGACAGCGAAGAAGCCTGCAAACGCTCCGATGGTGGTGATTGGCAGCGTCGCTTGGCCCGTAGCGCCACGACCTGGCACTGAGCGCAGCGAAGGATATCGAGCGCGTCCTGCTTATCGAGCGGGTTGCTGCCTTATGTCGCCGACGGCCTTATTGAGCGGACGGATGCTGGCGATACACGCAACCGCCGCAAAGGCCGTCAGCGCAAAGGTCGCTCCTGTCAGGTTGAGGACAGCCCCGAACAGCGGCGTGCCGACGCTTTGGCCGAGTGCAAGGACCAGAAAGGGAATACCGAGGCCGAGATCAGGACGGTCAGGCAGCAGGTCGATGCCCTGGATCAGGTAGGTGCCGCTCGAGGCGATATAAGCCGCGCCGAACAGGCTCATGGCCGCAAACCCAAAAGCGGGCGAGAAGTACGCCGCCAGCAGGCCAGCCGTCCCGACCGCCATTCCGGACAGGGCCAGGCCCTGAACTCGCCGGGTGCCGAAGCGGTTGGTCAGCAGGCCAGTCAGTGAGCCGCTGATACCCGCCGCGCCCAACGCAATCCAGGCCCAGGCGATAAGGGCGTCAGTGAAGCTGAACTCCTCGCGCAGGATGTCCGCGCCGAAGGTCCAGATTGCAGTGCTGGAAAGGCCCATCAGAAACGCACTCACACAAAGCGCAAGTAGGCCCGGCCGCTTCAGGATCACGAGGGAAAACCCTTTGCCTCCATCATGGTCCGCGCCAGCAGGCATGGCGAACCACAGCCAAACCGACACGCCCGCGCCAATGAAGGCGAACAGGGTGTAAAGCTCGCGCCAGGCGCCGGCGGCCAGCAGCGCTGCCAGGCCGGAAAACACGATCCCGGCGGCCGTTCCCGCGTTGATCGTCCCGTTCGCCTTGGGCCGGTCGTCATGGCTGAACTGCCTGGCAACCGCTGAGGCGAGCGGTGGCGATGTCAGCCCGGTGCTCAAACCGGCCAGCGCGATGCCCAAGCCCAGCGTCCATCCCGAACTGGAGATGGCAACCAGAGCCATGCCGCAGGTTGCGGCAAGACCTGCCAGCACCGCGATGGTACGGGGGCCGAGCCTGCCGTTTGCCAGGAATGTAAAAACGATGCCCAGGCAGTACGCCATAAAGGCGCTGCCGCCGATCCAGCCGGCGGCGGTTACATCCAGGGAGAGGTCCACGCGGATCTGCGGTAGCAGCAAGCCATAGGCGAAGCGTGCCAGGCCGTAGGTAAGGGCCGTCAGCGCGAACGCAGCGGCGACCAGATTGAGTCTGCGTTTCACGAAAGACGCTCGCTGGCATGGGCGAGAAGCGCCAGCGCGGCACCCTTGGCATCGTCGATGACCGAAGCGCTCGCCACGCTGGCCGCCGCAGTGGCGCCTTCGAAGAGTAGCCAGACTTGAGTGGCGAGCTGCACATCGTCCTGACCAAGGGCAAGCCGGACGCGGCGGGCGACCTCGGCGCGAAATTCGTCCTTTTGCTGGTGCACGAGCGAGACGATCGCCTCGCACGCCGACGCATATTCGCTGCGTGCCCTGAGCAACATGCAGCCACGCGAACCGTGGGTCTGCATCCAGGTCGCAAGCGTATCGAACAGCACGCCGACGGGATCGGCATCCTCGGGGTCCACTTCAAGCAGGTCCATGAACGCACGGTGCCGTGCCTCTAGCACGGCAATGACAAGACCGTCGCGGGAGCCGAAGTGCTTGTAGAGCGTGCGGGTGGAAACCCCGGACGGCGCGATCACGCGATCGATACCGATACCCCGGAAACCCTCTGCCTCGAAGATGCGGACTGCGCCCGCGATCATTTCAGTTCGTTTATCCATGGGCTTGAGTGTAAAGCGATCGTTTTACACGTCAACCCTATGTGTGATCCGTTTGGCGCTTCGAGGTATCTACAGCTAGCTAGGTAGCCAGGACATGACGCGCGGAAAAGGCTTCGCCGCTTTTCACCTCACGCAATGCGCGGTGTCGGCAATGGACGTGGAGTGGCGTAGGGCGGACAACGCTGCGCTTGCCCACCCATGCGAATCGACGAGTAGCGGATGTGGTTGGCGAAACGCTCGCGGGCTCGGGGCGTCCAACCGACATGCCGCGCCCGAGCGGTGTTTGGGAAATGTCGCCCGCCCACCTCGCCACAAAGCAGACCTCCTCATGCTGTTCCGCCGTTTCGAAAACCTCATCGATGTCTTCAAACCCAGCCCGAATGTCGCGCCGCCGGCCGGGATGCTGCGCTTCTATGCACATTACCTGAAGCAGGTATGGCCGCCGATGATTGCCTTGCTGGTGGTCGGCTTCGTGGTCGCGGTGATCGAGGTGGCGCTGTTCAGCTTTCTGGGCCGCTTGATCGACCTGGCGCAGTCCACCGCCGATGCCCAGACCTTTTTCAGCGAGCACCGCAACGAGCTGCTGTGGATGGCGCTGGTGGCGCTGGTCATCCGGCCGATCATGTCCGGCCTGCACAACCTGCTGACCCATCAGGCGATCAACCCGGGGCTGACCAATCTGGTCCGCTGGCAAAACCACCGTTATGTGCTCAAGCAGAGCCTGAATTTCTTCCAGAACGACTTTGCCGGGCGCATCGCCCAGCGCGTGATGCAGACGGGCCCGTCGCTGCGTGATTCGGCCATGCAGGTAATCGATGCGCTCTGGCATGTGGTGGTCTACGCCGGCAGTGCGCTGTACCTGTTCGCCGCTGCCGATCTGCGTCTGATCGTGCCGCTGGTGCTGTGGATCATCGGTTACAGCGCCGCGCTCTGGTACTTCGTGCCGCGCATCCGGGCCCGCTCAGCGGCCGCTTCCGCGGCGCGTTCGAAAGTCATGGGCCGGGTGGTGGACGGTTACAGCAACGTCGCCACGCTCAAGCTGTTCGCGCACTCCAGGGAAGAAGAAGGCTACGCTCGCGAGGCCATGCAGGAGCTGCTCGGCAAGTTCCGCCTGCAGTCGCGCATCATCACCAGCCTGGATTTCCTGATCACCTGCATGAACGGTTTGCTGATCGTCGGCACCGGTGCGCTGGCGCTGTGGCTGTGGAGCGAGGCGCTGATCAGCACCGGCGCGATCGCCCTAGCGCTGGGCCTGGTGATCCGTATCAACAATATGTCCGAGTGGATCATGTGGGTGGTCAACGGCATTTTCGAAAACGTCGGCACCGTGCAGGACGGCATGCAGACCATCGTCCAGCCGCGCCAGGTGCTCGACCGCGAAGGCGCCAAGCCACTGAAGGTGGAGCAGGGCGGCGTGCGTTTCGAGGACGTGCATTTCCACTACGGCAAGCAGGGCGGCGTGATCAGCGGGCTGAGCATCGATATCCGTCCCGGGGAGAAAATCGGCCTGGTGGGGCCGTCCGGTGCTGGCAAATCGACCCTGGTCAACCTCCTGCTGCGCCTCTATGACCTGGAAAGCGGGCGCATCCTCATCGACGGGCAGAACATCGCCGAGGTCAGCCAGGAAAGCCTGCGCGCCAACATCGGCATGGTCACGCAGGACACCTCGTTGCTGCACCGCTCGATCCGCGACAACCTGCGCTACGGCAGGCCCGATGCCACCGATGAAGAGCTCTGGGAGGCAGCGCGCAAGGCGCGTGCCGATGGCTTTATCGCCACCCTGGACGACAGCCAGGGCGGGCACGGCTTCGAGGCCAAGGTCGGCGAGCGGGGCGTGAAGCTCTCCGGCGGCCAGCGCCAGCGCATCGCCATTGCCCGCGTGCTGCTCAAGGACGCGCCGATCCTGGTGCTGGACGAAGCCACCTCGGCGCTGGATTCGGAGGTCGAGGCGGCGATTCAGGAGAGCCTGGATACCCTGATGGAAGGCAAGACGGTGATCGCCATCGCCCACCGGCTCTCGACCATCGCGCGGATGGATCGCCTGGTGGTGATCGACGAAGGCCAGGTGATAGAGACCGGTACTCACGCCGAACTGATCGAGCGCGGCGGCCTCTATGCGCGCCTGTGGCAGCACCAGACCGGTGGCTTCGTGGGTGTCGATTGATGGCGCGCGCGAGGGTGAACGGGCAATGAAAGTGTTGGTGCTCACGGGAGCCGAATCCACCGGCAAGAGCTGGCTCGCCGCACGGTTGCAGCAGCGCTTCGGCGGTGTGGTGGTGGGTGAATATGTGCGCCACTTCATCGACCGGGAAAAGCGCGATACCTGCCTGGACGACATCCCGGCCATTGCTCGTGGTCAACTGGCCTGGGAAGAAGCTGCGCGGGGTCGGGCGCCTGAGCTGCTGATCCTCGATACCCATCTGCTGAGCAACATGATCTGGAGCCAGACGCTGTTTGGCAGCTGCCCGGCGTGGCTGGAAGACGAGCTGCTCGCGCGGCGTTACGACCACCATCTGCTGCTGTCGCCCGAAGGCGCCGAGTGGCACGCCGACGGCCAGCGCTGCCAACCCGAGGTTGCACAACGTTGGGGTTTCCATGAGGCCTGCCGCAGCTGGCTCGAGCGCCACCGTCAGCCATTCGTGGAGATCGCTGGGGACTGGGTCAGCCGCGAGCAGCAGGCGATTGCTCAGGTCCGGCTTTGGTGGATCGGTGATGGGCGGGCGGTATTTGGTTAGTGGCGCGTACGTGCCGTTTCTTCAAATGGCCGTAGCTATGGGCTCTGTAGAGATGTTCATCCAGTGTCAGGAGCTAAGCAGAACGGTTAATGCGGTATTTTGTTCGCATGTCTGAATTGAATATCCATTTTCTCGACGCTCGCGGAGCGCTCACTGATGTCCTCCATTGGGTCCAAAGCTGTCTAGCGGAGACTTACATCAAGTCGAGCGCTCTTCTGCCGCTGCGGCCTGTTGATGTCGTCGTAAAGGCAAGTACGCATGTCATCCCTGAAAAGGGCCACTTGGGGTACGCACCCGAGCCGGGTCTGATATTTATCTCAGTCGACCCAGAGAACTCAGTTTTCAAAGCTAATAACGAGGCGTCTCTTGAGCGTATGTTCGCCCATGAGCTTCATCATGTGGCCCGCTGGGATGGGCCAGGTTATGGCGTCACGTTAGGCCAGGCCCTTGTTTCGGAAGGGCTCGCCGGTTTTTTTGCTCGGGAGGTCTGTGGTGGCGAACCCGAACCCTGGGAGCGTTTAAGTCACTCGGTGACGCAACCGTACCTAGCTAAGGCAGGACAAGACTGGGATAGACCGGACTACGACCATGCTGCATGGTTCTTCGGCTTGGGTTGTCTCCCACGATGGCTGGGATATTCACTCGGCTACCAACTCGTCGCTCGATACTTATCAATGCACCCCGAAATGACAGCATCCAAACTTGTAGAGGCTGACTCTCAGCTGTTTCAAGGCTTGCTCTAATTTGAAGAAAAACGGCCTGACAAATCCTTTCAAAAAGTTTGACGGAGTAAAGGCATGAATATTTTCCTGACCTCTTCATTTGCCGATGTTGCGGACCTGTTTGCCACCTTCACCAACGGAAAGTGCAAGGGCAAGACGGTTACGCTGATTCCTACGGCTAGCCTTGCCGAGGAAGTGAATGCGTACCTGATCGCGGCCAAGCAGGCACTCGCTGAAGCAGGCCTGGTGATTGACGAACTGGAAGTATCGACCGCCAGCCGGGAAGACATCGTCGATAAGCTCGAACGTAACGAATTCATCTATGTGGCAGGCGGCAACACGTTCTTTCTGCTGCAGGAGCTGAAGCGCACCGGCGCGGGCAAGCTGATCGCCGAGCAGGTCAGGGCAGGCAAGTGCTACATCGGCGAGTCCGCCGGTTCCGCCGTGCTCGCGCCCAGTATCGAGTACCTGCAGAGGCTGGATGACCCCAGCGCCGCGCCCGATCTCGACTCGTTTGCGTCGCTTGCGTTGATCGATTTCTACCCGCTGCCGCATTACGGAAACCCGCCGTTCAGGGAAGCAGTCGAGCAGGTATTGATCGAGTACCGCGATACCCTGGACCTTCGCCCGTTCAGCAATAATCAGGCGATCGCCATCGCGGGCGATGAGGTCGATATCCAGACGAGCGCGAAGCCCCTCTGAGTAACGGGGCTGCGCGATGATCCCTGTTGGCCGGGTTCGTATGCCCGGTTCGAACGGGCAGCGGTGCGGGGCGATTTATTTGTCGTGTGGGCCATGGTGCACTAGCTAGTCGACGCCGCGATCTGATGGCCATGTAGCTGCCGTAAGTGGGCGTGTGGCGTTCCAAGCATGCCAAGGTTTGGCTGATACCTACTCACCGAACGAGCCGCTGAGCCCTGCGTTACCCGCCCAGTCCTGTGCTAACAGACCTTTCTCCACGTACCGGTTGAAACTCGAATAGGGCCAGTCCGCGACCTGTTCTACCAGCCCGTGCTTGACCGGGTTGTAGTGGATGTAATCAACGTGTCGCTGCAAATCCGTTTCGTTCCGAATTTGATGTTCCCAGTAGCGTCGCTGCCAGATGCCTTTCTCTCGCTTACGGATTTGGCTCGCGTTGCGAGGCACGGCCGGAAGTTGTCGAGAGAAGGTGCTCTTGAGCAGGCTCCAGCGAACGGCAAAATCGGCGTCGTCGTTCGGGAGTGTCCAGATAGCGTGTAGGTGATCCGGCAGGATGCAGATGGCGAGGGTTTGGAAAGGACGGGAGTGCTGAGTTAGGCGATAGGCATGTCGGAGCAGTGTGACCTGTTCAATTAGCAAGCTAGATTGGCGGTCGGCGAGGGTCACGGTAAAAAACCACGTGCCGCCAGGCACCAGACTGCGACGGTAGTTGGACATGGAGGCCTCCTTGCCTTCACGAGATGTACGTCGACGCCGTTGCGCTTCTGGCGATTGAGTAAAGATGCATGCCGGTCGACGGTGGGCTGAAGCCCACCCTACGGGCGTGGGGTTTCCGGCATCGGCTTACGTAACGGATTGGATCTAATCGTAGGGTGGGCTTTAGCCCACCAATTGGTAGCTGAACTGCGCCCTGACGACCGACCCTACAGCGCAGCATGCTTATCGGGCAATGGTGGGCTGAAGCCCACCCTACGGTCGTGGGTTTGCGGCATCAGCTTTACGTAACGGAGTAGTCGAATTGTAGGGTGGGCTTTAGCCCACCGATTGGTAAGCGGGCGAGCCCTGACGACCAACCCTACAGCGCAGCATGGTTACCGGGCAACGGTGGGCTGAAGCCCACCCTACGGGCGTGGGTTTGCGGCATCAGCTTTACGTAACGGAGTAGTCGAATTGTAGGGTGGGCTTTAGCCCACCAATTGGTAACTGAACCGCGCCCTGAGGGCCAACCCTACGGCACAGCATGGGTAACCGGGAACGGTGGGCTGAAGCCCACCCTACGGCGCTATGGGGTGTATCAGTGGTGAGGGCATCATGATCTGTCGCCGCGTTCTCACCCTGTCGCTCCCGCAGCATGGCGGGCTGGAGCCTGTACAGGCGCGCTGCTAGAGTGCCGCCGCTTGCCAACCACCGGCTGACAGGACGTCTGCCCAGCCGCCGCACAGGATGTTTCCATGAAAAAACTCGTACTTGTCGTTGCCGTGCCGCTGGCTCTCGTCGGCGCCGCTACCCTTTACACCAGCACCCAGGCTGAATCGACTGCCCGCGATGCGGTCGAGCAGGCCAATATCCAGCTGCGCGAGATGAGCGTTGGGGCCGGAGCCGAGGTTGCCATCAAAATGCTCAGTTTCGAAAGCGGCCTGCTGTCCAGTAACGCCCGCTATCAGGTCGACATCGAGGCCCAGGACAGTGACGGCGAGCCCCGGCAATTCACAGTGCTGCTGCAAGACCGCATCGAGCACGGCCCCTTTCCGGTGTCGCGTCTGACCCGCGGACAGTTGATGCCGGTTGCCGCCCAGAGCCATTTCCGCCTCGAGCGGTCAGCGCAGACTGAAGCGCTGTTCGAGGCCGCCGCCGGTGAAAACCCGCTGGTCGGCGATGTCGCCTTCGGCTATTACGGCAGTCAACAAGGCGCGCTGCGCTCGGCCCCCCTCAATCTTGAACACGAAGACGGCACGGTTCGCGTTGCGGCCGGCACCGTGAGCTTCGAAGTGGCCGACGAAACCACTACCGTGCGCCTGGAAGGTCAGCTGCCGGAAATCGACATGAACCTGCAACGCCGTGACGATGGCAAGCCGGTGCGGGTCAAGCTAAGCGGGATCGGCATGACCGTCGACAAGCACGACTACGTCAACGGGTTCGGCCAAGGCCCCTCGGCCATCACGCTTGAACGCATGGAAATCCAGACCGACGACAATCCCGCCGTGGTCATCAAGAACGCCTCCATTGAAGAAGCGTCGAGTCGAAGCAGCGACGGCTTCGACCAGTCGATCGCTTACCGCGTCGGCGAGGTGGGGGCCAACGGTCAGTCCATCCGCAACCTGACGCTCGCCCTCAGCCTGCGCAACCTGGATGAAGGCAGCCTCAAGGCGCTGGTGGAAAGTTACAAGCAGATCCTCGACAGCGCGGCCACCCCGCAGGAGGCACTCGACAACATCACCGACGTTCAGCAGCAGGAGCTGCAGGCGCTCGCCCTGCAATTGCTGGAGCACAAGCCCACCGTGGCGCTCGACGAGTTCGGCTTCGAGACCGCTAACGGTGCGGCCCGTCTGTCCGTGGTGGCCGACCTGCAGGGCCCGAGCGCGGAAGCCTTTACCCCCGATGCGATGATCGTCAGCATGCTGGCGTCGCTCAAAGCCGAAGCCGGTATCGATAAAGGCCTGGTTCGCGACGTTGCCAGCCTGATCGCTCAGCGCGAACCGCAGTACAGCGCCGACCCGGCTGCGTTGCAGCAGCAGGCAGACCTGACGACCGAGTTGTTCAGCGGTATGGCACTCGGTGCGGGCTGGTTCCAGCTGCAAGGCGAACGCCTGGTCAGCTCGCTGCATTACGCCGACAACAAGGTGACCTTGAACGGCCAAGATATGACCGTTCAGGAATTCATCGGCTTTGCCTTCGGTTCGGTACTGGGCGCCGGCCTGCTCGGCCAGTAAGCACCGGTCACGCATAAAAAAGGCGACCCTTAGGTCGCCTTTTTCGTGCGCTGATTGCGCACTACGATCTGAGTTCTCGCCGTGCTAGTCGCTCAGTCAGTCGCGCGTCTTGATGCGTGCGCAGCCAGCGGCAGCCTCACGGTAAAAGTAGTGCCTAGCTCGGCGCTTGATTCGACGACGATAGTTCCCTTGTGTGCCGCTACGATCTCGCTGGCGATAAAAAGCCCCAGGCCCAGCCCTGAGTGCGGGCCGTGTTCACCTGCAGCGTACTGAGAATGACGGCTCATAGGATTGAAGATGTCTGCGATTGCATCCTTGGCGATGGGTTCGCCCTGGTTATGCACTGTGAACACCGCATGCGCCTGCTCGACATGCATACCTACCCTAATGTCTGCAGTCTTGCTGCCATGGTGGACCGCATTGCTGATCATGTTGGAGAACACCTGTTCCATGCGCGGTGCGTCGAACAAGCCAATCAGGTTTCCACTGGTGTCATAGAAAATCTGGCGTTCTGGGTTGTAGGCCCGCACTTCCTCCACCATGCCTTCGCACACCTCCGCCAGGTTGACCTCGATCTGGTGCACCGGGATGCCCGATCCGCTCTGTGAGCGAGTGAAATCGAGCAAGTCGGTGACAATCTTGTTGGCTCGTTTGGCACTGGTGTAAATCCGCGAGGCGAGCATCGTGGGCTTGGCGCTCAAATTGTCGGCCAGAAGCAAGACTTCGGCACCGAGCTGTATTGCGCCCAAGGGGGTGCGTAGATCGTGTCCGAGAATGCCTAGAAAGACATTGCGCGTGCTGGTCACCGTCCGTGAGTAGCTGGTAACGGATTCGGCAAGCGCCTGGTCGATGGCCTCGTTGAAGCGCGTCATATCCTCGACCTCGAAGTCCGTGCCACTCTTTATTTCCTGCAACCACTTACGCAGCACGCTGGAGCGCAGAGCACGGTACTCAGAGACCATTTCGTTGATGCTGAAGCCCGCGTCATGGCGCAGGATGGCGTGGGTTTCCGCCGCCGTTTTGCCGTCGCCCTTGTTTGCCTTACCGACGGATTTATCAATCTGCTCGGTCGTCGACTGACGGGTGCGAAGGTCCTCGGCGATCGTCCTTAGCATCTGCTCGGCATGGTCGCGCAGGGCGTCAACATCCATTTGTGGAGAGGTGCTAGGGATGGTTTTGGCGAAGTCTTCCCACGACTGGAGAATGGGCTCGAGGTTATCGAGGATGAAATCGGCAAGACGCATGGGGCTGCTCCGCAACAAGGTGGACGCCGCACAACGTAAATCGATAACCGAGAGGCTTCTCGCATCCCAGCTTGTTACGCAGTGACCAAAGCGAATAAGTGACGCAGGTGAAGGGTTCCCGTGTGCACTCGCCAGCCTGGGCGTGGTGCTCTTGGACCGCTTCGCTGCGGGTGACGGTGCCGCTACGAGCAAAATGGGGACAGAAAAAAGGGGACAGTGGAATATCTGTCCCCTTTGGTCACCGCTAGTTCAATCAGTTCACCCGCTCGATCCGTCCCTCGAGGCTTCCGCTGAATGGCTGTGGGAGCAACTCGATGTAGTCGACCAGCGCATCCAGGTCCACCGGGCCGACGACGCGGTTCTGGCCTTCGGTGAGCACGGTGAAGTTGTCGCCGCCGCCGGCGAGGAAGGAGTTGACCGTCACGCGGTAGGTCGCCGCCGGGTTGATGGGCGCGCCGCTGGCATCGCGCATTTCGATCACGCGGGTGCCCACGGGGCGGCTGGCGGACCAGCTGTAGCGGATGCCGGAAGGCTTGAGCAGGCGCGCATAGCTCTGGCCGAGCCACTGCTGTTCGAGCAGGGTTTTGATCTGCGCGCCGGTCAGATCCATGGAAACCAGATCGTTGGCGAATGGCTGGATGGCGAACAGCTCGCCCCAGGTCACTTCACCGCTGTCCAGATCCGCGCGAATGCCGCCCGGATTCATGAAGCTGATTTGCGCATCGGTGGCCACGCGTTGGGCATCGGCAATCAGGTTACCCAGGGCCGATTCACCCGCCGGTGTTTCAGTGCGGGTGAGCCCATTTTGTGCAAGCCCCACCACGCGCGCGACCAGAGGTTCGACCCGAGCGTCGGCCTGCGCCACCAGCGCGGCGACCTGCGGGTCCGGCGTGAGCCCGGCGCCCTGGTCGGCCCAGGTGGTCATCACCGCAGCGGACTTTTCCACGATGTCGCGGCTGCGGCGGCTGACCTGGAGCTGGATGTCGGCATAGGCGGTGCCGGCCGAGAAGGCCTGGGTCACGAGGATCGGCTTGCCATTGGCATTGGGCACCAGCGCGTTGGTAAAGCCATGGGAGTGACCGGAAATGACCACATCCACTTCGTCGTCGAGGCGCTCGATGATGTCGACTACCGGGCCGGTGACGGTGTCGGCTTCTGGGTTGGTCGGGCCGTCATAGCTGGTCTGCCGGCCACCCTGGTGCAGCGCGACGACAATGGCGCGTACACCGTGTCGGCGCAGCTCGGCCACGGACTGGTTGATGGCGTCCGCCTCGTCGACGAAACGCAGCCCGGCGACGCCTGAAGGCGAGACGATGGAAGGGGTTTCCTTGAGCACGGCGCCGATCACGCCGATGCGCACGCCGCCGGCGTTGTAGATGGAGTAGGGCGGCAGCAGAGGTTCGCCGGTGGACCGATCGATGACGTTGCTCGACACCGTGGGATAACGCGCGCCCTTCCATTGGTCTTCGAGGAAAGGCCCGTTGGCATGGTTGCCGCCGGTAAGCTGGCGCAGCAGCTCCGTCCTGCCGTTATCGAACTCGTGGTTGCCGAGCGTGCCGATCAGGTTGCAGCGTTGCTGGGCGAAGGGCTGCGCATTGCGCGGCATGTCCAGCTGGCGGCTGAACGGCCGGCAATGCGGGTTGGCCAGCAGGTTGAAGAAGCTGATCGAGGGTTCGTCACGCAACAGGGCGGAGTTGGGTGGCGAGGCGCCGACCTGGTCCCCGTCATGCACGATCAGCGTGTATTCGCCGCTGGCCGATTTCAGGTAGGACGCGAGCACCGCCGCGCCACCGGCAGGCCGGCCGGCGACGGTGCGCGGCGACAGTTGGCCGTGAAAGTCGTTGATGCTGAGCAGGTTGACCGAGACCACCGGCTCGACCCGCCAGTCGGGCGCGCGCCAGCTGCGACGCTCACTGGCACGCTGCCTGGCGTTCAGGCCTTCCAACTGCTGCTCGCGATAATCCCGTTCGATGGAGCCGTGCCCGGGCAGTGCCTGAGCCTGAGCCAGTGCGGGGGCGGAGAGGCCGATCAGGCTCGCCGCGAACAGCAGATCCAGTGCGCGTTTGTGCATTGTCCTTTCCTCGGTGCGGTGGGGTCGGACCGAAACTAGAAAGCGCCCGTGGCAGGTTGATGACCGACAGTTGGCGTTTTGACGAGAGGCGACCTGTGGCCTGTCCATCGCCAGCACATTGACGGCAGGCGACAGCGACCGGCGCTGGCAGCTTGGAATGCCGAGCAAGCGTGCCGGACCGCGCCGTTTCGATGCGCTTTTGCTATCGTGTCGGCCTCGTTACCGGGCTCGCTATTGCTCGGCGAACCCAGAATCCATACACCCACGATGGCCGAGCGTTCGGCCTCGCAATCGTTTTAGGTGCTGCCCTTGCTACGCAATGCTGCCAGCCGACCGGCACGTCTCATCCCGCTCGCCTTTCTCATCGCGACCTTGCTGGGCACAGCGTTGCTGTCGCTGCCTGTGGCGACGGCCGGGCCTGGTCAGGCACCGCTGCTGACGGCGCTGTTCACCGCCGTGTCGGCGGTCTGTGTGACGGGGCTGATCGTGCAGGACACGGCTGTGTATTGGTCGTTTTTTGGTCAGTGTGTAATCCTGCTGCTGTTCCAGATCGGTGGTCTGGGCATCATGAGTGGTGCGACGCTGCTCGGCCTGATGGTCAAGCGGCGCCTGCAGCTGAGCAGCCGTCTGGTCGCGCAGCAGGAGACTCGCTCGCTCGGGCTCGGGGACGTCGCTGGCGTGTTGCGGTTGATCCTGCTGGTTACCTTGAGCGTCGAGCTGGTCGTGACGGCGATCCTCACCCTGCATTTTCGCCTGAGCTATGACCTGACCTGGTCGAAGGCACTCTGGGACGGGCTTTTTCATGCGGTATCGGCGTTCAACAACGCCGGCTTCTCGACCTATTCCGACAGCCTGATGAGTTTTGCCACGGACCCGGTGGTGCTGGTGCCGATCATGCTGGCGGTGATCATCGGCGGCCTGGGTTTCCCCGTGCTCTACGAGTTCCGCCGCGACCAGCGCGGCAAGCCCTGGACCATCCATACGCGCATCACGCTCTGGGGTTCGGCGGTGCTGCTGTTCGGCGGCATGGTGGCGATCCTGTTCTACGAGTGGAGCAACCCGGAGACGCTTGCCGGCATGAGCCTCGGCGACAAGCTGCTGTCTGCGCTGTTCAGCTCGGCAGTGGCGCGCACGGCGGGGTTCAACAGCCTGGACGTCGGCCAGTTCGAGGCGCAGACGCTGGCTGTGCATTACTTCCTGATGTTCGTCGGCGGCGGCAGCGCGGGCACCGCCGGCGGGATCAAGGTGACGACCTTCTTTCTGCTGTTCTTCTTTATCTGGGCGGAGATCCGCGGCAACGCCGATACCGTGGCCTTTCGCCGCCGCATCTCCTATGCGACGCAGCGGCAGGCGCTGACCGTGCTGTTCCTCGGCTCGCTCACGGTGGCCATCGGCACCATGATCCTGCTCAGCGTGACGCGGCTGGAACTGGGCGTGGTGCTGTTCGAAGTCATTTCCGCATTCGCCACGGTCGGTCTGTCCACCGGCATCACGGCGGATCTGCCACCGTCCGGCCAGCTGGTGATCATCGCGCTGATGTTCATCGGCCGGGTCGGCACCATCACCCTGGCCACGGCCCTTGCGCTGCGCAGCGTGACCAAACACTACCGCTACCCGGAGGAGCGCCCCATTGTTGGATAACCTGTTCGGCAAGAGATTCGAGAACGACAGCGTTGCGGTCATCGGCCTGGGGCGATTCGGTTCGGCCGTCGCCGACTCGCTTACGTCCATGGGGCACGAAGTGCTGGGCATCGACAGCAACAGCGCGAACGTGCAGCAGTGGGTCGACGTGCTGACACACGTGGCCCAGGCCGACTCCACCGACGTCCGCGCGTTGCGTCAGCTGGGGGTCGACCAGTTCCGCCATGTGGTGGTCAGCATAGGTACCGATCTCGAGGCCAGCGTATTGACCGTGCTCGCCCTGCAGGAGCTGGGCGTGCCGGACATCTGGGCCAAGGCCCTGAGCAAGCGCCACGGGTTGATCCTCGAGCGCACCGGCGCCCATCACGTCGTATACCCGGAGACCTCCATGGGCGAACGCGTGGCACACCTGGTTACCGGCAAGATGTTCGAGTTCATCGAGTTCGACGACGGCTTCGCCATTGCCTCCACCAGCGCGCCGCGCGGCATCCATGACAAGACCCTGGCCGATTCCGGCGTGCATCGGCGCTACGGGGTCACCATCGTCGGGGTAAAGAGGGCCCATGAAGACTTCATCTACGCCAAGCCGGAAACCCTGATCCATCCGGGCGACATCCTTATCGTGGCGGGTGAAACCAGGCTGGTGGAGAAGTTTGCGGCGGCGAAAGGCTAGCGGTGTGGCGCCGGCAGGCCAGCTGACCACTCGGAGCTGCAGATGAACCGTACGAGCCCGGCACCGGTCGCACATTAGAGCAACCGGGAGACTGAGCATGACTATTTCGAGCAATCTTTTATGGGGCGCCCTGGCGCTTGGTCTGGTAACTGGCATGCGCAGCACGCTGGGGCCCACCATGACCAGCCGGGCGCTGGCCGCGCGTGACGATATCGACCAGGCGGATGAACCGGCGCGTACCCTGGCATCACACCGCGCGCAGCAGTTTCTGATACCCATGGCGGCGGGCGAGCTGCTGGGCGACAAGATGCCCTTCGCGCCGGATCGGACCATCCTTCCATCAATGATGTTTCGCGCGGTATCAGGTGGCGTGACCGCTGCGGCGCTGGCCAGCGCACGGCGACAGCCGATTTGGCTTCCAGCATTGGTCGGCGCAACGGCCGCGCTGGTCGCGTCGAAGGTTGGGCTAGCCTTGCGCAAACCCTATCAGGCCGAGCCGTATGTCAATGCCGCGTTGGGGCTGACGGAAGATTGCGTGGCGCTGGCAGTCGGTACCGTTGGGCTGCGGTGCGCGCTGGACAAGCGCTAAGGGAAGGTGGGCGGCTCGCTAAAGCCGGTTGATAACACACGGGCCGCATGGCGCGGCCCGTGATCGCACAGCGGTCGGCGTTTTACCGCTTGATCACGCAGATCCGGTCTGTGCAGGTGCCCGCATGGGTGGGGGCCAGGCTTTCCGTCGCGTGGCGAGTGCCGACTGTCTCGCTGGCAAAGCCGCCACCGGTCGGGGATGCGGTGCCGGTGTTTTCCGGGTAGTCGGTGCCGGCCCGTTTGGCCGCCGTGCCCACATCGTAGCGGCCGGTATCGCCTGAGTCTGTATGGGTTTCAGCGGTACGGTCTGTTGCCGCTGTACTGGTTGTCCCGGTAACCGGGGCGGTTGTATCGCGATGGGTATCAGCCGAATGGCCTGCATGGCTGGCGGACCCAACGAAATGCTTGTCCAGGTGACTGTCACCGCCGGTTGCGCCGGCATAGGGGCTGGTTGCTCCGGAATGGCCAGGGGTCGAGCCCGCACCGGCACCGTTGTCGTTGATATTGAGCGCACCGTTGTACTCCAGTGCGTCGCGCGCCTTCGCCAGCTGGTCGTCATCGTTAACATCAACGGCGATCACCAACGAACCGCGGCGCACCGCTTCAGGGTAGGCCTTGGCATGGTGCTTGTGGTCTTCGTGCGGCTCGTGACCGAACAGAGAGTTGAAGAAGTTCGCGATCTTCGAGTCGTGGTGCGGGCGGTCCACGGTGTTGTCGCTGGTGGAGTAGGGTTCGTCGTAGGCATGAATGTTCGCGCTGTCGGCACCTACGGAGTGAATTTGCTCTTTGCCGATGCCCCGTGACATCAGGTCGCCCACGGTACGGTTGGCATCGGTCGGCGTCGCGAACGCCGCTACTAGTGTGTGTTTCATGGTTCACCTCGCGTTGTGTTGAACAACTGGGTTGGGCGAGCGCTGCGTTGTCGGTCCCGCACGACACGCAAGGGTGCGGGTACCACGGCAGCAGCGTGCTGCACGATCGGCTGCAGCAAGAGCAACGCTCATTGATATTGGGTTGGGACGTACCGCCATAGTTCAGATTGGCGGTCGAAAACTCGGCCAACCTGGCGTTCGCTGGCGATGGCAGGTCGAGGCGAGATGGACAGTTGGTTGAGGGGGGAAGCGCTGGATGACGCGCTGGAAGCGCTGCCGAAGACGGCAGAACACAGGGGCATTCGCAGTATCGCGTAGTCAGAAAGCGCGGCTGCGGTGTAAGGCTTCGCTGATGGCTTCCAAAGGCCGGTCAGTTTGCCCGACCGGCCTCGTGTGTCAGTCCAGATCCGACGCGTCGTGGCGTTCCGGCGCTTGTTCGGACTCGTCGCCCCAGGTGCGGTTGACCTTGCGCCCGCGGATCACACCTGGCCGCTCGGCCACTTCCGCGGCCCAGCGCTGCACGTGTTTGTAATCCTGCACCGAGAGGAATTCGGCAGCGCTGTACAGCTCGCCGCGGGCCAGGACGCCGTACCAAGGCCAGATGGCCATGTCGGCGATGGTGTATTCATCGCCCGCGACGTAACGATTTTCGGCCAGCTGGCGATCCAGCACGTCGAGCTGGCGCTTGACCTCCATGGCGTAGCGGTTGATCGGATATTCGTACTTTTCCGGCGCGTAGGCATAGAAATGCCCAAAGCCGCCTCCAAGGAAAGGCGCCGAGCCCATTTGCCAGAACAACCAGTTCAGGGTTTCGGTCCGTGCGCGGGTTTCGGTCGGCAGGAAGGCGCCGAATTTTTCCGCCAGGTACACCAGGATCGAGCCTGACTCGAACACCCTCAGCGGTTCGCCTTCGACGCTGTGGTCGGCCAGTGCTGGAATCTTGGAGTTCGGATTGATCGCGACGAAGCCGCTGCCGAACTGGTCGCCATCGCCGATCTTGATCAGCCAGGCATCGTATTCGGCGCCGCTGTGGCCGAGCGCAAGCAGCTCTTCGAGCATGATCGAGACCTTTACGCCGTTGGGTGTCGCCAGCGAGTAGAGCTGCAACGGGTGCTTGCCCACCGGCAACGCCTTCTCTTCCCTCGCGCCGGCGGTCGGTGCGTTGATGCTGGCAAACTTGCCGCCAGACGGCGCGTCGTGTGTCCAGACTTTCGGCGGTACGTAGGAGGTGGTGTCACTCATGGCAGTTCCTCAAGGTTGAAATGGCGGAATTCCAGACGATGCGTGGCCGGGATTGCGGTGCGCGCTTCTGGCCGTAGCCTTTCCAGCGGGCATCTGCCGGCTCCGTCATGAAGCCTGTCATGTACGACAGCGACAAGTCGACGATTGCGTCCGATGGGCTCGTGAACATACCGCGTGAGGGCTAGCTGCAGGAGTTGGCTTTGCTGTAGACAAAAAAAGCCCGGCGAGGCCGGGCTAAGGGAAGCGGTTTATCTGGCGATCACTTACATGCCGAGCAGATTTGGCAGCGCCAACGAGATAGACGGCACGTACGTGATGATCATCAGGAAGCTCAGCAGCAATGCGAGCCACGGCATCACGGCACGGATCACCTGAGTCACCGGCATGCCGGTCACCGCCGAGGCGACGAACAGGTTCAGCCCCACAGGCGGCGTGATCAGGCCGATCTCCATGTTCACCACCATGATGATGCCCAGGTGGATCGGATCGATGCCCAGCTCGATGGCGATCGGGAACAGGATCGGCGCCAGGATCAGGATGATGGCGGACGGCTCCATGAAGGCACCAGCCACCAGCAGCACGATGTTTACCACCAGCAGGAACATCCAGGGCTGCAGGCCGGCCTCGAGCACCATGGCAGTGATCTGTTGCGGGATCTGCTCGGTCGTCAGCACATGCGCAAAGAGCATCGCGTTGGCGATGATGAACATCAGCATGATCGACAGCTTGCCCGACTCCAGCAGCACCTTCGGGCAATCACGCAGGGTCAGGTCCTTGTAGACGAACAGCGCGACGAACGCCGAATACACTGCCGCGACGGCCGCCGCTTCGGTCGGCGTGAACATGCCTGAGTAGATACCGCCAAGGATGATCACCATCAGCAGCAGGCCCCAGGCCGCCTTGCGTGCGGCGGACAGCCACTCGCGGAAGGTGGCTCGCGGCAGTGCCGGCAGGTTCTTCTTCACCGCGATGATGTAGATCGCGACCATCAGGCCCAGGCCCAGCAGCAGCCCCGGCACGACACCGGCCATGAACAGCTTGCCCACGGAGGTTTCGGTGGCGGCGGCGTAGACCACCATGACGATCGACGGCGGGATCAGGATGCCCAGCGTACCGGCGTTACAGACGATGCCGGCGCCGAACGCCTGCGGATAACCGGAGCGCACCATGCCGGCAATCGCGATCGAGCCGACCGCGGCTACCGTCGCCGGCGAAGAACCGGACAGGGCGGCGAACAGCATGCAGGCCAGCACCGCCGCAATGGCCAGGCCACCGCGGATGTGGCCGACGCTGGCGTTGGCGAAGTCGATGAGTCGTTTGGCGACGCCACCGGTGGTCATGAATGCGCCGGCCAGCAGGAAGAACGGAATCGCCAGCAGGGTGTAGTGCTCGGACGTCTCGAACAGCTTGATCGCCAGCGAGGTGACCGAATCCGGGCTGAACAGCAGGATGGTCAGCGAACCGGCCAGGCCAAGGGAAACGGCCACCGGCACGCCGATGAACATCAGCGCGAAGAGCGCGACAAAGAGGAACAGGATCGTCATTACTTCGGCTCCTCTGCGCCCAGTTTCGCGGCTTCGGCGGCTTCGTCTGCCAGGCCCAGGCCGGTTTGCTCGTTACGCAGGATGCGCACGAAGATTTCGGCGAAACGGATAAAGACCATGGCGAATCCGATCGGCACGATCATGCCGATGTGCCATTGCTTGATGCCGAAATGACCGAGATCTTCTGCACCGATGTTCGCGGTGAACAGGGCCGAGATCCAGTTGAAGCTGGCGAAGGCCAGCAGGCCTGCATAGCCGAGGCAGAACAGGCAGGCGACGATGCCGATATAGCGCTGGACATTGCGCGAAGCGAGCTTGACCAGTGCGTCGATGCCGATGTGCCCGGCGGTGCGGACACCGTAGGCCAGGCCGGAAAAGATCAGCCAGGCGAACAGCGCCTTGGTCAGTGCCGTACTCCAGGTCATCGATTGAGCCAGGCCAATGGTGAAGTCACCCATGGCGAAGAACAGATCGCTGGCACCCTCAAAGCGATCGCCGAGGCTGTAGAAAACGGTGTAGAGGTTGTTCAGGACCACATAAACGAAGGTCACCAAGGTCATGGCGGCCAGCAGGAAGGCGATAAACGCTTCTTCGAAGTGGTCCCAGACGCGCCAGAGGGCGTTCATGGATGACATCTCCCGATGAAATGCATTGTTTCGATGGGCGTACAGAACGTGCGCCATGGGCCGGTCGGGTGACCGGGATGACAGAGCAATGAAAAACTCTTGTTCTCGAGGCGTCTGGCCCGGGATCACCGCGCCGCAGGTATCGCCTGGCTGGGTTGTCTTTTCACTGAGCTGTCGGTATTGCCGGTGTCGCTTGGTCGGAACGGAGAGGGCGGCTTGTGACCGCCCTCTCGCAAGGCTTACTGGGCCTTGTTGGCTTCTTCAGCGGCCTTGATCAGGTCAGCACCGATGTCGTTCTCGAACTTGCTCCAAACCGGCTTCATCGCTTCGCGCCACTTGGCACGCTCTTCCGGAGTCAGCACCAGGATTTCGGTGGTACCGGCAGCCAGGATGTCCTGCTTGGCTTTCTGGTTCAGGTCATCGGCCTGCTTGTTCACCTCGACGGTGACCTCGTCGATGATCTCGTTCAGCTCGGAACGCACGTCTTCTGGCAGACCTTCCCAGAACTTGGTGTTGGTGATCAGCATGTAGTCGAGCAGACCATGGTCGGACTCGGTGATGTGCTTCTGCACTTCATGCATCTTCTGCGAGTAGATGTTCGAGTAGGGGTTCTCGGCACCGTTGACCACGCCGGTCTGCAGGCCCTGGTAGACCTCGGCGAAGCTCATCTTGCGCGGGTTGGCGCGCAGGGCCTTGAACTGCTCGTCCAGTACGGCAGATGCCTGTACGCGGAACTTCAGACCGCGGGCATCTTTCGGCTCACGCAGTTCCTTGTTGGCGGACAGCTGCTTCATGCCGTTGTGCCAGTAGGCCAGGCCGGTGATGTTCTTGTCTTCCATCGAGCTCAGCAGCTTCTGGCCGGCATCGCTCTGCTGGAAGCGGTCAACCGCCTGGATGTTGTCGAACAGGAACGGCAGGTCGAATACCTGAACGCCCTTGGAGTAATGCTCGAACTTGGCCAGCGACGGCGCGATCAGCTGTACGTCACCCAGCAGCAGTGCTTCCATTTCCTTGCCATCACCGAACAGGGAAGAGTTCGGGTAAACCTGAACTTCAACCTTGCCGGGCAGACGCTCTTCGACGAGCTTCTTGAACAGGACGGCACCCTGACCTTTCGGGGTGTTCTCGGCAACCACGTGGGAGAACTTGATCAGGATCGGATCGGCGGCCTGGGCCAGGCTTGCGATACCGAGGGACAGAGCACAGGCGAGCGCCGTGGCAGTCAGCTTGAACATTGTTGTGTTTCCTCTTGTTGTGAAGTGAGCCACTGCGTCGGGGCAGTAAGCTCGGCTGTAACCAGCAAGGCAAGTCTAGGCGGCATTGAAGGATTCGCAGCGCCTTAGGCTCGATTGGCCGGTTCATGGGGTTAGCGAGAGCAAGTGCTGTGCCAGATGCACGAGCCTGCAACTCGTAGCGCGCGAGTTTACTCCTATACGGGCGAAATACTGATGAATGATTCTCAGCCGGACCGTCTAGGCTGCAGGTTCCGTCCCGGTCGATGATCCTCGTCCCGTCGTCCGCCATGAGGCCGGAAAGATGTGTCGCAACGGTGTCAGCGCAGACCGAAATGGACGATACGGCTTCCGCACGTGAGAGCTGGCGGAAAATCGCCAGCTATTCGCCTTCATCGGGCGAGAATCCGCCAGCATCGGTAAACACCAGGCCGTGCTTGCGCAGCTTGTCGTGGAGCGTTTTGCGGGGCAGGCCCAGGGCTTCGGCCACGCTGCGCAACGAACCGTGCGGGCGCGCCAGCTCGGCGGCGATCAAGGCACGTTCGAAGCCGTCTACCTGTTCGCCCAGGCCTTTGCCCGCGACGCCGGGGGTGCTTTCGGCCGGGCGGCCGGGGTCGTCGAGGCCCAGATCCAGGCCCAGGGCGAAGCGTTCGGCGGTGTTCTGCAGCTCGCGTACGTTGCCTGGCCAGGTGTGGCGTAGCAGCTGGGCGCGCTGGTCCGGTCGCAGCTCCCGGATCGTCAGCCCGTGACGGTTGGCAGCCGTTTCGGAGAAATGCTGGAAGAGAAACAGCAGGTCCTCGCTACGCTCGCGCAGAGGCGGGATGCGCAGGGGCGCAACGTTCAGGCGGTAGTAGAGGTCGGCACGAAAGCGCCCCTGGTCCGCGGCCTGGCGCAAGTCTTCCTTGGTCGCGGCAATGACCCGAATGTCGAGCGGTATCGTCTGGTTGCCACCCAGGCGCTCTACCACACGCTCCTGGAGCATGCGCAGCAGCTTTACCTGCACATCCAGGCTCATGCTTTCGATTTCATCGAGGAACAGGGTGCCGCCGTTGGCAAACTCGAACTTGCCGATGCGGCGCTTCTGGGCGCCGGTAAAGGCGCCGGCCTCATGTCCGAACAGTTCGCTTTCGACCACCGACTCGGCCAGCGCCCCGGCATTGATCGCGACGAACGGCCCGCTGCGACGGCTCGACAGGTCGTGCAAGGCACGGGCGACGACTTCCTTGCCGGCGCCGGTTTCGCCAAGGATGAGGACGTCCGCCTGGGTGCCGGCCAGTGCGCCGATCTGGTCGCGCAGGCGCTGCATGGCCGGCGACTGGCCAAGCAGGCGGGTCGACAGCTGCTGCCGGTCGGCCAGCGCCAGGCGCAGGCTGCGGTTGTCCAGCACCAGCTGGCGCAGGGCGAGCGCCCGCCGCACGCTGTCGAGCAGCGCATCGCTGGGAAAGGGCTTTTCCAGAAAGTCGTAGGCGCCGGCGCGCATCGCCTGCACCGCCAGCTGGATGTCGCCGTGGCCGGTGATCAGCAGCACCGGCAACTCGCTGTCGAGCCTGTGCAGCTGCTGTTGCAGCTCCAGGCCGTCGATGCCCGGCATGCGGATATCGCTGACCACCACGCCGGGCCAGTCTGCCGGGAGCAAGCCGGCCAGTCCCCGCGCATCACCGAGACCCAGCACCTTGAGGCCGGCGAGGTCGAGCGTCTGGCTTAGCGCCTTGCGCAAGTGCGGATCATCGTCGACCAGGACGACCTGGACATGCGGGTCGATCGTATGGGTCATGCTAGTCCTCGCTTGGAAAGACGACGCCGGGGTCGGCCGAATGCAGATGAAGGCTGATCTGGGCGCCGCCGTCTGGATGGTTGGTCAGGGTCAGTTCGCCGTCCAGGGCGCGTGCCAGGGTATCGCAGATGGCCAGGCCGAGGCCCAGCCCCTGGGCGCTGGTCTTGGTGGTGAAGAAGGGTTCGCGGGCGCGTTGCAGCGCCTCGCCGGAAAAGCCCGGGCCGTTGTCGCGCAGGGTCAACAGCACGCCGTCGCCCTGGCGTTCGGCACGTAGCCAGATGCGCCGCACCGGAGGCCGCTCCACCAGCGCATCGAGGGCGTTGGCCAGGAGATTGGAGATGATCTGCCGCAGCCGCGTTTCGCCGGCCTGTACCCATAGCGTTGCATCCGGCAGGTCGCGAATCAGCTCCACGCCCATGGCCTGGCGCCGCTTGGCCAGCAACGCAAGGGCATCATCGAGCGCCGGCTGCAGCGCGACCCGTTCGGGTGCATGACGGTCGCGGCGGGCAAAGGCGCGCAAATGGGCAATGATCGAAGCCATGCGCGCCGTCAGCTCGCTGATCAGCCGTAGATTGTCGCGGGCCTCTTCGCTGCGCTGCTGATCGAGCAGCACGCCCGCATTGTCCGCATAGCTGCGAATCGCCCCGAGCGGCTGATTGAGTTCATGGCTGATGCTGGCGGACATGGTGCCCAGCGCCGAGAGCTTGCCGGCCTGGAGCAGCTCATCCTGGGCGCGGACCAGCTCCTGCTGCGCCTGCTCGCGCTCCAGGACCTCCTGCTTGAGCCGGCTGTTCAGTGCCTCAAGATCCTGGGTTCGCTGCTGCACACGCAGCTCCAGCTGCTGGCGGGCCTTGGCATCCAATGCGATGCGTTCCAGATAATGGCGGCGACGCTGCATCAGCAGGCCGATGAGCAGGAGCAGGGTGGCCAGGGTCGCCGCACCTATCGCCACGACGGTTTGTACGGGCCGCTCGACCAGGCTGATGGGGGCAAGGATGCGAACGGTCCAGCCGGTTTCCTTGAGTTCGCGGCTCTGGATCAGCCAGGCATCGATGTCGAGGGTGAGGTCCCTCGGCTCGAGGGTCGGATAGGGTCGTTCGGAGGCGATCTGCTCGCGTTCCTCATGATCCAGGGCTCGGCTGGCATGGAAGCGCCAGTCCGGTCTGGAGGTAAGGATGACCACGCCAAAGCTGTCGGTCACCATCAGCTGCTCAGGGGTGCTGCCCCAGAGCGTTTCGGTGTGGTCCAGATCGACCTTGACCACCAGCACGCCAAGCAGCTCATCGCCATCGCGCACAGCGGCGCCAAAATAGTAGCCACGTTTGCCGGAAGTGGTGCCCAAGCCGAAGAACCGGCCAAGCTTGCCGGCCATGGCTTCGCGGAAATAGGGTCGGAAGGCGAAATTGCGCCCGACGAAGCTGTCTTCTTCATTCCAGTTCGAGGCGGCCAGCGTGGTGCCATCCGGCGCCATCAGGTAGATGACGTCCGCGCCGGTTTCCTTGCGCAGCTGATCGAGCAGCCGATTGGCCTGGTCCTTGGTGGCCGGGTTGTCTCCCTCGCGCAACGCGGTGCGCAAGGTCGGCAGGTCGCCAAGGATGCGGGGCAGTACCTCATAGCGGCGCAGCGAGCCGAGCAGGTTGGCCACGTAGAGATCGAGGGTCTGGCGGTTCTGCTCGATCAGCTCGTTGCTGTAGTAACGCTCGGCCAGCTGTTGCAATGGCCACAGCAGCGGCGCGAGCAGCAGGGCCAGCAGGGCCAGGTTGCGCCAGCGTGGGCGCCGGGGAGATACGGGTGAGGTCATGCAGGTGCGCCTGTGGTTCGGGCACATTATGCACGTTCATGGCCTCGCTGGAGCTGCAGAAGCGCGTGTCATGCGACTGGTCATCCGGCTCTGACGATGCGCCTGTCAGACGCCTTGCGCAGCCTTCAGGTCCTGCTGAACCGGGTCAGCGGATTGTTCGCCAAGGCACTGCTGCAGGGCGGTCTGCCAGTCCGGCAGCCCCACGCCCCAGTCGCGCTGCAGCCGCGTGCAGTCCAGCCGCGAGTTAAGTGGACGCTGGGCGGCGGTGGGGTAGTCCTTCGAGTGAATGGGGGTGAGTCTGGCCCGTAACCGGCCCTGCTGGCGGAGATCATCGGCGATGCTGCAGGCGAACCCATACCAGGACGTTTCACCACTGGCTGTCAGGTGGTAAAGCCCGCTGGCACTGCCCTCGCCGTTTCGCCACTTGCGCACCAGCTCGGCGGTAACCGAGGCAATGGTGCCGGCCCAGGTGGGTGAGCCGATCTCGTCATCGACCACTGAAAGCGTGTCGCGCTCCTGCAGCAAGCGCTGCATGGTCAGCAGGAAGTTGCGCCCGTGCTTCGAATAGACCCAGCTGGTGCGCAGGATGAGATGTTGCCCGCCCACCGCCTGGATGGCTTCTTCACCGGCCAGCTTGCTTGCGCCATAGACACTCAGCGGAGCGGGCCGATCCTCTTCCAGATACGGCGTCGGCTTGACACCTGAGAACACGTAGTCAGTGGAGTAGTGCACCAGCGGTATTCCCAGGCGTGCCGCTTCTTCGGCCAGCACCCCAGGTCCGATGGCGTTTACCGCATAGGCCTGCTCACGCTTGCTCTGTGCAGCGTCCACCGCGGTGTAGGCCGCGGCGTTGATGATCAGGTCGGGACGTAGCAGGCGTACCTGCTGGCGGATCTGGCCCGGCTGTGCCAGGTCCAGCGAGTGATGACCCAGGGCGAGAACCTTTCCATCACCGGCGAGTGCCCGTTGCAGCTCCTGGGACAGCTGTCCCGTGCTGCCGGTGATGAGGATCTTCACGCAAACAGCTCCGCTTCGCTGAGCACCTTGCCGTCGATGTCCTTCTGCGACAGCTGGGGCGGTTCCTCGAAGGGCCAGTCGATGCCGATCTGCGGATCATTCCAGAGCAGCGAGCGCTCGTGGGCCGGCGCGTAGTAATCGGTGGTCTTGTAGAGGAACTCGGCGCTCTCGCTGAGCACCACGAAGCCATGCGCAAAGCCTTCGGGAATCCACAGCTGACGCTGGTTTTGCGCGCTCAGATGGCAGCCGACCCAGCGCCCGAACGTCGGCGAGCTGCGACGCAGATCGACGGCTACGTCGAACACTTCTCCGGCTACCACACGCACCAGCTTTCCCTGGGGCTGCTGGATCTGATAATGCAGCCCGCGCAGCACGCCGCGCTGGGATTTGGAATGGTTGTCCTGCACGAAGCTGCGCTTGAGCCCCGTTGCCGCTTCGAAAGCGGCAGCGTTGAAGCTCTCATAGAAGAAACCGCGCTCGTCGCCGAAGACCTTGGGTTCGATGATCAGCACGTCGGGGATATCGGTGGCGACGACCTTCATGCGTCTTCACCGGCCAGCTTGAACAGGTACTGACCGTAGCCGGTCTTGCCCAGAGCGTCGGCGCGACGCAGCAGCTGCTCGCGGTCGATCCACTTGTGCTGGTAGGCAATCTCTTCCAGGCAGGCGACTTTCAGGCCCTGGCGGTGCTCGATGGTCTGCACGTACTGAGAGGCTTCCAGCAGGCTGTCGTGGGTGCCGGTGTCCAGCCAGGCGAAGCCGCGGCCGAAGCGCTCGACATTCAGATCGCCGCGTTCGAGATAGGCATTGTTGACGTCGGTGATTTCGAGTTCGCCACGCGGCGATGGCTTGATCGACTTGGCGATCTCGACCACGTCGTTGTCGTAGAAGTACAGGCCGGTCACCGCGTAGCTGGACTTCGGTTTCTTTGGCTTCTCCTCGATGGACAGCGCCTTGCCGTCCTCGTCGAAGTCGATCACGCCGAAGCGCTCCGGGTCCTTGACCCAGTAGCCGAACACCGTCGCGCCTTTTTCCTGACGGGATGCGCGCTGCAGCTTCTCGGTGAAATGCTGGCCATGGAAGATGTTGTCGCCGAGGATCAGGCACACCGAATCGTCGCCGATGAAGTCTTCGCCGATCAGGAATGCCTGGGCCAGACCGTCCGGCGATGGCTGCTCGGCGTAGCTGAAGCTGACGCCGAACTGGCTGCCGTCACCCAGCAGGTTCTTGTACTGCGGCAAATCCTGAGGGGTGGAGATCAGCAATATGTCGCGGATGCCGGCGAGCATCAGCACCGAGATCGGGTAGTAGGCCATCGGCTTGTCGTAGATCGGCAGCAGCTGCTTGGATACGCCAAGGGTGATGGGGTGCAGACGGGTGCCGGAGCCTCCGGCGAGGATGATTCCTTTCATGCGTTCTCCAGCGCGCCAAGGCGCTCACGTTGATAGCTGCCGTCCTGGACGCGACGGCACCATTCCAGATTGTTCAGGTACCACTGCACGGTCTTGCGCAGGCCGGTCTCGAAGGTCTCCTGCGGGACCCAGCCGAGTTCGCGCTCGATCTTGCTGGCGTCGATGGCGTAGCGCAGGTCATGCCCCGGGCGGTCCTTGACGAAGGTGATCAGGTCTTCGAAACGCTCGACGCCCTCGGGCTTCTCGGGGGCCAGCTCTTCGAGCAGGGTGCAGATGCCGCGTACCACGTCGATGTTCTTCTGCTCGTTGTGCCCGCCGATGTTGTAGGTCTCGCCCACCTCGCCTTCGCTGACCACCTTGAACAGCGCACGCGCATGGTCCTCGACGAACAGCCAGTCGCGTACCTGGGCGCCATTGCCGTAGACCGGCAGCGGCTTGCCATCCAAGGCGTTGAGGATCACCAGCGGGATCAGCTTCTCGGGGAAGTGATAGGGCCCGTAGTTGTTCGAGCAGTTGGTGATCAGCACCGGCAGGCCGTAGGTGCGCTGCCAGGCGCGGACCAGATGATCGGACGACGCCTTGCTGGCCGAATACGGCGAGCTCGGCGCGTAGGGCGTGGTTTCGGTGAACAGATCGTCGACGCCGTGCAGGTCGCCGTACACCTCATCGGTGGAAATATGATGGAAGCGGAAGGCCTCGCGGCGCTCGGCTGGCAGCGACTGCCAATAGGCACGGGTCGCTTCGAGCAGCTGGTATGTACCGACGATGTTGGTCTGGATGAATTCAGCCGGCCCGTCGATGGAGCGGTCGACATGGGATTCGGCGGCCAGATGCATGATGGCGTCCGGCTGGAATTCCAATAGCGCTTCGCCTACACGCTCGCGATCGGCAATGTCGGCCTGGATGAATTGATAACGATCACTGCCATCGACCTCGGCCAGCGACTCGAGGTTGCCGGCATAGGTCAGCTTGTCCAGATTGAGGACGCTGTGCTCGGTGTCGTGGATGAGATGACGGATCAGAGCAGAGCCGATGAATCCGGCTCCGCCGGTAACGAGAATGCGCATGATGATAGGCTTCCTTGGCGCGCTACTAGAGCTACAGGCTCTTGGCATGTCGGCAGGATAGACCTGCCGAAAATACAAAAATTCCCGTCCGGGCCAGAGCCATCGAGACGGTGTTGATCTGCCGGTCGCGTTTTTCAGCGGGCATACCGGCCGAACGGAGCGAGGATGCGCGTCGGCACCCTTGTGCCTTGACTCGTGCGCCAGCACGGTGAATCGCTTGGCCTGTGTCGATGAACTGACGATTCGACCAAAGGGGCAGCGTCGACAAGGGATAAAACTGCAGTAATATCTCTTTGATATCAATTGCTTGGTGGCAATGGAATGCATCCAAACGACGCGCAACTTGCCGAGTTGCTGAGCCTGACCTCACGCAGTCTGGCGCAACTGAGCGAAGCCCTGACCAGCTTTTCGCTCGAAATGCTGGCCAGCCAGGATCCGGCTGTGCGCATCGCCAGCCGCCGCATGCTGTCACGTGTGGCGCTGATCCAGTCAGCTGCGGGCCTGCCGCCGCAGCTGTCAGGCACGCCTGGCGAAACCGATCTGTCCAGCATGGGGGCTGGCGAGACGTGGAAAACCTCGGGAGGGTAAGGTCCCGAGCTGGCGGTCAACGCTAGTGCAGCGACTTGCGCAGCCGCGACAGCGCACCGACGAAGAACACCGCGCCGATCACCGCCAGCGCCAGCAGCTGCGGCCAGACGATGGCCACGTCGGCGCTGCGGAACAGGATCGCCTGCGCCAGTTCGACGAAATGCGTTGTCGGCGCCACCAGCATGATGTTCTGCACGGGCTCCGGCATGCTCTCGCGCGGCGTCACGCCGCCGGAGAGGATCTGCAGCGGGATCAGCGTGAGGATCACCAGCAGGCCCAGCTGCGGCATGGAGCGCGCCACCGTGCCGAAGAAGATGCCCATGGAGGTGGCGGCGAACAGGTGCAGCGCCGCGCCGCCGGCGAACAGCCACAGCGAGCCCTGGATCGGGATGTCCAGCCAGCCCTCGACGACGAAGCGCAGGGCGAACGCCGCTGCCGCCAGCACCACCAGACCCATCGCCCAGACCTTGCCGACCATGATCTCGAACGGCGTCACCGGCATCACCAGGAGGTGCTCGATGGTGCCGTGCTCGCGCTCGCGGATCAGCGCCGCACCGGTGAGGATGATCGCCAGCATGGTGATCTGGTTGATCACCTCGTTCACCGCGCCGAACCAGGCACGGCTGAGGTTGGGGTTGAACGCGGTGCGCACCACCGCTTCGACCGGCAGCGCGTCTTCGCTGCGGTAGCGGCGAACGAACTCGGCGGTCTCGCTGGCGATGATCTGCTGGATGTGCCCGGCGCCGGTGAAGGCCTGGCTGACCTGGGTGGCATCGACGTTGAGCTGAATGGTCGGCTGGCGGCCGGCGAGCAGGTCCTGCTGGAAGCGCGGCGGGATGTTCAGGGTGAAGGTGTAGAGGCCGTCGTCCATGCCGCTGTCCATCTCCTGATGGCTGATGGCCTTCGGCTCGATGAAGTAGGGCAGCTGAAAGGCGTTGATGATGCGCAGCGACGCCTGCGAGCGGTCCTCGTCGACCACTGCGATGCTGGCGCGGTGCGGCGCCTCGGGAATTGCCGTGGCGCCTTCGTAGATCGCCACGGTGAACGAATAGATGATCAGCACCAGCATCGCCGGGTCGCGGTAAAGGCTGCGCAGCTCCTTGAGGCCGAGCTGGAAGATGTTGCCGAGCTTGCGTCGCAGGCCGCCCATGTCATTTCTCCTGCTTGCGCAGGCCGGCGACGCTGAGCAGGGTCAGCAGCGGAATGGCCAGCAGCATGGGAATGAAATAGGGATACAGCTCGGCCAGCCCGAGCGCCTTGGAGAATACCCCGCGGCTGATGATCAGGAAGTGGCTGGTCGGGTAGAGCTTGCCGATGAAGGCGCCGGCGCCCTCCATCGCCGAGACCGGGTGGATCAGTCCGGAGAACTGGATCGCCGGCAGCAGGGTGACGATGGTGGTGCCGAAGATCGCCGCGATCTGGCTGTTGAGGATCGCTGACATCAGCAGCCCCAGGCCGGTGGCGCAGGTGACGTAGAGCAGCGCGCCGAGGCAGAGGGTGAGGACGCTGCCCTTGACTGGAATGCCGAAGACGAACACCGTCAGCAGCACCAGGGTGGCGAAGTTGAACATGCCCAGCGCGATATAGGGCAGCTGCTTGCCGAGCAGGAATTCCAGGCGGGTGGTCGGGGTGACGTAGAAGTTGGTGATCGAGCCCAGTTCCTTTTCGCGCACCACGCCGAGGGCGGTGAGCATCGCCGGGATCATCATCAGCAGCAGCGGGATCATCGCCGGCGCCATGGCCGGCAGGCTCTGCACGTCAGGGTTGTAGCGGTAGCGGATGGCGACATCGGCCGGTGCCAGCTGCCCTTCGACACCGGCCTCGCGGGCCAGCTGCTGCAGGTAGTTGAGGTGGATGCCCTGCACATAGCCCTTGATGGTGTCGGCGCGCATCGGCATGGCGCCATCGATCCAGAACGCGACCTGGGGCACCGCGCCGCGCTTGAGGTCGCGGCCGAAGTTCGGCGGAATCTCCACGGCCAGGCTGATGTCGTTGCTGCGCATGCGCTGGTCCAGCTCGGCATGGTTGGCCAGCGGCGCCTTCTCGATGAAGTAGCGCGAGCCGGCCATGTTCAGCAGGTAGTGCTGGCTGGTGGTGGTCTGGTCACGGTCGAGCACGGCGTAGGTCAGGTTCTCCACGTCGAAGCTGACCCCGTAACCCATGATGAACATCAGCAGCACGCTGCCGAGCATTGCCAGCGTCGCGCGGATCGGGTCGCGGCGCAGCTCCATGGCTTCGCGGCGGGTGTAGCTGAGCAGACGGCGCAGGCTGAAGCGGGCCTGGCGTCCGTTATTGCCTGTGGCCTGGGTGGGCTTGCTCGGTGCGGCGGGCGGCGTTGCCGGCTGCTCGCCCGCCTGTGCGGCGGCGGCTTCCTCCAGGTAGGCGATAAAGGTCTGTTCCAGCGTCGGCAGCCCGCGCTTGGCCATCAGCGCCTGCGGCGTGTCGCTGTCGAGCACTCGCCCGGCGTGCATCAGCGAGATGCGGTCGCAGCGCAGCGCCTCGTTCATGAAGTGGGTGGAGATGAAGATGGTCACGCCGTCCTCGCGCGACAGCTGCACCAGGAGTTCCCAGAAGCCGTCACGGGCGACCGGGTCGACCCCGGAGGTGGGTTCGTCGAGGATCAGGATCTCCGGGTTGTGGATCACCGCCACCGCCAGCGACAGGCGCTGGCGCACGCCCAGCGGCAGGCTGCTGGGCAGGCTCTCGGCGTCGCCGGTGAGGTCGAAGCGTTCGAGCATCTCCTGCACCCGCGCGTCGCGCCGCTCTGCCGGCAGGTGGAACAGCCGCGCGTGCAGGTCGAGGTTCTGTCGCACGCTCAGCTCGCTGTACAGCGAGAAGGCCTGGGACATGTAGCCGACGCGCTGGCGGGTCTGCATGTCGTGCGGGTCCACCGGCTTGCCGAACAGCAGCGCCTCGCCCTCGCTGGCGGGCAGCAGGCCGGTGAGCATCTTCATGGTGGTGGTCTTGCCGCAGCCGTTGGAGCCGAGGAAACCAAAGATCTCGCCGCGGGCGATGCGGAAATTGACCCGGTCCACGGCGACGAAATCGCCGAAGCGCATGGTCAGCCCGTGGGCCTCGATGGCGATGCTGTCGCTCGCCGGCTGCGGCGGGATGATCAGCTCGCGGTGCCCGCTGCGCTTGGCTTCCGGCAGCAGGCGGATGAAGGCCTGCTCCAGGGAGTCGCTGCCGGTGCGCGCCAGGAGTTCGGCCGGCGTGCCGGTGGCCAGCACCTGGCCGGCGTCCATCGCCACCAGATGGTCGAAGCGCTGCGCCTCGTCCATGTAGGCGGTGGCCACCAGCACGCTCATCTGCGGGCGCTCGCTGCGGATGCGCTCGATCAGCTCCCAGAACTGCGCACGCGACAGCGGGTCGACGCCGGTGGTGGGCTCGTCGAGGATCAACAGGTCGGGGTCGTGGATCAGCGCGCAGCAGAGGCCGAGCTTCTGCTTCATGCCGCCGGAGAGCTTGCCCGCCGGGCGCTCGACGAAGGGCGCCAGGCCCGTGCTGCGGGTCAGCTCGGCGATGCGCCAGCGCCGCTCGGCGGCGTCCTGGCCGAACAGCCGGCCAAAGAACTCGAGGTTCTCGAACACCGTCAGCGTCGGGTAGAGGTTCTTGCCCAGGCCCTGGGGCATGTAGGCGATGCGCGGGCAGACCGCGCGGCGGTGGCCGGCATCGCCCATGTCGCCGTCGAGCACCTGCACATGGCCCTGCTGCAGCTTGCGCGCACCGGCGATCAGCGCCAGCAGGCTGGACTTGCCGACGCCGTCCGGACCGATCAGGCCAACCATGCAGCGTGCCGGCAGGCTCAGGCTGAGGTCATCCAGCGCGCGGGTCTTGCCGTACTGCAGGCTTACGCCGCTGATCTCGGCGACCGGGGCAGGGGACTGGTTCATCTGCCGACATTGATCTGCAGGTGCGCCGGCCATTCGGCGTCCGCGTCCAGCTTGAGGTAGGCGACGCCCGGCAGGCCGGTCTTGACCTGCTCCATGTGCTTTCTCAGCAACTCGGGATCGATCCGCGCCTTGACCCGGAACATCAGCTTCTCGCGCTCGCTTTCGGTTTCAACGGTCTTCGGCGTGAATTGCGCCACGCTGGCCACATAACTGACCTTGGCGGGGATCACGTACTGCGGTGCGGCGTCGATCACCAGGCGGACCTCGGCGCCGATCGCCACGCGACCGGCCTGACGTTCGGGCAGGAAGAAGGTCATGTAGACGTCGGTCAGGTCCACCAGATTGAGCAGCTTGCCGCCGGCGCCGAGCACCTCGCCCGGTTGCGCCACGCGGTACTGCACGCGGGCCGCGCGGTCGGTCTTCAGCTCGCTGTCGCGGATGTCCGCCTGCAGCCGTGTGACGCTCGCCCGTGCGGCCTCGACCGCGGACTCCGCCTCGACCACCTGCGATTTGGCCGCGGCGATGCCGGCCTCGGTCGATAAGACTTGCGCACGCGCTGCGGCCAGCGCCGCCTGCAGGCTTTGCATGCTGGCGAGATCGTCATCGAGCTGCTGTCGCGCCATGGCGTTGCGCGCGACCAGGGTTTCGGTGCGCTGGTAGCGTTTCTGCGCCGCCGTCAGTTCAGCGCGGCGCTGGACCACCAATGCCTCGGCAGTGGCCTTCTCGCTTTCCCGCTGGGCCACCATGGCCTGTGCGGTGAGGATGGCGTTTTCGGCCTGGCGGACTTGCGCTCGCGCCTGGTTCAGCTGGGCCTCCAGCACCTCGGTGTCCATGCGCGCCAGCACCTGGCCCGGCTGGACGAAGTCGCCTTCATCGACGGTGATCTCCAGCACCCGCCCCGGGCTCTTGGTGGCGACGTCGATTTCGGTGGCCTCGATGCGGCCGTTGCCGCTGGCGAAGGCATCGCCCAGCCCCTGGGGCCGTAGCTCGCTCCAGACCAGCAGGGCGATCACGGCGGCGACACCGACGATCGCCAGGGTTTTGAGCGCAGTGCGCGAGAGAGCCAGGTTCATGTATCGCTCCGGATGAGGAGAGTCGAAGCCATCCTAGAACTGTTTGGCTGACAATGCGCTCACTCAGATCAAGCCGGCGACGATTAGCCGGCCCGTCGGGCGCCGCGTGGGCTCAGTCGAGCGTGCGGGCGTGTTCGAGGGTCCATTGCAGTACGTCGGCGCTGAGCCGGTCGCCGGCCTGGCCGAACGCCTCGACGACGCGTTCGACGTCGGTGCCGGTGCTCGGCTGCCGCACTTCGAAACGGCGGTTGGCGAGGGTGCGCTGGTTGTGCCGATCGACCAGTCGCGCATCGAGGGTCACGACCACTTCCGGTTTGCCGTCGACATAGACGGCCTGGAAGGCGCGCAGATCGCTGTGCAGGCTGAGGTCGGCATAGAGGTTGACGTCTTCATTGCTCACCGAAGGCATGCGGCCGTCGCGCTGGAAGGCCTCGATCAGCCGATCGCGCAGCAGCACCGGCGCAGCGTCGCTCCAGCGCGCACCGCCGTAGGCACTGATCTGGTTGCCCTGCGGCACCACAGCGATGCGCTGGCCGGCAAGGACGCGGTTGGCCTGCGGCGTGTTGATGCGCAGTGCCTGCTGCGTGGCAGGCTCGCTGGCCTGCTGCGGCGTGGATGTAACCGGCAGCAGAAAGATCCGCAGATTCTCCGATTCCGGCAGGATCGAACAGGCCGCGACGGCGGTGAGCAGCCCGAACAGGGCGAGGCGCGGCAGGGAACGGTGAAGGCTCATGGATTGAACTCCTGCAATTTGTCGCGGCCGAGCAAGAAACCGCTGGGGTTGTCTTCCAGGCGCTGGGTGACGCGGCGCAACGCCCCGAGGGTACTGCGCAGTTCGTTGATGGCCGGGCCGAGCTCGTTGAAGCCCTGCATGCCGTTGTTCAGCGCGCCCTGGTTTTCTTCCAGGAGAGTGTCCAGGCGCGAGGTGGTGCGGTCCAGCGCGCTCATCGCCTGCGTCGCGCTGTCCAGCACGCTGCGACCCTGATCATCGAGCAGGCCGTTGGCGTTGCGTGCCAGGCTCGAGAGCTCGCCCATGACCGTATTGGCCTGCTGGCTGAGCTGGTTGAACTGTTGCAGCGTCTGCGACAGGTCGCCACGTTGTGCAGAGAGCACGCTTGTCGCCTGCTCCAGATGTTCCAGGGTCCGGCTCAGGCGCGTGGTGTTTTCCTCGGAAAAGATCTGGTTGGCGCTGAGCAGCAGGTTGTTGATATTGCTCATCAGGTCTTCGCCGTTTTCCAGCAGCGCGCTGAGCGAGGACGGGTCGGCCACGATCAGCGGCGGGTCATCACGGTCACCTTCCAGCCGCGGCGCTTCCGGCGTGCCACCGTGCAGCTGGATGACCATGCTGCCGGTGATGTTGGCCAGGGCCAGGCGCGCCTGGGTGTCGGTCTTGATCGGTGTGCCGCCGTAGACGCGGATGCGCGCGCGGACCTTGCGCGGGTCGTCCGGCTCCAGCCAGAGTTCGGTGACATCGCCGACCTTGATGCCGCTGTACTCCACCGAACTGCCGCTCGACAGCCCGCTCACCGCCTGGCTGAAGCCGATGTCGTAGTAGGCATACTCGCGGTCCATGCTGGACTTGCCCAGCCACAGGGCGAACAGCAGGGCGCAGCCAACCGCGACCACGGTGAACAGTCCGATCAATACGTGATGGGCACGGGTTTCCATCTCAGGGAGTCTCCAGCTTTAGTGCGGCATCGTGCGCCGCGCGGCCACGCGGGCCGTGAAAGTATTCGCGAATCCATTCGTCATCGGTGGCCGCGACCTTTTCCAGGGTGTCGACCACCAGAACGCGTTTCTGCGCCAGTACGGCGACGCGGTCGCAGATGGTGTAGAGCGTGTCGAGGTCGTGGGTAACCAGGAACACACTGAAACCCAGCGCATCGCGCAGGGTCAGGATCAACTGATCGAAGGCCGCCGCGCCTATGGGGTCGAGGCCGGCGGTGGGCTCGTCGAGAAACAGCACCTCCGGGTCCAGCGCCAGCGCGCGAGCCAGGGCGGCGCGCTTGACCATACCGCCGGACAGCTCATCGGGAAACTTGCAGGCCGCCTCAGGGGGCAGCCCGGCCAGCGCCAGCTTCTGCCTTGCCAGGTGTTCGGCGTCGGCACGCTTGAGGCCGATGTGTTCGATCAGCGGCAGGGCGACGTTTTCCTGCAGGTTGAGCGAGGTGAACAGGGCGCCACGCTGAAACAGCACACCGAACCGCCGCTCCACTTCGGAGCGACGGGTTGCCGACAGATTCAGCAGGTTCTCGCCGAATACCTTGACGCTGCCGGCGTTCGGCCGACGCAGGCCGACGATGCTGCGCAGCAACACCGACTTGCCGGTGCCCGAACCACCGACCACGCCGAGGATTTCGCCACGGCGGATGTCCAGGTCGAGATTGACGTGGACCGCCTGTTTGCCGAAGCGGTTGACCAGGCCCTGGACCTGGATCACGGGTTCGTCTGTTCTCACCAGCCCATCTCCATGAAGAACAGCGCGGCGACGGCATCGAGCAGAATCACCATGAAGATCGACTGCACCACGCTGGAGGTGGTGTGCTCGCCGACCGACTGCGCACTGCCGCTGGCCTTGAAGCCTTCCAGGCAGCCGATCACCGCGATCAGGAAGGCAAACACCGGCGCCTTGCCGACGCCGACCAGGAAGTGATTGAGCGGGATGTCGCGCTGCAGGATGGTAAAGAACATGGCTGGCGAGATATCCAGAGCCAGCGAGCAGACCACCAGCCCACCGGCGATGCCGCTGAGAATGCCGATAAAGGTCAGGATCGGCAGGGTGATCAGCATCGCCAGCACCCGTGGCAGCACCAGCAGTTCGATCGGGCTCAGGCCGAGGGTGCGGATGGCGTCGATCTCCTCGTTGGACTTCATTGCCCCGATCTGCGCGGCGAAGGCGCTGGCGGTGCGCCCGGCCAGCAGGATCGCCGCCAGCAGCACGCCGAATTCACGCAGGAAGGAAAAGGCCACCAGGTTGACCGTATAGATGGTCGCGCCGAAGTCGGCGAGCACCGTGGCGCCGAGAAAGGCCACCACCGCGCCCACCAGAAAGGTCAGCAGGGCGACGATGGGGATCGCGTCCAGCCCGGTCTGCTCGATATGCGCCACCAGCGCGGTGACCCGCCAGCGCCGCGGGTTGAACATGACGGTGAAGAGGGTCTGCAGGGTCAGGCCGATAAAGCCGAGCAGGGTGCGCTGCTGGTTCCAGACCCCGGAGACGGTACGGCCGATGTGCGCCAGGACATCGGCGAAACCATTGGTGTCCGGCGCCTGCTCGGCTTCCGGCTTGTCCAGCGAGGCGGCAACGGTTTTCAGCAGGGCCTGACGTTCCGCGGGAAGCTGCGGCGCCCAGTCGTTCAACCGGGCCACCCGTGCCGGGCCCAGCAGTTCCACCAGTAATCCGGCCCCGGCGGTGTCCAGCACGCCGAGCGCATCGAGCGAGACCTGGTCTGCATCGGTGACCTGACGACGCACGCGCTCCATTTCACGGCGCAGCGTGGCGTAGTGCTGCAGTGTCCAGTCGCCGGTCACTTTCAGGGTGGCGGCGCCTGCGTCCTGTGTCGGTTGCCGCTGCAGACTGCCTGGCAGCGAGGTGGGGTGCGTCAAAGTCGTTTCCCGTAATACTGGTCGTGGAGACGGCGCACGCCAGATCTCCACAAGGTGGGCTTGATCCTAACAGTTCGGACCCCGATCGCGCGGTTACGTTTAGGGCAGGGCTCTGGCATGGGTAGCAACGTGCAATTTGTTACAGGACCGCTCGAACTATCCGTCACTCTGGGCCTCCATAGGCTGCACGCCGACGTTCATGCTCGGTACGCGCCGCGTCGAGGGGCTGTATCTTACGCCGCCTTTGCCGACGTCATCATCACGCCCACCATTGGGCCCCTGCCTTAAGTCTTTCCAGTCTCAGCGAGAGCTACCGATTGCCTATGAATTACTTGCGCGTCCTGCCGTTCCTCGCGGTGCTAGCGGTCATCCTCTTCAGCGGCCTGCGGCCGGAACCAGTCCCCCAAGTGTTCGACCAGCAGGACAAGCTGCACCACATGCTGGGCTTTGCCGCGCTCATGTTCTCGTTGCGCCTGGCGTTTCCGCAGTGGCATGTCTTCTGGGCGATAGCCCTCAGCCTGAGCGCGGGTGTGTTGGTGGAAGTGGGCCAGAGCCTGCTGCCCAATCGTCAGGCCTCTTTCGGCGATATGTTGGCCAACTCGCTGGGCGTGCTGCTTGGTTGGGTCTGCTCATATATTGCTTATCAGTGGTATCTGCGGCGTATCGGCGTGAGCACCGCTCCCGAGGCGACTGACCCGGCTGAGCGTTTGAGCGACCCGGCCAGACCCTGAGCCGCTAGCGCTCTGCGTCAGCCGCATCGCTATGTACATGCCGCCTTCTGGCTACAAGCGTTGTGATTATCATGGCAATGACAGCCCCACCGGCCGCCAGCGCCATATCCTTCTGCGGGTCCCAGCGATCGTTCTGGGTGGCAAGAAAGGTGCGTCCGAGGCCTCCGCCCAGCATTTCCGCGCCAAACCATTCGATCAGCTCGTAGATCGCCGAGGTCGATAGCACTATGTCTATCGGCAGGATCAGGCTCCAGAACCCCGGACGCAGGCCCAGGCGAATCAGCACTTCGCGGATCGGATAGGCCAGTAGCAGCCCATAGCTCAGGTGCGCCAGGCGGTCGAACTGATTGCGTTCCCAGCCCAGCTGCTCATTCAGGCCCTCACCGGTCAAGGCCTGCCACCACTCGTTGTAGGGCACGTTGGCGTAGGTGTAATGGGCGCCGAGCTGGTGAATGCAGAGATAGAGAAAGATCAGTGTCGCGGCGCTGCGGGAGGGCAGGTAGTGCCTGTGACCCAGCAACAGGGCTGCGGCCAGGCCGAGTACCAAGAGGTTTTCCAGCAGCCAGTCATGGCGGTTGAACGGGTCGATCGCCAATGCGCCCCAAATCAACAGGAACAAGCCGACCATGGTCAGCAGATAGCGTCGGTGGCGTCTCTCTGTGGGCATGGGTTCTCCTGAGTCGTTCTCCTTTGTGCTACGACAAGCGCAACGCCCTAAGGGTCCGCCGCTTGCGAATTCACCTCAGCAGCCAACTTTTCCGGCCTGCGGAGTGTCACAAAACGTGACCCTCAGCGAGGCGGACTATGCGGCCCATGCAGACCAGCGACCTCACCGGAGCATGCCCCAGGCTGCGTGGCGTCGGTCTGTGGCTGTTGATCGCGCTGCTGGCGGGCTGTGATGGGCAGCAGTCGGCCCTGAACCCGGCCGGTGTCGGCGCGCAGAGCATCGCCACGCTGTTCTGGTGGATGGCTGGCGGTGCGCTGCTGATCTGGCTGGTGGTCATGGGCATCGCCCTGTATGCGACCCAGGCACATCCCGAAGAGCACGGTATTCGCAGCGCCCGCTGGTTGATCCTGGGCGGCGGCATTCTCTTCCCGGTGGTGGTGCTGACCGGCTTGCTGATTTATGGACTGATGCTGATGCCGCAGTTGCGCTCGGCCGAGAACGTTGCCCTGCGGGTCGATGTGTCAGGCGAACAATGGTGGTGGCGAGTGCATTACCGCACCGATGCGGGCGAAGCCGTTGAGCTGGCGAACGAAATACGGCTGCCCGTGGGCGAACGCGTGGCCTTCAGCCTGACCAGCCCGGACGTAATTCATTCATTCTGGATTCCTTCGCTGGGCGGCAAGGTCGACATGATTCCCGGTCGGGTTAACGAACTGGTGCTGGAGCCGACCGAGACCGGCACCTTCCGTGGCGCCTGTGCCGAATACTGTGGCACCTCCCATGCGCTGATGAATTTCGCTGTGGTGGTGATGCCGCGAGACGATTTCGACCGTTGGCTAGCCGAACAGGCCGAACCAGCACAACCGCCGGCTACAGCATTGCAGCAGGCGGGCCAGCAGGCCTTTCTCGCCAATGGCTGCGGTGCCTGTCATCAGGTGCGTGGCACCGAGGCCGACGGCACGGTCGGGCCCGACCTGACCCACGTGGGCAGTCGCCTGACCCTGGCAGCCGGCACCCTGCCAGCCGATGTTGACGCCTTCCGGCGCTGGATCGGCCACAGCAGCGCAATCAAACCGGATGTGAAAATGCCCGCCTTCGGCATGCTGCCCGAGGCGCAGCTGGGCGCCATGGCGCATTACCTGAAGGGCCTCGAATGAGCGAGCCGATCGAGTACCGCGACCCGCAGGAAGAAGCCCGCGCCAAGGCCCAGGCCGAACGCCTGGCGGCGGCCTGGAAGACCCCCACGGGCTGGCGCTACTGGTCTGCGGTAAACAACACCGAGGTCGGCCTCTGGTACACCGGCGTGTCCTTCCTGTTCTTCCTGTTTGCCGGCGTGCTGGCGATGCTGATCCGCGCGCAGCTGGCGGTGCCAGACAACGATTTGCTGTCTGCCGAAACCTACAACCAGGTCTTCACCTTGCACGGCTCGGTGATGATGTTTCTCTTCGGCGTGCCGATCTTCGAGGCCTTTTCGATCCTGATCCTGCCGCAAATGCTGGGCGCACGAGACCTGCCGTTCCCGCGGCTGTCCGCCTATGGCTTCTGGTGTTTCATCATCGGCGGCGTGTTCGTCTGTGGCTCGATATTTTTCGGCGTCGCGCCGCAGGGCGGCTGGTTCATGTATCCGCCGCTCACCACCACTTATCAGGACGGCCTTGGCGCGGATATCTGGCTGCTCGGGTTGTCGTTCATCGAAGTGTCCTCGATCGCGGCGGCGGTGGAGCTGATCGTCGGCGTGCTGAAAACGCGGCCGCCGGGTATGCGCATCAACCTGATTCCGCTGTATTCCTGGTACATCCTGGTCGTGGCCGGAATGATCCTGTTCGCGTTTCCACCGCTGATCGCCGGCGACCTCCTATTCGAACTGGAGCGCGCCTTCGACTGGCCGTTCTTCGACCACACCCGCGGCGGCGACCCGCTACTGTGGCAACACCTGTTCTGGATTTTCGGCCACCCCGAGGTCTACATCATCTTCCTGCCCGCCGTGGCGCTGGTGGCGACTATCGTGCCCACCGCCGCGGGGCGGCCCATCGTTGGCTACAGCTTCATCGTGCTGGCAGCGGTCGGCACCGGCTTTATCAGTTTCGGGCTGTGGGTCCACCACATGTTCACCACCGGGATGCCGGGCATCTCGCTGGCCTTCTTCTCGGCCGCGTCCGAAGCGGTGGCGATCCCCACCGGGGTGCAGATCTTTTGCTTCCTCGCGACCGCATTGGCGGGGCGCTTCGTCAAATCGGTGCCGATGCTGTTCGTTGCCGGTGCGCTGGCGATCTTCGTGCTTGGCGGGCTGACCGGCGTGATGGTGGCGTTGGCGCCGTTCGACTTCCAGGCACACGACACCTACTTCATCGTTGCCCACCTGCACTACGTGCTGATCGGCGGCATGCTGTTCCCGGTCATCGCCGGCCTGTACTACTTCTTCCCGCTGGCACGCAGCAAGACGCTGTCGGACCGGCTCGGGCGGATCGCCTTCTGGCTGATGTTCATCGGCTTCAACATCGCCTTCCTGCCCATGCACTTCACCGGCCTGCTGGGCATGCCACGGCGGGTCTACACCTATGCGCCGGGCATGGGCTTCGATGTGCTCAACATGGTCTCCACGGTGGGCGCCTTCATTCTCGCCGCTGGCGTCGCGGTGCTGGTCTGGGACGTCATGCGGCCCAAGGGCAAGGAGCCCTACAGCAAGCGCAACCCCTGGAACGCCGGGACGCTCGAATGGCTCGCGGAAATGCCTGGCATGCCCTGGGGCTCGCGCTCGATACCGATCATCAAGAGCCGCTACCCGCTCTGGGATCAGCCAGACCTGATGCGCGACGTGGATGCCGGGCGTTTCTATCTGCCCGATGCGGAAGAGGGCAAGCGCGAAACCCTGATCAGCAGCATCATCGATGCCGAGCCGATCCAGTGCTTGCGCGTGCCAGGCCCGACGTTCCTCAGCATGTGGGCAGCGATATTCACCGGCGGCCTGTTCATTTTCGCGACCTATAGCTGGTACGTCGCGGCGCTGGTCAGTGGCGGCCTCGCGCTGATCACCATCCTCATCTGGCTGTGGACCGGCACGGCGGTGATCCCGGAGAAGCCGAAAAAAGATATCGGCCTGGACGTGACGGTGCCGCTCTATGCGTCGGGCGCCAAGTCGGTGGGCTGGTGGGCCACCTTCATCACCATGATCGGTGACATGAGCGCCTTCGGCAGCCTGGTGTTCGGGTACTTCTTTTTCTGGACGGTGCACGAGAATTTCCCGCCCGCCGATGCCGCCGGCCCCGGTGTGTTCTGGCCGGTACTGGGACTGGGATTGATCGCCGCCTCCTGGGCGCTGACGCTGCTGGCGCGGCACTGCAACGTTCGTGATCAGGCGGCGGGCTTCTACGGCTCGCTGGGGCTGGCGGCGGTCTGCACCCTGGCGGGCGGCTACTCCATGTGGGCCGGACCGCACTTCAGTGGCCTCGACCCCACCAGCAACGTCTATCCCGCCACGGTGTGGGTGCTTGTTCTCTGGTGCCTGATACACCTATCCATCGGCCTGATCATGCAGCTCTACTGCCTGGCGCGCCGCGCCGCCGGCCGGATGACCGCGGTACACGACATCGATATCCGTAACGTCGCGCTGTTCTGGCATTTCATGCTCATCACCGCAGGCGTGACTGTCGCGGTCATCGCCGGCTTTCCGGAGGTGTTATGACTGAAAAGCTGAGCGAACAGCAACGCAATCGCGGCCAGCAGGCCCCTGAAGCGCCACCGCAGGAGCGCGACACCCTTTGGCTGATCACCTTCAGCCCGACCATCTGGGCGGTGCATTTCCTGCTGTCGTACCTGGCGGTGTCGGTGTGGTGCGCCAAGGTGGCGGGGCGCGGCGGTGAGCTGGGCGATATCCGCCTGGCCATCGGCGTGCTGACGCTGATCGCACTGGCTGGCATCGCGCTGACCGGCTGGCGTGGTTGGCGCAAGCACTCGTTTGGCCACGCCACGGCGCCACACGATTTCGACACTCCGGCTGATCGCCACCGCTTCCTTGGCTTCTCTACCCTGCTGCTCAGCGGTCTGAGCTTTGTCGCAACGATCTACGTGGCGCTGTGCGTGGTCTTCATCCGGAGCTGCGCATGATCTGGCGACCGCTGTCACTGATGCTCGGCCTGGCCACGCTGGCAGCGGTCTGGCTCGGGCCGTTGCCGGACATAGCCGATCGGCTGTTCGTCGGCCATATGCTGATGCACGTGATGGTGGTGGCGGTAGCGGCGCCGTTGCTGGCGATCGGGCTGGCCGGAGGTCGGCTGGACTTCTCCAACCGCATCCCGTTCCTGTTCTCGCCGATCCTGGCCTCGGTGATCGAGCTGTTCGTGGTCTGGGCCTGGCACATGCCGGCGCTGCACCATGCGGCGCGCACGTCTCAATCGGCCGAACTGCTGGAGCAGGGCAGTTATCTGTTCGTTGGCCTGCTGGTATGGCTTGCGGCGTTTGGCGGCGTGCGGCATCGGCGCGCGCTGGCCGGCATCGCCGGTTTGTTGTTGACCTCGATGCACATGACGCTGCTCGGCGTCCTGCTGGCCATGTCCAGTCGCCCGCTGTTCGAGCACACCGGCTCGGTGCTGTCGGGCATGAGCCCGCTGGAGGATCAGCAGATGGGTGGCGTGATCATGCTGGCCTTTGGCGGCAGCGCCTACCTGATCGGCGGTCTGTACCTGCTGTTCGGTCTTCTACAGGACAAGCGCCATGCCGTTTCAGTCAGCTAAGCGAATGCTGCTGCGATGCTGGGCGCCGTTGCGGCGCTGGCTGCGCTGGCTGACCGGCGGCTCATGGAAGCGCGTTGTGGCGGGTATCGCGCTGATGGCGGCGCTCGCGGGCACGGGCGCGTTCGTGCTGGTTTCGCTGGGGCTGGTCTCGATAGGGGCCAGTTCGGGCCATTGGAAGACGACCGGCTGGCTGTTGCACTACGCCATGCGTCGCGCAGTCAGCACTCAGTCGATGGGCGTGAAGGTGCCGCCGCTGGACGATCCGGCGCTGGTGCTCAAGGGGGCCGGGCACTATCACACCGGCTGCCTGGCCTGTCATGGCGGGCCGGGGGAGCAGCGGTCCTTGATCGTCCAGCAGATGACGCCCGAGCCACCCTATCTGCCGCCGCGCATCGAACGCTGGGAGCCTCAGGAGCTGTTCTGGATCGTGAAGAACGGCGTCAAGTTCACCGCCATGCCGGCCTGGCCCGCGCAGCAAAGGGACGATGAGGTCTGGGCCCTGGTAGCGTTCCTCCAGGCGATGCCAGGCATGTCGCCCGAGCGCTACAGACAGCTTGCGCTGGGCGGTCGCAGCGAAGAGATCGCCAAACCCGTCACGCCCGATCATCTGCGGCCGCTGCAGGACCCGCTCGGTCCGGTGTTGGCCAACTGCAACCGCTGTCATGCCGAAGACGGCGGCGGTCGGGGCGAGGGTGCGTTCCCCCGATTGGCCGGGCAGAGCGAGGCATATTTGCTTGGTGCGCTGCAGGCCTACGCAAGGGGCGAGCGGCATAGCGGCATCATGCAGCCGATCGCCGCAGGTCTGGAGCCGGCGGTGCTTGAAGCGCTGGCGCAGCATTACGCCGATCTGCCGCCAGTCAGTCACATAGACGCTCCAGAGCCGACGCCGGACATCCTGGCCCAGGGCCTGTCGCTGGCCGAACGCGGTGTGCGTGAACGCGGCATCCCGTCCTGCATACATTGCCATGGGCCAAAGGACAGCCCGCGCAATCCCATGTACCCGAACATTGCGGGGCAATATGCCCGCTACCTGAAATTGCAGCTTGAGCTGTTTACGGCGGGCAAGCGTGGAGGCAGCGAGTACGCGCATATCATGCACAGCGCCGCGCAGCGGCTCACGCCGGAGCAGATGCAGGCGCTGGCCGATTACTACGCATCGCTGCCGGCTGCGGCAGCGCCGGCACTCGACAAGTCTGCGCCAACCCTCGCCGAACCTTCGGCGCGGGATTCTTCAACTCAACAGCAGAGGTAACCGATGTTCGACAAGATCGTGGAAATCGTTTCGTCATTGGGCTACGTCGGGGTATTCCTGCTGATGCTGCTGGAAAACATCTTTCCGCCGATTCCGTCGGAGCTGATCATGCCGCTGGCCGGTTTCGTCGCGGCGCGCGGTGATCTCAACTTCATTGCCGTCATTCTGGTGGGGACCGCCGGGTCGGTGGTTGGCGCGCTGCCCTGGTACTACGCCGGCGCCAAGCTTGGGCAGAAACGCATGAAGCATCTGGCCGAACGCTGGGGGCACTGGCTGACCCTCTCGCCAGAGGACGTCGACAAGGCCAGCGACTGGTTTGGCCGACACGGCAAGGCCGCGGTGTTCTTTGGTCGCCTGATTCCGGCCGTGCGCACCCTGATCTCGGTGCCGGCAGGCATCGCCGGGATGTCGATGCCCCTGTTCCTACTCTATTCGACGCTCGGTTCGCTGATCTGGACCGCGCTGTTGGCGCTGGCCGGGTATCTGCTGGAGTCGCAGTACGAAAAGGTCTCGCAGTACATGGACCCGATATCCACCGGGGTGGTGGTGCTGATGGTGCTCTACTACCTGTACCGGCTGATCCGGCAGCGCTTCGCCGGACGGAACCGCTGACCAGAATGGAAGGCGTCACCGTATCGCGGTAACGCCGATATTCATCAGGCTGCGCCGGCCGAGCTGCGGCCGCGCTGGCACTGGTCGATGACATCGAAAACCTGCTGCCACATCTGCTCGGATTGCTGCTTGAGCTCAGCGGTTCTGGCCTGGATCAGCGCTGCGATTCGTGCGCTTTCGTCAGTCACCAGGTCGAGCTTGCGCTTGATCTCCGCTTCGTCGCCTGTGACCTGCACCAGACCCTCCGGAAAACCGTAATCCTCGAACAGCATCTGGTACTTGTGGCTCCAGCCCGTGGCAAGTGCCGGCACACCCTGGGACAGCGCACTGACCAGCCCATGGAAGCGACTGCCGAGGGTGCCGCTGCAGGCGCCGAGGATGCCCTTGATTTCAAGCGGGCCACTTTCGCGAACGATAGGAATGCCGCCCACTGCTGCCGACAGCTTTTCGGCGAGCGCCAGGTCACCTTTGCCTTCGTGCACCAGCACGAACGGCTTGGCGCCTTTTTCCAGTAGATAACGGGTACAGGTAGTCAGGAAGGGCAAATACGCATCGCGTGTCTGCTGATCGGTCTTGTCCAGCATCCGGCAGTTGGGGACGATGCAGAAGCGGTTCTGCTCCACATCGAAGTCCGCTGGGACCACGCCGCTGATCAGGTTGGTAAAATCCGGTGCCTGCTTGATCTTGCTCTGCTCGCCGGCCAGCCGGGTCAGGTACTCGTACGATACGCGCTCGCGCGGGAAGATCAGGTCGACGTTCTCGACGACGGTCTTCATCGCCGCCTGGATCTTGTCGGTGGTAAAGGGGCCCAGGGCCTGCGGCAGGAGAATCACGCGGGTGCCGTTCTTCTTCCAGGTCCTGGCCGATTGCGCGAGCTCGATGCTCGGCTCATCGCCCCATTGATCGCTGTAGGCGAAGCCGGCGGCGTCGATCACCACATCCACTTCCTTATCCAGTACTACGCCATACATCTCGCGCAGCGGCCGCGGCGCAAAGTTGGCCAGGTTGCCCCACTGGATGCCGTAGCGCCACAGGGACGCCTTTGGGTAGAAGCCCAGCTGCACCAGCTTGCGGAACGGGTGATCCGATTTCTCGGTGGTTGGAGCCATGACGAAGGTAGCGTCCGGATACCGGGTTTTCAGCTTCTGCAGTGCTGCATGCAACATCAGCTCGGCGCCTTTATTGACGAATCCGGCCTTTCTGATCTCGATAATCATCGCTTACCTCAGTTGAATACGATCAAGTCGTGCTCGGTCTTCTTGTCCGAATAAGGAATCCCTCCCGTTGGATCGGCATAGCCCACCGCCAGCAGCATCACGGTGCGCTCGTGGTAGGCCAGTTTCAGTTTCTTCGCCAGCTGGCGTTCCGCCGCTTCGATGTCCGGCCAGTTGATCGGGCAGGTGGACAGCCCAAGGCTCTCGAAGGCCAGCATCAGTTGCATGGCCGCCAGCGAGCCGTCGATATAGATGACATGCCGGTCGCGCGCTTCGGGGTAGGCGCCGAGGTCGCCCACCACCGCGATCACGCAAGGCAGGTTGTCATGGAAGCCGCCGGTACCGCCGGCGCACTGCGCGATGTCGGCGGCTTTGGCCGGATCGTTGCTGACATAGAAGCGGAACGGCTGGCGGTTGCACGCCGAAGGGGCGAGCGTGGCGGCACGCACGGCCTGCTCGATCAGCTCGTTGCTGACCGGCTTGTCCTGATACCAGCGCACCGAACGGCGGCGGCGGAACAGCACCATGAGCTGGTCATAGCTGACCGGGCACGCCGGCAATTCGCTGTGCGGATAGGGTACGCAGCGGCTGGCTTCCTCGTCGCGCTGGGCGCTGGTGAATTCGCGCCGCGCCGAGTCGATCCGCGGGGAGCTCTGGACGGCGGAAAAATAGTCGCTGAGCACGTCATGGGCCCAGCGTTGCTGGCCGGTCTCGACGCCGGCATGGGTCGCATCGGCGAAGCAGCGCACGGTCGGGCCGATGTAGTCCTCGGCAAAGGTGCTGCGCCGCGGGCGCATGATCAGGCCTTTCTCGAGGCGGTGCACGTTGCGCCGCAGAAAGGCATCGTTCTCGCCCTTGCCCTGCATCAGGCGGGCGAACCGCAGGCGGCCCAGCAACACCGCACGGTGCTCGCGATCGAATTCACGGCTGACCAGGCAGTAGTACAGCGAAGCCAGAAAGCCGTTGCTGGAAAACAGCCGGACCAGGCCCAGGCGAGTGTTGTCCCGGGCAGCCTTGAGCTGATCCTTGACCGGCTCGGGCAAGATTCGAACAAGGGACTTTAGGCTCATCGGAGGGCTCCTACGGCACTGAATGCATAGCGAAACGGACTGAAAAAGGATTTGGTCATCATGTAGAACACCGGCCGGGTCTTGGCGTGCACCAGCAACGCGGCATAGGACGCCACGGCGTAGGAAATCAGGGTGGCCATGGCTGCGCCTTCGCCGCCGTAGTGGGGAATCAGCAGCGCGTTCAGACCGATGTTGGCCAGCGCGCCAAGGCCCTGGGTAATCAGTGAAAACATCAGCGCACCCTCGATGAGGATCCAGCGACTGAACAGCGCGCGCATGAAAATGAACACGCCCGCCCAGATATGGATGGTCAGGATCGAGGCGGAGTTCTGGTACTCGGCGCCGAACAGCAGCGCAATGAGAGGGCCGGCGACGAGTGACACCAGCACCGCCACGACGATGGCGAGCATGAACAACACGTCAAACAGCTGCTGGAAGCGCCGGTTGAACAATGCCGGGTCCGCGGCATGCAGCTTGATCAGCTTGGGAAAGAACGAAGCGACGATCGCGGTCGGCAGGAAATACCAGGCCTCGGACAGCTGCGCAGCCACGGCATAGACGCCTACCTCCTCCGCGCCCACCATCCACTTGAGCATCACCTGGTCGATCTTCATGTAGATCACCGCGAAGATCGAACCGAGGTAGATGATCCAGCCCTGGCTCAGCAGCTCCTTGGCCTTGGCCAGGCTGGCTTTCCAGGTTGTCAGCGAGGTTGCCGTGGTGCCCTTGTAGAGGATCGCCAGGATCAGCGCGGCGAGCATGAACTGCGCCGTATGGGCAAAGGCGAAGGCCACCACGCCCGCACCGCTGAAGACCAGCAGCAACTTGATGCCGGCTGCGATCAGCAGGGATGTCGATTTGGCGATGGCCGGGTATTTCGCCTGTACCTGCGACTGGAACCAGTACTCCACCACATCGAAAGTCTGGAAGAAGATCGCCGACGCCACGATCAACAGCATCCAGAATTCGGTGCTGCCGGTTTCCTCGAACAGCAGGGTGTAGAGCAGGATCAGGCCATAACCCAGGGCCATGCCGCTCAGTTTCAGCATGAACGTCGTGCCCAGGGTTTCCGGCACCTTCTCCGGCTGCTTGACCACCTCGCGCACCACCAGCCCCGCCAGCCCCATGTGCCCGGCCGAGGCAAAGATCGCCGTCATGGAGATTGCGTAGGCAAGAATGCCGAACTGCTCGGGCCCCAGGTAGCGCGCCAGCAACACAGCCGTGAGAAAGCCCACGCCGATGTTCAGCAGGCGTTCGGCCATCATCCAGGAGGCGTTGAAGAGGTAGAGCTTGAGCTTGTTGAAAAGGGTCGTGATCGCTGACATCGAGTGGCCTGGCTCCTGTAGGCGGCTGGCTCCGTGGTGGCAGTCATTGCCTAGTCTGTTGCGCTGGAGTGTGGCGACGCACAGCTGACCGCGTTCACCACCTCATGTTCCGATGCCCTTGGCCATGAAAATGTATCAGGGCTGTTACCCGACCCCGGCAAGGCCACTGGCCATGCCGGGCCAGCCCGCATGGCGCCTGGTGTTCCGGCAGCGGAGGCGAGGTGTAACGAAGTGGCGTTGGGGAGGGCAGAAGCGAACCGAGGCGACCTGCGGCACAGGCCGGACCGCAGCAGAGAAGTCATAGGGCCAATTTTTTATGATTAATCTGGTGGCCTTTTCATTCTAAAAGTTGAACTTTTGCCATCACGCCCGCTCTTAACCCTGCTGCCGCTGCTGGCCGGTTGGTGACCCACGCTGATGCGTCACGAATCGCCTAGCACGGCGCAGCCCACGACTCTAGGGTTGTCGGTTGTGGCTGAAGCGAAGGATGTCGCAAGCGCCTGGATGGGCGTAAGGATTTGCCGCTGGAAGCGGCCGAATGGACAGGACACAGCCCTACACAGAAAAGCCCCGCATCGTCTGATGCGGGGCTTTTTTGCGTCTGCCCGAGGCCGCTCTCGAAACCTTTTGGCCTTGAAAGCTGCGAATGCATGCAGCTTGCCTTCGAGCAGAATTGGCGTTGTCTAGCCCGCCACCGCACGATTGTGACCCTGGCTCACCGGTTCAGCCGAGGGATTCGTCGAAGTAGTCGCTGTCGAGCCTGGGCACCTTGTAAAGCTGCGAGCTGACGCCAACCTCATGATCGAGCATCAGGTTGACCAGACGCTTGCCGTCGACCAGCACCTGGCCTTCGACCGAGCGTGCAAAGTCGATCGCCTGGGCCGTGAAGCCGGAGGTGGTGATGAACACGCCGCGCCTGGCTTTCTGTCCGGCCAGAGCGCCGTAGAAGGCCTGCAGTTCGGGGCGGCCGACCGTGCTCTGCCAGCGCTTGGCCTGCACGTAGACCTTCTCCAGCCCCAGCGCATCGAGCGAGATCACCCCGTCGATACCGCCGTCACCGCTGCCGCCCACCTGCTGCAGCGCCTGGCGGTTGGCGCCGTAGCCCAGGCTATGCAGCACATCGAGCACGATATGCTCGAAGCGCGTCGGGCTGGCCTGCAGCAGACTATCCAGCAGATCACCGGCGACGCTGGTGCGCAGCTCGAGGATGGCCTGGTTCAGGCGCTCCTGCGGGCTGCTGGTGGCGAGGTCGGCCTGGGCGATCGGCGCCGGCGTGTCATTGCCCTCATCCAGGGAGGCGGCATCCGGCGCTGGCTTCAGCTTCACGCTCATGAAATTCAACGCCAGATGCTCGACCTGTGCGGGGCTCAGTGGGGTCGGGTTCGCCTGGGCGAAGGCAAGGCCGTCGCCCGTCAGTTTCCAGTAGCCATGCTTGGCGCTACTGGAATAGCCGGCGCGCTTGAGCCGGTCATGCGCCCAACCCGAGCGGTTCTTGTAGGTCGCCTGGCCGCTGGTGGTGGTTTCCTGCCGCTGCGCCTCGCTCAGGCCGAGTGCCTGGGCGGCCGCTTCGTGCGCTTCACCCGCCGTGGCGCCCTCCGGGTGGGCGGCGAGAAAACGCAGGATGGGCTCGATGAACTGGTCATAGGTCGGCACGGACATGGTTCGTTCTCTTCCAGATGAAAGGGCTTAGCTCGGCGTAGCGGCCCGGCGACCGCGCCTGGCCTTGGGCGCGGCGGCGCGTTGGGCCTTGATCCGCTCCAGCAATACGCTGGCCGGCTCGTCGTTCGGGTCCTGCGGCACCAGTTCGCCGCGGACAAAATCGTCGGGAACGATTTTGGACGCCCGCAGGGCGGGCCGAAGGCCGAGCCCCAGGGATGGGGCGAGCAAGGCCTTGGCCGCACGGAGCGGAATCACAAGATCGGTATGTATATGCATATGCATATGCATATGCATCAGGCACTTCTCCGTCCACGTTTGGTCTTTGGCGTGGCGGTGCGTTGGGCTTTGATGCGTTCGAGCAACAGGCTGGCCGGTTCGTCGTTGGGGTCTTGTGGGACCAGCTCGCCTCTGAAGGCCTTGGCGAGGATGCTTTGAGTCAGCCGGTCGATGCGCGCCTGAGCGGCTTTGACGCGGGCTTCGAGCTGCTCGGCGAATGCGAAGAGTTGCTCGACGCGGCGGACTATTTCGGTTTGTTCTTCAATCGAGGGCAATCCAAAGCGGAAGGCGGCTAGTTTCTTAGCGTTGATGTTCGACTGGCTGACACCATCGGTCTTCACCTGCCAGCAGTAGTGTCTTCCCTGAGGGCTGTTCAGGCAGTAATTCAAGAAGTCAGCATTGAGTTGCTCCGAGCACCTTACTCGGATTAGGTAGCCCGCATAAATTGCTTGCCTCTCGCCTTTGTAAATAGCGGTCTTGCCTACTAGCTCAGGACTATTTGTTCGGTTGAACAACACGTCGCCTGGATGTAGTGCGTATTTTTTGATTTCTTGTTGATCGGTAGAAAAAACCAAGTCGCCCCAATCAAGTCGGCCACCTTGGATATTTCCCATGCGAAGTACTGGAGTATCGCCGCTTGGTTTTGACTTGGCTGAGCTTCCATACGAAAAGTCCTGTGCGACGTCCCCAAGGCTAACTTCGGGCCACGCAAAGCCGGTGGAGGTGTTCGCGTCCGAGGTATGCAAGTCGGTCTGGCTGAGGTTTTGCTTTCGCCACTCCTCCGTCAACCGCCCCGAAACGGCGGCGGCGAGGACTGATTGGCGGAAGCGCTTGAGCAGCGCGGGGATGCCGTCGATGCGGGCTTTCAGGGTATCGACCTGGGCCAGCAGTTCATCGAGCTTGGCTGCGATGCGGGTTTGTTCGGCTGCTGGGGGCAGCGGAACAGGCGCTTTAGAAAAAATGCTTTTATTTACGATGGAGATCGTTGTGGCAGAAGACTGCGCTTCGAGCCATGGTCTCAATGTCTTGGAATAATGAAATACGTAGGCCGGGTCGATGCCATTGTCGGGAATCAAAGCGTTGATTTGCTGATTTGTGGCTGATGTCGTTGTGGTTAGACCAACTTTCCCCAAGTTTCCGATACAGGTCACTACGATGCTTTGCGGCGGCAGACTAGGGACTTCTGCAGCGCCGGCATCCGTCAGAAAAGTTTCTGTCGTGCGTACTGGACCTGAATGGTCGAGATCGCCCGGTTTGATGAAGGAAATACTTCCACCGTAGAAGTTAGCCTTCTTTGTACTTGGGGTTTTACCTGTAACGATATGGCCTATGTCGGCTAAGCTGCAAACAGCCCAGCCATCCGGCAACCCAATCATCCCCGCTCCCCCACTTCCAGCTTCTCGCTTCGAGCTTCCGGCTGCTCAAACCCCATCACCTCTGCCATCAACTGCTTCTGTGCCACCACTTCATCCCCCGCGCCCAATGCCTGCATCAGCGCTTCCAGCTCATGCAGCGCCTCGGTCAGTTCGGCCATGGCTTCGCCGGCCAGCACTTCCGGGGCGGGAAGGTCGGCGGCGTCGAGGCTGCTATCGTCCTTGAGCCAGCTGATATCCAGCGAGTCGCCGCGTTCGCGGATCTGCTCACGGGTAAAGCAGCGGAAGCGGCTGGCCTCGCCAAGGGTCGCTCCCGGCGTCCTGCCTCCCGCGACATTGGCACTTCCCTGTGCGGCACCCTCGACGTTCTCGGCGCGCGGGCTCCCGCCGTTCGGGTCCTCGCCATAGGCGTCCTCGAATGGCTTGAGGTGGGTGGGGCCGAAGGGGGTGCGCTTGCCGAAGCTGGGCATGTTGCTGCGCAGGTCATAGATCCATACGCGGCTGGTGCAGCGCTCTTCCTGGCGTGGGTTGTCGGCCGTGCCTTTCTGGAAGAACAGCACGTTGGTCTTCACTCCCTGGGCGTAGAAGATGCCGGTGGGCAGGCGCAGGATGGTGTGCAGGTTGCACTTGTCCATCAGGTCGCGGCGCACCTCGGTGCCGACGCCGGCCTCGAACAAGACGTTGTCCGGCAGCACCACGGCGGCGCGCCCGCCGGGCTTGAGGCCGCGGTAAATATGCTGCAGAAAGGCCAGCTGTTTGTTGCCGGTGCGGTAGGTGAGGTCGTCGCGGGTCGGCCCGCCGCCGCCCTTGGCGGTGCCGAATGGCGGGTTGGAGAGGATGATGTCCACCTTCGGCAGCCCCGCGCCGGTCTGGCCGAGGGCGTTGCCGAGGTGCACGACGCCCTCGGCGTCGCCTTCCATGCCGTGCAGCAGGCAGTTCATCAGCGCCAGCCGGCGTGTGCCAGACACCAGCTCGACACCCACGTAGGCCTCGGTGCGCTGGAAGCGGCGGGCCTTGTCGTCGAGGTCGTAGAGGTCATCGGTGTGCTGCTTGATGTAGGCGTCGGCGGCGATGAGAAAGCCTGCGGTGCCGGCGGCCGGGTCCTGAATGGTCTCGCCCGGCTGCGGCTTGATGCAGCGGATGATGCTGTCGATCAGCGGGCGCGGGGTGAAGTACTGGCCGGCACCGGATTTGGTCTCGCTGGCGTTCTTCTCCAGCAGGCCTTCGTAGAGATCGCCAAGGCCATCCTCGCGGGCGCTGAACCAGTCGATGCCGTCGAGGCTCTTGATCAGTTGCTCGAGGTGGCGCGGCTCCTTCAGGCGCGTCTGCGCATCGGCATAGATGGCGGCGATCAGCGGGTCCGGGTTATTGCCGAGGTCCAGCAGCATGCGCTTGTAGTGATCGAGCAGATTGGTTCCGGACTTGTAGGCCAGGTCCGGCCAGCGTGCGCCTTCGGGCAGCTTGTGGCCGAAGCTGTCGTTGTTCTGGACCTGCTCGTATTCCATTTTGATGAACAGCAGCAGCACCAGCTCGGTGACGTAGTCGCTGTAATTGATGCCGTCGTCGCGCAGGACGTCGCAGAGGTTCCAGAGCTTCTGGACGATATCGGAATTGGTCATGGGGTACCTGTGGCGAAAGTGTTAGAGGCGCCGGGTTATTCGACGCATCGGTGTGTTGTGCCTGTTCAGTCTTGGGCGGCGTCCTGTTCAGCCTGTAGCGCGCGGCCGGCGGCGGTCAGGCGGTAGCGTTGCTTGCTGCTGGTGGGCTTGTCCGGAATGGTCGTCTCGACCAGGCCAAGCGCCAGCAGCGGAGCCAGTACCTGTTGGCGGAACTTGCTGCGGTTACTGCGCCCGGTGAACGCCATCAGCTCGGGGGTGGCGTGCTCGCCGGTCATCCTGCGCAATAGCGCTAGTTGCTCCTGCTTCAAGCGGGGAGGGGCGTCGACCTGTTCCGAGGCGGGTCTGGACTTGGCCCCGACCTGGTCCCGACTTGGCCCCGACTTGGTCCCGACTTGGTCCCTACCTGGTCCCGAAGCAGTCCCGCTTTCCTGAGGCCGCTGAATCACCACCCTGAACTGGTTGCCCTCCCGGTCGTCGCGCAAAACATCAGGGACGAGAACAGCATCCGTTCGGTTGGCCATGGGGACTCGCTTCAAACAGTACTCAGTGGGCGGCGCACTGAGGTGCTTGCCAGAAGGGGTCGTCTTGCCAGCGCCGCGGAAAACCCATGGCAAGGAGATCGATCTCGTGGAACTCGTTTAGGAGCTCATGCAGGCGCTGGTCCCAACTGGTGTGCGGGCTCGTCTGGCGCATCATGTGGTTCAGAATGGATAGCACCGGGTACATGCGCTTGTGCGTGCCTACCTTCAGGTGCTCGGGCCATACGAACCTGGGCTTTTCCGGCAGCTTGGGCCTGATACCTAATTCGCGGTTCCATAGGCGAGCGTGGTGGGCGCAGATGTTTCGGATAGTGGTCAGGGTGTGCAGCCACGACTCCAGCAGCGGCGCTACTAAATTCAAACGCCGCGCGATGGCTTTGCGGTCGGCATCGTGTGCCAAGCCCGCGTATAGATGGGACAGGTCCCCGAGCGTTAGCTCTTCCACCATGGCCCAGCCTGGCATGAGTTCCGGCTCACAGTAGGTCAGCGGATAGTGGCGCGCATAGCTCTCATAGGCGCGCTGTCGCTTAAGGTGCGCCTTACGCTCATCGTCCGGAAGCCGGTCGATGTTCTGACACTCGCGTGCATAGTCCCGTAATGCGCGCTCTTGTTTATCGCGGACGGTATTGAGCAGGCGTTCATGGTTGTACTGGCGTTTAAAAACTCGGGCATCCAGATACCAATGAACACCACGGCTGGGCCCCATGTGGTTGCTGATCACTGCGCGAGCCGCCACCTCTACCCGCTCTACGGCATCCATCACCAGCAGCCGCAGGCGGCGGTCAAAGTCGTAAAGGCGAGTCAGGCTGCGGAAACCCACGTCGGAACGAAAGCCATGCTGTGGATCGTCGGCGAGCTGAAAGGGGCGCATATACGGCGTCAAACGAAAGAAGCTGACCGCTTCCAGAAAATGCCGGGCGCGCGCTTCGTCCTGGATCTGCAGGCCGCGTGCTTTGAGCAAGGCGATCTGCTCGCCAATGTCAATAGCGGGTTTGTCGAAGGTTCTCATGCGACAAAACCTACAGGCATAAAAAAACCCGCTCAATTTGTGCGTAACTGCCGAGGCGGTCATAGGCATGGCGGGTGTATTGCGCACAAGCCTATTCACTACGGTGGTTTTTTGCAAGAGCCGGGGTTTGAAGGTGATTACCGGTTTCAACTTGCTTGCGTCCATAGGTGGCCGTTGATTTCTTCCAGAACCACAGCGAGGTGCCCGCCAAGCATCTTGTCCAACCGGGTGCTGCCGCCGTCGTTCCGGAACGCCTCGCCGATCTGCTTTTCGTCGATCACCACCTCATGCACGAGTTGCTTGGCCAGGCGCTCCAGCCACTTGCGCTGGACTGGCGTCCATTGCTGCAGGGTGTAAATCTTCTCCATGGCCTTGGCGACGCGTTGCTCGAATGGCAGCAGGGCTTCGCCGAGGGCGGCGCGGCGGATGAAGCCGACGATGCTGGCGGCGATCTCCTGGTTGGTCTGGTTGCGCCATGCGCTTTGCAGATTCACTTCGCTATATCCATTCCCATCGAGCAGCAGGCGCACCTCGCGCAACTGCTCTCGGGTCAGGTCCTGCGGGCGATTGACCACCACACCGAGGGCCACCGACTGGTTGAGCTGGTTCCGGATGAAATCGTTGAAGCTTTCCAAATAGTCGGCGGGCTTCTGGTTGGCGCCGTAGTTCTGCTCGCGGACCATCAGCTCGTCCGTGTGGGTGGAGATCACCGGGTAGTTTTCCGAGCCGAGCAGGGCATTGACGGTGGCGAGCTGGTCGAGCAGCTGGCTGTGCTGACGGATGAACTGCGCGGCCTGCTGCGGGCCGAGCCCGTGCAGGTGCTGGTGCAGTTTGTCCGGCGCCACGCCCCAGGCGTCTTCCAATTCGGCGAGTTTGCTCTTGAGGGTCGGTTTGCTCTCGGCCTTGTGGCTGGCCTTGCGCAGGATGCGCATCACCCGCTGGCTGAGCTGGTCGAGCACATCATGGGCATGACTGCTGTCGGGCTGGCTGCCGGGCGCGTCGAGGCTGGCGGGATTGGTCAGCTCGCTGACCAGCTGTTCCAGGCTGATGCTCGGGTCTTTCACCAGCGGCTTCATGGTGTCCACGGGTTCGAGGCTGGCGTACAGGTCGACCGGGTCGTAAATCCGGAACACGGTCTTGCCGATCTCGTCGCAGCGACGCGTGGCGCGGCCCTTCATCTGTTCATAGAGGATGCGCGAGCGTACCCGGCGCATGAACACCAGGTGGCAGATGCGTGGCACATCGATGCCGGTGGTGAGCAGGTCGACGGTGATGGCGATGCTCGGGTAGCGCTCGTTCTTGTACTGACGGATCAGCTGTTCGACCTTGTCGCTCTGCCCGGTGATGATCTGCACGGCGGCCTGGTTGTAGTCATCGCCGTGAACGTCTTTGAAGGCTTCGTCGAGCAGGTTCTTCACGCGCTCGGCGTGGGCCTGGTTGACGCAGAAGATCATCGCTTTCTCATCGCCTGAAGGGTCCAGTTCCTGGGCCAGCTGCTCGCAAATGACCTTGTCGAAACCGGGGGTGATCACGCGGCGGTTGAAGGACTCGATCTCGAAATCAAGCTCGTCCTCCAGTTCCGCCACGTCCACCTCGCCAGTGGCAGTATCGATGATGCTAACGCTCTCGCCCTTGGCGAAGTGAATGCCGTTCTGGCTGAGTAGGGTCTGGTAGCGGATCGGCGGTTCGTGGTCGATCAGCCAGTCGTCGGCCACCGCTTCGCGATAGCTGTAGGTGAAGATCGGCGCGCCGAACACTTCGCTGGTGTGCTTGGCCGGCGTAGCGGTGAGGCCGATGCGGCAGGCGTCGAAGTAATCAAGCACGCGGCGGTACTGCGAGAGGTACTGGCTGAAGTCGCGTACCGCCAGCTCGCCTTCGGTCATCTCCTGGTCGAGGGTGTAACCGCGGTGGGCTTCGTCGACGATGATGCAGTCGAAGGCGTCTATGGGCGGCGGGTTGTCCGACTGGAAGATGCGCCGGACCATGGCCTGCACAGTGGCGACCTGAACGCGCGTTTCGGCCTCGGCAGCCATGTCGCCCAGCTCCTTGATGTCATAGATCTGCGCGAGCGTATGGTTCTGCTCGAGCGTCGCTTCGTTGAACGCCTCGATAGCCTGCTGACCCAGGGCGCTGCGGTCGACCAGAAAGAGGATACGGCGGAAGCGTTCGGCCTTCAGCAGGCGGTACATCAGGCCGATGATGGTGCGCGTCTTGCCAGTGCCGGTGGCCATGGCCAGCAGGCATTGGCGGCGGTTGTCGGCGAGCGCCTGCTCGACGGCGCGAATGGCATTTTCCTGATAGTCGCGCAGCTTGAGGTAGGCGAAGCCTTCTTGCTGGAGTTTCGCTTCGGCCTCCTCGCGGCTGCGTTTGAGCAGGTCGCGCAGACCGTCAGGCGTGTGGAAGTCCTGCAGCGGACGGCGCAGGTTGGCCGGGCTGCGCAGGTCTCTGAACCAGGTGCCGGACTGTTCGGCGAGCTGCTTGATGTACGGGCGGCCATTGCAAGCGAAGGCGAACGGGACCTTGAAGTGGCCGCCCTGGCCGTCCGCCCAGCCAGCGCCTGGACCGGCCGGCTGCAGGTCGCCGGCGATGATCAGCTGCCGCGAATAGCGCTCGGCCTGGGGGATGCGGTCGGCAATGTTGATGCGCTTGCGTTTGGCTTCAACGATGGCAACCGGGGTGAGACCGGCGAACAGCAAGTAGTCGGCGTTTTCTTTCGGCTTGCTCGTCGGCCACTCGGCAATGGCTTTGTTCTTACCTTTCTCCGGGCGCGCCCCCTTGCCATAGGTAAGATCGAGCGAGTCGGCTTCCCAGCCGGCGTCGTTCAACTGCTGGTCGATGAGGATGCGGGTGAGGTCTTCGTTCAGGTCGAAGTGGCTGGTGGCCTGCTGAGTCTTGTGGGTGACCTGCTGGGCGGCCTGCGGCTGGGTGGCCAGTTGTCGCTGAAGCGTCTTGAGGCTCTGTTCGTGTTCGCTGCGCAGTTTGTTGAGTGCGGCTTCGTGCTTGGCAGCCAGTTGCTTATGGCTGCGAGATTCGGCATCCATCTGACTGGCAAGAACAGCGTATTCCTCGGCTTCACGCTTGAGCAGTTCAGCCAGCTGCTGGTTACTCTCCAATTGCTGACTGGATTCGCTGAGCTGGGCTTTGAGCTGTTCGATCTGGCTTTGCAGGTCGCGTAGCGGGGCGCTGGGGTCGCTGGGGATGACGAAAGGGCCGGCTTTGAAATTGCTGCCGGCCTTACCGAGTGCCTTGTGGTACCAGATACACAGTTCCCGGGCGACCTTCAGCCCATCCAGAGCTTCGCGATGCTGAGTGCGGAACTGGTGAGTGGCCTTGTTGCCCTCGATGCGCAGCGTGTGGAACAGGTTGCGGATGTTTCCGTCGAGCTGGATCTCGCGGCTCAGTCGGTACAGCAGGTCTGACTGCGAGATGGTGGCGACCAGCTCGATACCGGCCCGCGCCGCCAGATCCTGCGCAAGTGCCTCGCCGAGCTGACGCAACTTGATCAGCGTGGTGTTGGGGTCGCTGGCGAATGCCCGCTCGGCCGTGCTGGCGAGCTGGAGGAAGACCGGGTCGTGTTCCTTGAGAAAGTCGAAGTTACTGCTTTCGGCCATGTCCATCCCTTGAAAATCGTCCCTCGGCAATCCCGGATTGGGCCTGATTTGGACGATGATGCCAGACGAAGAGCGCCGAAGGTAATCATGGAGCCTGAAATCGGCTCAAGAGAAAAGCGGGGAGTGGCGAGGGCTGTCTTATCGACCAGGTGCAGCCGCCCTGGAAACGAAAAAGGCCCGCATCGCTGCGGGCCTTTCTGTGTATGGTGCCGGCACCAAGAGTCGAACTCGGGACCTACTGATTACAAGTCAGTTGCTCTACCAGCTGAGCTATACCGGCTAAAAGATGGGCGCCATTATAGCTATTGCTCGCGGCGAGTAAACTGTTTGTTGGCAGTTACTTGCATGACTTTCGCGTGAGGGGCGTTCAATCGTCTTGTTCGGCAATCAGCAGCAGGTTGCGTGGGGTCAGTTCGAGGGGGCAAAAGGTGCCCAGGCGGATTGCATAACCGTTCTCGGCAAGCAGCAATGCACGGTCCAGCAGCAGCCAGATCTCCAGAGGGCGGCGAAACAGGGCGCGTACAAGCTCCAGGTTGCGCACCTCGGCCAGGCGCTGCCAGCCGCGGCCTTCGAGGGTTGTCCAATCCTGATGGCCGGGGGCGGGCAGGCCTTTGAGGCTGGCGAGGTCGCGGCAGTACTGCTCGAAATCCTTTTTGAGCCAGGCGGTGGGCAGCGATGGAGTGGAGAGATAGCTATCCTCGGAGCGCAGGTCGCGCTGCAAGAGGTCGAAGCCCAGGCGCCAGGCCATTGACTGGTCGCGCTGGCGGCGTTCGCGGGCGCCGGCGGTAACCGTTTCGCTGAGTGGCAAGCCGAGATCGTCGCGTGACAACCGAAGCTCGGACCTTTGTGCCCGGCTCGATAGCGGTTGGTAGTGGTCGGTGCTGATGCGGTTATAGCAGCAGGGCGCGAGAGCCAGCTGTCGACATCCGCGCTCGATGCCCAGCTGCAGCAGCCGCACGTGCAGATCGCCACAGGCATGCAGGGCTACGGGTGTCTGCTTGGGACCAAGTTGTTCCGCCGCGCCTACGGCCATCACATCCTGCTGTTGATGGTTCGCCGCGATGCCCATGCGCCTGCTCAGTTCGGCGCCACTGGCAACCAGCGCGGGGTCCCGCTCCAGGCAGGTCAGGCTGCCGCCTCTCGAAACCATCTGGCGTCCCAGGTGACCTTTTCCCGAACACCAGTCCAGCCAGTGCCGGGGGCGTTTTTCAAAGCCGAGCGCTGCCTCGAACGCCCGGATCTGTTGCCATTTGCGCCCGGGCACATCCTCTGGCTGACGCATGGCGTCGGACTCGCGCTGGGGCAGGCTGGGCACAGCGCTCAGCGCCTTGGCTCGCTCGGCGATCCTGCTGAACGGGGCAGGCGCCGACAACCTGTGAGGGGCGTTGTGGACGTCCTCGGCATCCTCTAGGGAACGACTGCGCAGCCATCCGGCCAACTCGGGATGGTCCGCTTCCCACGGCAAGCGCAGATGCATGAATGGGCGCGGCCGCCATAGCGCCTGATAGGGCAAGAGGAACGCGTCGAGCTGCTCGAAGCGGTCTACAAGGTGGGCTTGGCTGAGAGTGGGGTCGGGCATCAGGAGCTGCGGTTGGCGGGTGGATCTATGATCGCGCCTGAAGCATCGACCAGAAAGCGAGACGCCCGTCGGAAACGGGCGTCTGCTGGGTTATTTGCCGTAGACCTGTTCAGGTAGCCAGGTGACCAGGCCAGGGAACTGGTAGGCGATCACCAGCAGGGCGATCTGGATCAGGATGAACGGCACAACGCCTTTGTAGATGGTACTCGTGGGTACTGATTTCGGCGTGACTCCACGCAAGTAGAACAGCGCGAAGCCGAAGGGAGGTGTGAGAAAGGAGGTCTGCAGGTTCAGCGCGATCATCACGCCAAGCCAGACGGGATCTAGCCCCATGGCCAGCAACACCGGGCCGACGATCGGCACCACCACGAAGGTGATCTCGATAAAGTCCAAGATGAAGCCAAGCAGGAAGATCACCAGCATGACCACGAAGAACGCGCCCAGCACGCCACCTGGCAGTTGGGCAAACACGTCCTCGATCAGCACTTCGCCGCCGAAGCCGCGGAACACCAGGGAGAACAGTGAGGCGCCAATGAGGATCAGGAAGACCATGGCGCTGATTTCGGTGGTGCCATAAGCGACGTCGCGCAGCTGGCCGAAATTCAGCTTGCCCTTATAGAAGGCCAGGAGCATCGCACCCAGCGCACCCAGGGCCGCGGCCTCGGTTGGTGTCGCATAACCGGCGAGAATCGAGCCCAGCACGGCGCTGATCAGCAGCAGTGGCGGCACCAGCGCATTGATCAGCTTGCCCCACTCGATCGGGCCCAGCTCTTCCTGTGGCAGCGCTGGCAGTTTCTTCGGTTGGAAGATGGCTACCGCGATGATGTAGAGGATGTACATGCCGACCAGCAGCAGGCCCGGCAGGAGGGCACCGACGAACAAGTCGCCAACCGAGACGGTCTTCGGCGAGAAGATGCCCATCTTCAGCTGCGCCTGCTGGTAGGCGCTGGACATGACATCACCAAGCAGGACCAGCACGATCGACGGCGGGATGATCTGGCCCAGGGTGCCGGTGGCGGCCAGGGTTCCGGTGGAAATGGCCGGGTCATAGCCGCGGCGAAGCATCGTCGGCAACGCCAGCAGGCCCATGGTCACGACCGTAGCGCCCACGATACCGGTGCTGGCCGCGAGCAGCGCGCCCACGACGCAGACGGAGATCGCCAGTCCGCCGCGCAGAGTCCCGAACAGGCGGGACATGGATTCGAGCAGGTCCTCGGCGACCCGGCTCTTTTCCAGCATCACACCCATGAACACGAACAGCGGCACCGCCAGCATCGTCTGGTTGTTCATGATGCCGAACAGCCGGTTCGGCAGGGCGCTCAGGTAGCCGCCATCGAAGGTTCCGGTGAGGATGCCGATACCGGCAAAAAGCAGCGAGACGCCGCCCAGGGTGAAGGCCACGGGGTAACCGGCCATCAGGGCCGCACAGATGCTGATGAACAGCAGAATCGCCATCAACTCAGCCATGCTTCACCTCCGGCTCCGGCAGGCGACCGGCGATGGCATAGCCGGCTTTGATGATCTCGGAGAGCCCTTGCAGGGCGAGGCAGACCACCAGCACCAGGATGATGCTCTTTTGCAGGTAAACGAACTTCAGGCCACCCGATTCGCTGGAGCCTTCCAGCGTCGCCCAGGAGTTGCTGACGTAATCCCAGCTGGCCCAGCCAAGGAACAGGCAGACGGGCAAAAGGAACAGAAGGGTACCGAGCACTTCCACCAAGGCCTGATAGCGGGGCGAGAAACGCTGATAGAAAATGTCGACGCGAACATGGCCGTTGCGTTGCAGTACCCAGGCGGCTGCACCCATGAACACCAGTGCGTGTGCGTAGAGTACGGCTTCCTGCAGTGCGGTTGCGCCGATGCCGAAGCCATAACGCAGGACTACCACCACTGACGTGCCGAGCACCAGAAACAGGGTCAGCCAGGCGCAGGCCTGTCCGAATCGGGCGTTGAGGGCGTCGATCAGCTTGGCAAAACCGAGCAGAGGAGGGGCGTGGTTAGGCATGGCAGATCCTTATTGTTATGGCCAGACAGCCCGCGATTCTAGGCGTGCGCCGGATGCTGTCGCAACCGGCAGTACTACGTACGTAGTGGCCATACGTAGTTGCAATGCTTGAGCGATGTATAGCCATATGATAGCTAGAGCGACCTGAACAGGTTTTTTCCGAGGTTCAGCCATTACAACAACAAGGAGTTACCCATGAAACGTCGTCAAATTCTGGCCGCCGCTGGCGTTGGCCTGGCCGCAACCGCACTGGCTGGTTGCAACAAGGAAGCCGAAACCGCCAAATCCGAAGGCACCGCAAGCACCGAGACATTCAACTGGAAGATGGTCACCTCCTGGCCGAAGAATTTCCCCGGCGTAGGCGTCGGTGCGGAAAACTTCGCCAAGCGGGTCAACGAGATGAGTAACGGTCGTCTGACCGTCAAGGTATACGCCGCTGGCGAACTGGTACCGCCACTCGAAGTCTTCGATGCCGTCTCGCGCGGGACTGCTGAAATGGGCCATGGCGCGCCCTACTACTGGAAAGGTAAGGTTCCTGCCGCTCAGTTCTTCTGCGCACTGCCGTTCGGCCCGAATGCCCAGGAAATGAACGCCTGGCTCCATCGCGGCGGCGGCATGGAACTCTGGGAAGAGGTCTACAAGCCTTACGGCGTACTGCCGATGGCCTGCGGCGCCACCGGCGTACAGACTGCTGGCTGGTTCAACAAGGAAATCAATTCGGTCGAGGATTTCCAGGGCCTGAAGATGCGCACCCCGGGCCTGGGCGGCGAAGTGCTGACCAAGATGGGCGGGACCGTGGTGAACATGCCGGCCGGTGAGATTTTCACTGCGCTGCAGACCGGCGCCATCGATGCCACCGAGTGGATCGGACCTTACAACGACCTGGCCCTGGGCCTGCACAAGGCTTCCAAGTACTACTACACGCCGGGTTGGCAGGAGCCGAACGTCACCTTCGAGCTGGACGTCAACCTCAAGGCCTGGGAAACCCTGCCGGACGACCTCAAGGCCATCGTTCGTGCCGCGGCGCGTGCCGTCAACGGGGACATGCTCGACGACTACAACGCAAAGAACATGGAAGCCCTCGAGCAGCTTCGCGAGCAGGGCGTCGAGGTCCGCCGCCTGCCTGACGAGGTGCTGGCCCGTCTCAAGGAGGTCGCTGCCGAAGTGGTCGATGCCTCTGCCGCTGCCGATCCGGTGGCGAAAAAGGTCTGGGACCAACAGAGTGCCTACCTGAAGCGGCTATATGAATATGCAGAGCTGAACGAAAAGGACATCTACAACATCCGCGGCTGACGAGTTCAGGCTGCCGACACGAAAACGCCGCCCTGCTTGGGCGGCGTTTTCCGTTCTGGCTACAGCAATCAGCTCTCCAGCGTTGCGCTCAGGCTGATCTTCGCGTTGAGCACGCGTGACACAGGGCAACCTTCCTTCGCCTGGTTGGCAATCTGCTGGAACTGGTCGTTGTCGGTGCCGGGCACCTTTGCCTTGAGCGTCAGGGCAATGGCGGTGATGGTGAAACCCTTGTCGTCCTTGTCCAGCGTAACCTCCGCGGACGTCTCGATCCGCTCCGCGGTAAGCCCGGCCTGGCCGAGCATCATCGACAGGGCCATCGAGAAGCAGCCGGCATGTGCCGCGCCGATCAGTTCTTCGGGGTTGGTGCCTGGGGCGCCTTCGAAGCGAGTATTGAAGCCGTACGGATTGTCCTTCAGCGCGCCGCTTTCGGTGCTGATGGAGCCTTTGCCGCTTTTCAGGTCACCTTGCCAGACGGCGGATGCAGTTTTCTTCATGGTCTCTCCATAACGCTTGGATTAGGGCAGCGGCGGTAGGCCGTCGCTCGATAGCCGAGCCGACCTGGCTTGCAGCCGCTCAGGTCGGGTTAGCCTGTTTGTGCATGATTGGCCTGGTCATCGCAACCGCCGGCTACTGGCCAGCCGCCAGGATGGCGCTTGCCAGTTCCATGTCGCTGGCCTCCAGCCGTGGCTGGTCGCGGCGCACTTCGGCCAGCATCGCTTCAAGGTAGGGGCCTCGGATGTCGCCACCGCTGGCGACAAAGCTGCTGGCGTCCTCGCGGGCGGCGGTCACCCGCTTGTCGTCGCGAAAGGTCATGTAGGTCGATGCGGTTGTCGCACCGGAGGACAGCACCTGACGGACAAAGCCGTTGTCCGCCATCGCCGCGCCGAAGGGAATGCAGCTCAATGCCGCTGCTGCCAGGATGGTCTTGCGCATGATCAATGCCTCCGCTGGGTCCACTGTTAGAGAGTACGCAGCGGTCAGCAGAGTTCCTCTGGCCTCAGCCGCTGCGCTCGATCAGTTGGCGGACCTTGGTGCCGAGCATGTCGATGCTGAACGGTTTGGCCAGCATATCCATGCCGGGGGCGAGGAAATCGCCTCGCACCTCGGCATTCGGCGCGTAGCCGGTGATGAACAGCACCTGCAGGTCCGGTCGGTGCTGGCGCGCGATTTCGGCGAGCTGCCTGCCATTGATGCCGGGCAGGCCAAAGTCGGTCAGCAGCAGGTCGATGCGCTGGTCGCTCTGCAGATACGGCAGCGCGCTGCTTCCATCAACCGCCTCGAACACCCGATAGCCCAGCTCTTCGAGCACCTCGACCACCAGCATGCGCACGGCGGCCTCGTCCTCGACCACCAGTACGGTTTCGTCTGTCTGCGCGCCCTGCATGGTCAGGGTGTCGGGTTCCTGGCCGCTTTGCTGGTCCGGCTGTGTCTGGTTGCGCGGAAGGAAGAGGGTGATCAGCGTGCCCTGGCCAGGTGTGCTGTCGATGTGCACGTGGCCGCCTGTCTGCTTGACGAACCCGTAGACCATCGACAGCCCGAGCCCGGTACCCTGGCCGATGGGTTTGGTGGTGAAGAAGGGATCGAACGCCTTGGCTACCACTTCAGCGGGCATGCCTGAGCCGTTGTCGGCGACACTGAGGGTGACGTAATCACCGGGCTCCGGGCTGTCGGGCTGCGATGACCTGATCTGCACGCAGCCGGTCTGAATCGTCAGCTGACCGCCGTCGGGCATGGCGTCACGGGCATTGATCACCAGGTTGAGCAAGGCATTTTCGAGCTGGTGGGCGTCGGTATAGGCCAGCCAGGGGTCGCTTTGCAGGCGGGTCTCGAAGCTGATGTGCTCGGCCATGGTGCGGCGCAGCATGTCCTCCATCGACTGCACCAGCAGGTTGACGTCCACCGGCGTGGCATCCAGCGACTGTCTGCGTGCGAATGCCAGCAGGCGATGGGTGAGGGCCGCGGCACGGTTGGCCGAGGTGGTGGCTGCATCGACATAGCGGCCGAGTTCGTTGACCTGACCATTGGCGACCCGGCGCTGGATCAGGTCCAGCGCGCCGAGCACGCCTGTCAGCATGTTGTTGAAGTCGTGCGCCAATCCGCCGGTGAGCTGGCCGATGGCTTCCATCTTCTGCGCGTGACGCAGCGTCTCCTCGGCACGTTCGCGCTCGCCCATCTCCAGGTGCAGCAGATGGTTGATCTCGGCAAGCTCGCGGGTACGTTCGGCGACGCGGCGCTCCAGGTTTTCGTTGAGCTCTCGCAGCGCTTCCTCGGCTGCCACCTGTGCGGTGATATCGGTATTGGTACCGAACCAGTGAGTCACCTGACCGAAGTCGTCCCGGATCGGCAAGGCGCGTGACAGGAACCATCGGTACTGGCCATCCTTGCCACGCAGCGGGAAGGTTTCCTCCCAGATCGAGCCTATGGCCACGGCGCGCTTCATCGACGCGCTGACGCGCTCGTGGTGATCCGGATGATGCACCGAGCGCCAGCCCAGCGCGCGCATCGCTTCGAGCGTGGTGCCGGTGTAGTCATACCAGCGCTTGTTGTACCAGTAGATACGTCCCGAGGGGTCGGCCATCCAGGCGAATTGGCTCATGTTGTCGGCCAGGGTGCGGAACTGCTCTTCGCTGGCACGCAGCGCCTGTTCGGCGCGCATGCGCTCATCAGCTGTCCAGGCACGATCGGCCACTTCGCGGATAAAGGAGATGTCCTCCTCGGCCCATTGCCGCGGGTGGTCCTGCAGCAGGATCAGTGCAGCGCTGAGGCGGCCTTGTTCGTGCAGCGGGACGCAGACCAGGCTCTGGATCCGACGCAGCCGAAGGCTGGAGGCCTGCGCGGCGGTACGGGTGTCGTGCAGCACGTCTTCGACTACGACCAGCTCATCGTTCTGCAGGTCGTATATGAAGTCGCCGTACTCGGCGAAACACATGCGTTCGCTGTATTCACCCAGCGCGCCGTCGCTCCAGTAACGCTCGACGGTGGCGTACTGGCCGCCGGGGTCGACGGAGAGAAACGCCGCACGGGTCACGTTCAGGGTTGTCCCGAGGGCCCGCACAGCGGCAGTGACGATGGTCAGGCTGTCTGGCTGGCCCCGCAGCAGATCGCCCAGTTCCATCAGCACCGACTGCCGTTGTTCGGCCAGCTGGCGCTCCTGGATCTGTTCTTCGAGCAGGGCATTCATCCGCAGCAGCTTCAGGGCTGCGTTGCGTTCGTCGGTGATGTCCCGGGCGGTGCCCAGCAGCCGCACCTTGCCGTCGCCATCGAGCAGGCGGCGGCCGCGGTTGGTGAGCCAGCGGAACTGCTCGGTGGCTTCGTCATAGACCCGATAGTCCAGATTGAGCTCGCCCCCGCCGTGCCCTTCCAGCGCCTGGCCGAACGTTTCGATCAGGCCGTGGCGGTCGTCTGCATGGACACGGGCGAGAAACGCCTCCACGCTCAGCGCCGGTTCGTCCGGCGCAAGACCTGCTAGCGCCTTGAGTTGTGCATCCCAATGCAGCCTGTTGCGCTGGACGTCGTATTCCCAGATGCCGATCGAGGCGATCTCGTTGGCCAGGCTGATCCGCTGTTCGGCATCGAGCAGCGCCTGGCGTGCCTGGGCACGGTCGGATGCCGCCCGGATGCGCTCGATGGTTTCGCGCACCAGCGATATATCCGTCTGGCTCCAGATGCGTGCCTGCCGGCTGGCGAACAACAGAAAGGCGCACCCGTTGGTTCTCTCCAGCAGCGGCGCCAGCAGCAGGCTGCGGCAATCGAGCTGGCTGTATAGCAACGCGCAGTCTCCGCGGCACCCGGCCTCGTCGAGCAGGTCTTCGAATGGCACGATCAGACCCTGATCCAGGCGCAGTTGCAGCGGCTGAGCGCAGCAACCCAGCGGGTGGGGGCCCCGTCGGTCGGGGCTGTTGCTGCCCGGCCACTGGTGTTCGATTACCAGGTTACCGTGCCTGTCCAGGCTGCCGCAGGCGATGCATTCGGCACCGAGCAAGGGTGCCAGCTGCTCGGCCATGACATCCTCCAGCTCGATCCGGTCGCCGGCATCCTGCAGGTGGTCGCTGAGCTCCAGCAGGTACTTTTGCTGGGCTTCACCACGGGCACGCTCGGTGATATCGGTAATGGTGCAGATGGCACCCTGCAGGGCCCCGTCGCGATACAGCGGCGCGACCCGGTACTCGACCGGCAGGCTGCTGCCGTCCTGACGGAAGAACAGCTCGTATTCAACGTGCGCCGGCTCGCCGGTACAGGCGGCACGCTGGATGGGGCAGTCTTCGAGCGGGTACGGCGTGCCATCGGGATGGCTGTGGTGAATCACCTGATGCAGCTGTCGGCCCAGCACCTCGTCCTTGCCGGCAAAGCCGAGCAGTCTGACGAACGCCTCGTTGCAGAGCGTGACCAGGCCATTGCTGTCGATGGAGTAGAAGCCCTCGCTGGCGGCATCCAGCAAGCTGCGGGTAAATGCTTCGCTCTCCAGCCGTTCGATCTCGGCGAGACGGCGCTCATGAATGTCCTGCGCCACCAGCACCCAGTGCAGCAGGCGGCAGTCACAGTCATAGACCGGAGCGCCGCTGCCCTGAAACCAGCGGGCGCTGCCATCGGCTGCCAGCAGCGGAACTTCGAAATTACCGGCCTGACCGGATTTGAGCGCACCGCGCCACTGCAGCATCACGGCGTCGCGGTGATCTGGCGCCACGGCGTTCAGCCAGCCCATACCAGCGGAGGCTGCGGTGCTCAGGCCGGTGAATTCGCACCAGTAGCGGTTACAAAAGATCAGTTCACCCTGGGCGTCGCATTGCCAGATGACCTGCGGACTCAGGTCCACCAGCGCACGGTAGCGCTCCTCGGCCTCGCGAATGGCTGCCTGTTCATGCAACCGCTCGGTGAGGTCGCGCAGAATCTGCACGAAGCCGAGCTTTTGACCGCGGTCATCCTTGAGCAACATTTGCACGCCGCTGGCCCAGAAACAGCTGCCGTCCTTGCGTCGATGCCAGCGTTCGTTGATGGCCGAGCCGTCTCGGGCGGCGGCAGCCATTTCCTTGTCCGGTACCCCGCGGGCCAGGTCTTCATCGACAAACAGCCGCGAGACGTGGCTACCGATGACCTCGTGCGGCTGCCAGCCAAGGATGCGTTCGGCGCCCTGATTCCAGCTGCTGACCGTGCCCTGGGCATCCGTGGTGATGATCGCGTAGTCCACCGCGCTGTCGATGATCAACCGGTTGCGTTCGTTGTGCTCGCGGCTGCGGCGCAGTTCGAGCAAAGCCATTACCTGGCGGGCCAGTGCCTGCAGGTGCGCCTTTTGCCGCTGTGACAGTTGTCGTGGCTGGCTGTCCATGACGCAAAGCGTGCCGAGTGGCAGGCCCTCGGCCGTCCGCAATACCGCGGCGGCGTAGAAGCCATTCGCGCCCGGGACCAGTGGCTCCTCGGCAAGGTTCTCGATGACCAGCGGGTCGGTACAGGTGATTGCGCGGGCACAGAGCGCTTCGTCACGCGGTCGATTGCCCGCGTCGACATTGACCGAGGCCTTGACCCACTGGCGGTCCTTGTCGATGAACATGATGGCGGCGCTGGGACTGGCGCACAGCTCGGCGGCAAGCATGACCAGATCGTCGAAGGCGGCTTCAGGCGGGGTGTCGAGAATGCCGTATGCGGCCAGCGCCGCCAGCCGGTCGGCTTCGTTCCAGGTATCGACGGGTTTTTTTTCTTCTTTCAAAACGTCTGCTCAGCTATCCGTGGCGGCAAAGATCTTGGTTCCCAGGCTCTGGAGGTCAGGGCACCTGCATGGGCGGGATGATGAGCTTCCTGCAGACTGTGGCTGCCCAAGATACCTGGGTCAGGACCCGAGGCAAGTAAACATCGGTCTACGGGCACTCTGCCAGAGCCGCCGGTCTGGTCATGAGCGCTGGTTCTCAGCCTGCCCGCTAGGGCTGCGATGGCCTGTCGGGCTGCAAGGTGTCAGGGGCGGGCTGGCGGTCGGCGGCCTGCAGCGCTCGCAGCAGCGCACCGTCGCGGTGATAGACGTCCGGTCGGTAACGGGGTGTTCCGCTGCTGTCGGCCTCGGCGGTCCAGTACGCCAGCAGTACCGGCGTCGGCTTGGCCAGGCGGTATTCGTGGGTCTGGCCGCTTTCGAGCAGGCTGGCGACCCTCTCGCGCTCAGGCTCGGTCAGTAGCAGGTCGACCAGTCTGCATCACCGACTCGACCCTCACACAGCCTGAGCTGAAGGCCCGTTGCGAGCGTGCGAACAGACCCTGGCTCGGCGTGTCGTGCAGGTAGATCGAATAGGGGTTGGCGAAACGGATGACCACCCGGCCAAGTGGATTGCCGGGGCCGGCCGCCTGGCGGAGCAGGATCCTGCCAGGATTGCTCCAGTCCACCGTGGTTGGATCAAGCACCCGTCCCTGGTAGTCGAGCACCTGCATTCCATGCTCGGCGAGGTAGTCCAGGCTCTCACGAATCTGCGGCAGCTTGTCCTCTCGCAGGATGGTGGGCGGCACCGTCCAGGTCGGATTGAGGGTAATCCGGCTGACCGTGGACCTGATCGACGGGGTCTGCCGGGTGTCCCGACCCACCTGGACGCGCGCTTCCCATTGGGGACTGTTGTCACGAAAGAAGATCACCCGCCCACCGGCGATATCCACCAGCAGCGAACGCGGCTCGATGTCGCGCGAGAGCCAGCGAAAGCGCTCGAGATTCACGCGCAGCCTATCCCGCCGTTCGGCTGGCGTAGCGTTCAGTTCGCTGAGGGTGCCCGCACCCAGAATGCCATCGTCTTCGAGTGAATGCTGCCGCTGGAACACCTTGAGCGCGTCTTCCAGCGCTTGGTCATAGCGCCACTCATCCCTGCCCGGCGGCACCTCCGCGTCCAGCAGGTAACCCTGCTCGCTCAGGCGCCGGCGCAGCAGCGGCACGCGGGGATCCAGCATGCCCGGACGCAGGGTTTTGCCCGGTGGAATCAGCTGCCACTGCGGGAGGGGTTGGCTGCGCAGGCGCGAATAGGCTTTGCGCAGGTTGTGGTACTGCTCCATCGGGGGGCGCGCCTTGTTGAAGGCATGCTCGATCTGGCTCAGTCCATCGCTGGCGATCGCCAGCAGACGGGCATCCGCCTGCTGCTCTCCCGCTGCGTCCGGGCCGCGCCAGACGGGCTCGACACGATCCTGAGGCAGCCGGCCCCGGGCCAGGTGATGTAAAGCCGAGAGATAGGCGTGGCTGGCAAGAATGTCGCTGCATTCGCGGTGCAGCGGCGCGGCGGAGGCGGTGTGCATGGCCCGACGAATGGCCTCGGTCTGATAGGTCGCGGGGTTCAGGCCATCGTCGGCCAGCGCTTCGAGTTGCGCGAGCAGCGTGTCGATCTGCGGATAGGTCGTCCATACGGGCTGGTACTGCTGGCCTTGATAGAACGCCGATAGCCTTTGCAGAGCGCCTGCATCGAGGTCGCCAAGAGGCTTACCACAGACGCCGTCGAGGTTCTGCAGAACGCCTTGGATGGGTGCCTGCGGCGCGTTTGCAGGCTCGGCCGCTGCCAGCAAGGGGGCCAACAGCAGGATACCGACAAGACGAAATGCATGTTTTTTGTACAACGCTTCACTCCCGGCTGTCCCGCCGACTGCTAGACTCCGGCGCTGATTGGCCTCGGCGTCTGGGAAAACCAGGCCCTTTCAGGCCGCTAGAACATGATCCATCAGACGATGTGGGAGCGTTTCAGGTCCCGTCTGATTCAATTTCGCTACAGTGAAACCATGGGCCTGGTAGCGAGCAGGAGCGTTGGCCGAAGGGATATTCGGCACAGGCGCCGTCGAGGTTAACCCAAAACATGATGCATTCGCTTCGACGCCTCTGCCTTGCAGCCGGCTTGCTCTTGTCGATGCCGCTGCTGGCGGCCCCTGCCTATCAACCGGTGGTGGACAGCCTGTCCCGCGTGGCCCCGGCGCTCGATCCCGTGGTGCTGACCCATGCCGTAGCAGCCATGCAGTGCGCCGTGAACAATGGCGCGGCGCCCGCTCAGCGCCTGGCGGTGATCGACTTTTCCCTGCCTTCATCCCAGCGGCGACTGTGGATCTTCGACCTGACACGTGGCCGATTGTTGCTCGAGGATTTCGTCGCCCATGGCAACGGGTCGGGCGAGAACCTGGCGACACGCTTTTCCAATGTGGTTGGCAGCCATCAGTCGAGCCTCGGCCTGTTTCGCACCGCCGAGAGCTACAGCGGCAAGCATGGCTACTCGCTGCGTATGGACGGGCTCGAGCCTGGCGTGAATGATCTGGCGCGCGAGCGGGCCATCGTCATCCACCCGGCCGACTATGTGAACCCCGCCTGGATCGCGACCCAGGGCCGCATCGGCCGCAGCCAGGGCTGCCCCGCGGTGCGCCCGGAAGTGGCACGCATGGTGGTCGATAGCCTCAAGGGCGGTCAGTTCATGTTTTCCTGGTACCCGGATCAGCAATGGCTGCAGTCGTCGGCTTATCTCAACTGCGAGCCTGCGCGGGTCGCCGGGATACTGGCGGCGAGGCAGGGCTGAGAAGCAGCTTGAAGCCTGAAGCTGAAAGCTTGAAGTAAAAACCGAAAGAGCTTGAAGGTGTTTCGGCGCCAGCCCGCACGCTGATCCAGCTTCCAGCTTCCAGCTTCCAGCTTCCAGCTTCCAGCTTCCAGCTTCCAGCTTCCAGCTACTTCTGCTCACTCTGCGGCGTTACCCGTAGCACTTCCTCCAGCGTCGTCAGCCCTGCGGCGATTTTCTGCGCGCCGGACAGGCGCAGGCTGTGCATGCCGTCCTTGAAAGCCTGGCGGCGCAGGGGAGTGAGATCGGTGTCGGCGGTGATCAATGGCTTGATCGCATCGTTGAGCAGCATGATCTCGTAGACGCCGGCACGGCCGCGATAGCCGGTGTCGCGGCATTCGATACAGCCCACCGCACGATGGGCGTTGCCGGGCAGCGGTGCGTTCCAGGGTTTGGTCAGCGCCTGCCAGTCCTCGGCGTCCAGCTGAACCGGCGCCTTGCAATGCGGGCACAGCGTGCGCACCAGGCGCTGGGCCATGACGCCGAGCAGCGTGGCCCTGAGCAGGTAATGCGGCACGCCCAGTTCCAGTAGCCGGGTGATGGCGCTCGGCGCGTCGTTGGTGTGCAGGGTGGAGAGCACCAGGTGCCCGGTCAGCGCCGCCTGGATCGCCATCTCGGCGGTTTTCAGGTCGCGGATCTCGCCGACCATGATGATGTCCGGGTCCTGGCGCATCAACGCGCGCACGCCGCTGGCAAAGGTGAGGTCGATGTTGTGCTGCACCTGCATCTGGTTGAAGGCACCCTCGATCATCTCGATCGGGTCCTCGATGGTGCAGACGTTTACTTCGGGCGTCGCCAGCTGCTTGAGCGTCGTGTACAGCGTGGTGGTCTTGCCCGACCCTGTGGGGCCTGTGACCAGGATGATGCCGTTGGGCTGGCCGGTCATGCTCTGCCAGCGGCGCAGGTCTTCGGCGGAAAAGCCCAGCTGATCGAAGCCCTTGAGCAAAACTTCAGGATCGAAGATCCGCATCACCATCTTTTCGCCAAAGGCGGTGGGCAGGGTAGACAGGCGCAGCTCGACCTCACCGCCATCCGGGGTCTTAGTCTTGACCCGACCATCCTGCGGCTTGCGCTTTTCCGCGACATTCATGCGCCCGAGTGACTTGAGCCGGCTGACCACAGCCATCGCCACCTGTGGCGGGAACTGGTAGACGTTATGCAGCACGCCGTCGATACGAAAGCGCACGGTGCCCTGCTCGCGCCGGGGCTCGATATGGATGTCGCTGGCACGCTGCTGGAAGGCGTACTGGAACAGCCAGTCGACGATGTTCACCACATGGGCGTCGTTGGCGTCCGGTTCCTGGTCGCTGGCACCGAGATTGAGCAGCTGCTCGAAGTTGCCGGTGCCGCTGATCTTCTGATCATTGGCGGTAGCGCCACTGACCGATTTGGCCAGCCGGTAGAACTCCACGGTAAAACGCTGCAGGTCGACCGGGTTGACGACTACACGCTTGATGGGCCGCTTGAGTACGTGGGTGAGGTTGGCTTCCCAGCTCTTCACGAACGGCTGGCTGCTGGCGATGGTCACGGCGCTGGCGTCCACCGCCACGGCGAGGATGCTGTGGCGCTGGGCGAAGGCATAGGACATCAACGGGGTGATGGCTGCGACATCGATCTTCAGCGGGTCGATGCGCAGGTACGGCTGACCGGCCTGCTCAGCGAGCCAGACGGTCAGCGTTTCCAGGTCGAGCTTTTTGCCGGGGCGCTGCAGATCGTCGAGCTGCTGCGCGGCAAGAAATTCCAGGGGGTGCTGCTGGCTGTTTGCCGAGCTGCGCCGCAGGGCCATGCATTGCTCGGCGCTTTCCTGCAATAACCGCCCTTGGGCGACCAGGTCGCGCAGCAGTTCATTGAGGTCGAGAAAACGGTCCTGGGTGGGCGAGTTCAACACGGACATGGGGCCCTTCGGTCATGGTTGTAGCGAAGGCCAAGCTTGCCGATTAATCGTCGCGCTGTCTGCCTGGACGGTCCAAGTTTGCGCGATTGCTCCGCCGGAGGAAGGTCTCCCGGTCGGCATCCCCGAGACGCCGAGGTGGATCGGTGAAGCGCGACCCACCCGACGTAGGCGCTGCTGCCTACTTGAGCAGCTGCTTCCAGGGTTTGAGCGTCCAGACCAGGCGGGCCTGCTCCACGCGAGCATCGAGCAGCTCGTCATCCAGCGGCAGCCCGGCCAATTCGTACAGCTTGGCCAGTTCTCCGTAGAGGCGATCGGCTTCCGGCAGGTCCAGGGTGCTGCGTGCCAGATGCAGCCAGACGAGTAACCGCTCCATGCGTGGGCGCTGCTCGGCGAGGTCTTCAGGCTGTTGTTGATAACGCAACAGTTGGAGTGCTTCGGCTTCTTCGCCCAGCTGGCGTGGCAGCCAGTTGCCCAGCTCGGCGGCGCCCTGGCGGTTGCCGCGGTTGTTGCGATCGACTGTCCAGCCGCGCCGCAGCAGCCAGAGCGAGGCTTTCAGAGAAAACAGGCCCCAACGTGGTTCGTCCAGCTCGGCGGCAAACTGCTCGGGCGCCGCCTGGCGCACGCTTTCGTCATCGCGGCCAGCCTCGACTCGTGGACGCCAGTCCTGGATGAGCGCGTCGAGCCATCCGCGCAGTTCACGGCTGGTGGCGCGCGGCGCGGCCTGGCCAAGACTGCCCAGCAGGGCGCGCAGCTCGACCAGTTGCTGCAGCCAGTCGCCGAGCAGTTTCCAGTGGCCGTTGAAGCGGTACTGTTCGGCCAGGCGCTGGCTGTTGCCCAGCAGTTGCCAGCCCAGCGCGGCAAAGGCGTCATCCAGCGGCATGGTCGCCTCGATCGCAGGCGCCGGCAGGCTCAGCGAGTAGCTATCGGCGTCATGCAGCCGGTAGCCGCGCTCGGCCTTGCTGATGTCGCAGGGCATCAGCGCCAGATCGCCGGCCAGCTCGGCGGCCAGCTCCAGCAGGGCTTCGGGTTCGCCCTGGCGCAGCTCCAGTTCCAGCTCGCAGATTTCCTCGGCCTGCTTGCCTGCCACCACCTTGCCCAGGTCCAGGGCCGCTTCGATGACCACCTTGGCCTTGCCGCGGCCCCAGGCAATCTCCGCCTTTTCACGAACGAAATCGGTGGTGAAGATCGGCTTCAGGGTCTTCTTGTCCAGCTCGGCCAGGCTTGCCGGCCAGCAATCGTCGGCGAGCTTTTTCAGATCCAGCCTGGCCTTGTCCAGGTACCAGTCCCACTCGTTGCGCTCGGACAGCCCGGCCACGCTCTGCCCGCGGCTTTTGAGCGTCTGGATGAACTGATCGCCATCGCGGCGCAGGCGCAACGCGACTTTTGCGCGAGCCAGATCGCGCACGGGCGTGTCGAAATACTGGTTGAACAGTTCGTGCCGCTGCCAGCCGCTCTTGTTGCGCTTTTTCAGCAGCGGATGCTCGCGCAGGGCCGCCATGGTTTCGCGACTGACGCGCAGTTTGATTTCGGTTTCTTTCTGCATGGTGCCCAGATGATGCCTATGTTTGAGTGTGACCTACGTCACTTGGTAGCGGCCCTTTGAGGTCATCCGTATACTTGCCGCCTTCTGAAGCCGGGGTGTTCCCTATGCCAATCAATCCTTTCGTCAGCCTGTTCGGACGCTCGCCCATCGGTCCGATGCAACAGCACATGGCCAAGTCTCACGAGTGTGCCGCCAACCTGGTGCCGCTGTTTCAGGCCATCACGGCAGAAGACTGGGAGCGGGTCGAACAGATCCAGAAAGAGATGGCCCGACTGGAAAACGAGGCCGACAAGCTCAAGAAGAGCGTTCGTCAGCACCTGCCCAAAAGCCTGTTTCTGCCGGTTCCGCGCTCGGATCTGCTGGAGCTGCTGAGTGTACAGGACAAAATCGCCAATCGCGCCAAGGACATCGCCGGACTGATGCTGGGCCGTTGCATGACCATTCCGCCTGCCTTGCAGCCGGAAATGCTGGCCTTCGTGCAGCGCAGTGTCGATGCCAGCTGCCAGGCCCTCAAGGCGCTGAAGGAGCTGGACTCGTTGCTGGAAACCGGCTTCGCAGGCCGTGAAGCCACCCTGGTGGAGAAAATGGTCGAGGAGCTCGAGGAAATCGAGCGTGAAACCGACCGTATGCAGATCACGGTGCGCCGTGCGCTGTTCAAGCTGGAAAAGGAATTGCCTCCAGTCGACGTGATGTTCCTCTACAAGATCATCGAATGGATCGGTGATGTAGCTGACCGCGCCGAGCGCGTCGGCAACCGTCTGGAACAACTGCTGGCGCGCTGAAGCGCCAGCATCCTTTCTGGCTTCAACAGGTAATTTTTTTATGTCCTTCATTGCGGAATACGGCTTCGTACTCCTGGTGCTTGCCTGCGCCTTTGGTTTCTTCATGGCCTGGGGCGTGGGCGCAAACGATGTAGCCAACGCCATGGGCACCTCGGTGGGCTCCAGGGCGCTGACCATCAAGCAGGCGATCATTGTCGCCATGATCTTCGAATTCTGCGGTGCCTACCTGGCGGGTGGCGAGGTTACCGAAACCATCAAGAATGGGATCGTCGATGCCGAGATCATCTCACCCGACCTGATGGTGCTGGGCATGATGTCTGCCCTGCTGGCCGCTGGCACCTGGCTGATGATCGCCACCATGAAGGGCTGGCCGGTTTCCACGACGCACTCGATCATCGGTGCGGTGATCGGCTTTGCCGCGGTGGGTGTATCCACCGATGCGGTGCACTGGGACGCCATCGGCCCCATCGTCGCGAGCTGGGTGGTGACGCCAATGCTGTCGGGCATCGTCGCCTTCGGCCTGTTCATGACGGTGCAGAAGCTGATCATCAACACTGAAGACCCCTTTCGAAACGCCAAGCGCTTCGTGCCGCTGTATATGTTTCTGACCGGCTTCATGGTTGCGCTGATGACCGTGACCAAGGGCCTCAAGCATGTCGGCCTGTCGCTGACGGGTGGCCAGGGCATCCTTCTGGCGCTCGCCATCGGCGTGCTGGTGATGCTGGTCGGTATCGCGCTGCTGTCTCGTATCAAGGTCGATGAGGAAGCGGACCGGGACTTTCACTACGCCAGCGTGGAAAAGGTCTTCGCCGTTCTGATGATCTTCACCGCCTGCTCTATGGCCTTTGCACACGGCGCCAACGATGTCGCCAACGCGGTGGGTCCGCTGGCTGCGGTGGTCGGGGTCATCCAGTCGGAGGGTGCCGGCGCGATCGCCGCCAAGTCGGCGGTACCGGGCTGGGTGCTGCTGCTGGGCGCGGTGGGCATCGTCATCGGCCTGGCCACCTACGGCTACAAGGTGATCGCCACCATCGGCAAGGAAATCACCGAACTGACCCCCAGCCGCGGCTTTGCCGCCGAGCTGGCGACCGCGACCACGGTGGTCGGCGCCTCGGCTATCGGCCTGCCGGTGTCGACTACCCATACGCTGGTCGGCGCGGTGCTGGGTATCGGCATTGCCCGCGGTATCGGTGCGCTGAACCTTGGCGTGGTGGGCTCGATCTTCATGTCATGGCTGATTACCCTGCCGGCGGGCGCGTTTCTGTCGATCGTGTTCTTCACGATTCTCCGGGCAATCTTCGTCTGATCGGACTCGTTGCTGCTGCTTTTTCCCCTCGGGGGCGCTGCGGCAACGCGTTTCATGTTTCACTGGGCGCCTTCGTCTTTGTCTCCAAGGAGGTCGTCGGTGCCCATCCCCTCGCTCAAAGACCAGTTCGCCGCGCTGATCGCCGCGCCGTCGGTGAGCTGTACCCAGGCCCATTGGGATCAGACCAACCGCCCGGTCATTGACCTGCTTGCGGGCTGGCTGGGCGATCTTGGTTTCAGCTGCGAAGTGCAGGAAGTCACCCCAGGCAAGTTCAATCTGCTGGCAAGCCTCGGCAGCGGGCCGGGCGGCCTGGTGCTGGCCGGGCACAGCGATACCGTGCCCTATGATGCCGATCTGTGGACGGCCGAGCCGCTACAACTGCGCGAAGCCGATGACCGCTGGTACGGCCTCGGCAGCTGCGACATGAAGGGCTTCTTCGCGCTGATCATCGAAGCAGTACTGCCATTGCTCGATCAGCCGTTCCGCCAGCCACTGCTGATTCTGGCGACCTGCGATGAAGAGAGTTCGATGTCCGGTGCCCGTGCGCTGGCCGACGCCGGGCGGCCGCTGGGGCGAGCAGCGGTGATCGGCGAGCCTACGGGGCTGCGCCCGGTGCGTTTGCACAAGGGCATCATGATGGAAGGCATCGAGATTCACGGACAGAGCGGGCACTCTTCCAACCCCGCCTACGGCCATAGTGCGCTGGAGGCAATGCATGACGTCATGGGTGAACTGATCAGGTTGCGCCGCGAGTGGCAGAGTCAGTACAACAACCCCTTGTTCGACGTGCCGCAACCGACGCTCAACCTCGGCTGCATCCATGGCGGCGACAATCCCAATCGGATCTGCGGCCAGTGTTCGCTGGAGTACGACCTGCGTCCGTTGCCGGGAATGGACCCGGCTCAGCTGCGCGACAGGATTGCCGGGCGCCTGCGGCCGGTTGCGGAAAAGCATCGGGTGAAGATCGACCTGGCGCCGCTGTTTCCCAGCGTCCCGGCCTTCGATCAGGGCGCCGATGCCGAGCTGGTCAAACTGGCCGAGCGGCTCACCGGGCATGCCGCCGAGGCAGTGGCCTTCGCCACCGAAGCGCCTTATCTTCAGCAGCTTGGCTGCGAGACGCTGGTGCTCGGCCCGGGCGACATCGCCTGTGCCCACCAACCGGACGAGTACCTGGATCTGGACCGGATCGAACCTACCGTGAAACTGTTGCGTGGAATGATCGAACACTATTGCCTGCAACCAGGCCGAGGATAGGAGCAGGTCTGGCGACCCGATCGCGGCCTGCTCCCTGCATCCATATACGCCCCGGCTTCCGGACCAGACAAGCTGTCACCTAAGGCTTCCGCATGCACAACTACGTTACCTGGCTTCGCGATTCATCGCCCTATATCAACTCGCACCGTGACCGCACCTTCGTGGTCATGCTGCCCGGCGATGGTCTGGAACATCCCAACTTCGCCAACATCGTCCACGACCTGGTGTTGCTGCACAGCCTCGGCGTACGCCTGGTGCTGGCGTTTGGCTCGCGTCCGCAGATCGAGGAACGGCTGGCCGCACGTGGCATCCAGCCGCGCTTCCATCGCGACCTGCGCATCACCGACTCGGCCACCCTGGAATGTGTGATCGATGCGGTCGGTCATATGCGCATCGCCCTCGAGGCGCGGCTGTCCATGGACATGGCTGCTTCGCCGATGCAGGGCGCGCGACTGCGGGTGGCCAGCGGCAATTTCATCACCGCACGGCCCATCGGTGTGCACGATGGGGTCGATTATCAGCACACCGGCGAAGTGCGGCGGGTCGATCGCAAGGGCATCGGCCGACTGCTGGACGAGCGCACCATCGTGCTGCTCTCGCCACTGGGTTATTCCCCTACAGGCGAGATTTTCAACATCGCCTGTGAAGATATTGCCACTCGCGCCGCCATCGATCTGCAGGCCGACAAGCTGGTGCTCTACGGTGCCGAGCGCGGCCTGCGTGACGAGACCGGCAAGCTGGTGCGCGAGCTACGGCCGCCGCAGATCCCAGCCTATCTGGAGCGCCTCGTCGGTACCTACCAGGCCGAGCTGCTGGATGCCGCGGCCCAGGCCTGCAAGGGCGGCGTGCGCCGCAGCCATGTGATCAGCTACGCCGAGGATGGCTCGCTGCTCAACGAGCTGTTCACCCGCGATGGCGGCGACGGCACCCTGGTGACTCAGGAGCAGTTCGAGCAATTGCGCGAGGCGACCATCGAGGACGTTGGCGGGCTGATCGATCTGATCACACCGCTGGAAGAGCAGGGCATTCTGGTGCGGCGTTCGCGAGAGGTGCTGGAGCGGGAGGTCGAGCAATTCACCATCGTCGAGCGTGACGGCCTGATCATTGCCTGCGCGGCGCTCTACCCGATCGCCGATTCCGATGCGGGAGAACTGGCCTGCCTGGCAGTGAATCCCGAATATCGCCATGGCGGTCGCGGCGATCAGCTGCTGGAACGGATCGAAGCGCGAGCGCGCAAGCTGGGCCTGAAAACCCTGTTCGTGCTCACCACCCGCACCGCGCACTGGTTCCGCGAGCGCGGCTTCGAGCCTAGCGGTGTCGAGCGTCTGCCAGCTGCGCGGGCTTCGCTCTACAACTTCCAGCGCAATTCGAAGATATTCGAGAAGCAGCTGTAGAGCCGATAACAGCGCTGGAGGCTGAACGGAAAAGCGGTTGCACATGGCAACCGCTGAAGAGATCAACACCGCCTGGCTGCTTCAGGCTTCCAACTACAGCTGCGTCAAACTCCGCTGATATTCCTCGACAAAGCTGTCGAAGTCCTCGGTGTCGGCAGCTTCCATCTCCGCTTGTTGCGCTAGCGAGCTGCGCGTCGCTTCGTCGAACCAGGCCACGTCGGTGTCGGACAGGGCACGGCTACGGAAGTCTTCGGCGTGTCGGCGGGTCTGACGCAGCGCGAACTGGCTGAAGCTCTCACCGTTACGCTGCAACTCCTCGAGTACGCGGGCCGAAGGCGTCAGGCTGCTGTCGGCAACCTTTGCCTGTTGTTCGGCCACGGCGCGCGCATGTTCTTCGCTTCCATGGCTGCGATCCAGCAGCGCGGCAACCTGGCCTATCGCGGTGATCAGCTCGCTCGCCCATTGCTGCAGGCTGACAGCCTCACCGCGGCGTTGCAGTTGCAGCCCGGGTCTGCGGCCTTCTTTTACCACCTTGAGGAAGTTGTCGTTGCTGGCCCGGCATTCGCCATCGACCAGGCAAGGGCTCTGCTGCAGGGTGCAGAACAGCAGGAACGCATCGAGAAAACGCGCTTCGGTGATGTCGATCCCCAACGGCAGGAAGGGGTTGATGTCCAGGCAACGCACTTCGATGTACTGGATGCCGCGTGCGCGCAATGCGTGCAAGGGGCGCTCGCCAGTGCCTGTCACGCGCTTGGGGCGGATGTTCGAGTAGTACTCGTTTTCGATCTGCAGGATGTTGGTGTTGAGCTGCTGCCAGTTGCCGTCCGCGTCCTTGGTGCCTAGCGCCGCGTAGTCGGGGTAGGGCGTCGAGACCGCCTTGTGCAGGCTGCTGGTGTAGCTGGGCAGGTCGTCGTAGCAGGGTGTCAGGCCCGCCTGGGCATTGCTCTGGTAGCCCAGGTCGCTCATGCGCAGACTGGTGGCGTAGGGCAAATACAGGGTGTCTTCGTCGAGCTGCTCGAGCTGATGTGCACGGCCGCGCATGAAGCTGGCATCCAGTGCCGGCGAGGCGCCGAACAGATACATCAGCAGCCAGCTGTAGCGACGGAAGTTGCGGATCAGTGCGATATAGCGCCAGGACTGGTAATCCTGCTGCGAGCGATCATCGCCTTCGTCGGCCTGCAGCACCGACCACAGCGCCTCGGGCAGCGAGAAGTTGTAATGAATCCCGGCGATGCATTGCATGGTCTTGCCATAGCGAAGCGCCAGGCCTTGCCGGTAGACGTATTTCAGCCGGCCGATGTTGGAGCTGCCGTATTCGGCGATGGGAATCTGCGTCTCGTCCGGCAGGTGTCCCGGCATCGACGGGCTCCAGAGAAATTCTCCGTCCAGCCGGCTGTAGGTATAGCGGTGTATGGCGTCTAGCTCGGCCAGCGTCCTGGCCGGATCGGCCTCAGTGCCGGTGATGAACTCCAGCAGCGCTTCGGAATAGTCGGTGGTGATCTTCGGGTGAGTCAGCGCCGACCCCAGCGCCCGCGGATGAGGCGTGAGCGCCAGCTGGCCATCGGTGCCGACGCGCAGGCATTCGCGCTCTATCCCGTGCAGGCATTGCGAGAGCAGCGACAGGTTTGGGTGCTCGGCCAGCAACGCCAGGCGGTGGGAGAGAAGATCGCTCAATTGGGGAATTCCTTCACGCGTCAGTCGGCACAATATGGGGGTGGATCGCACGCTCTACAAGAGGCCGTCAGCGTTGGACCGCGCACCCTTGCAGGGCGTTTCCAATGTACCCTCAGCTGCGGCCCGATGACTCAGATGACCGAGAAGGTCGCCTGTGCCTTGGCCACCAGCTTCTCGCCCTGATGGACCTCGGCTTCGAGCACCTGGGTCCGACGACCGCCGTGCACCACCCAGGCGCGGCAGGTCAGCTCGCCTTCGGTCACCGGGCGAATGTAGTTGACCTTGCATTCCAGCGTGACGCTGTTCGGCTCGCCGCCATTGAGGCTGTGGCTGGCCTGGCCCATGGCGGTGTCGATCAGTGAGAACAGTGCGCCGCCGTGCAGCTTGCCATGCAGATTGCGCAAGCCATCATGCATGGCCAGGCGCAGCAGCGCTTCTCCATTTGCGACCTGGACAATCTCCAGCCCCAGCAGGCGCCCGAAGGCGCTGCTGCTTCCCACGGATTCGTCTTCGCGCACCTTATTTCCTCAGATTCTTTGCGTTGGCGAACAGCGCAGCCATGGCATTGTTGACCGGCGCCGGCTTGGCTTCCGGTTTGGCCGCCTTGCGCTCGCCGCGCGCTTGGCCGCCACGGCTGTTGGCACCGCCGCGCATGCCCTCCGCCTTTTCGCCAGGGGTGTCGCTCATGCGCATGGACAGCCCGACGCGCTGGCGCGGGATGTCCACTTCCATGACCTTGACCTTGACGATGTCGCCGGCCTTGACCACTTCGTACGGGTCCTTGACGAACTTCTCCGACAGCGCGGAGATGTGCACCAGGCCATCCTGATGCACGCCGATATCGACGAAGGCACCGAAATTGGTCACGTTGGTCACTACGCCTTCGAGCACCATGCCGGGTGTCAAGTCGCTGAGCTTCTCGACGCCTTCCTGGAACTCGGCCGTCTTGAACTCTGGGCGCGGGTCGCGGCCCGGCTTTTCCAGTTCCTGAAGAATGTCGCTGACGGTGACAAGGCCGAAGCTTTCATCGGTGAACTGCTTGGGATCGAGCCGCTTGAGGAAAGCCGAGTCGCCGATCAGCGTGCGGATGTCGCGGCCGGTGTCCTGGGCGATGCGCTTGACCAGCGGGTAGGTCTCCGGGTGCACGGCCGAGGCATCCAGCGGGTTGTCACCGTTCATGACGCGCAGGAAGCCGGCGGCCTGCTCGAAGGTCTTGTCGCCCAGGCGCGGCACTTTCTTCAGCTCGTTGCGCGTTTTGAACGCACCATTGGCATCACGATAGGCGACGATGTTCTGTGCCAGCGTGGTATTCAAGCCGGAAATCCGCGCCAGCAGTGCCACCGAGGCGGTGTTGACGTCGACACCGACGGCGTTCACGCAGTCCTCCACCACCGCATCCAGCGAGCGCGCCAGCTTGAGCTGGGACACGTCGTGCTGGTACTGGCCCACGCCGATGGCCTTGGGCTCGATCTTCACCAGCTCGGCCAGCGGGTCCTGCAGGCGACGGGCGATGGACACGGCGCCGCGGATCGAGACGTCCAGGTCCGGGAATTCCTTGGCCGCAAGTTCCGAGGCCGAATACACCGAAGCACCGGCTTCGGAGACCATCACCTTCGTCAGCTTGAGGCCCGGCACCTGCTTGATCAGGTCGGCGGCCAGCCGGTCGCTTTCACGGCTGGCGGTGCCGTTGCCGATGGCGATCAGATCGACAGCATGCTTGGCGCAAAGCTTGGCCAACACGGCCAGGGTGCCGTCCCAGTCATTGCGCGGGGCGTGCGGGTAGACGGTGGCGGTGTCGAGCAGCTTGCCGGTGGCATCGACCACGGCTATCTTGCAGCCGGTGCGCAGCCCCGGGTCCAGGCCCAGCGTGGCGCGCGGGCCGGCAGGTGCGGATAGCAGCAGGTCGTGCATGTTGCGCGCAAAGACGCCAATGGCGTCGTCCTCGGCCTTGTCGCGCAATTCGCCGAGCAGGTCGGTCTCCAGGTGGGTGTAGAGCTTGACCTTCCAGGTCCAGCGCACCACTTCGCCGAGCCACTTGTCGGCGGCGCGGCCGCGATTGGCGATGCCGAAACGCTCGCCAATCATCACTTCGCCCGGGTGCATGGTGCCTGGCGCCTCATCGCCTACCTTCAGGCTGACACTGAGTACGCCTTCGTTGCGGCCGCGGAAAATAGCCAATGCGCGGTGCGACGGCGCGCTCTTGAGGGGCTCGTCGTGCTCGAAATAATCGCTGAACTTGGCGCCGTCGTTCTCCTTGCCGGGGACTACGCGCGCGCTGAGGGTGGCGTTGTGGGTGAGGAAGTCGCGCAGCTTGGCCAGCAGGTTGGCATCCTCGGCGAAGCGCTCCATGAGGATGTACTTGGCGCCTTCGAGTACCGCTTTGACGTCAGCAAAGCCTTTTTCGGGATCGACAAAGCGCGCGGCCTCGCTTTCGGGATTCAGCTCGGGATCGGCGAAGATCGCGTCGGCCAGCGCGCCAAGTCCGGCTTCCAGGGCAATCTGGCCCTTGGTGCGGCGCTTCTGCTTATAGGGAAGGTAGAGGTCTTCGAGGCGGGTCTTGGTGTCGGCGAGATCGATCTCGCGCTTGAGCTCGGGGGTCAGCTTGCCCTGTTCCTCGATGCTGGCGAGGATCGACACGCGGCGGTCGTCCAGCTCGCGCAGGTAACGCAGCCGCTCTTCGAGCAGGCGCAGCTGGGTGTCATCGAGGCTGCCGGTGACTTCCTTGCGATAGCGGGCGATGAAGGGCACGGTGGAGCCCTCGTCGAGCAGCGCCACGGTGGCGGCAACCTGTTGCGGGCGCACGCCCAGTTCTGCGGCGAGGCGGGAGTTGATGCTGTCCATGAACCTACCTGGGTCAGTCAAACCATGCAGGGCGTGCCTGCGCGAAAGGGCGCGATTATAAGGGCAGCAGAGCATTTGAGACCGCAAGCCGGACGAAAAACCCAAGCCTGTCGCACCGGCTCATTCTTTCGGCCCTCGGCTTGGCACCGCAAAATCTGCTAACAATGGCTGTCAGTTGCCTTTACTTCACTGCGCGCATAATGCGCCGTCGATCATTCCGGGAGTTCTCATGAGCAGCACCGCACCTGCCAGCGAAGGCGAAAAGATTCTGATTGTTGACGATGACGCCCGTTTGCGGCGTCTGCTCGAGCGGTTTCTTGATGAGCAGGGCTATCGCGTGCGGACCGTGGAGAGTGCCGAGCAGATGGATCGCCTGCTCAGCCGCGAATTGTTCCATCTGGTGGTGCTGGACCTGATGATGCCTGGCGAGGATGGTCTGTCCGCCTGCAACCGGCTGCGTACCAGCGGCAATCAGATCCCCATCATCATGCTGACGGCCAAGGGTGACGAGGCCAGCCGCATTCACGGGCTTGAGCAGGGGGCCGATGATTATCTGGCCAAGCCCTTCAATCCGCGCGAGCTCTTGGCGCGAATCCGCGCGGTACTGCGTCGGCAGGTGCCGCAGGTGCCTGGAGCGCCGGGCAGCGAAGACGAGACGGTGACCTTTGGCGACTACGAGCTTTTCCTCGGCACCCGCGAGCTGAAGAAGGGCGACCAGGTACACATGCTCACCACCGGTGAGTTCGCCGTGCTCAAGGCGCTCGTGCAGCATGCACGCGAGCCGCTGACCCGCGACAAGCTGATGAATCTGGCCCGCGGTCGCGAATGGGATGCCCTGGAGCGCTCCATCGACGTGCAGATCTCGCGCCTGCGCCGTCTTATCGAGCCAGACCCGTCCAAGCCGCGCTATATCCAGACGGTCTGGGGCGTGGGCTATGTCTTCGTGCCGGATGGCAACAAGGGCTGAAAAGCCGATTGAAGCGCTGGAGGCCTGAGGCTGAACGATGGCGCTTTTCCGTCCAGCCTCAAGCCTCTGGCGTCCTTGTCGGCTTTTATTATGAAAACTCCCCTCTGGTTCCCGCAAAGCTTCTTCGCCCGCACGCTTTGGATGGTGCTGATCGTCGTGCTGTTCTCCAAGGTGCTGATGCTGGTGTACCTGATGATGAACGAGGACGTGATGGTCGACCGCCAGTACAGCCATGGCGCGGCGTTGACCCTGCGCGCCTATTGGGCGGCTGACGAGGAGAATCGCGAGCGTATTGCCCGTGCAGCGGGCTTGCAGCGGGTCTCGACCGTAGACGTGCCGCCGAGCGAGTATCACTGGCCTTACACGGAAATCTTCCAGCGCCAGATGCAGGCCGAGCTGGGCGTCGAGACCGATGTGCGGGTGCGCATCCAGCCTGATACGGCGATCTGGGTACGCGCACCGAGCCTCGGTCCGGACTGGCTGCAGGTGCCGCTGTATGCCTACCCGTTGCGGGGTCAGCGGATCTGGAGCGTGCTCGGCTGGTTTCTCGGGATCGGCTTGCTGTCGACGGCGGCGGCGTGGATCTTCGTCAGCCAGCTCAACCTGCCGCTCAAGCGACTGGTTTACGCCGCGCGGCAGATCGGCAAGGGGCGCAGCGTGCGGCTGCCGATCAGCGACACGCCAAGCGAGATGACCGAGGTGTATCGCGCCTTCAACCAGATGGCCGAAGACGTCGAACAGGCCGGGCGCGAGCGCGAACTCATGCTAGCCGGGGTTTCCCACGACCTGCGCACGCCCCTGACGCGCCTGAGACTGTCGCTGGAATTGATGTCCAGCGATGCCGAGCTGACCGAAGACATGGTCCGTGATATCGAGGACATGAATGCCATCCTTGATCAGTTTCTCGCCTTCGTTCGTGATGGCAGCGACGAGCCGGTGGAGAGCATCGACCTGGGCGATCTGGTGCGCGAGGTGGTGGCGCCCTACAACCAGTACGGCGAGAGCGTGCGCCTGTGCGTCGAGCCGATGCCGAAGCTGGCGCTGCGTCGGGTATCGATCAAACGGCTGCTGGTCAACCTGATCGAAAACGCACTGCGCTACGGTGGTCACGGCGTCGAAGTCGCGGCGCATGTTTCCGGCGACAGCAACGCGCCTTACGTTGTGCTCAGCGTGCTTGACCGGGGCACTGGTATCGATCCTGACGAGTTGGGTGAGATCTTCAATCCCTTCATCCGCGGCGACCGCGCGCGCGGTGGGCAGGGGGCTGGCCTGGGGCTGGCGATCGTCAAGCGGATCGCGTCGCAGCATGGCGGCGTGGTCGAACTTCGCAACCGCGAAGGTGGCGGTCTAGAGGCCCGGGTGAGCCTGCCGCTGGGCCTGCTTCTGCCGAGAGATGCGATAAAAGCGTGAAGAAAGCTTGAAGTCTAGAGCTGGAAGCTAGAAGGCTGGTTTCGGATTGCTGAGATTCTTGTCTTCCAGCTTCCAGCTTCCAGCTTCCAGCTTCCAGCGCTGCTTAGCCTTTGCCCCTGGTCCGCGTCAGGTGGGGGCCGGCGTTTTTTTCCAGGTACTGGATGATCAGCCCGGCCACATCCTTGCCGGTGGTGTCTTCGATGCCGGCCAGGCCTGGGGAGGAGTTCACCTCCATTACCAGCGGGCCGTGGTTGGAGCGCAGGATGTCGACGCCGGCGACACTGAGGCCCATCACCTTGGCGGCGCGGATGGCGGTCATGCGCTCTTCCGGTGTGATCTTGATCAGGCTGGCGGTGCCGCCGCGATGCAGGTTGGAGCGGAACTCGCCGGGCTTGGCCTGACGCTTCATCGCGGCGATCACCTTGTCGCCGACAACGAAGCAGCGGATGTCGGCGCCGCCGGCTTCCTTGATGTACTCCTGCACCATGATGTCCTGCTTTAGCCCCATGAAGGCTTCGATCACCGATTCGGCCGCAGTCGCCGTCTCGCACATGACCACGCCGATGCCCTGGGTGCCTTCGAGCACCTTGATCACCAGTGGCGCGCCGCCGACCATCTGGATCAGGTCGGCGATATCGTCCGGCGAGTGGGCGAAGCCGGTCACCGGCAGGCCGATTCCACGGCGCGCCAGCAATTGCAGCGAGCGCAGCTTGTCCCGCGAGCGAGCGATGGCCACCGATTCGTTGAGCGGGAACACCCCCTGCATTTCGAACTGACGCAGCACGGCGCAACCATAGAAGGTGACCGAGGCGCCGATCCGCGGGATCACCGCGTCGAAGCCTTCCAGCGGGCGGCCGCGGTAATGGATCTGCGGTTTGTGGCTGGCGATGTTCATGTACGCGCGCAGGGTGTCGATGACGACCACCTCATGGCCACGTTGCTGGCCGGCCTCAACCAGACGGCGGGTCGAATACAGGCGTGGGTTGCGCGACAGCACGGCGATTTTCATGGGGCACCGGGAGAAGTAAGGGTCTGGGGTTTTTCCTGCACGTAGGTGCGCGCAGGGTCGACCAGCCATTTGCCGTCCATCAGGGCTTTTGACCCCAGCAGCAGGCGATAGCGCATGGTCTTGCGACAGGTAAGGGTGAATTCCACGGGCCACAGGTGGTCCCCTAGCGCCAGCAGGGTGCGCACCACGTAGCGGGTCTGGGAATGGCCGTTGGAGCTCTTGATGATCTTGCGTGCCACCAGCGGCGCTTCGCAGCGATGCCGGCGCTGTACCAGCGTACCCAGATGCGCGGTAAAGCGGACCCAGCGTTCGCCATTGCGCTTGAATTCGCTGATATCGGTCGCATGTAGGGCTGACGTGCTTGCACCGGTATCGATCTTCGCGCGCAGGCCGACCACGCCGAGTTCGGGCAGGGCGATCCATTCGCGCAAACCGATGATTGTCTGGGGGTCGGGGCTGTTCAAAAGCGTATCCAGTAGATTTCCGCGCATTCTAGACAGGCTGCATGACAACCGCATCCTAGTTCCAACCTAATGACAACGAGACGCCAGGCAGAGTTGAACGATGAGCGAGAAAGATGACGGCAAAGTCCGTCTGGACAAGTGGCTATGGGCGGCGCGCTTCTTCAAGACACGCGCCCTGGCAAAGGCCGCCATCGAGGGTGGCAAGGTGCACTGCAAGGGCGAGCGTTGCAAGCCGAGCAAGGAACCCAAACTTGGCGAAGAACTGGCGATTCGGGCCGGTTTCGATGAGCGCACCGTGGTGATACGGGCGCTGTCGGCCGTGCGCAAGGGCGCGCCAGAGGCTCAACTGCTATATGAAGAGACCGCCGAAAGCCTGGCACGCCGCGAACATGCAGCTGCCATGCGCAAGGCCGGCAGCCTCGGTGTGGAAACCGACGGCAAACCGAGCAAGAAGCAGCGTCGTGCCTTGCAGCGCTTTCGTTCGGACGCGGGGTGATCAGAGCTCGCTGTAGGCAATACGCTGGACGTTCGCCAGGCGGCGTTCCAGTAACTCATCCAGGCGCACGCCGGCCGCCAGGTACTCGTCACCGAAGCCTTCCGCCAGTTGGGTCGGATGCACGACGACTTCCAGGGTCCCCAGCACGGGTATGCTGCAGGTGATCAGGTCATGGGGCGTGCAGGCAAAATCGGCGGTTTGCCCGGCTAGCCGCCGCAGGTGGCGATTGAGCAGCCTCTTGAACAGACCTTTGGGCAAGCTGATGTTGGCCCCCAGATTGCGTGCCGGGCGCAGCGGGACGCCTTGCTCTGCGGCAAAGCGAGCCAGCTCTTCGCCGACCGGCCACAGGTTGTGCACGTGCTGGTGAGAATCCACATGGCTAGGCCGGACGTCATGGTCCAGACAGCGCTGCCACTGGGCCTGGATTTCCTGACGTACCGCGTCGCGCACGTCTCGCGACAGCGAAACACTGTGACGGGAAAGGTTCAGATCGAATTCGCCCGCCGATGAACAGAATGCGCGATGCGCGGCGATCGGTTGGGTCAAGGGTCGACCATGAGTCAGGTTGACATGCAAGCCCACGCGCCCGTGCAGGCCCTCGGCATGAACCTGCTGGCAGGCCTCGACAAATGCCGGGGTATTGGCCATTAGCGTCGCCGAGCTGATCAGGGCTTGGCGGAACGCGGCGACAATGACCTGGTTGTTGTCGCTCGACAGGCCGAAATCGTCGGCGTTGATGATCACTCTGGAGGGCATACCAGTTCTCGGTAGTCAGCAGGAGGGGCGCTCGACAGCTCCGCGCGCGGCGGCCCTGGCGGTGCGTCGTTCACGCCAGGCCAGCAGCCTCGGTTTCACATGCAGCCATAGCCGGTAGGAAAGCCCCAGCAGAATGCCGCCCGGTCGGCGCGAGTAGAAGCTCCAGCGCAGATGCTCGACCTGGCCGGTCATGCGTTCGTGTAACTGATGGCTGGACTGGCGCAGGCTGACCCGGGAGGCATCGATGTATTCCCAACCCTCGTCCAGGCCCCAGCGAAACCATTCATCCAGCAACAGCCGGCCGCTGCCCAGGGAGGCAAATTCCGGCAGGAAGGCAAGGTTGTAGTCGTACAGACGGCCTTGGTCGAGCAAGCCGAGACGGTAGCTGATGCAGCGGCCCTCGAGGGTCAGCTGCACCACCCGTACGCGGCCTTCGGCAGCCAGGGCGGCGAGGCCCTTGATAATCCAGTCCCGATTCCGCCCGGCGCTGAAGATGCCAACCCCATCCTCACCTTTCCAGCTGGCGTCCTCGACCGCCGCTAGCTGTTCGAGACAGGGAAGTATGCTGGTTGCATCCGGCGCCAGACGCTCCACCACAGCGCCGCAAGCGTCGGCACGTTTGCGTGCACGTCGCAGCTTGTAGCGGGTGTCACCGGTGACTTCCTGGCGATCATCCTCGCTCAGCCGATGCTCTGGGGCGCGGCAGCTGATACGCGCCTCCGATTGCCAGCTGAGATCTGCCCAGCGCGCCAGCACGCTGCGATGGCTAGGGTGTACGGCAATCTCGTTGAGCTGCAGTCGCGCATGGGGCATGCGCTTGCGAATAGCCCGCAACGCCGGTTCCAGCAGGGCGGCGGCTTCGGCCTCCAGCATCAGCCCGACGCGGTCGCTCAGCGGATGGCCCAGGTGCCTGACCTCCTTTATATTCATGCCGAGCACGCGCAGCGGGCAGAGGATCAGCGGCAGGCAACCGACCAGATGGTCGCTCTGCCAGAGCAGCAGCACCTGTAGGCTGCAGTCGGCAGTCAGGGCCTGCTCGGACGCGCGCAGCCAGCCCAGGTGGTTGAACGGCGTGCGCTGTTCCAGACGATTGCAGAGCCTCTCGTAGGCCTCGGCAGGAAACGTTGGAGAACTCAGGCTCGTTAGCCATTCCAGGCGTTCGGTCATTCGCTGAGGGGCTCCGCTGCGGTGGGTTGCCTGGTTTGAGTGCTTTGTCGTGATTTGCGCAAGTGGTTGAAACGCTTGCCGTTGTAACGCGAATACCGATGAAAGTTCAGGCAGTTGAACAGGCGGTAGAGGTGAATGCTCTCGCCGACTTCCTCGAAGCCCAGCTTGACGTGCATCTGCAACGCCGGCGTGTTGTTCGTGTTGACGACCGCCCTCGTATGGCTGAAGCCTTCATCCCGAAAGGCTTTCCACGGCTCGCGTTGTAGAAGCACGGCCATGCCCGAGCCCCGGTAGGGTGGAGCCACTTCGCCGGCAAACTGATAGATGCGTCCGGGCGGCAGGCGCAGCCAGCAATGGTAGGTCTGGTCATCGTAGTAATCGCTGCGGCGAAACCAGGCCATTCCGATGACCTGTCCCTCGGCGTCAAGAAAGGCCTCGCCGAGGCTGTCGGACTGGATGAGCGCCGGCAGGCCTGGCTTGTATAGCGAGAAGTAACGGTCGAACGCCGGCAGCAGCGCGTTGGTGATGCGTTCCTTTCGCCACGGGCTCTGGCGGGGAAAGCGTGGTGCCGGCAAATCCAGCGCACGTTCCATCCAGATCAACTCCTCGTGACGGTAGACATAGCGCTCCCACAGCAGGCGGGCGCTGCCAAGCCAGCCTCTACGCTTGATTTTATCGAGCAGCGAGCGTGATTCCGTCATGGGTGCGACCAGTCCACGGAGAACAAGGTTTCTCCCGGCAGGGTGAAGCTGACGGCGTTCTGTTCGCAGCGCCAGCTGCCCACGCGTTCGGTGCTGTCCTGACCGAACAGCGTCAAGCTTACTTTGCTGGCGCAGGCGACGGGCTCGACGCGCACGGTTTGTTCCCGAGGCGTTTTGTTCACCCCCAGTACGCGCTGCAGCGTGACGCCCTCGGCGGACGCGTCCAGCGCCAGGGCATCGACCTCGAATGCGCTGTTATCCATCTTCATGACGCGGTTGCCCCAGTGCCGGGCGATAAACGCCTGGGCCAGGCCCACCGGTTTGAGAGCATAGCCGCCGCGACCGTCATCGCGCAGCATGCCCTTCGGATAGTCCGGTTCATCGGCGGCCTGGAAGTAGTTGATCATGTCCAACAGGCCGTCCTGCGAGGCGTTGATGACGACCGATGCCCACCATAGCGAGGAGAAATGAGTGTCCTGCTCATAGGGGCTCAAGCTAGAGCCGCTGGAAATATTGGTCTGGTCCAGCAGCAATGCCTTGCTGGGGCGAGCCTGCTCATCCAGGCCGACCAGCTTCGCGGCAGCGAGCACCGTGTCTCGATAGCTGCGCGTCGCGAGCAGGTCTCGCACCATCCATTCATGCCAGGCCAGGGCGTCGATGTATTTACCGTGCCGCGCCAGCATTCGCTCGGCCCAGTCCGCCCCCCGTCGCTGGTCGGCGTTGTCTCGTGTCGGTCCGTTGATCAACCGCGAACTGGCCGGCATGGCGACGCGCACGCCGGCGGCGCGGGCCTTGGTATCCTCGCGAATTTGCTGGCTGACGGCGGCAAAGTAGCGTTCGTAACTGTCGAAATCGGGATAATTGAGGTTGGGCTCGTCGGCTACCGAGACATAATGCAAGCCGCCGCCGAGCGCACGGCTGTCCTCTAGCCAGATGGCCAGCCCCGTGAGGGTGACCGTATCGGCTTCCAGCACCGCTTGGCGTCCGCTGCGGGCCAGCAGCGTGACGCTGTGATTGACGCCGAAGCGCTGTTGATACGTCTGACGGAAGGCACGCTCACGCTCGGGTTGTTCGGCCAGGACGTTGACGAAACTGTAGTATCCGCCTGACTGGGGTTTGAGCGAGTCCAGCGCTGCGTAGGCTAACTGTGGCGGCGCCGCATAGGGCAGCGCGATGCCGACCGAGGGGGTGGGGCCCAGGGCGACATCGTGCAGCTTGAGGCGGACTTCGCCCTGAGCCCAGCGGAGCGGCTGCAGATGCTCAGGTCGCTGCGCGAACAGGTTGGCGGTTCCGTCCAGCCAGAATGCGGCTTTGCCGCTGCCCTCCAGTGTTAATTGCCAGACCTGGTTCTGGTCCGACACCGGCAGAGGGACCTGATCGAAGCGTGAATAGATGTCGTGGGCATTCAGGTTCAGCCTGATTTGTTGCCCATCCGTTAGCCGTTTTGCTCGCAATGCCTGCACACCGCCGTGGTATTTGCCAGCCAGCACGACACGCTCGCCCGCACGGGTCATGAAATACAGCACCACACCCGGACCGACGTCAGCGCTGAAATGCAGCTTGACTGGCTCAAGCATGGCGGCGACGGAGTCGGCATGGCTGATCTTGTAGTCGCGAAAGCTGTAGCCCGGAATCTCCAGGCGATACGGGCTGGCAGCCTTCGACAGCGTCCATTGCTGTTGTCCCTGGGTTTCGCTGGCCGCAATGGCTCGATCGGCCTGCAACCGGCCGCGTCCATCAAGCAGGTAAATGCGCTCGGGGTTGGCTTGCGCCTGCCAGGCTGGCGCCCAGCTGATCTTCAACGCTTGGGTGTCGCGCGGGTAGAGAAAGAGCGTGCCATCGCGTAGCGCCTGCCAGTTCAGGTCGGCAGCGGTGGCAGACTCCGCCATCAAGGCTGCGAGAAGCATGAGGATTCGTTTCACGGCGTGATATCTCTGCCCTTCAAAAGCGGGCGCAGCCGCGCCAGGTCGCTTGGAAGGATAAACAACGTATGTGCCAGCGACACCTGGCTGAGCCGGCAATAAAACATCAGCATTGCCAGACTGACCATCAGGTAGGCTGCAGAGGACGCCAAACCGGCGCCTACGATGCCCATCGGCGGAATAAGCAAAAGGTTTAGCACGACGTTGAGTGCCGCTCCCGCGCCCATCATCAGGGACACGCTGCCAGGACGGTTCTTGCCGAGCAGGTCCAGGCGCAGAATGCTGGCATAGCAAAGGCCAAACAGACCTGGCAGCAAGGCGAGCAAGGCGGGATAAGCAGGAGCGTAGCTCTTACCGAACAGGCCAACGATTAGCCATTCACCCAGTAGCGCCATGCTTGTGCAGGCTGCAAACATCACCGTGGCTGTGATGCGTAGCGCGAAGGACGTGAGCTGCTTGATACCTTCGCCCTGCCGGAGCAGGCGCTTCATCAGCGGCGTGGTGACCGCTTCCGGTACGATCAGCAGCAACTCGGCGGCCGCTGTGGCCATTGCGTAATAGCCCAACGCCTCGCTGTCGATAAATGCACCGATAAGCAGGTAGTCAGAGCGCAGTAGTACCTGTTGAAACAGGACATCGGGATGGCTCTTGCCGCTGTAGCGCAACAACTCCCGGTGTCTGCGAGCATCCCAGCGCAGCCGCAGCTGATGAAAGCGTCCCAACCAGCACCATCCCGCGACCGCCACCAGACCCATGCCCAGCAGCCAGCTGATGACCGCGGCCTGAAGCGCGTTGCTCTGCCACATCCAGAACAGGGCCAGGAACAGCGCCAGGGGAGCCAGCGATTCGAGCAATCGGAGCGCATTAAAAGATACGACTCGGCCATCACCGTTGTGTAGCGTCAACAGACCGCTCTTGAGGATTGTCAGTGGCACGGCGAGCAGCAAAATCCAGATCAGCGGGCCCAGCTGACGCGCGGTTTCAATATCGGCGCCAAACCGATCGACCAGCAGCACGCCGCATAAGGTCAGCAGTCCGGCCGCCAGGCAGCCAAACACCACCAGCTGGGTGAGCAACAGGGCCATGGAGCGCTGCTGGGCTGCCTGAAAGCCTAATGCGGTATTCAACCCCCCGATGGAAACGGCCGCCAAGAGCTCTGGCAATGCGCTCAGCAGAGCGAACAGGCCTCGCTCGGAAGGCCCGAGGATCCTGGCCAGCAGTACGTTGCGTAGCAGCCGCAAGCCGATCATTGCCAGGCGGGTGCCGATGCTAAGCAGAAGGTGATGCCAGAACGTCTTGCTGCTCATTGCGCCAGGCTCCGCATCAGCCGCCAGGCAAACAGACCCGGGTGACGAGCCATCGAGTGGCTGACGCCGATGCGAGCCAGCGCCAAAGGCTCATCACCGTCACGATGGGGGCCTGGGCGGGTGCTGAGGGCCCGGCGATAGCCGAGCTGCATCACTGCCTGGCGAACCCGACTGTCGTGGTTGCCGTTGGGGTAGCAATAGATGGGCAGCGGCACTCGACAATGAGCCGCCAAAACGTCATGGCTGCGCTTGAGGTCGTCGGCCAGGGTCGTATCGTCCATGTGCGTGAGGATCCCGTGTCGGGCGCCATGTGGGCCGAAGCGCACCCACCCAGAGCGTTCCAGTTCCTCTACCTGCCGCCAATCCATCGCTTGCGGTGCCCCCTGTAAGCAAGTGTCGGCCAACGCCTGCAGAGTTGCGGCCGGCAGGGCTTTCAGCGATTGCAGGTACAGCGCCAAGGCGTTGCTGCGGCTTCGCTCGGGCAGGGCGTCGAAGCCGGCCGGCAAGGGCGCCGCGCCGCAAGCTGCGAGCCCTTCCTCGAGCAGGCTTCGGGCGGTTGTGCCGCGCCGGCTCCAGAGGGTTTCACCGATGTTTTCCCACCAGAATCCCTGCGAGCTCCCGATGTAGTCGGTCGAAAGGAAAATGCTGGCGGGCACGCGGTTCCGCACGAGCAGCGGGAACGCGACCTCGGCGTTATCCCGCCAGCCATCGTCGAAAGTCAGCGCAACCCGGCAACGCCCGTCGCTGGGCGCGTCCAGCAAACCCTCCAGCGGGACACAGTCAAAGTGCTGCTGCAGCCATGCGAGCAGCTGCGCGAACGCCAACTGGCCAATACACAGCTCGGAACGATGAGGCAATGCGGCGGCGCGGTCATCGGCCAGCACGCGGTGCAGCATCAGGATCAGGCGCGCGTCACGGCGCTGGCGCCGTCCTCCAGGACTGTTGAAGTGAAACCAGCCGATGGAGGCCTTGAGCGCTTGAGACGGGGTCATGGGTTAGCGATTCTGCTGTGGATTCCATTGCTCATAACTGTGTCCTCGCAGAAATTGCCAGAGGCCACCGCACATTCCTGCCAGCGTCACGAGGAGGAATGCCGCCAGCCGGAATGGCTTGGGCAGGATCCCACGCATGTCCAGCAAGCCCAGTAGGCCAATGAGGTACCCAAGGAGCTGGGCGATCAGAAAGGACTGGTAGAACGGTCCGCTTCCCGCGAGCCAGATGCTGCTGAGCAGCAGGGGAACGAGCAGCACGGGCGCCAGACGACGAATCAGCTTGTGACTGATGAGCGCCACGGAATAGAAACCGTGCCGCAGCGGATTCATCAACGTATGTCGGCAGGCAAGGCTCTGCAGACCCCCCACGGTGACGCGCAAGCGTCGGCGAAACTGCTTCCCAGGCTCGTCCACGCCATGATCCAGCACCACTGCATCGGCGGCGTAAACGATACGCTTGCCGGCCACGGGCGCACAGGTGCTAAGGAAGAAGTCGTCGTTGACCTGCGCTGGCACGGGCTGGAACAGTTCCCGGCGTAGCGCGAGCAACGCGCCATCGGTCGAAACCATGCAGCCGGTGCGGTTTTCGGCACCGCGCAGCCAGGCCTCGTAGTGCCGGTACAGGCTGTCGCCGAAGCTGAGTGCGTGGCCTGGATCGGGAATGACCATGTGTCCGCCGACACACCCTACGTCGGGGTCCGCCAACGGTGCCAGCAAGCGCCCAAGCGTATGCTCGTTCCACTGATTGTCCGCGTCGGTGAATACCAGCACGTCTGCATCGGCTTGTGCCACCGCGGCATTCAGTGCGGCCGCCTTGCCGCTGCGCGGCAGATCCAGCACGAGGACCCGCGGGTCCATCATCGCCTGAGCTTGGGCAACGGTGTCATCGGTCGAGCCATCGCTGGCAACGACGATCTGCAGACTGGCTGCCTGATAGTCCTGGGCCAGCAGTGTGCGTAATTTGCGCTCGATGTGCGCGCCTTCGTTGTGGGCGGCAATGATCACACTGACCGACAGCGGCGTGCCTCGTGGTGTCGGCTTGTCCGGGATGAAAGCGGCGACCATCGCCAGCGTAAGCGGGTAGCCCAGATAGGCATAGGCCGGAAGCAACAGGCAGAGCCAGAACACATAATCAGCCACGGGCAGGCCTCCTGGCGGTCCAGTTGAACAAGCTAAGCAGGAATGCGCCGCCGGCCAGATGGAGGCGTAACCAATGCAGCACGCACAGGTGAAGCGACAGCGAAAGGTCGTACTGACGAACGCTTTGGCGCAGGCTAAGCAGGAAAGGGGGCAGCATGCTGAGCGAGGCACTGACCAGCGCTAGCGGAAACAGGCCTGCGATGACGGCGGTCAAGGCGACCAGTGACAACAGCCCATTGGCAAGGGCGAGCAGAGGAAAGCGTAGCAAGCGCCATCGGTCATGTTTCTCGTTGCGCATCAGTTGCAGGTGGCTGCCTTGACGCCAAAGCTCCTTGCCGAACCATTCGCGCCAGCAGCCTTCGTAGCCCCAGTGCAACACCGTTGGCGATTTGAGCAATAGCTGGCGCGCACCCTGGCGCTGCAAGCGCAGCCCAAGATCCTTGTCTTCCCCGGTACGCAACTCCTCATTGAAGCCGCCAGCGGCGTCGAACGTGGCTCGGCTCAGGCAAAGGTTGGCACTGGGTAGCCAGCTTGGACGAAGCTCGGCGCGTCCGGGCAGGCTCCGACGCTGCCAGGCGCGGGCATACCATGGGGCCTGAGCAGGGGTGTCACAGGCCAGCGAAAGCACGTCGGCATCCTTGCTGTCAATACGCATGGTCCACTGTTGCAGCCAATCGAGCGGTACTTCGATGTCTGCGTCAATGAAGGCCAGGTTGTCGTAGGTCGCCGCCGCCGCGCCGCGGTTGCGCAGCGCGCCGATATGAAGCCCCGGGTGGTGCAAGACGCGAGCACCGGCCGCCTCGGCGAGCGCGGGGCCTGTGTCGCGCGAGCCGTTGTCGACAACAATGAGTTCACAGGCCATTCCGGCCGCCTCGGCTGCGGCGCTAGCCGCGCGCAGCGTCCGGCTGATGTGCCGGGCCTCATCGAACATGGGGATGACGATGCTGACTCCATTCATGTCATCTGCCTGAAGCGTGGGAGTCGCGATTCGGCATCGAGCCGCAAATAGCCGGACAGGCCCAGCATGATCCACAGGTACTTGTGGTTGGGTGCACTGAGGAACATCAGGAACAACGCCATGGCCAGAAAGCTCAACGCCAGGTGGGTGGCCAGATCGGCTCGTTCGCCATCATTGCAGGCTTGCGAAGCCTGTCTTGCTCGCTCGAAGTTGCGCAGGCCGAGCAGGACTAAAGCGATGAACAGCAATCCGCCGGGAATGCCGATTTCGCTGAAAAGCTCCAGATAGGTATTGTGTGCGCGCCGGTAAAGGTCGGAGGTGCCCGCTTCCTCGGAAAAAGCCTTGGCGAAGCCGGTCGCGGCGTAGTGAACCGGAAAGGTGCCAGGGCCGCTGCCGACCAGGGGGTTGTCGCGGATCATGCGACTGCCGACCACCAGGTATGAGGCGCGGCGACCGAGGGAGGCGTCCTGATGGGCATTGATGCCGGATTTGAGTTCGACAAGCGATTTGATGCGTGCCACGTAATCGGCAGGCAGCGACATCAGGCCCAGCGGTGCTACGATCGCCGTCCCAAGCAGGACGAACCCCAGGTGGCGCGAACGGATTTGACGCAGCTCGGCGCGGTGATGCCAGAGCCCGATCAGCAAGCAACCGATCAGTACCACCAGACCGGAGCGGGAGTCGGTCTTGGTCATTCCCGCCAGCAGCAGAAGTGTGACCGCCAGCCAGCCCAGTCTGGTCAGCAGGTGGCGTGCGCGCAGTGCGAGCCAGGCGGACATCGGCGCGGCAAAGGCGATCAGCAGGGCGAAATAGTTGGCATCTTCGAGCAGGCCGATGGCGCGACCGCCAACCTGATGCTTGGCCGACACCAGCGCCAGCGCACAGGTCGCGGCAACGCTTAGCGACACCAGCCTGAACAGCATTTTCACGTCCAGCTCCGCAGCAACCAGTACGGTAATGAAGAACAGTGCCAGCCCCACGGCCAGCTCGCGCAGGTGTCCCAGAGACAGGCCGAGGCGTTCACTGAACATCAGGCTGATCAGGTAAGCGAGCATGAACAGCACGAGGGGTCGCCAAAGGTTGTTGCGCAGGCGCGCCTCAGGCAACTGCCTCAGCAGCAGTTGCACGGCGAGGATTCCGATCATCGACACGCCCAGCAGCTTTGCCCCGGTAAATTCAGTGCCCTTGAACAAGCCTTCGAACGGCACCAGGGCGGCGATGCCCAGTAACCCCCAGGCCGGCCGGCGATAGAGCGCGGCCAGCCCAGCCAGGCCAATGACCACGAATGGCGCGAGGAACGGCCACGGGCTGGCCAAAAGTCCCAGGCAGAGCAGTGCCAGCAAGGCACCCATGGCGGTGGCTGCGATCATCCGGCAAGGCCTCTGGCGCGCTGATAAAGCTGTCCCCAACGTTCAGCGAGGACGGGAAGGTGATAGCGACCGAGTTGCGTCAATCTCCCCTGCGTGGTGAGGCGGCTGGCGAGGCCGGCGTCACAGACCAGGCGTTCGATCTGCGTGGCGAGCGAAGCGCAGTCGCCCGGTGCCGCCAGCAAGCCGTCATGCTCGTGCCTGATCATGTCCGGTACGCCACCAACCGCGAATGCGGCCACCGGTGTGCCGGCCTGCAGGGCCTCCAGCAGAATCATGGGGGTTCCCTCGGTGCGGGAGCTAATGACCAATGCCGATAAACGCCCTAGCCATGCCCGCATGTCCTGCTGGTAGCCCGGCAATGGTATGCGCGCCGTCAATCCGGCCGAGTTTATGCGGGTTTGGAGCGTGTCACGCTCGTCGCCCTCTCCAAGGAGCACGGCATGCCAGTCCGGGTGACGCTGCAGCAGGGGGATCACGGTGTCGAGGAAGAGGTCGGGGCCCTTTTCGCTGCTCAGGCGACCGACGTAGCCGATCAGCGGGCCGCTGCCTGACGCGGCAGCCATAACCGGTGCCGCTTCCGGGAGCCCGTTGGGGATCACCTCAAGCTTCTCCGGGCGAACCCCCGCCGCGCAGTGGATGCGCTCAATGCTGTCTGCCACGCAGACGACCTGGCGCACCTGCGGAAAACGGCACAGCTGCAGGCTCACACGGGTGTAGAGCCGCTGCTTGCGGCTACGCGGCGTAAATCCGTGCTGCGTGATGACCAAGGGCAGGTTGAACAGCGAGGCGGCGACCCAGCCGAACAGCATGCCCTTGAAGTTGTGCGCATTGATCAAGGGCCGCTCGGCGCGCCGTTGGCGCACATGTCGCAACAGCGCGGCCAGGCCCTGGCAGGCGAGGCTGTCCACACCTGCCTGGCGGAAGCGTTCGATCAATGCCGAGGGAGCATCCAGAAACATCACCTGGTGCTGTCCCGGCGTTCCCAGACAATGATCCAGCAGCATGCGTTCCGCCCCGTAGAAGCCGCCGCTGCTGATCAGATGAATGACCGGCAGGGTCGCTGGCCGCATCATTTTTTTCACTTGCGTATCCAGTACCAGACCCATGGCCAGCTCCAGGCCTTTGGTTTCGGAGGTTGCGCAGCCTCTTTCTCGTTGATTACGAGCAACACCGGTAAACCGAGATGCTCCGTAAGCTGCGCCGGATGTTTGAAACGATGGTCGAAGAACTCACGCAGGTAACCAAGCGCTACGGCAAGCATGAGCCCGGTCAACAGGCCGAGCGGCACGATCAGCATAGGTTTGGGAAAGGCCGGTTCCGTGGGCTCGTAGGGCCAGCTGAGCACCCGGGCATTGGAGGCGCTGCCGTCGAGCAAGCCCTGGGACCGGCTCTCTTCATAGCGCTGGGTATAGGTGAAGAACGCCTTGTGGAGGGCATCGATTTCCGTATCGAACAGGCGAAGCTGTGCCTGCACGTTCTGCAAGACGCCTACGCGAGCCTTGTATTCATCTATGCGCGTGGTTTTCTGCCCAATCACCTGCTGCAATGTGGTGAGTTCACTCTTGCGCTCGAGTATCCGGTTCTCCACGACCTTGAGGAACTGATCGCGCGTGCGGCCGATCCGCTCACGTTGTTGTTTTACCGGCAGGCTATCTTCCTGAAACGAGGCGGTTGCATTGCCGTAGCTGCTGACCTGATCGATCAGTTTTTCGCCGAGTTGCTTGATTTCGCGGTCTTCATAAGCAGCGTTATCGACCGTATGGGTGAAGGTGAACGGGAAGGTCCCTTCATTAACGCTGGCCTTGCGGGCTGAGGCGAGATTGGTAGTGAGGTAATCGAGCCAGCGCCGGTTCTCCAGGAGGCGGTCACGGTACAGATTCAGCGCCTGTTCTTCCGTGTTGATCGCATTCAGGCGAAAGGTGATTTCTTCCTTGGGGTCCGACGCGCCGATGCTTTCGAGCAGAGCTCTGCGACGTTCCTCCAGCTCTCCGATGCGAACCTGGTACTGGCTCTTTTTCTGTTCGAAAAAGGACTCGGGGAGGTCATTGGATTGCAGGTTCTGGCGGCTCTTGAGGTAATTTTCCAGAAGACGGGTAACCAGTCGCGTGCCGAGTTCGGGATCGGCGAAGCTGTAGCTCACGGAGATGACGTTGGACCCGGGCAGGGTTTCCACCGTGAGCGCGGCGCTGGCCTGTTCGGTCAGGGCATCGACAGTGCCGTCGCGCACCGGGTCGATTTCAAGCCCTACCGCGCTGCGCAGCGGATTGATGACATGCTCGCGCAGCGGATTGGCGACATAGGTGCGCAGCGGCTCCGTCACCAGGCTATTAACGATGCCTTTGCTAGGGCGGTAGACACCTTCCTCATAGAGTTGGCGAACGGTTTCGCGCATCAGCGAGGGCGAGCGAAGAATGTTGCTTTCCGTTTCCATGTCGGCGAGTGACGGCGGCAGGAATTTGTCCGTCTCCTGGCTGAGCGCTGTGTTAGCGTCGCTCTGGGGCAGCTTCTTGGACTGCACCAAGACCTCGGCGGTGATGTCGAAGGTCTGCTTGAGCAGCAACGGCAACAATAGTGTGATGACGGCAAAGACCAGAAATACCCGCTTGATCAACTGGCGGTTGGCAAAGAAGATCCGTAGGAATTCATGCAGGTAGTTTTCGTTCGGAGGCACGACGTGCAGATTGTTCAATTGTCGTCATCCTTCTTGTCGACCCGGTAAGAAAAGCCGAAGCCGATTCCATTGAACAACAGGACATCAGCGACCTGTCTGCTGATTTCTCCGGCGCGCCCCAGCTTGGTCTTCGGGACATAAAGCAAATCGTCCGGTTGCAGGTAGGCGAAGATATCGGCCGAGGCGTTTAGCGCATTGCTGACGTCGTACAGACGCGCTTCCATCTGGTCGCCCTTGCGGCGCATGATCACCACCGAATCCAGGCGGGCCAGCGGACTGGCGCCGTGCGCTAGAGTAAGCGCCTCGAGCACCGAGACAGGCCGACGGATCGGGTAGACGCCTGGCTGGGTCACCTCACCGAGTACGAAAATCTCGTTCGCTGTTGTGCTCTTGAGCAGCGCGTCCACTTGGACATTGGCTGCATGGGCGGCGTAGCGCTCGTTGAGCGTGGTATTGAGTTGGGCAAGTGTCATGCCTTGCAACGCTACCGCTCCGATGAGCGGAAACATGGCGCGACCGTCGGAGCCGACGGTAATTTCCCGGCTGAGGCCGGTCGCGGGATGGTTGAGCGTCAGGCGCAGGTTTTCTTCAGCGGTGAGCGGACGCGGTATCGACAGGGAGACAACCGGCCGCTTGAGTATCTTTCGATACCCATCGATGACCTTGCCCTGCGCTTGCAGGGCCGTCAGGCCGGCCAGCGCCATCGTGCCGACATAAGGCAGCTCGATGGTGCCGTCGGGCATGACCAACTTAGTACCGCTGAGCTCCGGTGCGGTGAGGAAGTTGATCTCCACCTGGTCCCCTGCCTGGATGCGGTAGGCTTGAGGGCTTGTGTGGTCGATATAGAAGATGACGTCCAGCACGTCCTGCGGGCGTAGGGTCTTCTCGATCGTGAATACCTCCGTGCGCAGCGCGTCGGAGGGTGCAGCCGTGATGATCCCTGCGGGCATATGCTGTACTGCCGGGCTGGCACAGCCGACCAGAGCCAGCATCAGAGGTATCGGTTTGAGATTCATCATGACGGCTCAGAGTTGGTCATAGACCCATTTGGGCATGTAGTACTTGCGCGCGTTAAGCACGCTTCCCATCAACTTGGCCCCCGCCTGCGAGAGGCGCTGGGCAGCAGCTTGGGCGACTTCCCAGCGCGTTTCTTCTGCCCGTACCACCAGTATCACTCCGTCGACAAGCGAGCCGATGGTCAGCGTATCGCCGCCGGTGTAGACGGCTTCCCCATCGATCACTACGAAGCGGTAGCGATCGCTGAGTTGCGAGAGGAGTTGCCTTAGCTGCTCTGTCGACAATCCTCGGCTGCCATTCCTCCGTTGACCCAGCGGAAGCAGGTGGAACGGGTGGCTGGGAAGCTCGAGCAAGCAAGCATCCAGCGATGAGGCGCTGTCGGCAGCGGCCAGGTCCAAGAAACCTGGCTGGTCTTCCAGCCCCAGCTGACGGGTTATGCTGGCAGAGGACAGGCTCGCATCAATCAGCACCACCTTTCCGCTGCAGGCTGCCGCCAGCTGCTGGACCATCGTGATGGCGCTGGTCGTCACGCCGCAGCCGTTGTTTGCAGCGGTCATCAGCAAGACCTGCCGTTCCTGATCGAGAACGGTGGAGGCGAGGTTGATCTCGCTGGGGGTGGCAACATCCAGACGTATGGTCGGAAGTGAGCCGTCCATTAGCTTGCTCCATGGCCGCTGACGACCTTGAAAGGGGTTTTCAACAGGATCCTCAAGTCCAGCCAGGGGCTTTGACGGGTGATATAGGCTAGATCAAGAGCGACACGATCATCGAAATCGATATCACTGCGGCCGGATATCTGCCAAAGGCCGGTGATGCCGGGATAGATGCTCAGCCGCACGAGGTGATGGCTGTGATAGCGATGCGCGTCGAACGAAGTTGGCCGTGGCCCAACCAGGCGCATTTCTCCACGTACTACGTTAAACAGATTGGGTAGTTCGTCGAGGCTGGAGCGCCGTAGCCATTTTCCAATGGTGGTCACCCGTGGATCGCGGTCAATCTTGAAATCCACCGAGTCGGCGCCGTGTTTGTTCAGGTGGCGCAGGCTCTCCTTCAACTCTTCGGCGTTCACCACCATGGTACGGAACTTGAACATGCCGAAGCGGCGACCGCGAAAGCCCGTACGCTCCTGGATGAAAAAAACGGGGCCCGGACTGGTAATTTTGATGATGAGCGCAATGGTAAGTAGCAACGGCGATAGCAGAACAAGCATCGAAGCCGCGGACAGGGCTTCGGTTATGCGCTTGGTTCGCGAAAGGCTCCACGGCGTCCCTCCGGGGCGGCCTGTCAGCCAACCTCGGTGCTGAAGCAGGACGGCCGCATCGATCTGGCTGCGCAAGGCTGGGTTGCGGCGTTTCTCGTGTCCTCGACGGGGCTTCTCGACGCTGCGCTCCGGTGCCCTTTGCTCGATAGGCGTATCTGTCATCATGCGACTTCTCCGTTGGGTACGGAGCAGCTGTCGGCTACCGGAACGCTGACCGGAAATAAGTAATAGTCACGGAACCATGCGACGAATCGTGCCAGGCCATCCTCAAGACAGGTAAGCGGCGTGAAGCCGATCGCCTCTTCCAATGCACTGGCGTCTGCGCAGGTATTAATCACATCACCGGGCTGCAAGGGCAGCAATTGCAGCTCGGCCGGTCTACCGAGCAGACGCGCCAGCGTGTCGACATAGATGCGCAGATGAACAGGACGGTTACCGCCGATGTTATACAGGCGCCAGGGAGCCATGCTGGTCGAGGGGTTCGGTTCCTCGGGGTTCCAGTTCTGATCGATGCTGGGAGGTTGCGGCAACAGGCGAACCAGGCTTTCGACGATGTCATCAATGTAGGTGAAGTCCCGCTGGTGCTCACCGTGGTTGAACAGCTTCAATGGCTGCCCGTAGCTGATGGCGTTGGCGAACAGCATGGGTGACATGTCCGGACGGCCCCAGGGGCCATAGACCGTGAAGAAGCGAAGCCCGGTCGCTGGAATGCCGAACAAGTGACTGTAGCTATGGGCCATGACCTCATTGGCCTTCTTGCTGGCGGCATACAGCGACAGGGGATGATCCGTATTGTGCTGTTCGGAATAAGGCGTGCGGTGGTTGGCTCCGTACACAGAGCTGGAGGACGCGAAGATCAGGTGTTTCACAGGATGACGGCGACAGGCCTCAAGGAGATTCAGGAACCCGGCGAAATTGCTATCGAGATAGGCGCGGGGATTGTCCAGCGAATAGCGCACGCCCGCCTGTGCTGCGAGATGGATGACCGCCTCTGGACGATGCTTCGCGAATAGCTGTTCAAGCTTGCGGTCGTCTTCCAGGTTGATACGGCACAGAAGGAAATCGCCTGCCGTTTCTCGTACCCAGCGTACCCGATCTTCCTTGAGCTGCGGGTTGTAGTAGTCATTGAAGTTATCCACCCCGATAACCTCATGGCCTTCTTGCAACAGGCGCAGTGTGGTATGAGCGCCAATGAATCCGGCCGCTCCAGTGACTAACGTTTTCATGCCGGGACCGATGCGCTCGTGGGGCGGATGTAAGGTAAACCGATGCCGAAATAGTGCAGTCCGGCATTCGCCAACTGCTGCGGATTGAACAGATTACGGCCATCAATAACCAGGCGTGCGCGAAGCTTCTTTCCCAGTGCTTCGAAATCGACTACCCGGAAAGCCTTCCACTCGGTACAAATCACCAGAGCGTCGGCATCTTGCAATGTGTCGTCGCGGGTCGCGCACAATTCAAGGTCATCCCTGTAGCCGTAGATGCGGCGACACTCGGTCATGGCCTCCGGATCGAAGGCCCGTACACGGGCTCCCTCTGCCCAGAGGGCTTCGATAAGATATCGGCTCGGCGCTTCTCGCATATCGTCGGTGTTTGGTTTGAATGCCAGTCCCCACACGGCAATAGCCTTATCGGCCAGGCCGCCGGGAAGTTGAGCCTTGAGTTTGCGCAGCAGGACCTGCCGCTGGTCGTCGTTGATCCTCGTAACGGTCTGGAGCAGGCGGGGCTCCAAGCCGTTTTCTTCCGCGGTATGGATCAAGGCTTTGAGGTCTTTTGGAAAGCATGAGCCACCGAAACCGCAACCTGGGTAAATGAAGTGATAGCCAATTCTTGGGTCCGAGCCGATCCCCTTGCGTACCGCTTCGATGTCTGCGCCCAAGCTTTCCGCTAGGTTGGCCAGCTCGTTCATGAAACTGATACGGGTGGCAAGCATGGCGTTGGCGGCGTACTTGACCAGCTCCGCGCTGCGATTGTCCATGTACAGCGTGCGTTCGTGATTGCGGTTGAACGGAGCATACAGTTCCGCCATCTGCTGTTGAGCCTGCGCGTCCTGGCTTCCGATGATGATGCGATCCGGCCGGCTGCAGTCGGCAACCGCGCTGCCTTCCTTCAGGAATTCGGGATTCGAGACGATGAATGCGCTCAGTTCGGTCTTGCCGCGCGTATCGAGAATTGCACGGACCTCTGCCCGAACGGTGTCAGCGGTCCCTACCGGAACCGTCGACTTGATCACCAGAGTGCGATCTTGCTCCATCATGCATGCGACTTGGCGGGCGACGCTCATTACATGGCGCAGGTCCGCAGAGCCATCCTCGTTCGGCGGTGTGCCCACCGCTATGAAGATTATCCGGGCGTGGATGACGGCCAATTGGGCCTGGGTGGAAAAACGCAAGCGTCCTGCCTTGATGTTTTCCTCGAGCACAGCAGCCAAGCCTGGTTCGTGAATCGTTGGGATGGCGCGTTGCAACTGCGCAACCTTTTGCTCATCGACATCAACGCACATGACCTGATGCCCTACGTCCGCCAGGATGGCAGCTTGAACCAGCCCTACATAACCTGTACCAAAGACGCTAACTTCCATGATGCACCTTGGATTATCGAATCCGATATCAATATGATATCAATGGCAATGAGCCTTTTAGATTGATTTTCCCAGTCGAGCCGGCGTTTGTTGGCGATACCATGACGCCTTTTTGTTGACGTAAGTGATGTTTCATGACTGCCAGATCCGGTGGCGCCATCGTTGCGTTATTAGGGGTGTCCCCAATGGATCTCCACAAGCAACGCGCATGTCACAGCGAAAAGTCCCGTTTTATCCGTAGAGATCTATGAAGTTGCTAGAATGCGGCCTCATTCTGATCTAGATGCGAGCTTGGCATGTCCGATTTCACCCAACGCTTTCTTTTCGATGAGACCGACGTGCGCGGTGAGTGGGTCGGGCTTGAACGCAGCTATGCCGAGGTGCTGGCCAAGCACAGCTATCCGGAGCAGGTGGCCCAGTTGCTGGGCGAACTGCTTGCGGCAGCGGCATTGCTCGTTGGCACCCTGAAGTTCGACGGGTTGATGGTGTTGCAGGCGCGCTCGTCGGGTGCCGTACCCTTGTTGATGGTCGAATGTTCGAGCGAGCGCGAGATGCGCGGCATTGCTCGCTACGACGAAGCGCAGCTGACACCTGGTGCGACCCTGGCCGAGCTGATGCCCGAGGGTGTGATGGCCATGACCATCGACCCGGCCAATGGGCAGCGTTATCAGGGCATCGTTGCGCTGGATGGCGTGACCCTGGCGGACAGCCTGTCGAATTATTTTGCGTCGTCCGAGCAGCTGCCAACGCGCTTCTGGCTCGCCGCCGACGGCCGTCGTGCCTGTGGCATGCTGCTGCAACAACTGCCGGCCGATCGTATCCGTGATGGCGAAGAGCGTGAAGCCAGCTGGCAGCATCTGCGCACCCTGGCCGATACCCTGTCGACCGAAGAGTTGCTGGGGCTCGATACCCAGACCATCCTGCACCGTCTCTATCACGAAGAACAGGTTCGACTGTTCGATCCCCGTCCGATCGTCTTTCGTTGCAGTTGCTCGCGTGAACGCTCGGCCAATGCAGTCATCAGCCTTGGCCAGCAGGATGCCGAGCAACTCGTCGAGGAGCAGGGCGGAGCCATCTCTATCGATTGCCAGTTCTGCAACCACAGCTACCGTTTCGATGCAGCCGACATCGCCCAGCTGTTTGCGGGTGCGGGAACACAGAGCCCCTCAGGCACGCGTCATTAAAGGGTCTCCGGACGTAGGAACCTTTTCGCCATCACGGCCTCATACCCAGCGCAGCGTCATTTCTGTCATAATCGCGCGCACTTTTTTTCGGTGTAGTCCACTGCAAGGTGGGCTACAACAGCATGGAGGAATCGGCCCAGGGCCGACGGGGAACTCATGACGCAAGCCACTAACGCCGTGTACATCGATATCAGCACCGCCCAACTGGTTGAAGAAGCCATCAAGCGCGGTGAAGGTGAATTGGCCGCCAATGGCGCGCTCGTCGTGAAAACCGGCCATCGGACCGGACGTTCGCCAGCTGATCGCTTTATCGTAGAAGAGCCCAGCACCCACAGCTCCATTGCCTGGGGACCGATCAACCGTCCGTTCCCGGCCGACAAGTTCGACGCCCTCTGGGAGCGCGTCGAGGCGTTCAACAAGGCTCAGGACCATTTCGTTGCCCACGTGCACGTAGGCTCGTCCGAAGGTCACTACCTGCCGGTCAAGATGACCACCGCGACAGCCTGGCAGAACCTCTTTGGTCGCCAGCTGTTCATCAATCCCGAGCAGTACAACCCAGCCGGCAAGGACGAATGGCAGGTTCTCAACGTTGCCAATTTCGAGTGCGTTCCCGAGCGCGATGGCACCAACTCCGATGGTTGCGTGATTATCAACTTCGCCCAGAAGAAAGTGCTGATCGCCGGCATGCGCTACGCCGGCGAGATGAAGAAGGCCATGTTCTCGGTGCAGAACTATCTGTTGCCGGAAGCGGACGTGCTGCCGATGCACTGCGCGGCAAACATTGGCGACGATGGCGACGTGACCCTGTTCTTCGGCCTGTCCGGCACCGGCAAGACCACCCTGTCCGCCGACGAGTCACGCCACCTGATCGGTGATGACGAGCACGGCTGGGGCACCGGCGTGGTGTTCAACATCGAAGGCGGCTGCTACGCCAAGTGCATCGACCTCTCCGAGAAGAACGAGCCGGTAATCTGGAAAGCCATCCAGTTCGGCACCGTGCTGGAAAACGTCGTGCTCGATGACGAGCGTGTTGCCGACTACAGCGATGACAGCCTGACCCAGAACAGCCGCGCGGCGTATCCGCTGGAGTACGTCGAGAAGCGTTCGGAGAAGAACCTGGGCGGCGAGCCTAACGCGGTGATCTTCCTGACCTGCGACCTGACCGGTGTTCTGCCTCCGGTGTCGATCCTCAACGAAGAGCAGGCCGCCTATCACTTCCTCTCCGGCTACACCGCGCTGGTCGGTTCCACCGAAATGGGCTCGGGCAGCGGTATCAAGTCCACCTTCTCCACCTGCTTCGGCGCGCCCTTCTTCCCGCGGCCGGCTGGCGTCTATGCCGAGCTGCTGATCAAGCGCATCCAGGCGTTCGGCTCCAAGGTCTATCTGGTCAACACCGGCTGGACCGGCGGTGGCTACGGCGTCGGCAAGCGCTTCAACATCCCGACCACCCGTGCGGTGATCGCTGCGATCCAGAGTGGCGCGCTGATCGGTGCGGAGACCGAGCACCTGCCAATCATCAACCTGGACGTGCCGAAGGCTGTCGCCGGTGTCGACACTCAGCTGCTCAACCCGCGCAACACCTGGTCCGACGGCAACGCCTACGACGAAGCGGCCAAGGAACTGGCGAACAAGTTCATCGAGAACTTCAAGAAGTTCGACGTCTCCGACGCCATCAAGGCTGCCGGCCCGCAGCTGTAAGCTTCAGCGCAAGCTATAGGAAGCCGCCTTCGGGCGGCTTTTTCGTGGGCGCTGACCCTAGGCGAGACGGGCGTTGCCTGCTGGCAGAATCGCCTTGTGCGCCAAAGCTGACCTAGGTCGCATCGCAGCCATCGGCCACGGTACCGGCATCTGCGGACGCTGTGCCGGTACCGATCGGGCCACACGATAGATTCGATCAGCCAAGGCGGATGGATTCGATGGAAGGCCACGCATAGCATAGCGACCACCTTTACACCCCTATGGAGCCACACCATGCAGATCGAAGAAGCCATCCAGACCCGCCGTGCCGTGAAGGCCTACGACGCCAGCTTTCAGCTCAGCCGCGAAGAGAAGGACGAGTTGTTGCAGCTGGCTCTGCTCGCGCCTTCAGCCTTCAACCTGCAGCATGTGCGCTTCGTCGAAGTGAGCGACCCGGAACTGCGTGCGCAGATCCGCGAGGTGGGCTGGAACCAGGCGCAAATGACCGATGCCTCCATGCTGGTGGTGGTCTGTGCCCAGGTCGACAGCTGGGAAAAGAACGTCCGCCGCGTCTGGGAAGGCGCACCGGCCGAGGTGCAGGACTACATGGCCGGCGCCATCGACAACTACTACCGCGACAAGCCGCAGGTGCAGCGTGATGAGGCCATGCGCAGCTGTGGGCTGATGGCGCAGACGCTGATGCTCGCCGCCCGGGGCAAGGGCCTGGACTCCTGCCCGATGGATGGCTTCGATTTCGACGCCGTGGCCAAGCTGATCAACCTGCCCGACAACCATGTCATTGCCCTGATGGTCGCGGTGGGCAAGCGAGCTGCCGACCCCAAGCCGCGCATCGGTAAGCTGCCGTACGACGAAGTGGTCATCCGCGATCGGTTCTGACCGTTCCCGGCAAGCTCTAGCGCAATTGACGAAGCGTGCCGGTCTGTCTGAAGACAGATCGGCGATTGCACTGGGGCTATTCAGTTCTGATTCTTGCAGCTGTCAGCAAGCGTACGGTAGGTGAGCTGGTGCAGCTCTCCCGAAGAATCCCGATAGGTCATGACGGCGTCTGTCACTTCGCAATAAGGCGTCGGCTCGATCTTGATGGATACCACCGAGGCGATATCGAGTCGGCTTCCGTAGGTGTATGGCTCGGGTTCGCCGCTGTTGGCATGAGCAAGCGACGCGGCAGAAAGTAGCAAGGCAGTAGTTGCAAGGGTAACGCGCATGGCAGGAATTCCTGATTCTGATTAGTAGGTTCCGTTCCTGTTCGCGTCGCGAATCACCTGATCCGGCGGCGCTTATGCTTGTTTTCAGGAGCCCTGCAATCGTAGAAGTAGATAGCCTGCTAACGGTAATTGCAGAATCCAATCCTTCCCATTGAGCGAAATGTTTGGCCGCTTCGTTTGCAGTCTGCCCTGTGGCTTTTTCTCGGCCCGCGCGAACTTTCAGATAGCTGACAGGACTTGCCGGACGCTTTGCAGTACCGTCTCCCTCCTTTTGCTACCCTCCGGCCTCCAGTCAAAGGAGTGACTCAGCATGATCGAACAGACCCTCAAGCAGACGTTCGGCTATGACGGCTTCCGTCCCGGTCAGGAGCAGGCCATCCGCGCCGTGGTGGCCGGGCGCTCGGCGGCGGCAATCTTCCCCACCGGATCGGGCAAGTCGCTGTGCTACCAGCTGCCGGCGCTGCTACTGCCGCATCTGACACTGGTGGTCTCGCCGTTGCTGGCGCTGATGCAGGATCAACTGGCCTTTCTGCATCGGCACGGTATCGCTGCCGGGAGCATCGACTCGGCGCAGAGCCGTGAGCAGGCCGGCGAGACCATGGCGCGCGCCAAGTCCGGCGAGCTTAAGATCCTGATGATCTCGGTGGAGCGGCTGAAGAACGAGCGTTTCCGCAATTTCATCAGCCAGGTACCGATCTCCCTGCTGGTGGTAGACGAGGCACACTGCATCTCCGAATGGGGCCACAACTTCCGCCCGGATTATCTCAAGCTTCCCGACTACCAGCGTCAATTCAACATCCCCCAGGTGCTGCTGCTGACCGCCACGGCCACCCCACCGGTCATTGCCGATATGCAGGCCAAATTCGCGATTGCCGAGGATGACGTGGTGACCACCGGCTTCTACCGGCCCAACCTCAACCTGCTGGTGGAGCCGGTCAGCGGCTTGGGCAAGCAGCGCCGGCTGGTGGAATGGCTGGGCGACAAGAGCGGCCAGCCCACCATCGTCTACGTCACCCAACAGAAGACCGCCGAGCAGGTCGCCGAGCACCTGGCGCAGCGCGGCTTCCCGGCCAGCGCCTACCACGCGGGCATGGCGCACGAGCTGCGTGAGGCGATCCAGCGGCGCTTCATGGCCGGCGAGCTGAACTGCATCGTCGCCACCATCGCCTTTGGCATGGGCATCGACAAGTCGGACATCCGCAACGTGGTGCACTACGACCTGCCCAAGTCGGTGGAGAACTACAGCCAGGAGATCGGCCGTGCCGGCCGCGATGGCAAGCCATCGGACTGCCTGGTGCTGGCCAATCGCGACAGCCTCAGCGTGTTGCAGAACTTCGTCTACGGCGATACGCCGGAACGCGAGGGCATCCGCTGCGTGTTGGACGAACTGCTGCAGGCTGGCGCCGGCGGGCAGTGGGAGCTGATGCTCAACCAGCTGTCGGACCAGAGCAACATCCGCCAGCTGCCGCTGAAAACCCTGCTGGTGCAGCTGGAGCTGCGCGGCATCATCGCACCGCGTTTTGCCTACTTCGCCGAATACCGCTTCAAGTACTTGCTCGAACCCGAGGCGCTGGTGGCGAAGTTCGAAGGCGAGCGGCGACGGTTCGTCGAAGCCATCGTGCACAGCTCGGCGCGGGCGCGGACCTGGTGCACGCTGGATTTCGACGCGCTCCATGGGCAGCACGGTGCCGACCGCGCCCGGGTGGTTAAGGCGCTGGAGTACTTTCAGGAAAAGGGCTGGATCGAGCTGGAGAGCAAGCAGATGACCGAGGTCTACGCGCTGCTCGATCAGCGCTTCGACGCCGAAGCACTGAGTGGCGAGCTGCATGCCTATTTCAAGGGGCACGAAGCCAGCGAAATCACCCGCATCGACAATATGCTGGCGCTGTTCGAGTCCGCCGAATGCTTGAGTCAGCGGCTGGCGGCCTACTTCGGTGACCGCCAGGCGCCGCAGCACTGCGGGCATTGCTCGGTCTGCCGCGGACAGGTCGCCAGACTGCCGGAACCGCCGGCACTGGTGCCGCTGGGCGAGATCGACCTGGCCGCCCGCTGCGCCGAGTTCAGCCAGCGCTACACGCAGCTCAAGGGCGGGGCGCCGAGCGCCGAGTGCATGACGCGCTTTCTGTGTGGCATCAGCGTGCCGGTGTTCACCAAGCTCAAGGCCCGCCAGCTCCCCGGCTTCGCTTCGCTGGAGGCCTATCCCTACGCCGAGGTTCGCGCGCAGCTGACGCGCTAGCCATCGGCAAAGAGCCTCAGCGCGCGGTCAGGCCGGGCAACTGCGCTCCACCCGAGTCAGATCCAGATGCGGCGAGACGAACCCGGCGATTGAGGTCGGGTTGAGTCTCAGATGAAGGCACGTAGCCCGGCCGTAACAGTCAGCAGCCGCTCCGTAGAAGATTTCCATCCGACCTTGGTGCTCATCCTTAAGCAGCTGTAACCATGTCTTAATGACATCGCACCAGTTCGAGTCGCGATGGGTCTGGTTCGATGCGCTTAAGCGATCACCGGTTGGATGGGTACCGACCAAATGACTTCATGCCGCGGACATAGCTGCCGATAACAGCGTCATATCTGCCAGGAGCACTCTCATGCCCCGCCTGTTCACCGATCTCGGATTCCGCTGGAAAATCACCCTGCCCATTGCGGCGCTGGCCCTGTTGCTGGTGCTGATGGGCGTCGTAGGCATGCGTGGCATCGAGCGTGTCGCCGATTCGGGGGAGCGGTTGGCAACACGGCACCTTCCCGCCATTGGCCTGTTGGTCAATGCCGACCGGGACCTCTACCAGGCTTTCGTTGCCGAGCGCAGCCTGCTTGACAGTGATGCCGGTGAGTACGTGCAGGCGCTGAAGGCCAGTCATGCGGAAAACCTCAAGCAGGCCTATGACCGGGTGCAAAAGTACGCGGCCATGCAGCCGGGTGCCGAGGCACTGGCGCTGGTCGAGCAGTTCAACAGCGGCTTCCGGCAGTGGTCGGAGGTGTCCCAGCGGGTGATCGATCAGATCGACCTCGATCCACAGGCGGCCAGCGCGCTGAGTTTTGGAGACAGCGAAGCGCGTTTCGATGCCATGCGTGATGCCATCGACAAGCTCGGTGAACTCGAGGAGCAGGCTGCCAACGCCGAAGGCCAGGCAGCCATCGCCGAAGGGTCGGCAACCGCCCGTCAACAGGGCGCGCTGCTGGTGCTAGGCCTGCCGCTGATGGTGCTGCGACCGATGCGCCGCCTGCTCTATCGCCTGCAGCAGATCGCCGAGGGAGACGGCGACCTGCGGGCCCGCCTGGAGGTGCAGTCGGCTGACGAGTTGGGCCAGCTGGGCGATGCCTTCAACCGTTTCCTCGACAAGCTGCAGCCGCTGATCGCCGAAGTGGGTCGGGTGACCGGTGAAGTCGACGCCGCCGCCCGAAGCATGGCGGGGCTGGCGGCAACCAATGACCAGCTGATCACCAGCGAGCACGCCGCGGTCGATCAGGTCAGTACGGCGGCGACCGAGATGAGCGCTGCAGACAATGAAGTTGCGCTCAATGCACAGAGCGCCTCGGATGCGGCCCATGATGCCGAGCGCCAGTCGCGCCGGGGCGCTGAGGTGGTCGGCAGCACCATCGAGTCGATTCGCCAGTTGGCGCAGGAAGTGGAGGGCAGCTCGCAGACCATCGAGGCGTTGGCCGAGGAGACCGCCAGCATTGGCGCGGTGCTTGAAGTGATTCGGGGCATTGCCGAGCAGACCAACCTGCTGGCGCTCAACGCAGCCATCGAGGCGGCGCGAGCGGGCGAGCAGGGACGGGGTTTCGCCGTGGTGGCCGATGAAGTGCGTGCCCTGGCAGCCCGCACCCAGGATTCGACCAAGGACATCCAGCTGCGCATCGAGCGCCTGCAGAGTGGTGTTGCCAAGGCCGTGCAGGCAATGCACGCCGGGAGCGGCAAGGCGCGTGACAGCGTCGAGCGCGCCGCGGGTGTCGATCAGGTGCTGGCCGAGACCATGCAGTCCGTGCAACGCATCAACGAGATGGCGGCCCAGATCGCCACGGCCTGTGAAGAGCAAAGCAGCGTTACCGAGGAAATCGCACGCAACATCACCGACATCCGGGACCTGTCCAACGATGCGGCAGCCAATTCGGCAGAGAGCATGCAGGCAAGTCGACAGCTGTCCCAGTTGTCCCAGAACCTGGCAGGGCTGGTTGGGCGCTTCCGCGTCTGAACATGTTCGTGCAGGGCCTTTGATGGAGGCTCGGGCGGCGGGTCTGTGCCGCTGACCCTCGGCAGCGCTGACACAATCGGAAAAGCTCTGGTTGCCGAGTTGGCCGGTAAGTCGGGCTGTGTCGACCATACTCAGGTGTCGACATGGCCGACCGCCCGGAGACCCGTTCATGCAGACTCGCCGCCAACTGCTCCATCGCTCCGCCCTGCTTGCCGCCATCGCTGCACTTGGCAGCGTATGGCCGTCACTTGTCCGGGCGGCCGAGCCGTTGCGAATGCGCAGGATTCCGTCATCAGGGGAACTGCTTCCCGTGATCGGCCTGGGCACCTCGCGAACGCATGACATCCGCCTGGATGACAGCGAGATGCAGGCGTTGCTCGAGGTTTTGCGGGTCCTTGTCGACGGCGGGGCTCGGGTGATCGACACGGCACCGAGCTATGGCAACGCCGACCGCGTGGTGGGTGAGCTGGTCCAGCGCGGCAAGGCGCGCGAAAGGGTTTTCCTCGCTACCAAGGTATCGGCCACTGGCCGCGAGCGCGGCCTGGCGCAGATCGAAGCGAGCTTCAAAGCGCTGCAGACTGACACCCTCGACCTGATCCAGGTGCACAACCTGCAGGACACCAGCACCCAGCTCGGCCTGCTGCGCGAGCTCAAGGAGGAGGGGCGTGTCCGCTATATCGGTGTGACGCACTACGTCGAATCGGCGCATGACCGGCTGCTTCAGGTGCTCAGGCGGGAGCCGGTCGACTTCGTCCAGTTCAACTATTCGGTGGGCGAGCGCAACGCCGAAAAGCGGCTGCTGCCGTATTGCGCCGACAACGGCATCGCCACGCTGATCAACCGGCCTTTTACCCGCGGCAACCTGCTCTCGCGGGTCAAGGGCAAGCCACTGCCGAGCTGGGCGGCGGATATCGATGCCAGTTCCTGGGCACAGCTGCTGCTCAAGTTCATCCTTGCCGAGCCGGCGGTGACCACGGTGATACCGGCCACCTCCAATCCGCGCTATATGGCTGACAACATCATGGCCGGGCAGGGCCGGCTGCCGGATGCGCGCCAGCGAGAAATGATCGTCGAAGCCTTTCAATGAGTGCCGTTGGGGCCCCTTCAATGGAGGCTGATTGATGATGCCGCTTGCTGCGCGCGCAGCAGCTACGATCAACGCCCGCCCCGGCGAACTGCGCGCGGCGCTGGCCGGCTTCGGCCTGTTTTTCTGCCTGTTCGCCGGCTACTTCATGCTGCGCCCGATTCGCGAGTCCATGGGCATCCAGGGTGGCGTCGACAACCTGCAGTGGCTGTTCACCGCGACCTTCGTTGCCATGCTGGTGGCGGTGCCCCTGTTTGCCTGGCTCAACTCAAGGGTGGCCCGCATTCATTACATCGACTGGGTGTACGGCTTCTTCTGCCTGAGCCTGCTGTTGCTCGCCGGCCTGTTCTTCATGCTGCGCGACAGCGTCTGGCTGGCACGGGTGTTCTATGTATGGATATCGGTCTACAACCTGTTCGTGGTCTCGGTGGCCTGGAGCCTGATGGCCGACGTGTTCGATGCGCCTCAGGCCCGTCGCCTGTTCGCCTTCATTGCCGCCGGCGCCAGTGTTGGCGGGCTGGTTGGGCCGGCGCTGAGCGCCTTGCTGGTGGGCCTGCTCGGGCAGTTCGGCCTGATGCTGCTGGCCGCGCTGCTGCTGGCGGCTGCGGTGGCAATCAAGCATTACCTGATGGCTTGGCGCGAAGTTCGGGGTGCTGGTCGACCGGGTGCCGAGCATGCGGAAAGCCCGCGGCGGCCGGTCGCCGGCAATCCGTTCAGCGGACTGACACGGGTGCTGCGCTCCGGTTACCTGTTGGGTATCGCCGTCTTCGTTCTGCTGCTGACCACCGCCAGCACATTTCTCTACTTCGAGCAGGCACGACTGGTGGCCGGGCTGTTTCCGGACCGCGCCGAGCAGGTGCGGGTGTTCGGTGCCATCGATTTCGTGGTGCAGGCCGGTGCGCTGCTGTCGCAATTGTTCATTACCGGACGTATCGCTCAGCGGCTGGGCGTACGGGTGCTGCTCGCTGCAGTGCCGGCGCTGGTCTGTCTGGGCTTCGTCGGCCTGGCGCTGGCGCCCACCTTCGCCGTGCTGGCCGCCGTGATGATCGTGCGCCGTATCGGTGAATACGCCTTTGTCCGCCCGGGCCGGGAAATGCTCTTCGCGCCGCTGGATGCCGAGAGCAAGTACAAAGCGAAGAATTTCATCGACACCGTCGTCTATCGCGGCGGCGATGCGCTGAGTGGCTGGGCCAAGGCGCTGCTCGACACCCTTGGTCAGGGCGCCTGGCTGATAGGCCTCGTCGGCGCGATCTGCGCTGCCGTCTGGGGTGCTGTGGGTTGGTATCTGGGTGGGCGTGCTGATCGCGGCCAGACAGCCCAGGCAGGCAACGCTGCCAGGGGGGTGCCGCGCGAACAGTTGCGCAGCTAGCCGGGACGCCCGGGCACGCTGGCTAACGAAGCCGCTGAACCTCGGCGACTTCGGCGCCTCGAACCTCTAGTACGTCATCATTCAGGAGTAGCCGTATGCATGTTCAAGTCAACAGCCATCAAATCCCCGGCAGTGTCGAGCTGCATGAATGGGTCGGCTCGACTGTAGAGGAGCGGCTGGAACGTTTCGACGATTTCCTCACCCGTATCGAGGTTCACGTCAGCGACGAGAACGCACATAAAGCCGGCGCGGACGACAAGCGTTGCCAGATCGAAGCACGCCCCAAGGGCCACCAGGCCGTGTCGGTGACCCACAAGGCCGAGTCGTTGCAGCTGGCCGTGGATGGCGCTGCGGAAAAGATGCGACATGCCCTTGAACACCTGATGGGCAAGCTGGACACCAAGGTAATGTCGGGTGGTGAGCTCAATGACCCGCTGCTTGATGAGCAGCCCCAAGCGGTAAAGGACGCCATGCTCGAGGAGGAATTTCTCGAGAAGCAGGACGAGCTCGACAAGTAACGCCAGCGCCCCGGTACTTTACCGGGGCTCCGCTGCCGGTCCGGTAGTGTCCGGGGCTTGGTTCGCCATCTTTTTCTAGCTGCCGGAACCCGCAGCGACCGGTTCGTTTCTAACCTCTGTCTTTTTCCACTCGGTAAATACTCTTCATGCAGATCATTCTGGTGCGGCACGGGCGGCCCGATCACGGCGCCGCGTCCTGGAGCACCCCGGCTGGCATGAAAACCTGGGTCGAGCGGTATAACGCCGCCAATGTCGTCGCCTGGGAGCGACCCGAATCCCTGAGGCGGCTGGCCGACAGCGTAGGCATGGTGGTTTGCAGTTCGCTGATGCGTTGCGTGGAGTCACGCATGCACCTGCACTGTGAATGCTCGGTCGAGCCAAACCCTCTGTTTGCCGAGGCTCACCTGCCTTATCCAGATTGGCGCTTTCCGTTGTTGCCGTCGCGTGTATGGCGCATGACGTTTCGCACGGCGTGGTTTCTCGGCTTTTCCCAGCACACCGAACCCGTCGGTGAGTCGAGAAAGAGGGCCGGTGCTGCGGCGCAAGAGCTCATCCGGCTAGCTGAGATTCACGGCAGCGTGCTGTTGATGGGGCACAAGATCATGAACGCGCTGATCGCCTCCCAACTGCGTCAACGCGGCTGGCATGGGCCGGCGCTGCCGCTTCTGTCCGGATACTGGCATCCCAGCCGATACCATAAATCCCACTGACCTGACCGCCCCCAAAGCGCAAACACGCCCGACACAGGCCCAAATGCGCGGGACCGCCCTGCGTCGGCTTGCAAGCTGAAACGTTTCAGCTAACGTGATGGGGCGATCGATAAACCACAAAAGGAAATTCGGTATGACCCGTACGTCTCTTCTCTGCTGTATAGGCTTGTCCTGCCTGGCCGCTCCCGCCATGGCCTGGGAGCAGGTATTGATTGATCCTGACAAGCCCGCAGAAAACTGGCGCATAACCAGCGAAGAACTTGGAATCAAGGCAGCTAGCCCGTTCACGGTCAGCATGCGCACCTTGCACGGGGGGCGTCAGGAGGGTGTCAGCCTGATCGAGATCGATAACGGCACGATGAAGATCACGGTGATTCCCGATCGCGGCATGAACGTCCTCGAAGCGGTTGCCGGCAACGTCCGTCTGGGCTGGGACTCGCCGGTGGACGAGGTGGTCAACCCTGCCTTTATCGAACTCAACGGACGCGGTGGGCTGGGCTGGCTGGAAGGTTTCAATGAACTGGTGACGCGCTGTGGTTACGAGTGGGTCGGCCACCCTGGCGAAGACAATGGCGAGTTGCTTACCCTGCATGGTCGCGCAGCCAACATTCCTGCATCGCGGGTGGTTCTGCAGATAGATGAGAAGCCGCCCTATGCCATCCGTCTGCGCGGCGAGTTGAAAGAGAAAGCCTTCAAGAAGGTCGACTTCTCGATCATGACCGAATTGACTACCGAGCCTGGCCGCAGCGGCTTCTCCTTGCATGACACCCTGACCAACCAGGGCGACTATGCCCGGGAGTACCAGGCGCTGTATCACACCAATTTCGGTACTCCCTTGCTGGAAGAGGGTGCTCGCTTCGTTGCGCCGGTCAAGCAGGTGTCGCCGTTCAATGCCAAGGCCGGCACCGAGTTGGATGACTGGCAGACCTACCGCGGGCCAACCCCCGGTTACGACGAAACCGTCTACAACGTCGTCCCTTACGCTGATGTCAACGGCGAAACGCTGGCCATGCTGCATAACCGTGATGCCGAGCTGGGCGTTACCGTTGGTTTCAACACTGACGAGTTGCCGGTGTTCTCACTGTGGAAAAACACCGACACCAAAAAGCAGGGCTATGTCACCGGCCTGGAACCGGGCACCAGTTATTCCTATAACCGTTCCTACCAGCGCCCGCTGGGTCTGGTACCCACGATCGAGCCGGGGGAGCAGAAGCACTTTCATGTGCGCTACGAGCTGCTGACAAGCAAGACGGCAGTTGCCGATGCAGGTAAGCGTATCGAGGCGATCCAGGGCGGGCGGGAGACCGAAGTGAGACAAGAGCCGCTGGTCGATCTGGACCAAGAGAACTAATACGCATCGGGGAGCGCTATGCCCATGCGATCAGCGGCCCGAGATCCGCTACAGGCCGCTGTAGCAAAGGGTTGTAAGCGACGACCCGACATCCTGATGGGCAGGACCGCTCACATGCATCGAGGGCAGGCTTCATGCCGCTATAGCCAAAGGCTTACAAAACCCAGCGGCAATCTCCGCTTCTGCTCATGCCGGCAGGTAATTAATCTACACCCACTCTGAAGCGCAGGACGCGCTCAGGATCAGGAAGATCGACCACCGCCAGGATGGCACTCGAAGGGATTTCGATAAGGTCAGAAAAAACCCGCCTCGGCGGGTTTTTTGCTTTCTGCTCAGGCCATCAGCCGGACCCGCTAGAGATCATCGGCCAGTGGGTCTGCCGTAACCTGTATCGCCGAAAGAGGATGCCTCGGCTCCAATGCCGGTTCAGTCGCTGATCGCCGATCAGGCCGCTCTCGGCCTGGCCTGCTGTTGCTGATCGGTATGCCCTGCATGCCAGAGCAGCCGCGAGCGCTACGGCTGGCGGGGCATGCGGCGGGATGCTCACTTGGGTCGGGGCGGCTGATTTGAACGCGGAGCCTGGGCTCCGGCTTACACACCCTCGCGCCGCCCATCCATATGGCTGTCGACTCTGGCAGGTTATTCTGCTTCTACGATGAATGCCGAATCACATGATCGACTCGTCTGCACTGCCAACGGAAAACCCGGACAGACCGGCATCGAACCGCTTCGGCGAGAGGATGATCTTAGGCCGCAAAGCGACAGCGAAACGCCTCGCTTGTTTCGCCTATAGCGAAAGGCTTACACGGATCGCAGTGATCAGCCATTTAGTCAACGCGCTTGGAAGCTTAATCTACACCCACATCTGAAGCGCAGGACGCGCTCAGGATCAAGGAGGATCGACCATCGCCAGGACGGCAACCGAAAGGATTCGGAATGGTCATAGAAAACCCGCTTCGGCGGGTTTTTTGTTGCCTGCACGATCAGCACCAGTCAGCCCCTTGCGCTTGGAACAGCCTCTTCATGCCACGCAGTCGCGATGCTGAAGACCTCATGCGAGGCTGAGCAGCCCTCGCAGAAGCTGGCGCCTGCCCGGGAGTTCTGGGGATGACCAGTCGAGCAGATGCCCAGGGAAATTCGCCAGCGCTAAGTCTTTTTCGGGTGTGGCAAGCCCGCCCCTGCGTTGCCTGCGACCGCGACGATCTGCTCGATCAGCCACTGCAGCGCGGCATCTCGCTCGCGCTGGGCGACGCTGACGATATCCAGCCTGAAACTGCCGAGATCGAACGGCAGCTCGAACAACCGCAGCGGCATCAGCTCGGCAAAATAGCGCGCCAGCTGCGTTGGCAGCACGGCAGCCAGGTCGCTGCTGGCGACAATATGCGCAGCTTGAAGGTAGTTCGGGGTGGTATACACAACATCCCGGCTCAATCCGTGTTCCTCCAACCATTGATCGACCATTCCGCGCGTCTGCCCGCCATGCACCCAGAGGTGGCGTAAGCGCAGAAAGCGGTCCAGGTCGAGCGCCTCGTCAGCCAGCGGATGGCTCTGGCGTAGCGCAACCTGCAAGGTCTCGCTGGCCCAGCGGCGGGTGTGAAACCGCGTCGGCACTTCGACGAAACGACCGAGCACCAGATCAAGCTCGCCATTATCCAGCGCTTCGGCTGGCAGGCTCGGGGTGAGGTGTTCGATGGCCAGCTGGATGCCTGGCGCGACTTGCGCCAGGTGCGCCATCAGTCTGGGCATGCAGATCAGCTCGACGTAATCGGTGACGGCGATGACGAAGCGCTGGCGGCTGGTGGCCGGGTCGAAGAAGTCGCCGGCGTTGAGCGTGTGCTCGATCTGTTGCAGCGCATCGCGGATCGGTGCCTCCAGGCTCAGTGCCCGCGGCGTCGGCTGCATGGCTCGGCCGGCACGCACCAGCAGCGGGTCGTCGAGCAGTTCGCGCAGGCGACTCAGGGCATTGCTCACCGCCGGCTGGCTGAGGGACAGGCGCTCGGCGGCACGCGAGACGTTGCGCTCACGCAGCAGGGCGTCGAGCACGCGAAGCAGGTTGAGGTCGAAGTTGTAGATATTCACTTGGTGAATCCGAAACATCACAAGACTAAATTTCAAAAATAGTAGCGTCTTCGTCTATGGTTGGTCTCCACTTTTTCCAGCCTGCGACGAGGACCGTTCACATGAGCCAACCCCGCTTCGATATCCAGACCGCCGCCGTGATCGGCGCGGGCACCATGGGCCGCGGCATCGTCATGAGCCTGGCCAATGCCGGTGTGCAGGTGCTGTGGCTGGACAACAATCCCGAGATGCTCGAGCAGGCACTGGGCGTGGTGGCCGACACCTACGCACACAATGTGCGTCAGGGGCGGATCGACAAGGCCGAAGCGGCGGCGCGCCGGGCCCGCATCGCCAAGGCGGCGGATTACCCGGCGCTGGCCGACGTAGACCTGGTGATCGAGGCGGTCTACGAGAACCTCGAACTCAAGCAGAAGATCTTCCGCGAGCTGGACGGCATCGTGAAGGCGGCCGGCATCCTCGCCAGCAACACCTCGGCGCTGGATATCGATGCCATCGCCGCTGTCACCGGGCGCCCGGAGCAGGTGGTAGGCCTGCACTTCTTCAGCCCTGCGCACATCATGAAGCTGCTGGAAATCGTCCGCGGCGCGAAGACTTGTAAAGCGGTGCTTGAGGCCTCCACCGAACTCGGCAAGCGCATGGGCAAAGTGAGCGTGATCGCCGGCAACTGCCCGGGCTTCATCGGCAACCGCATGCTCGCCACCTACGTGCGCGAGGCGCGGATGATGCTGCTCGAAGGTGCCTATCCCCATCAGGTGGACGCCGCGCTGCAAGGCTTCGGCTTCGCCATGGGCCCGTTCCGCATGTATGACGTGGTGGGCATCGACCTGGAATGGCGCGCCCGCGAGCTGGCCGGAAAGGGTCAGGACGAGGCCGAGGTGCAGGTGGATAACCGTCTCTGCGAACTGGGCCGCTTCGGCCAGAAGTCGCGCATGGGCTACTACCGCTACGCCGAAGGCAGCCGCCAGGCCGAGCACGATCCGGAAGTGGACGCCCTGGTGCAGCGCGAGTCCGAGCGCCTCGGCTATGAGCGCCGCGAGATCGGTCCGGAGGAGATTCTCGAGCGCTGCCTGCTGGCGCTGGTCAATGAGGGCGCCAAAATTCTCGAGGAAGGCATGGCCGAGTCCAGCGCCGATATCGACACCGTCTACCTCTACGGTTACGGCTTCCCGGCCGAAGTCGGCGGGCCGATGACCTGGGCCGACCGTCAGGGTCTGCCGGCCATTCGTGAGCGCCTCAACGCGCTGGCCGAGCGCCACGGCGAGCACTGGCAGCCGGCCGAACTGATCGACAGCCTGGCCACTCTTGGCGGGCGTTTTGCCGACTACAAGAAGGAGGCATGAGCATGGAATACAAGGCTCCCCTGCGTGACATGCGCTTCGTGCTGCACGAACTGTTCGACGCCACCGGCCATTGCGAATTGCTCGGCAACGGCCTGGACCGCGAGCTGATCGACGGTGTGCTGGAAGAAGCTGCGCGCTACACCGGCGGCGAGGTCGCGCCGCTCAATCGCAACAGCGATGAGGAAGGCGTGACCCTGGAGAACGGCGAAGTGCGCACGCCGCAGGGCTTCGTCGAGGCATACAAGCAGTACGTCGACAACGGCTGGGCGAGCATGACCGGACCGACCGAGTACGGCGGCCAGGGCTTCCCACAGCTGGTGGCCTGCAATTTCCACGAGATGCTGATGGGCGCGTCGCTGTCCTTTCGCATCTATTCCGGCCTGACCGAAGGCGCGGTGTTGGCGCTGTACAAGCACGGCAGCGATGAACTGAAGAATGCCTATCTGGAGAAGCTGGTCAGCGGCCGCTGGAGCGGCACCATGTGCCTGACCGAGCCGCAGGCGGGCACCGATCTCGCCCTGCTGCGCACCCGCGCCGAGCCGCAGGCGGACGGCAGCTACAAGATCAGTGGCAGCAAGATCTTCATCTCCGGCGGCGAGCACGACATGAGCGAGAATATCGTGCATCTGGTGCTGGCGCGGCTGCCGGATGCGCCGGCCGGGGTGAAGGGCATCAGCCTGCTGCTGGTGCCCAAGTTCATCGCCAATGCCGACGGCACGCCGGGGGCGCGCAATGCGCTGTCCTGCGGTGCCATCGAGCACAAGATGGGCATCAAGGGTGCGGCGACCTGCGTGATGAACTTCGACGGCGCCACCGGCTGGATCGTCGGCGAGCCCAACCAGGGCCTGGCGTGCATGTTCACCATGATGAACGACGCGCGCTTCCAGGTCGGCTTGCAGGGACTTGGCATTGCCGAACAGGCCTATCAGGGCTCGCTGGCCTATGCCCGTGAGCGCTTGCAGTCTCGTGGGCTGGCAGGCGCGCAGCATCCGGACAAGGTCGCCGACCCGATTATCGTGCACCCCGACGTGCGCCGCATGCTGCTGACGCAAAAGACGCTGGTCGAAGGCAGCCGCATGCTGGCGGCCTACTGCGCCCGCCAGCTGGACCTCGAGCATGGCCATCCGGAGCCGAGCTATCGCAAGGCGGCGAGCAAGCGTGCAGCGCTGCTGATCCCCATCGTCAAGGCGTTCTTCACCGACATGGGCCAGGAGGTGGCGAGCCTCGGCGTGCAGATCTACGGCGGCCACGGCTATATCCGCGAATGGGGCATGGAACAGCTGATGCGCGACAGCCGCATTACCCAACTCTACGAGGGCACCAACGGCATTCAGGCGCTGGATTACATCCGTCGCAAGCTGCTCGGTGACGGCGGCGCGGAACTGTCGGCGCTGCAGGCGGAATTCAGCGAGATTTGCGACCGGCAGATCGATCGCCCGGCGCTGCACGAACTGGCCAGCAGGGTGCAGGCACGCATCGGCGAATGGCGCGAGCTGACGGCCGAGATCATCGCCGCCACCGGTCGCGATCCCCAGGAGATCGGCGCGGTGTCGGTGGATTTCCTGCAGTACTCGGCCTATGTCTTGTTGGCCGGCCTCTGGCTGCAGGCCGCGGCGCGTTCGCAGGATGCGCTGGAGCAGGGCGCTGGCGAGGAGGCGTTCTATCAGGCCAAGCTGGCCAGTGCGGATTTCTATCTGCGCCGTGTGTTACCGCGGGCGAGTGCACATCGTGAAGCGATTCAGGGTGGCGCGGATTGCCTGATGGCGTTGCCGGAGGCGGATTTTGCGTTTTAACGAGAAGTGGCGATCAAGCTAACCCGCTGCCCCTCGCCCCTACGCCGGGCGGCCCAGCCCTCTTCCCGAAAAGAGAGGGCGTTGATCGAATGACGGTAGGCCGCGCGGTGTTGGGCTACTACACAGAACTACCCCCTCTCCCTCCGGGAGAGGGCTTGGGGTGAGGGGGCTTTTGAATTGCTGCTCTCTCAACGCCGCATCAAAACAATCAGGAGGCAGCATGCATCCGTTCAGCTTTGCCACAACCGCTCAATTGATCTGCGAGCCCGGCTCGTCGCGCCGGCTGGCCAGCCTCTGCAAGGAACGTGGAGCGCGCTCGGTGCTGGTGGTGACCGACCCGGGCATCACCCGTTTCGGCCTGCTCAATGAGGTCTTGCCGGGCTTCGAAACCGAAGGGCTGCAGGTTGCCGTCTACGATCAGGTCGTCGCCGATCCGCCGGAGCACATCGTCACGGCTGCTGTGGAGCAGGCCAAATCGCTCAAGGCCGACCTCATCATCGGCTTTGGCGGCGGCAGCTCCATGGACGTGGCCAAGCTGGTTGCGCTGTTGGCCCATCCTGATTGCGCGCAATCGCTGCATGACATCTATGGAGTCGGCAACGCCAAGGGCCAGCGCCTGCCGCTGATCCAGGTGCCGACCACCGCCGGCACCGGCTCGGAAGTCACGCAGATCGCCATCATCACCACCGGTGAGACGACCAAGATGGGTGTGGTCTCGCCCCTGCTGCTGCCGGACCTGGCGTTGCTCGACGCCGACCTCACCCTCGGCCTGCCACCGGCAGTGACCGCAGCGACAGGCATCGACGCCATGGTGCATGCCATCGAGGCCTACACCAGCGCGCTGAAGAAGAACCCCATGTCCGACCTGTTGGCCCGCGAGGCGCTGCGCCTCTTGGCGGCCAATCTGAACGAGGCGGTGCACAACGGCAGCAACCGCGAGGCACGCCAGGCCATGCTGCTGGGCGCCTGCCTGGCCGGCCAGGCGTTCGCCAACGCGCCGGTCGCCGCCGTGCACGCGCTGGCCTATCCGCTGGGCGGCAACTTCCATATCCCCCATGGGCTGTCCAACGCCCTGGTGTTGCCGCAGGTATTGCGCTTCAACGTCAGCGCGGCGGCCACGCACTACGGCGAACTGGCGCCGATCATTCTCGGCGAGCGCCTGCGCACGGATGATCCTTCCACCTACGCCGAGCAGCTGATCGAGGAGTTCGAGCAGATGAGCGCCCGCGTCGGCCTGCCGACCCGCCTGCGCGACGCCGGCGTGCCGGAAGAGATGCTGCCGCAGCTGGCCAAGGAGGCGATGCTGCAGCAGCGGCTGCTGGTCAACAATCCGCGTGAGGTCAGCGAGGCCGATGCGCTGGCCATCTACCGCGCCGCCTACTGATCCGTATCGACAAGGAACCTCGCATGGCAGACCAACCCGAGCACCGACGCGCCGACTACCGCCACTTCCAGCCGATCACCACCCGCTGGCACGACAACGACCTCTACGGTCACGTCAACAACGTCGTCTACTACAGCTATTTCGATAGTGCGGTGAATGCCTACCTGATCGAACGCGGCGGGCTGGACATCCACAACGGCGAGGTGGTCGGTTTCGTGGTCAGCTCCAGCTGCGACTACTTCGCCTCGATCGCCTTTCCCGATCAGATCGAGGTCGGCCTGCGGGTCGGTCGGCTGGGTAACAGTTCGGTGCAGTACGAGCTAGCGGTCTTCAAGCGCGGCGAGGACGAGGCCAGCGCCGCCGGCCGTTTCGTACACGTGTTCGTCGAGCGGGCGACCAATCGGCCGACACCGATTCCGGGCCGGTTGCGCGCGGCCCTGGAAGGGTTGGCGAGCTAAGCTGAAGAGCGTGGGCGGGAGGCGTTGCGGGCCACAGGACATGGCCCGCGGTAACGAGACGTCAGTCGTGATGCTTGTGCTTGTGCTTCCAGTGCCCCTTGGCTTTGCCGGGGTGGCCGTAGTAGCGGCGATCATCACGGTAGCGACGCTCGCTCCGGTCGTCATCGTCGCCGTAGGCATTGCCGATCGCGCCACCGGCGCCACCGCCCACCGCTGCGCCAATCAGGCCGCCCGTGCTGCCGCCGACGCGCTGGCCAATCACGTTGCCGCCGGCTGCGCCAAGACCGCCGCCGATGGCCGCTTCGGTACGGCTACGCTTGTCCGCACCCACCATGCCGCCCGCCGCACCACCGACGCCCGCGCCGATGGTGGCGCCGGTCGAACCACCCAGGTGTTCGCCGACCACCGACCCGAGCGCACCGCCCAGGGCGCCGCCAACAGCGGCTTCGGTGTTGCTTCCGGCAAAGGCGGTGCCGCTGAGCAGGCCCGCGGACAACAGCAGAATCGAGGAATACTTCATGGTGGAACCTCTCCAGTGGATGGCGCCGCGATCCTCACGCCCAAGGACTGTCTTCGGCAAGCGCTCACCGATGAAAGGTGTGATGCGTTTCGCTTTTCGTAAGTCTTTGATTTTCAGGCGGAACCTGTAACAAGCGAAGCGGTCTTAACTCGCTTCACCAGCCACCGGGCTAAACACCCGCGGCGGGCTACGATGGGGAATATGGATCAGGTTGAGGTTGTGTCGCTGCGCCCACTGGGCTGCCAGGCCGGTCGGCGAAGAGAAGCTGACCAGTGTCGGAATGCCGGCGCGCTGGACCTTGTGGATCAGTTCCAGACTGCAGCGGCTGGTGACCACCGCGACGCCGCCGGCGACGTTCTGCCCGCTACGGCTTAATGCGCCGATCAGCTTGTCCAAGGCGTTGTGCCGGCCGATGTCCTCGCGGCCCAGGCGGATCTGCCCCTGTGCATCGATGAACAGCGCGGCATGCACGGCTCCGCACCGCTGCGCGAGGGGTTGAAACTCGGCGATGCGCTGACGCAGATCGTCCAGCCAATGCATGGGCGGCAGCGGCGCCACGGGCAACGCCGGCAGCTGCGGCAGCGCCTGCTCCAGTGCTTCGACGCCGCACAGCCCGCAACTGGCATTGCCTGGCAGCTGGCGACGCTGTTCCTTGAGCTTCCAGAAGGCGCGACTGGCGATCTCGACCTCGGCATGGCGACCATTGCCAGTGCCGCTGAGGTGGATGTCATAGATGTCATTGGCGTGTTCGACGATGCCGGCGCCCAGGCTGAAGCCGACGACGAAATCCTCCAGATCGGCAGGCGATACCATCATCACAGCCTGGTTCAGGCCGTTGTAGGCCACCGCCAGCGCACATTCCTCTGCCAGCTCCACCGGCTCCGGTCGCGGCGCGCCGAAGGCGTGGAACTCGTAGCGCGCGCTGGCACCGGTGGTGGCGCCGGGTTCCGGGGGAAGGGAAAGGTGTCGTGGGGGGGACATTGGGCGGGCTCGGCAGGTTGGCATACGGATGCGTGCTGATCGACTGTGCGCGGCGCCAGGCAGTTTTTCAATGCCGCTTGCGACATGCAGCTGTCATGGATACGACAACCTTTAGTCCTGTGACATTCCCTTGAGCATGCCGCGTACGCGCGCAGCCAGCAGGTCAATGGCGAACGGCTTGCTGATCATGTCCATGCCGGCATCAAGAAAGCCACTGCTGATGGCCTGCTCAGCGTAGCCGGTTATGAACAGTACCGGCAGCCCTGGGCGCAGCTCGCGACCGATGTCTGCCAGTTGCCTGCCGTTCATGCCCGGCAGGCCGACATCGGAAATCAGCAGGTCGATGCGCTCGGCAGTTTTCAGGATGCGTACCGCCGCGTTGGCCTCGGCTGCCTCCAGCGAGCGACAGCCGAGCATGCCCAGCACGTCCAGCACCAGCAGGCGTACGGCGGGATCATCCTCCACTACCAGCACCACCTTGCCCTCGAGGACAGCGGGAGTCTGTTCGACTCCCAGTGTGGTTGCTGTCGTCACTGACGACGGCGCCAGCGTATGGTGTGCCGGCAGATAGAGGATGACTTCAGTGCCGGTGCCGGGCTCGCTGCGCAGTTGGACGTGACCGCCTGCCTGCCGAGCGAAGCCGTAGATCATGGACAGACCGAGGCCGGTGCCCTGGCCGATGGGCTTGGTCGTGAAAAAGGGCTCGAAGGCTGATGCCAGCACCCTGGACGTCATCCCGCAGCCGCTGTCGATGACACTGAGGGTGACGTAGCGTCCCGCCGCCAGCTCACCGACTTCGCCTTGCTGCAGCTCGACGTTGGCGGTAGCGATATACAGGCTGCCGCCGTCGGGCATGGCGTCGCGTGCGTTGATCACCAGGTTGAGCAGGGCGCTTTCCAGCTGGTTTTCGTCGCTGCTGGCCGGCCAAAGGTCAGGTTGCAACAGCGCATCGACCAGTATGTGGTTGCCCAGTGTGCGGGCGATCAGGTCGTGCATCGATTCCACCAGCTCGTTCAGGTCGACACGCTTGAGATTCAGCGGCTGGCGCCTGGCAAAGGCCAGCAGCCGATGGGTGAGGGCGGCGGCGCGGTTGGCCGAGGTGACAGCGGCATCGATGAAGCGTTGGGTTTCGCCGTGACGGCCGGACTGGTTGTAGCGCTGGATCAGATCGAGGCCGCCGATGATGCCGGTGAGCATGTTATTGAAGTCATGGGCGATGCCGCCGGTGAGCTGTCCGACCGCTTCCATCTTCTGAGCCTGACGCAGCGCTTCCTGGGCCTGCTCGCGGCTGGCCATTTCCGCAAGTAGCCGCTCGTATACCTCCGCCAGTGCGGTGGTGCGTTCCTTGATCCGGCTTTCGAGGGTTTCGTTGAGCTCACGCAGCGCCTGTTCGGCCTGCCAGCGTTCGGTGACGTCTTGGGCGAGTACAAAAAAACCCTGAACCTCACCCTGGTCGTTGCGACGGGGGAGGTAATGCATCAGTGCCTGGCGAGAACGGCCATCCTTATGCGGCATGTAGGCTTCGAATACCACTGTTTCGCCAGCCAGCGTCCTGGCCAGCTCCTTCTCGCGTGCCTTGAAGGCGCGCTCGCCGACGACCTCCCTGAGGGATTTGCCATACAGCCAGGCAGGCGAATGGCCAAACCACTCCTCGTAGTGACGATTGTTGTAGCGGTAGTGCAGCTCGTTATCGACGTATCCGATGAGCACTGGCAGCGCATCCGTGACCATCGACAACTCCTGTCCCCGCCGTCGCAGCGCCTCCTCTTCGCTGGGGCGCAGGCAAAGCAGCCGGCCCACGACATTATCGCCGTCGCGAATGGGGCTCAGCGACAGATCCAGCCAGGTTCCTGCCGTTTCGCGCCGGCTTGGGTGCGGCAGATGCTGATTGCGGAGCAGGCAGGCCTGGTCGGGACGTTGGTTTGCATAGGCGCTGAACAGTGCCGGCCATGCCTCGCGCCAGGTTTCGTGCAGCGGCGTTCCAAGCGCCTGCGGATGCTGGATGCCGATCAGCGCGGCGTGGGCATCGTTGTACAGCTGCAGGCCGGCGTTGCCCCAGAGGATGCACATTGGCAGCGGCGCATCGAGCAAGGTGTCAAGCAACACATGCAGGGCCGCGGGCCAGGTTTCGATGGGACCCAGCGCCGTGGCGCTCCAGTCGTGGTGGCGGATGAGCAAGCCCACTTCGCTGCGGTCAGATGGCCAGAATCCCGGGTCTACAGCCATAAATCATCCATTTTGGGCGCGTCGGATGCGGTCTGCATTGACGGCGCGCTTGAGCGGCATTCAGTTACCCTGGTGGCACCGCCAGCGGCGTCGCCCTTGTTGTAATAATTGCCGGCCGACTCTAACAGGACGAGCGCGTTCGAAGTAAGCGTCAGGCTGGCGGGAAGGTCCAGGGTTCAGGAAGAGAAGCCTTGAAGGCTGCGAATAAGCTCCAGGTAATTGTCGACGGGGGTGAATTCTTCCGTGTCTTTCCTGCCCCGTCGGCTATCCGGTTCGCTGATGGCCAGCAGGTGAGCGATGCCATAGGCGCGGGCACTGCGCAGCACGGGCAGGCTGTCATCAATGAACAGCGCCGACGACGGATCGAAGCCGAGGTCTGTCTGCAGCGCGTACCAGAACTGGGCCTGTTCCTTGGGGAAACCGTAATCGTGGGAGCTGATCAGCCGGTCGAACCAGGGCGCCAGCTCGACGCGTTCAAGCTTCAGCGACAGGGAGTCGGGGTGGGCGTTGGTGATCAGCACCACGCGCTTGCCGGCCTGGCGCAGGGCGGCAAGAAACTCGTCGGCTGCCGGTCGCAGGGCGATCAGGTCGGCTATCTCGCGCTTCATCTCGCGGATCGGCAGCTTCAGCTCGCGCGTCCAGTAATCCAGGCAATACCAGTTGAGCTTGCCCGCATGTTCATTGAACAGCGGGGCCAGTTCCAGCTCGGCCATGGCCGGGCTGATGCCATGCAGCTGGGCATAGCGCCGGGGCAGCAGCTCGAGCCAGAAATGGTTATCGAAATGCAGGTCGAGCAGGGTGCCGTCCATGTCCAGCAGGACGGTGTCGATCTCGGACCAGGGCAGCGAAGTGATCATGGCGGGCTCTTCCATTCGGCGATGGGCCAATGGTGCGACAGCCGTCGGTTCGATGCAAAGCGTTCACGGTCCAGGCAAAAAGCCGGGTTATGATTGCCGCTCGCGTTTCAAGGAACTTCCCATGCGCCAGAAACCTACAGTACTCGCCCGCGAGATCGTCGCCAGTAGCCGTCTGTTCCGTGTCGAGGAAATGCAGCTGCGATTTTCCAACGGAGTGGAGCGTACCTATGAACGGCTGGTCGGCAAGGGGTCCGGCTACGGCGCGGTGATGATCGTCGCGCTGGAGGCTGACGGCCGTGCATTGCTGGTCGAGGAATACTGCGGTGGCACCGAGACCTACGAGCTGTCCCTGCCCAAGGGGCTGATCGAGCCGGGGGAGGATGTGCTCGACGCGGCCAACCGTGAGCTGAAGGAGGAAGCCGGCTTCGGGGCGCGCAACCTGGAGCTGCTCACCGAGCTGTCCCTTTCGCCCGGCTACATGAGCCAGAAGATCCAGGTGGTGCTTGCGCGTGATCTGTATCCCGAGCAGCTGCCGGGCGACGAGCCGGAGCCGATGCGCGTTGATCGGGTCGATCTGCGCGAACTGTCGAGCCTGGTCCAGCATCCGCAGTTCAGCGAAGGGCGCGCTCTCGCTGCGTTGTACCTGGCGCGTGACCTGCTCGCTCAACGGGGAGAATTCGTCAAGTGAGCCATCCCTATCTGGCGCCGGTGATCGATCTGGTTCGCGCAGCCGGCAAGGTCATCCTGCCGCACTGGCGCAACGATGTGCAGGTGCAGGAAAAGGCCGACGCCTCGCCGGTCACCGCAGCCGACATGGCCGCCCATCACCTGCTCGCCGATGGGCTGCGCGCCCTAGATGCCGACATCCCCGTACTGTCGGAGGAGGATTGCGACCTGAGTCTGGCCCAGCGTGCCGGCTGGACGCGCTGGTGGCTGGTCGATCCGCTGGACGGGACCAAGGAGTTCATCAGTGGCAGCGAAGAGTTCACCGTCAACGTCGCGCTGATCGAGCATGGACAAGTGGTGTTCGGTGTGGTCGGGATTCCGGCCAATGGTCGCTGCTATTACGGCGGGGCGGGCTTCGGGGCCTGGCGTGCCGAGGCCGATGGCGCCGCTCAGCCGCTGAGTGTCCGGGAAACGCCGGTCGACGGCTTCACCGTAGTCGCCAGCCGGCGTCATTCCAGCCCGGCGCAGGAACGGTTGCTCGAAGGCCTGGGCCAGCGCTTCGGCGAGCTGGTGCTGGCCAATGTGGGCAGTTCGTTGAAGCTGTGCCTGCTTGCCGAGGGCGCCGCCGACTGCTATCCACGGCTGGCACCGACTTCCCAATGGGATACCGCGGCTGCCCAGGGCGTGCTCGAAGGCGCTGGGGGCGAGCTGCTGGATACGGCTGGCATGCCCCTGACCTATGAAGCCCGCGAGACCTACCTCAACCCCTCCTTCCTGGCGTTGCCGCGAGGGGTCGAATGGCGCGAGGCGCTGATCGAGCTGGCGAACCGCTGAGTTCTGGCCTCCGTTCGGGCCATGCCTTGGCTGGAGACTGATCGCCGTCAGGCTCGCGCCTGCCCTGACGGTGCTACAGTCAGGTGCCACAGCCATGAGCCGGATCGCGGGAGCAGCCTGTGTCATCGAAAACCGGGATACGTCAATGGATCTGGCGCGCCTTTGTCCAGAGCGCGCTGATCCCGCTGGTGCTGGTGGAAGCGGTGCTGATCGCCGCCTACCTGCTGACCAACAATGCCATTCGAGATGCGCAGATCGACCATTTGCGTCAGACCGCGCTGGCCGAACTGCAGGCGGCGGTGGGACAGGAGGCGCGTGTCGTCGGGGAGCAGCTGCAACAGGTCGCCAGCACCACGCTGCTGCTGCGCAACTTCACTGGCCGCACCCTGCGTGACGAAACGCCCGTGGCGCCAGCCGCGCTGACACTCAATGGCGATGGCGTGCGCTCCACGCCCCGCGACCTTGGCGGCTCGGCGGGCTTCTATTCCGCCGCAACTGCGCCGCAGCTGCATGACCTGACCAAGGCGGCGCGCCTGGGCCGGCTGGATCCGCTGATGAAGGAGCTGTACATCAGCAACCCGCTGATCGCCAGCCTCTATTTCAACAGCTGGGACAGCTACAACCACATCTACCCCTGGTTTGACACGGCGCAGCAGTACCCGCCGGACATGGACATCCCCAGCTACAACTTCTATTACCTGGCCGACGCCAGCCACAACCCGGCGCGCAAGGTGGTCTGGACCGATGTCTATCTGGACCCGGCCGGGCATGGCTGGATGATGTCTGCCGTGGCGCCGGTCTACCGCGGTGATTTTCTCGAAGGCGTCAGCGGCATCGACATCACCGTCAGCGGCATCCTGCGCCAGATTTCCAGCCTGCGCGTGCCGTGGGGCGGCTATGCGATGCTCGTCAGCCGCGACCTCAACATCATGGCACTGCCCGAAGCGGGCGAGCGGCAGTTCGGCCTCGATGAGCTGACCGAACATTCCTACAGCGAAGCGATTCGTCAGGAGACGTTCAAGCCGGAAGATTTCCGCCTCGGCCGTTCGCCTGAAACCCGCGACCTGGCGAGCGCCATCGCCACGCAGCGCGATGGAGTGCAGCTGATGATGCTGGGGGGGCGGCAGCAGCTGGTCGCCTGGGCCACGGTGGAGCCGTCCGGCTGGCACCTGCTGGCCGTCGTCGACGAGGCGGCGATCTTTAGCCAGACCAATGACCTGGCCAGCCATTTCCGCCGGATCGGTTACCTCCTGATCGCCGGACTGGTCCTGTTCTACCTGCTGTTCTTCGGCTACATGTGGTTGCGCGCGCGCCGGCTCAGCGAATCGCTGCTGACCCCCATCGCCCGCATTTCGCAAATGATGGGCCAGATCGGGCAGGGCCAGTGGCGACCGCAACCGGTGGCGTCGGACATTCGTGAACTCCACGACCTGGCGCAGCACACCCGGGCCATCGGTGGTCAGCTGGAACTCAGTGAAACGCAGCGTTCGCAGGCACAGAACCGCCTCGAACTGGTGCTCGAAAGCGCCACCGAAAGCCTCTGGGAAAATGACATGCGCAGCGGTGTGCTGCAGTTGCGTGGGCGGCTGCCGGGCCGGTTCGGGCTGCCCTCGTCACGCCTGAGCGAGGCTCAGTTCCTGCAGCGTATCCATCCGCTCGATGTCGCCCAGGTACGCGCTGAACTGGCGCGCATGCACGAGGGGCAGGCGCTGCGTTATGAAAGCGAATACCGCTTTGCCGATGCCCTGGGCCAGTACCACTGGCTACTCAGCCGCGGGCGTGTGCTGGAGCGTGACCCGCAGACCGGCGCGGCCATGCTGGTGGCCGGCACCCACGTGGACATCGATGCCATCAAGCGGGTCGAGGACGACCTGCGGCAGGCCATCCAGCAGGCGCAAGCGGCCAACGAAGCCAAGACCCATCTCATTTCCAGCATCAGCCACGAGCTGCGTACGCCCCTCAACGCGATTCTCGGCTTTGCCCAGTTGATGCGCATGGACTGTTCACCCGATACGGACCCGGAAGCCGCGGACTATCTCGACGAGATCCTGCTGGCCAGCCGGCATCTGAACCAGCTGCTGGCCGACATCCTCGACTGGTCCAGCCTGCAGGGCGAGCGGCCGCGGCTTACGCTTGAGCCTGTCGAGGTGACCGAACTGATGCGTGAGTGCGCCGAACTGGTGGCGCTCGATATCCGGCGCCACGGGCTCGAGCTCGAACTGGCCGTGCCGGACGCGCCGGTCAGGGTACTTGCCGAGCCGCGGCGCCTGCGTCAGGTGTTGCTCAACCTGCTGTCCAACGCAATCAAGTACAACAAGCCGGCCGGGCGGATCATGCTGAGGGTTGAAAAGGTGGCCGGCCAGCTGAGGCTGGTGGTCGAAGACACCGGGCTGGGCGTCGATGAGGCATTGCAGGCAAAGATGTTCGAGCCGTTCCAGCGCTTGGGGCGCGAAAGTTCGACCATTCAGGGCGCCGGCATCGGGCTGTCGCTCTGTCTGGAATACGCCAAGTTGATGGGTGGCAGCATCGGCGTGAAGAGCGAAGTCGGCGTGGGCAGTTGCTTCTGGATTGCACTGTCGCCTGCCGAGGCGCAACTGCCGGTGGCGGTTCGCGAGCGACCGAACATCGTCTATGTCGAGGACGATCCGGCCAGCCAGACGCTGGTGCGCAAGGCATTGGCGGACATGGCGGATGTGGTCGTCATCGGCAATGGCCGGCTGGCACTGGAGCATCTGCTGACGGATGTGCCCGATCTGCTGTTGCTGGACCTGAACCTGCCGGAGCTGGAGGGCAAGGAGCTCGTTCAGCTGCTGCGCCAGGCGCCCGCCACCCGGGAGCTGCCGGTCATCGTGCTCAGTGCGGGCGACGGCGTGGTCGGGTTCGACTGCCAGGGCTGGCTGGGCAAGCCGCTGGACCTCGACGAGCTGCGCAGGCAGGTGCGAGGCTGCCTGCGCGCGCTGGAGCTGATCCCCGGCTGAATGCAGCCGCTCAGTCGGTGCGCTCACCGCAGAGATCGAGCGCGAACCAGTGCTCCACCTCTGTTTGTGACAGCCCAGCACCGAGCAGCGCGAACAGCTTGCCCAGCGCTGCTTCGCGAGTCATCCCCCCGCCTGACACCAGGCCGCTGGCAGCCAGCTTGCTCCCGGCGGCGTAGATGCCAAAGTCGACGTGACCCTGCGGACACTGGCTGATCGCCGTCAGTACGACACCGCGACGGTGGGCATCGCGCAGCGCCTCGAGCAGTTCGGCATCGTCCGCCGGGCCCGTCCCGCTGCCATAGCATTCGAGCACCGCGCCCTGCACGCCACCTGACAGCAGTGCCTGCACCCCGGTCGCCTGGATGCCGGGATACAGCGGCAGTACTGCCAGGCTGACCGGATGTCGCGATCTGCGATAGTCGAGCGCGACGGGCAGGCTCGCTGCACGCTGGCCCTGACGCAGCCGTGGCTGTGTGCCGAACGCATCGAGGCTGGCGGTACCGAGCTTGCTGGCCCGCGCGCCATGCATCAGCTTGCCGGCAAAGTACAGGTGTACGCCTGGTTCGACGCCGGCATGCAGCCGTTGCAGGGCGCCAAACAGGTTGCTCCAGGCGTCGCTGCCGGGCGCGCCGGCCGGCAACATCGCGCCGGTCAGCACCACTGGCACCTGGAGGCCCAGCAGCAGGAAGCTCAGGGCGGCAGCGCTATAGGCGAGGGTATCGGTGCCATGCAGGACCAGCACGGCGTCACAGCCATCCTGCTCGACCCCGGCCCGAATGGCCTCGACCATCGCCAGCCAGTGGGTCTGGTTCATGTTGGCGCTGTCGATAGGGGGCAACAGTTCGCGAAACTGCCAGTCCGGCACGGAGAGCTCGGGCTGTTCGTCCTGCTGTTCGCGCAGCCGGCTGGCGAAGCCGGAAGCGGGCATCAGGCCCTCGGCGCTCTGCTGCATGCCGATGGTGCCACCGGTGTAAAGCACCAGGGTGTTGGTGGAAGCCGGCATAGGGGTCTCCTATATGAAAACAGGGGCCAGCGGCCCCTGTTCAAAAGACGCGGACAGGCTTAGCGCTGAGGTGCCTGGCCCGTTACGGTCGCGTGCCTGGCCGGCGTTTCAGCAGCACCGGTGGCTGGCCAGACGCTTGGGTCCAGATCCAGATCGGCGAAGTTCTTCGGATCGAGCACTGGCGATTCGACGCCCGCCTCACGCTGGCTATCGTAATCGCGCATCAGGCGCAGGCCTACCTTGAACAGCAGTGCCAGGGCGATCAGGTTGCAGATCGCCAGCAGACCCATGGTGACATCGGCAAAGCCGAACACCGTCCCCAGGTCCTGAATCGAGCCCCACATCACCAGGCCGATGACCATGACCCGATAGACCAGAACCGGCCAGCGCTTGCCGGTAAAGAAGCCCAGTGCGTTCTCGCCGAGGTAGTAGTTGTAGATCAGCGTGGTGAACACGAACAGCAGCAGGGCGACGCTGATGAACACCCGCCCCCACTCGCCGACGACGGCGGCAACAGCGGTCTGGGTCAGCACAACGCCGGCCATCTCGCTGCCCGGCTCGAACACGCCGGAGAGGATGATGATCAGCGCGGTGCAGCTGCACAGCACGATGGTGTCGATGAACACGCTCAGCGACTGCACGATGCCCTGCGCCACCGGGTGCTTGACCTCGGCCACCGCCGCGACGTTCGGCGCGCTGCCCAGGCCGGCCTCGTTGGAGAACAGGCCGCGCTTGACGCCCATGATGATGGCCGCACCGATACCGCCTGCGAACGCCGGCTCGAGACCGAAGGCGCTGCGGAAGATGGTGCCGAACGCTTCAGGAATGTCGCCCGCGTTGCTGCCAATGACGAAGATCGCCATGGCGATGTAGGAGAAGGCCATGATCGGCACCAGCACGTCGGCGAACTTGGCGATGCGCTTGATGCCGCCAAAGATGATCAGGCCGATCACCACCATCAGCACGATGCCGCTGATATGGGTCGGCACGCCAAAGGTGTCGTTCATCGAGCTGGCGACGGTATAGGACTGCACGGCGTTGAAGCCGAAGCCGAAGGTCACCAGCAGCAGCAGCGAAACCACGATGCCCAGCCAGCGCTGGCCCAGGCCATGCTGAATGTAGAACGCCGGGCCGCCACGATAGCCGCCGTCGGCTTCACGGCGCTTGTACAGCTGCGCCAGCGAGCACTCGAAGTAGCTGGTGGCCATGCCGACCAGTGCGACGATCCACATCCAGAAAATCGCTCCGGGTCCACCGAGCATGATGGCGACCGAGACGCCAGCGATGTTGCCGGCGCCGACGCGACCGGCGACGCTGAGCATCAGCGCCTGGAATGAACTGAGTTGGCCCGGCTGGCGTTTGAATGCCTCGCCGAAGATCTGAAACATGCTGCCGAAGTAGCGGAACTGGACGAAGCGCGAGGCAATGGTGAAGAACAGGCCGAGGCCTATCAGCATCACGATGAGCAGCTTGCTCCAGATGAGATCGTTAAGGAGATCGAGCATGACGGAAGGGTCTCTCTTGTTGTTTTGACGAATGAAAAATCGCAGCCGGGGAATGGTTGGCCAGACGCAGGGGTCATGCAATTGCGCAGGTCGCGGCGAATTGGCGCGAGTTGATGCTAGAATCGCGCCGCTCGCATCACTGGAAGGGATCATGCAAGACCACCTCGGCGCCAATCTCAAGCTGCTCTGTAGCCACTACCGCTCGATCGCCGAAGTCTGTCGCAAGCTCTCCATCAACCGGGCGCAGTTCAACAAATACCTCAATGGCCAGAGCCGCCCCACCGCTCACAACCTCAAGCGCATTTGCGACTTCTTCGGCGTCGAAGCCTACGAACTCGGCCTGCCGGGCGACCAGTTCACCCAGCTGATCGGCATGCGCAGCCATGATCAGGAACGCATCGCCGCCAGCGATCCGCTGCTTGAGCTGTTCCAGCCCATGCGCGACAACGCCAACAGCCTGTCGCGTTACTGCGGCTACTACTTCGAATACGCCAATTGCATGTCCGTGCCGGGACAGATCCTGTTGTCGCTGGTGCACCTGCGCGAGGATCGAGGCAGTTATGTCTTCGAGCGCCAGGAGCGCCAGGAGCAGTCGCGTGCCGACAACCCCAAGGCCGAGGACGGCGTGGTGCGCTGCCGCTACCTGGGCGCGGCGTTCTATCTGCAGGACCGGCTGTTTCTCATCGACTACGAGTCCCTGACTGGTAACGAGATGAGCCAGACCATCCTGATCCCAAGCTTCAAGAGCCGTATCACCCGGCTTAACGGCCTCAAGACTGGCGTCTCCAGTGGGGATCGCCGCACTCCGGCCTGCACCCGCGTGGTCTGGGAGTATCTGGGCAGGGAAATCAATCGCGTCAATGCCTATCGCCAGGTCATGCTCTATGGGCTCGATGACCCGAGAGTCGACCCGGAGATCCGTGAGCGGTTGGCTGCGGTGTCGCTGCGAGATGGGTTGTTCGAGATCGAGTAGCGACGACTGGCATCCTGGCCGAGCAGGTCAAGCGTGCGTGACGTGGTCATTTGCACAAGGCCAACGGCGCATTGCGCACCGCTGGCTATCGATCGGGTTCAGCAGAGTTCCGGGTGCTTGGCGCAGGTGCCGTAGCCTTCGGTTTTCATCTCGTCCAACGCCGTCTGCAGGCGGGTGGCGACTTCGTCCGGGGTGTCCTTGTTCAACGCCAGGTACAGCGGGGCGGAATTGAACACCAGTACGGTGTTGAGGCCGCTGACACCCTCCTGCTTAGCGTAATAGCGCCAGACCGGGTCGGAGGTGGCCCAGAGATCAATCTTGCCGCTGAGCAGCTTCTGCAGGTTTTCCTGGTCACGCAGCGAGTTGACCGGCGTCAGGCCCTGCGCTTCGATGCGTTGGCTCACCGCGCTGCTCTTGTAGGCACCGATGGTGTAGTCCTTCGCCTGCTCCAGGCTGGTCAGCTTGAGGTTCGAGCCGGGCGCCGAAAGCAGGACGCTTTCGTACTGGGCGATAGGGCCGACCCACTTGAACAGCGGGCGGCGCGCATCGGTCATCGAGGTGGAGAAGAGGCCGTGATCGGGGAGGTCCAGAGTCGCCTGGTAGATGCGGTCCCAGGGAAAGCGCAGCGTCATGGAGTAGGCGATGCCGGCGCGCTTGAACATCTCCCGGACGGTTACCGCGCTGATGCCCTGGATGTGCTCTTCCTTGGCGAAGTTCTTGCCGCCGTCGGCCATGTTGAAAGGCGGAAAATTCTCGGTCTGCAGGACCACTTCGTAGCCTTGCGGAAGCTCCGCATGCGCAAGGGGCGCGCCGGCGATTGTGCTGAACAACAGGGTGATGGCGAGTAGTTTGCGCATGGGGCCTCCGGGAAATCGGCGGAGTCTACGCAAGGGCGAAAAATGACGGCTTGTGCCGCATCACGCTTTGGCGGGTAAGCCGGGCGCCGCCTCGTCCGAAGGCGGCGCTTTGGCATATTCACTGCGGACACCGGGAGGCTCCCGCGTCGCAGGCCGTGCTGCAGCGTTATGCCTTCAGCGGGACAAGCCGCGGGGCGATCATGTTTTCCGGTCGCAGGATGTCGTCGAGCGTCGCGTCGTCCAGCAGCTGTTCTTCACGCACCAGTTCCAGCACACCGCGGCCGCTGAGCAGCGCCTGGCCGGCGATGCGGGTGGCGTTTTCGTAGCCGATATAGGGGTTGAGCGCGGTGATCAGACCGATGGAGTTTTCCATCAGGCGCCGGCAGTGGTCCTCGTTGGCGGTGATGCCGACGATGCAATGCTCACGCAGCATATCCATGGCGCGCTGCAGCAGGCGGATCGAGTCGAACAGCTTGAAGGCGATCAGTGGCTCCATGACGTTGAGCTGCAGCTGGCCGGCCTCGGCGGCCATGGTCAGCGCCAGGTCGTTGCCGATCACTTCGAAGGCGACCTGGTTGACCGCTTCGGGAATCACCGGGTTGACCTTGCCCGGCATGATCGAGCTACCCGGCTGACGCGGCGGCAGGTTGATCTCGTTGATGCCGGTGCGCGGGCCGCTGGAGAGCAGGCGCAGGTCGTTGCAGATCTTCGACAGCTTCACCGCCAGGCGCTTGAGCATGCTGGAGAAGGTGACGAAGGCGCCCATGTCGGAGGTGGCTTCGATCAGGTCGGCCGCGGGCTTGAGCGGGTGGCCGCTGATGGTCGCCAGGCGCTGCACGGCCAGGGCCTGGTAGTTGGGATCGGCATTGATGCCGGTGCCGATCGCGGTGCCACCGAGGTTGACCTCGACCAGGAGCTGCGGCGCGATCAGGCGCAGGTGCTCCAGGTCCTCGCCGAGGGTGGTGGCGAAGGCGCGGAATTCCTGACCGAGGGTCATCGGCACCGCGTCCTGCAGCTGGGTGCGGCCCATCTTCAGGATGTGCGCGAATTCGCCGGACTTGCTTGCGAACGCCTGCACCAGGCTGTCGAGGCTGGCCAGCAAGGTGTCGTGCCCCAGTAGCAGGCCGAGGCGGATGGCGGTGGGGTAGGCGTCGTTGGTCGACTGCGCCATGTTCACGTCGTTGTTCGGGTGCAAGTAGCGGTATTCGCCCTTGGTATGACCCATAAACTCCAGCGCCAGGTTGGCGATGACTTCGTTGGCATTCATGTTGGTCGATGTGCCGGCGCCGCCCTGGATCATGTCGACGACGAACTGCTCGTGATGCTCGCCGCGAATCAGGTGCGCGCAGGCCTGGCTGATCGCGGTGTGCTTGGCATCGCTGAGATGCCCCAGTTCACGGTTGGCGTCCGCCGCCGCCTGCTTGACCATCGCCAGCGCCACGACCAGCTTGGGGAAGTGCGAAAGCGGCACGCCGGAGAGGTGAAAGTTGCGCACGGCGCGCAGGGTCTGGATGCCGTAGTAGGCGTCGGCGGGGACTTCAAGAGAGCCAAGCAGATCTTTTTCGAGGCGGAAGGATGCAGCAGAGGACATGAGAGTTCTCATCCGAGAGAAAAGCGGCATTGGCCGCGAAGGCCGCTACCATAGGGCTCTAGCCCATTTCACGGCCAATGCCGTTAAGCGCTGGGTCATGCACAATCGGCATGAAGGGGATGTGACGCCGCTTCGGTTGTAGGCGTTATTGCAGGAGTCCTGCAGTCCCTCCCCGTTCGCCAGGAGACAGTCGTGAACATCGAAACCAAGTGGCTGGAAGATCTGGTCGCCCTGGCGGCGACGCGCAGCTTTTCCCAAGCGGCAGAGCGGCGCTTCGTCACCCAGCCTGCGTTCAGCCGGCGTATCCGCAGCCTGGAGAACTGCCTCGGTCTGACCTTGGTGAACCGCACCAGGACGCCGATCGAGCTGACCGAGGCGGGCCAGCTGTTCCTGGTCACGGCACGCAACATGATCGACCAGCTTGGCGAAGTGGTGCATTACCTGCACAACCTCGAAGGTCAGCGTGGCGAGGTGCTGCAAATCGCCGCTGCGCATTCGCTGGCCCTGGGCTTCTTCCCCGAATGGCTGGCCCGGCTGCGCCAGGACGGCGTACCGGTCAACAGCCGGCTGGTGGCAACCAATGTCGGCGAGGCGGTGCATTCGTTGCGCGAGGGCACCTGCGACCTGATCCTTGCCTACTACGACCCGGATGCCGCGCTGCAGATGGACCCGGAGCTGTTCCCCTCGCTGTCGCTCGGGCGCACCGAGATCGTGCCGGTGTGTGCGGTCGATGCTGCGGGCGAGCCCTTGTTCGACCCGGACAGCGGTCAGAGCGTCCCGCTGCTGGCCTACAGCGCCGGTGCCTCGCTGGGACGTTCGGTCAACCTGCTGCTGCGCCAGCGCGGTCTGCGCTCCTCGACGGTGTATGAGACCGCCATGGCCGACAGCCTGAAAAGCATGGCCATGCAGCGCCTCGGGCTGGCCTGGGTGCCGCGGCTGAGCGTGACCGCCGAACTGGAGCGTGGCGAACTGGTGGTCTGTGGTGGCGAGCACTGGCGTGTGCCGCTGGAGATTCGCCTGTACCGCTGCGCGTTGGTACGCAAGGCGCCTGTGCGCTTGCTCTGGCGCAGGCTCGAAGGCGGAGCAGGCGGGCGTGAGATCGGCTGAGCCATTGGTCGGATGCGGGCGATCCCTGAAGATGCGGTGATATCATGGAGCCACTATCCCATCGCTATTATCGCGCCTATCGGAGCTGTCGTGCCCCCAACCCCTCGCATTGGTCTGCGCCGCTGGATATGGCGCGCTTTCGTTCGAAGTGCCCTGATTCCCCTCGTCTTGGTGGAGGCCGGGCTTATCGCCGTCTACCTGCTGAGCAACCAGGCCGTGCGCGACGCACAGATCAACTATCTGCGCGAGACCGCGCTACATGATCTGCAGGCGTCGGCCGGGCAGGAGGCGCGGGTGGTGGACGAGCAGCTCCGTCATGTAGGGGCATTGACTGACTTCTATCGCGATATGACAGAACAAACCCTGGCGGAAGCTGCGGGCGTGGCTCCAGTGCCTCTGGCCCTGACCGAGGATGGGGTGCGTTACACGCCCGAAGACAAGGGTGGCGCGGCGGTTTTCTATTCCAATGTCACCTCCCCGGAGCAGCAGGATCTCGACAAGGTCGCACGGCTTACAAAGCTGGATTCGTTCATGCAGGGGTTGCAGAAAGCCAACCCTCTGGTCGCCAGCGTGTACTTCAACAGCCACGACAGCCTCAACCACATCTACCCTTGGTTCCTGACGCCCGACCAGTACCCGCACGACATGGTCATACCGGACTACAACTTCTACTACCTTGCCGACGCCACCCATAATCCCGAACGCAAGGTCGTATGGACCGATGTGTACCTCGATCCGGCCGGGCATGGCTGGATGATGTCGGCCATCGCTCCGGTCTACCGTGGCGATTTCCTCGAAGGCGTCGCCGGCCTCGACGTGACGGTCGGCGGCATTCTCGATCATATCGGCGAGCTGCAGGTGCCTTGGAATGGCTATGCCGTGCTGGTGAGCAACGACATGACCATCATGGCGTTGCCCTCGCGTGGCGAAGACGACTTCGGCCTGAACGAGTTGACCACCCATTCCTATGAGGAGGCGATTCGCCGGGAAACCCTGAAACCCGAGGATTTCAACCTTGCCCGGCGCGAGGCGACGAAGCAGCTGGCGCAAGCCATCAGCGACGCGCCTGATGGCGTGCAGACGGTGTTTCTTGGCGGGCGTTCCCAACTGGTGGCCTGGACGACCATCGAACAGACCGGCTGGCGCCTGCTTACAGTGGTCGACGAAGAGGCCGTATTCGAGAAGACCAACGAGCTGGCCAGTGAATACCGCACCCTGGGTTACTGGCTGATCGTCGGGCTGGTGGTGTTCTACCTCGTGTTCTTCGGCTTCATGTGGCGCCGCGCGCGCCAGTTGAGCCAGCGCCTGCTCACCCCGATCGCCGGGATCTCCCGGATGATGACCGAGATCGGTGCCGGCCGCTGGAGGCCGCAGCCTACCGATTCACGCATCCGTGAACTGGACGAGATGGCCAGCCATACCGCAGCGATCGGTGAACAGCTCGAGCGCAGCGAGGGTGATCGCGAGCGTGCCCAGTCGCGTCTTCAGCTGGTGCTGGAAAGCGCAACCGAAAGTATCTGGGAGCGCAGTGAAGACAGGACCATCCAGGTGCGCGGGCGCTTCTCCAAGCGCTTCGGCATGCCCACCACCATGCAGGAAGCGGCGTTCGTCGATCGCGTGCATCCGGGCGATCGCGCCGCCATCCAGACCGCACTGGAGCGTGTGGCAGCGGGGGCACAGGATTACTCCGTCGAGTTTCGCTTCGCCGATGCCAACGGCCGCTATGTCTGGCTGCTCAGCCGTGGCAAGGTGCTGGAGCGAGACCCCGACACCGGCATGGTGCGCGTCATGGCAGGCACTCATGTGGACATCGATGCGCTCAAGCGCGTCGAGGCCGACTTGCGTGCGTCTTCCCTCCAGGCCCAGGCAGCGAGCGAGGCCAAGACGCGCTTCATCTCCAGCATGAGCCACGAGCTGCGCACGCCCTTGAACGCGATCCTTGGCTTCGCCCAGCTGATGAAGCTCGAGCGGGACGAGAGCGAGGCGGCCAGCAACGACATCGAATACCTCGATGAGATCCTGCTGGCCAGCCAGCACCTGAGTCATCTGGTCGAGGACATCCTGGACTGGTCCAATGTCCAGGCAGACGGCCGCCAGCAGACGCTGAAGCCGCTGCAGGTCCGTGATTTGCTGCAGGAGTGCGCAGACATGGTGGGTGCCGAGGTCCGCCAGCGCCATCTGCGTCTGAACCTCGATCTGCCAGACGAGTCGCTGCAGGTCGCCGCGGACCGGCGCCGCTTGCGCCAGGTGATCCTCAACCTGCTTTCCAACGCCATGAAGTACAACAAGGAGGGGGGTGACGTCACCCTGACCTACCAGGTGGCGGCCAGCCATGTCCGGCTCATCGTAGAGGACACCGGGATCGGCATTCCGGCGGATAAACAGGCCCAGGTGTTCGAACCCTTCCAGCGCCTGGGGCGCGAAAATACCGCCATCCTGGGCACCGGCATCGGCCTGGCGCTCTGCAAGGAATTCGCTGCCCACCAGAACGGCGTGATGGGCCTTCACAGCGAGGAGGGCATCGGCAGCAGCTTCTGGATCGAGCTGCCACTGCTTGACGCGACGCTCGCCCTGCCGGTGGCGGCCCCGACCAAGCCGGTCGTCACCAGAGCCCCGCACGTGAACACGAGGGTGCTCTATGTCGAGGACAACCCGGCCAGCCAGTTTCTGGTGCGCAAGGCACTCGAGCCCATAGCCGAGGTCGCCATCGAGCAGAATGGGCGGGCAGCGCTGGATCGCATCCTCGCCAGTCCGCCCGAGTTGCTGCTGCTGGATCTGAACCTGCCTGGCCTGAGCGGTGAAGAGCTGCTCAAGCAGCTCAGGCAACACAGCCAGACCCGTGATCTGCCTGTCGTGGTACTGAGCGCTGCCGTCTATGATGATGCCGAGCGGCTGACTGGGCTGGACTATCAGGCGCTGATGCTCAAACCGATAGACGTTGACGAGCTGCGCCAGCTGGTCGCCGATATCTTGAACGAAGGTAAACCCCATGCTTCCTGATGCCCTTCGCTTTGCCCGTATCGTTGCGGTGGACGACCAGCCGGCGAACCTTCGCCTGATCCAGACGAGCCTCAAGGCGTTTGGTGCGCGGCAGGTGGAAGCCTTTACCGACTCGGCGGCGGCGCTGCAGTGGTTGCAGAGCAACCCATGGGACCTGTTGCTGCTCGATCTCCACATGCCCGCGCCAAACGGCTTCGAGATACTGCGCCAGCTGCAACAGCGCGATCGCTGCTGCCGGCCGGTCATTATCGTGACTGCCATGAACGATGCCGATAATCGCCGCCGCGGCCTGGATATGGGCGCCAACGACTACCTGAGCAAGCCGCTCGACCTGCCCGAACTGCTGCTCCGTGTCCGCAACACGCTGCAACTGAGCCTGGCCAGCCAGGCCCTGGCACGCGAGCGTGATGATCTGGAGCGGATGGTCAAGGAGCGGACCCGGGAGCTGGAAGACAGTTTTCACGCCGTCATCCGGGGGCTCTCACGCGCCGCCGAATACAAGGACAACGAGACAGGCAACCATATCCTGCGGATCGGCGAGACGGCCGCGCTCATGGCCAACGCTATTGGCTGCGATCCACGCTGGGCGGAGCTGCTGCGCCTGGCCGCACCGATGCACGATGTCGGCAAGATCGGTATTCCGGACAGCATCCTGCTCAAACCGGGGCCGCTGACGCCCGCTGAGCGCGAACTGATGAACCGGCATTCGCGGATAGGCCATGACATCCTGCGGGACGAGACCCGTTCGCCCCTGCTTGACCTGGCCGCGGAGGTGGCGCTCAACCACCATGAGCGCTGGGATGGTGAAGGCTATCCCAACGGGCTGCATGGTGTGGCGATTCCCCTGTCGGCGCGTATCGTCACCCTGTGCGACGTCTATGACGCGCTGCGCTCGAAACGCCCCTACAAGGAAGCCTGGCCGGTTGAGCGCGCCAGGGCTCATATTCGGGAGCAGTCAGGCAAGCACTTCGACCCAACGCTGGTCGAAGTGCTCGAATCGCTGTACGACGAGATCGAAGCGCTGCGCGAGGGGCTGACGGATCCGGTCCTGGCCGGCTCGACCGCATCGGTCACCGGCCAGGGATCCGATCAGTCAGACTGCTAGCCGGTCAGGACGATCCGGCCCTCGATCGTGCCGGCGCGCATCTGGTCGAAGATCTGGTTGATGTCGTCCAGTTTGCCGCGATGAATGGTGGCCTTGACCAGCCCCTCGGCCGCGAAGTCCAGTGCTTCCTGCAGGTCCGCACGGGTGCCGACGATGGAACCGGTGATGCTGATAGCCTTGAGAACCACATCAAAGATCGGCGTGGGGAAGTCACCCGGCGGCAGGCCGACCAGTGCCACGGTGCCGTGCCGCCGCGCCATGCCGATGGCCTGGCCGAAGGCGCTGTTGGACACCGCGGTCACCAGGACGCCGTGCGCCCCGCCGATATCCCGCTGGATCACCTCGACCGGGTCTTCGTTGCGCGCATTGACCGTGAGGCTGGCGCCGAGCTTGCGGGCCAGTTCCAGCTTGGCGTCGTCGACGTCTACCGCGGCCACATGCAGGCCCATGGCCCTGGCGTACTGCACGGCCACGTGACCCAGCCCGCCGACTCCAGAGATGACCACCCACTGGCCAGGACGGGCGTTGGTCACCTTTAGGCCCTTGTAGACTGTTACGCCCGCGCAGAGGATCGGGGCGATTTCGTCGAAGGCGACCTCTTTGGGCAGGATGCCGACGTAGTTGGGATCAGCCAGGACGTACTCGGCATATCCTCCGTTCACTGAATAGCCGGTGTTCTGCTGTGCAGCGCAGAGTGTTTCCCAGCCGGTCAGGCAGTGCTCGCAGCAACCGCAGGCGCTGTACAGCCAGGGCACGCCGACGCGATCGCCTTCCTTCACCCGGCTGACGCCATTGCCTACTGCTGCGACGTAGCCGACGCCTTCATGTCCGGGGATGAACGGCAGCGGCGGCTGCACAGGCCAGTCGCCCTCGACTGCGTGCAGATCGGTATGGCAAACGCCGCAGGCCTCGATCTTCACCAGGATCTGGCCTGGGCCGGGCAGGGGAACCTTTACTTCCTCGATACGTAGCGGCTCGCCGTATGCATGCGCCACCGCGGCTTTCATGGTCTGGGTCATGGGCATCTCCTGTGTGTCGGAGCCGGCAGTGTCTCTCCCCGCTCCAGGCAGTCATTGATGCTGGGCAAGTCTAGCGGTGATTTACAACGTTGCCAGACCTGTGGTCTCGGGTGCCGGCAGGTCTGGGCTTGCGATATACTGCGCGGCCTTCGGTCGGACCTCCGGCCATGTACCTGCACGGCCGCGTTGTTTCAGCGCGGCCGTTGTTCCTGATGCGCCAGCAGGCGCCGAAGAGAGGCACGACGATGACCGCACTGGTAGGCGTGATCATGGGCTCCAAGTCCGACTGGTCCACCCTGAGCCACACCGCAGAGATGCTGGAAAAGCTCGGCATTCCGCATGAAGTCACCGTGGTGTCCGCGCACCGCACACCCGATTTGCTCTTCCAGTACGCCGAGCAGGCCGAATCGCGGGGCCTGCGGGTGATCATTGCCGGCGCCGGCGGCGCGGCTCACCTGCCCGGAATGTGCGCGGCGAAGACCCACCTGCCGGTGCTTGGCGTGCCGGTTCAGTCCTCGATGCTTTCGGGCGTGGACTCGCTGCTGTCCATCGTGCAGATGCCGGCCGGTGTGCCGGTGGCGACCCTGGCCATCGGCAAGGCGGGCGCGATCAACGCAGCGCTGCTGTCGGCCAGCATCCTGGGTCACGAATTCCCCGAATATCATGCCGCGCTGAAGAAATTCCGCGACGAGCAGACCCAGACCGTACTCGACAACCCGGACCCGAGGGACGCGCAATGAAAATCGGCGTGATCGGTGGTGGCCAGCTGGGCCGTATGCTCGCCCTGGCGGGTACCCCGCTGGGCATGAACTTCGCTTTTCTCGATCCGGCCCCGGATGCCTGCGCCTCTGCGTTGGGTGAACACCTGTGTGCCGACTACAACGACCGCGATCACTTGCGTCAGCTGGCTGATGAAGTGGATCTGGTGACCTTTGAATTCGAGAGCGTGCCGGCCGAGACGGTTGCCTTTCTCTCGCAATTCGTGCCGGTGTATCCCAGCGCTGAAGCGCTGCGTATCGCCCGCGACCGGTGGTTCGAGAAGTCGATGTTCAAGGATCTTGGCATTCCCACTCCGGCATTCGCCGATATCCAGTCGCAGCAAGACCTCGACGCCGCCGCGGCCAGCATCGGCCTGCCGGCCGTGCTCAAGACCCGCACCCTTGGCTATGACGGCAAGGGTCAGAAGGTCCTGCGCAAGCCTGCCGATGTCACCAGCGCCTTCGCCGAACTGGGTAGCGTGCCCTGCATCCTGGAGGGCTTCGTGCCCTTCACGGGCGAAGTGTCCTTGATAGCGGTGCGCGGACGTGATGGCGAGACCTGCTTCTATCCGCTGGTGCACAACACCCACGAAGACGGGATCTTGCGGTTGTCGGTCGCCAGCAGTGGTCATCCCCTGCAATCACTGGCCGAGGACTATGCCGGACGCGTGCTGGCTCAGCTCGATTATGTCGGCGTACTGGCTTTCGAGTTCTTCGAAGTCGATGGCGGCCTCAAGGCCAACGAGATCGCGCCGCGAGTCCACAACTCGGGACACTGGACCATCGAGGGCGCCGAGTGCAGCCAGTTCGAGAACCACCTGCGTGCGATTGCCGGCCTGCCGCTGGGCTCCACGGCGAAACTGGGCGAGAGCGCCATGCTCAACTTTATCGGCAGGGTCCCGGACGTGGCGAAAGTCATCGCCGTCGAGGATTGCCACGTACACCACTACGGCAAGGCATTCAAGGCTGGGCGCAAGGTCGGCCACGCCACCCTGCGCTGCCCTGATCGCGCCACGCTGGACCGGCAGATCACCGCGGTCGAGTCGTTGATCAGCCGCGATTGACCCTTCCGGCCGTCTGGCTCGGCATATTCACCGCCGAACTGGCTGGCGCGCCTCATGTCCGAGAGTACGTAACGCATATTTTCGGACCTGAGGAGATCGCCATATGGGCATCATCGGAACAATCATCATCGGCCTTATCGTGGGCCTCATCGCACGCTTCCTGAAGCCCGGCAACGACAGCATGGGCTGGATCATGACCATCCTGCTGGGTATCGGCGGTTCGTTACTGGCTACTTATGGCGGTCAGGCGCTCGGTCTTTACCAGGCTGGAGAGGGTGCAGGCTTTATCGGAGCGGTGGTCGGTGCGATCATCCTGCTGGTGATCTATGGCATGGTGACAGGCCGTAAACACTGATCTGTCCGGGGCCACGCCCTGTGGCCCCGCTCTCCATCGATTGGTTGTCATGCGCCCGCTCATTTTTTCCCTTCTGCTCTCTTGTGTTTTCCTGGCCAACGCCGCGCCGCCCGAACTCGACTGGCTTGAACTGATGCCCCCCGAGGATCGTCAGGCGTTGGAAGACATGCCCGAAATCGAACACGACTCTCCGGAAACTGACGGGTTCAGCGATCAAGGTGCGCTCAAGCAGGGCGCCGGTCTGCCTGCCGTCATGTATTCGGCCAAGACCGTTGCTCAACTGGACGGCAAGCAGATCCGTCTGGGGGGTTACCCGGTTCCGCTGGAAACCGACAATCAGGGCCGCAGCACCGAATTTTTTCTGGTGCCTTATCCGGGCGCCTGCATCCACGTTCCGCCACCGCCGCCCAACCAGATCGTGATGGTCCGCTACCCGGCGGGGATCATGCTGGACGATATCTATGCGCCGCTCTGGGTCGATGGCACGCTGCACATCGAGCCGGTGAGCAATGACCTGGCCGATGCTGCCTATGCCGCCACTGCCTCTGCGGTCACGTTGGTGCAAGAAAGCGATCTCTAGCTGATGGCCGGGCCGATGCTTCTCGAGCCGTCATTGCGCAAAGCCTTTCGCGAGCTGGCCGCGCGGACCGAAGACATCGATGTCGCGGCGTACCGCGCGTTCGACAAGGACCCCCTGGAACCGATCATTGGACTAGGCCCAGCCGATGCGCCCGTCGCGTTCTTTGGCCGGGATCCGGGTCGTGAGGAGGTTCGCCATGGGGCGCCTTTCATTGGCAGCGGCGGGCAACTGGTGCGCCGTGTGCTTTACCGGCACCTGCGTGGCGAGGATATGCCTGACTTCGAGGCCAGTCTCACCGTCGGGGAGGGCTTCTTCTGGATCAACACGGTGCCCTACAAACCGCTGGGTAATCGCGCCTGGTCGATGGCGGTCAAGCGTCGCTTCCATCCGCTGATGCGTCAGGTGCTCATCGACAACTGGCAAGGCCGAGACATCATCACGCTCGGGCGTGAGGCGTTTCTCTGGTTTGGTCTGGGGCTGCCCCGTGAGGTTCGTCAGCGCCTCGAAGCCTATTGGCAGCGCGACGATCGCTTCTCGGCTCACTGCGACATCGAGCTCACGGCCGAGCAGGGCAGTGCGCGCAGGTTTCGCCTGCACCCGCTGCCGCATCCGTCGCCACGCAATATGGCCTGGTTCAAACGCTTCCCTGAACTGCTGGAAGCACGGGTGCAGCAGTTACTGGACTGAGCATCAGCCCTCTGCGCTGTGCTGGCGTACGAAGCGCCGATCGAGGTGGTCCTTCCAGCGCCCGAGCAGGTGCCCTTCGGTGGCAAGCCGCGCCCAGCTCAGCAAAGCACCTCCATGTCCATCGGCGAGCAGGGCCAGGCTGTGCGCCTGCGGATGATAGTGCCGCAGCGGCTGGCCGATGGAGACCTGCCCCAGGTTGGTCGCCAGCACGCGCGCTTCGCGCACGGCATGCACGCCGTTGCGTAGTGCTCCCGGAAGGCTTGCGCAGTCTCCGCAGGCAAAGACATGCGGATGCGAGCGGCTCTGCAGTGCAGGGGAGACCTCGATGAAGCCACTGCCATCGAGCCGCAAGCCGGATTCACGCAGCCATCCCAGCGGGCTGGGTCCGGTTGCCACTACCAGGCGACGACCGCGCCAGCATGCCTGGCCATTGCCTATCAGCCTGTTGCCCTGCACGGCCTGGACCGACGTGTGCTCATGGAGTGACACGCCGGCGCGTTGAAGATGTCGCACAGCCAGCCGGCGCAGGCGGGGCGGATGCGTGGCAAGCAGATCGCCTGCAGTGAAGAGGCTGACAGCCGGTAAGCGGCCGGCCATGGCCAGCGCCAGCTCCACCCCGGCAGCGCCGCCGCCCAGGATGGCGACCGGCTCCGGTGCCTCTTCCCACTGTTGCCAGCGCCGGATGAAGTCAGCGAAGGGCTTGACTGGCAAGAGCTCCATGCCGTCATCGGTCTGGTCCGGCAGCCAGGGCAGGGAGCCAAGGTTGAGCGATAGCCAGGTGCTGCGCAGGGTCACGCCGGTGGCGAGCAACAGCTCAGGCGTTTCCGGCTGCAAAGCCACGATGGTGCCCTGGACGAATTCGATATCAGCCGCGGCGCACAGCGCTGGCAGGGACACGCGGCATTCGCGTGTCTGGTAATGCTCGGCGACGAGGCCAGGCATCATGCCGGAATACCAGGCATGGGGTTCGGCCGACACCAAACCGATCCTGCCCATGGGACGATCGCGGCGCGCCCAGTGTCGCAGGACGCCGAGGTGGCTGTGGCCGGCACCGGCCAGTAGCAGATCGAAGTCAGTGTTCACGGCGCATCAGCCTTGGACTGATGCGAGGTGAGTCGTGAGGGGGTGAGTTCAGGTCGGGATCTGGCTGCTTGGCTTCCATGACGGGATGACCTCCAGGCGTTGCGACGGGCCGGTAAGCAGCGCCGAGTCCAGCGGCGCTGATGTCCTAGGCAGTATAGGCTCAAACCTCCGTTACGCTTGCCTGGCCTGCCCTCGTCGTTGCATCTGCCAGATCGGTTACAGCGGCTCCGCGCTGATGGTCAGGCCCAGCGTATGGCTTGCTCCCGGCGCGAGGCGGACCATGTCGGTCATGACATTGGCCGACTCTATGCAGAGCATGCGCTGCCAGGCATCGTCGCGGAATTGCGAAAGCCGCTGCGCCTTGGCGATCCACGGATTCCACAGCACGGCCGAGCGTGAGCCTGCCGTGTCGAGGATGATCCGCCGCTTGAAGCCCGGGTCGCGTAGAGCCAGGCGCGCCGGCAGATCAAGGTAGATCCGGTCGGTTTCGCCGGAAAAGCCCAGATCGCCGCTTTGCTGGCGTTGCTGCCAGTCCTCCAGGGTCTCGATATAGGGACGACCATCCAGTCCCTCGACCGATACCTGGTGGATATCGCTGATGGCGAAGTAGCTGTGCAATGCCTGGGACAGCGTGACTGCCGCGTCGCCGTGGTTGTGGCTGGTCAGTTCCAGGTGCAGGCCGGCTGCATCCAGATGAATCCCGAGCCTGAGATCGACGGCATGGGGCCAGCCGGGCAGGCCGCGGTCCTGACTGCAGGCGAACACCAGGGTGCCACGCCCGGCATCGCTGTCGCTGCGCTCCAGCGTCCAGTCAAGAGTGCGTACCAGCCCGTGAGCAGGGGCGGGCTCGCGGCCTTGGTAGGTTGCTCTCACCGGATCGGGATTGCGTGCCAGATCGCCAAACCAGGGCCAGCACACCGGAATGCCGCCGCGCACCGCCTGTCCCTGTTCAAAGGCGGCCTCCTCGCTGAGCCAGATGATCGGCGCCGCATCGCCCTGCCGGTAGCTGAGCACCTGCGCGCCTTGCTCGGCGACGATCACTTCGGCGTCTCCGTGGCGAAGGCGCCAGCAGGTGAGTTGGTCCTTTTCGATGCGCTGAATGTCGACGGGCATGGGCTGTCTCGTTGGCGGTGGGAATGGTGTGTTCAGACCCTGCTGCGGCTCAGGGATTCCACAGACGGCCCGGGTGAGAGCGGAGGCATGTCGGGCCTGGTGCCGAGCGGCCGGCGGCACGAGGCCGCGGGCTCAGGCGAATCGGCCTGCAGGCTCAGCGCCCCTGGCAGGCATCCACGCGCAGCCAGCGCTCCAGCAGCTTGAAGCCCTGCATCAGCACAAAGGCGATGACCAGGTAGATCAGACCGGCAGTCAGGAACATTTCCTCGTGCTGGTACGTGCGGGCGGCGATCTTGCGCGCCATACCGGTCAGTTCCAGAAGCGTGATGGTGCTCGCCAGGGCGCTGGCCTTGAGCATCAGGATCACTTCGTTGCTGTAGGCGGGCAGGCCGATGCGGGTAGCGCGCGGCAGGATGATATGGCGCAGGGCCTGGTAGCGAGACATGCCCAGCGCACGTGCGGCCTCGACTTCACCGGCCGGCACGTTCTGGATCGCACCGCGCAGGATTTCGGCGATATAGGCGGCGGTGTGCAAGGTCATGGTGATGATCGCGCACCAGTAGGGATCGCGCAGGAAGGGCCACATCCAGCTCTCGCGAACCACCTCGAACTGGGCCATGCCGTAGTAGACGAGGAACAGTTGCACCAGCAGCGGCGTACCACGGAAGAAGAAGATGTAGCCATAGGGCAGCGCGCGCACTGCAAGCAGGCGCGAGGACCGTGCGATGCCCAGCGGCAGCGCAAGGATCAGGCCGGCCACCACCGAGACGCCAACCAGTTGCAGCGTCAGCCAGGCGCCCTCGAGAAAGTCGGGCAGCCACTTGATGAACAGTTCCCAGCTCATGCCGCGCTCCTGGTAAAGCCGCGACCGGCGCGTTTTTCGAGAAAGTACATGCCGGTCATCGCGATTACGGTCAGGCCCAGGTAGATAAAGGCGGCGACGACGAAAAAGGTGAAGGGCTCCTTGCTGGCTGTCACGGCGATCTGCGAGGTGCGCATGATTTCTTCGAGACCGATGACCGAGACCAGTGCGGTGTCCTTCATCAGGATCATGAACAGGTTGCCCAGGCCGGGCAGGGCCAAACGCCACATCTGCGGCAGGATCAAGCGCAGGAAAATGCGCCGCTTACCCAATCCCAACGCCAGTCCCGCCTCGCGGTGACCCTTGGGAATGGCCAGCAGCGCACCACGGAACACTTCGGTGGCGTAGGCGCCAAAGCACAGGCCGAGGGCGATGGTGCCGGCGGCGAAGGGGCTGAGGGCGAGATTCTCGATGCCGAAGATCTCGCCGATGCCGCGTACCAGGCCGATGGTGCCGAAATAGATCAGCAATACCCACAGCAGCTCGGGCACGCCGCGAACGATGGTCGAATAGGTACCGCCCACCCAGCGCAGGGCGGCGAATGGAGAAGTCTTGGCAAGCGCGCCCAGCAAGCCGAGCACCAGGCCAAGGGCCAGGGATGCAAGGGCCAGCTGAATGGTCATCCAGGTTCCGGCGATCAACGCCGGACCGAATCCATGAAGGTCGGGAATCATATGGGCTCAAACACCAAAGCCCGACCTACCAGATGGCGGCCGGGCTTTGATTCAGACGGATCAGTAGATATCGAAAGGGAAATACTTGGCGTTGATCTTCGCGTAGGTGCCATCGGCTCGGATTTCAGCCAGCGCCTTGTTCAGCTTCTCGCGCAGCTCGTCGTTGCCCTTGCGCACCGCGATGGCGATCTTGTCGTTGTCGAACACCGGCTCGCCCTTGAATTCGAAGTCCTTGCCGGCATCGCTCTTGAGCCATTCCCATTGCACGAAGGAATCGGCGAGGATGCCGTCGACGCGGCCCGAGGCCAGGTCAAGGTAGGCATTTTCCTGGGTGTCGTAGAGCTTGATGTCGACCACGTCGTCCATGTTGTCTTCGAGCCAGGTGCCGGCGATGGTAGCCCGCTGGGCGCCGATGGTCTTGCCTTCCAGATAGCTTTCGTCGGTCTTGAAATCAACCGATTTCGGCGCCACGAACTGCAGTTTGTTGGTGTAGTACGGATTGGTGAAATCGACGGCGTTCTTGCGCTCTTCGGTGACCGACATGGAGGCGGCGAGGAAGTCGAACTTGCCGGCGTTCAGGGCGGGAATGATGCCGTCCCAGTCGGAAGTCACCACTTCGCATTCCACTTCCATCTTGGCGCACAGGGCGTGAGCGATGTCGAGGTCGAAGCCGACCACCTGGCCGCTGGAGTCGATCAGGTTGAAGGGTGGGTAGGCACCCTCGGTGCCGATGCGCAGCTTGTCGGCGGCAAAGGCGTTGGCGCCGAGCATGAGGGTGGCGGCGGCGGTCAGCAGAATCTTCTTATAGCTTTTCATGAGGTGTTGCTCCATTAGCGATGGCTGGACATGAACTGTTTACAGCGTGCCGATTGGGGATTGTCGAACACCTGCTCCGGCGTTCCCTGCTCTTCGACCAGGCCCTGGTGGAGAAAGACCACCTCACTGGAAACCTGCTTGGCGAAGTTCATTTCATGAGTGACGAGCAGCATGGTACGACCCTCGTCGGCAAGCGACCGGATCACTGCAAGCACTTCTTGTACCATTTCCGGGTCGAGCGCCGAGGTCGGCTCGTCGAACAGAATGACCTTGGGCTGCATTGCCAGGGTTCTTGCGATGGCCGCGCGTTGCTGCTGGCCGCCGGATAGCTGGTTTGGATACACGTGGCGTTTGTCGGCGATCCCGACCTTGGCCAGCAGTGCCTCGGCCGTCTCGATGGCCTCTGCCTTGCTCTGGCCCAGCACGCGACGAGGCGCCTCTATGATGTTGTCGAGCACGCTCATGTGCGGCCAGAGATTGAAGTTCTGGAACACGAAACCGAGCTTGCTGCGCATCAGGTTGATCTGCTTGGCATCTGCCGCGACCAGATCACCGTCTTTGGCGCGCTTGAGCCGCAGCTGCTCGCCGGCCACGATGATTTCGCCCTCGTTGGGGTTTTCCAGCAGGTTGATGCAACGCAAAAAAGTGGATTTTCCGGAACCAGAAGAGCCGAGGATGGAAATCACGTCACCATCGCGAGCGGTCAGCGAGATGCCTTTGAGAACTTCCAAATCGCCGTAGCGCTTGTGCAGGTTGCGGATTTCCAGTGCAGGTATGGCCTCGGCCATTGAGCTTCCTCTTCTCGGAACAGGGCTGTTCCCGCTCCGTTTCTATGTAAAGTGCACTCCGGCCAACTGCTCGCCATCCTGGCGAGGCGCAAACCTAGCATGGGTGGGGGCATGCGCCAAGCGCGACGCGGCGCCTGGCGCCGTGACCGGCCGGTCACGCCTGGTCGGGCGATCGGCACCTCTATCTATATAGATGAAATCGGCGGTTCTGGCGCGCAACGATGGGTTCATGTCACAAGGGCCAGCCGGGCGCTTGTCTGGCCCGGCCTGAAGTTGGCGCCACCGCTAAGGCGAGGGGTCGGACTTTGGTAGCTCGGGATCGTCGGACAGCATTTCGTCGTGCTCTGCCATGTTCCACGGCAGGCTGCCCGGCGAGATATGCAGGAAGTGCAAGTACTTCTCGAACTGATCGAGTATGTCGCTGATGATATCCGCCTGGTCATAGCCATAGATGTCGTAGTGTTGCCCCCCGCGGCGCAGGAAGACCTCGGCGCGGAAATACTGTTCGTCCGCCTCCGGTCCTTCGGAGAGCGCGAACGCCGGCATGGCGTAGCCGACCGCACGGATCTCGTAGATGAAGTCGACCTGATCGTCTTTCTTCACTTCAAGATAGAGCCGCGAATGGGCTTCATCGGTGTGAACCTCGGCGCTCCACTCCTGGCCACTGAGCTCACGCTGAACGCGGCGCATGGCCTTGAGCACAGTGCTGCCCATGAAGCCGTCGACCTCTTCCCGGCTGGGGAAGCTGACCATGCCGGCCAGGCGCTTTTTCCACAGCCCAGGGCCGGCGTTGCTTGCCAGCCGGCTGCCCTGCATGTGGCTCTGCAGACTGGTTTCATGGTGCCCTTCGATGACCAGCGCGCGCCACATGCCCAGCGCGGCGATCATCATGATGATTGCGAAAGGCAAGGCGCTGGCGATGGTCATGGTTTGCAGTGCACTGAGCCCACCGGCCAGCAGCAACGCGGACGCGACCACACCTTCGATGCTGGCCCAGAATACCCGCTGCCACACTGGGGTATGGAGCGCACCGCCAGCCGCCAGGGAGTCGATCACCAGCGAGCCGGAGTCCGAGGAGGTGACGAAGAAGGTGATGATCAGTACCACGGCCAGGAACGAGGCGATGGAGGTCATCGGCAACAGCTCGAACAGCTTGAACAGCGCGATGGCGTTATCGGCCTGCACATCGGAGATCAGCGAGGTATAGCCTTCGACCATGATCAGGTGCAGAGCAGTATCTCCAAACACCGAGAACCAGAGAAAGGTGAAGATGGTGGGCACGAACATCACGCCAAAGACGAACTGGCGAATGGTCCGGCCACGGCTGATCTTAGCGATGAACAGCCCGACGAAGGGCGACCAGGCGATGGTCCAGCCAAAGATGAACAGCGTCCAGTTGCCGATCCAGTCGCTGCGTGTATAGGCCTGCAGGTTGAAGGTTCGCTCGATGATGTTGTTCAGGTAGCTGCCGGTGTTTTGCAGGAAGGTTTCGAGGATGAAGATGGTGGGGCCGACCAGAAACACGAACAGCATCAGGCCGATCGCCAGGATCATGTTCAGCAACGATAGGTTCTTCACCCCTTTGTCCAGGCCTGCCACCACCGAGCAGATCGCCAGGCCGGTGATGATGACGATGGCGATGATCTGCACGTTGATGCTGATCGGTATCGAGGGCCAGAGGTAATTGATCCCCGCGTTGATCTGGGTGACCGACAGGCCAAGCGTGGTGGCGATGCCGAACAGCGTGCCGAGAATGGCGAACACGTCCACCACATGGCCAATCGGCCCGTAGATGCGTTCACCTATGATGGGATAGAGCGCCGAGCGCATGGACAGCGGCAAGCCATGGCGAAAGGAAAAATACGCCAGCACCAGTCCGGTCAGCCCGTAGATTGCCCAGATGTGGAAGCCCCAGTGAAAGAAGGCGATCTGCATCGCCTGCTTGGCTGCGTCGACCGTTTCTGCCGCACCCGCTGGCGGCGAGGCGTAGTGCAGCACCGGCTCGGCTACGCCGAAGAACAGCAGCGCGATGCCATAGCCGGCAGAGAACAGCATGGCGAACCAGGCCGGGAAGCTGTATTGCGGTTCAGCGTGGTCCGGTCCCAGCTTGATGCTGCCCCAGGGCGTCATCGCAATACCGACGATAAACACCAGAAAGAAGGCCACCGAGAGCATGTAGAACCAACCGAAGTTGGTGGTGATGAACGCCAGGGTCGAGCTGAATACGTCGCCGGCGAGCTCTGGGTTGCTCATGGTGCCTATTACCAGGAGCAGCGTGACAACCACGGCGGGAATGAACACGGGAAAAAGGATGATGGCCTTGGGTAGCTTCTTTTCTGCTTCCATATGTCGTTCTGGTCTCTGGTTGAGTGGGACGGAAAACGCGCTATGGCTCCCGAAGGGAAATCGCTATAGACAGGGTAGACGGTCATCTGCCCTGGATTGCTCACGAAAAGGTATCGATTAGGGAAAAATCTATGCGCTGGCACCCAAACGGCTGTCGAGCAGCAGCAATGGGCAAGCGAGACGGGATGCACATCCGATTCGCGCCTGTCTGGGCGCCTGGCTGTACGTTTGGGACGAGTGCTTGCTTGGGAGGGCTGTCCGGCCAGCGCTGGGCCGGAACGCAGCAATACGGGCGGTCAGATCAACCCGCCGCGAGGGCCGCTTGATGCGCGGCGGCCACGACACGGTTGCGGCCTGCAGCTTTGGCTGCGTAGAGCGCCGTGTCGACCCGGTTGTAAAGTGCGTCGAAGTCGTCGTCGTCTTCCAGCTGTCCTACGCCGATACTGATGGTCACCCTGATCTCGACGCCGCCAGACCATACGGCCATGCCGGCAATGGCGGTGCGAAGCCGCTCGGCAACCTCCATTGCGTCAGCTTCACTGGCTCTGGGGAGCAGCGCAGCAAACTCTTCCCCTCCCATCCGGGCGAAGATATCGCCGGTACGCAGCGTTTCCTGGCAGAGGGTCGCTAGGTTGCGCAGCGTGGCGTCACCCGCCGGGTGACCGAAGTGATCATTGATGCGCTTGAAATGGTCCAGATCGATCAGTAGCAGGGACAGGGGTTGCCGGTAGCGCCTTGCGTTGCTCAGTTCGGCATCGAAAGCCGTCATGAAGTAGCCTCGGCTCTTGGCCCCAGTCAGTGCGTCCGATGTGGCCAGACGCTGAAGCTCGCGGCTGGCCCGCTCTTCGGTGAGCTCACTGCTCACCCAGCGACCGATCAGGCGGGCAAATTCCAGGTTCATGGAGCCAAACCGGTGGGGTTCTGCCAGGGAGATGAAGCTGAGCGCACCGTGCATCTGGCCTGCAACGAACACCGGAACACTGGCAAAAGCCGCTATCCGCTTTTCACCCTGCGGTGTGGCTATCGTATGGCCTGAGCTGTCCGAACCCTCGATTGCCGCATCGTCCACCTGGCTGGCAAGCAGCGATGAAAACACGCGTGCAAGTTCCCCATCGGCTCCGTCCAGGACTTGGCCGTCGGCGGCGACACACAGCTGGGGTGACCATTGCCCGTCGACCAGGTGAGCGAATACGGCATATTCAACCGCCAGCTGACGGCAGCCAAGCGCCATGACCGCTTCGAGCTTCTTCTCGGTTGCCAGCGGCTGGGCGGCGATCGCACTCAGCCCCCGCAGGCTTTCGTTCAACAGCAGCAGCTCGGCTCTGGATCGCTGTTGCAGCTGCTGTGCCCTTGCCAACAAGCCCCCGCCGCTCAGCAGCAGCAACGTGAGCAGGCCGGCCCAGATCCGGTAGCGGAACCAGCGAGTCTCGTGCGGCGCATAGAGGGTGGCGTTGTCCATGGCGATCAGCACCGTGGCGGGGAAACCTTGGACGTGGCGATAGGTGAAGAGCTTGTCGCGCCCATCGATCAGGCTGGTAGCCTCGTAACTGCCATGTGGCGCCGCAGCAGGCTGGAGAAACGGCATGTTGTCCGGCAGCACCATGCCGAACGCCGTGTCGTCGAGTTTGCGATCGCTTCCCCGTGCGCGCACCACGCCATCGGCGCCAACCAGCAGGATCGACCCATTGCGCCCGATGTCGACCGAGCCGAAGAACCGGGCGAAGTAGTCCGGGCTCAGCGATATGACCATGACGCCCCTAAATACGCCGCCGGTCCTGACGGCGCGGGTCATCTGGATGCTGTAGCGCCCGGAAACCCGTCCGAGTACCGGTTTGCTGATATGCAGGCGGTCGTCGGTTGCATCTCGATGGGCCAGAAAATGTTCCCGATCGCTCAGGTCGAGCGGTTTCGCATCGGGGTCCAGGTTCGAGTACCGGAGAATGCCCTGGGCGTCGATAAATCCGATCTGTACGACCAGGCCGCTTTCAAAAGCGTTCTGAATGACCCGTACCTGTGTATCGAAACCTTCTCGATCCCTGGTCCACTCCTCGCGCAGCAGCTTCAACGCGATATCCATGTCCCGGAAGGTCCGCACCACATGCTCTTCGAAGGCGCGCGTCAGGTTGGCTGCCGCCTTTTCAGTGTCGTGGCGAATCAGTTCGCGATTGCGAGCTTCCTCCAGGGAAAGCACCAGCCACATCAGCACGACCAATGCGCCCGCAGTGAGCATGATGGTCATCGGGTTGGCTATGAATCTGCCGAGGCGGGCCAGGTAAGGCATTGGTGCTGCCAAAAGACGGTGGTGTCAAAACAGTATCACTGCAGCCGGTTGCCGCCAATTGTCCTTTCAGCCCCATGCGGTCGATGAGCAGCGGCGCAGTCAGGCAGTTCTCCACCCTGCTTGGGCTCGATGCGCTGGTTCGTCGCGACTCTCGATGCTGCAACTGAAGATCAGCATGGCAGACCACAGCATGGAGGACATGCGTGGGCGTTGCGCCAGGGCAGTTTCATTCAACAGGCCAAAACCGGTCCAGAACCCGACTGCCAGCAACGAGGCGAGCAGTTCCAACATTACCGAACCTGCCGGACGCGCGCCTATCGCGCTGCTCGAATCGAACACGCTCAGGTTGACCAGGCCTATGCCCAGGGCTGCCATCACCAGCCGACCAGGAAAAAGTAGCGGCGATCGCTGCCAAAAGACCTGTCGTCATGCGCTCTGCTCCTGCCGTTCCTGCTGCTGGATCCAGCAGTGCGCCATCTTTCGAGCGGTGTCGAACACTGGCGTGTCCTGGCTCATCGCGCCGCAGATGAAACTGCCTTCCAGCAGAATGAAAAGGCCCCTCAGCCGCTACGCCAGGCTCGCGGACACCTGCGCTCGCCGCCAAGAGGGCCAGATGTTCGCGAATCCTCTGAAGTTGCGGGGGCACGGCCATCAGCTGCCTGGCCGTGCCCCGCTGCGCTGCCTTGTGCTCAGCGCCTGGTGATGGTCTCCAGCTCTGCCTTCATGCCGCTGGAGGTAAAGCTGAACTCGACTTCATCACCGACCTTGACGCTGTTCATCTGCTCGGCCGAGGCCTTGAACGGCATGACCATGGCCGACCATTGCAGCTGGGGCACCGGGTCGTGCGCGATGGTGATGCTGCCCTTGTCCTGGTCGACCTTTTTCACGGTGCCGGTGGCAGTAGCTGTCTGGGCTGCCTTTTGCTGCTCCATGGGCATGTTGCCCATGTTCTTGTGCTCTCCCTGCATGCCTTCCATGGGCATGTCTGTCGCATAGGCAGCGGGGGTCAGGGCGAGGAAGACAAGGGCGCTGGTTAGGGTTTTCATTGGGTGACTCCAGTTTGGGTTTGGCTTTCGGTGTTTGGGATGGTTTCGGATTGCCTGCGACGCATCAGCAGATAGGCGGCCGGCAGGACGAACAGGGACAACAGCGGCGCGGTGATCATGCCGCCGACCATGGGCGCGGCGATGCGGCTCATGATTTCGCTGCCGGTGCCGCTGCCCCAGAGAATGGGCAGCAGACCGGCGATGATGACGGCCACGGTCATCGCCTTCGGCCGGACCCGCTGCACCGCACCGATACGGATGGCATTGCGCAGCGCCGGCTCGCCTGAGTGACCGGCAGCCTGCTGCTCGCTCCAGGCATTTCGCAGATAGAGCAGCATGATCACGCCGAACTCGGCCGCTACCCCCGCCAGCGCAATGAAACCGACGCCTGTGGCCACGGACAGGTTGTAGCCGAGCAGATACAGGAACCAGACCCCGCCGGTTAATGCAAAGGGCAGGGTGGCCATGATCAGTGCCGCCTCGGAGAGGCGCCCAAAGGTCAGGTAGAGCAGCACGAAGATGATCAGCAGCGTCGCCGGCACCACCAGGGTGAGGCGCTGATTAGCCCGCTCCATGAACTCGAACTGGCCCGAGTAGCTGAGGCTCATGCCGGGTGCGAGGGTCAGTTGCCCATCGATGGCAGTGCGCAGGTCAGCGACCACCGAGGCGATATCGCGTCCGCGCACATCGATGTAGACCCAGCCGGAGAGGCGGGCGTTCTCGCTTTTGAGCATCGGCGGGCCGTCCGTCACCTTGATCTGGGCGACCGTGCCGAGGGTGATCTGGCTACCTTGCGGTGTGTAGATCGGCAGCTGTCGCAGGTCGGCGAGCGAGTCGCGCCATTCACGTCCGTAGCGCAGGTTGATCGGGTAGCGGGCCAGGCCTTCCACCGTCTCGCCGACCTTCGCACCGCCAATGGCGCCGGCGACGATGGCCTGCACCTCGGCGATGTTGAGCCCGTAGCGCGCGGCGGCGGTGCGGTCGATGTCCACATCGATATAACGGCCGCCAGTCATGCGCTCGGCGAGGGCCGAGGCGACCCCGGAGACGTCCTTGGCGATGCGTTCGACCTGGGCGGTTGCGGCATCGATCTGCGCCAGGTCGCTGCCGGCCACCTTGACTCCGATCGGGCTCTTGATGCCGGTGGCAAGCATGTCGATGCGGTTGCGGATCGGAGGAATCCACAGGTTTGCCAAGCCCGGTACCTGCACGGCTCGGTCCAGTTCCTCGACCAGCTTCTCCGGTGTCATGCCCTCCCGCCACTGATCCTTGGGCTTGAACTGGATGGTGGTCTCGAACATCACCAATGGCGCCGGATCGGTGGCACTGTCGGCGCGTCCCGCCTTGCCGAATACCCGCTCGACCTCTGGCACCGACTTGATCAACCGGTCGGTCTGCTGCAGCAGCTCCGAGGCCTTCTGCGCCGATAGGCCGGGCAGGGCAGTGGGCATGTACAGAAGATCACCCTCGTCCAGCGGCGGCAGGAATTCCCCGCCCAGACGCGTTACCGGATAAAGCCCGGTGAGAAATACCAGCACGGCCACGGCCAGGGTGGTCTTGGGCCAGCGCAGCACGGCCTCCAGCGCCGGACGATAGACGCGGATCAGGCCGCGGTTGAGCGGATTCCTGGCCTCGTCCGGAATCTTTCCACGGATCCAGAAGCCCATCAGCACCGGTACCAGGGTCACCGACAGCCCCGCGGCGGCAGCCATGGCGTAGGTCTTGGTGAAGGCCAGCGGGCCGAACAGCCTGCCTTCCTGTGCCTCGAGCGTGAACACCGGAATGAACGACAGGGTAATGATCAGCAGGCTGAAGAACAGCGCCGGGCCGACCTCTACCGCGGCGTCGGTGATCACCTTCCAGTGGGTGGCGCCCTTGAGCTCCTTGCCCGGGTTCCGCTCGCGCCAGTGCTCGATGTGCTTGTGGGCGTTCTCGATCATCACCACGGCGGCGTCCACCATGGCCCCGATGGCAATCGCGATGCCGCCGAGGGACATGATGTTGGCGTTCACGCCCTGCTTTTGCATGATGATGAAGGCGATCAATATCCCCACCGGCAGCGAGACGATGGCCACCAGGGACGAGCGCAGGTGCCAGAGAAACAGGGCGCAGACGAGCGCCACGACGATGAACTCCTCGATCAGTTTGTGGGCGAGGTTCTCCACTGCACGGTCAATCAGCCTGCTGCGGTCGTAGGTGGTGACGATTTCCACGCCCTCGGGCAGGCTCTTCTGCAGCTCGTCCAGGCGCGCCTGCACGGCGCTGATGGTTTCGCGTGCGTTCTTGCCGCTGCGCAGGATCACCACACCACCGACTACCTCGCCCTCGCCGTCGAGTTCGGCGATGCCCCGGCGCATTTCCGGGCCAAGCTGGATCGTCGCGACGTCACCCAGGGTCACTGGGGTACCGCTGGCGTCCAGCTTCAGGGGGATCTGTCGGAAGTCCTTCAGTGATTGGAGATAGCCCGAGGCGCGCACCATGAACTCGCTTTCCGCCAGTGCCAGCACGCTGCCGCCGGTTTCCTGGTTGGCGCCATCGATGGCCTGGGCTACCTGTTGCTGGGTGATGCCACGGCTGGCCATGCGCACCGGGTCCAGGACCACCTGATACTGCTTGACCATGCCGCCGATGGGCGCTACTTCGGCGACGTTCGGCAGCGTCTTCAGCTCGTAGCGCAAAAACCAGTCCTGCAGAGAACGCAGCTGGGCCAGATCATGGCTGCCGCTGCGATCCACCAGCGCGTACTGGTAGATCCAGCCCACTCCGGTGGCGTCCGGCCCGAGGCTCGGAGCCGCGCCCTCAGGCAGGCGGCTCTGTACCTGGCTGAGGTACTCCAGCACCCGCGAGCGGGCCCAGTAGAGATCGGTTCCGTCCTCGAACAGCACATAGACGTAGCTGTCACCAAAGAACGAATAGCCGCGCACGGTCTTGGCGCCGGGCACCGAGAGCATGGTGGTGGCCAGCGGGTAAGTGACCTGGTTCTCGACGATTTGCGGCGCCTGGCCCGGGTAGGGCGTGCGGATGATCACCTGCACGTCGGACAAATCCGGCAGGGCATCGATGGGGCTGTTCTTCACTGACCAGACACCCCAGGCCACTGCGAACAGTGTGCCCAGCAGCACCAGCAGGCGATTGGCGACGGACCAGCGAATGAGAGCGGCGATCATGGCTGGTGCCCTCCATGCCCGGCATGCGCGTCCAGCTTCTCGATACGCTCGATGAACAATCCTTCGTCGCTTTGGCTCACTCCCACGCGGACCCGGTCGCCGGCTTTGAAGCCTTCAAGCAACGCCAGGTCGCTGACGGGAAATGGCATGGTCATGCCCGGCATGCCAAGGGTCTTGAAGGGGCCGTGGGAGAGGTTGACCATGTCGCCGTCGATCTCGACGATGGTGCCTTCCGCTTCATGCAGTGCGGGCGTCTTTGCCTTGGCCGGCTGCTCCAGCCCGCGAGCGGTGATGCCGCGCAGGCTGGCTTCCGAGTCGAGCAGGAACTGGCCGGAAGCGACCACCTGCTGGCCCTCCTGCAGCCCGTCGAGCACCTCGGTGCTGTCTCCGCTTTCGCGGCCGGTGCGAATCTCTACCGGCCGATAGCGGCCGTTGTCCTCGGCGAGCATCACCAGTGCGCGTTTGCCCGTGCGGATCACGGCCTCGGACGGGATTACCAGTGCGGTGCGCGCGTCACGTTCGAGCGTGACCCGGGCAGTCATGCCGGGGCGCAGGCGGTGCTGCGGATTGGGCAGCTCGACCCGCACCCGCACGGTACGGCTATCAAGGTCGGCCCGTGGCAGTACGGCCTGGATCTGCCCTTGCAGCGTCTCTCCGGGGAACGCCGGCAATTCTGCCTGGACGGCCTGGCCCTGGTTCAAGCCTGCCGCTTCGGCCTCCGGCACGGCGACTTCCAGCCAGACGCTGTCCAGCCCGTTGACTCGCGCCAGGGGAGCGCCGGCCGAGAGGGTCATGCCTTCACGCACATCGAGCGATTGCAGTACACCGCCCAACGGGCTGGTCACGGTCCAGACCGCCTGCGCCTTGCCGGTGCGCTCGAGTTGCGCGATGAACTCAGCAGGCATGCCGGCCAGGCGCAGACGCTGGCGAGCAGCGGCGTGCAGCTGCGGCTCGTCCAGGTTACGCAGCGCCAGGTATTCAGCCTGGGCAGCGCCCCATTCGGGTACCAGCAGGTCTGCCAGCGGCGCGCCACGTTCGATCACGTCTTCCGGCGCATGGTCGTATACCCGCTCCACGAAGCCGCCGCTACGGGCCTGAACCAGGGCGACGTCCCGGGCATTGAAGGCCAGCGCGCCGACCACTTCCAGCGACCGTCCGATTGGCTCGCGGCTAGCGGTCACGATGCGCATGCCCAAATTCTGGGCAATCCCCGGGTCGATGCTGATGCTGGCGGCGTCGGCGCCCTCCTGGGCGTAACGCGGCACCAGATCCATGTCCATGAAGGGTGACTTGCCGGGCTTGTCGAAGTGTTGCTGGGGGTACATCGGGTCGTACCAGTACAGCACTGCGCGGCCGTTCTCGTCGGGCTGGGCCTGGGCGTGGGCGGGCAGCAGTGTCAGGCCGATAATGTCAGTGACGGTAAAGAGCACCGGCAGGCTGATGGCCAGCGCCAGTTGCTTGAGGCGAAGCGGGGTCATGGCGTATCTCCAAAGGCGAAATGCAGGCGGGCGTTGGCGAGTGCGCGGTCACGGGCCACATCGATGCGGCGAAGGCGGGTTTCAAGCAGTGCCTGTCGTGCCTTGACCAGGGACATCAGCTCGCCGCGCCCGCCCTGGTAATCGGCCATGGCCAGGCGAACCTTTTCTTCGGCCAGAGGCAGCAGGGTGTCGTCCAGTCGCGTAAGGGTCCGCTCCAGCTGTTCCAGCTCGGCCAGTCGGCCGTCCAGCTCCTCGGTATGCATGCGCAGCGCGGCTTCACGCTCGGCTTCGATGCGGCCAAGGCGGGCCCGCTCGGCAGCAATCCGGGGGTCCTGGCGGGACCCGGCAAACAGCGGCAGGTCGAAACTGAAGTTGAGGCTGACCATGTCGCCCAACGATTCCCGGCGACCGTATTCCACTCCCCAGTTCCAGTCCGGACGCTTGTCTGCGCTAGCCTCGCGCACCTTCGCTTCGGCCTGGCGAGTGAGCGGATCGAAGGCCATCAGCTCAGGATGGTGCTGGAGGTGGTACTGGTAGTGCGAGGCATCGTCCTGCCAGCGTGGCCAGTCGCCTGACAATGGCTGCCTGGCGGCTTCACCAACCCATCGACGCAGCGCCGCACGGGCTACTGTCTGGCTGCGTAGCAGGTTGTCTTCCTGTTCGGCCAGCAAGGCGGCTTCCTGCCGGGGCAATACGCTGTCCGCCGCACTACCGCCACCACCTGCGATGCGCGCTTCGACGGCGCGGGCGAACAGCCGGTTTTCGCGGTAGAGCTCCTTGAACAGGGCCAGCTTGCGCTCGACCGAGAGCGTGGCGATCCAGGCTTCTGCAGCCTGACGACGAACAGCCAGCCGGGCGATGCGTTGCTGAACCTCGGCGAGCGCCAGGTCGGCTTCGGCCACATCGACACGGGCCTGGCGCTTGGCACGGTTGGGCACCTCCTGCATCAGGCCGATGGTCTGCATGGTCATGGCTTCGTCGCCGAGGCGCAGGCGCGACTCGCCCTCGATGGGCACATTGCGCAAGCCGAGGCTCAGCCGTGGATCGGGCAGCTCACCTGCCGGAATGGCCGCGCTACGGGCGGCCTCAAGGTTCGCAGCTTGTGCTGCCAGCGCCGGCGCTTCGCGTTCGGCCAGCGCCAGGGTCTGTTCCAGAGTCAGGGCAACGGCCGGGCCAGGAAAGGCCAGCGCACCCAGCAACAGGGCAGCCGGCACACGGCGCGCCCAAGGGCATAGGGATGTCATGTCTCGATTCCAATGTCGTTCCAGTGCGGGCCGTCAGGCGCGCAGGGCCCGTGTCATGCGTCAGGGACGCCGATCGGGGTTCAGGTCGGGCTTGGAATCAGGCGCGGGGTGGGTGCCAGACGGCATCCGGAATCAGGGAGGGAGCGATATCGCTGGGATGAGCGGAAACCTGCTGGCCGGCCGGCAGCAACGGAGCCTTGCCAAGGGAGAACTGGAGCAGACTGCTGGTCTTGCATTCCTGACCGGACTTGCACACACCCGTGCTCTTGCCGGTCTTGTCATGCTCAAAGCATTCATCATCAGCACCCATGCCGGCATCTTCTGCATGCATGGACATTGATATCGGAGCGTCACCGCTCTGCATCATCCTGTGCTCGCCGGCAGGCATCAGCATGTGCGCCATCCCGTTGATGGGAAGCGTCAAGCTGAGCAGCAAGAGAACAAGACGGACGGTGACGTGCATGCGGTCGAGTCTAGCGAGGGAGGGAAGGCATGGCAACCGCCGCCAGACCGCTGGCGCCAAAACATTAGGAAAGTTAGATTCGCTTTGCATCGATCTATCAGGCGCTGGTCTGGCTACCAGCCATCCCATGTGGAAAGCGACCTTTAATACGATAACTGTCCCGGCTGGTGTGAAAGCAGATTGAGCAGAGGTAGGACTGATCAAGTCGGCCATAACCCTGGAGTGCCCAACGCTCGCGCCTACAAGGGACGGGTAGGGGAAGTGCAGACAACAAAAAACCCGCACTAGGCGGGCTTCTTGTGGGCTTTCGGGTGGTGCTGACACCACCTGAAAACGAAAGGTGGTGCCCAGGGACGGAATCGAACCGCCGACACGGGGATTTTCAATCCCCTGCTCTACCGACTGAGCTACCTGGGCAACGGGGCGCTATTAGACGGATTTGGCATTTACCTGTCAAGCGTGGCCTTGAAAATATTTAGCTAGAACGGGCATTTAGCTTCGCGATGCAGGCGGGTGACCGCTGCGGTGACGCGGCACCAGCCGGGCAGGCGGCGATCTGTGCCGTGCTAGCGCCGGCTAACCGGCTCACTCACTTGGCGGTACGTAGCCTTCGGCCTGAGCGTACTCTTCGCCGGAGAGAAACTTGTCCATCTCGGTTTGCAGGAACTTGCGGTCCTCGGCGTTCATCATGTTCAGGCGGCGTTCGTTAATCAGCATGGTCTGGTGTTTCTGCCAGTCGTCCCAGGCTTTCTTGGATACGTTGTTGTAGATGTCTTCGCCTTTGACGCCCGGATACGGCGGGCGGTCCAGGCCAGGCAGTTCTTCTTTGTACTTGCGGCAGTTCACGGTGCGGGTCATGACAACTCTCCTGCGTTCAATTCGGCGGCGGCGCGCTTGAGCAGCGTCTTCACCGGGGCGGCGAGCCCCAGTCGCGGCGGGGTGGCAAGGTTATACCAGAGCCAGTCGGCCTCGGCCACGGCACCGGGTGGGGTCTGAACCCGGATGAGCCATGGTTCGATGGCGAGCTGGAAGTGACTGAAGGTATGGGTCAGCCCGGGCAGTTCCCGGCGCTCTTCCATTCGCAGGCCATGACGCTCAGCCAGTGCGTCAAGGGCTGGGAGGTCTTCCAGCTCCGGCAGGCTCCAGAGCCCGCCCCAGAGACCGGTTGACGGTCGACGGTAGAGCAGGATGGCGCCGTCGGGGTTGGCCAGCATGGGCATCAGGGTACGCTTGTGTGGCAGCACCTTTCGGGGCTTGGGTACCGGGAACTCGGTTTCGCGACCCAGCAGGTGGGCGCGGCAGCCCGTTCGAAGCGGGCAAAGCAGGCAGGTCGGCTTGCTGCGTGTGCAAAGCGTGGCGCCAAGATCCATCATCGCCTGGGTGTAGTGGTTGACGCGCTGCTCTGGAGTGAAGCGCTCGGCGGCCTCCCAGAGTTGTCTGGCAACCTTGGGCTCGCCGGGGTAACCCTGCTGCGCCAGATAGCGCGCCAGCACTCGCTTGACGTTTCCGTCGAGGATTGGCGCGCGCAGGCCCATGCTCAGGCTGGCGATCGCGCCGGCGGTCGAGCGACCGATGCCGGGCAATTCGGCTAGCTGTTCGACGTCCCGAGGAAACTCGCCGTTGTGCTCGGAGACGACCAATCTGGCGGCTTTGTGCAGATTGCGGGCGCGGCTGTAGTAGCCCAGGCCGGTCCATAGGTGCAATACCTCGTCTTCATGAGCGCTGGCCAGGTCTCTGACCGTTGGCAGGGCTTCCATGAAGCGATCGAAATAGCCGAGCACGGTGCTGACTTGGGTCTGCTGCAACATGATTTCAGAAACCCAGACCCTATAAGGCGTGATGCCCTTCTGCCAGGGTAGATCCTTGCGGCCGTGAAGGTCGTACCAGTCCAGCACGGCGGTGCCGAACTGCTCGGGGCTCATGGGTTCGGCAATCATCGATTGAACAGGCCCTTCAGCGCATCCTTCAGGTCCGGGCTGACTTTGTCGCCGAGCTTTTCCTCCAGCTTTTCGGTGAGCTTTTCGCCAGCCAGGCGTGCGGCAACCTTGCCGAGAGCGTCGTTGTCGAAGCGGCAGGCCTTGGCGCCAAGCTCCAGCGGGCCCCGGCAGCGCAACGGCCATTCGATACCGACATAGCGATCATTGACCTCGCAGGCAGGGTCCGGCATGGCGCCCTTGTCACCCTCGATAAGGATGCCGATACGGTAGTCCATGCCCAGGACCCGCAGGTCGATATCGCCGTTGCCGTTGATGGTCAGCCCCGGGATGCTGGCTTTCAGGTCCGGGTTGCTGGCCAGGCCGTTGCGCAGGGTCAGGTTACCCTTGAGGGTGCGGAAGGGTGTGTCCTGGCTTCGTGGTTCGCTGGTCAATGGTTTGCGGTTGAGTGTGGAAATGGCGCGGCAAAGCTGCTGCTCGAGATTCGCGTCGACCAGGATTCCGTTGTCGATGATGAAGCCTATCTTGCCGTTTAGGTTGTCGATCCAGGCCTTCTGGCTGTTGCCCTGGGTGCGCAAGTCACCGTCAAGATTCAACAGGCCCTTGATGACAATTTTCTCGCCCTGGCTTTCAAGCAATCGCTCGACGGGCACATGAACCAGCCGTTGTTGCGAGGTGATGAGCGGTATCGCTGGGCGAACATCTAGGCTTGCCGTGGTCTCCACGCGGCCGTTGTAGAGGCTGCCGCGCATTTCCTCCAAGGTCAGCAAGCCGCCTGCGCTTCGCGCCTTGAGACTGAAGTCGTCGAGCGGCAGCTTCTTCGCGGTGAGGCTCGCGATGGTCAGGCTGATGCGCGTGTCGAGACTGTGCAGGGTTTCGATTGGCAGGATCTTTTCATCGCTCCAGGCTTCCTGGGTCGGCTTGCCGGGCAGAGGTGTAGTACCGCTGCCTATCACGGCTGCTTCGGTGACACTCACCTCGCTCTGGCGCGCTGCTGCGGCCGAGTCGTCCCTGTCCGGTGGCGGTAGGTAGCGATCCAGGTCGAGTCTGTCTCCTTTGAGGTCGGCCTGCAGGGCCTTCTTGGAGAAGTCGCTGATGCCGATCTGGCCGGTGAGGGTGCTTTCGTCGACTTTGAGGTTCAGCTCTTCGAGCATCAGGCTGGTCTGGGTAGCGGCGAGGCGGGTAACCAGTTCGGCTTTGCTCAGTGCGGTCGCGTCCGCCATGGTCGGTAAGGGCTGGCCAACGCCCTCAAGAAATTCGCGCAGATTGAACTCGGCAATCGAGAGCATGCCGCTGATCTTTGGCTGACCTTCAAGGTCGCGCGCTTTCAGCTCGCCAAGCCCGCGCAACTGATTGGCGGTGAACTTGAGGCTGGACCATTCCGCGATCTCGGCCGCAAGGTCGGCCAGCAGCTGGCCCTGGGCGCTGAAATTGAGGGTCTTGCCTTGCAGCGGCTCGCCGGAGGCCTCACCGCTCAGGCGCATGTCTTCGAGTTGGTAGCGTTGCAGCTGGGTGTCGAAGCGCAGTGAGCCCTGCAGTTCGGCCCGTGCGCGCATCACCGGTTTGTTGGTGCCGAAAAATGCGTTCAGCTTGATCGGAATTGGCGAGGCCTCACGAATGGCGCCGGTGCTCAGCTCGATGCCTTCGGCGCTGAACTGCTGCCCGCTCTGGGCGTCATGGTAGGTCACCCGGGCATCGCTGACAGTCAGGCTGTCGATATCGAGGCGTAGCTGGCGGCCGGATCGCTCGGCCTGCTGCTCGGCTGCACGGGCTTCGGTCTGCGGGGGCTCGGCCGTCTCGCCAGGTCGCTCGCTGGCGGGTGGCTGGCCGACGCCTTCCCAGTTGCCCTTGCCGTTTTCATCGCGGGACAGCGTCAGGTTCAGACCATTGAGCGTGATGTCGCTCATCTGCACCTCGCGGCTCAGCAGCGGCATCACCCGTACCGACAGGCCCAGCATGCGCAGGTCGGCGAAGGGCTGCTCGGGCGACTGAACACTGGCCAGGGTGGTGTCGTGCAGTTCCAGGCCAAGCCAGGGGAAGAGGCTCCAGCCGATGTCGCCCCTTATGTCCAACTCGAGGCCGGCCTTGTTGCGGGCCAGTTCGCGGATTTCATCCTTGTAATCGTTGGGGTCGAAAAACTGGGTCAGGGCGAAACCCAGCGCGACGATGAGCAGCAGCAACCCGAGGATTACCAGGCCCAGGATTTTGCCGAGCGCTTTCATGGACAAGTCCTTTGTGTTTGGCGTTCTTAAAGCAGGCGAGTATAGCGCCGCGGGCTATGGCTGGCGTCGCGGCTCGTGTTGGAGTGGTGCCCGGGCCTGGGGTTCCGGTGCGGGGGGCACGCGGATTCGCCTGAAGGCAGCCTAGAACAGATCCAGCGGCAGCTGGGTTCTTGCCGCCAGGGCCTGAGCCTCGAGGTGCCCTTTTGGTGCGGCCAGGTGCAGTTGCTGGCCGGCTTCGGCCGCCAGACGCTGGCTTTCTTCAAGGATGCGCTTGCCCACACCGCGGCGGCGGGTGATCTTGCGCACGCACAGGTGCGACAGCTGCCAGTTCGTGCTGCCTCTTTGCAACACGCCGGCACCCAGCAGCCTGTCGTTGAACCGACCGGCGACAAGGGTGCCCTGGGTCAGTGCGTGATGGATCAGGGCGTCGGCGGTAGCGTGAGGTGCCAGCAACCATTCCGGCGCGTCGGCGAAGATCTTCGCCAGGTCGACAAGGTCCTGCTGGCTGGGCTCGGTGAGGCATTCGACATAGACGGGCATGCGGACCTGCTGCGTTGTCGGTGATGCCGGCAAGCATAACCCTGCTATACGGCAATCGCACGACAGTCTGGCGTCGCTTGCAGGCTGCCGTTCGCTCAGGGCATGCAGCCTGGCTGTGCCTGCGGACGCCCAGCGGCCCTCGGCGCGTATCCGCAATGGTGGGTTTGGCCTATAATGGCGCTCTTTTTCGCCCCACGATCAGCGGAGCTGTGGATGTCCGAGCGTACGGCTTGCGTAGAGCGCAACACCCTGGAAACCCAGGTAAAGGCCACCATCAACCTGGACGGCACCGGCAAGAGCCGCTTCGCCATCGGCGTGCCGTTCCTCGAGCACATGCTCGACCAGATCGCCCGCCACGGCTTGATCGATCTGGACATCGAGTGTCAGGGTGATCTGCATATCGATGATCACCACACTGTGGAAGACGTCGGCATCACACTCGGCCAGGCCTTTGCGAAGGCTGTCGGCGACAAGAAAGGCATGACCCGCTACGGGCATTCCTACGTGCCGCTGGACGAGGCGCTGTCGCGTGTGGTCATCGATTTTTCCGGGCGTCCGGGTCTGCAGATGCATGTCCCTTACACCCGCGCCACCGTCGGCGGCTTCGATGTCGATCTGTTCCAGGAATTCTTCCAGGGCTTCGTCAATCACGCGCTGGTGACCCTGCATATCGACAATCTGCGCGGGCACAACACCCATCACCAGATCGAAACCGTGTTCAAGGCCTTCGGCCGCGCGCTGCGCATGGCGGTGACGCTGGATGAGCGCATGGCCGGCCAGATGCCCTCGACCAAGGGTTGCCTGTAATGCAGACGGTTGCAGTCATCGATTACGGCATGGGCAACCTGCACTCGGTCGCCAAGGCGCTGGAGCACGTCGGCGCTGGCCGCGTGCTGATTACCAGCGATGCGCAGGTCATCCGTGAAGCCGACCGCGTGGTGTTTCCCGGCGTCGGCGCGATCCGCGATTGCATGGCCGAGATCCGCCGCCTGGGCTTCGACGAGCTGGTGCGGGAAGTGAGCGTCGATCGTCCGTTCCTTGGTGTGTGCGTCGGCATGCAGGCGCTGATGGAGCGTAGCGAGGAGAATGGTGGTGTCGATTGCATCGGCCTGTTTCCCGGCCAGGTGCGCTTCTTTGGCAAGGATCTGGAAGAAGATGGCGAGCGCCTGAAGGTGCCGCACATGGGTTGGAACCATGTGGAGCAGGCCGTCAGCCATCCGCTGTGGCACAACATCCCCGCCGATGCCCGCTTCTATTTCGTGCACAGCTATTACATCGAGGCCGGCAATCCTCGGCAGGTGGTCGGCCGCGGCCATTACGGTACGGACTTCGCCGCCGCGCTGGCCGATGGGTCGCGCTTCGCGGTGCAGTTCCACCCCGAGAAGAGCCACACCCATGGATTACAGCTGCTGCAGAATTTCGCCGCCTGGGATGGTCGCTGGTAATGAGCCGGGCCAAGAAGCCTCCGGTCCTGACACTGGATCCTGCTCAGGAGCAGGCCGCGCAACAGATCATCAAGCGCTTTCTTGAAGATCGCTTCGAGCTTGAGCTGGGCTCCTTCGAGGCGCAGGAAGTGCTTGATCTGTTCGCCCGTGAAATTGCTTCGCTGTACTACAACAAGGCGATCTTCGACGTGCAGACGCACCTGAAAGAAAGGTTCGAGAGCATCGAGAGCGACTTGTGGGCGCTCGAAAAGAGCTGACCTTATCCACCTCCCGATTTAGACAGGTTCAAGCCATGCTGATTATTCCCGCAATCGATCTCAAGGACGGCGCCTGTGTGCGTCTGCGTCAGGGGCTGATGGACGACGCCACGGTGTTCTCCGATGACCCTGTCGCCATGGCCGCCAAATGGGTCGAGGCCGGTTGCCGCCGTCTGCATCTGGTGGATCTCAACGGCGCCTTCGAAGGGCAGCCGGTCAATGGCGAGGTGGTCACGGCCATCGCCAAGCGCTACCCGGATTTGCCGATCCAGATCGGTGGCGGCATCCGTTCGCTGGAGACCATCGAGCACTACGTTCGTGCTGGCGTCAGCTACGTGATCATCGGTACCAAGGCGGTCAAGCAGCCGGAATTCGTCGGCGAAGCCTGCCGCGCCTTTCCGGGCAAGGTGATCGTCGGTCTGGATGCGAAGGATGGCTTTGTCGCCACCGACGGCTGGGCCGAGGTGTCGAGCGTACAGGCTGTGGATCTGGCACGCCGCTTCGAGGCCGACGGCGTCTCGGCGATCGTCTACACCGACATCGCCAAGGACGGCATGATGCAGGGCTGCAACATCGAGGCCACGGTGGCCCTGGCCAATGCCAGCCGCATCCCTGTAATCGCCTCGGGTGGTATCCACAACATCGGTGATATCCAGAAGCTGCTCGATACGAATACCCGTGGGATCGTCGGCGCCATCACCGGTCGGGCGATCTACGAAGGCACGCTCGATGTCGCTGAAGCCCAGGCGCTCTGCGATCTGAAATTCAAAGACGAGTAACAAGCGATGAGCTGAAAGCTGGAAGCCAAGCAGTTGAGCTGCTTCCAGCTTCAGGCTTATAGCTTCAGGCTCTTTTCGGAGAAAAGCATGGCCCTTGCCAAACGCATCATTCCCTGCCTCGACGTGGACAACGGCCGTGTGGTCAAAGGCGTCCAGTTCGAAAACATCCGTGATGCCGGCGATCCGGTGGAAATCGCCCGGCGCTACGATGAGCAGGGCGCTGACGAGATCACCTTTCTCGACATCACCGCCAGCGTCGACAACCGCGATACCACGCTGCACACCGTCGAGCGCATGGCCAGCCAGGTGTTCATCCCGCTGACCGTGGGCGGCGGTGTGCGCTCGGTTCAGGACATTCGCAATCTGCTCAATGCGGGCGCCGACAAGGTATCGATCAATACGGCTGCGGTGTTCACGCCTGAATTTGTCGGTGAGGCTGCCGAGCGTTTCGGCTCGCAGTGCATCGTCGTCGCCATCGATGCCAAGCGGGTCTCCCTGCCTGGCGAAACCCCACGCTGGGAGATTTTCACCCATGGCGGGCGCAAGCCTACCGGGCTGGACGCTGTGCTCTGGGCGCAGAAGATGGAAGCTTTGGGCGCCGGCGAAATCCTCCTGACCAGCATGGACCAGGATGGCGTCAAGAGTGGCTATGACCTCGGGGTCACGCGGGCCATCAGCGAAGCCGTCCGCATTCCGGTGATAGCCTCCGGTGGCGTAGGCAACCTGCAGCACCTGGCTGATGGCATTCTCGAGGGCAAGGCCGATGCGGTGCTGGCTGCTAGCATCTTTCACTTCGGCGAATACACCGTGCCCGAAGCCAAGGCCTACATGGCCAGCTGCGGCATCGTGATGCGCTGAGCCAGGGCCGAACCGCTTCCGAAACATAGCGCCCTTGATCCAGCGTTGGGGCCATAGGCGAGCCCGACCGGCCATTTTCAGGCCAACGGGACATGCCCTACGAAACCGTAGCCAGGCTCAGGTCGCGCTGGGCGAGTGACCGAGTCGGCACCCTCCATTCCCCGTTCAGTCGGACATGCTTGACGCATGATGGCTGTAGGCCCACTTCGCTGCCCCGTTCCGGGGCGTTGCGCCCACCGTTCAGCCCGGTGATCGAGGCCAGCTTGCAAGGTTCATCTGCATTGGGGCGGTTCAGGGGTGAGTGGTGGCTATTTGCTATTTTTTCTGTGAGGTACTTCTCATTTGCTTTGATTACACGGTGCGTCTGGTTCACAACTTGCTACAAGTAGCAGAAGTGCAACTGCCAGGCGCTACGGACCGGGCCAGGTGGTTTGCGTCTTGGTGTAATTGTGGATTGGGGGAAGCTGATGAGACGTATCCTAGCGGCGGCGCTGATGATGTTCGTGACCGTTTCGGCGAAGGCTGCACTGCCGGATGACTATGAAATAGTCCTGCTGACGGAAAACTTCCCGCCGTTCAATATGGCGGCGGATGGCAAGAATTATGCGGCTGATCAAAATATCAGTGGCATCAACGCGGAGATTGTCCGCGAAATGTTCCGGCGGGCCGGCATCAATTACAGCCTGACGTTGCGCTTCCCCTGGGAACGAATCTACAAGCAGGTCCTGGAGCATCCCGATCAGGGATTGTTTTCCACAACCTACACGCCTGAGCGCGAACCCTTGTTCAAGTGGGTCGGACCTCTAGCCAGTACCGGCTGGGTGCTTCTCGCTCCGCCCGACAGCCCGCTGCGGCTGAGTTCGCTCGATCAGGCACGGCAATACCGGGTCGGCGCCTACAAGAACGACGCGGTCAGTCAGCATCTTGAGAGCAAGGGGTTCGAGCCCCTCAATTCGCTTCGCGACAAGGAAAACATCAGCAAACTGATGAAGGGGCAGATCGACCTATGGGCGACCACCGACCCGGTCGGTCTCTATCTGGCGAAGCAGGAAGGCGTGACCGGGCTGACCACGGTGCTGCGCTTCAACGATGCACAGTTGTTCCTGGCGCTCAACAAGGACACGCCGGACGAGGTGGTCAGCAGGCTGCAGAAAGCCCTCAACGAGATGCGGGAAGATGGCGCGATCGATGCCATCCTGCGGCGTTATCTCTAGCGTTGTAGATATTCAGCGGTAAATGCCGAGCGAACCATGGGCGGCCATCGCTCGGTTGCCCCGTAGGGCGATCATCTGTTCCATGCCGATCCAGTCGATGCCCATGACGCGCAGCCGCGGTAGCTCTCGCTCCAGAAGCGCCAGCGTGCTGGCGTGCGGGTGGCCGATGATGACCACCGAGCCCTGTTTCCGGGCCAGCTTCATGGCGGCCCGGAACTGATCGGCGACCGCAGCGGGTGCAGGATCATCATCGAGAAAGACGTCCCTCGACAGGCTCGCCAGCTGGACCTGCTGAGCAGCCGCAGCGGCCACCGTGTGAGGGTTGGTGCGGCTATCGAGAAAGAACAGGTGACGCGCCTGTAGCTCGGTCATCAGCGACAGCATGGGTTGCTTCTGGTCGGTCATCTGGCTGCCCATGTGATTGTTCACGCCGAGGGCGTGTGGAACCCTCCGCAGTGCGTTATCCAGGCGTTGTTGAAGCTGCTCCGGACTGAGCCCCTGATGCCAGCTGTAGGGCCCTATAGCTGGTGCCATGGGTAGATGCAGCAGTACTGTCTTGCCAGCCTCGTATGCCCGCTGGGCCAATGAGGGGGCGTGGCGCGTATCCGGCAGGATGGCAAGGGCTACAGGGCCGGGCAGGGCGAGAGCACGGTTATCCCTGGCGGGATTTGCCCCCAGATCATCGATCACCAGCGCCAGCTTGGGCATGCTCGACGCTGCGGCCAGTTCATGGCCCTGCTCTGTGGGGCTTGGGTCGCTTGCCTCGCCACCTGGTGCACGAGCGGGCGAGGCGGCAAAGAGCTGCGAAGCGAGGCCGGCCAGCAGCAACAGTGCAGCCAGGCGCACCGCTTATTGTCCGCGAGTGAGATTCAGCCCCTTGAGAAGGTTCAGTGCCTGACCAAGCTGATAGTCATCATCCTGTGGTCTTGGTGAGGCCTTTGCGGCCTGGGCATTGGTGGGGCGCTCCGGTCCGCCATTGCCGTTGCCCAGATGGCCGGCGAGATCCGCCTCCCGGATGCCCTCAGCGGTCTGTTCACGGGTCAGTTTGGCGCGCGTCACTTCGATATCGGGCACGATGCCCTGGGCCTGGATGGAGCGGCCGTTGGGCGTGTAATACAACGCGGTGGTGAGTTTGAGCGCGCGGTCGTTGTTCAACGGCAGTACCGTCTGCACCGAGCCCTTGCCAAAGCTGTCGGTTCCCATGACGACACCGCGCTTGTGATCCTGCAAGGCGCCCGCGACGATTTCCGATGCCGAGGCGCTACCGCCGTTGATCAGTACGACCAGCGGAACGCCCTCGCTTGCGTCGGCTAGGTCGGCATTGAAGCGAAGCTCGGAATTGGCGATGCGGCCTTCGGTATAGACGATCAGACCGTCCTTGAGGAAATGGTCGGACACCTCTACGGCAGCCTGCAAGACGCCCCCAGGGTTGTTGCGCAGATCCAGCACCAGACCGTTGAGCTTCCCGCCATTTTCCTTTCGCAGGCGAGCAAGTGCCTTGCCGACCTCTTCTCCGGTATTTATCTGGAATTGAGTCACTCGCAGATAGCCATACCCAGGCTCCAGCATCTGGCTCTTGACGCTGTTGACCTTGATGACGGCACGGGATAGCTCGACCGTGAATGGCTTGCCGCCTTCACGCACCAGCGACAGGGAAATATTGCTGCCAGGCTTGCCGCGCATCATGCCCACCGCTTCGATCATCGACATGCCCTTGGTTGGCTTGCCGTCGATCTTGACGATCAGGTCGCCCGCCTCGATACCGGCTTTCGAGGCGGGGGTATCGTCGATAGGAGAGACCACCTTGATAAAGCCATCTTCGATCCCGACCTCGATACCGAGGCCGCCGAATTCGCCGCTGGTGCTTTCCTGCAGCTCGGCGAACGCCTCGGGCTCCAAGTAGGCCGAATGCGGATCGAGATTGCTCAGCATGCCCTTGATGGCATTTTCCAGCAGGGTCTTGTCGTCTACAGGCTCGACATAGGCCGCCTTGATCCGATCGAGCACCTCGACAAAGGTGCGAAGCTCGTCCAGTGGCAACGGGGCCTTGCTGGAAGGTGCCTGCAGCTCCATAGTTGCGGGCGCCATCTCCGCCGGTGGCTGCTGGGCCCAGGCACTACCGTAGAGCCCTAGCATGACGGCCAGGGCAAGCGTGGAAGGTTGGGCGAAACGGCACAGGTGCGGCATGTCTGACTCCAGTTGTTAGGGGCGCGCTAAGCCGATTCGGGCTATCCCTGCGCACGGCACCATTGTGCAGGGTCGGTCGGGCGACCCTGTTGGCGAATGGCGAAATACAGCGCAGCAGCTTCCTGCCCGCCGCTGGTTCCTACGGTGGCGATTGGGTCGCCCGCCTTGACGATATCCCCTGCATCACGCAACAGACTCTGGTTGTGGCCGTAAAGGCTCAGATAACCATTGCCATGGTCGAGGATGACCAGCAGTCCGGCGCCCCGCAACCAGTCGGCAAATACCACGCGACCACCGTGGACGGCTCGAACCTGGCTGCCGACACTGGCACCGATCAGCACACCGTCCCACTTGGTTCGAGCATCGCCGCCACGCGGAGTGCCATAGCGTGCAACCAATCTTCCGTCGACCGGCCACGGCAGCTTGCCCTTGGCCTTGGCGAAAGGGCCTCCGAAGTTGCCCCCAGCGCTTGAAACCACGGGCCCGGTTGCCGGCGACGAAGAACTGCGGTCGGCCTGCTGCTGGCGTGCCTGCTCTTCACGGGCCAGCGCCAGTTCGCGCTGGCGCTGCTGCTCAGCTTCGCGAGCCTGACGTGCAAGGGTTTCCTCGATGGTCTTGAGCACGCGCTCCAATTGAGCCTGCTCCTGCTGCCGGGCCTTCAGCTTCTGATCGCGGCTGGACAGATCCTTGTCGAGCTTGGCCAACGCCAGTTGCCTTTCCTTGCGAACATCGGCCAGTTGAGCGCGACGCTGCTGAAGTCCTTCCTGTTGCTCAGCCAGTTCTGCCTGCTGCGCCTGGATGCCAGCCTCGACATTGGCGAGCTGGCTGAGTGTTTCATTGAAGTCTTCAACTTGCTCGAAACGAGCCTTGCTTAGGTAGTCGTAATAGGTGAGCGTGCGGCTGAACTTCTCCGGATTCTGCTGGTTGAGCAACAGCTTGAGATACTCTTGGCGACCGCTCTGATAGGCGGCACGCGCCTGAATACCGATCAGCCGCTGTTGCTCGAGACGCGCACCTTCAAGCGTGGTTTTTTCGTCATTGAGACGGTCGAGCTCGGCCTCGCTGCGATCTATTTCCTGCTGCAGCGAATCGACCTGCTTTTCCAGTTCGCCCATCTCGCTTTCAGTGGTCTGCAGCTGCTTCTGGACGCTGCTTTTCTCCTGCTCGATCTGTTTGAGCAGTTTCTGTAGCTCTGCAACATCCTTGCGGGCCGCTTCGATCTGCTTGCGAGCATCGGCGCGTTCATCCGCCATGGCTGGGCCAAGCAGGAACAACAGTGCGAGAAAGAGAAATATACGGGGCATGGAAAGGCGTAACCGAGAGTTCAACGACCGCCGTAGTATGCCTAAAAAAGCGGCTGGAAGCTTGAAGGCCAGAGCTTGGACCGACAGCCTGGCTTCCAGCTTCCAGCTTCCAGCTTCCAGCTTCCAGCTTCCAGCTTCCAGCTTCAGCGATCAGCTCAGTTCGACAATCGAGCGTCCGGTCATCTCCCCCGGTACCGGCATGCCCAGCAGGGTCAGCATGGTTGGCGCCACATCGGCGAGTACGCCACCTTCGCGGATCCTCAGGGCGCGCTTGCCGACATAGATGAACGGCACCGGCTCGCAGGTATGCGCGGTGTGCGCCTGGCCCGTCATGACATCTTCCATCTGCTCGACATTGCCGTGGTCGGCCGTGATCAGTGCTTCGCCGCCAACCTTGTCCAGTGCTTCGACGATACGGCCGACGCATTTGTCCAGGCATTCCACGGCCTTGACCGCAGCATCGAACACACCGGTATGACCGACCATGTCGCCGTTGGCGTAGTTCACGATGATCACGTCGTAGCGCTGGTGCTCGATGGCATCCACGATCCGATCAGTTACTTCGGGTGCACTCATCTCCGGCTGCATGTCATAGGTCGCTACCTGTGGAGACGGAATCAGGATTCGTTCTTCGCCTTCGAAGGGCTCTTCGCGACCGCCGGAAAAGAAGAAGGTAACGTGGGCGTACTTTTCCGTTTCGGCAATGCGCAACTGGGTCTTGCCATTGTTGGCCAGGTACTCGCCCAGCACGTTCGTCAGCGCTTCGGGGGCAAATGCACTTGGAGCGGGAATGCTTGCGGCGTATTGCGTCAGCATCACGAAGCCAGCCAGCTGTGGAACACGGGCGCGCTGGAACTCGCTGAAGCCAGGCTCGACGAAACAGCGAGTCAGCTCGCGGGCTCGGTCGGCGCGGAAGTTCATGAACACCACGGCGTCGCCGTCCTCGACACGTACCGGCTCGCCAACGGTGGTGGCCTTGACGAACTCGTCGCTCTCGCCGCGCTCGTAAGCGGCGATCAGACCATCTACTGCATAGTCGGCGTGATGCTCAGCCTTGCCATCGACGATCAGGCTGTAGGCCTGCTCGACTCGGTCCCAGCGGTTGTCGCGGTCCATGGCGAAGTAGCGGCCGATCAGGCTGGCGACGCGGCCCTTGCCCAGGCGGGTAAAGGTGGCCTGCATCAGTTCGATGGAATGCTGGGCGCTTTTTGGCGGGGTATCGCGGCCATCAAGGAAGGCGTGCAGGTAGATCTTCTCCGCGCCGCGCCTGACGGCCAGTTCAGCCATGGCCACCAGGTGGTCCTGGTGGCTGTGAACGCCTCCGTCGGACAGCAAACCGAGGATATGCACGGCCTTGCCGGCTGCGACGGCCTTGTCGACTGCTGCGCAGATATTCGGATTCTCGAAGAAGTCGCCGTCCCGGATGGACTTGGTGACCCGCGTGAAGTCCTGGTACACCACCCGGCCGGCACCCAGATTCATATGGCCGACTTCGGAATTGCCCATCTGCCCGTCCGGCAGACCCACATCCATCCCGCTACCAGAGATCAGTCCGTGCGGCTGGCTGGCCAGCAACCGGTCGTATACCGGCTTGTTGGCAGCATGGATGGCATTGAATTCGGGACTTTCACTGTGTCCGAAGCCGTCGAGGATAATCAGTACCAGGGGTTTGGGCGCGGCGGGCATGTGTATGGCTCCTTGCACAAGGGTCGCGAAAAAAAGGCGGCCAGTCTAATTGTTGGCCCGTTGGGCGTCACGATTCGCAGGGTTCAGCCTGGTGGGGGGGCTGTGTATACTGGCCCGCAGTTTATCCCCCGGGTACCCTTTTGATGGTCGCTAACCTGATTGAATTTGTCTCTAACCACTATGTTCTGGTCAGCATCTTTCTGCTGCTGCTGGTTCTTCTCGCCGTTACCGAGGCGCGCAAGGGCGGAAAGAGCCTGAGCAATCGCGAACTGACCGGACTGGTCAACCGCGACGAAGGCGTGGTGTTGGACGTGCGCGCGAAGAAGGAGTTCGACGCCGGTCACATCGTCGACTCATTGAACATTCCCTACGAGAAGCTGGTCAGCCGACTGGGCGAGCTGGAAAAGCACAAGGGCAAGACCATCGTTGTGGTCGATGCCATGGGCCAGCACGCCGGAACGGCCTGCCGTGAGTTGCAAAAGGCGGGCTTCACTGCCGCCAAGCTAGCCGGAGGGATTTCCAGCTGGCGCGGCGAGAATCTGCCAGTGGTCAAATAACTATGCCCAACGTCGTCATCTATACCACCGCCTGGTGCCCGTTCTGTATCCGCGCCAAGAGCCTGCTCGATCGTAAAGGCGTCAAGTACGAGGAGATTCCGGTCGACGGAAAGCCTGCGTTGCGTTCAGAGATGGCCGCCAAGGCCGGGCGAACCTCGGTGCCGCAGATATGGATCGGTGACGAACATGTCGGCGGTTGCGACGAGCTGCACGCGCTGGAACGGGCGGGTCGACTGGATGCGATGCTGAAGGCCTGATCCGATAGAAGCGCCCGGACGCGGTCAGCTGAACTGGCGGACGGGACGACACAAACACGATATGCACAGGAAGGCTTTACATGACTGAACAAGCAAACAACGGCGCCGCCGCGGGTCAGGAAGAGCAGGGCGCACAGTTTTCCCTGCAGCGGATCTACGTCCGCGACCTTTCTTTCGAAGCGCCGAAGAGCCCGGAGATCTTCCGCCAGGAATGGAATCCCAGCGTTGCGCTGGACCTGAACACCAAGCAAAAATCCCTCGAAGGTGATTTCCACGAGGTTGTTCTCACGCTGTCGGTGACGGTAAAGACCGGTGAAGAAGTCGCTTTCATCGCTGAGGTCCAGCAGGCCGGGATCTTTCTGATCAAGGGCCTCGAAGCGCAGGCCATGAGCCACACCCTTGGCGCCTTCTGCCCGAACATCCTTTTCCCGTATGCCCGCGAGGCGCTGGACAGCCTGGTGACCCGTGGCTCTTTCCCTGCGCTGATGCTGGCTCCGGTGAATTTCGATGCGCTTTATGCGCAGGAGATGGCGCGCATGCAGCAGAATGGCGCCGCGCCGGCCACTGCGCACTGACAGTGTCCCGTTTCTCCTGAGCAAAGCTCGAGGTGGATGCCAGTAGATGACGTCCACCTCGAGCTTTGCGCTAGCGTACCTTTACGACCAATTTTCCCACCGCCTTGCGCTGCCCCAGGGTGGCGATCGCCTGGGCCGCCTGCTCGAGTGCGAAAGTCTGCGAGACCAGCGGTTTCAATTTGCCCTCTGCGTACCAGGCGAACAGCTGTTTGAAGTTGGCAGCGTTGTCGTGGGGCTGGCGTTGGGCAAAGGCGCCCCAGAACACACCTACAAGCGAGGCGCCTTTTAGCAACGGAAGGTTAGCCGGGAGGGAAGGGATGTCTCCCGCCGCAAAACCAACGACCAGCATCCTGCCATTCCAGGCGATGCTGCGAAACGCTTCTTCGAAGAGCTTTCCACCGACCGGGTCGTAGATCACGTCAACACCCTGGCCGCCGGTGAGATCCTTCAGTCGCTCCCTGAGACTGGTTTCGCTGTAGTTGATCAGCTCATCCGCTCCCGCTTGCTTGGCTACTTCAAGCTTCTCGGCTGTCGAGGCAGCGGCGATCACCTTGGCGCCCATGGCCTTGCCGATTTCGACAGCTGCAAGACCGACGCCGCCTGAGGCGCCCAGCACCAGCAGCGTTTCTCCCGGTTGCAGCTGGGCACGTTGCGTCAGGGCATGCATCGAGGTGCCATAGGTCATGCTGAATGCTGCGGCCGTATCGAAGTCCATTTCGGGTGGCACTGGCAGGACATTGTGCCCTGGTACCGCGACCTGCTCGGCGAAACTGCCCCAGCCGGTAAGCCCCATGACCCGATCACCAACCTTCAGATGGGTAATCTTCTCGCCAACCGCTGCGACGACGCCCGCTGCCTCGCCGCCGGGGGAAAACGGAAACGGTGGCTTGAATTGATATTTCCCTTCGATGATCAGGGTGTCCGGGAAGTTGACACCGGCTGCATGTACATCGAGCAGCACCTCGCCCTTCTTGATTTGCGGGCTTTCGCATTCTTCGACGACGAGTCGTTCGGCTGGGCCGAACTCTTTGCACAGAACAGCTTTCATCGAGATTCCTTTGTTTTCGTGACCGGAAGGAGTCGGGCTCTCGCCCGGTTTGTCGTTCAGTCTAGAAGGCTGCCCTGCTGGCGCAACGAGCATGGTCGGCTCTGATGACAGCACATAAGGTCGGGCTTGGGTCTGCTCCTGGCTCTGGGTATGCTGGCGTCTGAAATCCTCGGAGCAGTCCCGTGAAGCGCATCCTTTTTTTCTGCCTGGCCCTTGGCCTGGCCCTCCCTGCCCTCGCCAATTCCCCTGCGCCCGCAGAGGAGGCCGCCACCAAGACCATCTATTACGGCCTGGTGCCGGCTCTGGTAGGCAACTACGGGTCCGACGGCAAACTCAAATACTACAAGGCCGATGTGGCGCTACGCGTGACCGGCAGCGAGGCAGAAGCCAAGGTCAAGCATCATGAGCCGCTGATTCGCAATCAGTTGGTCATGCTGTTCTCCCAGCAGACCGATGCGAGTCTCGGCTCTGTCGAGGCCAAGGAAGCGTTGCGTCAGGAAGCGCTCAAGCAGGTACAGGCGGTGCTGGTCCAGGAGGAAGGCAAGCCGCTGGTCGATGATCTGCTGTTCAATAACCTGATCATTCAATGACCTGAGGCGGCATCGGTGGCCCGGGCTGTTTCAGCGCAGGGCGAGAACGGCCTGCCACTCCACCTCGGTGACCGGCATGACCGACAGCCGACTGCCTTTTTTCACCAGTGACATCTGCCCCAGGGCTGGCTGGGCCCTCAGTTGCGCGAGGGTCAGCGTCGCTTCAAAGCGCTCGACAAAACCGACTTCGACCGCGCTCCATGGATTGCTCGCTTCGTCTGCCTTTGCATCGTAATACGGACTCGTTGGATCAAGCGCGGTCGGGTCCGGGTAGGCGCTGCGCGTGATCCTGCCGATGCCGGCGATGCCCGGCGTCGCGCAACTGGAGTGGTAAAAGAAAAACAAGTCGCCCTCGACCATGGCCCGCAGGAAATTGCGCGCCTGATAATTGCGCACCCCGTCCCAACGACCATGGCCCAGATCCTGTAGGTTCTGAATCGAAAACTCATCGGGTTCGGACTTCATCAGCCAGTACGGCATGGTGTTTGCTCGTCTTGATTTGCTTGGAGGGTTCTCAAGCGAAATTCCCCGACAACCGGTCGCAACGCCAGTTTGCGGAGGGCCGAGTCATAGCGGAGAATGCCGCGCTTGAGGTTGGCATTGTCGAGTCTGAAAAACGAAAACGATACTGGCTCGAAGTAAATCATTCGCCTGGCAGGGGGAGGCGAAACATCATGAAACGTAAGCCAGATATTCTTTGGATATTGGTGTTGGTCTTTGGTCTCGGCGTAGTCACCACCGGCTACACACAGGGCCTCTGGGAGCAGTCAGGGGATCCGTCCTCGATGGTCCCGATCAGTCACTCTCAGCAGCTTCAGCGCTGATCGAGTGTGCCGCATGGAAGCGGCAGCGTCACTTCCGCGTCCTCCCGCCTCAATTCTCATACCATCGCAGATCCGTCACCGTGGCGTGCAAGCTTACATCCCAGCGTTCCAGGGGAAGCTTGTCGACCTTCTGGCACTCATGGGCCAGCCCTAGAAGTGTCGGTTTGTGACCATTTTTGCGCCTGCTGCGGTACGCCAGGCTGCGATCATAGAAGCCGCCGCCCATTCCCAGGCGCCCGCCGCTCTCGTCAAAGCCCACCAGCGGCATCAACACCAGATCCAGCGTCCAGACCTTTCGCTGCCGTGACGGCCGGTAGACCGGCTCGGCGATGCCAAAGCGGTTGGGCCTCAGTGATTCGTTCGGCATGAGCCGCTGGAATACCATGCGTGTCCTTGGCCATGCCTTCAGAACCGGCAGATAGGTACGCTTGCCGCGGCGTTGCGCAGCCAGCAGTAGCGGGCGCGGATCTATTTCGCCATCGTTGGGCAAGTAAAGGGCGATGTCTTTTGCCCGGCGAAATACCGGGTGCTGAGAAAGCTGGCGATAGAGCTTTCGGGCCGCCAGCCGTTGCTGTGAGGGAGAGAGCAGGCGACGTGCCTGACGAAGCTGGCGCCGTAGCGCCGGGCGTGAGAGGCCTTCGGCTACGAGCATGAAATGAGGCTCCCCAGCATGCCGCTGCCCGCGTAGGCCCTTGAACCCGAGAGTTCAAGGTGGCGACTACAGAGTACCTTAAGGCTTTCCGTCAGGCGGACATGCACACCGGCACTACGTGTAGCCTCCATGGTGTTGCTTATCGGGAGAGGGTCATCGCCGACTGGCGAACATGCCAGGGAGTGGGCGGGATTATAACGCAATCTGCTTACCGTTCATCAGTTGCCAGTCGGGTTTGGATCGGCGGCGAGCGCGCTGTCGACCCGCTCGAGCAGAGTCCGTACGTGCTCGCGGGCGCTGTTGGCCTCGGCATCCAGGCGGTCATGCTTGTGCAGCAGTTCATGGGTGATGTTGAGCGCCGCCATCACGGCGACGCGATCGGCTCCGATGACCTTTCCGCTGCTGCGGATCTCCCGCATCTTGCGGTCCAGATAATTCGCGGCGCCTTCCAGGTTGCGGCGCTCCTCGGGCGGGCAGGAAATGCAATATTCCTTGTCCATGATATGCACGGTAACGGTGTTCGGCTGGGTCATGAGTCCTGCTCCAGGGCTTTCAGGCGCGAAATCATCGCTTCGACCTTCACGCGTGCCATTTCGTTCTTCTCGATCAGATGAGCGCGTTCTTCGCGCCATGCCTGCTCGCCATGCAATAGCAGGCGATTCTGGGCCTTGAGCTGCTCGATGCGCTGTATCAACAGTTCTAGCTTGCTGGTCAGCAATTGCAGATCGGCGTCTTCCATTGGCTTCCTGATAGATGGCGAGTGGCTTGGGTGGGCCGGCTTCGATGGTCTTGGCTCGTACGCCGATGCTAGGATACGAGGCCTTCATTCTAGACATTAGCGCCACTGTGCGCCTAGCAGCCAATGCCCACTCAGAACTCTCCTTATGCGGCTTTTGCCACGTTACTGGCCAGCAGCGCCCAACCCGTCACCCCAGCCGAACTGCACGGCCTGCTGCTCGGACGCAGCTGCGCCGGAGCCGGTTTCGAGGTCGAAGCCTGGATTGCCGATGCAGCCGAGGTGCTTGGCGGCGAGCCCGAAGCTCCGGTCCGCCAGGCACTCGTAGGCCTTCAGGAAATGGTCAAGGGCGAGCTCGGTGGCGATGACATCGCCATCGTCCTGTTGCTGCCTTCCGATGAGGCGTCGCTGACCGAGCGCGCCCTGGCCTTGGGCCAATGGTGTCAAAGCTTTCTCACGGGCTTCGGTCTGGTCGCCGGGGATCGAGCGTTAAGCGCCGAGGCCATGGAAGTGCTGCAGGACATGGCGGCCATCGCCCAGGTGCAGGATTCGCTGGAAGAATCCGAGGACGGCGAAACCGACTACATGGAGGTCATGGAATACCTGCGCGTGGCGCCACTGCTGCTCTTCAGCGAATGTGCCAAGCCGCTGCCGCCGACCGCCAAGCCTTCCCTGCATTGAGGACCGCCTGCCCATGACCCGCATCCCCAGAACGGAATACGCTCGTCGTCGCAAGGCGCTGATGGCGGAGATGGAGCCCAACAGCATTGCGATCCTGCCGGCGGCGCCGATGTACATCCGCAATCGGGACGTGGAGCACATCTACCGCCAGGACAGCGATTTTCAGTACCTGTCCGGTTTTCCCGAGCCGGAGGCCGTGATTGCGCTGATCCCGGGACGCGAGCATGGCGAGTACGTCCTGTTCTGCCGTGAGCGCGACCCGGCGCGCGAGCTGTGGGACGGCTTGCGTGCCGGGCAGGATGGCGCCGTGAGCGAGTACGGTGCGGATGATGCGTTTCCGATCGGTGACATCGATGACATCCTGCCGGGGCTGATCGAAGGGCGGTCGCGCGTGTACTACGCCATCGGCAGCAACCAGGAGTTCGATCATCGCCTGATGGAATGGATCAATACGATCCGCTCCAAGGCCCGCCAGGGTGCCCAGCCACCAAACGAGTTCGTGGCCCTCGATCATCTACTGCATGACCTGCGGCTGTACAAGTCAGCAAATGAAGTGAAGGTCATGAGGCATGCGGCGGAGATTTCGGCGCGTGCGCATATCCGAGCCATGCAGGCCAGCCGCGCTGGGCTGTATGAGTACCACCTCGAAGCCGAGCTCGATTACGAGTTCCGCAAGGGCGGGGCGAAGATGCCGGCTTACGGCTCCATCGTCGCGGCGGGCAAGAATGCCTGCATCCTGCATTACCGCGAAAACGATGCACCGCTCAAGGACGGCGACCTGGTACTGATCGACGCCGGTTGCGAAATCGATTGCTATGCCAGCGATATCACGCGCACCTTCCCGGTCAGCGGGCGCTTCTCAGCGGAGCAGAGGGCTATCTACGAGCTGGTACTGGCCGCCAATGAAGAGGCCTTCAAGCACATTGCTCCAGGCCGGCACTGGAACGAGGCGCATGAGGCAACGGTGCGCGTCATCACCGCAGGCCTGGTAAATCTAGGCTTGCTCAAGGGCGAGGTCGACGAGCTGATTGCCGCCGAAGCCTACAAGCCCTTCTATATGCACCGGGCCGGCCACTGGCTGGGCATGGATGTTCATGATGTTGGCGACTACAAGGTCGGCGGCGAATGGCGAGTGCTCGAGCCGGGCATGGCGATGACCGTGGAGCCTGGCATCTACATCGCTGCCGACAATGCCGAGGTGGCGAAGAAGTGGCGTGGGATCGGCGTGCGCATCGAGGATGACGTAGTGGTGACCAGGACTGGCTGCGAGATCCTGACCGGCGGCGTGCCCAAGGCCGCCGATGAGATCGAAGCCCTGATGGCTGCCAGTCGCGAGGTGGCCTGAAGCATGGCGACGCTGGCCATCATCGGTGGCGGCCTGGTCGGGGCGAGCCTGGCGCTGGCCTTGCAGAAGGGGGCCAAGGCACGAGGTTGGACGATCCTGTTGATCGAGCCGTTCGAGCCCGGGCACCACTATCAGCCCAGCTACGATGCACGCTCCACCGCGTTGTCCCACGGCACCCGCCTGATCTATCAGCGCCTCGGGGTCTGGGAGCAGATCGCCAAACGTGCCGAGCCGATCGCCGATATCCATGTGTCGGACCGCGGTCGCCCTGGTGCCGCACGCATGAGCGCCCGCGGTGAGCGGGTGCCGGCCCTTGGTTATGTTGTGGAGAATGCGTGGATTGGCCATTGCCTCTGGCAGGCGCTGGATGACGACGTGGTGGTGCGGCACTGCCCTGCTGAGGTCGAATGCATGCAGCCCGTGGCGGGCGGTTATCAGCTGACACTGGCCGGTGGTGCCCAGCTCGATTGCGAACTGGCGGTATTGGCGGACGGCGGGCGGTCGGCCCTGCGCGAGGGGCTGGGCATCGATATTCGCCGCTCTCCCTACGGGCAGTCTGCATTGATTGCCAACGTGACGCCTGGTAAGGCCCATGGCGGTCGGGCCTTCGAACGATTTACCGATGACGGCCCCATGGCGCTGCTGCCGTTGCAGGACAACCGCTGCGCCCTTGTCTGGACACGTCCGCAGGCGGACGCGGCGCGGCTGGCTGCGTTGAGTGGCCAGCATTTCATCGAGGAGTTGCAGCAGGCGTTTGGCTTCCGTCTGGGCGGGTTCCGGCAGGTTGGTGTACGTCACCTTTACCCCCTGATGCTGATCGAGGCCGAGGAGCAGGTGCGCTCGGGGCTGGTCGTGCTCGGCAACGCGGCACACAGCCTGCATCCGATTGCCGGTCAGGGCTACAACCTTTCGCTGCGTGACACCGATGCGCTTGCTGCAGTCTTGCTGGCCAGCTCTGCGCCACTCGGTGATCTGGCCGTGCTGCAGGGCTACCACAATCGCCAGCGTGCGGATCAACGATTGACCGTCGGCTTTTCCGATCAGCTGACGCAGTTGTTCGGCGACTCGGGGCGGTTGGCCATTGCCGGTCGCAACATCGGATTGGTGGCGCTGGACCTGCTGCCACCGGCCAAGGGCTGGTTTGCGCGCCAGGCCATGGGGTTGGGTGTGCGCGAACTGTGAGTTCACGCGTGCAAAGCAAATACCTGCCCAAGCTGCACGCCGAGCTGTGTGATGCGCAGGGCATGCTCATCGCCCGGCTTTGCAAGACCCTCTACGTACGCCGCAGGCCGTCGGCTCGCCCCTCAGGAGAGAAATGATGCAAGCAGACCTCATCATCGTTGGTGCCGGGATGGTTGGAAGCACGCTGGCCCTGGCACTGCAGGCGTCGGGGTTGAAGATCAAGCTGATCGACGCCGGCCCGCTGCACGCGCAGCCATTCTCCACCGAAGATGCGTTCGAGCCTCGAGTCAGTGCGCTATCGGCGGCCAGCCAGCGCATCCTCCAGCGGGTCGGCGCCTGGTCGGGCATCGTCGAGCGGCGTGCCAGTCCCTATACCGACATGCATGTGTGGGATGGCTCCGGCACCGGGCAGATTCATTTTTCGGCGGCATCGGTGCATGCCGATGTGCTCGGCCACATCGTCGAGAATCGTGTCGTTCAGGACGCCCTGCTCGAGACTCTGCAGGCCAGCGGTTCAGTCGAGCTGATCGCCAATTCCCGTCTGGAACAGGTGCATCGGGACGGCGCCTGTTGGCAGCTGACGCTGGCAGACGGGCGGCAGCTCAGCACGCCGCTGCTGGTCGCGGCCGATGGTGCCAATTCGGTCGTACGCCGTCTGGCCGGCTGCGAAACCCGCGAGTGGGATTATCTGCATCACGCCATCGTGACCAGCGTGCGTTGCGCCGAGACGCATCAGCGCACGGCCTGGCAGCGGTTCACGGACGATGGCCCGCTTGCGTTCCTGCCGTTGCAGCGTGCCGGTGACGAGCACTGGTGTTCGATTGTCTGGTCGGTCACCGAGAGCGAGGCCCAGCGTCTGATGGGTCTCGGCGATGTGGCGTTCTGCCGGTCACTTGGGCGCGCCTTCGAGTATCGCCTGGGCGAGGTGCTGCAAGCTGACCCACGCCTGTGCATTCCCTTGCGCCAGCGCCATGCCAAACGCTATGTGCAGCCCGGGCTCGCCCTGGTTGGCGATGCGGCCCATACCATCCATCCGCTGGCTGGGCAGGGGGTCAACCTCGGCTTGCTGGATGTGGCGGTTCTGGCTGAAGTGCTGCTTGCAGCGCACGCTCGCGGCGCCGAGCTCCGTGATCAGCGCGTCCTGGCTCGTTACGAGCGGCGGCGGATGCCGCGCAACCTCGCCATGATGGCGGCCATGGAAGGCTTCGAGCGGTTGTTCCAGGCCGACCACCTGCCGCTGCGCTGGCTGCGCAACGCTGGTCTCCGGGGCGTCCAGGCACTGCCTGAAGCCAAAGCATTGTTCGTCCGGCAGGCACTTGGGCTGACTGGCGATCTGCCCGAGCTGGCTCGTATATAGGTCGACACTTGTAATGCCTTGCACCACATGCCGCATTGAGAAAGCAAATAGGATTCACTACTATTTGAACCCTTTCGCTCATCTACAAGAGGCTGATCCATGCAGGCAAGCAAAGGTTTACTCGCCGCCCTGGCCCTGACCACGCTATCGGGCGTCGTGCAGGCTGCCGACGAAGTGGTGGTCTATTCCTCGCGGATCGATGAACTGATCAAGCCGGTGTTTGACGCCTACACCGCCAAGACCGGCGTCGGCATCAAGTTCATCACCGACAAGGAAGCGCCGCTGATGGCGCGCATCAAGGCAGAGGGCGAAAACACGCCAGCGGACCTGTTTCTGACGGTCGATGGCGGCAACCTCTGGCAGGCCGAGCAGATGGGTATCCTCCAGCCGCTGAACTCCCAGGTTGTGAAAGACAACATTCCCGCACAGTACCGCTCTTCCGCCGACGCCTGGACAGGCCTGTCGCTGCGGGCACGAACCATCGTCTACTCGACCGAGCGTGTGCAGCAAGACGAGCTGAGCACCTACGAAGCTCTGGCCGACGAGAACTGGGAAGGGCGGCTTTGCCTGCGTACCAGCAAGAAGGTCTACAACCAGTCGCTTACCGCTACCCTTATCGAAACCCATGGCGCGGAAAAAACCGAAGAGATCATCAAAGGCTGGGTCGACAACCTTGCCACTGATGTCTTCGCTGACGACACGGCCCTGATTCAGGCCGTAGACGCCGGTCTGTGCGATGCAGGTATCGTCAACACCTACTACTTCGGCCGCCTGCATGCGCAGAATCCGGATCTGAAAGCCAAACTGTTCTGGCCGAATCAGGAGGGGCGTGGCGTTCACGTCAACCTGTCGGGTATCGGCCTGACCCGGCATGCGCCGCATCCCGAGGCCGCACGCAAGCTGGTCGAGTGGATGACCACCCCTGAGGCACAGAGCATCTTTGCCGACGTCAACATGGAATTCCCGGCCAATCCTGATGTGAAGCCTTCGCCTGAGGTCGCAGCCTGGGGCGAGTTCAAGGCTGACACCATTCCGGTGGAAGTGGCCGGCAAGCGACAGGCCGAGGCCATCAGGCTGATGGATCGCGCTGGCTGGAACTGAGGCTCGGCAGCAAGTCATAGGCTTCTGGCACAAGCCCGACGCTTGCAGCCTGCTGTACCGTTATACTCGACGCCCCCGGCTTGCTGGGGGCGTCGTCTTTTCTGCTTTCGAGGCATGCGTGTCCCACCCTGTCGAGCGCCGCTGGTACCCCATCACTTTTCTGATCGCCGGCCTGGTCTTGCTGCCGTTGAGCGTGCTGCTGTTCAGCTGGAGCGATATCGACACCAGCATCTGGTCCCATCTCTGGGAGACCCAGATGCCACGGTTGCTGGCCAATACCCTGACGCTGATCATTGGCGTCGGGATAGGGGTGGTGCTGCTGGGTGTCAGCCTCGCCTGGCTGACCTCCCTGTGCGAGTTTCCCGGCCGCCGCTGGCTGGACTGGGCCCTGATGCTGCCGTTCGCCATTCCCGCCTACGTCCTGGCCTTTGTCTTCATCGGCCTGCTGGACTTTTCCGGCCCGGTACAGACCCTTGCGCGAGAATGGTTCGGCAGCGGCATACGATTTCCCAGGGTCCGCTCCACAGGCGGCGTAATTGCCGTGCTGGTGCTGGTGTTCTACCCCTATGTCTATCTCCTGGCGCGCTCGGCTTTCATTGCCCAGGGCAAGGGTTTGATGGAGGCGGCCCGCGTGTTGGGGCAGTCGCCCTGGAAGGCGTTCTGGAGCGTGGCCCTGCCAATGGCGAGACCGGCCATCGGGGCCGGGCTGGCCTTGGCGATGATGGAGACGCTGGCCGACTTCGGCGCCGTCGCAGTGTTCAATTTCGATACCTTTACCACGGCCATCTACAAGACCTGGTATGGCTTCTTCAGCCTGACCACAGCCACTCAGCTGGCCAGCCTGCTCCTGCTCGCGGTCGTGCTGGTGCTCTATGGCGAACGCCGCGCGCGCGGTGCGGCGCGGCCGGCCAACGACCGAGCCAGGTCGGCTGCGCTGTATCGCCTGCGCGGTTTCAAGGCGTTTGCCGCCTGTGCCTGGTGTGGACTGGTGTTTCTCTGCGCTTTCGTCGTCCCGGTCCTGCAATTGCTGGTCTGGCTCTGGCAGCGTGGTCGCTTCGACCTTGACGATCGCTATGCCGGGTTGATCGTGCATACGCTGTATCTGGGCGGGCTGGCCGCCGCCATCACCGTTGCGGTGGCGCTAATGCTGGCGTTCGCCCGGCGCCAGGCGCCGGTACGCCCGGTCCGGGCGGCGGTGGGGCTGGCCAACCTGGGTTACGCCTTGCCTGGATCCGTGCTTGCCGTGTCGATCATGCTTGCCTTCAGCTACCTGGACCGCGAGCTGGTCATTCCGCTTTCCGGTTGGCTGGGTGGAGCAGGCAAGCCGGTTTTGCTGGGCAGCCTTGGCGCCTTGCTGCTGGCCTATCTGATTCGCTTCATGGCGGTCGCGTTCGGGCCGCTGGAAAGCGCATTGGCGCGGATTCGGCCCTCTCTGCCCCAGGCCTCACGGAGTCTTGGTGTCGGCGGAGCCGCCCTGTTTTTCCGGGTGTACCTGCCGCTGCTGCTGCCGGGCACACTGAGCGCCGCGTTGCTGGTGTTCGTCGATGTGCTCAAGGAGATGCCGGCCACGCTGCTGTTGCGGCCGTTTGGCTGGGACACGCTGTCAGTGCGTATCTTCGAGATGACCAGCGAGGGGGAATGGGCGCGGGCGGCCCTGCCTGCGCTGACCCTGGTGCTGGTCGGCCTGCTGCCGGTGATCCTGCTGATCCGGCGCTCGGCGCGTCGGGTTGGCTGAAGGTATGAGCAAAACAGCCATCGCCTCACCGTGACCTGTTTCGCCCTTGGGGCTACAATGCGCGCCACTCAAAATACGTCGGGCCCCGCTGCCCGGCTCTAACAAGCTGTTCTACCGCCGCTTCGGCGACCTGCCCGGAAGGAGACATCCATGGGTCAGCGTACTCCCCTCTATGATCAGCACCTCGCACTTGGCGCCAAGATGGTCGATTTCGGCGGCTGGGACATGCCGTTGCACTACGGCTCCCAGGTCGAGGAGCATCATCAGGTGCGGCGTGACTGTGGAGTGTTCGACGTCTCCCACATGACCGTCGTCGACGTGGCGGGTAACGATGCCAAGCTCTATCTGCAAAGGCTGCTGGCCAATGACGTCGGCCGTCTGGGCCAGGTCGGCAAAGCCTTGTATAGCGCCATGCTCAACGAGCGCGGCGGGGTCGTCGATGACCTTATCGTCTATCTGACCGACCTGGGCTATCGCCTGGTTGTCAATGCAAGCACGCGCGACAAGGACCTGGCCTGGATGCGTGCGCACGCTGAAGGCTTCGCCGTCGAGGTGACCGAGCGGCCTGAGCTGGCGATGCTGGCAATCCAGGGGCCTAATGCGCGATCCAGGACGGCTGAGCTGGTCAGCCAGCCGCGCGCTGCGCTGATTCAGGAGCTCAAGCCATTCAATGGTCAGGCGGCCGGTGACTGGTTCATTGGTCGCACCGGCTACACCGGTGAAGATGGCCTGGAAATCATTCTGCCGGCCGAGCAGGCACCGGACTTTCTCAGTGAGCTGGTGGGTGCGGGTATCGCGCCGATCGGGCTGGGTGCGCGCGACACCCTGCGCCTCGAAGCCGGGCTCAACCTCTACGGCCAGGACATGACCGAAGAGGTCTCCCCGTTGCAGGCCAACATGGGCTGGACCGTAGCCTGGGAACCATGTGAGCGCGACTTCATCGGCCGCGCCGCGCTGGAGGCGGAACGCGCCCTGGCCGATCGACAGAAGCTTGTCGGACTTGTGCTGGAGGAGCGTGGCGTGTTGCGTGCCCACCAGGTGGTGAGGGTAAACGGTGCGGGCGAAGGTGAAATCACCAGCGGCAGTTTTTCGCCTACCCTTGGAAAGTCCATTGCCCTGGCGCGCGTCCCCGCAGGGACCGGCGACCGGGCGGAAGTGGAGATTCGCGGCAAGTGGTATCCCGTGCGTGTGGTGAAACCGACATTCGTGCGTCACGGCAAGGTACTGGTATAAATTCGGCCCAGCGCTTTCATGGGCCACTGAGCAGCCGGCCCAGTCCATCGACAGTTTGAGGATCAACGAATGAGCAATATCCCCAGCGATCTGCGTTACGCCGCCAGCCACGAGTGGGCCCGTCTGGAAGAGGACGGCAGTGTCAGCGTAGGGATCTCCGATCATGCCCAGGAAGCACTGGGCGATGTGGTCTATGTCGAACTGCCGCACGTCGGCCAGCAGCTCGCAGCAGGCCAGCAGGCTGGCGTGGTGGAGTCGGTAAAGGCAGCTTCGGACATCTATGCCCCGATTGCAGGCGAAGTGATTGCAATCAACGAGCAGCTCAGCGATTCCCCCGAGGCGGTCAACAGCGAGCCTTATGGCAGCTGGTTCTTCCGGCTGCAGCCGAGCGATGTCGCGGAATTGGACAAGCTGCTCGACGCGGATGGCTACAAAGCCTCCTGTGACGCCGAAGCCTAAGCGTTCCTTCCCAAAACCCCGCGATGCTGGGCTTGTGAAAACCTGGTGAATCCGTTTTCGCAGAATCCTGTCCCGGGGTTTTCCTTTTTTCGAGAGAAGCAGTGATGTCCCAAGTGCCGCGCCTTTCCCAGCTCCAGCAACCTGACGCCTTTCTGCGTCGCCATCTCGGCCCTGATGCGGCTGAACAGCAGGCCATGCTGGATGCGCTTGGCCTGGCCAGTCGTGACGAGCTGGTCCGGCAGACCGTGCCGCCGGCGATCCGGCTCGAGGGAGAGCTGCAACTGCCGGCGGCGCTGGACGAACAGGACGCACTGACACGGCTGCGCAGCTACGCCGAGCAGAACCAGCTCTGGACCAGCCTGATCGGCATGGGCTATCACGGCACCGTCACGCCACCTGTGATCCTGCGCAACGTGCTGGAGAACCCGGGTTGGTACACCGCCTATACGCCCTATCAGCCGGAAATTGCGCAGGGACGTCTGGAGGCGCTGCTCAACTTCCAGCAGCTGACCATCGACCTCACCGGACTCGATCTGGCCAACGCATCGCTGCTCGACGAGGCGACGGCAGCGGCCGAAGCGATGACGCTGGCGCGGCGTATGGCCAAGAGCAAAAGCAACGCCTTCTTCGCCGACGAAAACTGCCATCCGCAAACCCTTTCGGTGTTGAAAACGCGCGCCGAAGCCTTTGGTTTCGAGCTGGTCATCGGCGCACTGGACGATATCAGCGAACAGGACGTGTTCGGTGCGCTGCTGCAGTACCCCGACACCCATGGTGAGATCCGCGATCTGCGTCCGGCTATCGATGCGCTGCACGCCCGGCAGGCGCTGGCTTGTGTGGCTGCCGACCTGCTCAGCCTGCTGCTGCTGACGCCGCCGGGTGAACTCGGTGCCGACGTGGTGCTTGGCTCGACTCAGCGCTTTGGCGTGCCCATGGGCTACGGTGGCCCGCACGCGGCCTACTTCGCCACCCGTGATGCCTTCAAGCGCGCCATGCCGGGCCGGATCATCGGTGTATCCAAGGACGCCCGCGGCAACACTGCGCTGCGCATGGCGCTGCAGACCCGCGAGCAGCATATCCGTCGCGAGAAGGCCAACTCCAACATCTGCACGGCACAGGTGCTGCTGGCAAATATCGCCAGCTGCTATGCCGTCTATCACGGGCCTGAAGGGCTCAAGCGCATTGCCCAGCGTACCCATCGGCTCACATCGATCCTGGCCAGCGCGCTGGAGCGGCACGGCATCAGGCGCGTCAACAGGCATTTCTTCGATACGCTGACCTTGGAAGTAGGCGGCGCGCAGACTGCGATCCTGGAAAGTGCAGGTGCGGCGCGGATCAATCTGCGCATCCTTGGCCGCGGCAAGCTGGGCGTCAGCCTCGACGAAACCTGCACCGAGCAGACCGTGAACCAATTGCTGGCGGTATTCCTCGGAGCGGATCACGGACTCAAGGTCGCAGACCTGGATGCCGGCGAGATTCCCAGCGGCATCCCCGCCGAGCTGCAGCGCAGCAGCGAATACCTGACCCATCCGGTGTTCAATACTCATCACAGCGAAACCGAGATGCTGCGCTACCTCAAGCAGCTGGAGAACAAGGACCTGGCTCTGAACCAGGCGATGATCCCGCTCGGTTCCTGCACCATGAAGCTCAACGCCACGAGTGAGATGATTCCCATCACCTGGCCGGAATTTGCCAATCTGCACCCCTTCGCGCCCCAGGAGCAGGCCCAGGGCTACAAACTGATGATCGACGAGCTGGAAGCGTGGCTCTGTGCGATCACCGGTTTCGATGCGATCTCCATGCAACCCAACTCCGGCGCGCAGGGCGAATACGCCGGCCTGGTCGCCATCCGCAAGTACCATGAGAGCCGCGGCGAAGGTCAGCGGGATATCTGCCTGATTCCATCCTCGGCCCACGGTACCAATCCGGCCTCGGCGCAGATGGTCAGCATGCGCGTCGTGATCGTCGAGTGTGACAAGGCAGGTAACGTCGACCTGGAGGACCTCAAGCGCAAGGCTGCCGAAGCCGGTGATCGGCTTTCCTGCCTGATGATTACCTACCCCTCCACCCATGGCGTGTACGAGGAAGGCATTCGCGAGATCTGCGAAGCGATTCATGCCCAGGGTGGCCAGGTGTACATGGACGGTGCCAACCTGAACGCCCAGGTGGGTCTGGCGCGACCGGCAGATATCGGTGCGGACGTCTCGCACATGAACCTGCACAAGACCTTCTGCATTCCCCACGGCGGTGGCGGCCCGGGCATGGGGCCGATCGGCATCAAGGCGCACCTGCTGCCTTTCGTTTCCAACCATCCGGTAATCGAGTTGCAGGGCCCGAACCCCGAGAACGGTGCGGTCAGCGCAGCGCCCTGGGGTAGCGCCAGCATCCTGCCGATCAGCTGGATGTACATCGCAATGATGGGGCCGCAGCTACGCGACGCCACGGAGGTCGCCATCCTGAGTGCGAACTACCTGGCGATGCGCCTCGGTGAGGCTTTTCCCGTCCTCTATAGCGGCCGCAACGGACGAGTGGCTCATGAGTGCATCATTGATCTGCGGCCACTCAAGGCCAAGACCGGGATTTCCGAGGAGGACGTCGCCAAACGCCTAATCGATTACGGCTTCCATGCGCCGACCATGTCCTTTCCGGTACCCGGCACGCTGATGGTCGAGCCGACCGAGAGCGAGTCCAAAGCGGAGCTGGACCGGTTCGTCGAGGCGATGTTGAGCATCCGCGCGGAGATCGCCAAGGTTGAAAACGGAGGTTGGCCTGCCGAGGACAACCCGCTGGTGCGCGCGCCCCACACCCTGGCAGATGTTACCCATCTGTGGGATCGCCCATACAGCATCGCCGAAGGGGTGACGCCAAGCGCACATACCCAGGCACACAAGTACTGGCCGGCGGTCAATCGAGTCGATAACGTTTTTGGTGACCGGAACCTGTTCTGTGCCTGTGTGCCGGTCGAGGATTATCGGAGTTGAGCGGCAAGCTTCAGGTCAGGGTGACGGCGCATAAGCAATGTAGGGCCTGAGCTTGAAGCTTGAAGCTTGAAGCTTGACGCACGAGGCTGACGTGGGTGGATGCTGTTGTTGCATCCACCTCCGCATTGCCAGGTGTATCGGTGAAGCGTGACCCACTCCCGGGGTTGCTGGGTTTCAGATCTGCTCTTGCGCGTCCTCGTCCAGCATTCCGAGCAACTGCGCCAGCACCAGCTGGGCCTCCTCCACGCCCTGACGCTTCGGTGCGGAGAAGAGCTGCATGCTGACGCCGTCGCCCCAGCCCTTACGGACATCCCGTCCGATTGCCAGCAGGGCATTCTTCGCCGCGCCGAATGCAAGCTTGTCGGACTTTGTCAGCAGGATATGCAGCGGCATCTCGCTGGCGTTGGACCAGTCGAGCATCATCCGGTCGAATTCGGTGAGCGGGTGGCGGATGTCCATCATCAGAAAGACGCCAGCCAGGCTTTCACGGCTGCTCAGGTAGGCTTCCAGATGGCGTTGCCAGTGCTGCTTCAGCGGGATCGGTACCTTGGCGTAGCCATAGCCGGGAAGATCGACGAGGCGGTGATGTTCGTCGAGGCTGAAGAAGTTGAGCAGCTGGGTGCGTCCGGGTGTCTTCGACGTGCGGGCGAGGCTTGCGTGGGTCAGGGTGTTCAGTGCACTGGACTTGCCTGCATTGGACCGGCCGGCAAATGCGACTTCCAGGCCCTCGTCTGCCGGACATTGGTCGACCTTGGCGGCGCTGGTCATGAAGGTGGCTTGCTGGCAGAGGCCGAGGATCGGGTTTTTCGGGGGCATGGGCTTTCCGGTAGGTGCGCAGGGTGCGGCAATGGTTCATTTCCGTTTCAGTAGCGCCAGTATATAATGCCGCAGATTTTGTGTGCGCTTTGGTCTGAAACGACCGTGGTTTGCAACAGCAATATTGGCTTCCTTAGGAAGCGGAAGATGAGGATTACCCCGCCTGTTGCGGATCGATAACACATGCGACCATAACGAGCATGGCCGGGGCGCCAGCGGCCGGCCTGCCGAATAAGATTCCTTTTTAACCCTTAGCCGTAGTTGGATGAGCTGATGAACAAAGTACTCGTGAGTCTGCTGTTGACCCTTGGCATCACCGGTATGGCCCACGCGGCTGGGAATGCCGAGGCCGGCCAGGAGAAGGTTGCCGTCTGTGGTGCCTGCCATGGCCCTGACGGCAACAGCGCCGCACCGAACTTCCCGAAACTGGCGGGTCAGGGTGAGAACTATCTGTTCAAGCAGCTGCAGGATATCAAGGCGGGCAGCAGCCCCACCGCAGAGCCGGGCGTCGGACGCAAGGTGCTTGAGATGACCGGTATCCTGGAGCCCTACAGCGAGCAGGATCTTCAGGACATGGCCGCCTATTTTGCAAGCCAGAAAATGACCATCGGCATGGCTGATCCTGCACTGGTTCAGCAGGGCGAGCAGCTGTTCCGTGGCGGAAAGCTGGATGTAGGCATGCCGGCATGTTCCGGTTGCCATTCGCCGAACGGCGTCGGTAACAATCTGGCTCGATTCCCGCGGCTGGGCGGCCAGCACTCGGCTTATACCGCCAAGCAGCTGACTGACTTCCGTGAAGGGGATCGTACCAATGATGGCGATACAGCGATCATGCGTACCATCGCTTCCAAGCTGAGCAACAAGGAAATCCAGGCGCTGTCGAGCTACATCCAGGGCCTGCACTGATCGCAAAGGCGGATCAGCCTGCATGAGAGGGCGTTCAGGACATGTGCCTGAACGCCCTTTTTTCGTTTATGGCCTCGCTATAAACATTGTCAAGATATTGAAAAGCGGCGCAAATCGCTGGCGAGCCTGACTGATTTGCTGCAGCCTGTGACGCTGTCGGTCAGCCATTCATTACCAAGGGAGTCACCATGCGTAAACTCGTTCTCAGTGCCCTTCTCGTAGCCACCAGTCTCTTCGGCCTGCCAGCCAATGCGGCGGAGTTCCAGGCTGGAAAGGAATACGTTGAGCTGAAGAACCCGGTGCCGGTTGCCGAGCCGGGCAAGATCGAAGTGGTGGAGCTGTTCTGGTATGGCTGCCCGCATTGCTACCAGTTCGAGCCGATCATCAACCCCTGGATCGAGCAGCTTCCACATGACGTCGATTTCAAGCGCATCCCCGCAATGTTCGGGGGTGCATGGAATGCGCACGGTCAGATGTTCCTCGCGCTGGAGTCCATGGGTGTCGAGCAGAAGGTCCACGATGCGGTGTTCAATGCCTACCATCGGGACGGCAACAAGCTCGATACGCCGGAAAAGATGGCTGAATTCCTGGCAGGGCAGGGCGTCGACAAGCAAGCCTTCCTCAAGGCCTATAATTCGTTCGGTGTGAAGAGCCGTGCCGAGCAGGCGAAGAAGCTGGCGATGGCTTATCAGATCTCGGGCGTGCCGGTCATGATCGTCAACGGCAAGTATCGTTTCGATATCGGCTCGGCAGGTGGCCCGGAGCGGGCACTGAAGGTGGCTGACTTTCTGATCGAAAAAGAACGCGCAGCCCGGTAACCGGCCATGTTGCGCCGCTGGAGTTCGCCACGCCTGGCTGGCCCCGGTCAGGCAAGAGTCAATCCACTTTGTCTGGACGCCAGCGGCCTGCCCTGCAACGGTCGGCTGCGCCTGTTGAGTTTTAACATCCAGGTCGGCATCAGCACCGAGCGCTACCACCATTACCTGACGCGCAGCTGGCAGCATCTGTTGCCGCATACCGGCCGCGCGCGAAATCTCCAGCGCATCGGCGACCTGCTTGCCAACTACGATCTGGTGGCGCTGCAGGAAGCGGACGGCGGCAGCATGCGCTCGGGCTACGTCAATCAGGTCGAGCATCTTGCGCAGCTCGGCGCATTTCCCTACTGGTACCAGCAGCTCAACCGGAACCTGGGGCGCTTTGCCCAGCATAGCAACGGCGTGCTGAGCCGGTTGGAGCCGCAGGGGCTGGAGGATCATCCGTTGCCGGGTCCGTCCGGACGTGGTGCGATTCTGTTGCGATTTGGCGAAGGCGAAGACGCCCTGGTCGTGGTGGTGATGCACCTGGCGTTGGGTGGCGGTGCGCGAACTCGTCAGCTGGCTTACATTCGAGACCTGATCGGTGGCTACCGTCACCAGATCCTGATGGGCGACATGAATACCCATGCCAGCGATCTGCTGGAGCATTCACCCCTGCGTGATCTCGGTTTGCAGGCGCCACAGATCGAGGCGACCTTTCCCAGCTGGCGCCCGCAGCGTTGCCTGGACCACATATTGCTGAGCCCCAGCCTGACGCTGGAGCGTGTCGACATCCTGGCTCAGGCGCCCTCGGATCATCTTCCGGTAGCCGTGGAGATCCGTCTGCCCGATGCGCTGCATGGAGATGCCTTGCCTGTACCAACGGATGGGACCTGATGAGTGACGACGCGCAACGCTGGAAAGAGAAATACCTCCACGCCCTCGAGCAGCATGAAAAGCTTGAGGGCCGCTGGAGCACACGACTGGATCTGCTGCGTCGGAGCCTGGTTCGCAGCAGCTTTGCCGTGGATGGCGCTGATCCTGCGGTAGAGCAGTGCATGCGCGAATTGCGCGACGTGTTGCGTGACGAGGTACAGGATGATCGGCTGAGCGCTCTGGTGCCCCGGCTCGAACGTGCAGTTCTGGATACGGAGCGCGGCAAGCAGGAACGGCTCAGGCGTCTGACCGAAGCGCTTGATCGGCTGACCTCGCAGCTGCTCGATCTGCCGCTACCGGTCGAAATCCGCAAGCCGTTGAAGGCCTTTTCACGCCAGCTCGATGAGCGTGCCGCGCAGTCGCGCGAACTGCCAGGCCTGTTGAGCCAGCTGGGCGAGCTGCAGCATCAGGCACTGGCAGCGCAGGCCAAGAGCACTGCGCCTTCGGTGGGTCTGCTGGGCCGCCTGTTCGGGCAGCGTGAGCGCTCTGCCGATGCTGTCGCCGGTGCCGGAGCTGAGTCGCAGCGGGCCATGGGTGAATCGCCCTCCTTGCAGCCAACCGAGGATCGATGCGACCCGGCAGGGCAGGCGGAGCCCTCTGACCATGCGTCCGGCTTGGCGCAGCTGGAAGACAAAGCAGTCGTGAATGCTCCCGTGGCGGTGCATGAAGCGGAGGAAGCGCCTGCAGCGGACCCGGATACAGCCAAGGAGGTCGAGACGGCTGACCCCTACCAGTTGCCATCGTCTCCAGAGCAGGCCTACAGCGCCATTGCCGAGCGTGTGGAGTCGACACTGTTCGGCCTGCTTGACGACCTTCAGTTGCCTGAGCACCAGCAGGGGGAGGCGCAGGCGCTGCGTGAGCGGATTCAGCAAGGCCTGAACTGGTATGAGCTGGTGCCGGTGCTGGACGATCTGGCCCAGCTGTTGGTGGCCATGGCCGATCAGGGCCAGCGCGAGTTCGAAAGCTATCTCAAGCTGCTCAACGAACGCCTGGCCTCCATGCAGGAAAGCCTCAGTGCCGCCCGAGATGGTCAGGCGCAGAGCAAGGAAACCGCACAGTCGCTGGATGAGGAGTTGCGCCAGCAGGTCGGCGGGCTGCAGAACAGTATGCTTGAAGCCAAGGATCTGCCGAGCCTGAAGCAGGCGGTCCAGGCACGTCTGGACGGGTTGCTCGACACTGTCGACGCCTACCAGAGGCAGCGCAGCGAGCATGAGCAGCAGTTGAGCGAGCGCCTCGGTACCCTCGTCGAGCGGGTCGCAAGCCTTGAGCAGGCCGCCTCCGGGATGCGCGATCACCTTGAAGAACAGCGTCGCATAGCCCTGCATGATCCGCTTACTACCCTGCCCAACCGGGCTGCCTGGAACGAACGGCTGGAGCTTGAAGTGGCGCGCCAGCAGCGCTACGGAGGGCAGCTGTCTCTGGCCGTGCTCGATGTCGACCATTTCAAGCGAATCAATGACAGTTTCGGGCATCTTGCCGGTGATCGGGTGTTGAAAATCATCGCCAACGAGCTACGCAAGCGACTTCGCAAAACCGACTTCATCGCCCGGTTCGGAGGTGAAGAATTTGCCTTGCTGCTGCCCGAGACCCCCATCGAGGCCGGTCGGCAGCTGCTCGATACCTTGCGAGCTGGGGTGGAGAGCTGCCCTTTCCATTTCAAGGGCGCTCGGATTCAGGTCACGTTGTCGGCCGGGATTGCCAGCTTTGCCCCGAACGACAGCGCCGGACAGGTATTCGAGCGGGCCGACCGGGCGCTCTATCGAGCCAAGGAGTCGGGGCGCAACTGCATCGAGATGGGCTGACCAAGCGATCTGGGAGCGCCGGCCGCGTCTCGCTATACTTTCCGGCTATTTTGTCCAGCGCCTTGCCGCGAGGCGTTGCGCAACCGGTGACGCATCAACAGGCGGCCACCTGCGTCATTTCGCTGTCGACCAGAGGTGCCAATGAAAGCCTTGATCCTGATCGCAATCGCCATGCTGGCGGGCTGTGCCAGCGGGCCACGGATCGATACCAGCCAGCAGTCGATTGGCTATGACAGCAGGGCGCAGTTCATCGTCCTGCATTACACCTCCAGCGACCTCGAGCGCTCACTGGAAATACTCAAGGGAGATGGGGTCAGCAGCCATTACCTGATCGGCGAATCGCCCGCGACCATCTACCGTCTGGTGGACGAAAGCCAGCGAGCCTGGCATGCCGGTGAGAGCCAGTGGAACGGCCGGACCTGGCTCAACTCCAGCTCCATCGGCATCGAGCTGGTCAACGGTGGGTATGTCGACAGCGCCGAAGGGCGGCTCTGGTATCCTTTCTCGGATGAGCAGATCGATGCCCTGATCGTGCTGCTCAAGGACATCATGCAGCGCCACGGGCTGAAGCCCGGGGCCATCATCGGCCACAGCGACATCGCGCCGCAGCGCAAGGTGGATCCCGGTCCGCTGTTTCCCTGGAAGCGCCTGGCCGATGCCGGGCTGGTGCCCTGGCCGGAGGCTCGGGCGGTAGCTCGGCAGCGCAGTTTGTTCGCCGCGGCGCTGCCGGATGTTGCCTGGTTTCAGGCACAGTTGGCGGCGCAGGGATACAGGGTCCCGGAGCATGGCTACCTTGACCCCGAAACCCGAAACGTCATTGCCGCCTTTCAGATGAAGTACCGTCCGGCGCGCTTCGACGGCGAGCCGGATGCCGAAACTGCGGCCATGCTGGCCGTGCTGAACGCAGCCGACTGAGGCGGCGCGTCAGGCGGCTGGATTGCAACCGATCAGCCGTGAGTCGGCAAGCGCCGCAGTGCGGTGGATCGTGGCGGCGCGATACTCGGGGTCCGCCAGCATCGTCAGGAAGGCTTCTGGGGAGGGATAGCGCACCAGAAGCACCTGGTCCCAGTGCTCCTGTTCCGGTGCGATCAACGCAACCCGAGCGTCAGCCATGATCTGCACCTCGCCGCCGGCCGCACGGACCTTCTGAATGGCGGTGCGGCTATAGCGCCCGTAGGCTTGCCTGCCGGAGCACGGCTGCTGCCCGCTGTCCGGTGGGTAGGTGGCTTCATCATTGAAACGCAGCAGGTTGAGCATGAGGACTGGTTCACCGGCGGGCATCTGTTCGGCGAAGCGCTTGAGCTGGTCCTGGTTGGGGTTGAGGCTGGGCATGGCTGCTCCTTCTATTTTCCTGCCCTGCCAGGCTCAGACGGGCAGGGCGATATAGAAGATGGTGCCGTGGCCGATCCGCGAATGCACGCCGATACGACCTCCATGCAGCTGGGCGATTTCCTTGCATAAGGCAAGCCCCAGTCCGGCGCCGCCGCGGCGGCGGCCGATCTGGACGAAGGGCTCGAAGATACGCGCCTGTTGGCTGTAGGGGATGCCTTCGCCATTGTCTTCGACGCTGAGGATAACCCGCTCGCCATGATGCCGCGCCAGGAGGCGAATCTCGCCGCCATCGGGCGTATGGCGCAGGGCATTGCTCAGGAGGTTGTCGAGGACTCGCTCCATCTGCTGTCGGTCCAGCAACAGGCTTGGCAGTGGCGACTGCAGCTCCAGCTTGATCGAGATGTGGTTCTGCTCGGCGGCGGGTTGAAAACGCTGGCGCGCGTCCTCGAGCAGCTCGGCTGCGTCGCAGGGCTCTCGCTCCAGCTTCTGCTGACCGCTCTGGTAACGGGAGAAATTCAGCAGGTCGTTGATCAGGGTAACCAGGCGTTGCATTTCCTCATGCACGGTAATGAACAGATCCGCCTCGCGGCTGTTTTCCGCATAGTGGGTTCGCTCGCGCAGCAGGCTGAACGCCATCTGCATGCCGGTGACAGGGGTGCGCAGTTCGTGCGATGCGCGCAGGACGAACTCGTTGCGAACCCGCTCGAAGGTGCGCTGGTCGGTCACATCATGCAGCACCATCACCGCACCGCTGATACGGCCGTCATGGTGGTTCACCGGACTCATGCGCCAGGACAGCAGGCGGCGCTCACCATCTGCCTCGATGACCAGGTCTTCCGGTGGCCCGGACAAGGGTTTGTCGTCCAGCACTTGCCTGGCAGCCTCGTCCAGCTCCGGATAACCCAGGGCCTGGCTGAGCGTTGAGCCCAGGTGTTCGCTTTCCCAGGCCAGCTGCCGCTGCGCGACGGGGTTGGCGTGCTCCAGGCGGCCCTGGCGGTCAATGATAAGGAGCCCATCATCGATGCTGTCGAGCAGCGCCTGCAGACGTTGCTGACCGTTTACCAGTGCTTCCACGTTGGTCTGCTTGAACTGGTGCAGGGCCTGCGACATCAGGCCGAAGCGGCGGATCAACGACGATATTTCTGCAATCGGTGACGAGGGCAGGGTGATATTGAAATCGCCACGGCCAATCTGGTCGGCCACGCTGGAGAGCTGCTCGATGGGATCACCGAAGCGACGAGCAAAGCTGTGTGCAGTGACGAAACCGATCAGCAGGACCGCGATTCCCGTCAACCCCAGCAGGCCTGCCAGCAGCTGCGCCCGCTCACGACTGCGAATTTCCGTATCGCGAATCTCGGTATAGGCGTCTTGCTGCATCGCCACCATCAGCTCACGCACCTGGTTGAATGCCTGGCTGAGCGGGTTGCCCTCCAGCAATATCGCGTTCTCGCTGGACGGCTGATCCAGCAGGCTGGCAAAGCGGGCAAAGGCGTCCCCGATAGCCAGATAGGCCTGGCGGTCCTGCTCCTCGGTGGCTTCGGCGAGGCCACGGGCCAGGGCTGTCTGGAATTTCTCCCGCGACTCGTCAAGCGCAGCGGCGTCGCGGTCTTCGCGAACCAGCAACAACAGCTGGTTGCCCAGGGCCTGGCGCAGCTGCTGGCTGACCTCGATAACGCCGAAGTTGTCGCGGATCAGGTTTTCCTGGCTCTTGGCCATCTGCACGACGCTGACCAGCGCCAGTAACAGCCCGAGCAGGGCCACCGTCATCAGTGCGGAGAACCCAAGGAACAGCCGGGTCCGCAGCTTCATCTGGAGTTTCATAGGCCGTATTGCTTGCGTTTCCGGTAGAGCGTCGACGCATCGATGCCGAGGACTCGAGCGGCCTGTTCAAGCGTGTCGCTGGTGCTCAGAACGCCTGCGATATGTGCCTTCTCCAGCGCCTCGAGGCTGAGCGCTTCACCGATCCGTGGCGCATTGCTGACGCCCTGGTCGGCGAGGCCGAGATGGCTGACCTCGATCATCTCCTGCGGGCAGATAATGCTGGCGCGCTCGACCACGTTGCGCAGTTCGCGCACGTTGCCCGGCCAGCGGTAGGCCCTCAGCGCGGCGATGGCGTTGTCGCTGAAGCCACGGGCAGGTCGGCCGTAGCTCTTGACGAAGAAGGCCAGGAAGCGCTCGGCAAGCTTGACCACATCTTCCGGACGTTCGCGCATCGGCGGCAGATTCAGGGTGATGACGTTCAGGCGATAGAGCAGGTCTTCACGAAACTTGCCCTCACGGACCATTTCTTCGAGGTTGAGGTTGGTCGCTGCAAGGATGCGCACATCGGCGCGTCGGGTAACCGGGTCGCCGACGCGCTCGTATTCCTTGTCCTGAATGAATCGCAGGAGTTTTGGCTGCAAGGCAAGGGGGAAATCGCCGATTTCGTCGAGAAACAGGGTGCCGCCGTCAGCCTGGTTGACCCGTCCCAGGGTGCTTTCGGTGGCACCGGTGAAAGCGCCGCGATTGTGACCAAACAGCTCGCTCTCCATCAGGTCTGCCGACAGCGAAGGGCAATTGATGGTGATGAACGCCTTCTTCGCCCGGCGGCTCCAGTTGTGAATGGCGCGGGCGAGTTCGCCTTTCCCTGTGCCGGATTCGCCGAGGATAAGGATGTTTGCATCGGTATCGGCGACCTGTCGCGCAGTCTCCAGCACGCCCATCATCGCCGGGCTGTACGAGCCCAGCGCATCGCTGCGCTTCTGGACTTCGCCTTCCAGCGCTTCCAGCCGCGCCGCCATCTGGCGGACTTCCAGCTGCTTGGCTGCCGACAGGCGAAGTTGTTCCGGGCTGCAGGGCTTGACCAGATAGTCCGCGGCCCCGGCCTGCATGGCGTCTACTGCCGTGTCGACGGCCGAGTGCGCCGTAACGATGACCACCCGCATCCATGGCGCCAGGACACGCATTTGCTGCAGCACGTCCAGGCCGTTGTCCTCACCCAGGCGCAGGTCAAGGAAGCACAGATCAAACACCTGTCGCTGCAGGATCGCTTCGGCTTGTGATGCGCTGGCTGCGGTTACCACCGTGTAGCCGCGATCCTCCAGGCAGTAGCGGAAGGTCCGCAGGATCGCAGCCTCGTCGTCTACCAAGAGGATACGGGCACCGGTGTCGGTTGTTTGGTCCATGAAAGCTCCAATCAGGCAAAGGCGGCTTTACCTGGCGAATCGGGGTGGAAATGATCTGTTCGACGCGCCCCGGGCATGCCAGGGTGCTTTGACGCCTGCGTTAGTCTACGGAATGTGTTGCAAGTTGCACGGTGTAGATGCGGCTTTCCTGCAGCCTGCAAGTATTCTGCAAGCGAAACGGGATGTTAAGTCATTGAAATCAAAAGCGAAGCGCCTTCGACTGTGCTGGCACGCGGCTTGCGGCGAATGAGGTCTCGTGCGCGCTGATCTGGTCTGCGCGCTTTGGTTCTTACCGGAGGCCGTATGCAACAGAACATGACCCAACTCAATGAGCTGATCGAGATCACCCGAGACGGGCAGCATTTTTACCAACACGCCATGGAGGCGGTCGGTGATGTCGAACTGCAGCATCTGTTTCGCGACATGGCGCAAGCCAAGACCCACATCATCCAGGCGCTATCGGTAAAAGTCGCAGCGAACCAGGCACAGCCGGCGCAGGGGGGCACTACCGCTGGCAAGCTGCGTGAAGTCTATACCGACACCAAGGCCCGGCTGGGCCACGCCGAGGCCGTCTATATCGACCAGCTCGACCAGGCCGAGGAGCGCATCCTGCAATCGTTTGAAGACGCGCTGAAGACGGCCGAGCCTGACGTCAAAGCGCTGCTGGCAATCGAGCTGCCGAAGATCCGCGCCTGTCATGAACGAATCCACAAGTTGAACCACCGTGATGACCGCTGATTGAGTGCGGGATTAGTCCGCCGTGCAAAACGCATGGTGCATTCTGCAGGCATCGTGCAATTTAAACTGGAGACACCTTGAATAGATGTCTCAAGTTATTGAAAGTAAAGGAAAAATTCTTTAACCAAGGCTGGCATGAGGTCTGCAATATACCTGGTAAGACAGACTGCCCGCATGCTTAGAAGGAGTTGAGAATGAACCGTGAAGCGCGTTTCTCGCTGGTCAGCAAAGGTTTCCTTACCGCTGCGGTCGTGGTGGTACTGGCAGGCGCCGAGCATCCGATGTCGCAGCCGCTCAGCCAGACGCCCAAGGCCTCAGCGGAACGAATCCACATGTATGACGCTCAACCAGTAGGGATCGTGCAGACCGGACCGGCACCGAAAACCAGGGATTACACCCAGGTACGGTCGGAGCAGCGCTGGGTTTTCTAACGGTTGATCCACCAGCCATCACCGAAAGGTGGTTGCGTTGAACGATGTTCCTGAACGAGAGAGGAGTTTCACCATGCTGAGCTGGGCTATTACATTTCTGATCATCGCCATCATCGCTGCTGTACTGGGCTTCGGTGGAATCGCAGGCACTGCAACAGGCATCGCCAAGATCCTGTTTGTAGTATTCCTTGTGTTGTTTGTAGCGTCGCTGATCTTTGGCCGTGGCCGCGGTCCACGCGCTTAAGCTGAAGCAACAACGCCGCCCGCAAGGGCGGCTGCAGTAACCTGACAAAAGCGGCTTAACGCCAGGATGTTGAAAGTCCTTGCCACAGCGCGAGGGCCTGAACAGACCGGGACGAGAACCTAGGCTCATCCGGCAGCCCGCGAAGCGGGAGAACCAGGGGGTCGGGACGCTCTGTTTTTTCGGAGCGACCTAGGGGTACAGCGAGTACCTCCCGTAAAGGGACCAGGTTCGGTGATGGCGACCAAAGGTGGCACCTGCCACCTTTGATTGCGCAAATAGCGTGAAAAACGCCGGTCCGCTGGCCTGGCTGCTGCACTCCGTTTTCCGACATTTCAATTCCAGCCTCCCCCTGTTGCCCGCAGTGCTTGCATGACCGACACCGGCGCGCATGGCCGGGACCTCTGCACACGGCTATCATCGCGGCCAATCATCTGCAGGGGAACGACATGCTCAACGGGCTCTGGCTGGGCTTTTTTCTCATCGCCGCGGTCGCCGCGCTCTGGCGCTGGCTGTTGGGCGACGATCCGGCGGTATTCGCCGCACTGGTCGAAAGCCTGTTCGCCATGGCCAAGCTGGCTGTGGAAATCATGATCGTCCTGTTCGGCACACTGACGCTCTGGCTCGGCTTCTTGCGCATCGCCGAAAAAGCCGGCCTGATCGAACTGCTGGCGCGCCTGCTCGGGCCACTGTTTCGCCGGCTGATGCCTGAGGTGCCGGCTGGTCACCCGGCACTGGGGCTGATCACCCTGAATTTTGCTGCCAACGGTCTTGGCCTGGACAACGCCGCCACGCCCATCGGCCTGCGTGCCATGCGCGCCCTTCAGGAACTCAACCCCAGCAAGACGGTGGCCAGCAATGCGCAGATCCTGTTTCTGGTCCTCAACACCTCGTCGCTGACGCTGCTGCCGGTGTCGATCTTCATGTATCGGGTGCAGCAAGGCGCTGAAGACCCGACCTTGGTATTCCTCCCGATACTGCTGGCCACCACCGCGTCGTCCCTGGCGGGCCTGTTGGCGGTCGCGCTGGTGCAACGGCTGCGCATCTGGGATCCGGTGGTGCTGGCCTATCTTGTTCCCGGCGCGCTGCTGCTTGGCGGCTTCATGGCGCTGTTGGCTGGGCTTTCGGCGACTGCGCTGTCGTCTTTGTCGTCATTGCTCGGCAACCTGACCCTGTTCGGCCTGATCATCGCCTTCCTGATCGTTGGTGCGCTGCGCAAGGTGCCGGTCTACGAGAGCTTTGTCGAAGGCGCGCAGGAAGGTTTCGACGTAGCCAAGAGCCTGCTGCCCTATCTGATCGCCATGCTCTGTGCGATTGGTGTGTTCCGCGCGTCCGGCGCGCTGGATTTCGGGCTCGACGGGATCCGTTGGCTGGTGGACGCGCTGGGCTGGGACACCCGCTTCGTCGATGCGCTGCCCACCGCGTTGGTCAAGCCGTTTTCGGGCAGTGCCGCGCGCGCCATGCTCATCGAGACGATGCAGAGCCAGGGCGTGGACAGCTTTGCCGCGCTGGTCGCTGCGACCGTGCAAGGCAGTACCGAAACCACCTTCTATGTGTTGGCCGTCTATTTCGGGGCAGTGGGTATCCAGCGGGCGCGGCATGCGGTCGGTTGCGCCCTGGCAGCAGACTTCGCCGGGATCACCGCGGCAATCCTGGTGTGCTACTGGTTCTTCGGCTGAAGCGGCGCAGAGCGCGCAGATCCATCGGCGAAAAGAGCCCGCTGACGGGCCGGGTCAACGGCTGGCGCGCTGCCAGAACCGGAATAGCGGCTCGGCAAGAAACATCACCAGAAACAATCGCAGCACCTGCAGTGCGGTGACCAGCGCGACCGACAGTTGGAGCGCCTCGGCTGTCAGGCAAAGCTCGGTGATGCCGCCCGGCATCATGCCCAGCATCAGCGACGTCTGGTTTAGCGTGGCCATCCACCCGAGCGCTTCTGCCATACCCGCCGCCGCGAGCATCGCCAGCAGCGTGAACAGCAGAATGCGCAGCATGAACCGCGGAGCCTTGCGAAAGAACGGCCGATCGAAATGACAGCCCAGCGAGCAGCCAATCAGCCACTGGCCGAACTGACCGACGCCCTCGGGCATACCCAGATGCAGGTCGAACGCGGCGCTCGCAACGGCACATACCGTCAGCGGCCCCAGCATCCACGGGTTGGGTTGGTCGAGCCGCTTCCAGAGCAGCGCCAGCAGCCCGCCCGCCGGCAACAGTACCGCGAGCCAAGGCCAGCTCACCGGCGCCGGTGGCGGGGCATCGACCGGAGGCAGGCTCCAGGTAAAGAAGGCGGGAATGACCAGCACCACCAGCAGCAGACGCATGCTGTGGGCCGCGGCGACCAAGGCCGGTTGTGCGTCATGCCGGCCGGCCAGGTTGACCATCTCGCTGGCACCGCCCGGCATGCTGGAGAAGAACGCCGTGGCGCGGTCCGTACCGCTGCGCAGGAGAATGAAGATGCCGATCAGGCTCAAGAGCAGGGTGCCCAGCGCACCGGCAAGAATGACGCCGAAGTGATCGAGCACCTGCTGCATGACTTCGCTGGTGAAGTGCAGGCCAATGGCGCTTGCGATCAGCCATTGCCCGGCCTGCCTGCCGTGAGGAACTTCCCTGACCAGCCAGCCGCTGCAGCGAACCGCAATGACCGCCAGCAGCGAACCGACCATCCATGGCAGCGGCCAGCTGGCCAGGCTTGCCAGCCAACCACCGAGGGCGCCGACCAGCGGCGTCGCCCACCATCCCGGCAGCTGGCGTGGCATATCAGGCGTGAGCCTCGTCCAGCTTGGCGCGACGGCGCTGGCGCCACCAGCGCAGGCCCGGCATGGCCAGCATCAGTGCAGCCATGGCCCAGAGCACGAGAGTGATCGGGCTGCCCCAGAGGATGCCGAGATCGCCAGCGGAGATGGACAGCGCGCGACGCAGGTTGTCTTCCATCATTTCGCCAAGAACGAAGCCGAGGATCAGCGACGACAAGGGGAATTCCAGCTTGCGCAACAGGTAGCCGAACACCCCGAGACCGACCATCAGGACCAGGTCGAACGTGGTGCTGTGCACCGAGTAGACCCCTACCAGGCTGATGGCCGTAATCGCCGGTACCAGCACCCAGTTGGGCACGCTGAGCATCTTGGAGAACAGGCCGACCAGCGGGATGTTCATCACCAGCAGAATGACGTTGCCGATGAACAGCGAGGCGATCAGGCCCCACACCACGTCGGGCTGCTGTTCGAACAGCAGTGGGCCGGGGGTGATGTTGTACAGCGTCAGTGCGCCGATCATCACCGCGGTAGTGCCCGAGCCCGGTACACCGAGGGTCAGCATCGGAATCAGCGAGCCACAGGCGGAGGCGTTGTTGGCAGCTTCCGGCGCGGCCAGACCGCGCAGGTCGCCGTCACCGAACTTGCCGCTATCGCCGGCCATGCGCTTTTCGCTCATGTAGGTCATGGCGCTGGCGATGGTCGCGCCGGCACCGGGCAGGGTGCCGATGACAAAGCCGGCCAGGGCGCTGCGCACCATGGTCCAGAAGGTGAAGCAGAACTCCTTGAAGTTGAACAGCAGGCGTCCGCTGGCCTTGACCGCCTTTTGGCCGCTGTGGGTCTTTTCCAGCATCAGCAGGACTTCGCTGACGCTGAAGAAGCCGATCACGACGATGACGAACTGGATCCCGTCCGACAGGCTGACGCTGCCAAAGGTGAAGCGGTAGACGCCGGTCGTCGAATCCACGCCAACCGTTGCCAGACCCAGGCCGATCAAGGCAGCCATCAGGGTTTTCACCGGTTTGTCGCCGACCATGCCGCCGAGACAGGCGATGGCGAAGATCATCAGCACGAAGTATTCCGCCGGACCGAAGGCCACCGCCCACTTGGCCAGCAGAGGTGCGAACAGCACGACGCCACAGGTGGCGATAATGCTGCCCATGAACGAGCTGACGGCCGACAGCGACAGGGCGATGCCTGCCTTGCCCTGGCGCGCCAGCGGGTAACCGTCGATGGTGGTCATCACCGCGGCGGCATCGCCAGGCACGTTGAGCAGGATCGCTGAAATGCGTCCGCCATATTCACAACCCAGGTACACCGCGGCCAGCAGGATCAGCGCCGTTTCGGGCGGCAGGCCCAGCGCGAAGGCCAGCGGCAGCAGCAGTGCCACTCCGTTGATCGGCCCGAGCCCCGGCAGCAGGCCGACGATGGTGCCGACAAAGGCGCCGAACAGCGCCACCAGCAGGTTGGTCGGTCGCGTGGCGACGTCGAAGCCCTGCATCAAGAAAGTAAAGGTTTCCATTTTTCAGCTCTCCAGCAAGCGCAGCACGCCGAGCGGCAGCGGCACGTCAAGCGACAGGTCGAACAGGCCGTAGAGCAGCACGCCCATCAGTACGCCACTGATCAGGCAGGGCAACAGGCGTCCGTTGAACAGCAGGCCCAGGGCAAAGGCAGCCAGTGCCGTGGTGATGACGAAACCGAGTATTTCGAACAGCAATGCGTACGCCAGCAGTACCAGTACACACAGTGCGGCTCGGCGCGCCATCGCCCAGTCGAACGGCGGCGTCGGGTCGCCGTGAGGTTTGCAGAGCAGCCAGAGCGCGCCGCAGGCCATCAGGAACAGCAGCAGTAGCGGGTAGGCGCGCGGGCCGACCGGGTCGTAGGCGAAGGGCGCCTCGAAACCCCAGGCGAGCAGCGCGAGTCCGGCGCAGGCGAGCAGCCAGGCCGCGGCAAAGACACGAACGTACATGGTGGGTTACCTCGGGAGGAGCGGGTAGCGGCTGCCCTCTGGCAGCCGCTACTGGCGGGGTGTTACTTGACCAGGCCGAACTCGCCGGCGAGTTCCTTGTAGTCAGCGACCTGCTTGTTGACGAAGGCCTTGAGTTCATCACCGGTCATCGACAGCGGGAACAGGTCACGTTGCTCGCGCAACTTGGCGAAGTCTTCGTCGGCCAGCAGGGTGTCGAACTGGGTCTTCCACCAGTTGAAATCTTCATCGCTGACTTCCGGGCCCATGTAGAAACCGCGGATCACCGGCCAGCTGATGTCGTAGCCCTGTTCCTTGGCGGTCGGGATGTTCGAAAGCTTGCCCGGGAGACGATCATCGGACAGCACGGCGAGAACACGAATCTTGCCGGCTTCGAGCTGCGGGGCGACTTCGCCAAGGCCACTGCTGGTCACCTGGACATGGCCGCCGAGCATGGCCGTGAGGGTCTCACCGCCGCCTTCGAAGGCAACATAGCGCAGCTTCTTCGGATCCACACCCGCGGCACGGGCGATCAGTGCGGTCTGCATCCAGTCCTGGCCACCAATGGTAGCGCCGGCGCCGAACACGACGCTGCTGGGGTCTTTCTTAACCGCCGCGATCAGCTCATCCAGGTTCTGGTAAGGCGCATCGGCACGTACCGAAATGGCGCCGTAGTCAGTGCCGATGCCGGCGAGCCAGCGCACGTCGGTTTCGTCGTAACGGCCAAACTTGCCCTGTGCCAGGTTCAGCAGCGAACCACTGGAGAACGCCGTGATGGTCGCAGGATCGGCGGCGCGCTGGGCGATCACGGCGTTGTACGCCACTGCGCCGACTCCACCTGGCATGTAAGTGACGCGCATTGGCGCCTCGAGCAGGCCTTCGTCCTTCAGGCCGCTCTGGGCCAGCTTGCAGGTCAGGTCGAAGCCGCCGCCGGGTTTGGCCGGGGCGATGCATTCGGGGCGCTTGGGTTCGGCGAACAACTGGCTGGACAGGACCAGGCAGGACGAGAGCAGGGCGATGCGGCGGATTGCAGTTTTCATCTAGGTCTCCTTTGATTCTTATTGTGGATGGCTTTACCAGATCGGCAGGCTGTAGCTGACGATCAGTCGGTTTTCGTCGGCGTCACGGGCGAAATCGGAACGGAACATGGCGTTGCGCATACGCACGGCGACATTTTTCAATGGGCCGGTCTGCACCACGTACTTGAGTTCGATGTCGCGCTCCCACTCGCTGCCGTTGCTGCCGCCGCTGTACTCGGCGTTATCACCGGAGATGTAGCGAGTCAGGAAGGTCAGGCCAGGGACGCCGATCGAGGCGAAGTTGTAGTCGTAACGGGCCTGCCAGGAGCGCTCGTCCTTGTTGGCGAAGTCATTGATCTGGACGAAGTTGACCAGGTAGGGATCGCCGCCATCGATGTAGGCGTAGCCGGTGTCGCCGTTCATCTGCTGATAGGCGAGGCTGAGCTTGTGACCGCCGAGGCTGTAACCCAGCATGCCGTTCCAGGCCTGGTTGTCGATCTTGCCGGCATTGGCCGCGCCGGTGTCGTCACTGACCATCAGGCGCAAGTCGGCAGTCAGCGCCGAATCCTCGCCCAGCGGCTGCACGGCTTGCAGGTTGAAGAAGTGCTGGCGGTAGATGTCGTCCAGTTCGGCGGCGTAGTAGGTGCCGATGAGCTTGTCGCTGAAGTCGTAGCGGGCGCCGGCGAAGGTCAGATGGTCGGCTTCGGCGGCGCTGTCGAAACGGCCGTTCTTGTTGTTGATCTGCAGTTCCTGCGAATTGGTCGAGGCACGGTCGATGACCTTGTCCAGGCGCCCGCCGGTCAGGGTCAGGCCGGTCACGTCCTGGGAGATCAACATGGTGCCCTCGAAGACCTGGGGCAGGGTGCGGCTGTCGCTGGCCTTGACCACCGGGGTTTCCGGGATGTGGCTGCCATAGCGCAGCTCGGTTTCGGCGAACTTGGCTTTTGCCGTCAGGCCGAGGCGGCTGAATTCATCCGGCGTGCTGCCATCGTCGCGCACCGGCAGCAGATCGGTGCCGGTGCGGCCACCGCCCGAATCGAGCTTGATGCCGAGCATCCCCATGGCGTCGAGCCCAAAGCCCACTGTGCCTTCGGTGAAACCCGATTCGATGTCGAGCAGAAAGCCCTGGGACCATTCTTCACGCTTGGACTGGCCAGTGCCTTCGCGGAAATCGCGATTGAGGTAGATGTTCTGTGTTTGCAGGGTTGCGCGGCTGTCTTCGATGAAATCGGCCTGGGCCAGGGGCGCCAACGAGGCAGCTGCAATGGCGAGGGCAAGACGAGCCTGTGCGGGGTTGTTTCTGACGGCAGTCAGCATCCTGAATCTCCACTATTGTTTTTGTTGTAACGGCGGTGTGCCGTTTCGGGTGGATCGAGCCACCTGAACGCGATCCTAGGCGTCGAAACTTTCGCCAGGCTTTCAGGGGTTGAAAGCAGCATGCGGCTTACCTTGTCGCTACACTGGCGCCCCGTTCCGTGTGTGGCAGAGGACAGGCAATGCGGATTCTCCTGGTCGAGGACCATCCCCAGCTGGCTGAAAGCGTGGCGCAGGCGTTGCGTGCCGCTGGCTGGACCGTGGACCTGCTCAACGATGGCGTGGCAGCTGACCTGGCGCTGTCGACCGAGGACTATGCGTTGGCGATTCTCGACGTCGGCCTGCCCCGACTCGACGGCTTTCAGGTGCTGTCGCGCCTGCGCGAACGTGGCAAGACCCTGCCGGTGCTGATCCTGACCGCCCGGGGAGAAGTGAGCGATCGGGTGCATGGACTCAACCTTGGCGCCGACGATTATCTGGCCAAGCCCTTCGAGCTCACCGAGCTGGAGGCCCGCGTCAAGGCGCTGCTGCGGCGCAGCGTGGCCGCCGGCGAGCGCCAGCAGCGCTGCGGACCGCTGGTCTACGATCTCGACGCGCGGCGCTTCACCCTCGGCGGACAGGCGCTCAGCCTGACGTCGCGCGAGCAGTCGGTGCTCGAAGCGCTGATCACCCGGCCCGGACGGGTCATGAGCAAGGATCAGCTGGCGGCACAGGTGTTCGGCCTGGACGAAGACGCCAGCGCTGATGCTATCGAGATCTACATCCATCGCCTGCGCAAGAAGCTCGAGGGCAGCACGGTGCGCATCGTCACCTTCCGAGGCCTGGGCTATCTGCTGGAGGCGGCCGATGGCTGACCTGCCGCAGCCGCGTGCGGGGAGCCTGCGCGGTGGGCTGTTGCGCAGGCTCGCGGTATTGCTGACCTTGCTGATGGTGTTCAGTGGCTGGAGTGCTTACTGGAACGGCCGTGCAGCCGCGGATACCGCCTACGACCGCACCCTGCTGGCCTCCGCCCGTGCGATCGCCGACGGGCTGGTCGCCAACGACGGGCAATTGCGTGCCAACGTGCCATACGTGGCCCTGGACACCTTTGCCTACGACAGCGCCGGGCGCATCTACTATCAGGTGCTCGACACCCATGGCCGCCTGGTCAGTGGCTACGAAGCGCTGCCGGCTCCGGGGGCGGCTGTGCGTCGCACCGATGACTATCCGGCCCTGGCACGCTTCTATGACGGCGAGTTTCGCGGCGAGGGCGTGCGGCTGGTCAGCCTGCTGCAACCGGTGAGTGAGCCGGAGCTCACCGGTATCGCCGAGATCCGTGTCGCCGAAACGCTGGGCGCCCGTGAGCGCATGGCCCGCAGCCTGCTGATTGACACCCTGTGGCGCGTCGGTGTGCTGGCCGTTGCGGCGCTGGTTCTGGTGTGGCTGGCGGTCAGTGCGGCGCTGCGTCCGCTGGGCAAGCTCAGCGAGGCGGTCGAGCTGCGGCAGCCGGACGATCTGCGCGCCCTGCCGTTGGTAGCGGTGCAGCGCGAACTCAAGCCGCTGGTGGTGGCGCTCAACCATTTCACCGAGCGGTTGCGCGGGCAGTTCGAGCGCCAGGCCCAGTTCATTGCCGACGCTGCCCATGAGCTGCGTACCCCGTTGGCGGCCCTCAAGGCGCGTATCGAACTGGGCCAACGTGAACAACAGCCGCAACGTTGGCGGGAGACGCTTGAAGAGGCCGGTGCGCATACCGATCGGGTGATCCACCTGGCCAACCAGCTCCTGTCGCTGGCACGTATCGAGACGGGTGCCCAGTCGATCGCTGAAGGCGGGGCCCAACGCCTGGATCTGAGCCAGCTGGCCCGGGAGCTGGGCCTGGCGATGGCTGCGCTGGCCCACCAACGGGGCGTTGCGCTGGCGCTGGAGGCGGACGAGCCGGTATGGATCGATGGCGAACCGACCCTGCTTAGCGAACTGCTGAGCAATCTGCTGGACAATGCTCTGGCCCACACGCCGGATGGCGGCAACGTGGTGCTGCGAGTGTCCCAGGAGGCCGTGCTGGAGGTGGAGGACGACGGGCCGGGGATCCCTGAGGCCGAGCGCGACAAGGTGTTTGCACGCTTCTACCGGGTGCGGCCGCAAGGGCGGGGAGCGGGGCTTGGCCTGGCGATCGTCGGCGAGATATGTCGCGCCCATCGGGCCACCATCGAGCTCGACCAGGGCGCACTTGGCGGACTCTGCGTGCGGGTTCGCTTCGAACCGAGCCAGGCGTCCGGCTGATGGCGCTCGATTCGCACTGACCTGCGGTTATTCGAGCGCCCTTCGGCGGCTCAGGACCGTCGCCGGGACCAGAACTGCTGAACCTGCGCCTGCATGCTATCGGCAAGCACGGCCACGTCCTTTGCGCTTTGCTGGCTCTGCAGGCCGATCGTCAGGTTGTTTTCAGCGCCGCTGCGAATGCTGGCGATGTTTCGGCTGATTTCCTCGCTGGCGGCGCTTTGCTGCTCCACGGCAACGGCAATGCGCGCGCTCATTTCGCTGATTTCATTGACCCGGCTGTGTATGGCCTGCAGGGATTGTTCGGCTTCAGCTGCGCGGCTGACGCTGTGCTGCGCCTGTTCGCGACTCCGCTGCATGGCCTCTACCGCTTGCTGCGAGCCGGCCTGCAACGTGGTGATCATGGTGTGGATTTCGGCGGTAGCGACCGACGTGCGTGACGCCAGCCCGCGGACCTCATCGGCAACGACGGCGAAACCACGGCCCTGATCGCCGGCCCTCGCAGCCTCGATGGCTGCGTTGAGAGCCAGCAGGTTGGTCTGCTCTGCGATTCCAGTGATCACGTCGAGGACCCGGCTGATTTCCTGGCTGCGGGTTTCCACGTCCAGGATCACGTTGGTGGCCTGCTGGATGTCGGCGGCCAGGCGGGTGATGCTGGGGCCCGTCAGGCCGACGATCTGCTGCCCGCTTTCGGCCTCTACGTCGGCCCGGGCCGCGACGTCTGCGGTGCGCTGTGCGCTCACCGCGACTTCCTGGATGCTGGCGACCATCTGCTGGATCGCCGTTGCGACCTGATCGGTATCCTGCTGCTGGTTGGAGGCGCTGAGGGTGCTGCTCTGCATGGCGCCGGACAGCTCCTGCGCATGGAGGCTCAAGCGCTGGCTCGAGTCGGCGATGCGACCGACCATCGCGCCTGCTTCGGCTTCCAGCATCTTCATGGAGAAGGCAATCTCCCCCAGCTCGTCGTTACGGCCGGTATACACCAGCTGGCTGAGCGGATTTTCTCCGACCCGTCGGGCTTCCCCCACGATGTTTTTCAGCGCGGCCACGGGTATGGCCGCCAAGGCACCAGCGCCCACCGCCCCGAGCAGGGGTTCGAGTATCGCCACCGCTGTCGGTGCGTCGCCAAGCCAGGCACCCAGCGCGCCTGCAACCAGGGCGCCGAGCGCCGCATTCAGGCTGACCCTGCTGCGCGTGCCCAGCGGCCGGCGGCGCAGCGCTCTTGGCACAGCGCCCTGGCGCAGCTCGTGGTAAAGGGCTTCGGCCGCCTGTATCTGTTCGGCGCGGGGCTTCACCCGCACCGACTGGTATTCCACAACCCTTCCGTCACGGCTGACCGGCGTGGCATAGGCACTGACCCAATAGTGATCACCGTTCTTGCAGCGGTTCTTCACCAGCCCCATCCAGGAGCGGCCTGAGCGCAGCTTTTCCCACAGGTCGGCAAACGCCGCCGGTGGCATGTCCGGATGGCGGACGACGTTGTGATGCTCGCCAATCAGTTCGGCCTCGCTGAAGCCGGCAATGTCGATGAAGTCACGGTTGGCATAGGTGATGTCACCGTTGAGGTCGGTTGTCGACAGGATGTTGGCGGTTTCGCTGACCGCAACCTCGTTACCAGTGACGGGTAGATTCGCTCGCATGTGGCAGGTCTTCCATGTTGGGGATCGGTAACGCGAGGCAGTGGCGATGCCGCTTCGGCGATCTTGAGGGCCGGCGGCATTTCGTTATGAGTCAGCATGTTGCTTGACGACGCACAGGTGCAGATCAGTCGTTCTCCCGCTCGCCGGGCTCGGTGACGTCGAGTTGCTCCAGTAGCTCGATCAGGTGCCGGCGCAACTGCCCCAGTTCCCGTGATTTGAACGAGCGACGGGTCCGCTCCAGCACGTCAATGGTGTCCTCAAGGGCAGTGCGCAGTCTGTCTTCGGTGAGCATTGTTGTTCTGTCTTATCTGTTCATGGGTCTTTCCATGACCGGGCGGTTCTATAGAAAACGCAGGCGATAAAAAAGGCGCCCGTGACGAGCCATCCTCAATGGATGCTCATCAGGGGCGCCTTAGCTATCAGGCCCTTGCGTCCTGAGCGGTAAAGCTGTTCTCGCCAAAGCGAAACGATGGCATTTTGCCTTCGTCTGCTGGACAGAACAACCCTGCTCTTTGGCTGCCCAATCATCCTGGCCGATCCGTGCGATTTAGCCGCTCAGGCGTCATGAGGGCGGACCATTTCCGGATCTGACCCATCGGTCACCAGGCGAACCGCTTGCCATGCTGCGGGTCCATAGCGATGCCTGCCGCGGTTGGGCGCGGTGGCGATACGGATGGCAGATGCTGCTAATGACGACCGGGCAAAGTTCGCATTTGCCGTCACCCTGCTAGACTCCAGACTTCCCGCCCGGCTCACGAGGCCTGCGGGGCAATTCCAAAACAACCAATAAGGAGTGAATCCATGAAAGGCAAATCCTTGGCATGGATATTTTCCGCCGCGTTGGCGGGAAGCGGTCTGAGCGCTGTGGCTCAGGCGCAGGAACAATTCGTCACCATCGGCACCGGTGGCCAGACCGGCGTTTATTACGTCGCCGGCCAGTCGATCTGCCGCTTCGTCAACCGTAACGCCGAGGACCTGAAGTGCAACGCGCCAGCCAGTGGCGGCGGCGTGGCGAACGTCAACGGCCTGCGCAGCGGCGAATTCAACTTCGGCATCATGCAGTCGGACCACCAGTACAAGGCGATGGAAGGCCTGGAGCCGTTCAAGAATGAAGGCGCCATGGACGACATCCGTGCCGTCTTCTCGCTGCAGAGCGAGGTCTTCACCGTGCTGGCGCGCCGCGACGCCAACATCAAGAGCCTGGATGATCTCAAAGGCAAGCGCGTCAATATCGGCAACCCCGGTTCCGGTCAGCGCGATACCCTCGAAGAAATCATGAACGAGAAGGGCTGGGACAAGTCGGCCTTCGCGCTCGCAGCCGAACTGAAGCCGGCCGAGCAGGCCAGCGCCCTGGGCGACAACAATATCGATGCCATGACCTACTTCGTCGGTCATCCCAATGGCGCGATTCAGGAAGCCACCACCACCGTCGACGCCGTTCTGGTTCCAATCACCGGCCCGGAAATCGACAAGCTGCTGTCCGAGAAGAGCTACTACACCAAGGCTGAAATCCCGGGTGGCATGTACAAGGGCAACGACAGCGCCACCCAGTCCATCGGCGGCAAGGCGGTGCTCTCTACCACCTCCAAGGTCGACGACGAAGTGGTCTACAAGCTGGTCAAGTCGGTGTTCGAGAACATCGAACGTTTCCAGCGACTGCACCCTGCGTTCAAGGACCTGAAGCCCGAAGACATGATCAAGGTCGGTCTGTCTGCGCCGTTGCACGAAGGTGCCGTGCGTTACTACAAGGAACGGGGCTGGATGTAACGGTCCTCACGGCTCGCTGCATCGTTGTGGACGGTTATCCGTCCGCGGCTTTCGCCTGAAAACCCGCGTGCCCTGTGCCGCGGGTTTTCGCGGTTTCCGTTCCCTGAAAAAACAGGCCTCATTCCATGCAAGACAACCAACTTTCCACTGAAGAGCTGATCGCCAAGGACGTCGGTGCGCGCACGCCTGCCGGTTCGATGGCCAAGCTGATCGCCGGGCTGGCACTGCTCTGGTCACTGTTCCAGCTGTGGATCGCCTCGCCGTTGCCCTTCATGCTGCGCGTCGGTGTGTTTAACAACACCGAGGCGCGTTCGATCCACCTGGCGTTCGCCTTGCTCCTGGCTTTCCTGGTCTACCCGGCCTTCAAGCGCTCCCCGCGTGATCGGGTGCCGCTGATGGACATCGCGCTCGGTTTGATTGCTGCCGCGAGCGCAGGCTACCTGTTCATCGCCTATGAGCAGCTGGCACAGAGGCCGGGCAATCTCACCACCCTGGACCTGGTGACGGCCTGCATCGGTATTCCACTGCTGCTCGAAGCCACCCGCCGTGCGCTTGGCCCGGCTCTCGCCGTGATTGCGCTGGTATTTCTGGGCTACAGCCTGGCCGGTCCCTATATGCCGGGCCTGCTGGCTCACCGTGGCGTGAGTTTCACCGCACTGGCCAACCACCAGTGGATCACCACCGAGGGCGTGTTTGGTATCGCTCTGGGTGTCTCCACCAGTTTCGTATTTCTGTTCGTGCTATTCGGTGCGCTGCTCGAACGCGCCGGTGCCGGTCACTATTTCATTCAGCTGGCCTTCAGCATGCTCGGCCATTTCCGTGGCGGCCCGGCCAAGGCTGCGGTGGTCGCCTCCGGGATGACCGGCCTGATCTCCGGCTCGTCCATCGCCAACGTCGTCACCACCGGTACCTTCACCATCCCGATGATGAAGCGCACAGGGTTCACTGCCGAAAAGGCCGGTGCGGTTGAAGTCGCCTCCTCGGTCAACGGCCAGATCATGCCGCCCGTCATGGGCGCGGCGGCCTTCCTGATGGTGGAATATGTCGGCATTCCCTATGTGGAAGTCATCAAACACGCCTTTCTGCCGGCGCTGATCTCCTATATCGCGCTGGTCTACATCGTTCATCTGGAGTCGCTCAAGCTCGGCCTCACAGCATTGCCGCGGGCCAACGTGGCCAAGCCGTGGATGCAGCGGCTGATCGGCTTTGCCTTTGGTGCCGCGCTGATTTCCGGTCTGTCTCTGACGGTCTACTACGGACTGGGCTGGCTCAAGCCTGCCCTGGGTGATGCGGCGATATGGGTGGTTGGGGCACTGTTGACGGTGGTCTACCTGGGGCTGTTGAAGATCGCCGCAAGCAACCCGCCGCTGCCGGCCGAAGACCCCGACGCGCCGCTGGAAAAACTTCCCCAGACCCGCCCTGTATTGCTCTCCGGGCTGCATTTCCTGCTGCCGGTGGTGGTGCTGGTCTGGTGCCTGATGGTCGAACGCCTGTCTCCCGGATTGTCTGCCTTCTGGGGCTCGGTGATGCTGGTCATCATCCTGTTGACCCAGCGTCCACTGCTGAGCTGGATGCGTCGTGACGGCGCCCACCAGCACGGCAGCTTCATGGATGGCGTGATCGACTTGCGCGAAGGCCTGATTGCCGGCGCGCGCAACATGATCGGTATCGGCATCGCCACGGCGGCGGCCGGAATCATTGTGGGCGCGGTATCGCAAACCGGGGTTGGCCTGGTGCTGGCCGATCTGGTCGAGCTGCTGTCCATGGGCAATTTGCTGCTGATGCTGCTGCTCACGGCTTTCCTCAGTCTGATCCTCGGCATGGGGCTTCCCACCACCGCCAACTACATCGTGGTATCGAGCCTGCTGGCGCCGGTTGTGGTGGCCCTGGGGGCGCAGAGCGGGTTGATCGTGCCGCTGATCGCGGTGCACCTGTTCGTCTTCTACTTCGGCATCATGGCTGACGTGACGCCGCCGGTGGGGCTGGCCTCATTCGCCGCGGCTGCCGTGTCCAAGGGTGACCCGATCAAGACGGGTGTGGTGGCCTTCTACTACAGCCTGCGTACTGCCGCGCTGCCATTCCTGTTCATCTTCAACACCGACCTGTTGCTGATCGATGTGTCGTTCTGGCACGGAATGGTGATCTTCGTCATCGCGACACTGGCCATGCTGATCTTCGCAGCCGGTACCCAGGGCTACTTCCTGGTGCGCAGCCGCTGGTACGAAAACGTGCTGCTGCTGTTGATCGCCTTCACGCTGTTCCGTCCGGGCTTCTGGATGGACATCGTGCATGACCCCTACCGTGACATTCCGCCTACGCAGTTGGTCCAGGCGCTGGATGCAGTTGAGGAAGACAGTCAGCTGCGCCTGCGCATCCGGGGTGAAGACGCCGTGGGTGACATGCGTGAGTTCAGCCTGCTGATCGCCATCCCGAACGGCGAGACCGGCGAGGAAAAGCTGGAGAAGCTGGGCGTGATGACCTATGAGGAAGACGGCAAGGTGCTGATCGACAGCGTGACCTTCGGCAGCCCTGCCGCCGAGCTCGGATTGCAGTTCGATCAGGAGATTCTGGCGGTGCGCGCACCCACCGACCGCTGGGCCAAGGAGTGGATGTGGCTGCCCGCTATGTTGCTGTTCGGACTGGTGGTGTGGATGCAGCGGCGTCGGCAGCGGGACTGATCCGTTCTCGACGCTGACTTCAACCCCGGCCATGCTCTGCATCGCCGGGGTTTTTCTTGCCCGCACCGGCCATCAGGCTCGTGTGGATCAGGCCGGCTTGCCCGGCGGCAGCTGCTGCTCGACCCGCGTTTCACGCACTGCCTGGCTTTCGCCCGAGACGCGCGGCTTTCCGCTGCCGGAACCCTCCAATGCCGGATACGCCGCGCTGCAGAACAACGAGTTGAGCCGCTTCATGTCTGCAATCAGCTCCAGATGGGCGGCGCTGGTCTCGATGCTTTCCACCACCTGCTGGTGCAGCCGATGGACATGGGCGTGGGCCAGTTCGCGCTCACGCTTGCGGAACTGACGCTTCTGCTGCAGCAGCTGGCGCGCACTGTGGGAATCACCGGAGAGAAACACCGACAGGCCCAGGCTCAGGTTGGCGCTGAGGAGGCTGTGCAGCTGACCAAGCTCGTCCAGCCCACTGTCGGAAAACGAGCGCCGCTTGGAAATTTTGAGGTTCTGCACCTTGCCCAGCATGTGCTCAATGATGTCGCCGGCCTGCTCCAGGTTGATTGCCAATTCGATGATTTCGGCCCAGCGCCGGCTTTCCTGTTCGGCCAGGTCCTCGCGTGGCATCCGCGCCAGGTAGAGCTTGACGCCGCTGTAGAGCGCGTCGACATCGTCGTCCAGGCGGCGGATGTCCTCGCCTGGCTCCGGACGGTCTTCACGCAGGGCTTCGAGCAGGTGTGCCAGCATGGTTTCCACCAGATCGCCGATGCGCAGCGTCTCGCGTGTGGCGTTGGCCAGGGCCAGCGAGGGGGTGTCCAGCGCAGTGGGGTCGAGATGGCGCGGCTGCGCAATGCCGTTATCCAGAGGCCGCTCCGTCAGTACCCGCTCGCAGAGCCTGGCCATCAGGCCGACCGTTGGCAGTAGCACCAGGCAACGTAGCGAGTTGTACGCCAGGTGGAAGGCGATGACCTGGGTTTGCGCACTGAAGCCGAGCGTTGCCATCCATTCCACCGTCATCGGCAGGAACGGCAGCACTACAAGGCCGGCGAGCTTGTACAGCAGATTGCCCAGCGCTACTCGACGGGCCGGCACCGGCTGTGGCGTCGCATTGAGCCAGGCCAGCACACCGCTCCCGAGGTTCGCACCTATGACTACACCCAGCGCCACCGGCAGGCTGATCAGCCCGGCACTGGCCAGCGTTGCGGTGAGCAGAACGGCGGCGAGGCTGGAATACGACAGCACCGCGAACAGCGCGCCGACTACCACGGCCAGCAGGGTATCGCCGGCCAGAGAGGAGAACAGCACACGCATGCCGCGCGCTTCGGTGATGGGTTCGGCAGCGGCAACAATCAGCTGCAGCGCCAGAATGATCAGGCCAAGGCCGATCAGCACGCGACCGAGCTGACCGGCACGGGTCTGTTTGCGCGAGAGGAACAGGCTGACCCCGACCAGAGTGAACAGCGGGGACAGCCATGACAGGTCCAGGGTCAGCACGCGGGCCATCAATGCAGTGCCGACGTCCGCGCCAAGCATGATCGCCAGGGCGGTCGGCAGCGCCATCAAGCCCTGAGCCACGAACGAGATGGCCAGTAGGGCCGTGGCGTTGCTGCTCTGCACCAGCGCGGTGACGCCGATTCCAGCCGTGAAGGCCATGGGCGCGTTGGCCATGCTGTGGCCGAGCAACCTGCGCAGGTGCGAGCCGTAGACCCGCATGATCCCGGTACGCACGATATGCGTACCCCAGACCAGCAGCGCGATGGAGGACAGCAGATGCAACAGCGTCAACATCGGGCAGGGTCTCCGGCGACAGGATGATCAACAGGCACAGCCAGTCTTCCCAAAGGCGAGAGGTCAGCTATGGGTTATATCCGGTTGACCATGGTCGGCAACCGCCCGTTCACGAAATTGTCATGAACCGCTGCGCTTGCATCAGTTGGGCGAGTAGTAGCCCACGCCTAGCAGCACGTCGTCGACCCGACGGATCAGTGAGTGCTTTTTCTCCACCGCATTGGTCGCCGGATTGCGCCAGACATAGTCGACGGTTCCGCTGTCCTTGTTCTTGGCCAGTTCGATCATCTGCTTGAACAGCGGCGTACCGGCGGCATCGGTGATTTCGCGAACATCGACACCCACCAGGTTTGGAGAAGCGCCGCTGGCGCGGTACTGGCCGTCCTCCAGGCCGATAACGAACACATACTCGTCATTCATCACGAAGCCGCCCTGGGGGTCGTTGAAGGCCTTGAATGCGGTTTCGCCACCCGACCGCTTCATCAGCGCCACGGCTTCATCGAGCATCTTTTGCGCGTGCTCGGCGGACGAGCGTGGTATGTAGTAGCCCACCGCCAGGATCTTATCGCCCACCTTGCGGTACAGGCTGGTCTTGTTCTCGACCTTGTTGTCGGCCGGGTTCAGCCAGTGGTAGTCCACCTGGCCGCTGTCAGCGCTGCTGGCACCCTCGACGATCTGGCGGATGAAGGGCTTGCCGGCGGCATCCTTGAGGTCCATCACGTTGAGCCCGACCAGCGCGCGCGACGCACCGTTGCTCGCAAGCATGGTGCCGTCCGTATCCAGAACGAACACATAGTGCTGGCCATCCACGAAACCGCCATTGGGATCGTTGAAAGCTGCCAGGGCCTGCTCCGGCCCGTTTTTCTGAAGATGTGCGGCGGCGCGATCGAGCAGGGCGCTGGCCTGGCGCGCATGGCTGCGCTCGACCGAGCCTTTGGCCTGGGCGCCATCGGTGGCGGCATATGCCAGCGGGCAGGCACATAGCGCCGCACCTAACGAAAGGACCAGCAGGTTGCGGTTGTTCAATTTCATCGGTTGCTCCTAGCCTGAGGCAGGCGACAGGCTGCAGAGGTGCATGGGACTGCCTGTCATGGAATATCCTATGGCCGGTGGGGGAATTGATATTGATCACAAGAACCGTTGAGTTCCTGCGAAAGGAGTAGGAAAAAACGCCGCACGGCTATCCGCGACTCTGCCCGCTGCCCGGCCGGAACTTGCTACCCTTGGCCGCTGATCCAGTCGAAGCCGCCCTCATGCTCAGCCTCTACCACGCCCCTGACCTCGAAACCCTTGGCGAACTGGCCACGCGCCTGCTTGCCCAGCCACTCAGCGACCCCTTTGCCCCGGCGCTGGTGGTGGTGCCGAGCCAGGGCATGGGCCGCTGGCTGACTCTCGAACTGGCGCGCAAGCAGGGCATCGCCATGCAGCTGGAGATGCAGCTGCCGGCCAAGTTCGTCTGGGACCTGAGCCGCGCCGTGCTGGGCAGCCTGCCGGAGCAATCGGCCTTCTCCCCGACCACCCTGACCTGGCGGCTGTACGGCTGGCTATGCGAGCCGGCCAATCTCGAGCTCGCGCCGCGCCTGGCGCAGTACCTGGACGGGGGCGACGAGCGCCGTCGGCTGTCACTGGCGGCGAAGATCGCAGACGTCTTCGACCAGTACCTCCTCTATCGCGACGACTGGCTGGCGGCCTGGGAGCGTGGCGAAACCCTCGATCTCGGCCCGGACGAAGCCTGGCAGGCGCTGCTCTGGCGCGAGCTGACCAAGGACGGTCACCCGCACCGCGCCCGGCTACTCGGCGACCTCCTGCAGCGGCTCTACAGTGACGAGCCACTACCCAATCTGCCCGAGCGCCTCTTGGTGTTCGGCATCAGCAGCCTGCCGCCGCACCACCTGCGCGTGCTCGACGGCCTGGCGCGGCATATCGATGTAGTCGTCTGCGCACTCAACCCGAGCCGCGAGGCCTGGGGCGAGATTCGCGATATCCGCGAGCTGGCACGGCAGCTTCCTTCTTCCGGGCGGCTGGGGAGCGTCGCGAGCGAAGAGCAGGCGAGGCAAAACCCGGCGAGGGAGCGGAGTGTACAGGCCGTACATGAGCATCCCGAGCTGGGTTTTAACGAAGCCTCCTCGAGCGCAGTAGCTCCCCAGCCGTCCGGCGCCGATGACTGGTATCTGGATGTCGGCCATCCGCTGCTGGCGAGTCTCGGTAAGCAGGGTCGCGACTTTTTCGACTCGCTGTTCAGCCTGACCGCCAGCGAAGGCAGTCAGGAATTCGGCCTGTATTCCGAAGACGAAGACCTGCACGACGACAGCCTGCTGCACGCCTTGCAGAACGACATCCTGCGCCTGCGCACCCGCCAGCCAGAGGAGCGCATCACCCTGGCCGAGGACGACCGCTCGCTGGAAGTGCATATCGCCCACTCGCCGCTGCGCGAGGTGGAGATTCTTCACGACCAGCTGCTGGCGCGATTCGCCGGCAATCCCTCGCTGAGCCCGGATCAAGTGGTGGTGCTGACGCCGGACATCGAGCGCTACGCGCCCTTTATCGAAGCGGTGTTCGCCCCGCGCGAGGGCAGCCCGCGGATTCCGTACAGCCTCGCCGACCGCAGCCTGCGCGCCGAGGTGCCGCTGATCGAGGCCTTCCTTGAATTGCTGATGCTGGCGCAGAGCCGTTTCGCCGCCGAGGAAATCCTCGCCTGGCTGGAACAGCCGGCCATCGCCCGTCGCGCCGGGATCGAAAGCGAGGACCTGCCGCTGCTGCGCGACTGGCTGCGCGAAGCCGGCGTGCGCTGGGGGCGTGACGGCAGCCAGCGTGTTCGCCTGGGCTTGCCCGATGAATCAGCCTTCACCTGGCGCCAGGGACTGGACCGCCTGCTGCTGGGCTTCGCCGCACCGCCGCAACTGGCCGGATACAACGCGCCGTTGCTGGGCGAGCACTGGCCGCTGGATGCGCTGGAAGGCGCGCGCGGGCAGCTGCTTGGGCGGTTGGTGGACTTCGTCGAACGGCTCGGCAGCCTGGCCGATCAACTGGCCCGCCCGCGCCCTTTGGCCGAGTGGGCGGATGACCTGCAGGTCCTGATCGACACCCTATTCGACGAGCGCGAAGCCGGCGACACCTTGCTGCTCCTGTCCCAGGCCTGCGCGGCGCTGCGCGATCAGGCCCAGGCCGCCGACCTCACCCGGCCCATCGAGCTGGAACTGGTGCACCAGCAGCTCAGCGCCGCGTTGCAGCAGGGCGGCGGCGCCTCGGGCTTTCTCACCGGTGCGGTGACCTTCTGCACCATGGTGCCGATGCGCAGCCTGCCGTTCCGCGTGGTCTGTCTGCTCGGCCTGGACGATGGCGCCTTCCCGCGGCGCACGCCGCCGTCGGGCTTCGATTTGATCGGCCGGCATCCGCGCCGTGGCGACCGGGCGCGGCGCCTCGACGACCGCTACCTGCTGCTGGAGACGCTGCTCTCGGCGCGCCAGGCGCTGTACCTGTCCTATGTCGGCCGCGACCCGCGCGACAACGCCGTGCTGCCGCCCTCGGTGTTGCTCAGCGAGGTGCTCGAGGCCGTCGATATGACCGCGATCTGCCGTGAGCCTGCCAGCACCAATGCCTCGCAACCGAAAGCACCGAAGGCCAGCGAAAAGATCCTTATCGCGCATCCGCTGCAGCCGTTCTCTCCGCGTAATTTCGGCGAGGCGCCCTGTGCCGGCTATTCGCTGCCCTGGTTCCGCGCCGCCCAGCGCCTGGCCGAGCCACCACAGGCGCAGGCGCAACCCTTCGCCAGCCTGCTCGCCGAGCCGGATGAGGCCTGGCTGACCATCGAGCCGTTGCAGCTGTTGCAGTGTTTCCGCCATCCGGCGCGCTTTTTGCTCGAACAGCGCCTTGGCCTGCGCCTGGCCTACGACCAGGAATCGCTCGCCAGCGATGAGCCCTTCGATCTGGAAATGCCGGCCTGGAACGGCCTGCGGCGCCTGTCGCTGCAAGCGATGGAGCAGGGCTGGAGTGACGAGGACGAGCGCCGCATGGCCTGTGCAGCGGGTTGGCTGCCCACCGGCGAACTGGGCCAGGCACTGTGGGGCAAGCTGCGCGGGCCGGTGCGTGCCTTCGCGCCGCGGCTGTTCGAGCGGCGCCCGGACGCGGTGCCCGAACCGCTGCCGGTGGATGTCACCCTGGCCGGCGTGCGCGTGCATGGCTGGCTTGACGGCGTCACCCCGGCCGGACTGTTCGGCTGGAAGCTCGGCAAACTTGGCGAATGGGACCTGCCGCCGTTCTGGCTGCGTCATCTGCTGCTCAACCTGTCCGCCACGCCCGGCATCGAACGCCACAGTCTGATGCTGTCGCCGGCCGGTGACTGGCAGCTGGCGCCGCTGACCAATGCCGCCGAGCTGCTGGAGCCCTGGCTGGTGGCCTACCGCAGCGCGATCCGCGAGCCGCTGCCGCTGTTGCCGCGCAGCAGCCAGGCGTTCGCCCGCGGCTACCGCAAGCCGAGCCGCGGCAGCGAGCCGCTGGACTGCGCCCGCAAGCGCGCCCGCGAAGCCTGGCTCGGCGCCGAGTTCAGCCCCATTGCCGCCGAGACCGAAGACCCCTGGAACAGGCTCGCCTTTCGTGACCGAGATCCGCTGGACGAGCGTTTCGAAACCCTGGCCGAACAGCTGATCGGCCCGGGGCTGGATGCGTTGGCGGATGGAGAGGAGCAGAGCGATGACGTTTGAAGCATTGTGCCTGCACTTGGTGTCGTGCCTGTTCGACGGTCAAGGTTTCGCCCCTGACGGGCGAGTCACTTTCTCTTTGCTTGCGGATCGTCGCCCGGTGCAAAGAGAAAGTAACCAAAGAGAAAGCACACCCCGCATCCGGCCCCGGCTGCGCCGGGGTTCCCTCGCTCCATCCCTGCTCCGGCGGCACGCAGCGAAGGGCCATCCCTGGCCCATCGCTGCTCTCGCGGCATCCATGCCGCTCGACCGCCTGCGCAGCGATTCCACTCGGCCTCCTGAGGGGCCCCGGTCCGCGGCGCCAGCTTATTTCGACATCCGTGTCTCCGGTGTTGGCATCACCGGCACGCACTGTCAGGCCCCGCATGAATCCCCTTCAGGAGGCCGAGCGCAGGCGTTGTGTAGGGGGACGCGAGGCATGGATGCCGAGCGAGGAATGACGGGGCAGGGACGCCCCGTCATGACGTGCCCCCGGAGCAGCGCCGGAGCGAGGGAAGTCTGGCCGCGCAGCGGCCAGACCTGGATGTTGGGGCGCGCTTTCTTTTGCTTACTTTTCTTTGCGCGGGCAAAGAAAAGTAAGGCGCCCAGCGGGGCGCAACCCGAGGGTGCGGCCAGCACTGCAAAGTCGGCTTTGGCTCGGAGGATCAAGCCATGAAACTCGACCTTCTCGACTCGCCCTTCGACGGCCGCTCGCTGATCGAGGCCAGCGCCGGCACCGGCAAGACCTGGACGCTCACTGCTCTCTATGCCCGCTTGTTGCTGGAGCGGCAGCTGTCAGTGGGGCAGATCCTCGTGGTCACCTACACCACCGCGGCCACCGCCGAGCTGCGCGAGCGCATTCGCGCGCGGCTGGCCGATCTCTTGGCTGTCTATGACGGCACGCCGAGCGATGATGGCTTCCTCAATCGCCTGCATGCCCGCTACCCGGACGAAGCCTCGCGCCGCCGCCTGTTGCTGGCGGTACATGGTTTCGACGAGGCGGCGATCTTCACCATCCACGGCTTCTGCCAGCGCGCCCTGCAGGACGCGGCTTTCGAGGCCGGCGGTGATTTCGACAGCGAGCTGACCGCCGATGACCGCGAGATCATCGACGCGCTGCTCGCCGACGCCTGGCGCAGCGAGCTGGCCGACGCCGACCCGGCCTGGGCGCGCTTTCTCGCCAAAAGTCGAATCACGCCGGTGTGGTTGCGCCAACGGCTGCGCAGTCATCTGGGCAAGCCCTATCTGCGGGTCGAGCCGCAGGGTGCACCGGTTGCGGCCGATCTGCGCCCGGTCGAGGCCGCCTGGCAGCGCGCCGCTGATTTGTGGAAGCAAGCGGGCCCCGCCTGGGTCGCCGAGCTGCTGGCCCATGGCGGGCTCAGCCAGAGCACCCACAAGAGCATCAAGTTCGCGCCCTGGCAGGCCGAACTGGACGCCTACTTCGCCGACCCGGCGGTTATGTTCGATTTACCCGACGGCGCCGCGAAGTTTGGTGTACGCGCCCTGACCAAGGCCTGCAAGAAGGGACATGACGCGCCCGTCTGCGAACTGGCCCATGCGCTGGACGCGCTCGCCGACCGGGTTGCCGAGGCGCTGCCGGCCGGCGAGCAGCGGCTGATTGCCCTGCAGGTCGCGCTGCTGGAGCGGCTCAACCGCGAGCTGCCCGAACGCAAGGCAGCGCAGCGCCTGCTGGCGTTCGATGACCTGCTCAATCGTCTGGATCAGGCGCTGCAGGGGCCGGTCGGTGAGGACCTGGCGGCCTCGCTGCGCGCCACCTATCCGCTGGCGCTGATCGACGAGTTCCAGGACACCGACCCGATCCAGTACGCCATCTTCGACCGCATTTATGCCAAGGGTCGTGATGCCTCGCTGTGCTTCGTCGGCGATCCCAAGCAGGCGATCTACGCCTTCCGCGGCGCTGACCTGGCAACCTATATGACGGCCAAGCAGCAGGCCGATCGCGAGCCCTTCAACCTGCCCACCAACTACCGTTCCACGCCCGAGCTGATCGCCGCGCTGAATCAATTGTTCGACCATCCGCAGCCCTTCGCTCAGCGGGACCTGCGTTATCCGCCAGTGGGCGCAGCCGACAAACCGCGCGCCAGCCTTCGCCTCGTGGAGGAGGACAACGCTGCGCCGCTGTCGTTGGTCTGGCTGGGCGATGATCCGCTGGGCAAGGGCGAGGCCGCGCAGCTGGCAGCGAGCGACACCGCACGGCGCATCGCGCTGCAACTGGCCGGTGCCGCCGAGGGCCGCGCCGGTTTCGACCAGAACGGCGTGTTCACCCCTTTGAAAGGGGGCGATATCGCCGTGCTGGTGGCTAACCATCGTCAGGCCGGGATGATTGCCGATGAATTATCCGCGCGCGGCGTGCCCAGCGTGCGGCGCGGTCGCGATAGCGTCTGGCGCAGCGAGGAAGCCACCGAGCTGGCCGCCGTGCTGGCCGCCTACGCCGAGCCCGGCCGTGAGGGCTTGCTGCGCTATGCGCTGGCCACGCGCCTGTTGGGGCGCAGTGCTGCCGATCTGGCGCGTTGTCAGGACGACCAGCAGCAGTGGGACGCCGAGCGCGAGGCCGCCGAGCGCTATCACCAGCTCTGGCAGCAGCAGGGCTTCATGCGTGTGTTTCGTGCCTGGCTCGACGAACAGGCGGTGGCCGAACGCCTGCTGGCGCGAGTGGATGGTGAGCGGCGGCTGACCAACCTCCTACACCTGGGCGAATTGCTGCAGGCCGAAAGCCTGCTGCGGCCGGGGCTGGAACCGCTGCTCGCCTGGTTCAACCTGCAGCGCGGCAGCGAAGGCGCTGGTGAGGAAGCCCTGCTGCGTCTGGAAAGCGATGCCGAGCGCGTGCAGATCGTCACCATCCACACCAGCAAGGGGCTGGAATACCCGCTGGTGTTCTGCCCGTTTCTTTGGGACGGCAAGCTGCTCGGCAAGAATCCCGACAGCGCCCGTTGCCACGATGCCGATGGCCAGCCGCTGCTGGACCTGGGGAGTGACAACCTCGAAGCAAACCTTGAGCGCGCGCGCCAGGAAGCGTTCGCCGAACAGCTGCGCCTGGCCTATGTCGCCCTGACCCGTGCGCGCGACCGGCTCTGGCTGCACTGGGGGCCGGTGTGCCTGTGCAAGCCAAAGAAGGACGGCACACTCGCCGACGAAGGTCTGCACAGCAGCGCCCTCGCCTGGCTGCTGCACGGTCGTGAGCTGCCGGGTGAGAAGCCGTTGAGCGAACTGGGCAATCATCTGAGCGACCTTAACGGCGGTAGCCTGCGTCTGGCCATCGAGCGGCTGGTCGCCGCGAGCGACGGGCGCATGGCCTGCCTGCCGCTCGAGTCGCGTGAGGCCAGCACCCAGGGCAGCAGCCGCGCAGCGCCGCCCGAGCAGCTGGCGCAGCTCAACCGCAGCCTCTACAGCGCCTGGCGCATCGGCAGCTTCTCCGGGCTGGCCGCCGGCATGCACATGGAAGCGCCGGACCGCGACGCCCTGGCGATGCCCGATGCCGGCGAGCCGGGCAGCGGCTTCTTCGCCTTCCCACGCGGTGCTCGGGCCGGTACCTGCCTGCATGCCATTCTCGAGGACTGGGCGCGTGGCAAAGATGCCTTGCCAGAGCTGGTCGAGCCGGCATTGCAGGCCTATGGCTTGCCGCTGGAGTGGAAGGACATCGCTACGGCGCATCTGCAAAAGGTGCTCGACACAGATATGGATGGCGCCGGCCTGACCCTCGCTGCGTTGCAATCGGCCAGACGCCTGCCGGAACTGGGCTTCACCTTTCCTGTGCGGGACCTGGATGTAACGCGCCTGCGCGGTTTGTTAACCGACCCGGCCAACGGTCTCGCCGCGCCCCTGCGCGAGGCGGCAGCGCGGCTGGAATTCGACAGCCTCAAGGGCTTTCTGAAGGGATTCATCGACCTGACCTTCGAGCACGACGGCCGCTGGTACATCGCCGACTACAAATCCAACTGGCTCGGCCCGGATGCCAGCTACTACGGCGGCGAGCGGCTGCTGCAGGCGCTGGCGGGCGAGCACTACTACCTGCAATACCTGATCTACCTGGTGGCGCTGCGCCGCTTCCTGCGTCAGCGCCTGGTGGATTTTCGCGACGAGCACCTGGGTGGCGCCTTCTACCTGTTCCTGCGTGGCATGCCTGAGGCCGGCGTCTACTTCGCGCGGCCGGACGATGCGCTGCTCGATGCGCTGGATCGACTGTTCGAGGAGGGACGGTGATGCACATGGATCTAGTGGAGCTCGCAAAGCTACCCTTCGGCCCGCTGGAGCGTGCTTTCATGGCCAGCCTGCAACGGCTCGAGCCAGATGTGTCCGAGCCGGTTCTGGTCGCGGCGGCGCTGTGCTGCGAGGCGCTGTCGGCCGGCGATGTCTGTCTGCCGCTGGAGCGACAGGCCGGCAGGCGGCCCTGGCCCGAGGTCGATCTCAGCGTGCCGGCTCTGTCCGTCTGGCGCGCTCAGCTCGAAGCCTCCTCGCTGGTCGGTGCGCCAGGCGACTACGCGCCGCTGACCCTGGTCGGCAACCGGCTCTACCTGGCCCGTTACCAAGCCTACGAGCAGCAGCTGGCCGAACAGCTGCTGGCCCGTGCCGGCGATGCGCCCGAGGTGGACGAAGCGCGGCTCGCCAACAGTCTGGCGCGGCTGTTCGCCTTCAACCAGCAAAGCCCCGACTGGCAACGCCTGGCCGCCGCCCAGGCGGTACGCCGGCGCCTGGCGGTGATTTCCGGTGGTCCCGGTACCGGCAAGACCACTACCGTTGTCCGTTTACTCGCAGCGCTGCTGGAACAGCCCGGCGGCGAGCGCCTGGCCATTGGCCTCGCGGCACCCACCGGCAAAGCCGCGGCGCGCATGGCCGAGGCAATCCGCAACGCCAAGACAGAGTTGCCGGTCAGCGATGCGGTTAAAGAAGCGCTACCGGACGAGGCGCGCACCCTGCATCGCCTGCTCGGCAGCCGCGGTGATAGCCCCAAGGTACGCCATGATGCAACCCATCCACTGGCCTTGGACGTGCTGGTGGTGGACGAGGCGTCCATGGTCGACCTGGCGCTGATGGCCAAGCTGGTCGCCGCGTTGCCGCCAAAGGCGCGCCTGATCCTGCTCGGCGACAAGGATCAGCTGGCTGCCGTGGAGGCCGGCGCGGTATTTGCCGAACTCTGTGAAGGGCGTGGCTTCGATAGCCAGGCGGCGGCCGATCTGCAACGCATCACCTGGCAAAACGTAGCGGTGGACACCCCAAGATCGCGCCTGGGCGATGCCGTGGTGCTGCTCACCCACAGCCACCGCTTTGCCGGCGACAGCGGCATCGGGGAGCTGGCGCGGCGGATCAATGGAGGCGATGCCAGGGGCACGGTCACGCTCCTGCGGGAAGGTCGCTCGGATCTGGCCTGGAACGCAGCACCCAGCCCTACGACGCTGATCGAGCGACTGGAACAGGGCTACGCACCTTATCTGCAGGCTGCGCGGCACGCCGATCCATCCGCTGCGTTCGAAGCCTTCAACGGCTTCCGCGCACTGACCGCCCAACGCGAAGGCGTCTTTGGCGTCACTGGCATCAACGAGGCGCTGGAAGCACGCTTTAGACGCCGCCTCGGCGTGCCGGCCCGCGAGCGCTGGTATCCCGGCCGCGCGGTGATGGTCCGGCAGAACGACTACGCGCTGGGCCTGTTCAACGGCGATATCGGCCTGTGCCTGAAAACCGAGCAGGGCCTGCGGGTGTTCTTCGAGGGTGACGACGGTTACCGCGGCTTCGCGCCGGCACGGCTGCCGAGCCACGACAGCGCCTTTGCCATGACGGTGCACAAGAGCCAGGGCTCGGAATTCGCCGAAGTGCTGCTGGCGTTGCCCGATCAGCCCAGCCCGCTGCTGACTCGATCGCTGTTCTACACCGGCATCACCCGCGCCAAGCGCAAGGTCGAGATCTGGGCGTTGCCGGCGCGCCTGGCCGAGGCGGTAAACACCCGTGCCGAACGGGCGGCCGGGCTGGCCGAGCAACTGAGCGTAGCGCCGAAACCGGCCGGCGGGGCCGCGACCGCCCACGATTCGTCGGTGCCACGGCCAATAGCGGAGCCGCCGGGGGATCAGCTCAGTCTGTTCTAGCAGGACAACCCAGGATTGTTCTACACCTGCTGATCTGATGCGTGCCAAGACGGCGCCTGCATCGTGGCCGACCGAGCTCGCCGCCTTTGTCGCCGGGCTTACCCGGCGGGCTTCGCCGTTTTGCTTAGCGATCGACGCGGCATCGCCCTGGATGCGCGTTTGCCCGATCAGCATGGCGCTAACGCCGACTCGGGGCTGGGCAAGGCTGTGTGGTTTGTCGCAGCCGTGCGACGGCTTCAGCCGTTTAGCAGCATCAGTATCAGCGGCAGGCTGGCGGCGGCGAGCAGTGTCTGCAGGGTGATGATGCCGGCCATGAGGTGGCTGTCGCCGCCGAGCTGGCGGGTCAGCACATAGGCGGTGGGAGCGGTGGGCAGGGCGAAGAACAGCACGATGATGGTTGATTCCATCGCTGGCAAGTGCAGCAGGCGGGCAACGCCGTAGGCGAGCAGCGGAACCGCCAGCAGGCGCAGGGCGCTGTTCCAGCCGAGCGCGGGAATTTCACCGCCGAGCTCACGTGGTTTCAATGCGGCACCGACACACAGCAAGCCCAAGGGCAGGCTCGCCGCTGCGAGCAGGCTGAGCAGCCGATCGGTACCACCGGGCAATCCCAGTCCGGAGAAGTTAACGAGTGCGCCGGCCAGGCAGGCGAGGATCAAAGGATTCCTGGCGATTGGCAGCAGTAAGCCACGTAGGCTGACGCCGCGCTCGGCCGTTAGCGCCCAGACCGACATCACGTTCACCGTGGGCACCATGAGCGCCAGCATCAAGGCCGCCAGCGCCAGACCCTCCTTGCCGAACAGGCTGCCCACTGCGGCCAGCCCAAGGTATGTATTGAAGCGCAGCCCGCCCTGGGCAAACGCGCCGAAACGTGCAGCCGGCCAACCTCGCACTCGTTTCATGGCCAGCAGAACAAGCCAGGCCGCGCCTAGACCCAGCATGACCGCCGCGGCCAGACGAGGCAGGGCTGGGTTGTCCAGCGGTGCGGTTGCGAGGCTGCTGAACAATAGCGCTGGGAAGAGGACGAAGTAGTTGATCCGCTCGGCACCGGGCCAGAAGGCTTCGCTTGGGAATTCCCGCAGGCGCAGGAAATATCCGGCAATGATCAGGGCGAAGAGAGGCCAGAGAGCAAGCAGAAGGGCGGTCACGGATACATCCATCAGCGTAGGTTGATAGATAGTGGCGCCTGCCGCGGGGCGCCGCAACCTGGCAGGCTTTCAGCGGAGCACGCACTGCCACGCGTTCATCGGGAAATCAACCGGTGTGATGTCTAAGTGATATCATCGTCACGCCAGTTTACGAGCCGCGTCGATGCAAACCCTTGAACTCCAGTCTGCCGAAGATTTTCGGGATACGCCCTACGGCAGGCAGCTGCTCGGAGGCTTCCGTCATCTGCTCTTTGCGCCTGAGCTGGAACGCGAGTTTCGCCGCTATCTGGATTATCAGGCGCGTCTGGCTCAGGTGCTTGGTGCCTGTCTGCTGTTGCTGGTGGTCGGCGGTTACCTGTATGTCGAGCGAAAGCTGTTCGCCCACTCGGACCCGGGCTGGCTGAGGGAGCTGACCTTGTTGCGCCTGCTGCAGATGGTCCCCGGCATCGCGATCCTTTTCATGACGATCTTCCACAAACGGGTCCGGCTGATCGCCAACCGCCTGTTTCCCCTGTTGCTAGTACTGGTGGGCGTGGTCGCGTCGCGCATCGACATTCACTACGAGCTCGTCCAGCCGGAGCTGGCGTTTCGCTATGGCGCGGGATTGCTGATCGTTTGCTCGTTCTTCTTTCTTGGTATCACCTTCTGGCGCGCACTGGCCAGCGCGGTTGCCATCGTTCTTTTCGATATCCTCATTGCCGCCGTGGTACTGCCTTCAGACGACATGCAGGTGCACTGGATTTCCGTCAGCTACTACCTGTTGCTGCTGTTCATTGGCGCAGTGAGCCGCTACATCCACGAATATTCCCAGCGTGAGCAGTTCCTGGTGCGCCAGCTGCTTGGCTGGGTGGCGCAGCACGACTCATTGACCGGGCTGGCCAACCGCCGCAGCTTCGACACCGCGCTGACGAGGACGCTGTTGCAGGCACGCCGCGATCGTCAGCCGGTGGCGCTGCTACTGCTCGATCTGGACAACTTCAAGGCTTACAACGACAGCCTTGGTCATCCGGCCGGTGATGCGCTGATCCGGATATTCGGAGAGCTGCTCGGGCGGTTTTCGAGGCGGCCGATGGATCTGGCGGCACGGGTGGGGGGAGAGGAGTTTGCCTTGCTGTTGCTCGACTGTGATGCCAGGTCGGCGCAGGCCATCGCCGGACAGATTCTCTGCGCATTGGCCGAGCGGGCCGTGCCGCATCCTGCGCCGGTGCAGGGCGCTTTGGTGACCACCAGTGTCGGGATTGCGCTGTGGCAGCCTGGCCAGAGTGCCGAGCAGCTCTACCAGGCCGCCGATGCGGCGCTGTACCAGGCCAAGCAGGCCGGCAAGAATCGCTACGTGATGGGCTGACGCCAGGCCGCCGGGCCGCCGGATCGTTCGATCAGCGGCGGGGGGTGACCGGGCGGGTGCGCCCGCTGCCGTCGATGGCGACGAAGACAAATACCGCCTCGGTGACCTTGCGCCATTCGCTGGACAGCGGGTCATCGCTCCAGACTTCCACCAGCATGCGGATCGAGCTACGACCGACATCCAGCGTCTGGGTGTAGAAAGACAGCTGCGCGCCAACTGCCACCGGCACCATGAAAGCCATGCGGTCGATGGAGACCGTGGCCACGCGCCCGGCAGCGACGCGGCTGGCCATGGCGGTTCCGGCCAGATCCATTTGCGAGACCAGCCAGCCTCCGTAGATATCGCCGAAACCATTGGTTTCACGGGGCAGAGCGGTCAGTTGCAAGGCCAGGTCGCCCTGGGGGATCGGATCTTCCTGTTCGTATTCTTTCATCGTCGACTCGCGGCGCGTTTGTTGTTCTGGCGCGAAAGGCCCGCGGTAGTGCGGGCCGGGCGAGTATAGCGGCTGTAGGAGGCGGCAGCGACAGAGGTGACCGAAAGTTCAATGCCGTCACCAGATTGTCACATTCCATTCATAGAGTGTTCACACGGCCTGCAGACAATGGCCCCCGTTCCAAACACTGAACACCCTGCTAGGAGCATGGAATGAAACTGAATCGTTTGATGGCGGCCTTGACCTTCGTTGCCGCTGGTGTAGGCGCTGCCAACGCAGTGGCCGCGGTTGATCCAGCACTGCCGACCTATGAGAAGACCTCCGGCGTATCCGGCAACCTGTCCAGCGTCGGTTCCGACTCCCTGGCCAACCTGATGACCCTGTGGGCTGAAGACTTCAAGCGTGCCTACCCGAACGTCAACATCCAGATTCAGGCCGCTGGCTCCTCCACTGCACCGCCAGCGCTGACCGAAGGCACTGCCAACCTCGGCCCGATGAGCCGTCCGATGAAGGACAACGAAATCCAAGCCTTCGAAGAGAAGTACGGCTACAAGCCGACTGCCGTACCGGTCGCCATCGACGCCCTGGCCGTGTTCGTCCACAAGGACAACCCGATCAAGAGCCTGGACATCGAGCAGGTCGACGCCATCTTCTCCAGCACCCGCCTGTGCGGTGGCGAGCAGGACATCAAGACCTGGGGTGACGTTGGTCTGACCGGCGAATGGGCAAGCAAGCCAATCCAGCTGTTCGGTCGCAACTCGGTATCCGGAACCTACGGCTACTTCAAGGAAGAAGCGCTGTGCAAGGGCGACTTCAAGCCTAACGTGAACGAGCAGCCGGGTTCGGCCTCGGTGGTGCAGTCGATCTCCAGCACCCTGAACGCCATTGGCTACTCGGGTATCGGCTACAAGACTTCCAGCGTTCGCGCCGTGCCCCTGTCCAAGGGCGGCGAAGCCTTTGAAGCCAACGAAGAGAACGCACTGGCTGGCAAGTTCCCGCTGGCTCGCTTCTTCTACGTCTACGTCAACAAGGCGCCAAACAAGCCGCTGAGCCCGATCGACGCCGAGTTCCTGAAGCTTGTGCTGTCGAAGCAGGGTCAGGAAGTGGTCGTCAAGGATGGCTACATCCCGCTGCCGAAGAAAGTCGTCGACAAGACGCTGAATGATCTGGGTCTGCAGAACTAAGACCTGACGCCAGGCCTGCCGCGCTCGCGGCTAGCCTGAGACAGACGCCCGCCACGCCATGCGCGCTGGTGGGCGTCGTCGCGTCACCTTGCTGTAATTTTTCTGTCACACAGCTGCATTAAATTAGGCGCCCGACCGGCCACCAAGCCTGGAAACGACTCGCGCCAGAGCGGCGCAGCAGTTTTAGCGGCCTGAGTGGCCAGGAACCTTCGCATGAACGATATCGAGACCATGAGCGCGAATTCCGATGTGCAACGGCTGGACTTCAATACCCCGGCTCTGCAACGCAAGCGCCGCATCCGTGCGCTGAAAGACAACCTGGCGCGCTGGTACGTCTCCATTGGCGGGCTCGCCGTACTGGGCGCGATCTGCCTGATCTTTTTCTACCTTGCCCAGGTCGTTGCGCCCATGTTCCAGGGCGCCGAGCTCGACGCGCGGGACGTCCAGCAGCCGGCATGGCTGGCCGATGCGGGCGAGCCGCTGTTGCTGGCGATGGAAGAACAGAACCAGGTCGCGATGCGCCTGGGCGCCGATGGAATGGTGCGTTTCTTCACGCTGCGGACCGGTGAATCCCTGCGCACCCTCGAGCTGCCGATTCCGGCCGGCAGCCGCATCGTCTCGATCGGGCAGGACGTGCCCGGCAACCGGCGGATCGTGCTGGGCCTGGACAACGGCCAGGTGCTGGTGGTCGAGCACAACTACAAGGTCAGCTATCCAGGCGGCGAGAAGACCATTACTCCGCAACTGGATTACCCATTCGGTCAGGAGCCGCTGCAGCTCGACCCGCAGGGCCGGCCGATTGCCCACGCAGCGGTCAGCCTGAACGGCGACACCCTGATGGTCGCAGGTGCAACCGACGGAGCTGTCCAGGCCCTGAAGATTACCGCTACCGAAAACCTGATGACCGGTGAGAAAAGCCTCGAAGAGGAGCGCATGGATCTGCCGCAGCTCTCCGAGCCGATCAAGGCGCTGCGCATCGATCCGCGTCACATGTGGCTGTTCGCCGTGAGCGGACGCGCCAGCGTCGATGTGTTCGATCTTCGCCGCAAGCAACTCAACGGTCGCTACAAGCTGCTCAGTGGCAAAGGCGAGATCACCACGGTGGCTTCGCTGTTGGGCGGTATCTCGCTGATGGTCGGCGATTCGACCGGGGGCATCAGTCAGTGGTTCATGGTGCGCAGCAATGACGGCCAGTCCGAATTGAAGAATGTGCGCAACTTTCAACTGGACGACCAGCCGATCACCCAGATCCTTCCCGAAGAGCGTCGCAAGGGCTTTCTCGCCCTGGACAACGACGGGACCCTGGGCATTTTTCACAGCACCGCCCATCGCACGCTGCTCACCGAGCAGGTCGCCGAGGGTGCGGCGATCGCCGCCATGTCGCCTCGCGCGACACGTTTGCTGGTGGAGTCCGGCAACGGGCTGCAGCGCTTCGTGATCGACAACCCGCACCCGGAGATTTCCTGGGATGCGCTGTGGGGCAAGGTCTGGTACGAGAGTTATCCGGAGCCGGACTACGTCTGGCAGTCGACGTCGGCCACCGGTGATTTCGAGCCCAAGCTGAGCCTTTCGCCGCTGGCGTTCGGTACCCTCAAGGCGGCCTTCTACGCGATGCTGCTGGCCGCGCCGCTGGCCATCTGTGCAGCCTTCTACACCGCCTATTTCATGGCCCCGGCGCTGCGCCGCAAGGTCAAGCCAGTGATCGAGCTGATGGAGGCGCTGCCAACGGTCATCCTCGGCTTCTTCGCCGGTCTGTTCCTCGCGCCATATCTGGAAAACCACCTGCCCGGCATCTTCAGCCTGCTGTTACTGATGCCGCTGGGCATCCTGCTGGCAGCCTGGTGCTGGAGCCGACTGCCGGAGAACATCCGCCTGAGCGTGCCGGATGGCTGGGAAGCCGTGCTGCTAATCCCGGTGATCCTGGTTGTGGGCTGGGGATCGCTGGCCGTGAGTGGTTACCTCGAGAACTGGTTCTTCGGCGGCGACATGCGCCTGTGGTTGTCCAACGAGATGGGTATCCCCTTCGACCAGCGCAACGCCCTGGTGATCGGTCTGGCCATGGGCTTCGCGGTGATCCCGACGATCTACTCGATTGCCGAGGATGCGGTGTTCAGTGTGCCGCGCAGCCTGACCCTGGGCTCCCTGGCCCTCGGTGCGACGCCCTGGCAGACGCTGACCCGCGTAGTGCTGCTGACCGCCAGCCCGGGCATCTTCTCCGCGCTGATGATCGGCATGGGCCGCGCCGTGGGCGAAACCATGATCGTGCTGATGGCCACCGGCAATACGCCGATCATGGAAGCCAACATCTTCGAAGGCATGCGCACCCTGGCGGCCAACGTGGCGGTGGAAATGCCCGAATCTGAGGTGGGCAGTACCCATTACCGCGTGCTGTTCCTCGCCGCGATGGTGCTGCTGATGTTCACCTTTGTGATGAACACACTGGCCGAGCTGATCCGCCAGCGTCTGCGTCGCAAGTACGCCAGCCTGTAACAAAGAACGCAGCCGGCGACGACTGCGACAAGATTTCTGCAAAGGTATCGATCCGTGAAAAAGGATTCGCTGAACACCTGGATCAAGAGCGGCACTCCCTGGGTCTGGATGAACGCTGGCGCCGTGTCCATCGCCGTGATCATGACCCTTGGCCTGCTGGCGGTGATCGCCGTGCGGGGCCTGGAGCATTTCTGGCCGGACGACGTCATCGTCGCCGATTACCAGATCCCTGGTGCCGAGCCCCGGGTAATGGCCGGTGAAGTGGTGCAGGCCGAAGAGGTGCCGCGCGCGCGTCTGGCGGCCAGTGGCTTGCCAGTGGACGTCGAGGGCGGCGAGTTCATGACACGTGAACTCCTCAAGGTCGGCAACCGCGAAGTCTACGGTGCGGACTTCTCCTGGGTGGTCGGCGAGTGGCTGAGTAACATGCGCAAGCCGGCCGATCTGGTTGCCCTGGAGCGCCGCGAGTGGGGCAACTTCTATGGCGAACTGCTGAACGTCAAGGAAGCGGGTCAGCTGGTTGCCGAGGGAGACGCGGCCTGGAACGAGCTGCAACAGCGGATCGACCGCATAAATGAACTGCACGAACAGATTGCGAAGCTGGAGCAGGTCGATATCGGCCGCATCAACTATGGGCTCGAGCGGCTGCGTCTGAAGACCCGCAAGCTGGAACTGGACGATCAGCTCGATGCGGCCGCCCAGGCCGAGCTTGATGCCGAACGTGCCCAGTGGGACAGCGAATACAAAGCCCTGGAAAGCGAGCTGGTAGCGCTCTATCAGGGCTTCAACCGCGACAGCATTACCATGCGCACCATGGACGGCCAGGAAAAGGTGATCTCCCTCGGCAAGGTCGTCCGCGCCTACCGCCCCAACGCCATGTCGACGCTGGACAAGATGGGCTTCTACTTCGCCAAGGTCTGGGAATTCGTCAGCGACGAGCCGCGTGAGGCCAACACCGAAGGCGGTATCTTCCCGGCGATCTTCGGCACCGTGCTGATGACCATCATCATGGCCGTCATCGTTACCCCGTTCGGCGTGATCGCGGCGGTCTACCTGCGCGAGTATGCCAAGCAGGGCGTGCTGACCCGCATCATCCGCATCGCGGTGAACAACCTTGCCGGCGTGCCTTCGATCGTCTACGGCGTGTTCGGCCTGGGCTTCTTCGTCTACGTCCTGGGTGGCTCGCTCGACCGGATCTTCTATCCGGAAGCGGCACCGGCGCCGGTATTCGGTACGCCGGGCCTGATGTGGGCATCGCTCACTCTGGCGATCCTGACGCTGCCGGTGGTGATCGTTGCCACCGAAGAAGGCCTGGCGCGCATCCCGCGAATTCTTCGTGAAGGCTCGCTGGCCCTGGGTGCGACCAAGTCCGAGACGCTATGGAAAGTGGTACTGCCGATGGCCAGCCCGGCGATGATGACCGGCCTGATTCTGGCGGTGGCCCGTGCCGCCGGTGAAGTCGCACCGCTGATGCTGGTGGGTGTGGTCAAGCTCGCGCCTAGCCTGCCGCTCAACGGCAACTACCCCTATCTGCACCTCGATCAGAAGATCATGCACCTGGGCTTTCATATCTATGACGTCGGCTTCCAGAGCCCCAATGTCGAGGCCGCACGGCCGCTGGTCTACGCCACTGCGTTGCTGCTGGTGCTGGTGATCGCGGTTCTGAACCTCAGTGCCGTCGTGATTCGTAACCACCTGCGCGAAAAATACAAAGCGCTTGACCATTAACTGCCGATAAAAGCGCTGGAGGCCAGACGCTGGACGAACATACGGCACCGACCGCGTCCAGCCTCAAGCCTCTGGCCTCCAGCGACTACGGAGACACCCATGTCACAAGCAAAGACGCATTCCATCGACATCTCGGCGCTGGGTCGTGACAAGCGCGCGCTGGATCTGGCCAACGAAGCCGTGGCCATCGAAGTGCCCGACCTGAGCCTGTATTACGGCGAGAAGCAGGCGTTGTACAACGTCAGCATGAACATTCCGCGTCAGCGGGTGACTGCCTTCATCGGGCCGTCCGGTTGCGGCAAGTCGACGCTGCTGCGCTGCTTCAACCGCATGAACGACCTGGTCGACGGCTGCCGCATCGAAGGCGCCATCAACCTCGACGGCAACAACATTTACCGCAAGGGCGAAGACGTCGCCGACCTGCGCCGTCGTGTCGGCATGGTGTTCCAGAAGCCCAACCCGTTTCCCAAGAGCATCTACGAGAACGTCGTCTACGGGCTGCGCATCCAGGGCATCAAGCAGAAGCGCGTACTGGACGAGACCGTCGAATGGGCACTCAAGGGCGCCGCCCTGTGGGACGAAGTCAAGGATCGCCTGCACGAATCGGCCCTCGGTCTTTCCGGCGGCCAGCAGCAGCGTCTGGTCATCGCCCGGACCATCGCGGTGCAGCCCGAAGTACTGCTGCTCGACGAGCCCAGCTCGGCCCTCGACCCGATCTCCTCGCTGAAAGTCGAAGAGCTGATCTACGAGCTCAAGGCCAAGTACACCATCGTCATCGTCACCCACAACATGCAGCAGGCCGCGCGGGTGTCCGATTACACCGCCTTCATGTACATGGGCAAGCTGATCGAGTACGGCGATACCGATACGCTGTTCACCAACCCCGACAAGAAGCAGACCGAAGACTACATCACGGGGCGCTACGGTTAATAAGCAAAAAAGACGAGAAGAGCGCTGGAGGCTGGACGCTTGACGTACAAGCACCTCGTCCAGCCTTCAGCCTTCAGCCTTCAGCGGCTTTCAGGAGCTTTTGATGATCAGCAAAGACAGCCACACCCAACACATTTCCCAGCAGTTCAACGCCGAGCTGGAAGAGGTGCGCAGCCACCTCCTGGCCATGGGTGGCCTGGTGGAGAAGCAGGTCAACGATGCGGTCACCGCGCTGATCGAAGCCGATTCTGGGCTGGCGCAGCAGGTGCGTGACGTGGATGACCAGATCAACCACATGGAGCGCGACATCGACGAAGAGTGCATCCGCATTCTTGCGCGGCGCCAGCCAGCGGCGTCCGACCTGCGCCTGATCATCAGCATCTCCAAGTCGGTCATCGACCTGGAGCGTATCGGTGACGAGGCGACCAAGATTGCCCGCCGCGCCATCGAACTGTGCGAAGACGGCGAGTCGCCGCGCGGCTATGTCGAAGTGCGCCATATCGGCGACCAGGTTCGCCGCATGGTGCAGGAGTCCCTGGATGCCTTTGCCCGCTTCGATGCCGATCTGGCGTTGTCGGTGGCGCAGTACGACAAGACCGTCGACCGCGAATACAAGACCGCCCTGCGCGAGCTGGTCACCTACATGATGGAAGACCCTCGCTCGATCTCCCGCGTGCTCAGCGTGATCTGGGTATTGCGTTCGCTGGAGCGTATCGGCGACCACGCGCGCAACATCGCCGAAATGGTGATCTACCTGGTACGCGGTACTGACGTCCGTCACCTGGGCCTCAAGCGCATGGCCGAGGAAGTGGCCAAGCGCGACTGAATTGTCGAGGTCCTGCTCAGTGGACTGGTCAGCGCGAACCCAGCGCCTCACTGAGGTAATCGATCAGAACCCGCTGTTTGGGCGGCAGGTGCTGGTTCTGCCGCCACAGCAGCCAGGCCGCGCCTTGATACGAGCCGGTGTAGCGCCACTGTTGCAGCACCTCGCGTAAGTGCCCATCCGCCAATGCCTGCGCTGCTGTGAAATGCGGCAACACGGTGATTCCAATATCAGCCAGCGCAGCTTCCAGCCTCGCTTCGCTGTGGTTGCAGACATAGCGGCCGCGCACCGTTACCACTTCCTGCCGTTCGCCATCGCTGAAATGCCAGCGGTTGTCGCCCGCGTGCTCACCCAGATAAACGCAACTGTGTCGGAGCAATTCCTGCGGATGCTGCGGCGTGCCTTGCTGTTCCAAGTAGGCCGGGCTGGCGCATAGCAACTGACGCACCGGCCCGAGTGGTTTGCCGGCGAGGCCTTCGGGTGGCTGATCGGTCACTTTGATCAGCAGGTCAAAGCCGTCCTCGATCAGGTCCGGGCTCTGGTCGCTGATATGCAGTTGCACATCTACATCGGCGTAGCGGCGTAGAAAGCCTGGCATCAATGGGCTGATGACGAATTTGCCGTAGGCCTTGGGAACGCTCAGGCGGACCAGTCCGCGCGGGCTGCTCATCAAGCGTTCTCCGATGGCCAGTGCCTGGTCGGCGGCGTCCAGCATCGTGCGGCAGTGGACGTAAAACTCGCTGCCGGCTTCGTTGAGCCGCAGTTGCCGCGTGGTGCGTTCCATCAGTCGTAGGGATAACTCATGCTCCAGGCGCGCTACCTGACGACTCACCGCCGAGGCGGTCATGCCCAGCTGACGGGCCGCCGCGGAGAAGCTTCCTGTCTCAACCACGCGAGCAAAAACCGCCATACCGGTTAGCAGCGAAGTCTTTTCATTCGTTCTCATGCTGAACAAGTACTTTGTCTTTTCGCTGGATTATCAATTCCAGCGCATCAAAGGACAATCGGCATTTGCAGATCAGAGGCCGTTCAGCATGAAAGCTTGGCAAGGCGTAGCACGACGCAATCTCTGGCTGGCCGATGCCATGCTGCTGATGGTGGCGATCATTTGGGGCAGCAGTTATGCAGTGGCCAAGCAGGCGCTGTGGTTCTATCCGGTGCTGGGATTTCTGGCGGTTCGCTTCGGGCTGACCTTCATTGTGCTACTGCCGCAGCTGCGCGGGGACGGGCTGCGAGCGGTTCGTCCGGGTCTACCGCTGGGCCTGGTGATGTTGGGCATCTTTGTGTGTGAGACCTGGGGCCTCATGCTCACTACGGCCAGCAACGCCGCTTTTCTCATCAGTCTATGCGTGGTGTTCACGCCCTTCGTGGAATGGGCGATGCTGCGCCAGCGCCCGAGCAGTCTTTTGTTTGTCGCCTGCGGGTTGTCGCTGGCTGGCGTCTGGTTGCTGACCGGAGGCGTGGCGATATCGCTTAATGTAGGTGATGGGCTGATGCTTGCAGCTGCAGTGCTGCGCGCCGTGCTGGTCTGCCTGACGCGCCGCCTGACCGCCGATCTTGAAATTCCGCCGCTGGCGCTGACCGCCGTACAGAGCGGGGTGGTGGCCTCAGGTTGTCTGGTGCTGGGCCTGTCATTACCGGGTGGCTTGCCAGCGTTGCCGCAAAGCCCGGCGTTCTGGGCTGCGGCACTTTATCTGGTGGGGTTCGCCACGCTGTTTGCGCTCTACGTCCAGAACCTGGCGCTAGGCCGCACAAGCGCGACGCGCGTCTCGCTGCTGATGGGGTCCGAGCCCCTGTTCGGCGCCATCGTTGCCGGGCTTTGGCTCGAAGAGCGGTTGGGCCTGCAGGGCTGGATCGGCGGGCTGCTGATTGTTGCCGCCACGTTTTGCGCGTTGCGCTCTACGCGACCCAAGCCGGCGATGCCTGGCGAAGCCGCTGTGGCGGGCGCCTAGCTTCGCTGCAGGCTCTGGACCAGCTCCGCCAATTGCTGCTGCCGTTCGGACTGTTCCAGCCGTGCGCCGGGGTTGAGCGAGGACCATTCGGGATGGGCGCGGCATCGATGCAGCGCTTCGGGCAGCTTGCCTTCGCGCCAGGCCTTGTCGTCCGGCGCATCCAGGCGGATCGCCTCCATCGCGGCGTGGCCACGGGCGGCAAGGGCGATCAGCAATTGCCGCTGGCGCAGCGCGAGCAGGCGCAGCACGGCGTCGTCGACGGTCAGTTCGCGCTGGCCCTTGAGCTTGCCCAGCAGCCGGTTGCCATAGTGTCTGGCGGTCTGCGCACCACCACCGGCAATAGCCCCGAGCAGTGCCGCCGCCCCCATGGTGATGCCGCCGACCATCAGGTCGACCCCGGCACCTGCGGCCGCCCCGGCGGCCATCCCACCGCCGATCTTCACGCCCAGCTCCTTGAGCGTTTCCGGATTGAACAGGTCATCACCCCAGCGACCATCGAGCAATGGCAAGTCGGCTGCAGCTGCATCCTGTGGCCGGAAGCCGTACAGCCGCAGCATGGACTCGACGCAGCGTTGCTCGCGGGACCGCACGGCGTCGTGCAGCTCTCGGATGGCGCCGCGCTCAAGGTCGGGCTGCGCCGCAACGCTGCGGCGGCAGGCGGCGACGTCGACCAGCAGTTCGGCAATCAGCCGGTTGCCTTCCACCAGCCGCGCCATGGCCTGGGCTTCATGGTCGTCGATCAATCGCTGCAGTTTGGGTCGCGACTGTTCCAGTAGCAGCGCCAGGCTTTCATAGAGTCGGCGCTCGCCATCGATCGGCGGGGCCACGCTGTCGAAGCGCACCAGCGCGTGCAAGCCCAGGCGCGCCAATGCTTCGCGCCACTGTTCTTCGCGGTGGCCGGTTTGCGCGACAAAGTTGAGCACCGGCAGCAGCGGCTTGCCGCAGCCGGCCAGCACCGCCAATTCGTCCTTGTACTTGGCCAATACCGGCTCGCGCGCATCGATTACGTAGAGGCCGGCATCGCTCGCCAGCAGCTGACGCAGCACCTTGGCCTCCTGCTCGAAGCGCTGACGTGCCTCGCTGCCATCAAGAAAGCGGGCGGTGCGAGCCGGCCCGTCGAGGCGCTCGCCGGGGCGTTCGATCCGCTCGAGATGATCGAGCAGGGCGATGGCGTCCTCCAGACCGGGCGTGTCATAGAGCTCCAGCAGCGGTTCGCCGTCGACGGACAGCCGCGCACCTTCTACGTGGCGGGTAGTGCTCGGCCGATGCGAGACCTCGCCAAAGCTGACGTCGCGGGTCAGGGTGCGCAGCAGCGAGGTCTTGCCGACGTTGGTGTGGCCGACCAGGGCCAGTTTCAGAGGTGCGCTCATGGGCGTCCTCCTCCGGGCGTTTTGATGAGTCTCGTCTGGTTTTCCGCCACCCTGCGGTTGCAACCCGCGTGATGGTTTGCAAGGCAGTGGGGCGGGTGCTCCTCGCAAGGACTGTCTAGCGAAAGCTGCCGGTCAGCGAGTTTCACCCGCCCTGCGATGGGGGTGCGGGTTTGCTCTGCAGGGGTCGCTCCGGTCGAGTAGGGTGGATGGCGCTTTACCCATCCACCTTCGGGCAGGCCGCCATTTCGGTGGAAGAAAAGAGCGCCATCCACCCTACGGATGATTCCCGTGCAACTCACGGTCTGGAGCCTGTTGCCCGGGTGCTTAACCATCGCCGCTCTCCAGCCAGGTCAGGGGTGCGCTGCCCGAATAGGGTAAACCGAGGCCATCCAGCGCCAGATGCCAATCCTGCAGGCGATGGCTGTCCAGCGCTTCGCCAGCGGGCGGTTGCAGCAACCAGACACGGCTCTGGGCCGCGCAACGGCTCAGCTCGCCGATCAAAGCCAGGGTGCCGCGATCCGGGGAGCGACGCGGATCGCAGGCGATGGCCAGGCGTTGCGGTGGAAAGCGGGTCAGCTGTTCGAGCAATCGCCGGCGCTGCTCGCGGTCATCCAGCACGCCCGCATCAGCGACGGCCTTTGGCAGCTTTGGCGGCCACGGTTGGCTCAGGTCCAGCTCGATGCCGACCAGCACCGCACCCTCGCTACCGTCCAGCTGCGCCCCGGCATTTGGTGCATGCAACTGTGTCGGCGCGGCGTCAGTGATGCCAAGGTGCTCGCTAGGCGGCTGAAGGCGCTCACGCAGCAGCCGGTAGGCCGGTAATTGCAGATCGAGCCGCAGCTGTGCCCGTCCACGACGCCAGCGCCACAGGCAGAGCAATGCCAGCAGCAGGCGTGGCAGCAGACCGTAGATCAGCACCACGCCAACCAGCCAGCCCGCCCAGCTTTGACGGGCGCTTTCTACACCGTTGGCCAGATCACCGCTGGCGCGGATCTGCTCGATGTCCGGCACGCTGAAACCCAGCAGCGACGGCAGCATGCCGAGCGCCTGCGTCAGACCTACGAATGTGCCTTCGCCAAGGATGGTGGTTTCCCAGACGAAGCCGTAGCGCCGCGTGGCGAGCAGCGCGAGCAGCGTCACCAGGGCGCTGCCCATCGCCACCAGCCATAAGCCGTGCACGCCGAGCCCCAAGAGCCAGCGCCCGAGGCGTCGCTGCTCCAGCACCGCCAATAACGCTGGTGCCAACTGCACGGCGCGGGCGTCGCGGGCCAGCTTTTCGCTGAGCCAGAGCCACAACCGGCCCAATGCACCGCCAGCGTCGCCCGCGAAGAGAAAGCCCAGCAACCACCCCAGCAGCGTCAGCAGATTCAGCCCGAGCAGGCTGCCCAGTGCCCAGAACACATTGACCGGCCGTACGCCGTCTCCCAGCGCCGCTGCCGCCAGTCCGGCCCCGGTAAAAATCGCCAGCAGAGTCAGTGCGAACCCGGCCAGCCGTGCGCCCTGCCGCCAATGACTCAGCGCATCGATCAGGCCGTCACGACGAGCCAGCCACAGGGCGCGGTGCTCGATCAGGTCTGGCAGTGCCCCACCTTGCGCACGGGCTTGCCGGTTGGCCTCGGCGTCGTCCAGCGGCCCGGCATGTTCTTCACGCAGGCGCACGGCTTCAGTCAGCCAGAGGCGTTCGAGGGGATTCGGTGAGGAGGGAGAAGGGGCGGGCACACGGTTTCTCGTAGAGGGGCTCGGTCCTGAGGATAACCGTTGCCGGCCAGAAGGGGCATCGCATCACCGGCGCAATGAGCCGAGTCTGCTAGCATCCGCGCCCGATCATCTGATCGTCTCGCGGTTCGCCGCATCAACATCGCCAAGGATAGGTTGATTCGCCCAGCAGCGTATCCCCGCCGACCTTGTGCATCCTCAAAAGGACTTTGCAATGAAAGACGTCTTTTTCTTCGACTCCATGCTGACGCCGAAGATCATTATCTTCATCTACTGGCTTGGATTGATCAGCGTGGTCATCGGCGCCATCGGCACGATGTTCAGCGGATACGGCGGCGGCTTCTGGTCTGGCCTCGGCATCCTGCTGTTCGGCCTGATTGGAACCCGGGTCTGGTGCGAGCTGCTGATCGTGCTGTTCAAGATCAACGAAAACCTGCAGAAGATTGCCAACCGTCAGTGATCTCTCAGGGGCGGCATCCGTGCCGCCTTTGCTGGCATCAGTCTAGATTTGGTTGTTGTTCTCGCGCACCTTCACCGCGATATCCGGCTGATCGATGAACAGCCCGTCGATGCCAGCGTCGAGGAAGGCCTGTATGTCAGCTTCGATATCGCCGCGCTCGGCTGGGGAGTCGCCTTTGCGCAGGTTGGTCGGAAGGAACACGTTCTCGGCGCGGAAGGTGTATGGGTGCACCTTCAGGCCCGCCGCATGGGCGTCCGGCACGAAGCTGGTGGGCTGGCCGAGGTTGCCGTTGGCGTCCCGCGGGATGATGTAGCTCTTTTCCGGGCCAACGCCTGCGGCATAACGCGAGATGGCTTTAAGGCCTTCTGCGGTCGCCATCTGCGCGTAGGTCAGTTTGCTGCCGCGTACCTGCTGATCGTAGGGCTGACCGCTGCTGAACAACTGCACCAGGCGCAGCTGGGTCATACGGCTCAGGGTTTTCAGGTTCTCGACTTCGAACGACTGGATGTAGACCGGCGCGCTGCGGCCGGCGTAGCCGTTGCGATGGAGGGTACTGACCAGCGGCTTTTCCATCGCCAGGCCGAGCTGTTGGAAGTGGGTCGGGTGCTTGGTTTCCGGGTAAAGACCGATGCGGCGGCGCTCGCTCAGCTGCATGGTTTTCACCAGGTCGATGATCTCTTGCAGCGTCGGGATTTCCAGGCTGCCGTCGAGCCGTGCGTTACCGGGACGGATCGATGGGATGCGCTCGATGGCGCGCAGGGTTTTCAGCTCGGCCAGCGTAAAGTCCTCGCTGAACCAGCCGGTGAGCTCTACCCCGTCGACCATTTGCGTGCGCTTGCGGTCGGCGAATTCCGGGTGCTGCGACACATCGGTGGTCAACCCCAGCTCGTTGTCGTGACGGGCGACCAGCTCGCCGTCGCGGGTCATCACCAGATCCGGTTCGACATAGTCGGCGCCCTGCAGGATGGCCAGCGCGTAAGAGGCAAGGGTGTGCTCGGGCACGTAGCCACTGGCGCCGCGGTGGGCAATGACCAGCGGATGGGGCTCGTCGCGGCCGTTCTTGGCGGCGACCGAGGCGTCGGGCGTGGCGGCAAATGCGGCGATTGGCAGCAGCAGACTGCAGGCTGTCAACAGGTGGCGCAGGGCAGGGCGGCTGTGGCGGGCCATCTTGGGCATCTCCATGGAAGGGGAGCGGTAAGCCTGATCGCTCACAATGACGGCAGCTTGACGCTTTGGTAAAGCAGAGATGACCGTTCGGTGATGTTGACGTGTATCTGACGGCGCTGACTGCCTGCGGGACGCTCTGTTATGCTCGCCGCCATGAATCAGACCTCACTTCCCCTTGCGATGATCGCGGCCCTGGCGGACAACCGCGTCATCGGGCTGGACAACAAGATGCCCTGGCATCTGCCGGCCGACCTCAAGCACTTCAAGGCCATGACCCTTGGCAAGCCGATCATCATGGGGCGCAAGACCTGGGATTCGCTTGGCCGCCCGTTGCCGGGCCGGTTGAACCTGGTGGTCAGCCGTCAGCAGGGTCTGCAGCTAGAAGGTGCCGAAACCTTTACCTCACTGGACGCCGCACTGGTGCGCGCCGAGCAATGGGCGCGCGAGCAGGGCGTCGACGAGCTGATGTTGATCGGCGGTGCGCAACTCTACGCCCAGGCATTGGGGCAGGCTCAGCGCCTCTACCTCACCCGAATCGATGCGGCTCCCGAAGGTGACGCCTTCTTCCCCGCCTATGACGAAGCCGAATGGCAGCGTGTCGATAGCAAGGCACATCCAGCCGAGGGTGAGGCGCCGGCTTACCGCTTCGAGACCTGGCAGCGCCGCTAAGTCCGCTACCCTGCGCTTCCTTGACTGACGCCAAGTCCTGACCTGGCGTCAGTGCTTATGCTTTCCGTCCGCTCCACACGAGACACTTCCATGCAGAACGACAAGCCGAGCCCAGTGCAATGCGACGCTGAGCAGGCGGAGACCATTGCCCCGATATTCATCCGCCATCCGCTCTGGGAGGATGCCCTTGCGTTGCTCCTTGGTACTGCGATGGTGGCGTTGGGTATCGCGTTCTATAGCCATGCCGGGCTCTTGACCGGCGGCACGGTAGGCCTGGCATTTCTGCTCAAGTACCTTGCCGGCTGGCCCTTCGGGCTGGTGTTCTTCGCCCTCAATATCCCGTTCTACCTGCTGGCCATCTGGCGCATGGGCTGGAGTTTCACGCTGCGCACCGTGATCGCGGTGGCTCTGGTTTCGCTGATGGCCGAGCTGACGCCAAGCTGGATTCGCTTTGCCGAGCTGAACATCTATTACGCGGCGCTGTTCGGTGGGTTCGCCATGGGCGTCGGGCTGCTGATGCTGTTTCGTCACCGCGCCAGCCTCGGTGGGGTGAACATCCTCGCGCTGTTCCTGCAGGAGCGCTTCGGCCTGCGCGCCGGGACCTTCCAGATGGGCATCGATGCGCTGATCGTGCTGGCAGCGGTGTTCATCGTGCCGCTGGATAAGGTTGCGCTCTCGGTGCTGGGCGCCGTGGCGCTGAACCTGGTGCTGGCGATCAATCACCGCAGTGATCGTTACATGGGCGTGAGCTAAGCGATCAACCCAGCGTCACCAGCTGCGCGCGCGGCTGGCCGTCCTCGATATCCAGCAAGGCCAGGCTGATGGGCAACGTGAAGCGGCGGCGGCCGGCGCTGCCTGGATTGAGGTAGAGCACGCCGTTGACCTCTTCGATCTTGGGCTGGTGCGAATGCCCGGCGATCACCACGTCGACCTGCTCGGCGACCGGGTCGATCACCATCGTCTTGACGTCATGGGTGACATGGATGCGCAGCCCGCCGACTTGCAGATCGAGGTGCTCCGGAACCGCCGCCGCCCAGTCACCGCTGTCGACATTGCCCCGGATCACATCGAGCGGCGCCAGCTCGCGCAGCCTGTCCAGCACCTCGGGTTTGCCGATATCACCGGCGTGGATGATGCGCTCGCAGCCTTCCAGCGCCTTGAGCGCTTCAGGGCGCAGCAGGCCGTGAGTGTCTGAAATGACGCCGATGCGCATGGTGGCTCCCGTTTTATACCTGTCTGAGGGTTGGGCAAGCGGGACTTGGCGGTGGTTCGATCTTGGGGCAGTCTGGCGTTCGCCTTACGAGGAGAACGGGAATGGAACAGGTCGACTGCGTGGTCATCGGTGCCGGTGTGGTGGGGTTGGCGGTCGCGCGTGCACTGGCTCAGGCCGGACGGGACGTCCTGATACTGGAAGCCGAAGCGGCCATTGGCACGGGCACCAGCTCGCGCAACAGCGAGGTCATTCATGCCGGCATCTACTATCCGCAAGGATCGCTGAAAGCACAGCTGTGCGTAGCCGGGCGAGATGCGCTCTACGCGTTCTGCGAAAGCCACGGCGTGCCGTACCGGCGCTGCGGCAAGCTGATCGTCGCCACCGATGAATCCCAATTGGCGGGGCTCGACGCGCTACAGGCTCATGCCCTGGCCAATGGCGTCGACGACTTGCGCCGGCTTGATGGCGACGAGGTGAAAACGCTGGAGCCGCAGCTCAGCGCCGTGGCTGGCCTGCTGTCGCCCAGCACCGGGATCGTCGATAGTCACGCATTGATGCTGGCGCTGCAGGGCGATGCCGAAGCAGCGGGTGCGCTGCTGGCGCTGCATGCACCGGTCACGGCTATGGCGGTGACCGGTGCGGGGTTGCGCGTCGACGTCGGTGGCGACGCGCCGATGACGCTGCTTGCCGTCAGCGTCATCAACTGTGCCGGACATGCCGCGCCAGCCATCGCCGCGCACACGGCCGGGCTGGCCGCCGAATCGGTGCCGCCGCGCTATTTCGCCAAAGGCAGCTATTTCAGCCTGGCAACCGCGACGCCTTTCCGCCATCTGGTCTATCCATTGCCTGAGCCGGGCGGGCTGGGCGTGCATCTGACGCTGGATCTCGGCGGACAGGCGCGTTTCGGCCCGGATGTGGAGTGGGTCGAAGATCTGGATTACAGCTTGGACGAGCGGCGCGCCGATGGCTTCTACGCGGCGATCCGGCGCTACTGGCCAGGCCTGCCGGATGGAGCCTTGCAGCCGGCCTACACCGGCATCCGGCCGAAAATCAGCGGGCCCGGTGAGCCGGCTGCGGACTTTCGTATCGATGGGCCGCAGCAACACGGTATCAGGGGGCTGGTGAACCTGTTCGGCATCGAATCGCCAGGGCTGACGGCGGCGCTGGCAATTGGTGCGCATGTGCGGGCTCTGGCGGCGGAGTGGGACCAGCCGCTCCCCTCGGCAGGCTGACCGCTGGAAGCACTCGGAGCCGGTCGGCACAACCCGTCGACGCTGTAATGAAAAAGCCCGACGCAAAGGTCGGGCTTAGTGCAGCGATGAATCCTGACGATCAGTCGTCCAGCATCGCCTTGTTGCGTACCGCGCCCTTGTCGGCGCTGGTGGCGAGCAGGGCGTAGGCCTTGAGGGCGGTGGTCACCTTGCGCGCACGCGGGGCGGCCGGCTTCCAGCCCTTCTTGTCCTGCTCGATGCGACGGTGGGACAGCTCTTCATCGCTGACCTGCAGCTGGATGCTGCGGTTGGGGATGTCGATCAGCACCTTGTCGCCGTCCTGCACCAGGCCAATGGCGCCGCCCGCAGCCGCTTCCGGCGAGGCATGGCCGATGGACAGGCCCGAGGTGCCGCCGGAGAAGCGGCCATCGGTGAGCAGGGCGCAATCCTTGCCCAGGCCCTTGGACTTCAGGTAAGAGGTCGGGTAGAGCATTTCCTGCATGCCCGGGCCGCCCTTCGGGCCTTCGTAACGGATGATGACGATGTCGCCGGCCTTCACCTCGTCATTGAGGATGCCCTTCACGGCGCTGTCCTGGCTCTCGAAGATCTTCGCCGTGCCTTCGAAGACATGGATGGATTCGTCCACGCCCGCGGTTTTCACCACGCAGCCATCGAGGGCGATGTTGCCGTAGAGCACGGCGAGGCCGCCTTCCTGCGAGTAGGCGTGCTCGACGCTGCGGATGCAGCCGTTCTCGCGGTCCAGGTCCAGGCTGTCCCAGCGGGTCGACTGGCTGAACGCCGTCTGCGTCGGGATACCGGCGGGGCCTGCCTTGAAGAAGGTGTGCACCGCCTCGTCCCCGGTCTGGGTGATGTCCCACTTGGCGATGGCTTCTTCCATGCTGCGGCTGTGCACGGTGGGCACGTCAGTGTGCAGCAGGCCGCCGCGGGCCAGTTCACCGAGGATGGAGAAGATGCCGCCGGCACGGTGCACGTCCTCCATGTGGTACTTCTGGATGTTCGGCGCGACCTTGCACAGCTGCGGTACCTTGCGCGACAGGGCGTCGATGGCGCGCAGGTCGAAATCGACCTCGGCTTCCTGAGCTGCGGCCAGGAGGTGCAGGATGGTATTGGTCGAGCCACCCATGGCGATATCCAGGGTCATGGCGTTCTCGAACGCGCGGCGGCTGGCGATATTGCGCGGCAGTACCGATTCGTCGCCCTCGCCGTAATAACGCTGGCACAGCTCGACGACGGTGCGGCCGGCGCGCAGGAACAGCTGCTCGCGATCGCTGTGGGTGGCCAGGGTCGAGCCATTGCCGGGCAGGGCGAGCCCGAGGGCCTCGGCCAGGCAGTTCATGGAGTTGGCGGTGAACATGCCGGAGCAGCTGCCACAGGTCGGGCAGGCGCTGCGCTCGTATTCGGCGACCTTCTCGTCGGAGGCGCTTTCATCGGCGGCGATGACCATGGCATCGACCAGGTCCAGGCCGTGGCTGGCCAGCTTGGTCTTGCCCGCTTCCATCGGCCCGCCGGAGACGAACACCACCGGGATGTTCAGGCGCAGCGCGGCCATGAGCATGCCGGGGGTGATCTTGTCGCAGTTGGAGATGCAGACGATGGCATCGGCACAGTGGGCATTGACCATGTACTCGACCGAATCGGCGATGATCTCGCGGCTTGGCAGCGAATAGAGCATGCCGTCGTGGCCCATGGCGATGCCGTCGTCGACTGCGATGGTGTTGAATTCCTTGGCCACGCCGCCGTGCTTTTCGATCTCACGGGCGACCAGCTGGCCCAGGTCCTTAAGGTGCACGTGGCCGGGCACGAACTGGGTAAAGGAGTTGGCGATGGCGATGATCGGCTTCTTGAAGTCTTCGTCCTTCATGCCGGTGGCACGCCACAGCGCGCGGGCACCGGCCATGTTGCGGCCGTGCGTGGAGGTTTTCGAGCGGTAATCGGGCATGACGGTTCCTGCGGCTAATCAGCGGTTCGAATAGTGCTTATGGTGAGCGTCACCTGTGCCGCGTGCAACGGCAGGTGACCGTGCGTGCGGAGGGGCCGGATCGAGGCGGGGTATCGCTCGGGCGGCCTGGGCTCATTGGCCCGCCGGTGGGTGATGGCGAGGAATGGGCCCGATTCTACGCGCGGTCGCGACGCCTTGAAAGGCTGGTGGTCGGCGTCTGCGCTCCGCTGTTCTACAGGTTAGCCGTCTACTTCTGCTCGCTTCAGCCTGGCCACCATGCGCCTCTGGTTCCGGTCCGCTCAACCGCGCAGTGCAGCAACTGGCTGCAGGATGGCCGCAGGAATCTGCTGCAAGGGGATTTCCCGTTCCACCGCGCCAAGCTTGAAGGCTTCCTTGGGCATGCCATAGACCACGCAACTGGCCTCGTTCTGGCCGAAGGTGTGCGCCCCCGCTTCGCGCATTTCCTTCAGGCCACGAGCGCCATCGTCACCCATGCCGGTCATGATGATGCCGACGGCATTGGCCCCGGCCGAACCCGCGACCGAACGGAACAGGACGTCGACCGAAGGGCGGTGACGACTGACCGGCGGCCCGTCGACGATCTCCACCCGATACTGCGCGCCGCTGCGCTTGATCAGCATATGGCGGCCACCCGGTGCGATCAGCGCCAGTCCGGGCATGACCCGGTCGCCGTTGCAGGCTTCGCGCACTTCGATCTGACAGAGTTTGTTCAGCCGCTCAGCGAAGGCGGCGGTGAAGCGCTCCGGCATGTGCTGGACGATCACCAGGCCCGGGCAGACCCGTGGCAGTGCGGTGAGCACATATTCCAGCGCCTGGGTGCCGCCGGTTGAGGTGCCGATGGCCACCAGGCTTTCGGTGGTGCGGGCCATCGCCTGGCTGGTGGGCAGGATGGCGTCGGCGTTCTGCCGCGGTGCCGGCGGTGGCGGGGTTACGATGCGCCGCAGGTTGGCGCGCGCGGCGGCCTTGACCGCATGGATCAGATCGTCGCTGGCATCGAGCAGGAACTGGCGCAGGTTCAGCTGCGGCTTGGTGATGATGCTTACCGCGCCGGCCGCCAGCGCCTGCATGGTGGTCGCGGCACCCTTTTCAGTCAGTGTCGAGCAGATCACCACCGGAGTCGGCCGCTCGGCCATCAGTTGCTTGAGAAAGGTGATGCCGTCCATGCGCGGCATTTCCACGTCGAGCACGATCACATCGGGCCATTGCCGGCTCATCTTTTCCCGTGCGAACAGCGGGTCCGGTGCGGTGGCGATTACCTCTATCGCCGGATCGGCGGCCAGGGTACCGGCGAGCACCTGGCGGACCACCGCCGAATCGTCGATGACCATGACTTTAATGCTTTTCATTGGTGCGGGCTCCAGAGGCCGTCCCTGGCGATTGCGCGGGTAAAAGCTGCCGTACGGCCACCTGGCCGCTGCAGATATCAAAGATCAGATTGCGGTGGCCGCTGCCACCGACGTGCTCGCCATGGTATTGCAGGCCATGTTCGGCGAGCAGTCGTCGGGCGGCCTCGACGTTGCGCTCGCCAACGCTGCCGTCAGGTTGCCGGCCCAGCCGGGGGAACATGTCGCCGCCCCCCACCAGGTGCACCCGGTAGTCCTGGGCGCGGGTGCCCGAGGCCTGGATCGCCTGCAGCAGCAGCGCGACGGCCTCATCACCGTAGCGACCGTCCAGTGCGGCGCCGGCCGGGCGCGTGCGGCTGGGCAGCATGAAATGGTTCATGCCGCCGATGCGCCGCCCGGCATGCCAGAACACCAGCGACACGCAGGAACCGAGCAGGGTGCGCAGGCGTACCCGGCGGTCGCCGAAATACAGCTCGCCGGGCTGCAGGTAGATGTCTGCCAAGCGTCCGCGATCAGGCATCGGGCTTACGGTAGATCGAGGGGCGAATCACCTTCAGGGCGTCGCTGATGCCGTTCAGGCTTTCCGAATGGCTGATGATGAAATAGCCGCCGGGACGCAGGTGGGCAAGCAGGCGCTGCACCACCTGGCGCTTGGTTTCGGGATTGAAGTAGATCATCACGTTGCGCAGGAAGATCACATCGAACTGGCCGACATCGGGCAGGGTCGTGTTGAGATTGATCTGGGAAAACTGCACCCGCTTGCCTATTGCCGGGTCGATGGCGAACAGCCCTTCATGGCGGCCGGTGCCCTTGAGGCAATAACGATGCAGGAGTTCGAGGGGAATGCCCTCGGCCTCTTCCAGAGGATAAGTGCCGGAGCGTGCCTGTTCGAGAATCCGCGTGCTCAGGTCCGAGGCGAGGATTTCCCAGGGGCGCTGGCCGAGGTGTTCGGCCAGCAGCATGGCGATGGTATAGGGCTCCTCGCCGCTGGAGCAGGCGCCGCTCCAGATGCGCAGGGGGCCGCGGCCGGTGCGCAGCTCGCCCTCCAGCAGCTGGCGCAGGAAGTCGAAGTGCTTCGGCTCACGGAAGAAGTAGGTCTCGTTGGTGGTCAGCAGGTCCACCGCCACCTGCAGTTCGCCGCGGTCGCGCTGCACCAGATGGAAGTAATCGGCATAGCTGGCCAGCCCGTGCTGGCGCAGGCGCTTGCCGAGGCGGCCGACGACCAGGGGCTTCTTGGCGTCGGACAGGCTGATCCCGGCGATCTGGTGAATCAGGCCGCGGAACTGACGAAACTCGACGTCGCTGAGGGTGATGGTGTCCATGGGCATCCGTCAGGCCTGAGCCTGCCCGGCCTCCTCGAGGTCGGCCAGCAGGGCCAGGTCGTCGACTGAAAGGACCCTGCCGATGTCCAGCAGGATCACCAGGCGGCCGTCGACCTTGCCCATGCCACGCATGAACTCGGCCCGCAGGCGACCGCCGAAACGCGGCGCCGGCTCGATGTCGGCGGCACCGATCTCCAGCACAGCATTGACCGCATCGACCACCACGCCGATCACCTGGGTGGCATCCGCCTGCGCCACCTCGAGGATGACGATGCAGGTGCGCCGGCCAAGGGGCGTGGCCCCGTCACCGAAACGCAGCCGCAGATCGACCACCGGCACGACCGCGCCGCGCAGGTTGATCACCCCGAGGATCGAGGGCGGCATCATTGGAATCGGCGTCAGCGTGCCGTACTCGATGATCTCGCGAACGCTCAGGGTCTCGACGGCGAACAGTTCGGTGCCGAGGGTAAAGGTCAGGTACTGGGCGGGCGCGGCGTGTGCCCGGCTCGCGGTCTGCTGGCTGTCTGGCATGGCATCACCCCTTGAAGCGTACGAAACCGGCGGGCAGGGCCGCCTGGCTGGCGTTGCCCTCGGAAAAGGCGGCGCCTATGGCGGTTTTCAGGGTTTCCAGGCGTTGGCCTTTCGGTGCTGGCTGGGGCTGTTGCGGCTCGGCTCCGACCCGGAAGAACCCCATCAATTGCTGCAACTGCTCGGCCTGGCCACTCATCTCCTCGGCGGTGGCGGCCAGCTCTTCGGCGGAGGATGCCGACTGCTGGGTGATCTGGCTGAGCTGGGCCATGGCGGTATTGATCTGGCCGACCCCTGCAGTCTGCTCCTGGGAGGCCGCGGCGATTTCCTGTACCAGGTCCGAGGTCTTGGTGATGGAAGGCACCATCTGGTCGAGCAGATTGCCGGCGCGTTCGGCGAGTGCCACGCTGCCGCGCGCCACCTCGCCGATTTCCTGGGCCGCCACCTGGCTGCGTTCGGCCAGCTTGCGCACCTCGGCGGCGACCACCGCAAAGCCCTTGCCGTGCTCGCCGGCGCGAGCCGCCTCGATGGCGGCGTTGAGCGCCAGGAGGTTGGTCTGGTAGGCGATGTCATCAACGATGCCGATCTTGTCGGCAATGGCCTTCATCGCTGCCACGGTATCCTTTACCGCCTGGCCGCCTTCGGTGGCTTCTCCTGCTGCCTTGCCGGCCATGCCGTCGGTGACGCGGGCGTTCTCGGTGTTCTGCTCGATGGACGCGGACATCTGCTCCATCGACGCCGAGGTTTCTTCGACCGAGGCGGCCTGCTCGGAGGCGCCCTGGCTCATGCTCTGGGCCGTCGCGGAAATCTCCTCGGCGGCGCTGGTCAGCGAGTTGGCGTTGCTGCGCACCTCGCCGATGATTTGCGCGAGCTTTTCGCTCATCTGCCTGATGGCGGCCAGCATGCTGCTGTCGTCACCGGGTCTGGTCGTTACGTCGATGCTCAGATCGCCCCCGGCGATGCGACTCACCACATCGGCAGCATAGGCCGGCTCGCCGCCCAGCTGGCGCAGCAGGTTGCGGGTGATCAGGGTGCCAAGCAGGCCGATGACCAGCAAAGTGATCAGCGATACAACGATGGAGATCAGCGTAGCTCGCTCGAGCGTGTCCTCTGCAGTCGCGCTGCCCTTGTTGGCAGCATCGATGTTGTATTCGAGATGGGCGTTGAGGGCGTTGCGCAGCGGATCCATGAGGTCTTTCTGCAGCGCGATCATGGCGTCGCGGGCGGCCTCGTTCTCGTTCCTGCGCGAAATGCTCAGTGCGACGTCGGCGCCCTGCAGGAGGGCGGCTATACCTTGGCGGTCTGCCTCGAGGAGCTGGGCGTCCTTGTCGTCGGACAACACCTGGGTGTATTCATCAATGGCTTGCTGGATATCGCCTCGGTTGATATGGATTTGCTTCTCTATCTCGGCCATCGACACATCGTCTACGGTCAGGATATGGCTGTAGATCAGTTGGAGCTGCACGTTGACGGCGCTTCGTAGCTTGTTCAAGGCGGAAAGGCTGGGAACCGAGTTGACGTTGCCGTAGTTGGCTGCGGTGAACACCTTGTGCATTTGCTGGTAGCCCAGGCCGGACAGTAGAACGATGCCGAGAAGGGCCGAGAGAACCAGAAGGATCATTTTTTTGCTGATGGTCATTGACTTGCTCCTGCGCGCTCGCGCGCATCACATGGAAAGAAGGTAGGGGCATTGGGTTGGCTTGCCATGTCTGCGATCTGGGCGACCGACAGCACTTGCTCCATGCGCAGCAGGGTGAGGAAGTGCTCGTCGATACGCGCCATGTCCTCGATGAATTCACCGCGGATACGGCTGCCGAACGCGGGTGCCTGGCGGATGGCGCCCGCTTCGATTTCAACCACGGCGTTGAACGCATCGACTAGGGCGCCCATCAGGTGGGTCTCCCCCTCGTAGACGATCTCCACGATGACGATGCAGGTGCGCGCGCCGAGTGTGGTGCGACCATGGCCGAAGCGCTCGGCCAGGTCGATGATCGGCACTACGGCGCCGCGCAGATTGATCACGCCACGTACCAGCCTGGGCATCATCGGCACGAAAGTGATCTGTCCGAACTCCAGGATCTCCCGCACGTAGCGGATGGCGACGCCATATGCGTCCTGGCCGACACGAAAGGTCAGGTACTGGCTTTGTTGTCCTTGGTTGAACAACAGGGCGAGGTCGGTGGTCATGGCTCAGCTCCCGAAGCGGACAAAGCCGCCATCGGTCATCTCGCGCAGATTGCCGCGTCGCTCGCGCAGGCTCGGGATGGTCATTTCGGCCGAGGCTGCAAAGGGCTGGCGGCCCTCCAGGCTGAAGAACTGCATCAAACGTTGCAGCTGCTCGGCCTGGCCGCTCATTTCCTCGGCAGTGGCGGCCAGCTCTTCGGAGGCGGAGGCGTTCTGCTGGGTGATCTCGCTGAGCTGGTTCATGGCGGCGCTGATCTGGCCCACTCCCGAGGTCTGTTCCTGGGAGGCGGCGGTAATTTCCTGAACCAGGTCGGAGGTCTTGGTGATCGAGGGCACCATCTGGTCGAGCAGATAGCCGGCGCGCTCGGCCAGCGACACGCTGCTCTTGGCCACTTGGCCTATCTCTTGCGCCGCCACCTGGCTGCGCTCGGCCAGCTTGCGCACCTCGGCGGCGACCACCGCAAAGCCCTTGCCGTGCTCGCCGGCGCGGGCCGCTTCGATGGCCGCGTTGAGCGCCAGCAGGTTGGTCTGGTAGGCGATGTCGTCGACGATGCCGATCTTCTCGGCGATGACTTTCATCGCCGCCACGGTGTCCTTTACCGCCTGGCCACCCTCGGCAGCCTCGCAGGAGGCCTTGCCGGCCATGCCATCGGTGATGCGGGCGTTTTCGGTGTTCTGCTCGATCGAGGCGGACATCTGCTCCATCGACGCCGAGGTTTCCTCGACCGAGGTTGCCTGGCCGGAAGCTGCCTGGCTGAGGCTCTGGGCGGTGGCGGAAATTTCCTCGGCGGCGCTGCTGAGAATGTCGGTGGAGTGGTGTACCCGGCCGATCACTTCAGCCAGTTTCTCGACCGTGGTATTGATCGAGTTTTTCAAGGCAAGCAGGTGACCCTGGCATTCCCCTTCCATGGTCCGCGACAGATCGCCCTCGGCCAGGCGGGCGATGACTGCCATGGCCTCGTTGAGCGGGACGATGATCGCCTCGAGAGTGCCGTTGATGCCGTTGACGATGCGCTGGAAGTCGCCGCGATGGCGCGAGGCGTCGGCACGCACCTCGAGCTGGCCGAGCATGGCCGCCTCGCTGAGCATGCGGGTGTCTTCGATCAGCGCCAGGATGTTGCTGCGCAGTTGCTCGATGTTGTCATTGATAAAGGCCTTCTTGCCCGGGAACTGTTCCAGCGGTGCGGACAGGTCACCCTCACCAAAGGCGCGAACCGCGGCCATGGCCTTCTTCTTAACGCTGATATGCCCGGCAACCATGGCGTTGATGCCGTGGGCGATCTCGCGGTAGGAACCGGCGAAGCGCTCGGCATCGATCACCACATCGATATCGCCGCGGTCATGCTCGTCGGACATGTGGCGCATCTCGTCCATCAGTCCGGTCAGGTTGTCACGCAGCTGCTCGATGTTGTCGTTGATGAAGGCCTTCTTGCCGGGGAAGCGCTCCAGCGGGGCTGTCAGATCCCCCTCGCCAAAAGCCTTGACGCAGGCCATGGCCTTTTTCTTGACGATGATGTGGGCAGCCACCAGCTCGTTGATGCCGTGGGCCAGCGCCTTGAAGCTGCCGCCGAAGCGGTGGAGGTCAAGCACCACATCGATGTCGCCCAGGGCGTGCTCGTCGGTCATGTGCTGCAGCTCGGCGCCCAGGGTACGCAGGCTGCGAGCCAGGGCCAGGCCCTGGATGGCCAGTACCAGGACGCCAGCCAGCGCCACCAGGGGCAATACGCCGTTGCCAACGTTCTGCAGGAGGGTCAGGGTCAGGGCCGTCAGGCTGGCCAGCGCGGCGGCGACCAGCACGAACAAGGGGCGGGTAAAGGTCATGGTCGTGGCTCTCGTCAGGTGAGGGTTGCGACAGGGCTGGCCTGGCGCAGGTCGAGTGGCGCGCGGGCGACACGCCCGAGCAACCCTGGAATATCCAGAATCAGGGCAACGGCGCCGCTGCCCAGGATGGTGAAGCCGCTGAAACCGGAGACTTGGTCGAAGACCTTGCTCAGCGGTTTGATCACGGTCTGGAATTCGCCGAGCAACTGGTCGACCACCAGGCCGGCGCGGCTGCCGGCGTAGCGCACCACCACCACGTTTTCGCGGCGCGGCGGCGTGCTGTTCTCGTCGAACAGCTGGCGCAGGCGGATGAACGGCAGGACGTCGCCGCGCAGGTCGAGGTAATCCTGCCCGTCCAGATGGCCCGCCGGCAGTTCGATGCATTCCTCCACCATGTCCAGCGGCACCACATAGCTGGCCTGGCCGACGCCGATGCGGAAGCCGTCGATGATGGCCAGGGTCAGTGGCAGGCGGATGCGCACGCAGGTGCCGATGCCGAGGCTGCTGTCCAGCTCGACGGTGCCGCGCAGGGCCGTGATGTTGCGCTTGACCACGTCCATGCCGACGCCGCGTCCGGAGAGGTTGCTGACGGTTTCGGCAGTGGAAAAGCCCGGTTCGAAGATCAGGTTGAGAATGTCTTTCTCGGCCAGGGCCTGTCCGTCCGCCACCAGGCCGCGCTGCAGGGCCTTGGCCAGGATCTTCTGCGGGTCGAGGCCGCCACCGTCGTCGGAAACCTCGATGACGATGCCGCCGGCCTCGTGGTAGGCATTGAGGCTGACCCGCCCCTGCAACGGCTTGCCGGCAGCGCGACGCACCTCGAGCGGCTCGATGCCGTGATCCATGGCGTTGCGCACCAGGTGGGTCAGCGGATCGCCGATCTTTTCCACCACGGTCTTGTCCAGCTCGGTATCGCCGCCGCTGATCTGCAGCGTGATGTCCTTGCCCAGCTCGCGGGCAACATCGCGCACCACGCGCTGGAAGCGGTTGAACGTGCCGCCGATCTGCACCATGCGCAGGGTCAGCGCCGAGTCACGGACTTCTTCGACCAGCCGCGAGAGCACTTCGGTGGCTTCGACCATGGCGCTCAGCCCGCTGCTCTGGGCGATCATGCGCGCACCGGCGCCGGCAATGATCAGCTCGCCGATGAGGTTGATCAGCTGGTCGAGCTTGCCAGCGTCGACGCGGATCAGGCTGTTGTCGCCGCGCACTCTGGCCGCGGGGGCTGGACCATCGACCGGCGCCTTTTGCTGGCTCGGGGTGGCTTGTGTCATCTCGGCAGCCGTCTCGACCATCGCCGGCACAGGCGCCAGCACGGCGTCCAGTTCGGCGCGGCTGACGCTGGCACAGCGCAGCAGCCGCTCGCCGGCCTCGGCGGCGTCTTCCGGTAGGGCGTCCAGGTGTGCGCGCAAGGCATCGGGTCCGGCCGCCGGCGGCAGGACCTGCACCAGGCTGTCTTCACGGACGAATTCGAAGGCGCCCTCGATCGCGGCCCGGTCGGCATCGCTGGCAAAGGCCAGTTCGAAGCCGAGGTAGCAGCTCTCCGGATCCATCTCGGCGGCGGTCGGCAGCTGCTCGGTGAGCGCCTCGACATGCAGGATGCGACCGAAGGTGTTGAGGTAGCGGAAAAAGGCCAGCGGGTCCATGCCATTGCGCAGGCTGTCCGTGCCGAAGCGCAGCGACAGGTGCCAGTGGCCCCCGTCGCGGCTCATGTCGGCCTCGGTTGCGGCGCTAGCGGAAGCGACCGTTTCGCCGCGGGCTTCGCCTGGAGACGCCTCGAAGTACCTGCCCATGCGGCTGATCAGCGTTTCACCGCGGTCGATGATCGCCACTGGCAGCGCCTCGAGCGAGGCGCCGGCGTCGAGCTGGGCAATCAGCCCGGCCAGGTGGTCGCCTGCCTCGAGCAACAGCGCGCTGAGGGTGCCGTCGATCGGCAGCTCACCACTGCGTACCCGGTCCAGCACGCTCTCGGCCACATGGGTAAAGGCCACGATCAGATCGAAGCCGAACAGCCCGGCCGAGCCCTTGATGGTATGCGCGGCACGAAAGATGGCGTTGAGGGTGTCCGGGTCGTCGGGATTCTGCTCGATGTCGAGCAGGGCCTGCTCCATCTGCTGCAGCAGTTCCTGGCTCTCGGCGATAAAGGTCTGAAGCACTTCGGCCATGTCGATCATGCGTCTGCCTCCTCTGCAGTGGCGAAGAACGACACCAGGCCGCCGATCACCAGCGCCTCGTGCACGGTCTCGCTGCACTCGCCCAGCTGCAGTTCGCCGCCGGCGCGACGGGCTTCCTCGCGTGCCAGCACCAGCAGCTGCAGGCCGGCGCAGTCGATCTCGTCGACAGCCGAGAGGTCCAGGGCCAGCCGACCCGGCGGGTTCAGCTGGTCCAGCAGGGTCGGCTTGCTGTCGGCGGCGCTGTAAATGGTCAGCGAGCCTTCCAGCCGGATGGTGCGGATGTCTTCGGCACTCATGGGAGTTCTCGTCAGGTTCACGGCAGGATCAGCTTGGAGACGGCATTGAGCATCTGTGCCGGCTGGAAGGGTTTGACGATCCAGGCGCGGGCGCCTGCGGCCTGGCCTTCCTGCTTGCGTGCCTCGCCGGCCTCGGTGGTGAGCATGATCACCGGGGTGAACTTGTAGGCCGGCAGCTGCTTGACGGCCTTGAGAAAGGCGATGCCGTCCATGTTCGGCATGTTCACGTCGCTGATCATCAGGTGCACCTTGCGGCCGTCCAGCTTGCTCAGCGCGTCCTTGCCGTCGACCGCTTCGACCACGCTGTAGCCGGCACTCTTGAGGCTGATGCCAACGACCTGGCGGATGGAGGCAGAGTCGTCGACGATGAGAATGGTCTTGCTCATGGCGTGTCCTTAGAAAAACGTGATGTCGGAATCACCGGCCGCGCCGGGGCGCTGACCGCGGTGAATCTGGTGCTGCTCGGGGGTGGTGTAGGTGCGCGCCAGTTCATCCAGCCAGCGCTTGCCGTCCAGCAGCGGAGCGGCCTCGCCGGCGGACCTGCAGCCTTCGCGCAGCTGCAGGTGCTGGTTGAACTTCTCCAGGTCATCGCGGATATGGCCGAGCATCTGGCTGACGCGGTCCTGGAACTGCAGGGATACCAGCACCTCTGCAAGCTCCAGCCCCACCGCCTCGCTGTCTCGGCGCATCGCCTCGCGACCGTCGACCAGCCGCCCGGCGCTCTGGCGCAACTGCCCTATCACCTCGTGAATCACCCGGTTGGCGTTGTCCAGCGCAGCAATGTCCGTGTCGGTGGATGCGCGCGACACATCGAGTGTCTTGTCGATGGCCGCGCTGACCGTCGCGACCGTCTCGCCAATCTTCTGTCCCGTCTCGCCGGACAGCGAAGACAGCTTGCGCACCTCGTCGGCGACCACGGCAAAGCCACGACCGGCCTCGCCGGCGCGCGCCGCTTCGATGGCTGCGTTGAGGGCGAGCAGGTTGGTCTGCTTGGCGATATCGGCGACATCCTTGGCCATGCCGTGCAGTTGCACGGTAAAGCCGGACAGCCGCGTGACCTCCTCGAGCAGGGCCTGCTTGCTGTCCAGGGCCTGGCGCAGGGCGGTGACGATAGCCTCCAGTTCCCGCTCGCTGCTCGACAGCAGATCGACCAGGTCGCTGTCCTGACTGGCATCGATGCTGGCCTGGATGCGCCCGGAGAGCAGGGCGAAACGCTCGGCCAGGGCGGTGATGGCCTGCTCGGTCTGGCTGCGTGCAGTTTCGATATGCTCGGCCCACACCGGAGCCAGCTGCTGGCAGGCGGCTTCTAGTTCGTTATCAGGCAAGGTCACAGGTGCCTCTGTCTCGGGATGTTCAAGGGAACGACGCATTGCCTGCAGCTGACGGTGTTGCCAGGCGCCCGTGGCCAGGCCGGCGGCCAGTACCAGGGCAGCCACTGGCCAGGCGCCAAGGCTTCCGGCACCGCTCCAGAGCACGGCGAGGGCGCCCAACAGCGCGCTTGCCGTAGCAGGGAACGCAGCAGGCAGCAGGCCGGAGGCAGGGGTCGAATCGGTCACTTGGGCAATCTCCGCCGTTTCATTTCAGCGGAGCCAGGGGCCCGCCAACGCTGTGCCCGAGACCACAAGACTGATATCAGTTTGATGGCACGGATTCACGGGCGAAGCATGGCGCAGCCGATGTCAGGCAAACATCGGCTCATTCCGATCCTGCAGTAGGAATTACCGCGACGGGTGTAGGGAAATGCCTACGGGCAGATCACTCGAGGCCCTTGTTCATGGCGTAACGCACGATGTCGGCGTTCGACTGGAAGCCCATCTTCTTCATCAGGCGGGTCTTGTGGGTACTGACCGTCTTGTTGCTGATCACCAGCTGGTCGGCGATCTGGTTGACGCCCAGGCCCTGGCCGAGCAGGCGCAGGATCTGGAACTCGCGGTCCGACAAGGCTTCGACAGGCTGCTCGGGATCGGTGTTGGCCAAGGCGATCTGCTCGGCCAGGCGCGGATCGATATAGCGGCCGCCCTTGGCCACCTTGTGGATGGCGGCCAGCAGGGTTTCCGGATTGTGGTCCTTGGTCAGATAACCGGAGGCGCCGGCACGCAGCGCGCGCAGGGCGATCTGCGGTTCGTTGTGCATGCTCAGTACCAGGATCGGCAGCTTGCTGTGCCCGGTATGCACCCTGGCGATCAGTGCCTCGCCACAGATGCCGGGCATGCTCATGTCCAGCAGCAGCAGGTCGTATTCGCCCTCGCGCAGGCGCTCGAGTACCTGGGCGCCGTTTTCTGCCTCGGCGCTCACCTGCAGAAGTGGATCGAGACCTATGAGCTGCTTGAGCCCCTCGCGCATGATGGCGTGGTCGTCGGCGATAAGCAGGCGGATCATGGCGACTCCTTGACGGGAAGATGCTGGGGAAACAGGGCCTGAACGGTCGTGCCCTGGCCGGGATGGCTGAACACTATGACCTGGCCGCCGAGGGTAAGGCCGCGTTCATGCAGGCCGGCCAGCCCCAGCGAGCGACTGGCGGCCTGGCGCGGGTCGAAGCCCTGCCCGTTGTCATGCACCTCCAGCAGAAAGCTGCCTTCGCGCAGTTGCAGGGTGATCGTCGCTCGGCTCGCCTGGGCATGGCGAGCGACGTTGGTCAGGGCTTCCTGGGCGATGCGGAAGGCCGCGGTCACCCGTGCATCGTCCAGCTCCACCCGCTGGCCGGGCAGGTCGAGGGTGCAGTTCAGGCCGGTATTGCGCTGGAATTCGTCCACCAGCCATTCCAGCGCGGCAACCAGGCCCATGTTCAGCGCGGCCGGGCGCAACTGCGTGGCCAGGTGGCGGACCACCTGGATGGTCCCGTCACAGAGGGTCAGCAGGCGTTCGACCGGGGCGCCGAGCCCTGGCTCGAGGCTGCCGAACTGCAGGCGCAGCATCGAGATGCCCATGCGCAGTGCGGTCAGGTGCTGACCGAGCTCGTCATGGATCTCCCGCGCCACGAGTTTGCGTTCTTCCTCGCGGGCGCTTTCGCGCCGGCTGGCCAGTTCCCGCAGGCGGGCGTTAGAGTCCTCCAGATGGCGTTCGGTGGTGCGGATGCCGGTGATATCCCGGCTGATGGCGATCACGCTGCTGATGAGTCCCTCGCTGTCGAGTTCCGGCACCAGGCGCACCAGCAGGTGTCTGGGCGCTCGCCCGGCTGTGGGCAGGCCATGGACGAACTCCCGTTCGAGGCTCTCGCCCGTCTCGACGGTATAGGCCACCAGGGTCGCGAATTCCTCGTGCTGCTGCTGTTCGAAGCCGAACGCCGGTGCGGTGGCTACCGCTGTTCCGGGTGGCGACCTGTCGTTCAGCAGCCGCTGCAGGGCAGGGTTGGCATAAAGCAGGTGGCAGTCTGGCGAGAAACGTCCGATGCCGTCCGGTGCGTTTTCCACCAGGGTGCGAAAGCGCCGCTCGTTCTCGGTGACCCTGGCCTCCCGCGCCAAGCGCTCGCTGATGTCCTCCAGCCTGAGCAGGGCATACTGGCTGTCGGGATACTGAAACCGTTGAAAGCCAAGCGCCACGGTGACGCGCGTGCCGTCCAGCGGGCTCGTCAGGTCTACCGTGAAGCGGCGCTGGCTGCACAGCTGCTGCCAGAGATGGTCCGAGGCGTGCTCGCGCCATGGCGCGATGGCCTTGTTGAGCGGGCGGTCGAGCAGCGCTGCGAGAGGCTGGCCCAGCAGCCGGCAGGCAGCGCTGTTGGCGAAGCGCAGACAGGTCTGCTTGTCGATCAGCACCATGCCGTCGTTCATCTGGTCCAGAGGAAGGCTCGCCAGCAGCTCGGCCGGCAGTGGCGGCACCTGCAGGCGCAGCAGATATCGGCCAGCGTCACCGGTGTGAACACTGCTCAGGAACTGGCGAACCCAGCGAAACCCGTCCCGATACCGGTAGCGAGCGTCGTCCAGCGCCTGCTCATCGGCTGCAGCGTGTAAACGCAGGGCCCCGACCAATAGCGGGAAATCCGCTGGATGCATAAGCGCATCCAGCCGTGAGGGCGCGCCCTCCGCCTGCTTCAGCAGGCGACAGGCCGCAGGATTGAGCCGCAGCAGCCCGCCGTCCGCATCCAGGATCAGCAGGGGATCGGTCACGATCTGGAAAACCCGCTGCAGGACGGCGAGGTCGCACTCGGGGATGCCCTGGGGTTGCGAGACGTGCACCGAAGGGCACTCGATCAGCTCGGCAACAGCCGGCAGATCAGGCTCTTGATGTAGCGCGTCTCGGTGATTGCCGGGTGCACCGGATGATCCGGGCCCTGGGCGCCGCGCTCAAGCAGCTGGATGTTGCGATCCAGATGGCGAGCGCTGCCGAGCAGGATGTTCTGCAGGTTGTCTTCCTCCAGATGCATCGAGCAGCTGGCGCTGACCAGGATGCCGTCCTTGGTCAGCAGGCGCATGGCGGTTTCGTTCAGACGGCGGTAGGCGGCTTCGCCGTTCTTGATGTCCTTCTTGCGCTTGATGAACGCCGGCGGGTCGGTGATGACCACGTCGAAGCGTTCTTCGGCGTTCTTCAGCTCCTTCATCGCCTCGAAGGCATCGCCTTCCACGCAGGTCATCTTTTCAGCGACCCCATTGAGGGCCGCGTTGCGCTCGACGCCATCGAGCGCGAACGCCGAGGCATCGACACAGAACACTTCGCTGGCGCCGAACGCAGCGGCCTGCACACCCCAGCCGCCGATGTAGCTGAACAGGTCGAGCACGCGCTTGCCCTTGACGTAGGGCGCCAGACGCGCCCGATTCATGCGGTGGTCATAGAACCAGCCGGTCTTCTGGCCCTGCAGTACCGGTGCTTCGAATTTCACGCCGTTCTCTTCCAGCGCGACCCACTCCGGGACTACACCGAACGCGGTATCGACGTAGCGCTCCAGGCCCTCGGCGTCGCGGGCGCTGGAATCGTTCTTCCACAAGACGCCGCGGGGCTTGAGCACCTGCACCAGCGCCTCGAGCACGGCGTCCCTGTTGCGCTCCATGGTGGCCGAGGCCAGCTGCACCACCAGGTGATCGTGGAAGCGGTCCACCACCAGGCCCGGCAGCAGGTCCGAGTCACCGTAGATCAGACGATAGCAGGGCTGGTCGAACAGACGATCGCGCAACGACAGGGCGACCTGGATGCGATGGACCAGCAGTGACTTGTCCAGGCTGTGCTTGAGGTCGCGAGACAACAGGCGGGCGCAGATCAGGTTGTTTGGCGATACCCCGACGATGCCCAGCGGCTTGCCGCCAGCGGCTTCGAGGATCGCCTGGTCACCGGGTTGGAAACCGGACAGCGGAGTGGCTGCGGTGTCCACCTCGTTGCTGTAGACCCACAGATGCCCGGCGCGCAGGCGGCGATCGGCATTGGCTTTGAGGCGCAGGCTGGGCAGGCTCATCGGGAGGGCTCCGGTCAAAGAGCGCGATTATAGGGATAAAAGCCGATAAAAGCGCTGGACGATAACAGCGCTGGACGATGGTCGAGGCTGGGCAGAAGGGCGTTGAAAAGGGTTTGTTTTTGGGGCTGGCTGGAGGTTGGCTGCTCTCCCGGCTTCAAGGAGCACCGAAACCATGTTGCGGTGGATCGATGAAGCGCGATCCACCCTACGTCCAGCCTCCAGCCTCCAGCCTCCAGCCTCCAGCCTCCTTCGGCTTCCAGCTTCCAGCTTCCAGCTTCTAGCTTCCAGCTTCCAGCTTCCTCCCAGCTCCCCTCAGCCCTCGAGGGCCTTGATCAACGCGTCGCTGAATGCCGGGATATCGTCCGGTTTGCGGCTGCTGATGAGGTGGCCGTCGACCACGACCTGCTCATCGACCCAGTCGGCGCCGGCGTTTTTAAGGTCGTCGGTCAGCGAGGGCCAGCTGGTCATGCGCTTGCCCTTGACCAGGTCGGCCGAAACCAGCAGCCAGGCGCCATGGCAGATCACCGCAATGGTCTTGTTGGCGCGCGCGGCGTCACGGACCAGCTCCTGGGCCATTTCGTCGGTGCGGATGGTGTCGGAATTGACCACCCCGCCAGGCAGCAGTACAGCGTCGTAGTCTTCCATGTGGATACTGTCGAAGGTCTTGTCGACATGGAATTTGGTGGCAGGGGTGGTGTGGTTCCAGCCGGTCACTTCGCCGTTGGATGACGAGATGATCTCGGCGGTCGCACCCGCTTGTTCCAGCGCGTCCTTCGGGCCGGTCAGCTCGACCTGCTCGAATCCGTCGGTTACCAGGATCGCGATGCGTTTGCCTTTCAGGGTGTCAGCCATTTCGTTGCCTCCCGTCGATTTGCATGGTGGTGTACTTGAATCCGACCATGAACTCGGTCAAAGTTCGCAGCCTTTCTTCTAGTGGCCTTGTGCTATTCACGAGGCGGGCCGTCACCATGTCAATCGAACTCACCGACGAGCAGATCCGCAGCGTGCTGCAGGGGATCAGTATCCCTCCGCAACCGCAAATCATGGTCGATCTGCAAATGGAACAGGTCATGCCGGAACCCGACCTGCGAGCCATCGCCCGGCTGATCAGCCAGGATCCCGGCCTCTCCGGCGCGTTGCTGAAGACTGTCAATTCGCCCTTCTTCGGCGTCGCCAAGCGCATCGCTTCGATCCAGCAGGCGGTCAACCTGCTGGGCTGCAACTCGGTGGTCAACCTGATCAATGCGCAGTCGATCCGCGGCGAGTTGACCGATGCCGCCATTGTGACCCTCAACCGTTTCTGGGATTCGGCGCAGGACGTCGCCAGCACCTGCCTTGTCCTGGCCAAGCGTATTGGTTACCGGGCTCCTGACGAGGCCTATACCCTGGGCCTTTTCCACAATTGCGGCATCCCGCTGATGCTGGCCCGCTTCCCTGGCTACATGGCTGTTCTCGAAGAAGCCTACGCCAGTGTCGGCGAGGGCACGCGCATCACCGACATCGAGAACCGGGTGTTGCAGACCAATCACGCCGTGGTCGGCTATTTCGTCGCGCGTTCCTGGAAGCTGCCGCAGCCTCTGTGCGAGACCATTGCCAATCACCACAACGCGCTGGCCCTGTTCAACGACGAGTGGGGCGATCCGCAGATCAAGACGCTGCTGGCGATCCTGAAGATGGCCGAGCATATCTGTGCCTGCCATCGCGTCCTTGGCGAGCAGGAGGCGGATCATGAATGGGATGCCGTCTCGCAGCTGGTTCTGGAATACGTAGGCCTGTCGGATTACGACTTCGAATGTCAGCGCGACAGCATCCGCGAACTCGGCCTCGGCTGACCCGGCTGCGCTTTAGCTGCTAAGGTCGCCTTCCTGCCATCCATCGATTCGCCCGTATGCCCGAACTTCCCGAAGTCGAAACCACCCGTCGCGGTATCGCGCCGCATCTTGTCGGGCAACGTGTCAGCCAGGTCGCCGTGCGTGAGCGGCGGCTGCGCTGGCCGATACCCGATGACCTCGACGTGCGCCTGTCCGGGCAGCGTATCGAGGCGGTGGAGCGGCGCGCCAAGTACCTGCTGATCAAGGCTGAAGTGGGAACGCTCATCGCGCATCTGGGGATGTCCGGCAGCCTGCGCCTGGTGCCGGCCGATTTGCCGGTGGGCAAGCATGAGCACGTTGATATCGTGCTGGAGTCCGGCATGGCGCTGCGCTACACCGATCCGCGTCGCTTCGGTGCCCTGCTGTGGAGCGATGATCCGCTGAGCCATGTGCTGCTCGCCAGCCTCGGGCCGGAGCCGCTCAGTGATGCCTTCGATGGCGAGCGCCTGTACCAGATGTCACGTGGGCGCAGCATGGCGATCAAGCCTTTCATCATGGACAACGCGGTGGTGGTCGGTGTGGGCAACATCTACGCGAGCGAGGCGCTGTTCGCGGCGGGGATCGATCCACGGCGGGCCGCCGGTGCGGTGTCGCGGGCGCGTTATATGAAGCTCGCAGCTGAGATCAAGCGGATCCTGGCCTATGCCATCGAGCGCGGCGGCACCACGCTGCGTGATTTCGTGGGTGGCGACGGCAAGCCGGGTTATTTCCAGCAGGAGCTGTTTGTCTACGGTCGGGGTGGGGATCTGTGCAAGAGTTGCGGCTCGACCTTGCGGGAGATTCGCCTCGGTCAGCGTGCCAGCGTCTATTGCGGACGCTGCCAGCGATGACGCGACCGATCGGCCACGCCACTGCACAGGCATTGACGGCGTTCACGATCAACAACCGCTGGCCGCTGCTATAGTGGCCGTCACAACTATCATCTGCCTCGTTTCGCCCAGCTGAAGGACCACACCATGAATCTGTTTCGCTCCACTGCTGTTGCCTTGGCCCTGACAACCGGTCTGCTGACCATGCCTGTGCAGGCGCAGTCGGTGCAGCAGAACGCCAGCGGCGATCCGATGTACACCGTCGAGGCGCCCAAGGCCTTTTCCATTGTCGGAGATCTGTTGATCGCCCGCCCGCTGTTGATCGCGGCGACCGCCATCGGTGCGGGTCTGTTCGTTGTCAGCCTGCCGTTCAGCGCCCTGGGTGGCGGCATCAAGGAGACTGGCCAGGCGTTGGTGGTCGAGCCGGGCGCCGCGACCTTCGCCCGTTGCCTGGGTTGTACCCGCGTCGGCTACAACCGCCAGGACTGATCCGGCGGTCAGCTTTACCGGTCGGAAGCATCCGGCCTGCCTCACGGCCTCGCCGCTTATCGCGTGCGGGGCCGTGTCGTTTCTGGCTGGTGCGTGTCTAGCGTGCTGCGCGGCAGCAGGCACGCTGTGGCAATGACAGCACAGCAGTCATGGTCGGCCTGAACTCATGCGGTGGGTCAGGCAGCTCTTGCTACGGTGTGAAAGACAGGCGCCTGCTGGGCGGGTGTGACCTCGCCTGCAGGCAAGATCGGAGGGTAGATCAGGCTTTGCCGGTGATGATCATGTATTTCTGCATCAGCTCGTCCTTGCTCTCGACATTGCTTTCATCGAGCGGGATGCAGTCCACCGGGCAGACCTGCTGGCACTGCGGTTCGTCGTAGTGGCCGACGCATTCGGTACAGAGGTTGGGATCGATGACATAGATTTCCTCACCCTGGGAAATCGCGCTGTTCGGGCACTCGGGCTCGCACACGTCGCAGTTGATGCAGTCATCGGTGATTATCAGGGACATCCAGCGTGCTCCAGCTGCGGCATGAGCCGCAGCGCAGGTATAAACGGGCCGCCAATTTTGCCGCATCGGGCCGCCCGGTGCACGTGGCAGTGATCGCCCTTCTGTCGGTAACCGTCCGGCGAGTGGAGCCCTGGTGCCTTTAGCGCGAGGCGTAGCGCTCGGTCAGTGCCTTCATCACCGAGGGGTGGACGAATTTGCTGACATCACCCCCGAGTCGCGCAATCTCGCGGACCAGGGTCGAGGAAATATAGGAAAACTTTTCAGACGGAGTCAGAAACAGGCTTTCCACGTCCGGGACCAGCTGGCGGTTCATGTTGGCCAGCTGGAATTCATATTCGAAGTCCGACACTGCCCGCAGGCCGCGCAGCAGCACGTTGGCCTTCTGCTCGGTGACGAAGTGCGCCAGCAACGTGGAGAAACCCATGACCTTGACGTTCGGCAGATGCGAGGTCACTTCCTTGGCCAGTGCGACGCGCTGCTCGAGCGGGAACAGGGGATTCTTGTTCGGGCTGGCAGCGACGGCAATGATGACTTCGTCGAACAGGCGCGAGGCGCGCTCGACCAGGTCGGTATGGCCCATGGTGATCGGGTCGAAGGTTCCCGGATACAGCACTCGATTCATCGCGGCGTCCTGACGCATGCGTGGGGGGTGGATGGTAGCGGCTCGGTGTCGGCAGCGTAAAGCATCAAAGCGGATGGCTGCCGAATGTCAGCACAACGATGCCGTTCACGCATTTTTCAATCGTTCGGCCAATTGACGGATTAGCTCAGATACCAACGTGTGATCGCAATTTGCAGCCACGACGGGGCCGGCCCGTATCTGTCACGGCTGTCAGCGCACGAAGAGCTTGTAGATCAGTTTCTGCAGGCCCTTGCCATAAGGGGGATAGATCATCCGGGCAGCATTGAAACGTTGCTTGATAAAGACGCCCTTGGCCTTGCTGAACGTAAGGAAACCGTCGTGCCCATGGTAATGACCCATTCCCGACGGGCCGACACCACCGAAGGGCAGGTCATCCTGGGCGACATGCAGCAGGGTGTCGTTGAGGCAGACCCCGCCGGAGTGGGTCTGCTGGAGGATGCGGCGTTGCTCGGCCTTGTTGTATCCGAAGTAATAGAGCGCCAGCGGGCGTGGCCGTGCATTGACGTAGCTGATTGCGTCGTCGATGCCGTCGTAGGGGACAACTGGTAGCAGCGGACCGAAGATCTCGTCCTGCATCACCTGCATGTCATCGTTCACATCGAGCAGCAGCCAGTGTGGCATTCGGCGCTCCTGGCCCCGCTCGAACAGTGGCAGCAAACGCGCCCCCTTGGCCTGGGCGTCGTCCAGGTAGCCCTGCAGCCGGGCATGCTGGCGACGGTTGATGATCGAGGTGTAGTCGGGATTGTCTGCCAGCTGGGGGTAGAAACGCTGAACCACCTTTCGATAGGCCTCGACAAAGCCATCGATGCGCTGCCGTGGGATCAGCACGTAGTCGGGCGCGACACAGGTCTGTCCCGCATTGAGCGTCTTGCCAAAGGCGATGCGCTCGGCAGCGTCGGCGAGCGGCACGTCGTCCGAGACGATAGCAGGCGATTTGCCACCCAGTTCGAGTGTCACCGGGGTCAGGTTTTCAGCGGCGGCGCGCATCACCTCACGACCCACACGGGTGCTGCCGGTGAACAGCAGGTGGTCGAAAGGTAGCCTGGAAAACGCGATGCCCACATCTGCCTCGCCGAGGACAACCGCGACCTGATCCTCGGGAAAGATTTGCGCGAGCAACTCCTTGACTAGCTGGCCGGTGACCGGCGTGGACTCGCTCATCTTCAGCATCACCCTGTTGCCGGCGGCCAAGGCGCCGATCAGCGGACCGATGGCCAGGTACAACGGGTAATTCCACGGCACGATGATGCCGACCACCCCGAGCGGCTGGTAGACCACGCGAGCGCTTGCAGGCTGAAAGGCCAGCCCAACCGAGCGCCGAGATGGTTTCATCCAGCGTCGCAGGTTGCGCTGTGCATGCCGAATGCCGTGCAGGCTCGGCATGATCTCTGCCAGCCGGGTTTCGTCCGCCGAGCGATGCCCGAAATCCCGGCTGATGGCCTCGATCAAGGCTTGCTGCTGGCTGTGGAGAAGATCGCGCAAGGCCTCGAGCCACTGCAACCTCTCCTCGGCGCCGGGCCTGGGGTTCGCTGTAAAAGCAATGCGCTGACGATCCATGATCGAAGGCAGCCGCTCGATGACGAGGTGCGTCTGGTCCAGGTAGGCGATATCGGCAAGCACGGGCAGAGCTCCGAAAAGTTGAGCAACTTATTTAGAGTGATTGCTCTAATCTGTCAATCGAGCTGCCTTACGGGCGGTGGAAAAGGTACCTTTGCAGCCTGTGCCCAGCCAATCCTGAACGCCAGAATGCCGCCAAAACCCAAGACCCGAGAACGAATCCTGCTGGCCAGCCTCGAGCTGTTCAATACCCAGGGCGAACGCAGCGTGACGACCAATCACATCGCGGCACATCTGCAGATTTCGCCGGGCAACCTGTATTACCACTTCCGCAACAAGCAGATGATCATCGCCGAGTTGTTCGACCGCTACGAGGCTGCCGTTGATGATTTCATGCAGCTGCCGGATGGTCGTGCCGTGACCATGGACGACAAAACCTTCTACCTCGAATCGCTGCTCGCGGCGATGTGGCAGTACCGCTTCATCCACCGCGATCTCGAGCATCTGCTGGGTGAGGATCACCAATTGGCCACGCGGTACCGCGGATTCGCCGACAGGCACCTGCACGTGGCCCGGCGGATTTACCAGGGATTTGTCGATGCCGGATTACTGGCCATGACCGAATCGCAGGTCGAGGCCGTTGCGCTTAATGCGTGGATTATCGTGACGTCCTGGGTTCGGTTCCTCTGTACGACTGGCGAACGACCTGAAGGTGTCAGCGAGCTGATGCTGCGGCGTGGTATCTATCAGGTGCTGGTGCTCGAAGAGGGGTTTGTAGTCGAACATGCCCGGCCTGCTTTCAATGAGCTGTGCAACCGCCTGGATGTGCCTCTGGCATCAGTCTTCGGCCAGTGAAAGCGCACGGTCATCCGCCATGGAGGTTGCCGTGCCCCTGGGTTCCATCAGCCACGCTGGCACCCGTCGCTCCAGATAATAGCCTGGCTTGTGCAGCGGACCCTCGACGAAGCCGACATGGCCTCCGGTGGCATGCAGTTCCAGTGTGGTGGTGGCTGATAGCTCGTCGGGCTCGGGCACGCTGTGGCGGAAGACAAAGGGGTCGTCTTCGGCCTGGATCAGCAGGGTGGGGATGCGGATGTCGGGCAGGAAGTAGCGGCTCGATGCGCGTCGGTAGTAATCGGCTGCGTCGGCGTAGCCGTGCAGTGGGGCGGTGAAACGGCCATCGAAATCCCAGAAGGTGCGCATGCCATCCAGCGAGCCAAGGCCTTGTAGCATGGACAGGTGTTCCTCATTGCCCAGGCGGGTGAACAGCCGCTGCTTGTCCTTCACGTAGGCGACCATTTCACGCATGAAATGCGCCTGGTAGACGCGTGAAAAGCCGAGGCCGATGCGGTCGGCGCATTGGTCCAGCCGGAAGGGCACGGATACCGCAACGGCTTTGTGCAGCGGTGCCGCCCGGCCCGTTTCGCCGAGATACTTGAGCAGCACGTTGCCGCCCAGTGAGTAGCCCACCGCGTATAGCGGTGCCTGCGGTCGTGTAGTCAGCAGATGCGCGATGACTTCGGCCAGGTCATCGCTGGCGCCGGAATGATAGGCACGCGGCAGCAGGTTCGACTCACCCGAGCAGCCGCGCCAGTTGATCGCTACGCTGGCCCAATCCTGGGAGGCCAGCCTTTGTTGCAGGCCGAGCACATAGAGCGAGCGCGATGAGCCCGTCAGGCCGTGCAGTACCAGGACCAGCGGCGCTTCGGGATCATGCGGCCCGTGCCAGTCGAGGTCGATGAAATCGCCATCGGCCAGCCAGAGCCGTTCGCGGCGCCGCCGCAACGCTGGGGCGCGCCGGCAGAACGGATTCCAGAGGGTCTGCAGGTGACCCCCGGGCAGCCACCAGGCCGGGGCAAAGGGGCGAGCCGTTTCGGAGACTGTACCGATACCGGTATCTGGAATGGTGGCGGACATGGATGCCCCTGAGCATTTGCGTGTGGCCGACGTCTCTTGCTTCGGTCCAGCCTGGTCGGCTGGACCGCTGATGACACCTAGGCTTCGCCGCTGCGTTCCCACAACGCATAGTTCACTTTGCCGGCCTGCTTTTCACGGTGCAGGCGCCAGTTGCCAGGCAGGCCAAGACTCGAGGGCAGGGCTTCGCTCTCGGTATAGACCCAGGCTTGCGTGGCAAGCCAGCCTTTGTTCTCCAGCAATTCACAGGTGGGTTGCAGAAGGTTCTTGTTGAACGGCGGATCGAGAAACACCAGGTCGAAGGGCGTCGGCGACTGGGTTTCCAGATAGCGCAGCGCATCGCTTTGCAACAGCTGGCCCTGACCGCACTTGAGGGTGTCCAGGTGTTTGCGCAGGCTGGCGATGGCGTTGGCATTTACGTCCAGCGCGAGGGCCATGCTGGCGCCCCGCGACAGCGCTTCAAGATAGAGCGCGCCACTGCCGGTATACGGATCGAATACACGGGCACCGGACAGGTAAGGCGCGAGCCAGTTGAAGAGTGTTTCACGCACGCGATCGGGTGTCGGTCGCAGGCCCTCGGCATCGGGGAATCCGAAGCGCCGGCTGCGCCATTCTCCGCCGATGATGCGCAACTGACCCTGGCCGCCGTGGGCAGAGGGGCGAACGGGTGGATTGGTCATCAGTGCTCCGGAACGCTGCTGGGTTGTTCGAGAGGCTGGGCGCTGGGCGCCGGCAGCGGCTTTTGCTCGACCTGCGGTCCGGCCGTGACGATGACGAACTCATCCGGGCTCAGGTGCTTGTTCATCGCCGTCTTAACGTCTTCCACCGACAGCGCCTGGACTTGCTGCATGAAATCTTCCAGGTAGGTCAGCGGCAGGTTATAGAAGCCTATGCTGCCGAGCTGGCCCACGATGTCGGCATTGCTGGCGGTGGACAGGGGAAAGCTGCCTGCAACCTCGCGCTTGCTGCGCTCGAGTTCGGCAAAGGTCGGCCCGTTCTGCAGGAAATCGGCGACCAGTCGTTGCACCAGTTCCAGTGTGCCTTCGGCCAGTTCGGCGCGGGTTTGCAGGTTGATCATGAAGGGGCCGGCAACCTGCATCGGGCTGAAGCCGGAATAGACACCATAGGTCAGGCCGCGTTTTTCCCGGACTTCCTCCATCAGACGTGTGCCGAAACCGCCGCCACCGAGAATCTGGTTGCCGAGATACAGCGCGGCGTAGTCGGGGTGGCCACGAGGAATGCCTAGCTGTGCCAGCATCAGGTGGGTCTGGTTGGACGGAAACTCGATGCGCTGCATGCCCGGTGTTGGCTCGTCCGGCGAAGGCGGTGGCGGCAGTGCCGGTCCTTGGGGCAACGCGGCGGAAACCTGGGCGGCGATGGCTTCGGCCTCCTCGCGGCTGAGGTCGCCGACCAGGGCGATGACGGCATTGCCGGCGGTATAGGCTTTCTGATGGAACGCCCGCAGCTCGGCCACGCTGATGCCGGGGATCGATTCCGGTGTGCCTTCGCTGGCATGTGCGTAGGGGTGATTGCCGTACAGCTGTTCGAACAGCTCGAGGCTGGCCAGCTTGCCCGGGTTCTGCTTCTGGAATTCGAACCCGGCCAGCACCTGGTTCTTGATGCGCTGCAGCGAGTCTTGTGGAAAAGCCGGCTGCCCCAGTACCTGGCTGAACAGCTGCAGAGCAGCTTCACGTTTGTCTGGCGCGCTGAGGCTGCGCAGGCTTGCGACCGCCATGTCGCGGTAGGAGCCGTTGCCGAATTCCGCGCCGAGGCCTTCGAAACCTTCGGCAATGGCAGTCACGTCCTTGCCTTCGACGCCTTCGTTGAGCATGGCATTGGTCAGCATCGCCAGACCGGGCACGCCGTCGTCATGGCTACTGCCCGCAGCGAAGGTCAGGCGCAGGTCGAACATCGGCAGCTGGTGGGCTTCGACGAACAGCACCCTGGCGCCGCCCTCCGTCTCCCAGCTCTGGATGTCCAGTTCACGGCGACCCAGCGGTTTGTCGCCGAGCTCGTCCAGGGACTCCAGTCGGGTGCGTTCTGCCTCGGCTTCCCGGGCGATGGCCTGTCCGGATTCGGCCGGTGTGGCCACGGATGCCTCATTGGGTACCGGAATGACTGCGGCGGTCTCGCTGGATCCATCGCTACAGGCGGCCAGGCCCAGGCAGGATACCAGCGCCAGGCCGAGCAGGCCGCGACGCAACAGGTGGCGATCACTCATCGCTGGACTCCTCGGGTAGAACATGGGCGACGCTCAGGCGTGAGCGGGTAAAGAAGGTGCGAGCGGCACTCTGGATGTCTTCCGGCGTAACCGCTTCGAGGGCGCTGAGCTCCTCGTCCATCAGTCGCCAGGACAGCCCCACGGTCTCCAACTGCCCAATGGTCGTCGCTTGCTGGGTAATGGAGTCGCGCTCGTAAACCAGGCCAGCGATGACCTGGGCGCGGACCCGCTCGAGCTCCTCGGCTGAAGGCGCACGCTGCTTGAGTTGTTCGAGCTGCTCCCAGAGCCCCGTTTCGACCTCTTCGAGGGTCCGGCCTTTCTGCACGTTCGGCGCGGCACTGAGCACGAACAGGGTGTCGCCGCGGGCATAGGCGTTGTACCAGGCCGAGGCGCTGGTCACCAGTTCCTCGCCGCGCTCGAGCCGCTGCGGCAGGCGCGCACTGTAGCCACCGTCGAGCAGCGCGGTGATCAGGCGCAGCGCGTGAATCTGCCTCGGCTCGCCACCGGTGGCCAGGCTCGGCGTGTTGAACGCCATGATCAGGCTGGGTACCTGCGTCTGTACCTGCAGGCGCAGTCGGCGCTCGCCGGGTTCGTTCAGCTCGAGGGGACGCTTGGCGTTCGGCACGTCCCTTTTCTCGATCGGCCCGAAGTAGCGTTCGGCCAGGGTCCGTACCTCCTCCACCGTGACGTCGCCGACCACTACGAGGGTGGCGTTGTTGGGCGCATACCAGCGCTCGTACCAGGTGCGCAGCTCCTCGACGGTCATCCGTTTCAGGTCGGCCATCCAGCCAATGGTCGGGATGTGATAGCCGCTGGCAGGGTAGGCCATCGCCTCGAAGCGCTCGAAGGCCAGCGCGCTGGGCTTGTCATCGGTGCGCAGGCGCCGCTCTTCCATGATCACCTGGATCTCACGCTCGAACTCCTCCGGCGGCAGTTTCAGGCTCGCCAGGCGATCGGCCTCCAGTTCGAAGGCAACGGCCAGCCGGTCACGGGCCAGCACCTGGTAGTACGCCGTGTAGTCGTCACTGGTAAAGGCGTTTTCCTCAGCGCCCAGTTCGCGCAGGATGCGCGAGGCCTCGCCGGGCCCCAGCTTGCGGCTGCCCTTGAACATCATGTGCTCAAGGGCGTGAGACAGGCCGGTCTGGCCGGGCGACTCGTAGCTGGAGCCGACCTTGTACCAGAGCTGGGATACCACAACGGGCGCACGATGGTCTTCGCGCACGATGACCTTGAGGCCGTTGTCCAGGAAGAATTCGTGGGTGGGCTGGGTGTCGGCAGCAACTACCAGTGGTAGGTATAGGGCGCCGAGCAGCAGGGCTGCGGCGCGGCGTAGCATCGGAGGCATAGAAAAGGCTCGTTCAGTGATGATTCCGCCTGCGGCGTCGCCGGCTGGTGCGGACACGCAGGTCATGGTACTGGGGCCTCGGTGCCAGGGCAAAGGCCTGGGGCCCGCTTGCCCGTCGGCAGACGATGGGGCGGATGGCCACGCTTAGCGAAGGCCGATGCTCAGTGCTAGGATAGCGCCCGTCTGGCCGGTGGCGTGGCCGCCGGCGTATCGCCCTCTTGAGAAAATTTTCTCCATGTTTGGTTCCAACGACGATAAGAAGGCGCCGGCCGCGGCTGGCGAGAAGAAAGGCTTGTTCGGCTGGCTGCGCAAGAAGCCGCAGGCTCCCGCGGCCGAGCCACCGCCTGCCGAGCCGCTGGAAGACAGCCAGCCGTTCGCTGACGAGCCCGATGCTGCAGCGCGCGACGAGGCACAGGCACGCGAAGAGTCCGGGCGCGCTGAGCCTGAGACCGCCCAGACGGAGGCGGAAGTCGCACCACTGATCAAGCCGGACGCAGGGCTGCGGACCGAGCCCGAGCCCGAACCTGTACCGGAACTCGTTCAGCCTGAAGAGGTGCCCGAATCGCCGCTGCTCGCGGAGATTGCCGTCGAGCCTGCCGCGGCACCGGCCATACAGGAGCCTCCAGCCAAGCTGGGCTTCTTCGCCCGGCTCAAGCAAGGCCTGTCGAAGACCAGCGCCAGCATTGGCGAGGGCATGGCCAGTCTGTTCCTGGGCAAGAAGGCCATCGACGACGATCTGCTCGAAGAGCTGGAAACGCGCCTGCTGACCGCCGATGTCGGCGTCGAGGCCACCACGGCGATCATGCAGAACCTGGCGCGGCGGGTATCGCGCAAGGAGCTGGCCGACAGTGGGGCGTTGTACAAGGCGCTGCAGGAAGAACTGGCCAGCCTGCTCAAGCCGGTCGAGCAACCGCTTCAGATAGATAGCAGCAAGCGACCTTTCGTGATTCTCGTCGTCGGCGTAAACGGCGTCGGCAAGACGACCACCATCGGCAAACTGGCGAAGAAGCTGCAGCTGGAAGGCAAGAAAGTCATGCTGGCGGCCGGTGATACCTTCCGCGCGGCGGCCGTCGAGCAGTTGCAGGTCTGGGGTGAGCGCAACAACATCGCGGTGATCGCGCAGCATACGGGAGCCGACTCCGCGTCGGTGATCTTCGATGCGGTGCAGGCCGCCAAGGCGCGAGGCATCGACGTGCTGATCGCCGACACCGCCGGCCGTCTGCATACCAAGGACAACCTGATGGAAGAGCTCAAGAAGGTCCGTCGGGTGATGGGCAAGCTCGACGACAGCGCTCCCCACGAAGTCCTGCTGGTGCTTGATGCCGGTACCGGGCAGAACGCCATCAACCAGACCAAGCAATTCAACCAGTCTGTCGAGCTCACCGGGCTGGCGCTGACCAAGCTCGATGGCACCGCAAAGGGCGGCGTGATCTTTGCCCTGGCCAAGCAGTTCGGCAAGCCGATTCGCTATATCGGTGTCGGGGAGGGGATTGACGACCTGCGCACCTTCGAGGCGGATGCATTCGTCAATGCGTTGTTCGCTGAAAAGGGAGCGGGCGGGGCCTCGTCATGATCCGATTCGAACAGGTCGGCAAACGCTATCCCAACGGCCATATCGGGTTGCATGAACTTTCCTTTCATGTGCAGCGCGGTGAGTTTCTCTTCGTCACCGGACATTCCGGTGCCGGCAAGAGCACGCTGTTGCGCCTTCTTCTGGCAATGGAGCGGCCTACCAGCGGCAAACTGCTGCTCGCCGGACAGGATCTGTCACGGATCGGCAACGCGCAGATCCCCTTTCTGCGTAGGCAGATCGGCGTGGTGTTCCAGAACCACCAGCTGCTGTTCGATCGCACCGTATTCGATAATGCCGCGCTGCCCCTGCAGATTCTTGGGCTTGGCAAGCGCGAGATAGGCCAGCGGGTGATGACCGCGCTGGAGCGCGTCAGCCTGAAGGACAAGGCTCTGCAATATCCGTCCGACCTGTCCACAGGTCAGCAGCAGCGCGTCGGTATCGCACGCGCCGTGGTTCACCGTCCGGCACTGCTGCTCGCTGACGAACCAACCGGTAACCTCGACCCCCGACTGGCCGCAGAAATCATGGGAGTCTTCGAAGATATCAATCGCCTAGGCACTACCGTGCTGATCGCCAGTCATGACCTGGCCCTTATTGCCCGGATGCGCCATCGCATGCTCACGCTGCAGCGAGGCCGATTGATCGGTGACGGGGAGGCCGCCCGATGAGTACGCCTGAGCAGAACCCGAATCCCGTCGAGCGCGCCGGTGGCGTGCGCAGCAAGCCCGAGCAGCCCGCCAGCGACGAGCCAGGCTTCAAGGTGTTGTTCCACGCGTGGCTGGAAAGCCACCGCGCCAGCATGGTCGACAGCATTCGTCGTCTGGTGAAGCAGCCCATCGGCAGCTTCTTTACCTGCCTGGTCATGGCCGTCGCCCTGAGCCTGCCCATGGGACTGGCTCTGTTGCTGGACAACGTCGAGCGGCTTGGTGGCTCCTGGCAACGCGCAGCGCAGATCTCGCTGTTCATGCAGCTGGATATCGATGCGCAGCAGGGGCAGGCACTCCGTGAGGAAATCCAGGCGATGCCGGATGTGTCGGAAGCCAGCTGGATCAGCCGCGAGCAGGCGCTGGAGGAATTTCAGCAATTGTCCGGTCTGGGTGAGGCGTTGCGCGAGCTGCCGGATAACCCCTTGCCAGGCGTGATCCTGGTGACCCCAAGTGAGGTGGATCGAGACAATCTCGAAGCACTGCGTCAGCGCCTGTCTGAACTACCCGGAGTCGAGCAGGCGCAGCTGGACCTGGTCTGGGTGGAACGGCTGACCGCAATCCTCAGGCTCGGCGATCGCTTCGTCTTCGGCCTGAGCCTGCTGCTGATCGCAACCCTGCTGCTGGTAATCGGTAATACGATCCGCCTGCATATCGAGAACCGGCGAACCGAAATTGAGGTAGTCAAACTGGTGGGCGGAACCGACGGTTATGTTCGTCGCCCGTTTCTGTATATGGGTGTGCTGTACGGGCTGGGTGCCGGTCTGATTGCCTGGGCCCTGCTGGCCTATGGCCTGGGGTGGCTCAATGAGGCGGTAGTAGGTCTGGCCGGGCTCTACGGCAGCGATTTCGGCCTGGCCGGGGTGCCGACCGAAGATGGCCTGTCGCTGGTGCTTGGCGCCTTGCTGCTGGGTTACATCGGCGCCTGGCTGGCCGTGGCCCGCCACCTGAGCGAGCTTGCTCCTCGTTGATAACTAGTTGTTATATAAGGGGTTTTCAGGAAGCCTGTGGAACTTTTCTGCAGGCTTGCAGTCTGACTCGGCAGTGCTAAACTGCTGCAGCTTCATTATCGGAGGAACTGCATGACAACTTCTCTGCAACCTGTTCAAGCGCTGGTCCCGGGAGGCAATCTCGAGGCTTATGTGCAGACGGTCAACAGCATTCCGCTGCTTACGGTCGAGCAGGAGCGCGAACTGGCTGGGCGCCTGTTTTATCAGCAGGATCTTGAGGCCGCTCGCCAGATGGTTCTTGCCCACCTGCGATTCGTGGTGCACATCGCTCGTAGCTACTCGGGTTATGGTCTGGCTCAGTCCGACCTGATCCAGGAAGGCAACGTCGGCTTGATGAAGGCCGTGAAACGTTTCAATCCGGAGATGGGCGTTCGTCTGGTGTCCTTTGCGGTGCATTGGATCAAGGCCGAGATTCACGAGTTCATCCTGCGCAACTGGCGTATCGTCAAGGTCGCCACGACCAAGGCGCAGCGCAAACTCTTCTTCAATCTGCGCAGCCAGAAGAAGCGTCTGGCCTGGCTTAACAACGAGGAAGTGGAGCGAGTCGCCGACAGCCTTGGCGTTGAGGCCCGCGAAGTACGCGAAATGGAAAGTCGTCTGACCGGGCATGACATGGCATTCGACCCCTCGGCTGACGCTGATGACGACAGTGCCTACCAGTCCCCGGCGCATTATCTGGAGGACCATCGTTACGATCCGGCCCGCCAGCTGGAGGATGCCGACTGGAGCGATAGCTCCAACTCAAGCCTGCATGAGGCGCTGGAGTCGCTCGACGAACGTAGCCGGGACATTCTCCAACAGCGCTGGCTGAACGATAACAAGGCCACCTTGCATGACCTGGCAGCCAAATATGGCGTGTCTGCCGAGCGCATCAGGCAGCTGGAAAAGAACGCGATGAACAAGCTCAAGGGCTCTATCCAGGCCTGACAGCGAGTTCCACCCAGAGGCGCTGCAGCCCTGCAGCGCCTTTTTTTGTCGGCAGCATGCATTGGCTGCCTAGGGGTGTGGTCTGGCCCTTTCCAGCGCATCGGACAGCGCGATCAGCAGCTGTGCGGCGCTGATGGGTTTGTGTAGCCAGCTGATGGCATGATCATCGTCCTGTCGCTCGAACTGGCTGGCGGCGGTGATCACGATGATCGGCAGGTCCCGCGTGGCAGGGTTGTTGCGCACCTCGTCGATCAGCTCGCGCCCGCCACCATCAGGCAGGTGGAGGTCCAGGGTCATGGCTTCGTAACGAATATCGGCCAGCTTGATCCGTGCAGCATGCAGGCTCTGTACCCTGTCGACCGAATACCCGGCGTCGCTGAGCATGAGGTGCAAGAGGCGGCCGGTGTCCGGTTCGTCTTCGACCACCAGCAGGCGCAGCTGGCCGTGGTCCTGGGTTAGTGTCGAATTTTCCAGGATGGGCAGCTCACACCAGAACGTGGTCCCCTCGCCTGCAGCGGTATCGAAACCGACCCGGCCGCCCATGCGCTCGATGAATTCCTTGGAGATGGCCAACCCAAGGCCCGTCCCGCCTTTCTGACGGCTATCCGACGCGTCCGCCTGGGCAAATTTCTCGAATACGCGAGACCGGAAGCCAGGCGATATGCCGGGGCCTTGATCGGTGACATTGATCCGTATGTTGCCATTGCCGGTCGCGTTGCAGTGCACGCTGACTTCGCCGCCTTCCGGGGTGTATTTGATGGCATTGGAGAGGAAGTTGTTCAGCACCTGCTGCAGGCGCAGATCGTCGACCCACACGTTGACATTCGCCGCGTTGCGCAACACGCAGTTCACGCCCAGCTGGGTGGCGAATGCCTGATTGCAGGCCAGGGCTTCGTCCAGTACACGCCGCAACGAGTGCTCACGCATGTCGAACGCCATCTTGCCGGCAGCAATCTTTTCCATGTCGAGCAGATCATTGATCAGATGGCCAAGGCGCAAGCTGTTGCGATGGGCAATCTCCAGCATCTGCCGCATGGCCTCTGGAATCTCTCCCAGCGCGCCGCCGGTTATCAGGCCCAGTGCGCCGCTGATCGAGGTCAGTGGTGTGCGCAGTTCATGGCTGACGGTAGATACGAAGTCATCCTTCAACTGCTCGATGCGCTTGTGCTCGGTCAGGTCCATGCTGGTGCCGCTGATGCGCAACGGCTGGCCGTCCCGGTCGCGCTGGATGTAGCCGCGCACGAGGACGGGTATCACCTTGCCGTTCTTGTGTCTGAAGCGAAGCTCGGTAGTGAACTGGTCAACTGGCGAAAGCATGGTTTTTGCCAGCTGTGCCTTGGCCTGGGGCAGGTCCTCCGGGACCAGGGCTCGCTCCCACAACTTCAGATCCGAGTCGAGTTCACCGGGACGGTAGCCGAGCATGTGCCAGGCGCGCGAGGACGCGTAGAACGACCCGGCGTCCAGGTTCAGGTCCCACAAGCCATCGTTGCTGCCTTTCAAGGCCAGGCTCAGGCGTTCTTCGCTGAGTTGCAGCGCACGTCTGTTCTCGCGGATATCCTCGGTCATCCGTTGCGCCAGTGCCTCGGCGCGAGCTCGCCGGACGGACAGTGAAGCGATCAGGAAGAACAGCAGCAGGCTGAAGCCTATGCCAAGGGCGATCACCAGGCCGTCGTTGCCGTGATAGAAACTGTCGAATTCCGGCAGACTTTCCAGGCGCAATGTCCATGTCTGTCCGTAGAGGTCGAGCCGGATGACGCGGCTGTAGCGTGCCGGCTGGTCGCGTTCGTTATCCTGGCTGGCAAAGAGCAGCTGCTCAGCCTGCTCCTGCGGGCCGGCATAGATACGCAGGCTCAAGTTCAGATCCGAGGCGCCAAGAATGCCACGCATCAGGTCGCCCATACGGTAGGGGCTGTAAACGAAGCCATCGAGGGCCTGCAAGCGCTGTTCAGGCGTGCTGGTGGGCTCGCCGGCGCGGTACAGAGGGACGTACATCAGCACGCCCGCCTGTACCTCGCCATGGGTTTCCTGGCGCAACGTTACCTTGCCGGTCATCCGGGTCTGACCCGATTCGGCCGCCGCCTGCATGGCTTGCCGGCGGATCGGCTCGGAGAACATGTCGTAGCCGAAGGCGGCGAGGTTACGTCCGCTGAAGGGTTCCAGGTACCGGATGGGGGTGTAGAACGCACGTTCACCGCTTGGGGTTATGGCGTAGTCGTTGAATCCTTCCTGACGTACGCTCTCAACGTGGGCCGCGCGCTGCTCGGGCCGCACGGCCTCCGCAAAGCCCACGCCCAGAATGCCGGGAAAGCGTGTCGCCAGCGCAAGGCGCTCGTTATAGGCACGCCATTGCTCACGTGAGACGCGGGCGTTGACATCGAACAGGCCCGCTGCGCCCAGCAGGATCTGTTCATGGTTGACCAGGCGCTTGCCGATGGCTTCTGCTGCCTCTTCGGTCAGATACGCGAATTGCTGGCTGGCCGCGCGCTCTTCGTTCGCGCGCAGATGCTGAAGCACGACGAGACCGACCAGCAAGGCAAAGGCCAGCACTAACCAGGCAGCGCTGTTACGCCAGGTAAGCAGTTGCCGGACGTGGCTGACGGGTGTGCTGTCTGCGGTCTCAGTTTCGCTCATGCGTTCGCTGCCGTGCGCTCTTTTGGCGAAGGAGGAGAAGGGTACTGCACCTTACGGAATTAGTACCGCTGTGTAGGCGACGAGCTTAACCCCTGGGGTGGCGCACTGCCATAACGCTCCGTCAGGCCACTGTAAGCCTGCGCCGGTGGCGGCAAGCTGTCCTGGGTCAACTGACCCGGCTCACCGCACTGGGGAGGCTTGGGCAGCACGTGCGCCGGGGGTTCAGTTGTCTTTCTGGGATTCCCAAAAGCCACTGCCCGGAATCTTGTGCGGGCGCAGCTTGCCGAGATAGTGACTGCCGCCCAGCTGCCTCACCTGCTGGCGAATCCAGCCAGCGCGCCTGCGCACATGCGGGCCGGGTCGGCCGGCATTCCACTCGCGCGGGTTTGGCAGGACGGCAGCCAGCTGGCTGGCCTGGCTGGCGGACAGATAAGGTGCGCCGATGCCGAAGTGATGTTGCGAGGCCGCTTCGGCACCAAAGACACCGCTTCCCCATTCGACGCTGTTGAGATAGACCTCCAGGATTCGCTGTTTTGGCCACAACAGCTCTATCCAGGCGGTAAACCAGACTTCCAGCCCCTTGCGCAACCAGCTGCGCCCAGACCAGAGAAAGAGATTCTTCGCCACCTGCTGGCTGAGGGTGCTGGCACCCCGTAACGAGCCGCCGCGCTCGTTATGCTCCAATGCGGCGCGAATCGCTGCGATATCGAAGCCCCAATGATCAGCGAACTTCTGGTCCTCAGCCGCGATGACAGACATCTTGAGGTCGTCCGGCAGTTCTTTCCAGGGCCGCCAGCTGCGTTGCAGATCGATGCTTTCACCATCGATCCATGATTCGATCTTGCGTTCGACCATCAGCGCAGTGAAAGGCGGCGGCACCCAGCGCAATACAAGAACCAGCAGAACGGAAAGCGCAACCAGCCCTATGAGCAGTTTGGTGAGTCGGCGTAGCAGGGCTCGGAGCATCGGGCGTGGTCGCAACCAGAGAGAATGGGCATTATAACGGGGCATCTACTCCCTGACCGGAAGCCCTCCGAATGATTCGTTCGTTTCTCTTGCTTGCCGGATTCTTCGGCCTCACGGGTGTCGCGCTGGGCGCGTTTGCCGCCCACGGTCTGAAGAGCCGCCTTGGCGCCGACTATCTGGCCGTGTTTCAGACCGGCGTGCACTACCAGCTGATCCATGCGCTGGCGCTGATCGGTGTTTCCTTGCTCGCCCTGCATGTCCCGAGTCGCCTGTTAGGCGCGGCTGGAGGACTGTTTGTGCTGGGGATCGTGCTGTTCTCCGGCAGCCTCTACCTGTTGACCCTGACAGGTATCGGCAAGCTTGGAATCATTACCCCGTTTGGCGGCACGGCGTTTCTCGCTGGTTGGATCTGCCTGATACTGGCCGCCTGGAACCTGCGGGTCTGATCTGATGCGCGTGTGGCCAGGGATGAATGGTGGCGGCGGCTGCCTTGGTCGATGGAGTCGATCGGGCTAGAATGCGGGCCCTTTCGCAATGGTGGCAGTCACTAATGCACATTCAGTTGAACGGCGAGCGCTATGAGCTCCCTGACGGTCAGTCGGTGGCCGATCTGCTGCAGCGCCTGGAGCTGACTGGGCGCCGGCTGGCGGTCGAACTCAACCGCGATATCGTCCCGCGTAGCCAGCATGCGACAACGGTTCTGGCCGAAGGTGACCAGATCGAAGTCGTGCATGCCATTGGTGGCGGCTAAGGACTCCACCGCATCGACATTATCGGCGTCGCCCGTGCAGCGGCGTATTTCTCGCTTCATTACATCTGAACAGGATGGTCGCATGAGCCCAGTTCCGCACGACAAACCATTCACACTTGCCGGCCGCACTTATCAGTCGCGCCTGCTGGTGGGCACCGGCAAGTACAAGGACCTCGACGAAACCCGCGCCGCGATCGAGGCTTCGGGGGCCGAGATCGTCACTGTGGCGGTGCGCCGCACAAACATCGGCCAGAACCCCGATGAGCCCAACCTGCTGGACGTCATTTCGCCGGATCGCTATACCATCCTGCCCAACACCGCCGGCTGCTATGACGCCGATGAAGCGGTGCGGACCTGCCGTCTGGCGCGAGAGCTGCTCGATGGCCACAAGCTGGTCAAACTGGAAGTGCTGGCCGACCAGAAGACCCTCTTCCCTAACGTCATCGAAACCCTCAAGGCCGCCGAGATTCTGGTCAAGGATGGCTTCGACGTTATGGTCTACACCAGCGACGACCCGATCATCGCGCGCCAACTGGCAGAGATGGGCTGCATTGCGGTGATGCCGCTGGCTGGCCTGATCGGAACGGGGCTTGGTATCTGCAATCCCTATAACCTTCGCATCATTCTCGAGGAGGCCAGGGTTCCGGTTCTGGTTGACGCCGGTGTCGGCACTGCATCCGACGCCACCATCGCCATGGAGCTCGGTTGCGAGGCGGTGCTGATGAACAGCGCCATTGCCCATGCGCAGAATCCGGTGCTGATGGCCGAAGCCATGAAGTACGCAATCGACGCGGGTCGTCTGGCCTACCTGGCGGGGCGCATGCCCAAGAAACTCTATGCCAGCGCTTCGTCGCCCCTCGAAGGCCTGATTCGCTAGCACTCTCCTTTTGGCCGCGCCATGCCTGGCGCGGTCGCCTTATCTACAGGTCTGTTCATGAGTGACATTTCCTCTCCGGCCGATGGTCAGCGTCGCATGCGCACCATCAAAAGCTTTGTCATGCGTGCCGGGCGCATGACCGAGGGCCAGCAGCGTGGTCTGGATCAGGGCTGGCCGCGCTTCGGTCTCGAACTGGCCGATGGGCTGTGCGATTTCGATCAGGCGTTTGGCCGACAGGCGCCGCGAACCTTTGAGATCGGATTTGGCATGGGGCATTCCACGCTGGAAATGGCTGCCGCGGCTCCTGATCACGACTTCATTGGCGTGGAAGTACATTCACCCGGCGTGGGGGCGCTGCTTAACGGACTTTTGTCACAAAATCTAAACAACGTGCGGGTCTACAGTTGCGATGCACTGGAAGTACTGCGTGAATGTGTCGCCGATTCGAGCCTGGACCGCGTATTGCTGTTCTTTCCCGATCCCTGGCACAAAAGTCGCCACCACAAGCGGCGCATCGTCCAGCCCGCATTTGCCGAGCTGGTCCGGCAAAAACTCAGGATTGGCGGCGTGCTACACATGGCAACCGACTGGGAAGCCTATGCGGAGCACATGCTCGACGTCATGAGCGTCGCGCCCGGGTTTCGCAACCAGGCCGCCAACGGGCAATACGTCGAGCGGCCAGAGGAACGCCCGACCACCAAGTTCGAGCGTCGTGGTGAGCGCTTGGGGCATGGTGTCTGGGACCTCAAGTTCGAGCGTATCGACTGATAGAGAGCACAGGCGCCCTGGAGCGCCTACTAGAGCCGTCGCAACGGCCCAGGGAAGATCTGAAAAGAGCGGAACGCCAGGAAGGCCCGATCCCCAACGCCTCACGAGTGCCCCTTCCTACTGGCAGGGGCCGTCAGCTGCCGCGCGCCCGTTGCGCAGCAAGGAGCAAAAGACAATGTATAGGAAATTCGCAACTCTGTTGCTGGCGGCCTGCGCCAGCCATGCCTTCGCCAAAGTCGATGACGCCCAGGCCGTACGCCTGGGGCAGGACCTGACTCCACTGGGTGCCGAACGCGCCGCCAATGCCACCGGAACGATCCCCGCCTGGACCGGCGGCGTCGAGCCGCCCGCCGGCTATGAGCCGGGCATGCATCACCCTGATCCCTACGCAGCCGATCCGGTGCTCTACCGAGTCGACCGCAGCAACCTTGCCGAATACGCTGCGCTGTTGCCGGAGGGGCTGCGAGCACTGATCGAGCGACACCCTGATTTCTACCTGCGGGTCTTCCCATCGCGCCGCAGTGCTGCCAATCCGCAGCGTATCTACGACGCCACGCGGCTGAACGCGGTCAACGCGGAGCTGATCGCCAATGGCAACGGCATCAAGGGTGCCTCGGCCGGAATTCCGTTTCCGATTCCGCAGACCGGGATGGAAGTGATCTGGAATCATGTCCTGCACTACAAGGGCGATCAGACTCATTTCGTCAACAATCAGGCCGTCGTCATCAACGGCCGTCCGACCTACATCAAACGCGACCGCCATATCTATTACGTCTATAACCGCGAGGGCATGAGCCAGGCCGACCTGGAGAACACCTCGCTGTACTACAAGTACCGGGTCACTGCGCCGGCCAAGCTGTCCGGCACCGCCCTGGTGGTTCAGGATCCGCTGGATCAGGTGCTTGCCGTGCGCAAGGCCTGGCGCTACAGCCCGGCCGATCGCCGGGTGCGGCGCCTGCCATCGCTCGCCTATGATTCGCTACAGCCCGATACGAGCGGTTTGGCCACGGCCGACGTGGTGGATTCGTTCAATGGCGCGCCGGACCGCTACGAGTGGTCGCTGGTGGCCAAGCGCGAGATGCTGATGCCGTACAACAGCTATGCGATTCACCAGAAGGGCATCTCCTACGACGATATCGTCGGTCCTCAGACCTTGAACCCCGACCTGTTGCGCTACGAATTGCACAGGGTCTGGGTAGTCGACGCGACCCTGCGCAAGGGATTCAGTCATCCCTACGACAAGCGTCGTTTCTACATCGACGAGGACAGCTGGTCGATTCTCGCCGTGGACCTGTACGACGAGCAGGGGGAGTTGATCGGACTGCAGGAAAGCCACCCGATCAGCTATTACGATGTGCCGATGTTCAACAGCACGGTCGAAACGCTCTACCACCTCAAGGATGGCAACTACTTCGTCGACGGCCTGGACAACAACGAGCCGATGTACGATTTCGAAGCCAAGCTCAGCCCGCGCGATTTCTCGCCTGCGGCTTTGCGGCGGGGTGGCAACTAGCGGTGTGAATCACAGAGGCGCCCTCGGGCGCCTCTGTCCGACCTGCGCGGGAGCCGCCTGGTCACAGGCTGACCCGCGTTCCGGCACGCCCCCGTACGATGGCGTCAATTTCCCCAAGCGACCCGATCACTGCAACCTTGCCTGTGTTGCGAGCGAACTCGCAGGCCGCCTGTACCTTCGGTCCCATCGAGCCCGCGGCGAAGCCTAGGCGTTCGAGTTCATCAGGATGCGCCTGGTCGATGCGTCGCTGCTGCGGTGTTCCCCAATCCAGGTAGGCGCCATCGACATCTGTCGCGATTACCAGCAGGTCCGCCTCGAGCTGCTCGGCAAGCAGCGCGCTGCACAAATCCTTGTCGATCACTGCTTCGATGCCGCGCAGCCTCCCGTTCTGGTCATATACGGTCGGAATGCCCCCGCCTCCGGCGCAGATCACCACACTGCCCTTTTCCAGTAGCCAGCGGATCGGGCGAATCTCGAAGATTCGCTTCGGCCTGGGGCTTGGCACCACGCGGCGGAATCGGTCCCCGTCCGCTGCGATGGTCCAGCCCTTTTCGCGAGCCAATCGCTCTGCTTCCTCCCGGCTGTAGACCGGTCCGATTGGCTTGCTCGGCTGGCTGAAGGCCGGGTCGCTCGGGTCCACCTCCACCTGGGTCAGCAAGGTGGCGAAGGGCATTTCGAACGGGAGCATATTGCCCAGCTCCTGCTCGATGATATAGCCGATCATGCCTTCGGTTTCCGCGCCAAGGACATCCAGCGGATAACCCGGAACCTCTTTGTATGCCGCGCCCTGAAGCGCGAGCAAACCGACTTGTGGTCCGTTGCCGTGAGCAACGACCAGTTCATTGCCCGGGGCGATTCGTGCAATCTGAGCGCAGGCAGTCCGGACGTTCTCACGCTGGTTTTCCGCCGTTAGCGGCTCGCCTCTGCGAAGCAAGGCGTTACCACCCAAAGCGATGACGATACGCATGCTGTTTTCCTCCAGATAGCGCCCGAGTAGACCCGGGCGCTTTACCGCTCAAATGTCGGCAAGGGTCGAGACCAGAATCGCCTTGATGGTGTGCATACGGTTTTCGGCCTGTTCGAACGCGATGCAGGCTGGCGACTCGAACACTTCTTCGGTCACCTCGATGCCGTTGGCCAGGTGCGGGTATTGGGCCGCGATCTCCCTGCCAATCTTGGTCTCGCTGTTGTGGAACGCCGGCAGGCAGTGCATGAATCTGGTGCGTGGATTACCCGTCGCCTGCATCAGCCCGGCATTCACCTGATAGGGCAGAAGCTGCTCGATGCGTTCGGCCCAGGCTTCGACCGGTTCGCCCATCGATACCCAGACATCGGTATGAACGAAATCGACGCCTGCCACGGCAGCGGTCGGGTCCTCGGTGAGCAACAGCCGAGCGCCGCTCTGCTCGGCGAACTCCCGGCATGCCTTGATGTGCGCTTCGCTCGGCCAGAGCGCGCGCGGAGCGGCAATACGTACGTCCATCCCGAGCTTCGCCCCGATCAGGAGCAGCGAATTGCCCATGTTGTTGCGCGCGTCCCCGAGGTAGGCGTAGCTGATCTGGTGCAGCGGCTTGTCGCTGTGTTCGCGCATGGTCAGCACGTCGGCGATCATCTGGGTGGGGTGATATTCGTCGGTGAGCCCGTTGTAGACCGGCACCCCGGCGTAGCGCGCCAGTTCCTCGACGATCTCCTGCTTGAAGCCGCGGTATTCGATGGCGTCATACATGCGCCCGAGCACGCGGGCGGTGTCCTTCATGCTTTCCTTGTGGCCGATCTGCGAAGAGTTCGGGTCGATATAGGTGACATTGGCGCCCTGATCATAGGCGGCTACCTCGAAGGCGCAGCGGGTACGGGTCGAGGTCTTTTCGAATATCAGCGCGATGTTCTTGCCTTTCAGATGCTGGCGTTCGGTTCCGGTGTACTTGGCGCGCTTGAGGTCGCGGGACAGGTCGAGCAGATAGCGCAGCTCGCGTTCGCTATGGTGCATCAGGCTGAGCAGGCTACGGTTGTGGATGTTGAAAGCCATGGTTGAAATCCTCAGGTTGCGGGCCGGTTGCTGTCGGGCGCGGCGATCAGTAGTCGAGTGGGTCACGCACGATCGGGCAGGTCATGCAATGACCGCCGCCACGGCCTCGGCCCAGTTCACCCGCGCTGATGGTGATTACCTCGACTCCGGCCTTGCGCAGCTGCGTGTTGGTAAAGGTGTTGCGGTCGTAGCCAATAACCACGCCGGGCTCGAGCGCGACCACATTGTTACCGTCGTCCCACTGCTCGCGTTCGACCTCGTAGCTGTCGCCTCCGGTCGCCACGGTGCGCAGGGCTGGCAGGCCCAACGCCTCGGCGACAACTTCGACGAATCCTGCTTTTTCGCGACGCAGATCGATGCCGCCCGGCTTGCTCTCGTCGGGCCGCAGGCTGAACGCAACGATGCCGTGCACGACCTCGGGGTAGATAGTCACCAGGTCGCGGTCGCAGAAGCTGAATACGGTGTCCAGATGCATCGCCGAGCGTGAGCGTGGCAGGCCCGCGACGATGACGCGTTCGGCTGCGCCATGACGGAACAGGGACTGCGCCAATTGACCGATGGCCTGACGTGAGGAGCGCTCGCCCATTCCGATCAGGACCACACCCTTGCCGATCGGCATCACGTCGCCGCCCTCCAGCGTCGCAAGACCGTGGTCGAGTTCAGGGTCGCCATACCAGACCTTGAAGTCCTGCCCGGCGAACTGCGGATGGAAACGATAGATCGCAGCGGTGAGCAGGGTCTCCTGGCGGCGCGCGGTCCAGTGCATGGGATTGAGGGACACGCCGCCATAAATCCAGCAGCTGGTATCACGGGTGAACAGGGTGTTGGGCAAGGGCGGCAGGATGAAACTGGAGTGACCGAGAAAGTCACGGAACAGACTGACGATTTCACCGCTGCGGGTGCCCGGCAAGTCACTGCCCGAGACGCCCCCGATCAGGTATTCGGCGAGCTGTCGGGGCTGTTGCTCCTCGAGCCAGCATCGCACCTCGTCCTGCAGCCCGATACCGACCTGGTTGGCCGTGATTTTTCGGTCGAGTATCCATTTCAGGGCCTCGGGGTTGCTTACCGTATCGGTCAGCAGGTTGTGCATTTCCAGGACCTCGACGCCCCGTTCACGCATCTTGGTAACGAAGTCGAAATGGTCGCGCTTGGCCTGGTTCACCCAGAGCAAATCGTCGAACAGCAGCTCGTCACAGTTGGTTGGCGTCAGGCGCTGGTGGGCCAGGCCCGGCGAGCAGACCATCACCTTGCGCAGTTTCCCGGCTTCGGAATGGACGCCCAGCTCACGCGGTTGCGGGGTCATGACAACTTCTCCTATCAAGTCTTCGCACCTGTAGGTGCTCGTTGGCTCGCCACTGCTTGTGGCAGCGATCGAGATTTACCCGGGTGGTGGCCCCGGATTACAGCGAGAGGAATCCGTCGTAGAGGCCGTAGGCAGCGACTGCAGCACCGACCAGTACCGCGGCAAAGATCAGCTTTTCCAGCGCACTGAATACGGGCTGGCCGAGCTCACGCTTGGCCTTGGCGAACAGCAGCACACCCGGGGCGTAAAGCAGGGCGGAGAGCAGCAGGTACTGGATGCCGCCGGCGTAGACCAGCCACAGCGCATAGAGCGTTGCGATGGCCGATACCAACAGGTCCTTGCGCCGGTCCCCGGCATTGCCTGCATAGCCATCGCCGCGAATGCCGACCAGCAAGGCGTAGGCTGCGGACCAGAAGTACGGCACCAGGATCATGGAGGTGGCCAGATACAGAAGGCTCAGGTACGTGGAGGCGCTGAACAGGGTGATGATCAGGAACAGCTGGATCAGCCCGTTGGACAGCCACAGCGCATTGACCGGAACATGATTGGCGTTTTCCTTGCGCAGGAAACCCGGCATGGTGTGGTCACGTGCGCCTGCGAAAAGGATCTCGGCGCACAGCAGGGTCCAGGACAGCAAGGCCCCGGCCAGTGATATCACCAGCCCTGCGCTGATCAGTATTGCGCCCCAGCGACCGACCACCTGCTCCAGCACGCCGGCCATCGAAGGGTTCTTCAGCCCGGCCAGCTCCGGCTGGCTCATGATCCCCATCGACAGCACGTTCACCAGTACCAGCAGTGCCAGCACGGTAATGAAGCCGATCACTGTCGCCTTACCGACATCGCTGCGGCGTTGCGCACGGGCCGAGTAGACACTGGCGCCCTCAATGCCAATGAATACCCACACAGTGACCAGCATCATGCTGCGCACCTGCTGCATGACGCTGCCGAGTTCAGGATTTCCACTGCCCCAGAAGTCGGCTGTGAAGATGTCCAGACGGAACGCCACCGCTGCAATCAGGATGAAGAGTAGCAACGGCACTATCTTGGCGATCGTACTGATGAGGTTGATGAACGCTGCCTGCTGGATGCCGCGCAGCACCAGCAAGTGCACGCTCCAGAGCACCAGAGACGCGCCGAGGATGGCTGACAGGGTGTTGCCCTCGCCAAACATGGGGAAAAAATAGCCGAGGGTGCTGAATAGCAGGACGAAGTAGCTGACGTTGCCGATCCAGGCGCTGATCCAGTAGCCCCAGGCGGAAGAAAACCCCATGTAGTCGCCGAAGCCGGCCTTGGCATAGGCATACACGCCGGCATCAAGCTCAGGCTTTCGGTTGGCCAGGTTCTGAAAGACGAAGGCCAGGCTCAGCATGCCCACAGCAGTGATGGCCCAGCCGACAAGGATGGCGCCGGCACTCGCGCTCGCGGCCATGTTCTGCGGCAGCGAGAAGATTCCGCCTCCGATCATCGAGCCCACGACCAGTGCCACTAGCGCACTGAGTTTCAGTTGTTTCGGATGTCCAGCCATGACCCTGTCTCCTTCAATGGATCGCGAGTAGCTGGGGTAATTGAATGCCTACATCCGGGAAGCGGTTATGACAGGCGTCAAGAAAGATCGAGGAGGGCGGTGTCAGGATGAAAGCGGCTACCAAGGCAATACGCCATGCGCCGGGAAGCCCCGTTCTAGACGCTGTGCATGGCGTAGAAACAAGAGGGGGGATCTATGTTCACACCGGGTCATGCGGAAGTCAGCCGACCGGCATCGTCAGCCTTTCCCGGCTACCACCTGATCCTCGACTACCACGTCGAGGGATCGGACCCTAAGCCGGAATGGGCTTGCTTTCACCTGCACGGGCAAGTCGATCAAACGCCCGTCGATGACCGTTTTTCGATGCACCGCGACGTGGCATTCAATTTTCTGCAGCGCATTGGGCAATGCTTGCGCAAGCATGGGCTGCACCTGCACCGGGACGTCCTGTTCGGGTTCCATGCTGTTTACGATCCGTTATTCGAGGACCTGCGCGACCAGCTGCACGGCATGCCCGGCGAGCCGGTGGATCTGGATCGTTTTTTGAACGACAGCAGTCCCTGAGTCAGTTGCGGTCGGCCACTACACCGACGATGAACAGCACCAGCAGCAGTACGGGGGCCAGCGTGTAGTTGTTGAACTGCGCCAGTCCCTTGGCCAGCCATGGCGTCAGGTAGATGATGCCGAGGCCGTAGACCAGGGCGCAGAAGATGACGAAGGCGAGGGTGCGAAGGATGAAATTGAGCCCGCCGATGTTCTTCTGCACCCAGCCGTTGAGTGCTGGCCCGAAGAGCACAAAGAGGGTGGCCATGATCGCCAGGGAAATGTCGAACAGGTGGTGCCGGCTCCAGCGCGACAGGGTGGCGATGAGGTCGAGTAGGAGGTCCATGCGGGTCCTTAGGGCAGGAAAAGTTGCAGCAGATCGTTGAGAAACAGCTGGCCTTTGGGCGTGGCGACCAGGCGATTGGGGTCGCGCTCCAGCAGGCTTCGCGCTTCGCCCTCACACCGCCCGCTGGCCAGCAGGTCAGGCGAAAAACCGGTGCGCTCAGTAAACAGCGCTGACGGCACGCCTTCAGTGAGGCGCAACACGTTCATCAGAAATTCAAAGGGAATTTCTTCCCGCTCGAGCCGCTTTTCGCCAGCACGGAAGCGCTTTGTCGGGTCCAGGTAGTCTTTTGGAAGGCGGGTCTTCCAATGGCGAAAGATTTCACCGTTCGCCCTGGTCGATTTGCCATGCGCGCCGGCGCCTAGACCGAGGAAATCACCAAATGTCCAGTAATTGAAGTTGTGCCGCGCCTGCCGGCCAGGCTGTGCGTAGGCCGAGGTTTCGTACTGGGCGTAGCCATGCTCGGCGAGCAGTGCCTGGCCGGCCTCCTGGATGTCCCACAGGGTTTCGTCTTCCGGCAATCGGGGGGGCTTGCTCCAGAACTCGGTGTTTGGCTCGACCGTAAGTTGATACCAGGACAGATGCGTCGGTTGCTGGGCAATGGCGATGCGCAGGTCGCTCAACGCGTCATCCAGGCTCTGCTCTGGCAGCCCATGCATGAGGTCGAGGTTGAAGTTGTCGAAGCCCGCCGCGCGTGCCATATCCGCCGCCCGGACCGCTTCGTCGCCGTCATGGATACGCCCGAGCGACTTCAGTTTTTCAGCTTGGAAGCTCTGCACGCCGATGGACAGCCGGTTGATCCCGAGGCTGCGATAGTCGCGAAACTTCGCCTGCTCGAAGGTGCCTGGGTTGGCTTCCAGGGTAATCTCGATATCGCTGGCAAAGCCGACCCGCCGATGCAGCCCATCGAGTATTCGCGCCAGCGCGCTGGCCGAGAACAGGCTTGGCGTGCCTCCACCAAAGAAGATCGAAGTCAGCGGGCGGTTCTGGGTTTGCTCCAGATCCGCATCCAGGTCGGCCAGCAGCGCTTCGACATAAGCGTCTTCAGGCAGGACCGGGCCAGCGGCGTGGGAATTGAAATCGCAATAGGGGCATTTGCGCACGCACCAGGGGATATGTACGTAGGCTGACAGGGGTGGCAGCTGCAGAGGCGATACCGCAGGTGGCTCGGAAGCGCCGCCGTTGGAGACTGCGGTCATGCGATCCCCAGCCGCTGTTTGAGCAGGGCCATGGCGCGGGCGCGGTGGCTGAGCCGGTTCTTGTCCTGCGGCGTCAGCTCGGCGCTGGAACAGTCGCGCTCCGGCACCCAGAACAGGGGGTCATAACCGAAGCCCTGCTCACCCCGGGCGCTGTGCAGGATGCGGCCCTGCCAGAGTCCTTCGCAGAGGATCGGCAGGGGGTCGTCGGCATGCCGCAGCAGTGCCAGGGCGCAGACGAACTGCGCGCCACGCTCGGCGTCCGGCACGTCTTTCAGGGCATCGAGCAGTTTGGCATTGTTCGCCGCGTCACCCTGGCCGTCCGCGTAGCGCGCCGAATAGATGCCCGGCGCGCCGCCCAGGTAATCGACCGCCAGGCCGGAGTCGTCTGCCAGCGCAGGCAAACCGGAGATCCGCGCCGCGTTGCGCGCCTTGAGAATGGCGTTCTCGACGAAGGTAAGTCCGGTTTCATCCGGTTCGATAGCGCTGAACTCGCCAATCGAGCGGACGCGGATGGCGTCGCCCAGCATGGCCTGGAGCTCCTTGAGCTTGCCGGCGTTGTGGCTGGCCAGTACCAGTTCTGTAAAAGGCATCATTCGTCCGGGAAGAATTCTTGGCTGAAGTCGAAATCGATCGCAGGTGCGCCTACGGGCTGGACGTTCACGGTGAAACGCAGGGTTTCCCGGGATTCGAAGGGAAACTGTGCGAGGTAATAGATAGCCTCGCCTTCCTTGAGCTGTTTGAAGCTCAGCGGATAATCCTGACCGAGCAGGTTCCTGACCGAGCCGCGGACCTGAGCTGCTGTCGGCCTGCCGGACTTGAGCACGGCAATGTTGACTACGCCCTGGGTCTTGCTGCGCACCAGGCCTGCAGCGGCAGCGATGTCGGGCTGCAGGAAGCCGGAATTGAAGGCGATATAGTGCACATCATATTCACCGACGCTGTGTTTGCGCTCAGCCATTGCTGGCAGTGCAAGCAGCAGGGTGAGCAGGCATATCAGGCTAGATCTCATGGTCTCTCTCCAGCGTTAGAAGTCATCGAACAGCGCCTGTGACACGGTAAATGCCGATTTCGCCAATCAGGTTTGGCCACAAACGGCTCGCCACGCCATGCTTGTGATGACGGTCGACAGCCAGCCGCTCGAGCACCTTCGCATCCAGTTCCCGGCACAACCGCTCAAAGTCCTCGAAGGTGCAGAAGTGGATGTTCGGGGTGTTGTACCAGGTGTAGGGCAAAAATTCGGATACTGGCATCCGGCCCTTGCTGGCCAGGTACCAGCGGCACCGCCAGTGGCCGAAATTAGGAAAGGTAATGATGCATTCGCGGCCGACCCTGAGCATTTCCCGCAGCAACTCGTCCGGGTAATGGACGGCCTGGAGGGCCTGGGTCATGACGACAATATCGAAGCTGTTGCTGGCGAAGTTGCCGAGGCCTTTGTCCAGATCCTGCTCGATGACGTTGACGCCCTTCTCGATGCAGGCAGCGATGTTGTCAGGATCGATCTCCAGGCCGTAGCCGCTTGCCTGCTTGGTGTCCCGCAGCCAGGCCAGCAGGTCACCGTTGCCACAGCCGAGGTCGAGTACGCGGCTTCCTGCCGGTATCCAGTCTTGGATGATTTCCAGGTCGGCGCGCATTTGGGTTCCTTATACGACGATTCGGTTCATATAGCCGCGAAAGGCCTGCAGATAGCGGGGGATCGGAATCAGGAAGGCATCGTGGCCCTGGGGTGCATTGATCTCCAGGTAGCAGACGTTCTTGCGTGCCGCCATCAGCGCATCGACGATCTCATGGGAGCGCTCCGGGGAGAAGCGCCAATCGGTGGTGAACGAGATGACACAGAAGTCCGCCTTGGCCGTCGACAGGGCCTTGGCAAGGTTGTCATCGTAGGCTGCCGCCGGATCGAAGTAGTCCAGCGCCTTGGTCATCAGAAGATAGGTGTTCGCATCGAAGCGCCCGGAAAACTCCTCGCCCTGGTAGCGAAGGTAGCTTTCAACCTGGAACTCGACGCTGTTGAAGTCGTAGTTCAACTTTTCGCTTTTGAGGCCGCGCCCGAACTTGGTGCCCATGGCGTCATCGGACAGGTAGGTGATATGGCCGACCATTCGCGCCAGCATCAGGCCGCGCTTGGGAATGACCCCTTGTTCCAGGAAGTGGCCGCCGTGGAATTCCGGGTCGGACAGGATGGCCTGGCGTGCGACCTCGTTGAATGCGATGTTCTGGGCCGAGAGCTTTGGTGCCGAGGCGATCGCAACACAATGGCGCACACGCTCCGGGTAGCTCATCGTCCATTGCATAGCCTGCATGCCACCGAGGCTGCCGCCGACTACGGCTGCCCACTGCTCGATGCCCAGCAGGTCGGCCAGGCGCGCCTGGCTGTTGACCCAGTCCTCTACCGTGACCACCGGGAAATCGGCACCGTAGGGTTTGCCGGTAGCAGGATTGTCGCTGCTGGGGCCGGTCGATCCGTTGCATCCGCCTAGATTGTTCAGGCTCACGACGAAGAAGCGGTCCGTATCGATTGCCTTGCCGGGACCGATGCAGCTATCCCACCAGCCGGGTTTGCGGTCTTCGGCATCGTGGAAGCCGGCGGCATGGTGATGACCAGACAACGCATGGCAGATCAGCACGGCGTTGCTGCGCGACGGGTTCAATTGGCCGTAGGTCTCGTAGATCAGCTGGTAGCCGGCAAGCGTGCGGCCGCAGGCAAGCGCCAGCGGCTCGGCAAAATGCGCGACCTTCGGACTCACCAGACCAACGGAATCGGCTGGAATAGCAGTGGGCATCGACCCTGGCTCGTACTGGAAGAAGGCGGCAAAGTCTAAAGGTTAGCGCGCCTCAATTCATCCTCAATCGCAACAGAGGTCAGCCCAGGCTGGCACTGGTAAGGCTGACGACCTTGCCCTGGCGACGGATCGGTGCGGGCCGCCGCAACAGCCGCAGCATTTCGCTGGCCTGGGCCAGTTGCTGCTCGAGTTCGTGGCTGTAACGCGCCAGCAGGCGACCGCGCTGGCTGCTCTGCTGGCTGTCCTGGGCCAGGCTCTTCAGGCGCAGCATATGGGCTTCAAGCTGTTGCTTGTGCTCCAGCGAATGCTGCATCAGAGGCATCAGCGCTTCGCCTGCCCACTGCTCGGCTTCCTGGCGTAGTCGCTGATGCATCGCCACCACCTCCTGCACAAGGGTTGCGAAGAAGCGTCGGGTCAGGGTGCGCTGCTCGGTGAGCAGCGTCTTGAGTTGCAGGCGGAACTCGTCAGCCTTGCTCTGCAGGCCCTTGAGTTCCTTCTGGTACGGCGCCAGACGGAACAGCGGGGTGTCGACGCCATGCAGGGGATTTTCTTCGTTGTGACGTCGGTATATCGCCGAAACCATCTTGTTCGCCAGCGCAGCTTCCTGCTCCAGGGTGCCCAGGTCCTGCTCCACTGAGCGAAAGAAATGAAGAATGCTGAGGTTGATGCCCAGCGTGGTCAGGCTGCCGGTCAGGCTGCGGCGCAGTCGGGTGAGGTGCTCTTCAAGGCGTTCGGCGCGTACGGTCGAGCTCAGCAGCTCGCCTTGGCGTTGCAGCAGACGCTGATTGGTTTTCAGCTGCAGCAGGCGCTTGTGGTGTTGGTTGTGGTCGTGGCGGGTGCGGGCGGTCAGCTCGATGAGCAGCTGGCCGTTGTCCTGACGATGACTGTCCAGCAATTCGCACTGCTCGCGCACCTTGGCCAGGCGCTGGCTGAGGATCTGCTGACTGTTCTGCAGCAGTGCCAGGACCTGGCGCACTACCTGCTGTTCCAGCAAATGCTCCTTTTGCGCGAGGATTCGGTCACAGAGCAGTTGCTCGAGCGCCACCAGTCGACTGCGTTGGAACAAGGCCTGGTCACCGCGAATCCTGGCCAGTAGCGCCTGCTTGGCGGACAGTGGGAGGACGTCATGGGTGGTGATGCCGAGCTGATGGGCAGTGCTGGCCTGGATCTGCTCGATAGCGGTCTGCACGAATGCTTCGCCTGACACATCGTCCCAGAGCACGTCGATCTTGTTCAGTACGGCGAACAGACGGTTGCGGCCGCCATCCCCGATTTGGCGGATGTGCTGCTGCCAGATGTTCATGTCGCTGGCGGTCACTCCCGTGTCGGCCGAGAGCAGAAAGATGATCGCCTGCGCATTAGGCAACATCGAAAGGGTCAGCTCGGGCTCGCTGCCCAACGCGTTTAGCCCAGGGGTGTCCAGAACCCGCAGGCCTTGCCTGAGCAGCGGATGATCGAAGTTCACCATGGCGTGGCGCCAGGCCGGCACCATTACTTCGCCGGGCGTGCTTGCGTCTTCCAGCGCGTCCGGGTTAAAGCCGAGCTGGACGGCCTGCTCAACCGGCATCGACTTGGTGGATGCGACCTGATTGAAGGCCTCGGCCATCCCCTCCGGGTTCGTCGTGTCCAGCGGCAGGTTCAACCAGAGGCGCGGGTTGCGCTTGAGCTGCGCAATGCTGATGTCTTCAAGACGCGATTCGATCGGCAGCAGGCGTATGTAGGAGCGATCCGAGCGCGGGTCGTAGAACAGCTCGGTCGGACACATGGTGGTTCGCCCTGCTCTGGAGGGCAGGATCCGTTGACCATACTCGGCAAAGAACAGGCTGTTGATGAGTTCGGTCTTGCCGCGAGAGAACTCGCCCACAAACGCAAGGGTGATATGGTCGGTGCGCAACAGCTTGAGCCCGCGCTCGAGTCTGGCATCTACCGTCTCCGACGTGAGTCGGTTGTGGGCGAGCCAGCTGCGGTAGCGGGTGATTTCACGTATCAGTTCGCGCTTCCAGGTGACGTAGGCATCCACCTGCCGGTCGAGTCGTTCCATGATCGTCTGTTTCCTGAAAGGCGTAAGCGGGCGATTATCCCAGTCGCCCGGTGCGGGTCAATCGAACCCGCTGTGAACTACCGCCCAAATCTGAAAGAAGCGAAAGGGCGGTTCCAGAGCCTCAGATCAAACCGCGCAGGATGTTCGGCATGTGCGTCATCATTACCAGGTTGTTGATAACCAGCATGTCCAGCAGCTTGATCGCGAGAAACGCGAAAATGGGGGATATGTCCAGTCCGCCCAGGTTCGGCAGCAAACGGCGAAAGGGCGCCAGCGCCGGCTCACAGATCTGGCTGACCAGCTGGGCGCCGGGGTTATGGCTGCCCGGCGCGACCCAGGAAAGGATCACGCTGATGATCAATGCATAAAAGAAGATGTTGAGGAACAGTCCGGTCACGCCGATGACCGCCCAGATCAGTAGCTGCAGCGGATTGCCGATGCTGCCATAGGCGATCATGAGGATGGCTGCCATCAGGATCATTTGCACGACAATGGCCAGCACAAGCGAGGACAGGTCCAGCCCGCCGACGCTGGGGATCACGCGTCGCAATGGTTTGAGCAGCGGGTGCGTCGCGCGGACGATGAACTGGCTCAGGGGATTGTAGAAATCGGCCCGGACCAGCTGCAGGATGAAGCGCAACAGTACGATCAGCAGGTAAAGGCTGCCGAGCGTCTGGATGATCAGGATCAGGGCTTGCGAGAGTTGCGACATGAAGGCTCCTTATTTGCCCAGTTGTTCAGCGAGTTCGGCTGAGCGTTGTGCGGCTGCATTCATCGCTTGCTCGATCAGCCGTTCGAAGCCGCCCGCTTGAAAGGCTTTGATTGCCGCTTCGGTGGTTCCGTTCGGTGAGGTGACGCGGCGTCGCAGTTCGGCGGCTTCCACATCGCTTTCGCAGGCCATCCGCGCAGCACCCAGGGCAGTTTGCATGGTCAGTTGTGCCGCGGTGTCACGCGGCAATCCCATACGCTCCCCCGCGGCGGTCATCGCTTCGATCATCAGGAAGAAATAAGCCGGGCCGCTGCCCGACACGGCGGTCACCGCGTCAATCAGTGGTTCCTTGTCCAGCCAGAGCGCCAGCCCAACCGCTGATAGCAGTTGCTCGGCCTGCTGTTTTTGCGTGTCGGTCACTTGATCGTTGGCGAACAGCCCGCTGACACCCTGACGCAACAAGGAGGGGGTGTTCGGCATGCAGCGTACGATCGCTCGTGGTGTCTGCTCACCGAGCCATGCCTGAAGGCTGGCGCAATCGATGCCGGCCGCAATCGACACGACCAGCTGATTCGCTTGTAGATGTGCAGCCAGGTCGCGGCAGACCGCCTGCATTACCTGCGGCTTGACCGCCAGCACCACCACGTCTGCGCCCGCGATGGCCTGGGCATTATCAGAGAAAGCGTCGATGCCATGGGCGGCTTCCAGTTCGGCGCGTTTATCGGCGCCGGGATCACTGGCACAGATCGCGGAGGCTGGAATGCCCTGTGCGCGTAGGCCGCCGATCAGGCTTGCGGCCATGTTGCCGCCGCCGATGAAGGCGATACGGGGAGTGCTCATGTAGGGTTCCTTTTATTCATGCGGTGGGGCGTCGGTAGCTGCCTGCGATCGGTAAGCACGGGCGCCGAACAGAGCAGTGCCAATGCGGACCCAGGTGGCGCCTTCAGCGATGGCTGCTTCGAGGTCCCGGCTCATGCCCATGGAGAGAGTGTCCAGGTCCAGCTGAAGTTCGGTCTGCAGGTGGCGCAGGCGGGCAAAGGCTGCACGCTGCTCGGCTGGGTCCTCAGTTGGTTCAGGAATCGCCATCAGGCCGCGCAGGCGCAGACGGGGCAGTGCAGTGATGGCGTGCGCCAGTTCGTATACCTCTTGCGGCTCGCAGCCAGACTTGCTTGCTTCGCCGCTGACATTCACCTGCAGGCAGATGTTCAGCGGGGCCAGGTGCCCAGGACGCTGGGCCGAGAGGCGCTGGGCTATCTTTAGACGATCCACCGAGTGCACCCAGTCGAAGTGCACAGCGATCAGTTTTGTCTTGTTCGACTGGATGGGGCCGATGAAATGCCAGGACAACGGCAGGTCGGTTAGCTCGGCCTGTTTTTCCAGCGCTTCCTGCAGATAGTTTTCGCCGAAATCCCGCAATCCCGCTTCGCTGGCCGCCCGGATAGCCCCGGCCGATTGTGTCTTGCTCACGGCAAGCAGCTGCACCTCGTCGGGATCACGCGCAACAGCTTGCGCCGCCTCACGGATGCGCGTTCGGACCTTTGCAATATTCGTCGCTATCGTGGACATTACCCGCGCCTGCCACCTTAGAGTCTGCGCGGCATTCTACCTGCTTGCTTGTAATTGGGGAGTCCCATGGATATCACAGAGCTGCTGGCCTTCAGTGCCAAGCAGGGTGCGTCGGATTTGCACCTGTCTTCCGGCCTGCCGCCGATGATCCGCGTCGACGGCGACGTACGCCGGATCAACCTGCCGGCAATGGACCACAAGCAGGTGCATGCGCTGATCTACGACATCATGAACGACAAGCAGCGCAAGGATTTCGAAGAATTCCTCGAGACCGACTTCTCGTTCGAAGTGCCCGGCGTGGCGCGTTTCCGAGTCAACGCGTTCAATCAGAACCGCGGTGCCGGTGCCGTATTCCGGACCATTCCCTCCAAGGTCCTCACCATGGAGGATCTCGGCATGGGCGAGGTCTTCCGCAAGATCACCGATGTACCGCGCGGGCTGGTGCTGGTCACGGGCCCCACGGGGTCGGGCAAGTCGACCACCCTGGCGGCAATGCTCGACTACCTGAACAACACCAAGTATCACCACATCCTCACCATCGAAGACCCGATCGAGTTTGTTCACGAATCGAAGAAGTGCCTGGTCAACCAGCGCGAAGTGCACCGCGACACCCTGGGCTTCTCGGAGGCCCTGCGCTCTGCGCTGCGGGAAGACCCGGACATCATTCTAGTTGGCGAAATGCGAGACCTGGAGACCATCCGCCTGGCGCTGACCGCCGCCGAAACCGGGCACCTGGTGTTCGGCACGCTGCACACCACCTCGGCGGCCAAGACCATCGACCGGGTGGTGGACGTATTCCCGGCAGAAGAAAAATCCATGGTGCGCTCGATGCTGTCGGAATCCCTGCAGGCAGTCATTTCCCAGACCCTGCTGAAAAAAGTCGGCGGTGGCCGGGTGGCGGCTCATGAAATCATGATCGGCACGCCCGCAATCCGGAACCTGATCCGCGAGGACAAGGTGGCGCAAATGTACTCCTCGATCCAGACCGGCGGCTCGCTGGGCATGCAGACGCTCGACTCCTGCCTCAAGGGCCTGCTTGCCAAGGGCCTGATCTCCCGCGATAGCGCGAAAGAAAAAGCCAAGCAGCCGGAAAACTTCTGAACCCCAGGGCCCCTGGACCGCTGTTGCCCGGGCCTTGCGCCTTGCAACAACGCAGCGACGCCTGACTACGAGACTGACGATGGAATTCGAGAAACTGTTGCGCCTGATGGTGGAAAAGGGCGGTTCCGACCTGTTCATTACAGCCGGCGTGCCGCCGTCGATGAAAGTGAACGGCAAGATACTGCCGGTGAACAAGACGCCGATGTCACCGGAGATGACCCGCGAAACCGTACATGCGGTGATGAACGAACAGCAGCGGCGCGAGTTCGCGGAAAACCACGAATGCAACTTCGCCATCAGCGCCCGGGGAATCGGTCGTTTCCGCGTCAGCGCCTTCTATCAGCGCAACCTGGCCGGCATGGTGCTGCGCCGTATCGAGACCAACATTCCGACCCTGGAAGAGCTGAAACTGCCGGAGGTATTGAAAAAGCTGGCGATGACCAAGCGCGGGCTGGTCTTGTTTGTCGGCGCGACGGGTACCGGCAAGTCCACTTCGCTGGCGGCGATGATCGGCTACCGCAACAAGAACTCCAGCGGCCACATCATTTCCATCGAAGATCCCATCGAGTTCATTCATCAGCATCAGAGCTGCATCGTCACCCAGCGGGAAGTCGGTATCGATACCGACTCCTTCGACGTGGCGCTGAAGAACACCCTGCGCCAGGCCCCCGATGTGATTCTCATCGGCGAGGTGCGTACCCGCGAAACCATGGACTATGCGGTGGCATTCGCTGAGACCGGGCATCTCTGCCTGGCGACCCTGCACGCCAACAACGCCAACCAGGCGCTGGACCGCATCATCAACTTCTTCCCTGCCGATCGGCAGCAGCAGGTCTGGATGGACCTCTCGCTGAACCTCAAGGCCATCGTTGCCCAGCAACTGATTCCTACGCCTGACGGCAAGGGCCGCCGTGCGGTCATCGAGGTGTTGATCAATACCCCGCTGGCCGCTGACCTGATCCGCAAGGGGGAGGTGCATGAGCTCAAGTCACTGATGAAGCGCTCCACCGATCTTGGCATGCAGACCTTCGATCAGGCCCTGTACAACCTCTACGTCCAGGGCGAGATCACCTATGAAGACGCCTTGGCGCACGCCGACTCGTCCAACGATCTGCGGCTGATGATCAAGCTTGGTTCCGAGACGGATGGAGAGCATCTGACCAGCGTATCCCAGGGGTTGACGCTGGAAGTCAGTGATGACGAACCGGGCCGCAGCTTTCGCTGATCAGGCTTTTGCGTGCGGGCCGATACGCTTGCCCGGCTTGTTGGCAACGCGCTCGGCCTGACCATCACGCTGAGCTCCGGCTCGGGCGCGGCTCATCAACTGAGGGATCAGCGGCCCTTCCGGCAGGTTCTTCCAGAATCGCACCGGCAGATTGCTCTGCAAGACATCGCTGTTCAGCCGCGCCGGGTTGAAGGTGCTTTCGTAGTAGGTTTTCCACAGTTCAGCACCAGTGTCCTGGGCGGTCCGTGCCAGTTGTCGCCAGGCGGCTGGACAGGGCGTGGCGTGGTGCATGACTCCACCGTCCCAAAGCACCGCGTCATCGGGCGTCGCGATCAGCCATGAATGCAGCCCCATCCGCTCGGCGAAGTGCGGTGCGGCGCTGGTCAAGATGTCGTGCATGGGCTCAAACCAGGCTACATAGTCCGGGGCGTCTTCTTGGTTCGTCGGGCTGAAGCGGATAAAGGCATGCATATGGTGCGTCTCGCGGCGTACAGCCTTGATCCGTGCATGCAGTTCGCTGCCGTCAGGGTCGCCCATTAGCCGTGCCGTTTGATCCCCTTTGGCAATCCTCCAGAGAATGCGATACAGCAGACTCCAGCGGTCCTGCCCGCGAAAACGCGCCGCACTCTGCAGTTCGATCATCAGTTGCCGAGGGATGCGAGGCGCCGGTGCTGAGTCCTTTGGCTCGGGCGTGCAAGGTTCATCGAACAGGCCGCCCATATCCTCAAGGCCGAGCCATTCCACTTGGTGGGGTGCAACCCCTCTGTGCAACAGCCCGCGGGCAGCACTGCGCCAGCCATCGAAGCTGCCGTCAACACGTACCTGCTGCATCACCACAGCGCCATTTGCCTTGCGCCTTCGCTGAGCTGATGGCGCAAGGTGCTGGACTCACGGTAAGCCATGTTTGGCCGATAGTCCTGGGTGATGACGAAGGGCTTGGCTTTCTCCAGCGAGCAGCGAAGGCGTGTCAGGTCTTCGAAGCGGATGCGTTTTTGCCTTCGCAGGGCGACCAGCCGCTTGGCGCTGAGCATCCCGATGCCGGGGATGCGTGCGATGAGCGCTGGTTCCGCATGATTCAGGTCAACCGGAAAATGCTCGCGGTTTGACAGCGCCCACGCCAGCTTGGGATCGATGTCCAGCGGCAGGTTGCCCGGGCCCGACAGTAACTCGCTGGCCTTGAAACCGTAGCCGCGCATCAGGAAGTCGGCCTGGTACAGGCGATGTTCGCGCAACAGTGGCGGTGCTTCGAAGGGGACCGTCTTCGGGCTATGTGGAATGGGGCTGAACGCCGAATAGTAGACCCTGCGTAAACGGTAATCGCCATAAAGTGACTGCGCCGTATGAAGGATGGTGCTGTCATCCGTGGCGTCAGCACCAATGATCATCTGGGTGCTCTGGCCCGCGGGTGCGAAGCGGGGCGCGTTGCGGCTTGTTTCGACCCGCGCTTCGGTTTCGCCTTCGTGGATGGCAAGCATTGCCTGCTTGATGGTCACGACCTGTTTTTCCGGTGCGAGACGGATCAGGCTGGACTCGGTCGGCAGTTCGATGTTGACGCTCAGACGATCGGCGTAGCGGCCAGCCTCGGCAATGAGCTGCGGGTCTGCGTCGGGAATGGTCTTGAGGTGTATGTAGCCACGGAATTCGTGCTCTTCGCGCAACAGCCTGGCCACACGAATCAGTTGCTCCATGGTGTAGTCAGCCGTGCGGATGATACCGGAGCTGAGAAACAGGCCGCTGATGCAGTTGCGACGATAGAAATCGAGGGTCAGCGTGACCACCTCTTCCGGAGTGAAGCGAGCACGAGGCACATCGCTGGAGCGCCGGTTGACGCAGTACTGGCAGTCATACAGGCAAAAATTGGTCAGCAGAATCTTCAGCAGCGCCACGCAACGACCATCAGGGGTAAAGCTGTGGCAGATGCCCATGCCATCAGTGGCGCCCAGTCCGCTCCTGCCTCTGGAGCTGCGCTTGGGAGCGCCGCTGCTGGCGCAGGACACATCGTATTTGGCCGCATCGGCGAGGACGGCGAGCTTTTCGGTCAGTAGCATGTCGGTCATCTGGGCACTGTTTGCATGTACAGTATCATGCATGCGACCAGACGCAACGTCCGCCTGGCCGAAGGGTCTGACTTGGGTAATTGGGGTAAGCTCGGAAACAGGTTCAGCTCAAAAAAGCGAGGCTCAGATGCAGCAGAACACTCATAGCGTCGTGATCGGCTATCTCTTGTGGATTTTCGGTTTTCTCGGTTCTCACCGCTTCTACTACGGCAAGCCGATTACCGGCACCATCTGGTTCTTCACGCTCGGCTTGTTCTTTGTCGGCTGGATCATCGACCTGTTCCTGATCCCTGCGATGGATCGCGAGGCGGATCTGCGCTTTGAGCCTGGCCCGATCGACTACACCGTCGCCTGGATTCTGCTGACCTTCCTGGGCGTGTTTGGCGTGCACCGGATGTATCAGGGCAAGTGGATCACCGGCTTGATCTATCTCTGCACGGGCGGGTTGTTCTTTGTCGGAGTTCTGTATGACTTCTGGACTCTCAACAGCCAGATCTCGATGCGGAACATCGAGAAGCGCTGGTAAACAGTGTGGCACCGGCAGCCCGGAGCCTCGTGCCGGGCTCCAGGCTCCGTAAGAGATCAGGCCTGATAGGCGACTCGGCCATCAACCAGGGTGTAGCGCACTGCTCCCGGCAAGCAGTGCCCGATGAAGGGACAGTTGCGGCCTCTGGAGTGCCAGCGTTCGCCAGCCAGGGTTGAGCTGTCTGGATCGAACAGCACGAGATCAGCGGCTCCGCCAATGATCAGGCGACCGGCTGGAAGCCGCAGCGCGGCAGCCGGGCCAGTGCTCAGGCGAGCCAGCAGTGTAGGCAGATCCAACAGACCATCCTCTACCAGCGTCAGGGCCAGGGGCAGAAGGATTTCGGCACTGCTGATGCCCGGCTCGGTCTCGCCGAACGGTGCCTGCTTGGCATCCTGCTCGTGGGGCTGATGATGACTCGAGATAGCCGAGATAACCCCGTTCCTGACTGCCTGACGTAGGCCTTCGCGATCGGCTGCACTGCGTAACGGCGGCTGTACATGGTAGAGGCTGGAAAAGCCGTGCAGTGCCGCATCGGTGAGGATCAGCTGGTACATCGCCACGTCAGCGGTGACGGGCAGGCCGCGAGCCTGGGCCTCGGCAATCATCTGCGCACCGCGAGCGGTGGTGATCTGGCTGAAGTGCGCACGCACGCCGGCCTGCTCCACCAGCAGGAGGTTGCGCGCGAGGGCGACGGTTTCCGCCGTTTCGGGAATCCCGGCGAGACCGAGAAAGGCCGCCGCCGGTCCTTCATGGGCCAGGCCACCCTCGGCCAGGTCGCTGTCCTGGGAATGGATGACGACGGTGAGGTCGAAGGTCGCTGCGTACTCCAAGGCACGGCCCAGGTTGCGATTGCTGGTGAAGTTGGCCAGGCCGTTACCAAAGGCGACGCAGCCTGCATCGCGCAGCGCGACCAGCTCCGACAGCTGCTCGCCTGCGAGATTACGCGTCAGCGCGCCGACCGGAAACACCTTGGCATGTCCGGATTCGCGGGCACGGTCGAGAATGAGCTCGGCGACTGCTGCGGTGTCGAGCACCGGTCTGGTCTGTGGCGGACAGCAGAGGCTGGTGATGCCGCCGGCCGTAGCGGCGAGCGTTTCGCTGGCAATGTTGCCCTTGCGACTGTAGCCGGGTTCGCGAAGCGCTACCGACAGATCAACCAGTCCAGGCGCGACCACCAGCCCGCGCGCGTCGATGGTCCGGGCTGCGCTGAAGCCTGCCGGAGCCTGGCCGAACGCGGTGATCCTGCCGTCCTGGCAATAGATGTCGGTGACTTCGTCACGCCCGCTGGCTGGATCGATCAGGCGGGCGCCGAGGATGTGGGTAGGCATCAGTTCTGCTCCTCGGCAGCGTTTTCCTGTTCAAGTTGACGTTGAGCGGTCTGCCCGCTCATGGCCATGGACAGCACTGCCATGCGGATCGCGATGCCGTAGGTGACCTGGTTGAGGATGACCGACTGGGCGCCATCGGCCACGGCAGACTCGATCTCGACGCCGCGGTTGATGGGCCCTGGGTGCATGACAATGGCGTCAGGTTTCGCCAGCGCCATACGCTGCGTAGTCAAGCCGTAGAGCCGGTAGAACTCTCCTTCGCTGGGTAGCAGGCCACCCTGCATGCGTTCGCGCTGCAGGCGCAGCATGATCACCACGTCTACATCCCTGAGGCCTTCGTTCATGTCGTTGTAGACACTGACGCCGTACTGCTCCACGCCAACCGGCAGCAGTGTCTTCGGCCCGATGACACGGATGTCCGGGCAGCCGAGCGCTTTCAGCGCCAGCATGTTGGAGCGCGCCACCCGCGAATGAAGGATGTCGCCGACGATCGCTACCGACAGCTTTTCGAACCCGCCCTTGTGCCGGCGAATGGTGAGCATGTCGAGCATGCCCTGGGTCGGATGCGCATGCCGCCCGTCGCCACCGTTGATCACCGCAACGTCCGGGCAGACGTGCTCGGCGATGAAGTGGGCCGCGCCCGAGTCGGCATGGCGCACCACGAACATGTCAGCCGCCATGGCCTCGAGGTTGCGCAGGGTGTCGGTGAGGGTTTCGCCTTTGCTTGTGGATGACGTCGATACGTTCAGCGTGATCACATCGGCCGAAAGCCGCTTGGCCGCAAGCTCGAACGTGGTACGGGTGCGGGTGGAGTTTTCAAAGAACACGTTGCAGACGGTCTTGCCGCGCAACAGCGGGACCTTCTTCACCGCCCGGGCGCCGACCTCTAGAAACGAATCGGCAGTGTCGAGGATTTCGGTCAGCAGGTCACGGGGCAAGCCGTCCAGCGAGAGGAAATGGCGAAGCTGGCCATTGTCGTTCAGCTGCAGCGGGCGCTTGGCGTCGGTAGGCGTCATCGCGAAGGGTCTCAATTGGCGGAAGCGAGGGTCTGGTATTCGAGTGCTAGAGGCCCTGGGCCCAGCAGCTTGACGCGCTGCTCCGGTTCCAGAGAAAGCCTCGCGCCGACGACGTCTGGCCGGATCGGTAGCTCGCGCGCATTGAGGTCGAGCAGGCAGACCAGGGTGACGCTGGCGGGGCGGCCATAATCGAACAGCTCATTGAGAGCCGCGCGGATGGTGCGTCCGCTCATCAGCACATCGTCAACCAGCACCAGATGCTGGCCTTCAATTTCAAATGGCAGCTGCGAAGGACGAACCTGCGGATGAAGACCGTTTTGGGTGAAATCGTCGCGATAGAAGGAAACATCCAGAATACCCAGGGCTTCGTGCCCGTCGCGCAATCGCAGCAGCGCTTCCGCGACCCAGACGCCACCGGTGCGGATCCCGACGAAACGGGGCTCGGTGATACCGCGGCTGCTCAGATGGCTGTCGAGCGCAGAGGCCATTTCTGGGAGCAGGTGTTCAGGGTTCGGCAGGGTCACAGGTTCTCCTTCAGCCACTTCAGGCCGTTTGCTGAGCTGTCAGCCAGCCCTCAAGTAGTAGGGCCGCGGCGAGCGCGTCGACCGGCCGGTCACGGTAGCCGTCGCGCTGCCCTTCACGCAGCCGCTCGCCTTTGGCTTCGTAGGTTGTCAGGCGCTCGTCGTGGGTATGTACCGGCAGGTTGAAGCGGCCGTTGAGGCGGCGTGCGAATTTTTCCGCACGGGCGGACATTTCGCTGGGGCTGCCGTCCATATTCAACGGCAGGCCCACGACCAGTGCGTCCGGTTGCCATTCGCGTAACAGCGCTTCGATCTGCGTCCAGTCCGGGACGCCATCGCGCGCTTTCAGGATGCAGAGTTCACGCGCCTGGCCGGTGATGGCCTGGCCAACGGCAACACCGATCTGTTTGGTGCCGTAGTCGAAGCCGAGCAGCAGGCGTAGTGCGCTCATGCGTGGCCGACCTGACTGCTGAGTAGATTCAGGTCGACTCCAAGGGACGCTGCAGCTGCATGCAGGCGCTGCTCATGAGGCAGGTCGAAAAGGATGTGTGGCTGGGCAGGACAGCTCAGCCATACATTCTCTAGCAGCTCAGCCTCGAGTTGGCCCGGCTCCCATCCGGCATAACCCAGGGCAATGAGGTGCCGCTTGGGCCCGTAACCGTCGGCAATGGCGAAAAGCACATCCTGGGAGGTGGTCATGCCTAGCTGACCGAGACCGAGCGTCGCCTGGAACTGCGCATCGGCTGGGTGCAGGACGAAACCGCGATCCGTCTGGACGGGTCCACCGGACAGGATGGGCAAGTTCAGGCTGGCTGCAGTCACCGGTTCGTCAGGACGCAGTTGCTCAAGGACATCCGTCAGGTTGAGCCCGCTGGGGCGATTGACGATCAGTCCCATGGCTCCGTCCTGTGAATGCTCGACCAGATAGATCAGGGACTGGGCAAAACTGGGGTCCGCCATATGCGGCATGGCGATCAGGAAATGGTGTTTGAGGTAGCTTGGCGAGGTCGCGTTCATGGGCGCTAGCTTAAGCGCTGCGGGCGGAGGCGTGAAGCCGCTTGCAGCGCTGATTGTGGGATGACTGGCGCAAGGGGTTCAGCGGCTGGATAGGCGATCGCCGCGCTCGAATCGCCAGGTGCGGATGATTTCGACCCGGTCGAAGTTGTCTGCTAGCTCACCAGAAAACGGCGCAAAGGGCGCTGCGAGCCTGACGATGCGCATGGCGGCTTCGTCCAGCAGCGGCTGCCCGGACGACTCCAGTACCTGAAGCTCCCGAACCGTTCCGTTGCGGTCGATCACCACGAGCATGCGAAGGCTGCCATAGATCTGCTGGCGTCGCGCTTCGTCGGGATAGTTGAGATTGCCGATACGCTCGACCTTCTTGCGCCATTCGTCACGGTACCAGGCACTGATGTCCCGCATGGTAGCGGCGCTGTTCTGGCGGCTGACGCGAGGGCGTTTGGCGTACTGCTGCTGTTGCTGGGCGAGTTCAGCTTCCAGACTGGCGATTTCCGAACTCAGCTGGGAGCTGTCATAAACCGGGGCGGGCTCGGCCTGCGGCTGGGGCTTGTTCTTTTGCGGCGTATCGGGCGTCTTCTCCGGCTGTGGGGCGCGCGTGGCTACCGTCGTCCTGGGGGCCTCGCTGCGGCTGCTCGGAGGCGGAGAAGTTGCTGGGGTCACCTTGCGCACCTGGGTATCCTGAAAGGGCGCTTGCTCTGTTGTCTTGGGCGAGGCCTTGTGTTCCAGTGTGCCGCTGCCCTGCTGATTATCCTGTGCGATGAAGTCAGCGTCCTTGGGCTTGTCTTCGCTCTTGAACGTCGACAGGGTGATCTCAAGCGACTTGCTGACCTGGCTTGGCTCGCTCAGGGAGAACCCCAGGCCCAAAATCAAGGCCCCATGCAGCGCTGCCGCAAGGAACAGCGTAAAGCCAAGGCGATCCGCCGGGCGGATGCCGGAGCTGGCTGGGTTGGGTTGGCGAGTGGCGGCGTTCATCGAAATTCAGTCGGCTCGAAGTGCGCGCAGTCTGCCCAGCGTGGCTGCAAAAGTCTATGAACCAGGCGGCAGCTTTGGCGAGTCACTGCGATAGCGGCGCGCCGTTCTGGCGAGCGGGCGGGCTGCTATCTAAGTGGCGAATCACGCCCAGAGCGGGCAGTGGCTCGGTGAGCGCTCTCAGCGGGGTTGCAATTTTGCGGCAATGGCATCCATCAGATGCTCGCCGATGCGTGTGTCGAAGGCATTGTCGATCTCGCGAATGCAGGTCGGGCTGGTGATGTTGATCTCGGTAAGGTAGTCGCCAATGACGTCCAACCCCACGAACAGCAAGCCCCGCTTGCGCAACTCCGGCCCGACGATGCTGGCGATCTCCCGGTCTCGGTCGCAAAGCGGTTGTGCCACGCCGCGGCCGCCGGCAGCAAGGTTGCCCCGCGTCTCGCCGGCAGCCGGGATGCGCGCCAGACAGTAAGGTACCGGTTCTCCGTCGATCATCAGGATTCGCTTGTCGCCTTCCTTGATGGCAGGGATGTAGCGTTGCGCCATGATCTGCCGGCTGCCGTGCTCTGTAAGGACTTCGAGAATCACCGAAAGGTTGGGGTCGCCCTCGCGATGACGGAATATCGAAGCGCCGCCCATTTCATCCAGTGGTTTGAGAATGATGTCACGCTGCTCTCGGGCGAACTCCCGCAAAATGTCGGACCGTCTGCTGACGAGCGTTGCCGGGGTGCACTGCGGGAACTGCGTGGCAAAGAACTTTTCATTGCAGTCGCGCAAGCTGTGAGGACGGTTGACTACCAGCGTACCGGCCTGTTCGGCGAGTTCCAGCAGATAGGTCGCATAGACGTACTCGCTGTTGAACGGCGGATCCTTGCGCATCAGGATCACGTCGAGTGCAGCGAGCGGGGTATCGATCTCGTCTTCGGTCTCGTACCACTTTTCGGGGTTGCTGAAGACCTTAAGAGGACGCATACGTGCTCGCGCTTCGCCAGCGAGCTGGTAGAGGTCGCGCTGCTCCATATAGAAGAGGGTCCAGTCGCGAGCCTGGGCTGCCAGGAGCATGGCCAGCGAGCTGTCCTTCTTGAAGGAAATCTGCGCAATTGGATCCATGATGATCCCGACGCGAACAGTCATGTGGTGGTCTCCAATGTGGGGCAGGACAGGCTGCCCGGGGCATGAAATGTCGAGGCAGATTGGCGGCGGATGTGCGTTGGGTCAAGGAAAATCCAGCCGCCCCGGCGGTAGATAGCTTGCGCATCAAGGAGTGTGCTAAAAAGGTCCCGCGATTGGGTGCAGCCCATCGTTGGCAGGGCCTCTGGCGCACTGACATAACGATAAACTACGACTCACCGAGGCGATGGTAGGGCGAAAATGGAACAGCACTCCGAGGGCTTGAAGGTCATGGTGATCGACGATTCGAAAACGATTCGTCGCACTGCCGAAACGCTGCTTAAGAAAGTAGGTTGTGATGTGATCACGGCGGTGGATGGCTTCGATGCGCTCGCCAAGATAGCCGATACTCACCCGCGCATCATATTCGTCGATATCATGATGCCCCGGCTTGATGGCTATCAGACCTGTGCGCTGATCAAGAACAACAGTTCTTTCAAGTCGACGCCGGTAATCATGCTGTCCTCCAAGGATGGCCTGTTCGACAAGGCCAAGGGGCGGATCGTGGGGTCGGATCAGTACCTCACCAAGCCTTTCAGCAAAGAAGAACTGCTCGGCGCGATCAAGGCGCATGTGCCTGATTTTTCGCCTGTAGAGCATGCATCCTGAAGTATGGCCTTGCGCCATTGAAGCCTTTCCCACGGAGAAACCATGGCTCGCGTTCTGATAGTAGATGACTCGCCAACCGAGATGTACAAGCTGACAGCCATGCTGGAGAAACATGGTCATGTCGTTCTCAAGGCAGAAAACGGGGCGGATGGCGTAGCGCTCGCTCGTCAGGAAAAGCCCGACGCAGTGTTGATGGATATCGTCATGCCTGGCCTGAATGGTTTCCAGGCGACACGGCAGCTGACCAAAGATGCGGAAACCAGTCACATTCCGGTGATCATTGTCACCACCAAGGACCAGGAAACCGATAAGGTCTGGGGTAAGCGTCAGGGAGCCAAAGACTACCTGACCAAGCCGATAGACGAAGCGACCCTGCTTAAGACGCTGAGCGCCGTCCTGGCTGGCTGAGTCCTGCGCACTTGTAATTTGGACAGGGGATGTTGTCAGCATGTCGGATACGCCAACGCCATTCCAGCGGCTCCTGGAAATTGATGCTTGCTGTCGAGCGCTGGCGGCAGGTCTGCCCTCCCAGCACGAAGCCATCCAGACTTGGGCGGGTATTGGCTTTCGCATGGGTGGGCGGCTCTTTGTCGCGCCGATGGGCGAGGTTGGCGAAATACTGCACGAACCGCGCTATACGTTGTTGCCTGGGGTAAAACCGTGGGTCAAGGGCGTAGCGAACGTGCGCGGCAGGCTGCTGCCGGTAATGGATCTGTGCGGCTATTTCGGGCTTGAGTTGTCTCCGCTGCGCAAGCAGCGACGCACCCTGGTAGTTGATCATCAGGACGTCTTCGCCGGGCTCACCGTCGATGAAGTGTTCGGTATGCAGCATTTTCAAGTGGATGCGTTTTCCGAGGAGCTGCCGCCGGTCGAGGCATCGATTCAACCGTTCATCCATGGGGTATTCCAGCGCGAGCAGCCGTGGCTTGTCTTCAGCCCGCACGCGCTGGCCAGCCATCCGTCCTTTCTGGACGTGGCTTATTAGTTGTAGGTGAGGTCGGCTGCTGCCGGCCTTTTGGTTCTTCGAGGGAAACGTAAGGGTGGTCCAGGCGGGGGCCGGAAGATGAAAAAAATGAACGCGAATGCATTGCTGGCAGGAATACGTACCAATACGTTGATTGCGGGCCTGTTTATTCTGTTGCTCGTGTCGATGGTGCTGTTGTTCGTCAACTTCGCCTATGTCAACACACAAGCGGACTACGACAACGAGTACCTAGGACACGCAGGCGAGCTGCGAGTTCTGTCCCAACGTATCGCAAAAAACGCGGTAGAAGCTGCGACGGGTACGCCTGAAGCGTTCGCCTCCTTGAAAGAGGCGCGGAACGATTTCAGTCAGCGCTGGGGCTATCTGTCAAAAGGTGACGAGGCCATCGGCCTTCCGGCAGTGCCGGACTCCCTGCAGGCAGAGGCCTCGGCTGTGCAGCAGGACTGGGATACCCTTCGGCAAAACACCGACGCCATTCTCGCCAGTGAACAAACCGTACTGTCGCTCCATCAGGTCGCTGCAACCCTCGCCGAAACCATTCCTCAGCTTCAGGTTGAATATGAGGAGGTCGTCGATATCCTTCTCGAGAGCGGCGCTCCAGCCGCCCAGGTATCCGTAGCCCAGCGTCAGTCGCTGCTCGCTGAGCGAATTCTCGGTTCCGTGAACAAGGTTCTATCGGGAGACCAGGATTCCGTACAGGCCGCAGATATGTTTGGTCGTGATGCCAGCCTTTTTGGTCGCGTCCTGAATGCGATGCTGGAAGGCAACGAAGCCATGGGGATCTCGCGCGTCAACGATCCGGAGGCGCTGGATCGTCTGGCAGAGATTTCCGAGCTGTTCCAGTTCGTATCCGGTTCGGTGGATGAAATTCTCGAAACATCACCGGAACTGTTTCAGGTGCGTGAGTCGTCGAACAGCATCTTCGAAGTATCCCAGACGCTGCTGGACAAGACGTCAGCGCTGACTCAGGGTCTGCAGGCACGAGCAGATGCTCGCTATATGAACACCCTGGCAGGCTATATCCTGGGTGGTCTGGCGCTGGCCTCGATCCTTCTAATTGGCCTTGTCATGGTTCAGGAGACCCGCCGGCGCCTGAGCGAAACAGCTGAAAAGAACGAGCGGAACCAGACGGCGATTCTGCGCCTGCTCGACGAGATCGGCGACCTTGCCGATGGTGACCTTACCGTAGCGGCAACCGTGACAGAAGATTTCACCGGTGCGATCGCCGACTCGATCAACTACTCGATCGACCAGCTGCGCGATCTCGTCGAGACGATCAACCAGACGGCCGTGCAGGTATCCGGCGCCGCTCAGGAGACCCAGGCCACCGCAATGCATCTCGCCGAGGCTTCCGAGCATCAGGCACAGGAAATCGCCGGTGCCTCGGCGGCAATCAACGAAATGGCTGTTTCGATTGACCAGGTATCTGCAAACGCCGCCGAGTCCTCCGCGGTAGCCGAGCGGTCGGTAGCGATCGCGAACAAGGGCAACGAGGTGGTGCACAACACCATCACCGGCATGGATAACATCCGTGAGCAGATCCAGGACACATCCAAGCGAATCAAGCGTCTCGGTGAGTCTTCGCAAGAGATTGGCGATATCGTTAGCTTGATCAACGACATCGCCGACCAGACGAACATCCTGGCTCTGAACGCGGCTATCCAGGCATCGATGGCCGGTGATGCGGGCCGAGGCTTCGCCGTCGTTGCGGACGAAGTACAGCGCCTTGCGGAACGGTCTTCGGCAGCAACCAAGCAGATTGAAGCGCTGGTGAAGACGATTCAAACCGATACCAACGAGGCAGTTATCTCGATGGAGCAGACCACCTCTGAGGTGGTGCGTGGCGCCCGTCTCGCTCAGGACGCCGGCGTGGCGCTCGAAGAGATCGAGAAGGTATCCAGGAGCCTGGCAGCGCTCATTCAGAACATCTCCAACGCAGCTCGCCAACAGGCGTCATCGGCTGGCCATATTTCCAACACGATGAACGTTATCCAGGAAATTACCTCCCAAACCTCCTCCGGTACCACCGCCACCGCGAAGAGCATCGGTAATCTCGCAAAGATGGCCAATGAGATGCGGCATTCGGTATCCGGGTTTACCTTGCCCGATACGCAAGATCAGGCCTGATTGAGGGTGTAGCAGCCGGGAACGGCTGTTACAGGGGTTCATGAGTATGGGGCAGGGCATGCAGCCAGGTGTCGATTGGTCACTGAGGCCCTTGGCCGATATGTCGCCTTCAGAGTTTCATGACTGGCAAGCTTTACTCGAAGAGCGCTCCGGCATGGTGGTTTCGGAGCAGCGTCGCAGCTTTTTGCAGGCCAACCTCAGTTGCCGCATGCGCGAAGTGGGTGCTGCAGATTACGCCAGCTACTACCAGCAGGTTACGGCAGGCCCTCGTGGTGCAGTGGAATGGTCGACCCTGATGGACCGGTTAACGGTGCAGGAAACGCGTTTCTTTCGGCATCCTCCGTCATTCGAGCTGCTCGCGCGCTATCTTCTTCAGCGCAGCGAGAACCGGCACAGCGGATTGCCCTGGTCGTTTTGGAGCGTGGGGTGTTCGAGTGGCGAGGAGACCTACTCCCTGGCGATCTGCGCAGCGGAGGTGTTGGGGCGCGGAAACGCTGATACCAGGTTTGGCGTTACGGGTACGGATATCAGCCTCAACGCGCTCAGCCGTTCACGCGAGGGCGTCTATAGCCTGCGCCGGCTCGAACACGTGGATCCAGAGCTTCGGTCCCGATACTTCCATCCCCTGGCTGCGGACCGATATCAGGTATCACCCAGTCTGGCAGAGCGTGTTTGCTTCGCCAGGCTCAACGTGCTGGAACTGGCTGGTGCGCCAATGTCCGATCTGGACGTCATTTTTTGTCAGAACCTGTTGATCTATTTTCGCCGGTGGCGTCGCCGAGAGATCCTCAATCGCCTTGTCGAGCGTCTGGCTCCGGGTGGTTTGCTGGTGATCGGCGCGGGAGAAGTAGTCGGCTGGCAGCATCCGGACCTGGTTCCGGTAGCTGATAGCCAGGTTCTGGCCTTTACCCGGAAATGTTTATGAGCGGAGTCGCTATGGGTGATCGGCACGATTATGTCGCCCTGGAGTGGGTGAAAGGCGAGATTGCCGAGACGCTGAAGCAAGCGCGGCAGGCGTTGGAAGCGTTTGTCGAAAACCCGCAGGACTCGACGCGGATGCGTTTCTGCATGACCTATGTACATCAGGTCCACGGCACATTGCAGATGGTCGAGTTCTACGGCGCGGCTTTGCTCGCCGAGGAGATGGAGCAGTTAGCCCGGGCGTTGCTCGATGGGGCTGTTTCCAGCCAGGCCGAATCACTCGAAGTTATGATGCAGTCCATCCTGCAGATGCCGGCCTATCTGGATCGTATCCAGAGCGCCCGCCGCGACCTGCCGATGGTCGTGCTGCCACTGCTCAACGACTTGCGAGCAGCCCGTGGTGAAAAGCTCCTTTCCGAAACCAGCCTTTTCTCCCCGGACATGTCGGTGCGTGCTCCTGCCCTCTCGACAGAATTTCTTGCACAGCGGCAGACAGCCGACCTGCCGACCTTGCTGCGCAAGCTGCGCCAGATGCTCCAGGTGGCGTTGGTTGGGGTCATTCGCAATCAGGATCTATCGACCAACCTTGGCTACATGGCTCGGGTGTTTGCGCGATTGGAAAAACTCTGCCAGGACGCGCCGCTTGGGCCTCTCTGGCAGATAGCATCGGGCGTCGTGGAGGGGCTGGCCAGCGGAGGCGTCGCCAATGGCACCTCGGTTCGCACACTGTTGCGCCAGGTAGACAAGGAGCTAAAGCGCCTCGTTGTCCAGGGTGCTGATGGTATCAACCAGGCTGCTCCTGACGAGCTGATCAAGAACTTGCTGTTTTATGTTGCCAAGGCGCCAGCGCAATCCGAGCGCGTCCAAGCGCTGAAACTGCAATACAGCCTGGACGAAGCACTGCCAGACAGCGCGGTGGTTGATCAGGAGCGGGCGCAGTTGGCGGGTCCGGACCGCGGTGCCATGCGGTCGGTGGTAGCTGCGCTTTGCGAGGAACTGGTACGGGTAAAGGACAGTCTGGATCTGTTCGTTCGCAGCGACCGCTTTGCATTGGCCGAGTTGGGCAGCCTGCAGGCGCCGTTGAAACAGATCGCCGATACTCTCGCGGTGCTTGGTTTCGGCCAGCCGCGCAAGATCATCCTCGATCAGATTGGCCTCGTTGAGGCGCTGGCCGCAGGGCGTCGTGCAGCCGATGATGCTGCGCTGATGGATATCGCTGGTGCGTTGCTCTACGTGGAAGCCACCCTGGCTGGCATGGTCGGTGGCACGTCTGACGAGCGAAGCGAGGAAACCCATCTGCCCACGACAGACGTGGCGCAGATTCACCGAGTGGTCATACGGGAAGCCCGAACCGGTCTCGAGCAGGCGAAGGATGCCATCATTGAATTCATTGCTTCGCAGTGGAATCACCAGCACCTGGCGCGCGTGCCGGAGCTCCTGACCCAATCGCGCGGTGGTTTGGCGATGATTCCGCTTGCCCGAGCCGCAGCGCTACTAGACGCTTGCAATCGGTATATTCAGGAGCAGTTGCTGGCGCGTCAGGCCATTCCGGATTGGCAGAGTCTGGATACCCTTGCCGACGCGATAACCAGCGTCGAGTACTATCTCGAGCGCCTCAGCGAAGATGGTAGCTCGCAGGGCGACCTCATTCTCGATGTAGCGCAAGAAAGCCTGCAGGCGCTGGGTTACCCACTGCAAGAGCAGGTCTTGCGAGACGTCAATGACGAACTGGATCCGGTTGCAGAGCCGGTTCTAGGCGATCCTCTGGACGAGATGGAAGTCCTGCTGCCAGAAAACGAGCCGGATTCTGCCGCTGAGCCACTGCCAGTTCAGACTGATTGTTACGAGCCCGAGCATGCCGAAGTTGCCGGCATGCAAGCATCGTCTGCCGAGATTGATGAAACTGGCGTTTCAGCGGTTGAAACGAACCCAGCCGCACACCTCGATCACCCAGGCTCCGAGGAGCAGTCGAGCGATACGCCTGAACCGCAGGAAATGTCCTTGCCGCAGCAAAGCGACGAAGACGGAGAACGGTTATCACCTGCGTCGACAGCGCCCAATGACCTTTCGGACGACCATCCATTGGCTTGGGACGAGGCTGAGATGGCCGCGTTGGACATGCCCGAGATTGTACTGCCGGAGCGCATTGAGGCTTCGATAACGGCTGAGCCCACCATGAGTGTGGAAGACGTCATGGCCGCACCGGTCGAGGCTATCAATCCGCCCGCGCGCGACGTCCCACCTAGCCTGTTGCCTCCGCCGGCCGACGAAGAACCCGTCGATGATGAGCTGCTCGAAGTCTTCATCGAAGAAGCGGACGAAGTGCTCGAGACGATTGGCGAGCACCTGCCGAGATGGCATGCAGACCCTTCGGATAAGGAGGCCCTGGGAGAGGTGCGCCGGGCATTCCATACGCTCAAGGGCAGCGGTCGCATGGTCCGCGCACTGATCATCGGTGAGCTGGCCTGGTCTGTTGAAAATCTGCTCAACCGCGTTCTGGACCGAAGCATCGATGCCAGCGAGCCGGTCAAGGGGCTGGTTGCAGACGTCGTCGCGCTGATGCCTTCACTGGTCGAAGAATTTGCCGCCAAGGCTCAAAAGCAGCGCGATGATGTCGATCGCCTGGCAGCCAATGCTCACGCTCTTGCCAAGGGAGAGCCTCTCGATCCAGACCCCCAAGGCGGTGTGCCAAAGCCAGAGGAGACTGCCACCTCGGCATCTGAGGCGGAAGAGGGGCTCGACCCACAGCTGCTGGAAATTTTTCGCAACGAGGCAGAGGCTCACCTCACCACGCTGGTAGATTTTCTGGCGGACTGCGCTCAAAGCCTGCCACAGCCAGTCACCGATGCACTTCAGCGAGCACTGCATACCCTCAAGGGCAGCGCACATATGGCGGGCATTCTCCCTGTCGCGGAGATCGCCACGCCTCTTGAAAAAATGGTCAAGGAGTTCAAGGCCAACCTGATCCAGATGGACCTGGCCGAGGCGGAGCTTCTCCACACGGCGGAGCAGATGCTGCGACGCGGACTGGATAATCTGGACCGTCAGCCGTTGGCGCCGATTGAGGGCACCGATGCGTTCATCGAACAGGTGCATGCGCTGCATCAGGGCCGTCTGGCTGATGCTCAGGAGCGCGGCGAGAACGAACAAGGCGACGTACGTGATCCTGGCATGATCGCGCTGTTCCTCTCCGAAGGCATGAACATTCTGCTGGACGCTGAGGATCTGCTCCAGAGCTGGCGTGAGCATCCAGCCGAGCGCCAGGAACTGACGGCGCTTCTTGAGGAACTGACGACGCTCGGGCTTGGTGCCCAAATGGCTGAGTTGCCGCAAATCGAATCGCTCTGTCGAGTGTTGCTGGATCTCTATGCAGTGGTTCAGGACGGACGGCTTGCCGTCAGCGCGCGCTTCTTCGACGATGTCGAACAAGGCCATGAAGCGCTGGTCGGCATGATGGACCAGGTCGCTGCCGGGCTGCAGGTCACGGCCCAGCCTGAGCTGGTTGCCCGTCTCGAGGCCCTGCTGGCGGAGGCAATAGACCCTCTGGCGCTTGAGCTGGAGTTTCCCACCGATATTGGTGAAGAAGCTGAAAGCGAGGCTATTGCAGAGCCGGCATTTATCGAAACCCTTACAGCCGAAGCCGAAGCCGAAGCCGAAGCCGAAGCCGAAGCCGAAGCCGAAGCCTCGCCAGACGACTCGGTGCTAGAGCAGGACGAGCAAGACCAGGAGATGGTCGAGATTTTCCTGGACGAGGCGGTCGACCTGCTCGAGACCGCCGGCGGTGCGCTGGAGCGGTGGCTCACCGATCCCACCAACCAGCTTGCCTTGTCTGCATTGCTGCGAGATCTGCATACGCTCAAGGGTGGCGCGCGGATGGCCGAGATTCGCCCGATAGGAGATCTGGCCCATGAGCTCGAAACACTCTATGAGGGGTTGTCTGATGGCCGCTACGTTCATTCCGATGCGCTCGCCAGCCTGCTGCAACGCAGCCATGACCAGCTGGCGGTGCAGCTTGAACAATTGCAAGCCCACCGTCCCATGGACCTGGCTGCAGGGCTGATCGATTCGATCCGCAACTATCGACATGGGATAGCACCAGATTTCGAGCCTGATGCAGCGACGACGCAAGAAGGCCCAGTCAGTTCTGCGTCTGACGCAGATGAGGCTGATGCTCGGACGTTCACGGCAGAAGCCCAGGAAACTGATACTCCCGAGTCGATCAGTGAAGCCTGGCTTCCTTCCGAAGAAGGCGCTGAGCTGGCCGATGATGGCGAAACGACGCAGACTTTAGGAATCCCGGCAGGCGATCCCGAAGCCGAAAGCGCGACACCTGAGTCGCTTGTAACCGAAGCTTCGAGTAGCGTTCATGAATTGTCAGACAGCGTCACGTCCGAACCTGAAGCGCTGTACCCGCTTCCGGCTTCGGGATGGGAGGAGCGTGACCCCGAGCTGGTCGAGATTTTCCTTGAGGAAGGCTTCGACATCATCGAGCGTGCCGGGGCGTCCCTGCAGCGCTGGATGGACAATGTGGATAACACGCTCGAGGTAGAGGCCTTGCAGCGCGACCTGCATACCCTCAAGGGTGGCGCGCGAATGGCCGATATTCCCGAGATAGGCGATCTCGCGCATGAGCTCGAATTCCTCTATGAAGGACTCTGTGCTGGCCACTACCGCGCGAGCCCGGCCCTGTTCACCTTGTTGCAGAGCTGTCACGACCGACTTGCGGCGATGCTCGATGCGGTACGGGACTATCAGGATCTTCCGGGCGGGTTGGATCTGGTCGAAACCATCCGCCGCTTCCGGGCAAGCCCCGGCGAGCAATTGAGCATACCCAGCAGTGTTGTGCTTAAAGCACCACAAAACGCTGCCGAAGCGGAGATCCTCGATATCTTTGTCGAGGAAGCGGACGAGCTGCTGGAGGAAATGGAGTCGACGCTTGGTCGCTGGGAGGCGGTCCGGGATAACGCGGCGCCACTTGCGGACATGATGCGCATCCTGCACACCCTCAAGGGTGGGGCGCGGTTGGCGGGCCAAGTAGAGCTCGGTGACATGGCCCATGAGCTGGAGCAGCGGCTCAGCGAGGCGCAGCTGCAGGAGCAGCCCTGGACGGATAGCCTGTTTCTGGATGTGCAGGGCGGCTATGACGCTCTGCTCAAGGAAGTCGAGACCATGCGGTTGCGGCTTAACAGCGAGCCCAACGAAGGCGAGGTAGCAGAAGAGCCGCAGCCAGAAGCACCGTCCGGCGCGCCTGTGATAGTCCTTGAGACACCGATCGTTGCTGCTAGCGCACAGGTGTCGGCGCCCAATGCCCCGGCGAAGGTCTTGCCCTTCATCCGACGTGCCGAGCAGGCTGCTTTGGACGCTGCGTCGCGCCGTGCACCTCAGGAGCTGGTCAAGGTGCCTGCGGATCTACTTGAGGGGCTGGTCAACCTGGCAGGGGAAACCTCGATTTTCCGAGGCCGCGTCGAACAGCAGGTTAGCGACGTCGGGTTCACCCTGGGTGAGATGGAGGCCACCATCGAGCGGGTCCGTGACCAGCTTCGACGACTGGATACCGAAACCCAGGCGCAAATCCTCAGCCGTTATCAGGCCGAGGCAGAACGCGCCGGGTACGATGATTTCGACCCACTGGAAATGGATCGACATTCGCAGCTCCAGCAGCTATCGCGGGCCTTGTTCGAGTCGGCATCCGACTTGCTCGACCTGAAGGAAACCCTGGCTGCCCGTAACCGCGATGCCGAAACACTGCTGCTGCAGCAGGCACGGGTCAATACCGAGTTGCAGGAAGGCCTCATGCGCACCCGCATGGTGCCGTTCGACAGGTTGGTGCCTCGTTTGCGTCGTATTGTCCGCCAGGTCGCAGGAGAACTGGGCAAACAGGTCGAGTTCCATGTCGGCAACGCTACTGGCGAGATGGATCGCAGTGTGCTGGAGCGCATCGTTGCGCCGTTGGAGCACATGCTGCGCAACGCGGTGGACCATGGCATCGAAACCGGCCCCAGGCGGTTGGCCGCAGGCAAGCCCGAACAGGGCAACATCCGTCTGGAGCTGACGCGAGAGGGTGGGGATATCGTTCTTGCACTCAGCGATGATGGCGCCGGTATCAACCTTGACGCAGTGCGTCGCAAGGCCATCGAACGGGGTTTGATCGTGCCCGGCAGTGAGCTATCCGACCATGAGATGCTGCAGTTCATTCTCGAGGCCGGATTCTCCACAGCGGAGAAGGTGACGCAAATCTCCGGGCGCGGCGTTGGCATGGATGTGGTGCATTCCGAGGTCAAGCAGCTCGGTGGCTCGATGAGCATCGAGTCCGAGCAGGGCCAAGGGACTCGCTTCCTGATTCGCCTGCCGTTTACGGTGTCGGTCAACCGTGCATTGATGGTGTATTCCGGTGACGATCTCTACGCGATTCCGCTGAACACGATCGAAGGTATCGTGCGTGTCTCGCCGTATGAGCTGGAAGCTTATTACCAGCCAGGCGCTTCGCGATTCGAGTATGCCGGTCAGACCTACGAGCTGCGCTATCTAGGCGAATTGCTCAACAACGGCCAGCGTCCCAAGCTGGTTGGCCAAAGTCTGCCGCTGCCGGTCATCCTGGTGCGCTCGAACGAGCACAGCGTGGCGGTCCAGGTCGACAGCCTGGCAGGCTCGCGCGAGATCGTGGTGAAGGGGCTCGGCCCGCAGTTCGCCACCGTGCCTGGGATATCCGGAGCGACCATCCTCGGCGACGGTAGGGTGGTGGTAATTCTGGATCTGCTCGCGACCATCCGCGTGTTGCATGCGCACCTGCTTACCCAACAGCAGCCGCAGCGTTTGCTCGGAGGCGAAGAGCCGGCTGAGGTGGAAGTCGATCGCCCGACGCTGGTCATGGTGGTGGACGACTCCGTCACGGTGCGCAAGGTGACCGGTCGCCTGCTCGAGCGTAATGGGATGAATGTGCTCACTGCAAAGGACGGGGTCGATGCGATCACCCAGCTGCAGGAAAGAAAGCCGGACATCATGCTGCTGGACATCGAGATGCCGCGTATGGATGGCTTTGAAGTGGCGACGCTGGTGCGCCACGATGAGCGATTGAAGGACCTGCCGATAATCATGATTACCTCGCGTACCGGCGAGAAGCACAGGGACAGGGCAATGAGCATCGGTGTGAACGAATACCTCGGCAAGCCCTATCAGGAATCTCTCTTGCTTGAGACGATTCAGCAGCTGGTCAAGCATCATGAGTGATCCCGTGACTGCACGTATCGGCGTTATCGCTGACACATCGCTTCAGCGTCACGTGCTGCAGCAGGCGCTTACTGCCAATGGTTACGATGTCGTTTTGAACAGCGACCCGGCGCGTCTGGATGATGCAGCTCTGGAGGCGGTGGAGGCTGACCTGTGGCTGGTGGATCTGGCCCAGACCGAGGATTCGCCGCTGGTCAACGCACTGCTGGAGCGTGATCGTTGCCCTGTCCTGTTTGGTGAGGGGCATGCCCCTGAGCGACATTCCGAACATTATCCGCGTTGGGAGCGGCGGCTGTTTGGCAAGCTAAAGCGGTTGGTTGGTGATCCATCGCGTGCGGTGGGGCCGCGGCTTGAAGTGCTTGAACAGCAAGAGCAGCGACCGGGCCTTCTGGATTTGCCATCGTCACTGGCTGGACTGACCATGGCTGGCGAGCCGGCGCGCGAGGTCTGGCTGCTGGCGGCTTCGCTCGGTGGCCCGGAAGCGGTCAAGGCGTTTCTCGATGCGCTGCCAGCTGGACTGCCAGTAGGTTTCATATACGCCCAGCACATCGAAGCAAGCTTCGAATCTGCGCTATCGAGGGCGGTTGGGCGCCACAGCCAGTGGAAGGTGAATCAGGTCCGCGAGCGAGACTGGATACGTTGTGGTGAAGTCATCGTTGCGCCGATCGCCGAGGAGCTTGGCTTCGACGAGGACGGCAGCATGCGCCTTTGCGGGCGCGGCTGGCCCGAACCCTATAGCCCATCCATCGACCAGATGTTGCTCAACCTGGCGCAGCAGTACGGCAACCGCTGCGGCGTCATCGCATTCAGCGGCATGGGCAGCGACGGAAGCGCCGCGGCAGCCTATGTGCTGCGCCAGGGCGCCAGTGTGTGGACGCAGCGTGCGGATTCCTGTGTCTGCTCGAGCATGCCAGACAGTCTGCGCGAAGGCGGCTACAGCTCCCAGAGCGGTGATCCGCGAGAACTTGCCCAGGCATTAGTCAACCATTGTGTGCAATTGGCCAGCCGGCCGTTAGCCACGCTGCAGCCGGATACCCCATGAGCCAATCCGTTGTTACCCAGGACACATCCGACAGCATCACCGCTCTTCTGGTGCCGTTGGCCGACCGTACGCTACTGCTGCCCAACGTTGCCGTCGCGGAGCTGATTTCCTATCGCGCGCCGCAGGCCGTACCAGGCAGGCCGGACTGGTTTCTGGGGCAGGTACCCTGGAGAGACCTGAATTTGCCCTTGCTATCCTTCGAGGCCGCATCCGGTGGCCAGGTCGAAGCGGGGTCACGCGCGCGAGTCGCGGTGCTCAACGCCCTGGGCGGGCGCGAACACGTCAAGTTCATCGCTCTGCTGGTCCAGGGTATCCCACGGTCGATCAAGGTAGATGCAGGCCTTGCGCGTTCCGATGTGCGCCTGGCTCCCCTGGAGCTGGATGCAGTCAATCTTGGCGACGTCCAGGCGCGCATACCCGATCTGGTGGCCCTGGAACAAAAGCTCGCGGATGCTGGCCTGATATGATGACCTTTCAGCCCCTTTGCCGCACCTTCTATTGCTGAAAATCGCCCCATAACTGCTGGGCGACGCTGAGCGCGACGACGGGTGCCGTCTCCGTGCGCAAGACCCGTGGACCAAGGCGAGCGGCCCGGAAGCCGGCGGCAAGCGCCAGGTCGACTTCGTTTTCCTTGAGCCCTCCCTCTGGGCCGATCAGAAAGGCCAGCGTGCGGGGCGGCTGGTGAGTCGACAGCGGCTCGGCCACCGGATGAAGAACGAGTTTCAGCTCCGCTTCCACGGTCAGCCAGTCCTGAAGCTGAACGGGTGGATGGATGACGGGAATGACGGATCGACCGCACTGTTCGCACGCGCTTATGGCTATCTGGCGCCAGTGAGCCAGGCGCTTGTCGGCGCGCTCGTCCTTCAATCTGACCTCGCAGCGTTCACTGACGACCGGCGTGATCTCTGCTACACCCAGTTCGGTGGCTTTCTGGATCGCCCAATCCATCCTTTCACCCCGTGATAGGCCTTGCCCGAGATGAATGCGCAGGTTCGATTCAGGCTGTCCTGCGAGCTGCTCGTGTAACGTTACCGATACCTGTTTCTTGCCCACCTCGGCCAGTTCGCCGCGAAATTCCGTACCGCTGCCATCGAACAGTTGCACGGCATCGCCAGCGGTGAGCCGCAATACCCGACTGATGTAATGGGCTGTGGCCTCCGGCAAGCGCTGGAGGCCGAGGGACAATGGCGCGTCGATAAAAAAGCGGGATAGGCGCATGGGCTAGGGCACAGGCAGGCATGAAGGAACGGCAGTCTAATGCTTTCCGGACGGCGCCTGAACACTGCCGCGGTTATCCGGGGTCGCGGAAGTCTTCCGGACCAGTCGCGGGGACGGAGACGCTGACGGCGCGCGTTGCGATGTCGATGCCCTCTGTTGCAACCTCGGCGAGAAAATCGATCTGCTCTTCGGTGATGGTGTAGGGCGGCAGGAAGTACACGACACTACCCAGCGGACGCAGCAATGCGCCGCGCTGCAAAGCGTGCTGATAAACCTTGAGACCGCGTCGTTCCTGCCAGGGGTAGGGCTTCTTTCCGGCTTTGTCCTGAACCATCTCGATGGCCAGTGCCATACCAGTCTGGCGCACCTCTGCCACCTGTGGGTGGTCGGTCAGATGTGCGGTGGCGGTGGCCATGCGCGCCGCCAGCGCCTTGTTGGCTTCGATGACATTGTCTTGTTCGAAGATGTCCAGCGTGGCCAACGCGGCCGCGCAGGCGAGTGGGTTGCCGGTATAGGTATGAGAGTGAAGGAAGGCGCGCAGCGTCGCGTAATCGTCGTAGAACGCCTGGTACAGCTTGTCCGTCGTCAACACGGCGGCCATGGGCAGGTAGCCCCCAGTCAGCGCTTTGGATAAACAGAGGAAGTCCGGCGTGATGCCGGCCTGCTCGCAGGCAAACATAGTCCCGGTGCGGCCGAAGCCTACGGCGATCTCGTCGTGGATGAGATGCACATCGTATCGGTCGCAGGCTTCACGAAGCAGCTTCAGGTAGACCGGGTGATACATTCGCATGCCACCTGCGCCCTGGATCAGCGGTTCAACGATGACCGCGGCCACCTGCTGATGGTGCTCGGCCAGCGTCTGCTCCATATGGGTGAACATGGCGCGCGAATGTTCTTCCCAGCTCACGCCGTCCGGACGCAGATAGCAGTCCGGGCTGGGTACCTTGAAGGTGTCGAGCAGCAGTGGCTTGTAGGTGTCGGTGAACAACGCCACATCGCCTACCGACATGGCTGCGACCGTCTCGCCGTGATAGCTGTTGGTGAGGGTGACGAACCGCTGCTTGGCTGGTTGCCCGATGTTGCGCCAGTAGTGGAAGCTCATCTTCAGCGCGACTTCGATGCCGGTCGATCCGTTGTCCGTGTAGAACACCCGGTCGAGGCCGGCAGGCGTAATGCTGACCAACCGCTCCGAAAGCTCCACCACCGGCTGGTGGCTGAAGCCGGCAAGCATGACGTGTTCGAGTTGATCGAGCTGGTCCTTGATGCGTTGATTGATGCGTGGGTTGGCGTGGCCGAACACATTCACCCACCAGGAACTGACGGCGTCCAGATAGCGCTTTCCGTCAAAATCCTCTAGCCACACGCCCTCGCCGCGCCGGATCGGAATCAGGGGCAGCTGTTCGTGATCTTTCATCTGGGTGCAGGGATGCCAGAGTACGGACAGGTCGCGCTGCATCCAGCTGTCATTCAGGCTCATCGTTGCTCCTTGGCGTCGGCGTCGCGCGAAGCCTAGCAGAAACCCTCGGCGCACTCGTCAGCGCCGATCTATCTGCCCGGTCGATATTTTGAAACGAAAAAATGCGATTCATTTCGATCGGTTAGCCGTTAGGCTAATCGCTTCTGCAGCTCAGGACTTAGCAATGCATTGGCGAAACTCTTCCAGTAACTACGGCCTGGTCAGCATCACGATGCACTGGCTGGTAGCGGTTGCTGTGGTTGGGCTGTTCGCGCTGGGTTACTGGATGGTCGGGCTGACCTATTACAGCAGTTGGTACCGTACGGCGCCGGACATTCATAAAAGTATCGGCTTGCTCTTGCTGGCCTTGATGGTCGTGCGCGTCTTCTGGCGCTTCCTCAACAGCGGTCCAGCGCCACTCGCCAATCATGGGAAATTGACGCGGATGGCGACCAAGGTTGGTCATGGTGCTCTATATCTTGGCCTGTTCGCGGTGATGATCTCCGGCTACCTCATTTCGACAGCGGACGGCCGCGACATCAGCGTGTTTGGCTGGTTCGAAGTGCCTGCACTGATCACCTCGATTCCGGACCAGGAAGACTTGGCTGGTCTGGTACATGAATACCTCGCCTGGGGACTGGTGATTTTCTCCGGTCTGCATGCCCTGGCGGCTCTGAAGCACCATTTCATCGATCGCGATCCGACGTTAAAACGGATGTTCGGCCGCGCCGATGCCTGACAAACCTCCAAAGGAGTATTCCATGTTGAAGAAAAGCTTCGCTGCACTGGCGCTGGGCTCGATGATTTTTGCTGGCCAGGCGCTCGCTGCCGATTACGCGATCGACACCAAAGGCCAGCATGCCTTTGTCAACTTCAAGATCAGCCACCTCGGCTACAGCTGGTTGTGGGGCTCGTTCAAGGAGTTCGACGGCAACTTCAGTTTCGATGCTTCCAACCCGGAAGCGAGCAGTGTGAAGGTGACGTTGCAGACGGACAGTGTTTTTTCCAACCATGCCGAGCGTGACAAGCACCTGCGCAGCGAGGACTTCCTGAACGTCTCCGAGCACCCGACTGCGACCTTCGAGTCGACCTCGGTCAAGCCGACCGGCGACGGTACTGCCGATATCACCGGTAACTTGACACTCAACGGCGTCACCAAGCCGGTGGTCATCGCTGCCAAGTTCCTCGGCGAAGGCAAGGATCCGTGGGGCGGCTATCGTGCGGGCTTCGAGGGCACTACGACGCTCACCTTGAAGGACTTCGATATCAAGATGGATCTTGGCCCGGCATCGCAGACGGTTGATCTGATCATCTCGGTTGAAGGCATTCGCCAGTAATCGATCGCAGTCACCAGACGCCGGCGTTAGCCGGCGTTCTTCTTTCTGACCGACAGACACGACTGCGCCGAGCAAACCTGAAAGACCCGGCACGACGTTATGGCTATCGGCGCGATAGCCCGTGGGAGACGTGACCGACTGTTTACAAACAGTCCTGCATGTAAGTATATTCGCCGCATTCTGCCATTCGAGTCTGCCCGGGCTGTTCTGCTCCAGGGCCATCTGTTCAATGAGGTCACTCCCGATGTCAATCAAGCCAGCCAGTGCTGTTCTGATTCCACTCTTTATCGCCGTAGCGCTGCTTAGCGGTTGTCAGGAAGAACAAGCGGCGGCACCGGCGGGGCAGCCGGCCCCTCAGGTTGGCATCGTGACGCTGGAGACCGAGCCGTTCGAACTGACTACCGAGTTGCCAGGCCGAACCACTGCGTTCCGTGTTGCCGAGGTACGGCCTCAGGTCAGCGGGATCATTCAGAAGCGTCTGTTTACCGAAGGCAGCGACGTCAAGAAAGGTCAGCAGCTCTATCAAATCGACCCTGCTGTCTACGAGGCCACCCTGAAAAGCACCCAGGCGCAGCTGGCGTCGGCCAAGTCGCTGGCGGATCGTTACGGGCTGCTGGTCAAGGAGCAGGCGGTGAGCCAGCAAGCCCATGACGAGGCCCGGGCGGCATCTCTGCAAGCCCAGGCCGAGCTGGAGCGGGCGAAAATCGACCTTCGCTATACCAAGGTGCTCGCGCCGATCTCCGGCCGCATTGGCCGCTCCGCGGTGACCGAGGGGGCACTGGTCAGCAATGGCCAGGCGCAGGAACTGGCGACTATCCAACAGCTCGATCCGATCTATGTCGATGTGACCCAGCCGGTGCAGGATCTGATGGCTCTGCGGCGGGATCTGGAGAGCGGCCGGCTGCAGCAAGCCGGGGACAGCGCAGCGAAGGCCCGGCTGATACTGCCGGACGGCTCCGAATATCCGCATGACGGCACGTTGGAAGTCGCCGAAGTGGCCGTGGATGAAGGTACGGGCTCGGTCACCATTCGCGCCAAGTTTCCGAACCCGGAGAAAGACCTGCTGCCTGGCATGTTCGTTCACGCGCGTCTGCTGGCCGGTGTTCGTGAACAGGCCTTGCTGGTACCTCAGCAGGGCGTTACCCGTGATGCCCGAGGTGAGCCCACGGCCATGGTGGTTGGCGCCGACAACAAGGTCGAACTGCGTCAGATCAAGACAGAGCGTGCTGTCGGCAATCGCTGGCTGGTAAGCGAAGGCTTGCAGCCAGGTGATCGTGTGATCACCGAAGGGCTGCAATTCATTCGCCCTGGTGTCGAAGTCAATCCGCGGCCTGCCGGGAATGTCCAGCAGGCGGGACAGAGCAGTGGTCAGGCAGGCGCAGCGCCGGCCGCTGGCCAAGGGGAATAACCAGACATGTCCAAGTTCTTTATCGATCGGCCAATCTTTGCCTGGGTAATTGCCCTGGTACTGATGCTTGCCGGAACGCTGGCGGTCCTCAATCTGCCGGTCAACCAGTACCCGAGCATCGCGCCGCCGAACGTGTCTATTTCGGTCAACTATCCGGGCGCTTCGGCGCGAACTGTCCAGGACACCGTCGTTCAGGTCATCGAACAGCAGCTCAATGGTCTCGACGGGCTGCGCTACATCTCATCGGAAAGCAACTCCGATGGCAGCATGACGATCAATGTGACCTTCGAACAGGGCACCAACCCTGACATCGCGCAAGTGCAGGTACAGAACAAGCTGCAGCTGGCCACGCCCCTGCTGCCTCAGGCGGTTCAGCAGCAGGGCATTCGTGTGTCGAAATCGGCGCGCAACTTCCTGATGGTGGTGGCACTGGTGTCCAAGGACGGGCAGCAGAGCAACTTCGACCTGGCCAACTATATCGTCGCCAATGTGCAGGACCCGATCTCGCGCACGCCCGGCGTTGGCGACTTTCAGGTGTTCGGCGCCCAGTACGCGATGCGTATCTGGCTCGACCCGGGCAAGTTGCAGCAGTTCCAGCTGACCGCAGTGGATGTTCGCTCTGCGATCCAGGAACAGAACGTACAGGTGTCGTCCGGTCAGCTCGGCGGCCTGCCGGCAGTTGAAACCCAGCAGCTCAACGCCACTATCATCGGCAAGACCCGGCTGGAGACGCCTGAGCAGTTCGAGAAAATCCTGCTGAAGGTCAATGCCGACGGATCTCAGGTGCGTCTGCGCGATGTGGCCAAGGTCGAGCTGGGAGCGGAGAGCTATGCGATCCGCGCCGAGTACAACGGCCGGCCAGCGGCGGGCCTGGGGATACGCCTTGCCGCGGGTGGCAATGCGCTCGACACCGCAACAGCGGTCCGCGAGACGATCTCCGAGCTCGAGCCTTTCTTCCCGCCGGGCGTCGAAGTGGTTTATCCCTACGACACCACGCCGGTGATTTCCGCCTCCATCGAAGGCGTGGTGCACACGCTGATCGAAGCTTTCGTGCTCGTGTTCCTGGTGATGTTCCTGTTCCTGCAGAACCTGCGGGCGACGCTGATCCCTACGCTGGCGGTGCCGGTGGTCATCCTCGGCACTTTCGCCATCCTGCTGACGTTCGGATACAGCATCAACACGCTCACCATGTTCGCCATGATCCTGGCCATCGGACTGCTGGTGGACGACGCCATCGTGGTGGTGGAAAACGTCGAACGGGTGATGCGCGAGGAGGGGCTTTCTGCGCGAGAGGCTACGCGCAAGTCCATGGGCCAGATACAGAGCGCACTGGTCGGTATCGGTGTGGTGCTGTCGGCTGTGCTGCTGCCGATGGCCTTCTTCGGTGGCTCGACCGGGGTGATCTACCGTCAGTTCTCTATCACCATCGTCTCGGCCATGGTGCTCTCGGTGCTGGTGGCGCTGATCTTCACGCCCGCGCTGTGCGCCACCATTCTCAAGCCGCACAGCGGCGATCATGAAGGCAAGCGCGGGTTCTTCGGCTGGTTCAATCGCACCTTCGAGCGCGGCACCCTGCGCTACGAGCGCGGAGTGGCTGCCGTGCTGCGGCGCAAGGCGCCCTACCTGCTGATGTACCTGATCATCGTCGGCATCATGATCTGGATGTTTACCCGCATTCCAACTGCGTTCCTGCCGGAAGAAGATCAGGGCGTACTCTTCGCCCAGGTGCAGACGCCGGCTGGTTCGACCGCGAGTCGCACCCAGGAAGTCGTCGAGCAGATGCGCGAATACCTGTTGACTGAAGAAAGCGAGACGGTCAACTCGGTGTTTACCATCACCGGCTTCAACTTTGCGGGGCGCGGCCAGAGTTCAGGTATGGCCTTCATCATGCTCAAGCCGTGGGAAGAGCGCACCGAGGCCGGGCAGGGGGTGTTCGAGCTGGCTGAGCGCGCCCAGGGGTACTTCTTCAGCCTGCGCGACGCCATGGTGTTCGCCTTCGCGCCGCCAGCGGTGATGGAGCTGGGCAATGCCACCGGCTTCGACGTGTACCTGCAGGACCAGGCCGGGCTCGGCCATGAAGCCCTGACCAAGGCACGCGACCAGTTCATGCAGCTGGCTTCCGAGGATCCTACCCTTACGGGCGTTCGCTTCAACGGTATGCGTGACGAACCGCAGTATCACCTGATCATCGACGACGAAAAAGCGCGTGCCCATCAGGTTTCCCTTGCTGCGATCAACGACTCGCTGTCCATCGCCTGGGGCTCGAGCTACGTCAATGACTTCATCGACCGGGGTCGGGTCAAGCGTGTCTACATGCAGGGCGAGCCCACCTCACGAATGAACCCGGAGGACCTTGGCAAGTGGTATGTGCGCAACGATGCAGGCGAGATGGTGCCGTTTACCGCCTTCGCCACCGGTGAGTGGACATATGGCCCGCCAAAGCTGACTCGTTTCAATGGCGTGCCGGCAATGGAAATCCTGGGCGCGGCTGCGCCCGGATACAGCTCCGGCGAAGCCATGGCTGCGGTCGAGCGGATCGCCGAGCAGTTGCCGGCGGGCATCGGTTACTCATGGACTGGTCAGTCTTATGAGGAGCGTTTGTCCGGGTCGCAGGCGCCCGCACTCTATGCGCTGTCGCTGCTGGTGGTGTTCCTCGCGCTCGCGGCGCTGTACGAAAGCTGGTCGGTTCCGCTCTCGGTCATGCTGGTCGTGCCGCTGGGCATTGTTGGCGCGCTGGCTTTCACCATGGGCCGCGGCTTGTCGAACGACGTCTTTTTTCAGGTCGGGCTGCTGACCACCGTGGGGTTGTCGGCGCGTAACGCGATCCTGATTGTGGAGTTCGCCAAGACCTTGCACGAGCAGGGCATGACCCTGGCGGATGCGGCGATCGAGGCCTGCCGCATCCGTTTGCGTCCTATCATCATGACTTCCCTGGCTTTCATGCTGGGTGTGCTTCCGCTGGCGATATCCAGCGGGGCGGGTGCGGGCAGTAAGCATGCGATCGGAACCGGCGTGATCGGCGGCATGCTCAGCGCCATGCTGCTGGCGATCTTCTGGGTACCGCTGTTCTATGTCGTGGTGTCTTCGGTGGGCAAGCGCAAAAAGACCATCGGCGTCGAGCAAAACGGAGAGGCGCAATGAACAAGTCAGTACTGAGTCTGGCGCTGATGGCAGCGCTGAGCGGATGCTCGTTGATTCCGGATTACCAGCGACCCGAGGCGCCAACTGCTGCCAGCTGGCCGGAGGGTGAGGCCTACCTTGCATCAGCCAGCGCCGCCAAAGGGCAGCAGATGGAGATGGACTGGCCGACGTTTTTCAAAGATCCCGCCCTGCGTGAATTGATAAGCGTGGCCCTGGAGAACAACCGCGACCTGCGTGTCGCCGCCCTGAATGTCGAGGCCTATCGAGCCCTGTATCGGGTGCAGCGGGCCGATGTGCTACCGCTGGTGAGCGGTGATGGCGCCGGCAGTCGCACCCGCACGCCGGGCGATCTGAATCAGACCGGTGAAAGCACGATCAGCAGCCAGTACAGTGCAACCCTCGGCGTGTCCTGGGAACTCGATCTGTTCGGGCGCCTGGGCAGCCTGCGCGAGCAAGCGCTGCAAGAGTATTTCGCCACCGAGGCGGCCCAGCGCAGTGCCCAGATAAGCCTGATCGCCAGCGTGGCCAACGCCTGGCTGACCTTGCAAGCCGACCAGGCCCTGTTGCAGGTCAGCCGCGATACATTGGATACCTACGAGGAAAGCCTCTCGCTTACCCAGCGCAGTTTCGACGTGGGCGTTGCCTCGGCGCTCGAGTTGAGCCAGGCGCGCAGTGCAGTCGATACCGCACGGGTGGGCATCGAGCGCTATACCCGTCAGGTGGCTCAGGATCGCAATGCACTGACACTGCTGCTGGGGCAGGGCATTCCCGTCGATCTGCCTGCCGACGGTCGGCTGGAACGCGACCTGCTGGCCACGGTACCCGTGGGGCTGCCTTCCGATCTGCTCTACAAGCGTCCGGACATCATCCAGGCCGAATACCAGTTGCGTGCAGCCAACGCGAACATCGGCGCGGCCAGGGCGGCGTTTTTCCCGCGCATCAGCCTCACCGGCGCGGTGGGTACGGCAAGCAGCGAGCTCTCCGGCCTGTTCGACGGGGGCTCCAGCTACTGGAATTTTGCGCCGAGCATCAGTGTGCCCATCTTCAATGCCGGTCAGCTGCGCGCTAACCTCGACTATGCCGAGATCAGCCGCAATATCCAGGTAGCGCAGTATGAATCGGCGATCCAGACTGCTTTCCGTGAGGTGGCCGACGGATTGGCGGCCCAGGCGACCTATGTGCGCCAGCTTCAGGCTCAGCGTGATCTGCTGGAAGCCAGTGAGGACTACTATCGGCTCGCCGAGCGGCGCTACCGCACTGGTGTTGACAGTTACCTGACCCTCCTCGATGCACAGCGGCAGCTGTTTGAAGTGCAGCAGCAGTTCATCAGCGATCGCCTGTCGCAGATGATCAGTGAAGTCGAGCTGTTCAAGGCCCTCGGTGGCGGGTGGGATGCACAGGCGCAGCCACTGCCCAGCGAAGGTTGAGCCCGTAGCGGTACTGTTCGATTACTGCAAACAAAAACGCCGCCCCTGCAGTTAGCCGGGGCGGCGTTTCTTTATATGCCAGGTCTCAGCGATTGCGCGTCAGCAATGCTGGCTTTTCGCTGCGAGGCTTGGACGGCAATTGATCGAGCTGCTCGATACTCGGCAGGCGGTCGATCTTCGACTCCTTGTGAATGATCACTGGCTGCTTGTCCTTTGGTTTCTCTGCCGCATCCCGCCGGGCGCCGCCGACCTCGCCATCGATTCGACGACCTTCGTTCTTGCGACGTGGCTGAACGCCACGGGCTGGCTGACCCTGGCGCTTGCCTTTACCCTGTGCGCCTGCTGAGGCCGTCGGGCCTCCAGCGCCGCGAGGGCTTGCCGCACGCGGCTGGCCGCCGGGTTGACCACCCGGGCGCCGACCACGGCCCTGCTTGTTCTGATAGGGGCTGACGTAATCGACCTTGTTGCCGAAATTGTCCAGCTCATCGTCGAGAAACACTTCCGGATCGCGGTCGCTGGGTAGACGTGGCGGGCGGCTTACCGGTGCGGCGGCAGCGCCTTGGGCCGGCGCGCTCTGACCCGCGTTCGCGTTGCGGGGCTTGTTGCGACCGCGGCGGTTGCGATCGCGTTCCTTCGACTCGCCGCCTGCTTCGGTTGCTTTCGCGGCGCGCTCGGGCCGCGGCTTGCGCTCGCCATTGCGAGGCGGGCGCGGCTGACGTGGCTCGCGCACTTCCGGCTTTTCCGCCTCGATGGTGCTGGCGTCGAAGCCCATCAGGTCACCGTCCGGTATCTTCTGCTTGGTCATCCGTTCGATGCCCTTGAGCAGCTTCTCCTCATCTGGCGCCACCAGCGAGATCGCCTCGCCGCTGCGGCCGGCACGGCCGGTACGGCCGATACGGTGGACGTAGTCTTCCTCGACGTTGGGCAGTTCGAAGTTGACCACGTGTGGCAGCTGATCGATATCCAGACCGCGGGCGGCGATATCGGTTGCAACCAGGATGCGTACGGCATTCGCCTTGAAGTCAGCCAAGGCTTTGGTGCGGGCATTCTGACTCTTGTTGCCGTGGATCGCGACGGCCGGCAGCCCATGCTTGTCCAGGTATTCAGCGAGGCGATTGGCGCCGTGCTTGGTACGGGTGAACACCAGTACCTGCTCCCATGCGCCCTGGGTAATCAGGTGCGCCAGCAATGCGCGCTTGTGCGAGGACGGCAGGCGGAATACCCGCTGCTCGATACGCTCGACGGTGGTATTCGGCGGCGTGACCTGGATTTTCTCCGGCTCGTGCAGCAGCTTGCTGGCGAGGTCGGTAATGTCCTTGGAAAAGGTCGCCGAGAACAGCAGGTTCTGGCGTTTGGTCGGCAGCTTGGCGAGGACCTTCTTCACGTCATGGATGAAGCCCATGTCGAGCATGCGGTCGGCTTCGTCGAGAACCAGGATTTCCACGTGTGACAGGTCAACCGCCTTCTGGTTGGCCAGGTCGAGCAGGCGGCCGGGGCAGGCGACCAGCACGTCGAGGCCCTTGGCTATGGCCTGGACCTGGGGGTTCATGCCAACGCCACCAAAGATCACCGCGCTTTTCAGCGGCAGGTCGCGGGCGTACAGCTTGAAGCTGTCATGAACCTGAGCGGCGAGCTCGCGGGTCGGTGTCAGCACCAGCACGCGCGGTTGGCGAGGGCCATGGCGGTGTTCACGGTCGGGGTGTCCGCCGGGGAACAGAATTTCCAGCACGGGGAGCGCGAAGCCACCGGTCTTGCCGGTTCCCGTCTGCGCGGCGACCATCAGGTCGCGTCCTTGCAACACGGCGGGAATGGCCCGCTGTTGCACCGGTGTAGGCTGGGTGTAGCCGGCGGCCTCGACGGCACCGGCCAAAGCCTCGGAGAGACCGAGGGAAGCAAAGGACATGAGAGATCCTGTCTTGTGTAGGGCGACGCCCTGGGATGATCATGCCTGGCTCGAATCGCGACTGGCGTGCGATCCCGTCCGGTCCTGCCGCATCTCTTCGATGACGACATCCGGGCGTAAACCTGGCGGAAGCGCGGAGTATAACAGAGCCTGTTAACACCGCATTGGTAGGACAGTGTGGCAGTTCGCAGGTTCATTAGCCAGCTCCCTGTTTGCACAGGGAGCTGAACAGCTGCTCAGCGAGCGCGCCTGAGGTTGTCCCAGATAGCCAGGCAGGGTTCGGCCTGGTTCAGGGTGTAGAAGTGCAATCCGGGTGCACCGCCGGCAAGCAGCTTTTCGCACAACTCGGTGATCACCTGGGTGCCGAAGGCCTGAATGCTGTCCATGTCATCGCCATAGGACTCCAGCTGCTTGCGAACCCAACGAGGAATTTCGGCCCCACAGGCGTCGGAAAAACGAGCCAGCTTGCTGTAGTTGGTAATCGGCATGATGCCCGGGACGATCGGTGTTTCCACGCCAAGCTTGCGCACACGCTCGACGAAGTAGAAGTAGCAGTCGGCGTTGAAGAAGTACTGGGTGATGGCGCTGTCCGCGCCGGCCTTGGCCTTGCGCACGAAGTTGGCCAGGTCGTCCTCGAAGTTGCGCGCCTGCGGATGCATCTCCGGGTACGCGGCGATCTCGATGTGGAAGTGGTCGCCCGTTTCGGCGCGAATGAATTCCACCAGTTCATTGGCATAGCGTAGCTCGCCGCTGGCCATGCCCATGCCCGAGGGCAGGTCCCCGCGCAGGGCTACGATGCGCTTGATGCCGGAGCTACGATACAGCTGTAACAGCTCGCGCAGCTCCTGCTTGCTGTCGCCTACACAGGACAGGTGCGGCGCAGTCGGCACCTTTACCTCACCGTCGAGTTGGAGCACGGTGTTGAGGGTGCGGTCGCGAGTCGAACCACCGGCACCGTAGGTGCAGGAAAAGAAATCAGGATTGTATTCAGCCAGCCTGCGAGCGGTGGCCAGCAGTTTTTCATGCCCGGCGTCGGTCTTGGTCGGAAAGAACTCGAAGCTGATGGCGGGGCGATTCGGAGAAGTCATTTATTTTTTACCAAGCTTGAAGCTTGAAGCCTGAAGCCTGAAGCCAGGGCAGCGGGAACTCCCGAACTGCTTCCAGCTTCCAGCTTCCAGCTTCCAGCTATTTAATACCGATAGCTATCCGGCTTGAACGGGCCTTCGACCTGTACGCCGATGTACTCGGCCTGGGTCGGTGTCAGGCGGGTGATGACACCACCGAAGCCCTTGACCATTTCCGCGGCGACTTCCTCGTCGAGCTTCTTCGGCAGCACCATGACGGTGACGTTCTTGGTCTTTTCGGCGACCGGCAGGTCAGCGAACTTCTCGTTGAACAGGTGGATCTGCGCCAGCACCTGGTTGGCGAATGAGCCGTCCATGATTCGGCTCGGGTGACCGGTGGCGTTGCCCAGGTTCACCAGGCGGCCTTCGGCCAGCAGGATCAGGTAGTCGTCATTCTGCGCATCGAAGCTGCCAGCGCCGGTGCGGTGAATCTTGTGCACCTGCGGCTTGACCTCTTCCCACGCCCAGTTCTTGCGCATGAAGGCGGTGTCGATTTCGTTGTCGAAGTGACCGATGTTGCATACCAGGGCGCGCTTCTTTAGGGCCTTGAGCATGCCGGCGTCACAGACGTTGGCATTGCCGGTGGTGGTGACGATCAGGTCGATCTTGCCCAGCAGCGCGGTGTCGATGCTGGCATCGGTGCCGTCATTGAGGCCGTCCTTGTACGGGGAGACCAGTTCGAAGCCGTCCATGCAGGCCTGCATGGCGCAGATCGGGTCGACTTCGGAGACCTTGACGATCATGCCTTCCTGGCGCAGCGACTGGGCCGAGCCCTTGCCCACGTCGCCGTAGCCGATGACCAGCGCCTGCTTGCCGGACAGCAGGTGGTCGGTGGCGCGCTTGATGGCGTCGTTGAGGCTGTGACGGCAGCCGTACTTGTTGTCGTTCTTGCTCTTGGTGACCGAGTCGTTGACGTTGATCGCCGGGATCTTCAGGGTGCCTTTCTTGAGCATGTCTTGCAGGCGGTGCACACCGGTGGTGGTTTCTTCGGTGACGCCGTGAACACGCTCCAGTACCTGCGGGTACTTGTCATGCAGGATCTGGGTCAGGTCGCCGCCGTCGTCGAGGATCATGTTGGCGTCCCACGGCTGGCCGTCCTTGAGGATGGTCTGCTCGATGCACCACTCGTACTCTTCTTCGGTCTCGCCTTTCCAGGCGAACACCGGGATGCCCGCGGCGGCGATGGCGGCGGCGGCCTGGTCCTGAGTGGAGAAGATGTTGCAGCTGGACCAGCGGACTTCGGCGCCAAGGGCGGTTAGCGTCTCGATCAGGACGGCGGTCTGGATGGTCATGTGGATGCAGCCGAGGATCTTTGCGCCTTTCAGCGGCTGCTCACCAGCGTATTTGTGGCGCAGGCCCATCAGGGCAGGCATTTCCGATTCGGCGATGATGATCTCGCGGCGGCCCCAATCGGCCAATGAAATGTCGGCGACCTTGAAATCGTTGAAACCTGCAGGCGTCATGACAGCGCTCATTGAAGAGTTCTCCATTCGTTTTGTGCGAATGGGCGCCGTTGGTGCGTATGGTTAACGCCCTGTCCGAGCCTGACAGACCCCTGAATGGTAAGCCTGCTGCAGCGCCCCTCGGACAGGTGGCGGGCACGGCCGAACGGTGTCGGCGGTGTGAAGCCCGGCGATTATAGCCGTGACCGCGCGCAATCCCAAGCCCGGCGCAGCGTCCTCCGTCAGCACCCGCCTGAACTGTCGCGAGTGCAGATCTGGCGGACCAGACGCCCTATGGTCAAACCCTGGACCAGAATCGAGAACAACACGATCAGGTAGGTAATGTTGAGCAGCAGATTGCGCTCTTCACTGGCTGGCAGCGCCAGTACCAGCGCGACGGAGATTCCGCCACGCAGCCCGCCCCAGGTCAGAATGCGTACTGTCCCGTTGGGCAGCGCGCGCCCCAGCTTGCGTAGCACGAAGGCTGCCGGGCCGACTGTGACCAGGCGGGTGCCGAGGATGAGCATGGTCACGCAGAGAGCGATCAGCAGGTATTGCGTACTGAAGGGCAGCAGCACAAGTTCCATGCCGATCAGCACAAAAAGCACAGCGTTGAGAATCTCGTCGAGCAGTTCCCAGAAGTTGTCGAGGTTCTCCCGGGTGTGATCGGACATGGCATGTCTGCGCCCCTGGTTGCCTATGATCAGGCCGGCGACCACCATCGCGATCGGACCGGAGACGTGCAGATGGGTCGCCAGGGTGTAACCGCCAAGAACCAGCGCCAGGGTCAGCAAGACCTCCACCTGGTATTGGTCGATGCTTTTGAGCAGAGCAAAGGTCAGTGCGCCGAGCAGGGCGCCGAGCAGGATGCCGCCTCCGGCTTCTTCGAAGAATAACCAGACAGCCTCGCCAGCCCCCGGCGCTTCTCCGCGCGCCAGCACACCCAGCAGCACTGTGAACACCACCACCGCGACGCCGTCATTGAACAATGATTCACCGACGATGGTGGTTTCCAGAGCTTTTGGCGCGCCCGCCGAGCGCATGATGCCGAGCACGGCGATGGGGTCGGTCGGTGAAATCAGCGCGCCGAACAGCAGGCAATAGATCAGCGGCGGCTGCAATCCAAACAGGTCGAGGATCCACCAGCTGCCAATCCCGATCACTGCGGTGGAAAACAGCACGCCAACGGTCGCCAGCAGGCCAATGGCCCAGCGCCGAGCCCGCAGATCCGCCAGATTGATATGCAGGGCGCCGGCGAACAGCAGGAACGACAACATCCCATCCATCAGCAGATGATTGAAATCAATCCTGCCGACCAGGGTTTCGATCTGCTCTTCCAGCAGCGGCAGGCCCAACACCGTCAATCCATGCAGCAGCAGCGAGAACACCAGCGCCGTGGCCATCACGCCGATGGTGGGCGGCAAGCCGATGAAGCGGTAGTTGAGATAGGCAAGCAACGCCGTGAGGCTGATGAAAATGGCCGATAGTTCGAGCATGGGGTCCCCGGTGAAGGATTCGATAGCTGTGCAGAGTGGACTCGGCGGAGGCCGAAATGGTGCCTGCTCAATCGCAGGTCTGCGGCGAAAACGAAGCCTGGCTGAAATGCCGAACTCAGTTCGTGACGGGGCGGTCGAAGAGAAAGGTTCGGTGAACCTCGCCGGGCGAATGACCCTCAGGAGCTGCCAACATGAACCTCTTGCTTCGTTCCGTTCTGCTTGCCACCGCCGCGGTATTCAGCCTCCCTGCTGCCGCCAATTCCTGCTACGTCAGCGCCCAGACGTCCGGCGCAGTGCCACCGCCGGTGGTGACCGAAAAGTGTTTCCGCTATGAAGGCATGGAAAACAGCGAGATCGACTGGGTTTGCCAGAACAACGAAGCGATCAAGAATTCGCGGCGGGAAATCCTGCAGAGCTGCCCTTCAGGCCATATTGGTGTCTGCACCGCCGCGCTGACGCCGGCGACGCTGGCCAATGAACGCGCTACGGGCAGTCAGGCCAACGCAACGCCGGTGCCCACGACCCTGCCTGAGCAGGCTCGTATCGTTACCTATATCTACAAGGCGTCCGACCACGCGCAGGCCAAGATCGATTGCGAAAGCGGAGGCGGTGAATGGTCGCAATGACCCGTTGAGGTTTGGTTAAACGGCCTGCAGCGGTGATAATCACCGACCGTTGTGATTACGAGTGGTTACCCATGAAGCTGTTGCCGTTGAGTGTGTCGCTGATCGCCGTCCTGGCCCTGTTGGGCTGTGATCGCATCGATCCCAACTCACCGCTTGGCAAGCGCAAGGCCACCTACCAGCAGATGCTCGACGTCAAGGAGGACATGGGTGGCATGCTTCGTGGCCGCCTGGCCTTCGATGCCGAAGGCTTCACCGCTGGGGCGGTGCAGCTTGATCAGCTGTCGCGTCAGCCCTGGCAGTATTACCCGGAAGTCAAGGAAGCTCAGAGCGAGGCCCGCGACGATGTCTGGCAAAAACAGGCACGCTTCAACGAGATGGCGCGGGAACTCGAGGCACGGACCGCGGCGTTGGTCACTGCTACCGCGCAGAAACCCGTGACAGCGGAGGGTATCGCACCGGCGTTCCAGCAAGTGGAGGATGCCTGTGAAGCCTGTCACAAGGAATTTCGGAATTACTGACAGTCACGACCGCCGCTTCGCGACTTAGCGTTTGGCGTCGTCCAGTTGCCTGCGAGCCTGATCCAGTCGCCGTTTGCTCACTTCGATTACCTGAGAATCGCCGGTGCCCAGTGCGTCGCGCAATTGCGCTTCGCGGACGGTAGCCAGGCGCGCGGCGCGCTCGATTTCGGCGTGATTGGGCTGTAGCGCAACCACGCCTCGGCAGCGTTCGGTCAGGCTTTGCAACTGTGTCTCAAGATGGGCGCGCTGGCTGATATCGCCTTTCAGGCGCGCCTCCTTGATCTGTTGGCTGATGCGCTCGCGCGCTTCGCTGCATGCAGCGTCGGTCTCGGCCGCCGTCCCAACGGCCGATTGGGCGCAGCAGAGGCTGAGCAGCAATGAAAGGCGGACAGTTTGGCGGCTGGGCATGCCAGTTCCCTTTTTCTTGTTCTCGAGGTTCTATGACTGGACCCGGTCGGCGAAGTGCCCTCAGAAGCCGGCAATCCCGATCTCGTTCAATTGCTGGCGAAGCCCGAGGACTTCCGGCGCGGTGAAGAAGGCCTGTAGTTGCAGGGCTCGTTTCGAGCCAACGCCGGGTTTTGATTGCCATTGCGCCAGCGTCGTTGCCGCCAGACTGTCCCAGTTGTCGACCAGATTGGCGTCTTCGCTCGGCGGCATGCCCAGGGCGTGCAGCCACAGGCGAAAAGGTCGTTCACGGGCCAGCCTGAAACTGGCGGCCAGGTTGCTGGCGCTGGCGTCGCCGATGCCTGGAACCTGCCGTAGACGGTGCTCATCGAGGTGCAGCCAGTCGAGGAGATGCCTGACCAGCCCGGATTCCACCAGCATCGTCCATGCGCCGGGACCGAGCTGCGGCAGGTTCAGGGCCTTTTTGCCACTGAGCCAGACGAGGCGTGCAATGAATTGCTGTTCGCAGCCGGGGCTGGCTTGCCAGCAGCTCAGAGGGTGGTAGCGGCCGGCGGCGGGCATCTCGACCTGCTGGCGCTGCTGCGCCCGCCAGGCAACTCCGTTGAAGCGGGGGATGGTCAGCCCGGCCAGGGCGATGGCCACATGGTCGCCCGGCCGAATATCCTCCTTCCTCCAGCGCGTTACGGAACCCAGGCTGACGCGACTGACGCGACGGTCATCGAGCTGTATCGGCTCCAGCTGCAACACTGGGGTTATCTTGCCGCTGCGGCCGATGGTGAACTCCACGTCGAGAACCCTGGCCACCGCGGTGCGCAGGGGATATTTCCAGGCGACTGCCCATTCTGGGGGCTGGGCTCGCCAGCGGCTGGCGTCTGGTCGCACGCCTTGGCGTAGCACGACGCCATCGCTGGCGAATGGAAGCGAGTGGTGAAACCAGTGGTCCCGCCAGTGCCGGGCTTGCTCGGCGGTCGCGATGGGTTGCGTCAGGGCTGCGCTCTGTGCGAACCCCATTGCAACCAGTCCATCGAGGCGAGCCTGCATGGCTGCCGGTCCGTTGGGCCAGTCCCAGACAAACAGGCCGATTCGCGAAGCGATTGAGTCGTCCAGTGTTTGCCTCGCCATCGCCCCGGCGACACGACCGCGCGCGCCGGCACTGCCCGCGCTTGCCTGAACGTGATTGTCCAGCCTCCAGTACAGCTCGCCCTGCAGGATGACTTCGCCGGCAGCTGGTATCTCGTTGGGAATGGCAGGAATTTCCAGGGCTCTAAGGGTCCAGTCCTGTCCGTGTGTCCCGTCCCCGCGGCTGACTGCGCGGATCAGACGACCCTCCTCGTACTGCAGGGTCACGGCGACGCCGTCGACTTTTGGCTGGACCCACAGATCGCTGCGAGCCCTGATCCAGGCGCCAGCCGCCGCCTCGTCGGCTAGCTTGGCCAGCCCGGTCTGGACAATGGGATGCGGCAACGGGCCAGCAGCCGTAACCAGGGGTGCCGGAGGCGCTGATGGGATTTGCGCGAAGCAATCGTGCCAGAGCTGCAGGCGTCGGTTGGCCTGGTCATAGACCTCGTCGTCCACCAGCGCGATTCCACGGCGGTGATAGGCATCGTTCCATTCGGCCAGCTGGCGCTGCAGCGCACTGCTTTCCGCCATGGCTCGGTCGTTTGACCAGTCCGGGCAATCCGCCATGACCAGGCTCGGTACCAGGCACAGCCAAATCGCATGCATGCGTGACATAAGTGAGCATCCTTGCTCGTCGGGGTGGGTCGCCATTGTGCTCTGGCGACCCCGTGGCAACCGTGCGCTAGCGCAAGTTGAACAGTTCCTGATGGAAATCGCTGGGCGGCAGGCCGTGGCGCGTCAGGTCGCGCCTCAGCTCATCGCCAAAGCTGGCGGGACCGCAGAACCAGACGTCACGCTGCTCCCAGTCAGGCACCTGCTGGCGCAGGCGCTCGGGCGTCAGCAGCCCTTGCTCGCTGGCGATCATGATCTGCAGCCTTATCCGGGCGCGCTCTGCCAGCTGCCTGATGCGTTCGATAAAGCCCTGGTCCGGTGCACTGGTGCAGTAATACAGGGTGATGTCGTTGCCCCTGCCGGCTTCGGCCAGCGCCTGCAGCTGCGCGATGAAGGGCGCAATGCCGATGCCTCCGGCTATCCAGAGCTGGCCTGGCTTGTGTCCGTGGAAATCGAAGCAGCCGTAAGGGCCTTCGACCGTAACCGCATCACCTATCTGCAGAGAATGGGGCAAGGCGCGGGTGTAATCACCAAGCCCCTTGATGGAGAACGACAGTTTGCCGTCGCCCAGCCAGGCACTGGACAGGCTGAATGGGTGCGGCCCTTCCTTCTGGTCGAAAGTGACGAAGGCAAACTGCCCCGGCTCGTGTCCTGGCCAGGCTCCGTCAAGGGCGATATCGACGCTGAGCACCCGGTTGTCGGTGTGGTAGGCCAAGTTGTCGATACGACCGGCGACCTGGCGCTTGCGCCCGACCTGGCGCAGCAGTGAAACGCCGGCGGCCAGCGTGCCCGCGAGCAGCAGGGCAGCCATCACCGCGCCGAGCGGCGAAAGCCAATAGGCGGGTGGCATCAGCAAGAGACTATGCGCCACCAGCACCAGATAGACGGGAGCCAGCCAGCGGTGGGTCGTGAAAAACCATCGGTAGGGAAAACGTTTGATCAGGGCCAGAACGATCAGCGCCGCGGCCAGGTAGAACGCCCACTCGCCGATCGTTTCGGCGAACCCGCGCTGTTCGTGCAGCCAGCCGAGCAACCCTTCCTCGGTCTGTCCCGCCCCTCTCCGGGCCGGGCGCTCCAGCCAACCGAACCCTACCAGCCACTTCGGGACCTGGGCCCAGCCCCAATGCACCGTCGACAGCGTCAGGGCAGCAATTCCCAGCCACTTGTGCAGACGGTAGGTCTTGTCCAGCCCATCGAACAGGCGCTCCAGCCAGTGCGGTCGGATGGCCAGATAGACCGCTGCGCTCATCGTGGCGACCGCAAGGAGACCGCTCAAGTGAACCATGTCCGTACGTAGCGGCCAGAAACGGGAGTAGTTCCCGGTCGTGAAATCGTTCGCCAACAACCAGAGCAATACGACCCCGAGGAGCAGAGCTACAAGAGTTTGCCGGACCCGTTTCATGGCGTTGTGCCTCCCAGGCTGCGTCAGAAGCGTTGGTCAAGCATGCGCTTGAGGCGCGGGAACGGCCATGACCGAGGTCAGTTCCAGGCAGGCAAATCAGGATTCGATAGGTGAGCCAATCAACCAGCGGCATACAATTGTCCGCCAACCCCTTGCGGAGCTATCCATCAGTGCACCCCGTGATCAACATCGAGCAGTTGAGCAAGACCTACGCGTCCGGCCATCCGGCGCTCAAGCAGATCGACCTGCAGATCAACCAGGGCGAAATCTTCGCGCTGCTCGGGCCCAATGGGGCCGGCAAGACCACCCTGATCAGCATCATCTGCGGCATCGTCAATCCGGGCAGCGGGCGTGTGCTGGTCGATGGCTGCGACATCATCAGTGACTACCGTGCCGCGCGATCGAAGATCGGCCTGGTGCCGCAGGAGCTCTTCAATGAAGGCTTCGAGAGCGTCTGGGCGACGGTGCGCTTCTCCCGTGGACTGTTTGGCAAGGCGCCGAACGATGCCTATCTGGAGCAGCTGTTGCGCGACCTGTCGCTCTGGGACAAGAAGGGCGCCCGGATCATCGAGCTGTCCGGCGGCATGAAGCGCCGGGTGATGATTGCCAAGGCGCTGTCCCATGAGCCCACCATCCTCTTTCTCGACGAGCCCACAGCCGGTGTCGACGTCGAGCTGCGCCGCGACATGTGGGAAATGGTCCGACGCCTGCGCGAGCGCGGCGTGACCATCATCCTGACCACGCACTACATCGAAGAGGCCGAGGAGATGGCCGATCGCATCGGCGTGATCAGCAAGGGTGAGATCATCCTGGTCGAGGACAAGAAAGCGCTGATGCAAAAGCTTGGCACCAAACAGCTCACCCTGCATCTGCAGCGTCCGCTGGCCGAAATTCCGGCGGAACTGGCCGGCTATCCGCTCGAATTGGTCGACTCGGGCAATCAGCTGGTGTTCACCTTCGACGCCCAGCATGAGGACACCGGGATCGCCGACCTGCTCAGGCGCCTCGCCGAACACCGCATCGACTTCAAGGATCTGCAGTCGAGTCAGAGTTCCCTGGAGGAAATCTTCGTCAGTTTGGTAAAGGGCAGCCGCACATGAATTTTCACGCAATCCGCGCCATCTACCTGTTCGAACTGGCGCGCACCTGGCGCACACTGCTGCAGAGCATCGCCACGCCGGTCATCTCCACCTCGCTGTATTTCGTTGTCTTTGGTTCGGCCATCGGCTCGCGCATGGAGGCGATGCACGGCATCCCCTACGGCGCCTTTATCATTCCCGGTCTGATCATGATGGCGCTGCTCACCGAAAGCATTTCCAACGCCTCGTTCGGCATTTACATGCCGCGCTATTCGGGGACCATCTACGAAGTGCTGTCGGCACCGGTTTCCTATCTGGAGATCGTTATCGGCTACGTTGGCGCGGCGGCGACCAAGTCGATCATCCTCGGGCTGGTAATCCTGCTCACGGCGCGATTGTTCGTCGATTACGAAATTGCGCATCCCTGGGTGATGGCGCTGTTCCTGGTACTGACGGCTGTCACCTTCTGCCTGTTCGGATTCATCATTGGCATCTGGGCGGATGGCTGGGAAAAGCTGCAGATCGTGCCGTCGCTGATCGTCATGCCGTTGGCCTTTTTAGGCGGCAGCTTCTACTCCATCGAAATGCTGCCGCCGCTCTGGCAGAAGGTCACGCTGTTCAATCCGGTGGTGTATCTCATCAGCGGCTTTCGCTGGAGCTTCTACGGCGTTTCGGACGTCAATGTCGGCATCAGCCTGGCTATGACGCTGGGCTTCCTGGCGCTGTGCCTGGTGCTGATCTGGTGGATCTTCAAGACGGGTTATCGATTGAAGAATTAGCTTCAAGCTTCAAGCTTCAAGCTTCAGGCTTCAAAAGCGAAAAGCCCCGCGCGGCTTGCGCCGGCGGGGCTTCTGTCTGGCGCAGTCGCGCTTACAGCCCGGCAGCAGCGCGCAGGGCGTCGGCCTTGTCAGTCTTTTCCCAGGTAAAGGCGGTAAAGGTGTCATCACCGACCGTCATCTGATAGGGATCGCGACCGAAGTGGCCATAGGCCGCGGTGGCCTTGTACATCGGGTGCAGCAGGTCGAGCATGGTGGTGATCGCGTAGGGACGCAGGTCGAAATGCTCGCGCACCAGGGCGACGATCTTGTCGTCGCTGAGCTTGCCGGTGCCAAAGGTGTTGATCGAGATCGACGTCGGCTGGGCCACGCCAATAGCGTAGGACACCTGGATCTCGCAGCGCTCGGCCAGGCCGGCGGCGACGATGTTCTTGGCCACGTAGCGCCCGGCGTAGGCGGCGCTGCGGTCGACCTTGGACGGGTCCTTGCCGGAGAAGGCGCCGCCGCCGTGACGGGCCATGCCGCCGTAGGTGTCGACGATAATCTTGCGTCCGGTCAGGCCGCAGTCACCCACCGGGCCGCCGATGATGAACTGGCCGGTCGGGTTGATGTGGAACTGGGTGTCCTTGTGCAGCAGTTCAGCCGGGATCACGTGCTTGACGATCAGCTCCATCACCGCTTCGCGCAGGTCGGAATGCTTGACCTCTGGGTTGTGCTGCGTGGACAGCACGATGGCGTCGATGCCGACCACCTTGCCGCCTTCGTAGCGGCAAGTGACCTGGCTCTTGGCGTCCGGACGCAGCCACGGTAGCAGGCCGTTCTTGCGCGCTTCGGCCTGGCGTTCGACCAGGGCGTGGGAGAAGCGGATCGGTGCCGGCATCAGCACATCGGTCTCATTGCTGGCGTAGCCGAACATCAGGCCCTGATCGCCGGCACCCTGGTCTTCCGGCTTGCTGCGGTCGACGCCCTGGGCGATGTCCACCGACTGCTTGCCGATGATGTTGATGATGCCGCAGGTGGCGCCGTCGAAGCCGACTTCCGAGCTGTTGTAGCCGATGTCGATGATGACGTCGCGCACCAGCTGCTCGAGATCGACCCAGGCGCTGGTGGTGACTTCGCCGGCGACAATGGCAACGCCGGTCTTGACCAGGGTTTCGCAGGCCACACGGGCGTGCTTGTCCTCGGCGATGATGGCATCCAGGACCGCATCGGAGATCTGGTCGGCGATCTTGTCCGGGTGCCCTTCGGACACGGACTCGGAGGTGAAAATCGAATATTCGCTCATCAATCGGTTCCTAATTACCGGTGGTTGCGTCGGCTATCAGCGTCGAGCCGGGAAAAATACCGGGTCTGGATCTGAAAACCGTTCTTCAAGCCAATGTAGAGGCTCTCGCCGGGCGTGAGCCCCGCGGCATCGGCCCAACGGGCCAGATCGTCCTGTTCGAAGCCCAACCACAGATCGCCGCAGGCCTCCCTGGCCCAACTCTGGTTATGGCTGCACAGCTCGGTGATCAGCAGGCTGCCGCCCACGTTCACCAGTCGCGCCAGTTGCTTGAGTGCTTCACCCGGCGCCGCCAGATGATGCAAAACCATGTTCAGGACGACGCAGTCGGCGGTCGGGCAGGCGTCATGTAATGCGTCGGCAAGTCTGACTTCGACGTTGCTAAGGGCGTCCTGTTCACATCGACTGCGGGCCATTTCCAGCATGGCCGGGCTGTTGTCCACGGCCGTGACCCGAGCAAAGCGTCGCGCCAGTTCTGGCAAAAAACCGCCGTCTCCCGGGCCGACCTCCAGCGCGGTTGCTGCTGGCGTGAGGTTCAATGCATCGAGCAGTGCGACCACGCTGTCGCGGTACTGCGGAAGCCCGGCAATCATGTCCTGTCGCGCCTGGAAGCTACCGGCCATGCGCGCGAAAAAATCTTCACTGGCGGCGCTGCGCTGGGCATGCACCGCGGCGACACGCGCCTGAACCTCAGCCGGCAGACCCAACTGATCCACTTCGTCCAGTAGCGCCGAATGCAGCTTGCCGCCGAGACTATCGGGTTGGGGCAGGGCGCGGCGGTAGAAAATCGCGTTGCCTTCCCGGCGGGTTGCCAGCAGCCCGGCCTGTGTCAGCACCTTGAGATGATGGCTGATGCCCGATTGCCCGGTGGCGAAGATCTGTGCCAGTTCGAGCACGCCGAACGAATCGCTGGCCAGCGCACGCAGCACGTTCAGCCGCAACGAATCCCCGCCGGCCTTGCATAGGGCGGCGAGTTGGTCACTGTCGGTGAATGACATCTGGGGAATGCGCAGGCTCATAGGCGATGCAGTCTAGTCGGTCGTTTTTCACCCAGCAATGGCAATATCAAAAAGTTTTGATATTGGAAAGGCGCCGCTTAGTTGATCAGGCTGTTGATGCCCATGCCGCAGGACACCAGGCCCAGCGCCAGCAGAAAGAAGTTGGGCAGCAGATCGAGCAGCCCCTGGATACGGTCGTTGCTCGACAACTGACGTGAGACCAGGCTGTAGGTGATCAGAATCGAGACATCGACCAGCGCCCAGATGGCAATCAGCGCCAGCGCCTGCGGCGCGAAGGGCTGCGCCGGCAGAATGAACCCTGGCAGAAACGCGAGAAAGAACAGAATGTCCTTGGGGTTGGACAGTCCGACCGCCATCGCCCGCCAGAAGTAATGCGATTGCGGGCGCGGCAGCTCCTTGGCTTCTCCACCGCCGCCGCACAGGCCGTCGGCACCGAGCCAGATCAGGTAGAGCCCACCGAGCACCTGGCCCCATTCGAGAATCACTGGTTTCAGATCGAGGGCCAGGTAGATGACCATCAGCGCAGCGATCAACAGCATCTGTGCCGAGAGCACACCGCCGAGAATGGTCCAGGCCGGCCAGCTGCGCCGGGCGTCGGCGATAACCAGTGCGACGACCGGGCCGGGGGAGGCGATCAGCAGGGCGACCGCGGCAGCGAAGGCGAGATAGGTGGTGTTCATAGCTCGGTTACCAGTTCGAAGATGCGCGATTGCTTGCCTAGCCGCTCGGTGTAGAAGCGCAGGTTGCAGCTGGCGAAGGTGCGCTGCATCCAGCGGTCGCTGCCATCGAAACGGGCGGTGAAGGGGCTGCGTGCATGTGCCGTGCGGCGGTTGTCGATGATCAGCAGGTCGCCGCGGGTGAGGCGCACTGGCTCGACCACCTCCCAGGCAACGGCGCGCAGTCGGTCCAGTGCGCGTTGAGCCCGGTCGCTGTAGGCGACCATGAATTGTGGATCGAAGCGCAGGAAGGGGGCGTCAGGGTCGCCGTACAGTACGGTTTGATGCTTGTTGATATCGATGCGCTGGTTCTTTTCGCTGTGGCCGTAGTCGGACAGAAAGTTGTAGGGCTCGTTGAGAAAGAACACCTGGTCTTCGTAGGAAAGCCGCTCGAGGATGCGCTCGGCCGACGCGATATAGGTGACGGCCTCGGCGGCCGGATCCTGACGCAGGCAGAGCAGCAGCAGGTAATCCGGCTGGATGGCATGGAAGGCATTTTCGGTATGCAGGTCCAGCTCGGTGTCGAAGCTGTCCGAGGTCGCGGCACGTGACTGCGTCTGCTGCGGGAAGAAGTTGTTGACGATGCAACCGCCCGATTCCTGCACGTAGCCGATCGGCTCTCCCAGCAGCGCGGTGGCCTGGAGCAGCAAGCGTTCGCTGCGGTTGTCCGGCTTGTTCAGTTCGCTGCGCGAGGCGGGAGTGGGAGGAATTTCGCCGATCTGCGTGCCCTCCAGCAGCAGAAAGCCTTTGGCGTTGCCGAACAGCTTGAAATCGAGGATGGCCGCTATCTGCGCCTGACTGAGCCCCCCGTGACGAATGCTGGCAGACAAAAGTTGATCGAACTCGCGAGTGGGCATGTCATCCTTCCCTAGCGTTATACAAGGCAGAGGCCTCTTGTTGGGTCGGTGCCAACGCATGGCTGGCCCGATTGCCGGCGAGTATTGGTGGGCCCTGGAGGGTTGCAAAATGGAAAAAACGGCCATCTCCGATGAGTTTTACTCATGCCGGAAGCTGGCGGCATGACGTTGCGCATGCCGCCGCTTTACGCGCTGCGTGCCTTTGAGGTCGCGGCACGCTTCGGGTCGTTCACGCAGGCCGCAGAGAGCCTGTGCATCACCCAGAGTGCTGTCAGTCGGCACGTGAAGACGCTGGAAGAAAGCCTTGGCTGCCAGCTGTTCGAGCGGCGCGGCTCGCGGTTGGCACTGACCGACACCGGACGGCTGCTGGCGCAGGAGCTCAAGGTCGGCTTCCGAACCATCGAAAACGCCTGCATTGCGATCAACCGCCAGCAGGATGCGCTCCGGCTGAAAGCCCCCTCGACCCTGACCATGCGCTGGCTGCTCGGTGCGCTGGAGAATTTCCAGCTCACCCATCCGCAGGATCGCGTGCAACTGACCAGTGCCTGGATGGACCTCGATGCGGTGGACTTCCACAACGAGCCCTTCGATTGCGCCATCCTGCTGAGCCACGGCGGTTTCCCCGCCGACTGGAACCGGATCAAGCTGTTCGATGAATGGCTGGTGCCGGTCTGTGCGCCGGAATTCAAGGGCGGATCGTCCTGGACCGCCGAGCGACTCGCCGGTGCCGAATTGATACATCCCTCACGCGACTGCCGAGACTGGCGTCGCTGGCTGCAGCGAGTCGGTCTGGTCGATCGCATCGCCTGGCAGCAGGGCAAGCTGTTCGACACGCTGGAGCTCGGCATTTCCGCTGCGGCGCAGGGGCACGGCATGTCGATCGGCGACCTGGCACTGGTCGGCTCCGAGCTCCAGAAGGGCTCGTTGATACTGCCGTTCCAGCAAGCAGTGCGCTCCGGCGACAGCTATTACCTGGTCTGGCCTGCGACGGGTGAAACCGCATTGACCCTGACGCGAATGAAGGATTATCTGCTGGCGCATCTGCCCGACATTGGCAATCAGGGTGTCGTGCTGCTCGAGTGATGCGGCCGATGGCGGCGACGTCGAGCCATTCAGTCATTGCCCCGCCACTCCCGGTAAGGGAAAATGGCCGCCTTTTTCCGCCCCCTTCGTTTCAGAAGCTACCCCGCAGGAGATCTAGCGATGCCCAGCCGTCGTGAGCGAGCCAATGCCATCCGCGCCCTCAGCATGGATGCCGTGCAGAAAGCCAACAGCGGCCACCCGGGTGCCCCCATGGGCATGGCGGACATCGCCGAGGTCCTCTGGCGTGACCATCTGAAGCACAGCCCGACCAACCCGCAGTGGGCGGACCGCGACCGCTTCGTGCTGTCCAACGGCCACGGCTCGATGCTGATCTATTCCTTGCTGCACCTGACCGGCTACGACCTGTCCATCGACGACCTGAAGAACTTCCGCCAGCTGCACAGCAAGACCCCGGGCCACCCGGAGTTCGGCTACACCGCCGGCGTCGAGACCACTACCGGCCCGCTGGGCCAGGGCCTGGCCAATGCCGTGGGCTTCGCCCTGGCGGAAAAGGTCATGGCGGCGCAGTTCAACCGCGACGGGCACAAGGTCGTCGATCACCATACCTATGTATTCATGGGCGATGGCTGCCTGATGGAAGGGATTTCCCACGAAGTCTGTTCCCTGGCCGGCACCCTGTCGCTGAACAAGCTGATCGCCTTCTACGACGACAACGGCATCTCCATCGACGGCGAAGTCCATGGCTGGTTCACCGACGACACCCCGCGCCGTTTCGAAGCCTACGGCTGGCAGGTGATCCGCAACGTCAACGGCCATGATGCCGAAGAGATCAAGATCGCCCTGGAGACCGCGCACAAGAGCGACCGCCCGACCTTGATCTGCTGCAAGACCATCATCGGCTTTGGATCGCCGAACAAGCAGGGCAAGGAAGAGTCCCACGGTGCCGCGCTGGGTGACGCCGAGATCGCCCTGACCCGTGAGGCGCTGGGGTGGACGCATGGCCCGTTCGAGATCCCAGCCGATATCTACGCCGAGTGGGACGCCAAGCAGAAGGGCGCCGACGCGGAGAACGAGTGGAACAAGCGCTTCGCCGCCTATGAAGCCGAGTTCCCGGGCCTGGCGTCCGAGTTCAAACGCCGTATGGCCGGTGAACTGCCCGCCGACTTCGCCGAGAAGGCTTCGGCGTTCATTCGCGAAGTGGCCACCAAGGGCGAAACCATTGCCAGCCGCAAGGCCAGCCAGAACTGCCTGAATGCCTTCGGCCCGCTGCTGCCGGAACTGCTGGGCGGCTCGGCGGACCTGGCCGGCTCCAACCTGACCCTGTGGAAGGGCTGCAAGCCGGTGGTCGCCGAGGATGCCTCGGGTAACTACATGTACTACGGCGTGCGTGAATTCGGCATGGCCGCGATCATGAACGGCGTGGCCCTGCATGGCGGCCTGATTCCCTACGGCGCGACCTTCCTCATGTTCATGGAATACGCCCGCAATGCGGTGCGCATGTCGGCACTGATGAAACAGCGGGTCATCTACGTCTTTACCCACGACTCCATCGGTCTCGGTGAAGACGGCCCGACCCACCAGCCGATTGAACAGCTGACCAGCCTGCGCACCACGCCGAACCTGGACACCTGGCGTCCGGCCGACACGGTCGAATCTGCCGTGGCCTGGAAGCACGCGGTCGAGCGCAAGGACGGCCCGAGCGCGCTGATCTTCTCGCGCCAGAATCTGCCTTATCACATCCGCGACAACGAAACCGAAGCGTCCATCTCCAAGGGTGGTTACATCCTCAAGAACTGCGTTGGCGAGCCCGAGCTGATCCTCATCGCCACCGGTTCGGAAGTTGGCCTGGCCGTCCAGGCCTATGACAAGCTGACTGAACAGGGCCGCAATGTGCGTGTCGTCTCGATGCCGTGCACCAGCGTCTTCGATGCCCAGGATGCGTCCTGGAAGCAGCAGGTACTGCCGGTCGAAGTCGGAGCACGCATCGCCATCGAGGCCGCGCACGCGGACTACTGGTACAAGTACGTCGGCCTCGACGGTCGCATCATCGGCATGACCACCTACGGCGAGTCGGCCCCGGCGGGTCAGCTGTTCGAGGAGTTCGGCTTTACGGTCGACAATATTCTTGCGGTTGCCGAAGAGCTTCTCGAAGACTAACAAGGCGCTGGAGGCTGGAGGCTGGAGGCTGAACGACAGACGGCATCGAGCTGCTTTTTCGTCAAGCCTTCAGCCTTCAGCCTTCGAGCGGCTTGCAACAGGCCGAATCCATGCCCCAACCCCGTCCGCGTCCCTACCGCATCGCCCTCAACGGCTACGGCCGTATCGGCCGTTGCGTATTGCGTGCCTTCTACGAGCGCAACGCTGCGTTCGACTTCGAAATCGTCGCGCTCAATGACCTGGCCGATATGGCGGGTCTCGAATACCTCACCCGTTTCGACTCCACCCACGGCCGCTTCCCGGGTGACGTGGCGGTCGAGGGCGACTGCCTGCATATAAACGGTCACTGCGTGAAGGTGCTTCGCCACTCGACGCCGGAAGCGGTCGACTGGCGCGGATTGGGGGTGGATCTCGTCCTGGAGTGTTCAGGCGCCTATAACACCCGCAGCGAAGCCCTGCGGTTCATCGACGCAGGGGCACCGCGCGTGCTGTTTTCGCAGCCGATGACCAGCGGTGCGGATATCGATGCGACGGTGGTGATGGGTGTCAATCAGGAGTGCCTGACCGGCGCCGAGCGGCTGGTATCCAACGCATCCTGCACCACCAACTGCGGCGTGCCCTTGCTCAAGCTTCTCAACGATGCGGTGGGGCTCAACTATGTGTCGATCACCACCATTCACTCGGCGATGAACGATCAGCCGGTCATCGACGCCTACCACCACGACGATCTGCGCCGCACCCGTTCGGCGTTCCAGTCGGTCATCCCGGTCTCAACGGGCCTGGCGAAAGGCATCGAGCGCCTGCTCCCGGAACTCTCGGGGCGGATTCAGGCCAAAGCGGTGCGGGTACCGACGGTGAACGTGTCCTGTCTGGATATCACCTTGCAGACGTCCCGCGATACCGATGCCCAGACGATCAACCGGATCCTGCGGGAAGCTGCGCAAACCGGCCCGTTGAAAGGGCTGCTTGCCTACACCGAGTTGCCCCATGCCAGTTGTGATTTCAACCACGACCCGCATTCGGCAATTGTCGATGGCAGCCTGACGCGTGCCTCCGGTCCTCGACTGGTGAACCTGCTGGCCTGGTTCGACAACGAGTGGGGATTTGCCAACCGCATGCTCGACGTGGCCGATCACTACCTGCGCGTTGCCCACCGCGCCTAGCGGGCCGCCGCTGCCAACATCGCCGTTTTGAACTTAAGGAAGATCACATGACCGTTTTGAAGATGACCGACCTCGACCTCCAGGGTAAGCGCGTGTTGATCCGCGAGGATCTCAACGTCCCGGTGAAGGATGGTGCGGTGAAAAGCGACGCGCGCATTCTGGCCTCGCTGCCGACCATCAAACTGGCGCTGGAAAAGGGCGCGGCGGTACTGGTCTGCTCGCACCTGGGCCGTCCGGAAGAGGGCGTCTACAGCGAGGAAGACAGCCTCAAGCCGGTCGCCGACTACCTGAGCAAGGCGCTGAACCGTGAAGTACCGCTGATCAAGGATTATCTCGACGGCGTTCAGGTACAGCCCGGTGAACTGGTGCTGCTGGAAAACGTGCGCTTCAACAAGGGTGAAAAGAAGAACACTGACGAACTGGCGCAGAAATACGCAGCACTGTGCGATGTCTTTGTGATGGACGCCTTCGGCACCGCCCACCGCGCCCAGGGCTCGACCCACGGCGTGGCCAAATTCGCCAAGGTGGCCTGTGCCGGCCCGCTGCTCGCAGCCGAGCTGGATGCGCTGGGCAAAGCACTGAAGAGCCCGGCGCAGCCAATGGCCGCCATCGTTGCCGGCTCCAAGGTGTCGACCAAGCTGGACGTCCTCAACAGCCTGAGCCAGGTCTGTAACCAGCTGATCGTCGGCGGCGGTATCGCCAACACATTCCTGGCTGCTGCCGGCTATCCGGTGGGTAAATCCCTGTACGAAGCCGATCTGGTCGACACCGCCAAAGCCATCGCCGCCAAAGTCAGCGTGCCGCTGCCGGTCGACGTGGTGGTCGCCAAAGCCTTTGCCGAAGACGCCGAAGCAACGGTCAAGGCGGTCGCTGACGTGGCCGAAGATGACATGATCCTGGACATCGGCCCGCAGACCGCAGCCAACTTCGCCGAACTGCTGAAGTCGTCGAAAACCATCCTGTGGAACGGCCCGGTCGGTGTGTTCGAGTTCGATCAGTTCGGTAACGGCACCAAGGTTCTGGCGCAGGCGATTGCTGAAAGCCCTGCGTTCTCCATCGCCGGTGGCGGTGACACCCTGGCCGCTATCGACAAGTATGGCGTCGCTGAGCAAATCTCCTACATCTCCACTGGCGGTGGCGCCTTCCTCGAGTTCGTCGAAGGCAAGGTGCTTCCGGCAGTTGAAGTGCTGGAGCAGCGCGCCGGCTAACAACTGGTGGCCTTTTGTCGTTACAAGCACAACGGCAAAGGCAACCCCTGCGACTGGTTGCTGTCTCTGTTCTGTCCAGACGAGGAATGGAGACTCACCATGCGTTACGCCGCAATAGCTGTTTGCTGTCTTGGCCTGGCCGGTTGCGCCGGAGGTTCGCCGGACTCGCTCTGTGAAGTGATCGACCCGCCACCGGTACAAAGCCCGACCGCGCAGAACGATCAGCGCATCGAAATGCAAAGCACGGGTGATCCCACTGCGGGTACTGCCGCCGACGTTCAGGACTGCCCCTGAAGCAGCCGAACCAGCCCTGGAGAATCGATGAAAGGCCTGTCTATCCCGATTGCCATCCTGGTCCTGCTGACTGGTTGCGGTCACTGGCAATCCGGTCCGGACGCACCCTTTGTTCGCTGGAAGTGCCAGGGGCAGCAGAACATAGCCTGGCGCTATGCCGATGAAAGCCGCCAGACGGTGGAGCTGAAAATCGGCAACGGTGAGGAGGTTCACAGGTTGCGCAAGGAACCCGTGACCCGTGGTGCTTTCTATAGCGATGGCGTTGTGGCCTTCCACGACAAGGGGACGGGTGCGCTGGTCTATCGTCTGGCCGATGACAAACTGCTGGCTCACGGCTGCAGCGCGTCACTGATCAATATCTAAAGGCGGGCGGATCCCTGTACTACGGCGTTTTCGCCGGTCCTGATGGCTTTTGAGCCATCCACCACTACAATGCCGCGCCATACCGCGCGGTGCTTGAACAGCGCCGGCCCCTGCGGCAGGCTTTACATGATTAATCGACCCTGACCGGGAGAAAGGAAAACATGGCACTCATCAGCATGCGCCAGATGCTCGACCACGCCGCCGAATTCGGCTACGGCGTGCCGGCCTTCAACGTAAACAACCTCGAGCAGATGCGAGCCATCATGGAAGCGGCCGACAAGACCGACTCCCCGGTGATCGTCCAGGCTTCGGCCGGCGCTCGCAAATACGCTGGCGCGCCGTTCCTGCGCCACCTGATCCTCGCGGCGGTGGAAGAGTTCCCGCATATCCCGGTGGTCATGCACCAGGACCACGGCACCAGCCCTGACATCTGCCAACGCTCGATCCAGCTGGGCTTCAGCTCGGTCATGATGGACGGCTCGCTGCGTGAAGACGGCAAGACGCCCTCCGATTACGAGTACAACGTCCGCGTCACCCAGCAGACCGTAGCCTTCGCCCACGCCTGTGGCGTCTCGGTTGAAGGTGAGCTCGGCTGCCTGGGCTCCCTGGAAACCGGCATGGCCGGTGAAGAAGATGGTGTCGGCGCCGAAGGCACCCTGGATCACAGCCAGCTGCTGACCGATCCGGAAGAGGCGGCCGACTTCGTCGCCAAGACCAAGGTCGACGCCCTGGCCATCGCCATCGGCACCAGCCACGGTGCCTACAAGTTCACCAAGCCGCCAACCGGCGATACCCTGTCGATCCAGCGCATCAAGGAAATCCACCAGCGCATTCCGGATACCCATCTGGTGATGCACGGCTCCTCCTCGGTCCCGCAGGAATGGTTGAAGATCATCAACGAGTACGGTGGCGACATAAAGGAAACCTACGGCGTGCCGGTCGAGGAGATCGTCGAGGGCATCAAGTACGGTGTGCGTAAGGTCAACATCGACACAGATCTGCGTCTCGCCTCCACCGGTGCCATCCGCGAATTCATGGCAAAGAACCCCAGCGAATTCGACCCACGCAAATACCTGGCGAAGACCGTAACCGCGATGCGCGATATCTGCATCGCCCGTTACGAAGCCTTTGGTACCGCCGGAAATGCATCGAAGATCAAGCCGATCTCCCTGGACGCCATGTTCGAGCGTTATGCCCGCGGCGAGTTGGACCCCAAGGTCAACTAAACTGATGCATCGAAAGACGAGCCCGCCCAGTGCGGGCTCGTTGCGTTATGGGCCGTGTAGGTGAGTGCGCTAGGCCAGCAGCTGCTGGATCTGGCTACGCAGGGTGTCGAGGGAGAAGGGTTTGGCCAGAATCGGCGCTGAGCGGGCAATCTTGCTGCCCGATTCCTGGATTTCGATCGGGTAGCCGCTGATGAAGATGACTTTCAGGTCCGGGCGCAGCTTCAGCGCGGGCTCGGCAATCATTACCCCGGAGACGCCGCCCGGCAGGCGGAAGTCGGTTACCAGCAAGTCGAGCTGCGGCTTGGTTGCCAGAATCTCGAAGGCCCGTGCGGCGTCTGCTGCTTCGAGCACCTTGTAGCCTTCACCGGCAAGGTAATCGGACAGCAAGGACAGGATGTGAGGTTCGTCTTCGACGAGTAGAACGACTTTCTCTGGTGCTTGGCTCATCGGAGCGATTCTCATCTTTTCATGAACATAGCAATGCGGAAGCAGCGATCCACGCGGCGAGCAGTTGGAGGCCGAGCTGATCAGCAAGTTCAGCGATGTGCATCCATCCGTCAACTGGTTATTGACCAAATTCACGTAGTTCCCGTGTTCATGCCTGCGCGTTGGCAATGGATCGCTGTGCAGCTAGGCTGCCACCTCGATCATAGGAGCCCGCCATGCCTGACGAAAACAACCGCGCCATTTCCGAACTCACGCTGAACGACTACCGCACCAATGCAGAAGCCTTTCGCGAGGGAACGAGGGGTCACGACGTCAGCCAGAACATCGATGCGTTGCTGCGGCATATCCAGGGCGAGCCGCCGCTGCGTATTCTGGACTTGGGCTGCGGGCCCGGGCGTGACCTCAAGGCATTCAAGGCTCGTGGACACATTGCGATCGGTCTCGATGGTGCGGAGCCCTTCGTCGAGATGGCGCGGGCCGATACCGGATGTGAGGTGCTGCACCAGAATTTCCTCGAACTGGATCTGCCGACTGAAGCGTTTGATGGAGTTTTTGCCAACGCGGTGTTGTTCCATCTTCCCAGCAGCGAAATTGCCAGCGTCTTGGCCAGGCTGCGTGCGGCCCTACGTCCTGCTGGCGTCCTGTTCTGCTCGAATCCCCGTGGCGACAACCAGGAAGGTTGGAGCGGAGCGCGATACGGCACCTGGTACGACTGGCCGACCTGGCGGCAACTGATGGAGACGGTCGGATTCGTCGAGCTGGAGCACTTTTACCGGCCTGCGGGCTTGCCGAGGGACCAGCAGCCCTGGCTGGCAAGCGTCTGGCGCAAGGGTTGAGCACAGGACAACGGCTGGTATCTTCGGCGCTCCTGCAAAGCAGAATGCATGCCGTAAGCGTAACCGTCATGCGTTTTGCATGCGAGCAAAACGCTATTATGTGACGCAAGTCACTGAATTCAGGGGATTATCCAAAGCTCTCCGGTTGGCATGAACGATGCTCTAGCTAGGTACGCTGGAACATAACCGGAGTACACAATAATGATTGCCGCTGAAAAAATTCTCGCTGCCGCGTTTCCCGAGTTCGAAGTCATCGCCGCACCTCGTCCGGATGGCGGGCTCCTGCTGACACTGCGTAACGATGATCGGGACATCATCAAGCGGGCCCTGTCCAAAGGGCAGACACAGACCGACATCCAGCTGGAATGGGTCATCAGCTCGATTCGCCGTGACCTGGCCCTGGAGGCTGGCATGTCGCCAGCCATCGCACGGCTGCAAAGCCAGAGCCGCACCGGCCTGCCGACCTACGAATACGCCTGAACCGAAGGGCGGACCTGCACTGCCGCAGGTTCGCCCCGTTGTGAGGCTGCGATACATGTGTTGACGACCGGGCCGAAGAGCCTGGATGCGGCACGAACCTGATAACCGATGAGGAAAACCGAATGAACGCCATCGACCTGTTGATCGACGACCACGAAAAAGTCAAAGACATACTCTCGCGCCTTACGGATAGCACCGAACGCGCTGTCAAGACCCGTACCGAGCTGCTTCAGAAGCTCGAGATGGAAGTTTCCATCCACACGCAACTTGAAGAGCAGATCCTCTACCCGGCATTCAAGGAGGCCGGCGGCAAGGAGGAGAAGACCATGTTCCACGAGGCCAAGGAAGAGCACCGCGCCGTGGATTCGCTGGTGCTGCCCGACCTGAAGAATACCGATCCCTCGACCCTTGAATTCTCCGGGCGCGTGAAAGTCTGCAAGGAACTGCTTGAGCACCATATCGAGGAAGAGGAGTCCGAAATGTTTCCCTCTGCCCGTGAACTGTTCAGTGAGGACCAGCTGGTCGAGATGGGTGAGCAGATGGCCGAGCTGAAGAGCCGCTTGAAGAAGGAATTTGCCGCCCGGCAGGCTGCCTGATTGATGCACGCCGGGGCGCAACGCCCCGGTAGCCCTGCGATGAAGGCGCCAGCCTTTGCCCCCGATGTCGGGCTGATCTGAATCAATGCCTCCCTTCGACGCTACTGTCAGTCTTGATGGCGTATAGCTATTAATGCTGCGTGCGCGCTGTCATCTGCAGGACAGGGACGAACGCAGCTTGGCTAGGGGCCGGGAAGGGTGCGGATGGATAAAGAGCTCAAGGCGTTAATTGACCGAATCGGCCTTGGGCCAGACGCAATCCTCACCCGCTTGCGTTTTCTGGAATGGCAGGCCAGCGATGGGGCCCGCTTGAACGGTGCGGCTGCAGATCTGGACGACGCCCATGTCCGGTTTATCGACCGTCTATATGGCCATCTGGGCACCTTCGAGAAACCGATGGCCCTGCTGGATGACCCGCAGCGCCTGGCGCGGCTCAAGCATAGCCAGCGAGGCTACTACAAGCGCCTCTGGACCGGCCCCTACGATCGTAGCTATATCATTGACCGGCTAAAGGTCGGACTCGTGCATGAACGGGTAGGACTGGACCTGGAATGGTATCTGGGTGCCTATCGGCTGTACCTTGGCGACATGTTGGCCGAGCTGCTGGGCGATGCTCCAGGCTACGCCGTTTACGACAGCCTGCTCAAAGCCGTGTTCTTCGACATGATCCTGGCCATCGATACCTACACGGCGGCCCAGCGCCAGGCGCTCGAGGAAAGCGAGGCGCGACTGGCACGGGCGCTCAGAGGCACCGAGGACGGTATCTGGGACTGGCACATCGATGCCGATCAGCTGTACCTCTCCGAACGCTGGATGGCCATGCTGGGGCTTCCGGCCGAGCCGGCCTATTCCAGCAGCAGCTGGTTCAGCAGGGTGCATCCGGACGACCTGGCCGGATTACGCGAGGCCATTGCTGCCCATCTGGATGGTCGAACGACTTCGTTGAATCACGAATACCGGATCCGTACGCATTATGGGGAGTATCTGTGGGTACTGGTACGCGGCGTGGTCGAGCAAGACGAGCGCAGCGGGCGACGCATGGCCGGCTCGCAAACCAACATCAGCGCGCGCAAGATCGCCGAGAGTTGCCTGCAATATGCGGCGCGCCACGATTCACTCACCGGGCTGGCGAACCGGCTCCATCTGGACGAACTGCTCAAGGCCGCACAACAGCGGATCGGAGTACGGGAGTCCGCTTTGCTCTTCGTCGATCTCGATCGGTTCAAGCTGATCAATGACAGCCTCGGCCACCGGGTGGGTGACCAGGTGCTGGTGGAAGTGGCCAGCCGCCTGGCCGGTTGCCTTCGGCCAGGCGATCACCTTGCCCGTTTTGGCGGTGATGAGTTTGTCGCCTTGCTGGGCGACCTGGCGTGTGCCAGCGATGCCGAGCGGGTGGCGCAGCGCATGCTCAACGCGCTGCGAGCGCCGTTTCAGCTGGCTGAGCGAACCCTGTCACTGAGTGCCAGCATTGGCATCGCACCGTTACAGCGCGACGGTCGCCCGCTGGATGCGTTGCAGGCAGCCGATCTGGCGCTCTATCGCGCCAAGGATGCCGGCAAGAATCAGTTTGCGCTTTATTGCGATGGGCTACAAAGCACGGCCCGACGTCAACTGGAGCTGGAAAGCAGTCTGGCGCAGGCCTTTGGCAGAAGCGAATTCAGCCTCTGTTACCAGCCCATATGCCGGCTGGTCGACGGGCGAGCGCACCTGGCCGGGGTCGAGGCGCTGCTGCGCTGGGGACATGACGGACGCATGGTCGGGCCACAGGAGTTCATTCCCATCCTGGAGGAATCCCGCGAAATCCTTCGCGTCGGAGAGTGGGTCCTGCGTCAGGCCTGCAGCCAGGTGCAGGGCTGGCAGCGGGCCGGACAGGCGCAGCTCTACTGTTCGGTGAACCTGTCGATCCGGCAGTTGCAACAGACTGACTTCGTCGAGCGTCTGGTCAGCATTCTCCGGGAGACCCAGCTCCCGCCTACGAGCCTTGTCCTGGAAATTACCGAAACCCTGCTGATGCAGCACAGCGACTCGGTGCTCGCGGCGTTGCAGGACATTGCCGATCTCGGCGTGCGGCTGGCGCTGGATGACTTCGGCACCGGCTACTGTTCGCTGGGCTACCTCAAGCAGTTTCCACTGCACATTCTGAAGGTGGACCGCAGTTTCATCGCCCGCGCGGCAGAAAATGCAGACTCGGCAGTGATCAGTCGGGCCATCATCGGGCTTGGTCATAGCCTCGGGCTCACCGTGATCGCTGAAGGCGTCGAGCAACAGGCTCAGCTTGCATTTCTGAGAAGCGAGCGCTGCGACTATGCCCAGGGCTATCTGTTTGGGCGCCCGCTGCCACCCGATGACCTGCAGCAGCTGTTCGGCTCCGAGCAAGGGGTCGATGGGCTATGGTGCCTGGCTTCGCCCGTACCTGCTTAAGGGCAAGGCGGCAGTCTGCTCCGCTGGGCGGGTCGCCGCACGCCTGGGGCACTCCCCATCCCGGGCAGGGTCAACTCCATAAGGATCGAGCATGTCCGCTGGCGACATGCGCAATGACTTTTGGAGGTTACTGATGCGATTGGCCTATCTGTCCGCCCCCGTTCTCGGCCTGCTACTGGTCGGTTGTGGACCGGATGACGAAATCGAGCGAGAGACACCCGTTCCCGCGCCTGCCACCGAGCAGGCCGAGCCGCCCTTCACCGGTGCGCCGCCCTCCAATGATGGCGCCGGCGCCGGCCCTGAAACCGGAGCGCCGCTCGGTACGGGTGCCGAAGGCGCCATGGATACGGCGCCCGCTGACAACGGCAGCGGGCTGGGTACCTCGTCGGGTGCGGGGACCGCGCCGAACACTACGCCTGGTGCGACAGGCGCCTCTCAATGAGCCGGCAGGCTTCGCTAACCGTGGTGGCTTGCAAGTCACACCGCCTGAATCAGGAGTACCGAACATGACTACCCGACTGATCATGACCACCCTGGCCGCACTGCCCCTGGCGCTGACCCTGAGCGGCTGCTCCCCTGACGAGGAGCCGTCCGCGCTGCGTAACAACGAACGAAATCAGCAGGAATTCCAGAACACCGCGACCGATCCGGCGGGGCCGCGTGAGCTTTCGCCACCTTCAAACATGGCCAATGAGTAGGGCGCTCAAACGAACTGAGCAGCGGCGTAGCCCGAGGCCCAAGCCCACTGAAAGTTGAAACCACCGAGGTGACCGGTGACATCCAGTACTTCGCCGATGAAATACAAGCCCGGCGATTTCTGCGATTCCATCGTCTTGGATGAAACTTCACGTGTATCAACTCCGCCAAGGGTAACCTCGGCGGTCCGGTAGCCCTCGGTGCCGGCCGGTACCAGGCGCCAGCAGGCCAGTCGTTCGGCCATCTCGGTCAGCTCACTGGCCGAGTACTGCTTGAGCGGCCTCGAGGCAAACCAGTGCTCAGCCAGCAGTCCGGCCATCTTGCGTGTGAACAGCTCGCCGAGCAGGGTTTTGAACTCGGTATTGGGGCGCTCGCGCCGCTGCTCTTCCAGCCATTCGGTCAGGTTCAGATGCGGCAGCAGGTTGATCTCGATGGCATCGCCGGGCTCCCAGTAGGATGAAATCTGCAGGATGGCCGGCCCCGACAGGCCGCGGTGGGTGAACAGGATGTTTTCGCGAAAGCTCTGGCCGTTGCAGCTGACCAGGCAATCCTCGACCGATGTGCCCGACAGGGCTTCGCATATCGACTTCAGTTGCGGTTCGGTGATCGTGAAGGGCACCAGGCCGGCGCGGGTCGGCAGCACCCTGTGACCGAATTGCCGGGCAATCTGATAACCGAACCCAGTGGCCCCAAGCGTGGGGATCGACAAGCCGCCGGTGGCGATGACCAGCGACCCGCAGCTGACTGTGCCAATGTCGCTCTGCAGGCTGTAGCCATCCTCTGTTTTCTCGATGGCCTGCACGGCAGTGTCGAGCCGCAGTTCGACGCCGGCCTTTTCGCATTCCTCAAGCAGCATGGCGAGGATGTCGCTGGCCTTGTTGTCGCAGAACAGCTGGCCCAGCTTTTTCTCGTGGTAGGGCACGCCGTGGCGCCTCACCATCTCGATGAAATCCCACTGGGTATAGCGAGCCAGCGCCGATTTGCAGAAATGCGCATTGCCGGAAAGAAAGTTGGCCGGTTCAGTATAGAGATTGGTGAAATTGCAGCGCCCGCCACCAGACATGAGGATCTTCTTGCCGGCCTTGTTGGCGTGGTCGAGCAGCAGAACCCGACGACCCCGCGCAGCAGCCGTGAAGGCGCACATCAGACCGGCAGCGCCAGCGCCAATCACTACCACATCCATCTTCAGCACCCTGCACCTCGCCCCGAAAACGCGAGATGGTACTCCTGCCGCCCTGCTGCTGCAGCCCGGAGCATCACCTAATGACCTGGTTGCGGCTGTCTGACCAGATGCGCGGCCATGCTGCGCAACGGTGCAAGTTGCCGGCAGATCAGCCCCAGTTGGGTCTGTAGCAGCCGGTGGCTGTCATCCATTTCTTCGGCGGTCTGTTCCAGCTGCTGCGCCAGGGCTTCCTCTGCCTCGCTGTAAACCGCCACCGGCTGGTTGTGCTGCAGACCGTCGGCCAGTTCGTCGAGGCTGCTCGCCAGCTGCCGCGCTGCGCTTTCCAGCAATTCGTCGCGGGCGTCGTCGGGCAGGCTCTCGCGGTGGGCTCCAAGCCCGGACAGGTAGTTGAGCAGGGTGTGCGAAAGGATCAGGAAGCGGAAACCGGTCTCGGCGTCCTTGCGGAAATGGCCGGGTTCCAGAAGCATGTTCGACAGCGTGGTCGACAGCGCTGCGTCGGCATTGTGCGCATTGCGGCGGGCCAGACGATAGGCCAGGTCGTCGCGCTTGCCGCTCTCGTACTGCGCCATGATCTGCCGCAGATAATCGGCGCTGCGGGCAAGCGTGTTGGCCACCACCTGATTGAGACGCCGCCCCTGCCAGTCCGGCAGGACAAAAAAGACCGCCGCCGCCGCGATCAAACTGCCCAGCAGTGTGTCGACCAAGCGCGGCCAGATCAGCCCGTAACCATCACCGACCTGATTGAAACAGAACAACACCAGCAAGGTGATTGCCGCTGTCGCCAGGGTGTAGCGGCTGCTGCGGGTGGCAAAGAAGACGACACCGGCCACCACGGCAAACAGTGCCTGCACCTGCTGGCTGGGAAAGAGGTCGAACAGCGCCCAGCCGGCGATCAGGCCTAGCGCCGTGCCCGTCACCCGTTGGACCAGCTTGATCCGCGTGGCGCCGTAGTTGGGCTGGCAGACGAAAACCGTGGTCAGCAACACCCAGTAGCCTTGTTCCGGATGGATCGTGTGCAGCACGGCATAGCCGCAGAGCAGCGCCAGGCTCATGCGCAGGGCGTGACGGAACAGTAACGAGGTGGGCGTCAGTTGCAGGCGAATACGATTGAGGGCGTCGCGCAGCGATTGCGGTTGGCGGTCCAGCAGGCTGCTATCCTGCTCGCCTTCCAGTGCGTCGGGATTGCTGGCCGTGGAAAGCTGGCGCTGCATCGTCGACAGGTTGCCGGACAGGGCGCGCAACGAGCGCAACAAACCTCGCCAGGCGGGGTTGCTCTGCATGCGCAGGTGTTCCAGTGAGGATTCAAGATCGGCCAGCGCCTGCGCGTTGGCATCGCTGTAGCGGAACGGCTGGCGCAGCTGGACGGCATTGGCCAGGTCGGCGCAGGCAACCCCCTGCAGGCGCAACAGCCGGCCGCAGCGAAACAGCACGTCACTGTGGAAGAAGGCCTCCGCCAGCTCCTGGTAAGGGTAGTGCGAGGAACTGACACGCTCATGCAGGTCCTGGGCAAGGAAATAGAGCTTGAGGTAGTGGCTGATCTTCACGCCTGGACGACCATTGCCCAGGCGATGCAGCAGGGTTTCCTTGGTGACGTTCAGTGCGCTGACCACCCGGCCGTTCTGCTGCGCCAGATGCAGGCGCCGCTCCTCCACGTCCAGCTGACGGACGGGTTCGAACAGCGCCGCCTTGAGTTTGTAGTACTGCCCCAATTCGCGATAAAGCCGGGCGAGGCTTTGCTGCACAGGCTGATGAGCGAACAGTGCATTCCACAACACCGACAACAGGCCGTACCAGCTCGCACCGGCGATCAGCAGCAGGGGGTCGCGCCACGGATGCAGCGCCTCGCCGCCCCGTTGATCCGCCGCGATCATGCTGTAGATGGACAGGATCAGGGTCGCCTGGGCGATGGCCGCGTAACGCTCGCCCAGTGCGCCGAGCATGACCAGGCCAAACGCAGCTACCGCCATGCCAAGGGCGAACAGCAGGGGGAAGGGGAACAACACCTGCACCGACGCCGCGGCGACGCTGAAACACAGCAGCGTGACCAGGAGAGCGGAGAGCCGGCCAGACCAGCTGTCATCGGTTTCTGCCAGCGCGCTGGCAATGATGCCGAGAAACAGCGGAATGGCCATCGACGGCTGCGAGAGGTACCAGCTCAGTCCCATGCTGCCGGCCAGCGCGATCAGCACTCGCAGGCTGTAGCCGAACTTGTCCATTGCCCAGAGTCGGCGCAAAGAATGACTGAGCGGGGATGAGCGCATAAAGGAACAGGGCCTGGCGATAAAGAGAGTTGGACGTCCGTCGGCTACTGACGTCACGGCAACCTAGCAAAGCTTATACCGTCCGCTCGTCCCGCATCACCGGAACGCAACCGGTTGGTCATCGTTTAGCCGTATTCGTCTGGCTTCATTCATGCCGCACCTCCCATTCCTATAACGAGGACACCGCATGAACCGTGAACATGATGCCAGTCGCCGCAGCTTGCTCAAGGGTGGCGCCATCACCGCCGCCGTCGTCGCCAGCACGCCCTTTCTGGGCACGCTTGAGGCCTTTGCCGCGCGTAACGCCCAGGGTCGTGGCGCTGGTCTGATCCGTAGCAGCTATGGTCCGGTGCGTCCGGTAAAGGATCTGAGCACTGGCCTGGAGCTGCTGCAGCTTCCCGACGGTTTCCAGTACAAAAGCTTCTCCTGGACGGGTGACCTGATGGAGAACGGTCAGCCAGTCCCCACATCCCATGACGGCATGGGTGTCATCGATGTGCGTCGTGGCCAGCATGGCCAGGAAATCGTGCTGGTGCGCAACCATGAGGCCAGCACCGGTCCGTTGATCGATGCCCCCGGCATCTACGATGACGTCACCCTGTCCAATGGCCAGCGCCCCGCTGGCGGCACCACCAACCTGTACGTATCGCGGGATATCTCCAGGCCTGTACGCACCGTCCCGAGCCTCGGAGGCACCCGTACCAACTGCGCCGGCGGGGTGACGCCCTGGGGCACCTGGCTGTCGTGTGAGGAGACAACGGCGGACTATCGCAGCGTCGGCGGTCGTGCCCATGGCTATGTGTTCGAGGTGGCCGCCGACCCGGCATTGACCAGCGGCCAGCCGATCGTGCAGATGGGCCGCTTCGCCCACGAAGCCGTGGCCGTGAACCCGCGCAACAGTTACGTCTACCTGACCGAAGACGCGCGCAACCGCGCCGGTTACTACCGCTACATTCCCACCGACTCCAGCCAGCAGCCCGGCTCGCTCGCCGTCGGCGGCATCCTGCAGGCGGCGCGTGTACGTGACCGGGCACTGGTCGATCTGCATGCGCCGAAGCAGGGCGACAGCTATCAGCTGGAATGGGTCGAAGTGCCGAACCCCGACATGGATCCGCAGCCCGAAGGCAGTGGTCCGTTCGCCCAGGCACGTCGCGCCGGGGGGCTGAGCATGAGCCGCGGCGAAGGCATCTGGTACAGCGAAGGCAAGCTCTATATCGTCGACACCAGCGCTGGTGCCGACAGCCAGGGGCGTGCCGGTTATGGCAATGGTGCAGTGTGGATGCATGACCTGGCCAATGACCGCCTGACCTGTATCTTCGCCTCGACTGATGCTGAAATCGCCAACAATCCTGACAACATCACTGTCAGCCCACGGGGCGGCGTGCTGCTCTGCGAAGACGGGGGTGGCGTGCAGGACGCCTACGGGTTTGGTGAACGCCTGTTGGGCCTGACTGCCGCGGGGGAGGCTTATATCTTCGCCAAGAACAACGTGGTCTTCGATGACGTCCAGGCCGCGGCGGCTGGCAAGAGCGTTTCAGGCGGTGATTACCGCAGCCGGGAATTCTGCGGCGCCTGCTTCGATCCGAGCGGGCATTTCCTCTTCGTCAATATCCAGACCCCGGGCATTACCTTTGCCATCTGGGGCCCCTGGGCTCGCGGTTCGTTGTAGAAGAAGCAGCTGGAAGCTTGAAGCTGGAAGCCTGAAGTAAAAGCTCTGGCTTCTGGCTTCTGGCTTCTGGCTTCTGGCTTCTGGCTTCAAGCTTCCAGCTCCCCGCTTATAGCTGCCTTACCTTCAACGACCGGCCTTTGATCTTGCCGGAGTTGAGGCGATTCAGCGCCTGCCTGGCGATGTCGCGTTCGACGGCGACGAACGCCTGGAAGTCGAAGATCGCGATCTTGCCTACCTGGGTACCGGGGATTCCGGCATCACCGGTCATCGCACCAAGAATGTCGCCGGGGCGCAGCTTGTCCTTGCGCCCGGCAGCGATGCACAGGGTCACCATTGGAGGTTGCAATGGACCACCCGGTTGGGCTTTCAAGTCGCTTAACGGCTGCCAGTTCAGGGGTGCCTTCTGCCGCTCCTCAATGGCTCGGGCACGGTGGGCTTCAGCGGGGGCAACCAGGCTGACCGCAATTCCTTTCTTGCCGGCACGCCCGGTCCGACCGACACGGTGAACGTGAATCTCCGAATCACGAGCCAGCTCGACATTGATCACCATATCCAGCGCGTCGATATCCAGCCCACGGGCCGCGACGTCCGTGGCTACCAGCACCGAAAGGCTGCGATTGGCGAACATGGCCAGCACCTGGTCGCGGTCACGCTGCTCCAGATCGCCGTTCAGCGCCATGGCAGAGATGCCTTTCGCGCTAAGGGCATCGACCAGGTCCTGACACTGCTGTTTGGTAAAGCAGAAGGCCACGCAGGTCTCCGGTCGGAAGCTGGCCAGCACCTGGATTACCGCCTGCATGCGCTCTTCGGGATCGATCTCGTAGAAGCGCTGTTCTATCTGCGAATCGTCATGCAGCGCCTCGACCTTCACCTGTTGCGGGTCGCGCATAAAGGTCGAGGCGAGCTGCTTGATGCCGGCCGGGTAGGTCGCCGAGAACAACAGCGTCTGGCGCTTGCCTGGGGTCTGCCCGATGATTTCCGCTATCGCGTCGTAGAAGCCCATGTCGAGCATGCGGTCGGCTTCATCCAGGATGAGTTTGTTGAGACCGTCAAGCTTCAGCGTGCCTTTCTTCAGATGCTCCTGAACTCGCCCGGGCGTGCCGACGATCACGTGTGCGCCATGCTCCAGGGAGCCGATCTGCGGGCCAATGGACACACCGCCACAGAGCGTCAGGATCTTGATGTTGTCGGCCGAGCGCGCCAGGCGGCGTAACTCCTTGGCCACCTGATCGGCCAGCTCGCGCGTCGGGCAGAGAACCAGTGCCTGGCAGCCGAAATAGCGGGGGTTGATCGGCTCCAGCAGTGCAATACCGAAGGCGGCGGTCTTGCCGCTGCCGGTCTTGGCCTGCGCGATGAGGTCCATGCCCTTGAGCATGACTGGCAGGCTTTGCGCCTGGATCGGCGTCATCTCGGTGTAGCCGAGGGCGTCGAGGTTGGCCAGCGTTGCAGGGCTGAGGGACAGGGTGGCGAAGGCTGAACTGGGCACGGTAGTGATCTGCAGGAAAAGGTGAGGTGCAGTCTAACAGGCGGCCGCATTCCTCGCGTGCAGCAGGTCATGCGGCAGCACGGAGGCGGAACGGATGCTCAATGGGTCTGGTCCCAGAGGGGTCAGTGCTGATCCCGGAGGCCGTTTTGTCCCGTTTGTTGTTGCTGTTGAGTGCGCTAACCCTTCCCGCCGTCGCTGCCGAGCCCACCCTGTTCGGACGCTACGAGCAGATCAAGATCGAAGACCTCGGCAAAACGCTGAAAGCAAAGATGGATACTGGCGCGATGACCGCCTCGCTGTCGGCGCGAGACATCGATCTCTTTGAGCGTGACGGCGAGGACTGGGTGAGATTCCGCCTGGCTGTGGAGGGTGCTGACGACACGGTCTATGAGCATCGCCTGGCGCGCATCGCGGAAATCAAGACCCGAAAAGAAGAAGCGGTCGACCCGGACGATGATACGGATGTCGAGCGTGGCCCGGACGTGGCCGAACGCCCGGTGGTCGAGATGCAACTGTGCATCGGCGATCAACTACGCGAAACCGAAGTGAACCTGACCGACCGTAGTCATTTCCGCTATCCCCTGCTGATCGGTGCCACGGCGATCCGCGACCTGGAAGCGGCCATCGATCCGGCGCAGAAATACACGGCGGGACGTCCGGCCTGCTAAGGCGGCATTGGGCTGGCGGTGGATTCGTCTCGCGTTGGACAACCGTCCGGCGCTTGCAATGTCAGGGCTACCGCTAGTCGCCATCTAGTCGGCAGGGCAAGAGAACATGCCATGCGATCGATCAGGCGTTGCCGTGTCCCTTGAAGTATTTACTGTTGCTAAGCGCAGCAAATAGTTAGCCATGTAATCAACTTTTAATTATTCGTGTTGAGAATAAGGAAGTGTTCTTTATTTAATCAGGCCGATGCTGGGCAATACTAATTACTGCAGTGCAACAACTATGCAGGCGCATCTTTAAGTAACTATAAGTTCCGCCCGTTAAACTTTAACAAGTTCGTAGTCCGCTCCTGATGAGGTTCGCTTGTTTCGTGACCGGTCGGTCAAGCCGTCCGGAGCTACTTCTGCCTGGGAGACCTTCGGGGAGATTGCCTGCTCCTTGAGGCGGGAGCGGCCAAGGCCCCGGTCCTGGTTGGATTGAGGCCTATTCGTGGCGCGCCTGCTCGATAACCCAGACTCCCGCCTTCGCAAGCGCATGACGGTTCCGCTCCAGGGGCGGCGGGATCGCATTCAGCAGGCGATTTAGAGCCTGTCAGACTAAAGTCGGGGCTATCTTTCCACGACACATCCTTGCTAGATTCACGATGTAGTTCCCTTTACCCGTAATAAAAATAAGACGGAGAACGTCATGGCCGACGCCGATAAAACAAATGCTGCTGCGTACTGGAAGGCGAATGTTCGCCTGATAACTTGGAGCCTGGTGGTCTGGGCTCTTGTCTCATATGGTTTCGCCATCCTGCTGCGCCCTTTACTCGCCGGTATTCCGGTCGGGGGGACTGACCTGGGGTTCTGGTTCGCTCAACAGGGTTCCATCATCACGTTCATTTTGATCATCTTCCACTACGCGTGGCGGCTGAACAAACTGGACAAGGAATTCGGGGTTGAGGAGTAACCACAATGAGCCAATATTGGATCAACATGTTGTTCGTGGGCGCGTCGTTCCTGCTTTATATCGGGATCGCGATCTGGGCCCGCGCCGGTTCGACTAAAGAATTCTATGTCGCTGGTGGTGGTGTTCACCCTGTAACCAACGGTATGGCCACGGCGGCAGACTGGATGTCTGCAGCTTCCTTCATCTCCATGGCAGGTCTGATCGCCTCCGGCGGTTATGCTACTTCCGTCTACCTGATGGGTTGGACTGGTGGCTACGTGCTGCTGGCAATGCTGCTGGCGCCTTACCTGCGCAAGTTCGGCAAGTTCACCGTACCGGACTTCATCGGTGACCGTTTCTACAGCCGTGGCGCTCGCCTGGTAGCTGTGGTCTGCCTCATCCTCATCTCCGTTACCTATGTAATCGGCCAGATGGCCGGTGCTGGCGTGGCGTTCTCCCGCTTCCTGGAAGTGAGCAACTCCGCCGGTATCTGGATCGCTGCTGCCATCGTGTTTGCCTACGCGGTATTCGGCGGCATGAAGGGCATCACCTATACCCAGGTGGCACAGTATGTGGTTCTGATCATCGCCTACACCATTCCGGCCGTGTTCATTGCCATGCAGTTGACGGGCAATCCGATCCCGATGTTCGGTATGTTCAGCACCCATACCGAATCCGGGCTGCCGCTGCTCGAAAAACTGAACCAGGTGGTTACTGACCTCGGTTTCACCGCGTATACCGCTGACGTCGACAACAAGCTGAACATGTTCCTGTTCACCCTGTCGCTGATGATTGGTACCGCTGGTCTGCCGCACGTCATCATCCGCTTCTTCACCGTACCGAAGGTAGCTGATGCCCGTTGGTCCGCTGGCTGGACGCTGATCTTCATCGCGCTGCTGTACCTCACCGCGCCGGCTGTTGCCTCCATGGCACGCCTGAACCTGGTTCAGACCATCTATCCGGAAGGCCCGCAGGCCGAAGCGATTCGCTACGAAGATCGTCCGGAGTGGGTGCAGACCTGGGAGCAGACCGGTCTGATCAAGTGGGAAGACAAGAACAGCGACGGTCGTGTGCAGATGTATAACGACGCCAACGCCGCCTTCACTCCGACCGCTACTGAGCGTGGCTGGAACGGCAACGAGTTGACCGTGAACAATGACATCATCGTTCTGGCCAACCCTGAAATCGCCAATCTTCCGAGCTGGGTCATCGGTCTGATCGCCGCGGGTGCTATCGCCGCTGCGCTCTCGACTGCTGCAGGTCTGCTGCTGGCGATCTCCTCTGCCATCAGTCATGACCTCATCAAGACGCTGATCAATCCTAAGATCAGTGAGAAGAACGAGATGCTGGCCGCCCGTCTGTCCATGACGGCAGCGATTCTGCTGGCCACATGGCTGGGCCTGAATCCTCCGGGCTTCGCGGCTCAGGTGGTGGCCCTGGCGTTCGGTCTGGCAGCAGCGAGCCTGTTCCCGGCGCTTATGATGGGCATCTTCTCCAAGCGTGTGAACAGCAAGGGTGCGGTAGCAGGGATGTTGGTTGGTGTGATTTCCACCGCCGTGTACATCTTCCTCTACCTGGGCTGGTTCTTCATCCCAGGCACTGCAAGCATCCCCAACACGCCTGATCAGTGGTGGATGGGCATCTCCCCGCAGGCCTTCGGTGCTGTAGGTGCGATTCTGAACTTCGCTGTTGCCTACGTCGTGTCGATGGCTACCGAGGCTCCGCCGCAGGAGATTCAGGATCTGGTCGAGAGCGTTCGTACCCCGAAAGGTGCTGGCGTTGCGCTTGATCACTAACTGATAATGCGCCAACTGTCAGACCAGGTCTGACGCCGAGGTAGAGTCGGGCTTCCATATGGAAGCCCGATTTTTTTAGGGGAGTTGTTTATGTTCTGGCATCTAATTGCGGCAATCGTCGCTGGTGTGGCGGGAGCCGGCATCGGACTGTTGCTGCGCTCACTGACGCGTAAGCGAGTGCCGAAATGGATCATTCCTGTATTCGCTGGGCTGGGAATGCTGAGTTACACCATCCATTACGAATACACCTGGTTTGAAGCCAAGCAGGCGCGCCTACCGGAAGGGACCGTGGTCGTTTCGAGTGAAGATGGGGAAATGTTGTGGCGCCCTTGGACCATGATGTACCCGATGCCCTTGAGCTATACGGTCCTCGATCAGGCAAACGCGCAGGTCCAGGACACCGATCGGGGCCGCATCGCCCGCTTTGTCCTGTATCGCTTCGATAAACAGCATCTGATGTCCACCGTGACCAGCCAGTCTTATCAACTGATCTGCGCGGAGAAGGCCATGTTCAGATTGAACGATGCGGGTCAGGCCAAAGTTGAAACCCTGACCGAGCTGGATGCCGATTCGCCGCTGTTCCAGCGCATCTGCGGTGCTGATTCGCGCTAAGCCTGGGCGAGATCGATCTGTCTTTCCTTCGCTGCCACCGCTGATGGGGCGCAGCGTTGCGTTTGAGACGGCGCCTGGCCGGGGAGGCCAGGCCGCTGGGCCAGAGCCTGACAAGGCCTCAATGCAGGTAGCGTGATGTCTCGGGATGGCCGTAGCTCGCCACTATTGATGCGGCGAGATTGTGTGTCGGCCAGTCATTGGCTGTTTCAGCTCTGCGAGAGGACGCGTTACATCAAGCTGGCCTGTTGCCGCTGGCGCCAGTTGGCCAGGCGCTGGTTCAGGGCGACCAGGCTGTCCAGGCCCTGGCGGCGCGCTTTACTGAAGAGGATCAGGGCCAGTTCGGCGGTTGCCAAGGCGTCGGCGCTGGCGTGGTGACGCTGCAGCACCTGCAGGCCAAAGTGCCTGCACCATTCGTCCAGCCCGTTCTGCCGGGGTCGGTTGTCCGGGCAAAGCATGGGTGCAAGCTCGGCGACATCAAAGAATGGGTGTCGCAGCTTGTATCCCAGTGTCGCCTTCAATGCGCGGGTCAGCATGCGTCGGTCAAAAGGAGCATGAAACGCCAGGATCGGGCTGCTGCCGACAAACGCCATGAAATCCAGTAGCGCTTCGGCGGGGTCATCCCCGGCCTCCAGCTCGCTTGGCGCGATACCGTGGATAAGCACGCTTTCGCTCACTTTCTGAGCCGGACGCAGCAGCGTAGATTCGAACTGATCGCCTAGGTCGATGCCGCCGTTCTCGATGACTACTGCTCCGATGGAAAGAACGATATCGCGGCGCATGTCCAGTCCGCTTGTTTCAAGATCCAGCACCACCAGGCGCTGTTCGCAGAGCGGCGTGGCATCAACTGCGGCGGGCGGGGTTAGCTGATCGCGGCGCTGCAGCTGATCGAAATCCAGCGTCGGACCGCGTAGGTTGAACCATGGCATATTCATAGCTGATAGCGAACCGTCAGGCTGCTTTGTAAACGCTGGGCCTGGCGAAAGGACTCGCGCAGGATCCGGCGGTCAAGATGATTGAGGCTGTCAGGGTCGAGTCGGTTCGAGTAGGGCCGGCCGTCGCGGGCCTGCTGCTGATGTTGCTGCATGCGTGTCTGCTGGATGAAATGATAGGCCTCTTCGTACGCGGCGCCGTCCTTTTCGTCGATGACATTCTTTTCAACCAGCTGCCGCAGCCGGTCCAGCGTATTGCAGGTAGAGATACCATGGCTCAGCGCGAGCAGCCGCGCCCCGTCGACGAAAGGCGTCAGGCCCTGCACCTTCAGATCGAGCGTCGCCTTGCCCTCACTCTGGCGAGCAACGACAAAATCGCGGAAGCGACCTACCGGAGGGCGGTGGCGCAACGCATTTTCGGCCAGCATGCGCTGAAAGAGACGGTTGTCACCGATCTCATGGAGTAGATTGCTGCGCAGCTGCTCGTAGCCCTCGGATGGTCCCCAGACCGCCCGCAGATCGAAGAAGATGGTGCTGCTCAGCAGGTTTTCAGGCGTCGCCTCGCGAATGAACGAGCAAAAGCGCCGGTTCCATTCCTGACGCGACAGGCACAGCTCCGGGTTGCTGGCCATGATGTTGCCCTTACACAGGGTGAACCCGCAGGTGTCGAGATCCCGGTTGATGCGTTCGGCCAGTGGCAGCAAGCGACCACGGCGGTGCGCAGCGTCTGCAGCATCGGCGGCTTCGAACAGGATGCCGTTGTCCTGATCGGTATACAGCGTCTGCTCGCGGCGTCCCTCGCTGCCGAAACACAGCCAGGTGAAGGGGATGCCTGGGTCGCCCAGCGCTTCGATAGCCAGCTCGATGACCCGGCATACCGTGTGGTCGTTGAGCAGCGTGATGATATGGGTGATCTGAGTGGACGAAGCGCCGTGCGCCAGCATGTTGTCTACCAGCTGCTGAATGCGGCTGCGGATGATGACCAGTGTCTCGACGCTGTCGGCGTGGGAAATCGCCTGCGCGAGGTGGACCAGATCCACCCGTTGGAGGGAAAACAGGTCTCGCTCGGAGATGACGCCCCGCAGCAGGCCCTTCTCTACCACACAGACATGCGCTATGTGTCGCTCGGTCATGGCGATTGCCGCATCGAAGGCCGTGGCGTCCGGCGGCAGATAGAACGGGTCCTGGGTCATGAAATTGGCAATCGGCGCGGCTAGGTCGGTCGTGCCGCTCCCGATCACGCGACGCAGGTCGCGCAACGTGAAAATGCCTCGCGGGTGCAGCTCGAGGTCAGTGATCACGACGCTCCCGACGTTATTTTCGTGCATCAATCCTACCGCCTCGGCCAACGGCATTGAGGGCAGGCAGGAGACGGGATGGTGCAGCGCCAGCTCACCGATGCGCGTTTCCAGCGAGTACTGTTCGCCCAGGCTTTCCACTGCACGCATCTGCGCCTGTTGGTTGACCAGGTCCAGCAGGCTGCTGACCCCGCGCATGGCGAAGTCACGGAACGAAGCGGATTTCGATACCAGCTTGATAAAGGCGGGCTTGTTCAGCAGGAAGCAAAAGGTGTCCTCGGCGGCGAAGTGCCCGGTGCGAGTGGCGCGCTCGCCCATCAGCGCGGCCATTGGAAAGCATTCGCCGACGATCACCTCGAAAGTGGTATCGGTGCCGCGCTTGCTGGTGTGTGGTCGCTGGCCGTGAACCCGGCCCTGTTTGACGATATAGAAATGCTCGACGACGCCGTCATCAGGCGAAATGATGCAATCCCCTTCGCTGTAGAAGCGCAGCTGGCAGTTTTCCACCAGATAGGCGAGATGACCCGGCTCCATCTGGTTGAAAGGAGGATACTTGCGCAGAAACTCCATGGTTCCGTGAACGTTCTGCAGCACGGCAGTTTTGCCTGCCTCGGCGAAAGCATCGGCTTTGCTCATGGTTCGTGTCCATTTTTTAAGCCCAATGGTGGGCTGTGGGTCCGGAGGGGCACATTGGACGTAAGTCTAGTCGCCAGCGCGCCTTATCGGGCTGACACGGGTCATTGCCCCTGCGGGCCATTCGGGGATGTTCACGCCCATAAAAAAACCGCCCCGAGGGGCGGTTTCTGTTCAGGTGCAACAACTACGGAAGCGTGAACAACACCTTGACCGAATCGTTGACCGCGGCGCTGTCGACGTAACCGATGGCATCGGCTTCGGCAGCAACCTTGGCGACTACAGCTGCGTCATCAGCGACGCTGGGCAGGGGTTGGCCCTTGCCTGTGAAGATCAGGCCTGACCAGTACGACTTGAGTTGCGACTCGTTCTTGCTGGCGACACCTGCATAGAAGGCCTCTTTGGCAGGCGTCCAGCCGGCTTGGTCGACCCCTTTCAGGGATTTGTCCTTGCCCAGAAAGATGTTGGCCACGTCGGACTGCGAGGGCGCCTTGGCCGCGGCAGCATTGACGATCACAGCGACTTCGGCCTGAGCCATGACAACCATGCTGAGCGAGGCTGCGCCGGTGAGAATGCGAAGGGATGTTTTCATCTTGTCGCTCCTCAGAATACGAAATCGACGCCGACGGAAACGATGTCACCGTCGTAGTTGCGGGCTGGAACGCCGCCACGTGCGCCACCGAAGCGCTCGTACACAGCGTTTTCATAGACTTCCTGAGCGTTGCGGGTAAACACGCCATCAAAGCCGTTGGACGTATCGACGCGCTTGTATTCACCCTTGACCACAACGGTCGGAGCGGCCTGATAGTTCAGGCCCAGCGTCCACGAATTCTGGCGCCCGCCGTTGTCGTCGAGCTGCGCATAGGTTACATGCGGCAGGAAATCGCCAAAGCGACGGCCACCCATCAGGTAGAAGGAATCGATCGACTCCATGCCGTCGTTCTCGATCATGCGCGAGGTCCACTCGTTGCTACTGACCCAGGTGCCGTTGTCGTACTGGTAGCCGATGGAGGTGAACTTGCCTTTTTCCTTGTCAAGAGTCAGCAGGCTCAGAGGTGCCGTGATGCCAGGCGCGACAGTAACGGTACCGCGGATGTCCGTCTTGATATCCGCCTCGACATAACCGATGCGCAGCGTGCCGAAATCATTGGTAGCCAGGCTTATGCTGGCACCGAACAGGTTGCCGTAGTCGATATCGAACTGCTCGTCGTAGGCATAGTAGTCACGGTTCTTCGCCTGACCACCCGCAACCTGAACGGTCACCGATCCGTAGGAAAGCGGCAAGGTGTAGACGGCGTCGACGCCTTCGTAGTTGGTCACCTGAACCTGGCTGTAGACCTCATCGGGCAGGCGCAGCCAGGGGTAGCTGTAGCCGACGTCAAGACTCTCGGAATACATGTAGACCGGGCTACGCAGGCGGCCGGCGCGGAGCATCAGCTGGTCATTGGTCTGCCAGGACAGGTAGGCCCACTCCAGATTGGCTTTCCACTCATCCTGCTGCGCCTTGGCGGTAGCCTGAACGGTGACGCCTACGGTGTCGGTGATGCCATAGCTCAACTGAGCGCCGAATTTGGACAGCTGGTCGCCGCGCCAGGAATCGTTGGTCTGGCCTTGAACACCATAGCTGCGACCGTCATCTTCGCCACCCAGGTGGGTGAATCCGACGGTGCCGAAGCCATTGAAGCGATGCTCGCCCTGATCCAGGGCAAAGGCTGGGGTGGTTGCCAGGCAGACGGCTGCCAGGCTGATAACACGTACTGCGGTCATCAGGTGTGCTCCTAAAGCATTTAAACGCGGAATTGGGCCGTGGCCGCACGCAGGTGATCGCCCGTGCTGACCAATTGCTCACCCAGACGGGCAGTGGCTTCGGCGCCGTTTGCGGTTGCTTGTGCGTCCTGCTGCAACACTTGGGTTTCTTGTCTGATGGAACTCGACAGGCCGATCTGCTCCTGGGTGAACTGGGCGATGCCGGCGTTGAGTTCGTCGATCTGGTTGACGGTCTGGGCGATGGTCTCGAGCAGCTGGGTTGCCTCGACTGAACGATCGATGCTGGCCCTGGACTTTTCGCCATTGCTGTTCATCACGTTGAGCACGGTATTGGCGCTGCTTTGCAGGCGCTGGATGATCTGCTGGATCTCCGCGGTGGAGGCGGCGGTCTTCTGCGCCAGGTTGCGCACTTCGTCAGCCACCACGGCAAAGCCACGGCCCTGTTCGCCAGCGCGTGCGGCTTCGATGGCTGCGTTCAGCGCGAGCAGATTGGTCTGTTCGGCAATGCTGCGAATAACCGTCAGTACCGAGCCGACCTCCTGGGTTTCCTCTTCCAGCTGTTCCATTGCCTGCACGGCGCTCATCACGCTGTCGCCCAAGTCGCTGATGCCGCTGGACAGGCTGCCGATATATTCGCGAGCAGTGGCGGCCTGGCGAGCAGCCGAGTTGGCCTCGTTGGAGGCCTGCTGCGAGCGCTGCGCCACTTCCTGAATGCTGCCGGTCATGGTGAGGATGTCGCGAGAAATGGACTCAGTGTGATGTTGCTGCGACTTGGCGTTTTCTTCCGAGCCCTGGGTCAGGGTATATAGCTCCTTGGATACCTGGCCGAGTGGGCTGGCGGCCTCGATGATCTGACGGATGGTCTGCTGCAACTTGTCGAGAAAGCCGTTGAACAGCTCGATCATGGCGCCAATTTCGTCATTCGATTTGACGTTCACTCGCTGCGTGAGATCGCCATCGCCGCGTGCAATGGATTGCAGCGAGGCGATCACGCCGCGCACGTTGGCCATGACGCTTCGAATGACCAGCCAGGCGCCGAGGCCGACCACCAGGATGAGCACAAGGGAAAGAATGATGCCCAGCCGCGTGGTGTGTCCGTTGGCCACGCGGGTCTCGGCGAGGGTCTCCTGGAACTGCTGGTAGGCGCCCGCGCGGAAGTCAGTTGCCAGAGTCTGTGCCTGGGCAAGATCACTGGCCATACGATCCAGGTTCGGGCGCAAGTCATCGAACGAGGCGCTGCCATCGATCAGCTTCGCTGAAGCCTGGAGGGCATTGTCGGCATAGGCCTTGACCGCATTGCGCCAATTGTCGAGCGACTGTAGCCGTTGCGGTTGAGCGTTCAGAAGCGACGCGAGCGACGCCTGCTGCGCATCTATTTCGCCTAGCACTCCACGCGCCTCGTCGAGCATGCCTGGCTCACCGGCTGCCACCGCGTTGTTAAGCAGGCCCGGTATGCGGGAAAACTGGAAGATCACCGCGTCGGTTTTTTCCAATGTCGGATAGCTTTGTGTCTCGATGCTGACCAGGCGCGAATCCGTCGCAGACAGCTGCAGCGAGGTATAGCCGACATAGAGAATCAGACCGAGCAGGGCGACAGCGGGCACCAGCGACAACTTGGCGGTCAGTGAGAAATTCTTGAACATGCATCGACTCCACGGCGGGCGGCGGATACTACGGGATGACGCGTGATAGCGAAATGCCATACATCGGTTATTAATTTTATGAATGGCATAGCGTTACGCTATCGGATGAAATGGTTCGAACTTGAGCACGGCCGGCCCAAAAAAAAACCGCCCCGAGGGGCGGTTCATGTGGCGGGAGGTTGCGGGTTATAGCCCGTTCTTGGCCTTGAACTCGCGGCGGCGGCGGTGCAGGACCGGCTCGGTGTAGCCGTTCGGCTGCTTGGTGCCTTCGAGCACCAGTTCCAGGGCTGCCTGGAAGGCCACGCTGTTATCGAAGTCAGGCGCCATCGGACGGTACAGCGGGTCACCCTCATTCTGACGGTCGACCACCGGGGCCATGCGCTTGAGGCTCTCGATCACCTGATCCTCCGTTACCACGCCGTGGCGCATCCAGTTGGCCACGTGCTGGCTGGAGATACGCAGCGTCGCACGGTCTTCCATCAGTGCGATGTCGTTGATGTCCGGCACCTTGGAGCAGCCGACGCCTTGCTCGACCCAGCGGACCATGTAGCCGAGGATGCCCTGCGAGTTGTTGTCCAGCTCGTTGCGCTTCTCTTCCTCGCTCCAGTTGGTGTCTTGCGCCAGCGGGATGGTGAGGATGTCGTCGATGGACGCCTTCTCGCGCTTGGCAAGCTCGGCCTGGCGCGCCTGCACGTCTACCTTGTGGTAGTGCATGGCGTGAAGGGTGGCAGCGGTCGGTGACGGCACCCAGGCGGTGTTGGCACCGGCCATGGGATGACCGATCTTCTGTTCGAGCATCGCGGCCATCAGGTCAGGCATGGCCCACATGCCCTTGCCGATCTGCGCCTTGCCCTGCAGGCCGCAGGCCAGGCCGACGTCAACGTTGTTGTTCTCATAGGCGCTGATCCACTTCTCGGCCTTCATGGCGGCCTTGCGCACCATCGGGCCGGCTTCCATAGAGGTGTGGATTTCGTCGCCAGTGCGGTCGAGGAAGCCAGTGTTGATGAACACCACGCGCTCACGCGCTTCCTTGATGCAGGCCTTGAGGTTGACCGTGGTACGGCGCTCCTCGTCCATGATGCCGACCTTGAGCGTGTTGCGCGGCAGGCCGAGGACGTCCTCGACGCGGCCGAACAGCTCGGTGGCGAAGGCGACTTCTTCCGGGCCGTGCATCTTCGGCTTGACGATGTACATCGAGCCGGTGCGGCTGTTGGCGCGGGTGGAGTTGCCCTTGAGGTTGTGCATCGCGGCGAGGCTGGTGAACAGGCCGTCCATGATGCCTTCCGGTACTTCGTTGCCGTCCTTGTCGAGAATGGCGTCGTTGGTCATCAGGTGCCCGACGTTGCGGATGAACAGCAGGGAGCGGCCATGCAGGGTCAGTTCACCGTTGCCGTCGGCCTGGGTGTAAACGCGGTCCGGGTTCATGGCGCGGGTGATGCGCTTGCCGCCCTTGTCCAGTTCCTCGACCAGGTCGCCCTTCATCAGGCCGAGCCAGTTGCGGTAGACGATGGTCTTGTCGTCGGCGTCGACGGCGGCGATGGAGTCTTCGCAGTCCATGATCGTGGTCAGCGCCGATTCCATCAGGATGTCTTTCACGCCGGCCGCATCGGTCTGGCCGATCGGGCTGGACGGGTCGATCTGGATCTCAAAGTGGATGCCGTTGTGCTTGAGCAGCACGGCGATCGGCGCATTGGCGTCGCCCTGGAAGCCGCGCAGCTGCGCGGGGTTCTGCAGGCCGGTGGTGCTGCCGTCCTTCAGCGCGACGGTGAGCTTGCCATCTTCGATGCGGTAGCCGGTGGCGTCGGCATGCGAGCCGGTTTCCAATGGAGCGGCTTCGTCGAGGAAGGCGCGGGCATAGGCAATGACCTTGTTGCCGCGGATCTCGTTGTAGCCCGGGCCTTTGCTGGCGCCACCTTCTTCGGAAATGGCGTCGGTGCCGTAGAGCGCGTCATACAGCGAGCCCCAGCGCGCGTTGGCGGCGTTCAGCGCGAAGCGCGCGTTCATGATTGGCACCACCAGCTGCGGGCCGGCCATGCTGGCGATTTCTTCGTCGACGTTCTGGGTAGTGGCCTGGAAATCTTCGGCTTCCGGCAGCAGGTAACCGATCTCCTGCAGGAAGCTCTTGTACGCCGCTGCGTCGTGGGCCTGACCGGCGCGGGCCTGATGCCAGGCATCGATCTGCGCCTGCAGCTCGTCACGCTTGGCCAGCAGCGCGCGGTTCTTTGGCGCCAGGTCATGAATGACGCCCGAAGCGCCGGCCCAGAAGGCGTCGGCATCGACGCCGGTACCAGGAATCGCTTCGTTGTTCACGAAGTCGTACAGGACTTTGGCGACCTGCAGGCCACCGACTTGAACGCGCTCAGTCATCTCTCGCCTCACTTGGTTTTTCTTCAAATCCGTCGGACAGCTTCTTCTTGTAGTCCGGGTCGCCGGATACTACATGAAGCTGTTTGGAAAATCAGTCCGTCACGTTTGGGCCCGCAGAAGCGCGGCGAGGGCCGACTTGGTGCTGCCACTGGGCGTCGGACGTAGTAGTTTGAGCGGTCTGTTCTATACCTATGGAGCCGGACGCAGGCGGCGCGATCCCTGGCGTTCACCATCCGCACCCTCGGCGTCGGTCGCCGTAACCCAATGAAGGAGCTACTGATGGATCATCTCGTCCTAACCGTCATCGCCGAAGACCAGCCCGGGCTCGTCGAGCGTGTCGCCAAGTGCATCGCCGAGCATGGCGGTAACTGGCTGGAGAGCCGCATGTCGCGCATGGCCGGGCAGTTCGCCGGGATTCTTCGTGTCGCCGTGCCGGCGCAGGCCCATCCCGGACTCATCGAGGCGCTGCAGCAACTGGAGCGTGAGGGCATTCGCGTGCTGTTCGCTCACAGCGGTGTCGAGCCGCAGCGCAGCTGGCGCATGATCCAGCTGGAGCTGGTAGGCAATGACCGGGCAGGCATCGTTCGCGACATCACCCAGTTGCTGGCGCGTCATGGTGTCAACCTGGAAAGCCTGGACACCGATGTGATGCCGGCGCCAATGACCAACGAGCTGCTGTTTCACGCTGTCGCGCGACTGGCGGTGCCTGCCGAGCTGCCCCTCGATGATCTGCAGAGGCACCTCGAGACGCTTGCCGACGATCTGATGGTGGAGCTCAAGCTGCAACCGACCGACTGACCGAGTCTCAGCGAACGACGCCCCTGCGCATCAGTCGCCACGCGTCGTAGCTGTACACCGCCAGGCCGGCCCAGATGCAGATGAACGCGACCTGACGGTCAGCGGGGAAGGGCTCGTTGAATACCCACACCGCCAGGATAAGCAGCAGGGTTGGCGTGATGTATTGCAGGAACCCCAGGGTCGAATAAGGCAGGTGGCGCGCCGCGGCGTTGAAACACAGCAACGGCAACAGCGTCACCGGCCCGGCGGCCACCAGCCAGAGTGCCTGCGGCTCGGTCCAGAACGACCATTCGGTGCTCGGGTCGGTGCCGAAGAAAAACAGCCAGCCCAGCGCGATCGGCAGCAGTAGCCAGGTCTCCACCACCAGGCCTGGTAGCGCGGCGACAGGTGCCTGTTTGCGCAGCAGGCCGTAGCTGCCGAAGCTCAAGGCCAGCACGATGGAAACCCATGGAAATTCGCCGAGCGTGATCAGCTGCAGGGAAACGCCGATGGCTGCCATAGCGACGGCTAGCCATTGCAGAGGGCGCAGGCGCTCGCGCAGCACGATCAGCCCCAGCAGCACGTTGACCAGCGGATTGATGTAGTAGCCCAGGCTCGCTTCGAGCATATGGTCGTGGTTCACCGCCCACACGTAGATCAACCAGTTGCTGGCGATCAGCACGCTGGAAATCATCAGCACGCCGATCCGCCGCGGATGGGCCAGCAACTCCTGCCACCAGCCGGGGTGACGCCAGAGCATCAGCACCAGGGTGCCGAACAGGGCTGACCATATCGCCCGCTGGGTGACGATCTCCAGCGCGGCGTATTGCTCGATGGATTTGAAATAGAGCGGGAACAGGCCCCAGATGGAGAAGGTCGTCAGACCCAGTAGATAACCCTTGCGCAAATCGGCGGTGGCCATGGATGTCCTGGAACGGGGCGGCGGAAAGCCGGCCATTTTGCGCCCTCGCATGGGTGTTTGTCTGCCGGCGCGCGACATACGCGTGGGTTTGAAGCATCTCCAAACAAGCGTGGTTGAACGCCACCGGCTGTGATCCGTCTCACCTTGACGAAGGGAAACGCCGTTGCGACTGAACGGCCAACGCGAGGTATTCGATGAAACTGCAGAACAAGGTTGCACTGGTGACCGGCAGCTCCCAGGGCATCGGACGGGGTATTGCGGTGCGCCTGGCACGGGAAGGCGCTGACCTGATCATCAATGGGCGGCATGATGACGACCAGGCCCGCGAGACACTCGAGCAGGTGCGAGCCGAGGGCCGTCGCGCCTGCTTTATCGCTGCGGATGTAGCGGAGCCAGCCAATTGCTACCGGCTGGTCGAACAGGCGATCCAGCAGATGGGGCGGCTGGACATCCTGGTCAATAACGCCGGGGTGCAGAAGCATGCGGGCTTTCTCGATGTCAGCGAGGCGGACTACGACCAGGTCCTGAACGTCAACCTGCGCGGGCCTTTCTTTCTGTCCCAGGCGTTCGCCCGGCATCTGCGTGACAGTGGACGGGGCGGGCGGATCATCAATAACAGCTCGGTTCACGAAGAGCTGCCGTTTCCCAATTTCAGTGCCTACTGTTCCAGCAAGGGTGGGCTGAAGATGCTGACTCGCAACCTGGCCATCGAACTGGCGCCGCTGGGCATTACCGTCAACAACGTTGCACCGGGTGCCATCGAGACGCCAATCAACCAGGCGCTGATGAACCAGCCGGAGAAGCTTGCCGGGCTGCTGGAAAACATCCCGGCCAAACGTCTTGGTCAGCCCCACGATGTGGCGGGTGCGGTGGCCTTTCTTGCCTCGGACGACGCCGACTACGTTACCGGTACTACACTGGTTATCGACGGTGGCCTGTTATGGAACTACAGCGAGCAATGACCGATAGCGACCTGAGCCCCTTCAGCTATGACACCCGTGCAGTATCCGCGGCCGATACCCTGACCCCGGCCGATCGTTACCAGGAACTCTTTGTCGCGGTGCAGACGCAGCGGGTGTTCCCGGACAGCAAGACGTTCGTCGACTGCGCGCCGCGCCAGCATCCGGAGCGCATTCTTGAAGCGTATCGAGCAGAAAGCGGCACGCCTGGCTTCGACCTCAGGCGGTTCGTGATGGAGCATTTCGTGCTCTACGAAATGAAGCCCACCGAATTCGTCGCCAACCCGGACGACAGCCTGGCCGAACATATCGATCGACTCTGGCCCGTGCTAACCCGCCAGCCGCGCAAGCATCCGGAATTCTCGTCACTGTTGCCGTTGCCGCACGACTACGTGGTGCCGGGCGGCCGCTTCACCGAGATGTATTACTGGGATTCCTACTTCACCATGCTCGGCCTGGATGAAAGCGGGCACTGCGAGCTGCTGCGCGCCATGGCCGACAACTTCGCCTATCTCATCGACACCTACGGGCACGTGCCTAATGGCAACCGCTCCTATTACCTCAGCCGTTCCCAGCCGCCGGTGTTCGCGCTGATGACCGATTTGTTCGAGGAGACCGGCGTCCATCGCGCCAGCGACTACCTGCCTCAGCTGCTCAAGGAGCATGCCTTCTGGAACGAAGGCGACGCGCAATTGCGTCCTGGCGAGGCGCACCGGCGCTGTGTCTGCCTGCCGGACGGCAGCGTGCTGAATCGCTATTGGGACGAGCGCGACACGCCGCGCGAAGAGTCCTACCTGGAGGACATCGAGACGGCGCGCTCATCCAGCCGGCCGGCACACGAGGTCTATCGGGACCTGCGCGCCGGGGCCGAGTCCGGCTGGGACTTCAGCTCGCGCTGGCTGGGCGATCCCAACCGCCTGTCGAGCATCCGCACCACCAACATCGTCCCGGTGGATCTCAACTGCTTCCTGCACTATCTCGAGCGTCAGATCGCCCGCCTCAGCGAGGTAAAGGGGCGTCATGGCTGCGCTGCGGACTTCCAGCGCCGTGCCGAGGCGCGCCGGGCGGCCATTGACCGCTATCTCTGGAGCGATGAACGCGGCGCCTATTTCGACTACGACTGGACCCTGCAATCCCCGCGCGACAACCTGACGGCCGCCACGCTGACGCCGCTGTTCGTGGAGCTCGCCAGCGAACGACAGGCGGCGCAGGTCGCCGACATCGTGCGGGAGCGATTGCTTGCACCCGGCGGGCTGTCGACCACCGAGGTCAGTGGCAGTGGTGAGCAGTGGGACCGTCCGAACGGCTGGGCTCCGTTGCAATGGATGGGTATCCGCGGGCTGCAGCGCTACGGTCATCATGCACTGGCGCTGCAGATCGAAGAGCGCTGGCTGAGCATCGTCTCGCACCTGTTCGAGCAGGAAAGCAAGCTGGTGGAAAAATACGTGCTCAGGCCGTGCGTCGAGCATGCCACCGGAGGCGAGTACCCGCTGCAGGACGGATTCGGCTGGACCAACGGCGTGACGCGCAAACTGATGCAGGAAGATCCGAATCATGAGGCCCATCGCTGCCGGGCCGGGAGCTGTCGGTTGGACGGGGGGAAACAGGGCGCCTCCTGAGCGATGCAGGCTCGGCGCGCCCCGGACTGAGGCTAGGCGCGGCAGCCAGACCTGTCGTTTCGATCCGCAGCTGCGCGGTTCATGGCCGTCGATAGGGACCGGCCAGGGCGCCATTCAGGTCCAGAGTGCCCTTCTCCACGAAACGCTGGGTTCCGAACAATCCACCGGCCAGCTTGCCGCGCAGCACATAGGGCACCTCATCGAGGCCGATGTGCTCGGCCAGCCCGAGGGCCTGGCGTGCGGCGGAAAACGCCGAGATGGTCACCGGCACGCTGAGCACGGTCTCACCGAAGCGCGGGACGCTGCCGCTTGCATCGCTGACGCCACTGGCCAGGCGCCGGCCGTTTATTTCCAGGTCCAGCGCCACCCCGTTGTAATCCAGCGCCATGTCGTTGGGGTTCTGGATTCGCAGCTTGACCGCCATGCGCAGCTCCAGCCCTTCGCCGGGCAGCGGCTGGATGCCGGCAACCTGCACGTTGAGCGGGTCACGTTGGGAGAACGCGGCGCAGCCCGCCAGGATGAGCGTCAGCAGCACGGCTGAGAGCAGGCGAACAACGGATACGGCTGAGCGCAAGGGCATATAAGGTCTCTATTCAGATTTCTTGGTGAGGTTACCCAGGCCTTGTAGCAGCTCCATGGGCAGCGGGAAGACGATGGTCGAGTTCTTGTCGCCGGCGATGTTGCTCAGCGTCTGCATGTAGCGCAGTTGCATGGCGCCCGGTTGGCGGCCGAGCATTTCAGCAGCCTGCATCAGTTTTTCCGAAGCCTGCAGTTCGCCTTCAGCATGAATGACCTTGGCGCGTCGTTCGCGTTCCGCCTCGGCCTGCCTGGCGATGGCGCGGATCATCGACTCATCCAGATCCACATGCTTGATTTCCACATTGGCGACCTTGATGCCCCAGGCGTCCGTCTGCGCATCGAGTACCTGCTGGATATCGTTGTTGAGCTGCTCACGCTCGGCCAGCATGTCATCCAGATCATGCTTGCCAAGCACCGCGCGCAGGGTCGTCTGCGCCAACTGACTGGTCGCCGAGTGGTAGTCCTCGACCTGAATGATGGCCTTCTCGGCGTCCAGCACCCGGTAGTAGACCACCGCGTTGACCTTGACCGAGACGTTGTCCCGCGAGATCACGTCCTGGGTCGGCACGTCGAGCACCAGGGTGCGCAGATCGACCCGTACCATCTGCTGGATACCGGGGATGATCATGATCAGGCCCGGCCCCTTGACCTTCCAGAAGCGGCCCAGCTGGAAGACTACGCCGCGCTCGTATTCGCGCAGGATGCGGAACGTCGATGCGAGCAATGCGACAACCACCACCGCGACGGCGATAAAACTCATTTCAAGACCCATGCGTCACCTCTTCTCGATTGACGGCTCGTTGGCGGCCGTCACGTCCAATTGCAGGCCGCGTCGTGCCTTCACGCGGACCTCCTGTCCCACCACCAGCGGTGCCGAGCTGCGTACTTGCCAATGTTCGCCGTGCAGCAGTACCCAGCCGTTGCCGGGTTGGTCCGCCTGGACGCCAGTGATGCGAACCAGCTGCCCGATCAGCTCGCCATCGCCGGTGACCACCGGTTGTCGCCGGGCTTTCAAGGCCATGCTGACGATGGCAAAGACCAGCAGGGCGCTGATCACGCCGAGCGTGCCGATCAGTGTCAGCGGGATGCCGAAGCCCGGCACCTCGGTATCCATCAGGATCACCGCACCGGTGACGAACGCGGCAACGCCGCCCAGGCCGAGCACGCCGAAGCTGGGTACGAAGGCCTCGGCGACCATGAACGCCAGGCCCAGCAGAATGAGCGCGACACCGGCGTAATTGACGGGCAGCAGCTGCAGCGAAAACATCGCCAGCAGCAGGCAGATCCCGCCGATGACGCCACCGCCTCCAGTGCCGGGGTTGGAAAACTCGAAGATCAGGCCGTAGATGCCGATCATCATCAGGACCAGCGCCACGCTGGGGTTGGTGATGACCGCCAGCATGCGGACCCGCCAGTCGGGATCATGGCGTTCGACGGTGACGCCGGCCGTCTGCAGCCTGTGCATGCCGGTGCTGGTCTGGAGGGTCTTGCCGTCCAGCCTGCTCAGCAGCTGTCCAAGATCATCGGCCAGGTAGTCGACCACGTTCTGTTCCAGTGCTTCGCGGGCTGACAGGCTGACCGCTTCGCGCACTGCCCGCTCGGCCCATTCGGCGTTGCGCTCACGCAGTTGCGCCAGGCCGCGGATATAGGCCGCTGCATCATTGACCTGTTTACGGCTCATGGCGTCGCCACCTCCTTTGCCATCCTCTTCTGTGTCGGGCGAAGGTGCGGGCGGGCTGCCGCCTCCGCCGATCTGAACCGGCGTGGCGGCGCCTAGATTGGTGCCCGGCGTCATGGCGGCAACGTGGCTGGCATAGAGCAGATAGGTGCCTGCGCTGGCCGCCCGAGAGCCACTGGGGGTGACGTAGGTGGCGATCGGCACCGGGCTGGCGAGGATCTCCTTGATCATCGCGCGCATCGAGATATCCAGGCCGCCCGGCGTATCCAGCTCCAGTATCAGCAGTTGCGCATCGGCCTCCCGGGCACGCTGGATGCCGCGAATGACGTAGTCGGCGCTGGCTGGCCCGATGACGCCGTCGACACGCAGCACCATCACCGGCGCCGCAGCAAGGGTTGAACTGGCGAGGACCAGCAACAGCATCAGCAGCCAGGCGAGCCGGTTAACGGGCTGGGACATCGGTGTGGCCTCCCGGTGTCAGCGTTAGACAGCGATGGAACTGTTCGGTCCCCTGAGGATAGTTCAACTGCGGGTAGTTCCTGTTACGGCGCCGGAATCAGCCTTCCCCGGTGCCAGAGCGTTCCTGAACTCTGCTGCGCTCCTGGACCTCACACATAGATAGATGATCAAGATGTCCGATGGCGCAGCCAGCTGCTGCGTGGCATCGGTCTCCCGAGGAGGTTGTGTCATGCGCGTTCATCACCTCAATTGCGGCTGCATGTGTCCGCTGGGCGGCAAGCTGTTCGATGGCTTCAGTCATGGGCTTACCTCCAGCCTGGTGTGCCATTGCCTGCTGATCGAAACCGACACTCATGGCCTGGTGCTGGTCGATACGGGCTTCGGCACTTGCGATGTGCTGGAGCCTCGCAAGCGTCTCAGCAGCTTCTTCATCGCCTTCAACAACATCCAGTTCGAGCGCCGGTTCACAGCGTTGGAACAGGTACGCCAGCTTGGATTCGCGGCCGAAGATGTACGGCATATCGTGCTGACGCATCTGGATTTCGACCACGCTGGCGGTCTGGAGGATTTTCCCGGCGCCCAGGTTCATGTCCTGCAGCGGGAAATGGACGCGGCGCGTACAACGCGCAGTTTTCTGGGTCACCGGCGTTATCGTCATCAACAGTGGGACGGGGTGCGCAACTGGCAATTCTACGAGCCGGGCGGCGATACCTGGTTCGGCTTCCAGGCGGTGCGGGAGCTGCGCGGCCTGCCGCCGGAAATCATGCTGATTCCGCTGACGGGGCACACCCACGGGCATGCCGGCGTGGCCTTGCAGACCGATGCCGGCTGGCTGCTGCATGCCGGAGATGCCTATTTCTATCGAGAGGAAGTCGGGCAGACCGAGCGGCACTGCACGCCGGGGTTGCGCTTCTATCAACGCATGATGGAGGTCGACCGGACGGCGCGTCTGGCCAACCAGCATCGGCTCTGGACCCTGTCGTTGGAGCACCGGGACGAGGTCACGCTGTTCTGCAGCCATGATGCCAAGGAGCTCGAGCGCATGCGGGCGAGGCCGGCAAGATGACGTCGCCCGATGACGATCGCGTCGGCAGAACCGTTCGCACCCTGATGGGCTACGTGCGCTGGATCGGCCTGGTCGCCTGTTCGCTGGCGGCCCTGGGCTACGGTGCGATGGGTAACTTCAACATGACCGGCCTGATGCTGGCGCTGGCCGTGCTCTCTTGGATCAACATCCGCCGCCAGCGCAGCAGGCCAGGTCCGCCTCGCGCTCCGTGATGGCCGGATCCCCTTCCTTCGTTAGCCCGTTGCGGTCTGTCGGCTCCAGGCAGAAGGAACCCATGGCAGGAGATCCTGTCGATTCACAGTAGGCCTAATTGGCCAAAACCAGACCTTAGGGGAACCACGATGGACCTGATCCGCATCATCATCGCGATACTGCTGCCGCCGCTGGGGGTATTCCTGCAGGTAGGCCTGGGCGGCGCCTTCTGGCTGAACATTCTGCTGACGCTGCTTGGCTACATCCCGGGCATCATCCACGCGGTCTGGATCATTGCCCGTCGCTAGCCCGCAGCAACCAGAATTCTGAGCCCGGCCTTTCGGCCGGGCTTTTTTGTGATTGAAAGCGAGGCGGTGTAAAGTCCCGGGTCGACTTGCATGCGTGAGCTTCTATTTCACGCGAATCACCTTGAACGTGCCGGGAATGGTGCACGGCTTGACGCCTTGCAGCTTCCTCGTGCTGCTGTGAGTAGCCGCCATGGGCGCGCTCGAAAAGGAAAGCGGATGGGCGACTCCTACATCGATCAGAACAACTTCAGGCGCATTCTCAACCGCAACGTGGCGGTCCCGCTTGGCTTCGGATTTCTCAGCGCATTCTTTTTCAGCGCCATCGTCTACTTCCTGCTCAATGTCAGCCACTGGGTAGAGCGGTCCGTCGTCGGCGTGTCCTACGCCCACGAAGCCCTCAAGCTGATCGGCGACGTCGAAGCGTCTATGCGCGGTTATCTGATTGCCGGTGAGGAGGCGTTCCTCGACCCCTACCGGCGAGAGCTTCCGCTGCTGGAAGAGCAGCTCGAGCGGCTGCATGACTACGCCAGCGACGACCCGGTCCAGCTCAACCGTGTGCAGCGCGTCAGGGCGCTGCACCAGCAATGGCTTGACTACGCCAACGGTGCTATCGCTCGCCGTGGCCAGGGCGAGACGGTGACAGAGTACGTACGTAGCCGCCGAGGGCTGGAGCTCAAGACAGAACAGCGACAGCTGCTCAACAGCTTTATCGCCTACGAGCGGCAGGTGCGCAAGGAACGCACCGATACGGCCGAGACAATCACCACCGCTCTGATCGGCGCGTTCCTCTTGTTCAGCCTCCTGTTCAGCGGCTTGCTGGTTTACTTCGGCCGTCGCGATCTTCTGAGCCTGTCCGACAGTTACGCCGAGTCGCTGGAGAAACAGCAAGCCCACGCCGCGGCACTGGAAAAACAGGCCTGGTACCGCACCGGCCAGTCGCTGCTCAGCGAGTCGATCATCGGTGAGCAGGCGCTGCCGACCCTGGGCCAGAACATTCTCAGCTTCCTTTCGCGTTACCTGGAAATGGCCGTCGGGGCGCTTTACGTCACACAGGACGGCAAGCTGCAACGGGTCGCCGAGTTCGGCTGGGACAAGGATCGCCTGAACAACGGGCGGACACTCGAGCTGGGCGAGGGGCTGGTCGGCCAGGTGGCGTTGGAACGCCGTGCCATGACGATCGATAGCGTACCGCCCGGATACCTCAAGGTCAGCTCGGCGCTGGGTGATGCCGATGCCAGGTCCGTACTGATCGCACCCGTCGAAGACAGCGGCATGCTCAACGCGGTGCTGGAGATCGGTTTCCTGCGGCCACTGCGCGATGAGGATGGCGAGCTGCTGCGGCGCATCAGTGATGGCGTCGGCTCGGCCATCGAGGCTGCACGCTACCGCCAGCGCCTGCAGCGGGTGCTGGCCGAGACGCAGCAGCTCAACGAAGAACTGCAGGTGCAGCAGGAAGAACTGCGCGCCGCCAACGAAGAGCTCGAAGAACAATCCAACGCACTGCGCGAGTCGCAGGCGCACATGGAAGAACAGCAGGCCGAGCTGGAACAGACCAACGAGCAGCTGGCCGAGCACTCCGCCGAGCTGGCCCGCCAACGCGACGAAATGGATCGGAAGAACAACCGCCTGCACGAAGTGCAGCTGATGCTCGAAGAGCGCGCCGAGGAACTGCAGCGCGCCAGCCGCTACAAATCCGAATTTCTCGCCAACATGTCCCATGAGCTGCGCACGCCGCTGAACAGCTCGCTGATCCTCTCCAAGCTGCTGGCAGACAACCCTGACGGCAATCTGCACGACGACCAGGTGCAGTTCGCGCGCTCCATCTATTCTGCAGGCAACGACCTGCTGAACCTGATCAACGACATCCTCGACATCTCCAAGGTCGAAGCTGGCAAGCTCGACGTTCATCCCGAGTTACTGGTCCTCTCTCGCCTGGCTGACGGGCTGAGGAGCCTGTTTCTGGCCCAGTCGCTGGAAAAGTCGCTGCAGTTCAACGTGGAACTGGCGGACGACCTGCCGTCGAGTCTCTATACCGACCGCCAGCGTCTGGAGCAGATACTCAAGAACCTGCTGTCCAATGCCTTCAAGTTCACCGAGAAGGGATCGGTGGAAATGCACGTGACCCGCCACGGCGAGGGCCAGGTCGCCTTTGCCGTCCGCGATTCCGGCATCGGCATTCCGGTCGATCAGCAGGACGTGATTTTCGAAGCCTTCCGTCAGGCGGACGGCACAACCAATCGCCGCTACGGCGGCACTGGCCTGGGCCTGTCCATCTCACGCGAGCTGGCGCAACTGCTGGGCGGCACCATCGAGGTCAGCAGCGAGCCGGGGGCAGGCAGCGTCTTTACCCTGATCGTGCCGGAAAACTACAGCGCCCCGGTGGCCGTCGAAGCGCCCACTCCGCTGCCGGTCTCACAGGTTCCCGAGGTCCCGCCAGCGCCAGCACCGGTGCAGGTCAGTCCGGCTCAGGCAGCTCCGCTTCGCGCTCCGGAGCTGAGCGCGCCGGGCCTCTCCGACGACCGGGAGGGCTTCCCGTTCGAGCGCTCGGTACTGGTGATCGAGGACGAGCCGCAGTTCGCCGGCATCCTTCGTGATCTTGCCCACGAGCTGAAGTACAGCTGTCTGATTGCACAGAACGCTGATCACGGCTTCGACACAGCCCTGCAGTTCCGTCCCGATGCGATCCTGCTGGACATGCGCTTGCCCGATCATTCAGGCCTGACGGTGCTGGAGCGACTCAAGGAAAACTCGATCACCCGGCACATTCCGGTGCATATCGTCTCGGTGGAAGACCGCAAGGAAGCCGCGTTGCAGATGGGCGCCATCGGCTACGCGACCAAACCGACGACGCGCGAGGACCTCAAGGAGGTGTTCGGCCGTTTCGAAGCCAAGCTGGCGCAGAAGGTCAAACGCATCCTGCTGGTCGAGGACGACGCCCGCCAGCGCGAGAGCGTGTCCCGGCTGATCGAGGATGTCGACATCGAGATTACCGCGGTGGAGTTCGGTGAGCAGGCCCTCGAACTGCTGCGCTCGACGGTCTTCGACTGCATGATCATCGACCTCAAGCTGCCTGACATGGACGGCCATCAGCTGCTCGAGCGGATGGCGCGCGAGGAGATCTGTTCCTTCCCTCCGGTGATCGTCTACACCGGCCGCAACCTCACCCGCGATGAAGAAGCGGCGCTGATGAAGTATTCACGGTCGATCATCATCAAGGGCGCGCGCTCACCGGAGCGGCTGCTCGACGAGGTCACGCTGTTTCTGCACAAGGTCGAATCCGACATGCCGCCGGAGCGCCAGAAGATGCTGAAAAGCGTGCGCAGTCGAGAAAAGGCCTTCGAGGGGCGCAAGATCCTGGTGGTCGACGACGACGTACGCAACGTATTCGCCCTGACCAGTGCGCTGGAGCAGAAGGGCGCACTGATCGAGATCGCCCGCAACGGCCATGAGGCCATCGCCCAGTTGCAGCAGGTCGGCGACATCGACCTGGTGCTAATGGACATCATGATGCCGGAGATGGACGGCTTCACCGCCATGCAGGAAATCCGCAAGGATGCGCGTTTCGCCAAGCTGCCGATCATCGCCGTGACCGCCAAGGCGATGAAGGATGATCAGGATCGCTGCCTGAGTTCCGGGGCCAATGATTACCTGGCCAAGCCCATCGACCTGGACCGCCTGTTTTCGCTGATCCGTGTCTGGCTGCCAAAAGTGGAGCTGTTGTGAGATGCCGCACCGCAACCAGGCCATCGAACTGAAGCTGCTGATCGAAGCGATCTATCTGCGCTACAGCTACGATTTTCGCGACTATTCCAGCGCCTCTCTGAAACGCCGCGTCTTGCTGGCGCTCAAGCAGATGAATTGCGAGACCATTTCGCACCTGCAGGGGCGGATCCTCCACGATCCAACGGCGTTCATGGAACTGCTGCAGTTCCTCACCATTCCGGTGAGCGAGATGTTCCGGGATCCCGGCTATTACCGGGCGCTGCGCGAGCAGGTTGTCCCGGTGCTGCGCACCTATCCGTCACTGAAGATCTGGATTGCCGGCTGCAGCACGGGGGAAGAGGTCTATTCGATGGCGATCCTGCTCAAGGAGGAGGGGCTGCTGGAGCGCACCATCCTTTACGCCACCGATATCAATCCGCGCTCGCTCGAACGCGCGCGGCAGGGCATCTTCGACATTGGCGACATGCAGCAGTACACCGACAATTACCAGCGTGCCGGTGGTAGGCATAGCCTTAGCGATTACTATACGGCCGCCTATGATTCAGCAATCATGGACAAGTCGCTGAAGGAAAGGATGACCTTCGCCGATCACAGCCTGGCAACCGACAGCGTGTTCGCCGAGACGCAGCTGATTTCATGCCGCAACGTGCTCATCTATTTCAACAAGCCATTGCAGGACCGGGCCTTTGGCCTGTTTCACGAGTCACTTTGTCATCGGGGATTTCTCGGCCTCGGCAGCAAGGAAACCGTTGAGTTTTCCGGCTTTGCCGAGCGGTTCGAGGCTTTCGACAAGCAGGAAAGGGTGTTCCGCAAGCTATGACGCACGCAGCTGATGCTTCTGCCAGGCCGTCTGGCCGGTCCTTGGACGCCGTGGTGATCGGCGCATCCGCGGGTGGTCTGGCCGCGCTCAGTGCGCTGGTGACCGGATTGCCGCGCACGTTCCGCTTGCCGCTGCTGATGGTTCAGCATGTGCCACCTACCGGGCCTACGCAGCTGGTCGAGATCTTCCAGCGCAAGACGGACCTGAAGGTAAAGGAAGCGGATGACAAGGAGCCGGTGCGGGGCGGCACCCTCTATTTCGCTGCCCCAGGCTATCACTTGCTGGTGGAGGAGGATCTGAGCCTGTCCCTCAGCCAGGACGACGCGATGCATTTTTCCCGGCCTTCGATCGATGTCCTGTTCGAATCCGCCGCCGATGCCTGGGGCGAGCGTGTGGCGGGTATCCTGTTGACGGGCGCCAACGAGGACGGTGCCGCCGGCCTCCAGGCCATCAAGCAGGCCGGCGGCCTGACCGTCGTTCAGGATCCGCTGGAAGCCGAAGTCCCAACCATGCCCCTCGCAGCACTCCAGCGCTTCGCGCCGGATCATATTTTGCCCTTGTGCGATATTCATCGACTGTTGCGCGAACTGGAGTGACCCATGCCTGACCGAACGGATGAAGCGAACCTCCTGATCGTCGATGATTTGCCCGAGAATCTGCTGGCTCTCGATGCCCTGCTGAAGGCGCCGGGTATCCGTGTGCATCAGGCCGAATCGGCCGAGCAGGCGCTTGAATTGCTGCTGCGACATGAGTTCGCGCTTGCCATCCTCGATGTGCAGATGCCCGGCATGGACGGCTTTCAGCTGGCCGAGCTGATGCGTGGAACCGAGCGGACCAAGCAGATCCCCATCGTCTTCGTCAGCGCCGCCGGACGCGAGCTCAACTACGCATTCAAGGGCTATGAAAGTGGCGCGGTCGATTTCATGCACAAGCCGCTCGATACCCATGCCGTGCGCAGCAAGGTCAGCGTCTTCGTCGATCTGTATCGCAACCGCAAACGTCTGGCGCGCCAGCTCGAGGCCCTGGAGCAGAGCCGTCGGGAGCAGGAAGTGTTGCTCGACGAGTTGCGCAGCACCAAGGCTGATCTGGAAGATGCCGTGCGCATGCGCGATGACTTCATGTCGATCGTCTCCCACGAGCTGAAGACGCCGCTCAACACCCTGATCCTGGAAGTACAACTGCGCAAGATGCAGCTCGGTCGCAGCAACTTTGCCGCGTTCAGTGAGGACAAGCTGCGGCAGATGGTCGACAAGGATGAACGGCAAATCAAGAGCCTGATCCGCCTGATCGACGATATGCTCGATGTCTCGCGGATTCGCACTGGCAAGCTGTCGATTCGGCCAACCCGCCTGGATCTCGGCGTCCTGGTCTCCAATGTGGTGGAAAATTTCGCTCCGCAGATGGAGGCCAGCGGCTGCACGCTGCTGTTTCAGCGCCCGGAACCGGTGATCGGATTCTGGGACGAGTTCCGGATCGAGCAGGTTCTGGCCAACCTACTGACCAATGCCATGCGTTACGGCGCGGGCAAGCCGGTGCAGGTAAGCGTCAGCGTCTGGGAGAACGATGCCTGCATCGAAGTGCGCGACCAGGGTATCGGCATCAGCCAGAAGAGCCTGGAGCGAATCTTCTGTCAGTTCGAGCGCGCCGAAGGCAGCGAAAGCAGTGCCGGCCTGGGGCTTGGCCTGTTCATCGCCGAACAGATCGTCAAGGCGCACAAAGGCCGGATCCACGTCGAGAGCAAAGAGGGCAACGGCGCACTGTTCCGCGTTCTGCTGCCCTTGAGTGCCGAGGGCTGATCCAGGCGTCCTGCTTCAACGCCAGGCCAGTTGAGGCCAGCCCTTCGCCTCGGCTTGCTCGCGCAGCAGCGGGTCAGGGTTCACCACGAACGGATGCGCCACCTGCTCGAGCAGTGGCAGGTCATTGATCGAGTCGGAGTAGAAGGACGCGCCCTCCAGCGACTCTCCCTGGGCCTCAGCCCACTCGCGTAACCGCGTCACCTTGCCTTCTCGGTAGGTGAGCACGCCTCGGGTGTTGCCACTGTAGAAACCGTGCTGTTCCTCCAGCTGGATCGCCAGCACATCCCCGATGCCGAGTCGGCTGGCCACTGCTTCGACCAGAAACGCTGCCGAAGCGGAGATCACCAGGATGCGGTCACCTGCCATGCGGTGCTGAGCGACCTGACGCATGGCGTCGCTGTAGATCAGCGGCTCGATCACATCTTCAACGAAGGGCTCGACCACATGAGCCACTTCCTCGGCCGTGCGGCCCACCAGCGGCGCCAGGCTGAAGGTCATGTAATCCTCCATCGCCAACGTGCCGAAGGCGTATTCGGCCATCAGCTCGGCGTCCTTGCGCAAAAAGGACTCGCCGTCCACCCAGCCGATCTTGGCCATTTCGTGGGCCCAGAGGCTGGCGCAATCGCCGTCGATCAAGGTTTCGTCCAGGTCAAAAATTGCCAGTGCCATCAAGCCACCTCGTGAAGTGCCGAAGCGTCGATGGTAAGGCTTACCTGGCGGCCGCGGGGATAGAGATCGGCGGCAGATCGATTGAGAACGTCAACCATCAGCTCGACGTCGCGCGCCACCACGCTGTAGCGGATCACGTTGCCCAGCAGGCTATGGCCTTTGATGACCGCAGCAATCTCATCTCCATTCACGGCTGCGTTCACCAGCGTAATGGCTTCCGGTCTGATCGCCATTTTCGAATGAACAGGGCGTTGCAACAATCGGGAGGCGATATCGGCGCTGAGCAGGTTGTAGTTACCAATAAAGCCAGCGGCAAAGGCATTCACCGGCGCGGTGTAGAGGGTTTCAGCATCGGCACTCTGTACGATGCATCCGTCATTCATCAGCAGGATGCGATCGGAAAGGGTCAGCGCTTCTTCCTGATCATGGGTGACGAAAATGGTGGTCAGCCTCAGCTCCTGCTGGATGGCGCGAATCTGTTCACGCAGATGCTTGCGGATTCGCGCATCCAAAGCCGATAGAGGTTCATCGAGCAACAGCAGGCGCGGGCGCGTGACCAGCGAGCGCGCCAGGGCCACACGCTGGCATTGGCCGCCGGAGAGTTGGCTCGGGTAGCGGCGGGCGAACTCACCGAGCTCGACCATCGCCAGCACCTCGGCCACCCGCCGCGCGCTTTCATCCTTTGCGACCTTCTGCATGCGCAGGCCGAAGGAGACGTTCTGTTCCACCGTCATGTTGGGGAACAGCGCATAGCTCTGAAAAACCATGCCGATCTGGCGTTTCTGCGGTGGGGTTGGCACCAGGTCCTTGCCGTCCAGCAGGATTTGCCCGCCTTCGACCTCGGTCAGCCCGGCGATACAGCGCAGCAAGGTGGACTTGCCGCAGCCGGAGGGGCCAAGCAACGTGATCAGCTCGCCCTTGCCAATCTCGCAGTCGATATCGCTGAAGACCCGAGTGTCGCCAAAAGCTTTATGCAGGCCACGAATGGAAAGGTAACTCATGGGAAATTCCTGTCTGGGTGGGTCACGTCGGTCAGCAGCGTCACGCCGTGCGTTCGCGATTCAACCGGGTCGCCGCCCAGGTGAACACCAGCACGAAGAAGAAGTAGGAGATCACCAGCGCACTGTTGAAATGGCCGCTGCTGTTTTTCATGTTGTTCAGGTAGACCTGCAAGGTTTCGTAGCGGGTACCGACCAGCAGGTTGGCGAAGACGAACTCGCCGAACAGAAACGAAAACGACAGGAACAGCGACACCATCAACCCCTTGCGCAGGTTCGGCAGCACGACGAGGAACGCCGCCTTCCAAGTGCTGGCGCCGAGGAGGTGGGCGGCATCCATCAGGTCGCGCAGATTGATCGCCTGCAGGTTGTTGCTGATCGCGCGGTACATGAATGGCAGCGCGATGGTGAAGTAGGCGCCAATGAGGATCCATGGTGTGCCGACCATCGCCAGCGGACCCGAACCATAGAGCTGCAACAGGCCGACCGAGGACACCACCGGCGGCACGGCGAAGGGCAACAGGATCAGGATGTTCATCAGCCCGTCGAGCTTGGGAAAGTGGTAATGCACCACGAACAGTAGCGGCAGGATCAGCACCACCGCCAGGGCCAGCGCACCCAGGCAGACCAGCAACGACTGGGCGAACGCGTGCAGGAAGCGCTCTTCACTCCAGAGCTGCAGGTACCAGTCGAAGGTCAGCCCGTCCGGCAGGATGGTGGCCGACCAGCTGCTGGAGATCGAGTAGAGAAAGGTCGCCGCCAATGGCAGCAGCAGGATGAAGAACAGCAGCCACACCACAACGCGGTGGTAGAGCACGCCGCGCCTGGCTTCAGCGGCTCGCATGGTAGCTCCTCCTGAGCAGCAGCTGGTGCGCCACGGTGATCACCGCCATCAGCCCCACCAGCACCATCGCTAGGGCGCTGGCCATGTGCGGGTCCAGCGAGATGTCACCGGAAATCATCGCCGCGATGCGGATCGGCAATACGTTGAAGTTACCCGTGGTGAGGTAATAGACGGTGGCATAGGCCCCCAGTGCATTGGCCAGCAGGATGACGAACGTGCCGAGCAGTGCCGGCGTCAAGACCGGCAGGCCGATATGGCGCCAGTAGCTCCAGGTCCCGGCGCCCAGCAAGGAGGCCGACTCACGCCAGTCCTCGCGCAGCGCATCGAAGGCGGGGTAGAGCAGCAGCACGCCCAGCGGGATCTGGAAATAGGTGTAGAGCACGATTAGGCCGGTCTTGGAGTAGAGGTTGAAGTCCTCGATGATCCCGGCCTGCTTGAGCAGGATCGTCAACGCCCCGTTGAAACCGAGCAGGATGACGAAGGCGAACGCCAGCGGCACCCCGGCGAAGTTGCTGGTCATGTTGGAAAAGGCCATGACGAAGTCGCGCAACTTCGAGTCGACCTGGCGCAGCGAGTAGCTACCCAGAATCGCGATGAGGATGCCGAACAGGCTCGACCAGAAGGCGATCTGCAGGCTGTGCTTGATGGCCTGCAGGTAGAACTTCGAGCCGAAGATCTTCTGGAAATTGGCCAGTCCCCAACCGTCGGGCGTGTTCAGGCTGTTGACCGTCACCCATAAGAGCGGGGCGATCTGAAAGGCGAAAAAGAACAGGGCGAACGGCAGCAGGCAGAGCAGCGCCAGCCAACTGCCGCGCGGTGCGCGACGGCTTGCCGCGGTAGGGCTGGCACCGTCTCGGATGGCTGCGGTCTTGAGATTGTCTTCGAGCGGCGCGGTCATTTCAGCAGCTCCCGACACGCCGGTTTGTCATGCGGTACGCCGAGCAATTCGCATAGCGTGCCGCACAGCTCGGTCTGTTTTGGTTGTGCGGCCGGATCGAGGCTGAACGCCGAGCCGAGCACGAACAGCGGCACTTCTCGTTCCTCCGGTAGCAGGCCGTTATGGGAGCGATCGCCGTTCATGCCGTGGTCGGCTGTGATCAAAACCTGGTAGTCGTCATCCAGCCAACGCTGCAGGTATTCCGCTAGCAGGACGTCGGCGCGGCGCGCCGCGTTGCGGTACCGAGACGAATCCAGACCGTGCTTGTGGCCGGCGTCGTCGATGTTCATCGGGTGTACAAGCAGAAAGTCGGGGCGATGCCGCAGCCGCAGGCTTTCGGCGTCGGCGAACAGGTGCGAGTCCGGGTAGAGGTCTTCGTAGTAGAAATGCCCGTGCTGAATCGGCAGGTCGGGCGTCTCGCTGTGACGGTCGCTTGCTGCATGGAACGGCGCGCGGTTGTACAGCTCGCTGACCCAATGGTAAGCCGCGGCGGCTGTGCTCAACCCGGCCTCTCGGGCGTAGTGGAAAACGCTGCGCTCGGTGGACAGGCGCACCACATCATTGTGCACAACGCCGCTTTCGATGGGCGGCACGCCGGTGAGGATGCACTCGTACAGCGGCCGGGACAGTGCCGGCAGCTCGCACTGCGTGCGGTACAAGGCGCCACGCCCGGCGATGCTCAAGGCATGTAGGTGCCCCATGGCATGCTCGGCCACCGAATAGCTCAGGCCGTCGAGGATCACAAGGATGGCTTTGCGCATGAGACGTTCCTGTTGAAGGCAGTGGGCGCGTAGGGTGTGCATCAGTCCACCCTACGCCTCGACGCCGTCATTCCATCTCGATGATCACGTTTTCCTGCCACTGCTGCGGCAGTGCCTTGGAGGTCGCTTCCCAGGCATCGGCATTCTCGATGGGCTTGACCTTGGCGTACTGCTCGTTCGGCAGCAGTTTCGCCTGCACCTCGGCCGGCAGGGTCAGGTGCTCTGCGCGGATCGGCCGGGCGTTGCCCTTGGCCAGGTTGATCTGCCCGGCATCGGAAAGAATGTACTCGCGGGCGAGCTTGGCGGCGTTGGGGTGTTTGGCCCACTTGTTGATGATGGTCGTGTAGCCTGAAATCACCGAGCCATCCGACGGGATCACGACTTCGAAGCGGCTTGGGTCGATCTGGTCGCGATACGACAGGCCATTGAAGTCCCACACCACACCGACTTCCACTTCGCCGCGCTCCAGCGTCTGGATCGTCGGGTTCGACAGGGACAGGCGACCCTGCTTGGCGATCTCGGCAAAATAATCCAGGCCCGGCTGGATGTTCGTCTCGTCACCGCCGCTGGCGATGGCAGCCGCCAGCACACCGTTCACGGCCTGGGCGGCCGCGCTGACGTCACCGATGGCGACCTTGTACCCGCCGTTCTTGAGCTCGGCCCAGGACGTCGGCACCTCCTTGACCAGCTGCTTGTTAACGATGAAGGCAATCGAGCCGGTGTAGGCCAACATCCAATGGCCGTCCTTGTCCTTCGCCCAGTCGGGAATCTGCTCCCAGGTGCTCGGTTTGTAGGCTTGCGTCACGCCCTGCTGAACAGCGATGGGCCCGAACGCGGCGCCGACGTCACCGATGTCGGCCGTAGCGTTGTCTTTCTCAGCGGCGAACTTGGCGATCTCCTGGGCCGAGCTCATGTCGGTGTCCATGTGCTTGAGACCGTACTTCTTTTCCAGGTCCTGCCAGGTGTCCTTCCAGTTGGCCCAGCTGTCCGGCATGCCGACGCTGTTGACCTCACCTTCCGCGCGCGCCGCCTCTTCGAGGCCTTTCAGGTCCGTTTGTGCAGCGTTCGCCGATGTCGCCAGGGCGATCGCCGATCCCAGCATTGATGCCAGCAGCAGTCGTTTCATCAGAAGCTCCTTTCGCAGGTCGTTGGTCTAGATCAGCAAGATCTCGAGCCAATCTAGCGGGTACAAATGACATATTGATGTCGTTGTCTCCGCCGCCGCCCTTGGGACGACACCGCGACAGGAGTGCCGTAGCAAGCCTAGCTCAGGCTGAGAGCCTTACCTGGCGTGGGCTGACGAAATTCGCCGATGCGCTTGATGATTCGAAACAACCTCAGCGGGTCCGGTTTTTTCTGTGCCAATGTCACGCGGCGGTCATTCGGCTTACCTAATCTGAATGGTATTCACGGTCGAGGTAACGAGAGCAAAGGCTCCGATCTAGTGCTGGACTAGCCCAGCGGAGGAGAGATTGATGCGCGACGAGGCACCTCGGGCGGTTACGGTGATCTGTCGATCGCTGCAGGAGCAGATCGCCCATGGCTTGCTGCCGCCCAGCCGGCAGCTGCCGTCCGAGCGCAAGCTCAGCGAGCTCTTCGCCACCACACGTATCACGCTGCGAGAAGCGCTAGGCCAGCTCGAGTCGCAGGGGTTGATCTACCGGGAGGATCGCCGCGGCTGGTTTGTCTCACCGCCTCGGATCGCCTACAACCCGCTCGTACGTAGCCATTTCCACGCCATGGTTAGCGAGCAAGGGCGGATTCCGGCGACCGAGGTGTTATCGGCCCGGTTGGTACCCGCCGCGGCAGACATTTGCGCGCGGCTGGGATTGCCGGCGTTGTCCGGCGTCATCCAGATCCGCCGGGCGCGGCGCATCGACGGTCGTCTGGTGCTCTACGTCGAACACTATCTGAACTCCAGCTACTTCCCAGGCATCCTCGACGATGACCTGACCCGCTCGCTGACCGAGCTCTACGCCAGCGAATACGGCATTCACTACGGCCGGGTCCGCTTCGACATGGTCCCCACGGCCCTGCACCCCGAAGCCGCCACAATCCTGCGCACCGCCCCTGGCAGCCCGGCGCTACGTATCACCCGCCTCAACCGCGACCAGCACGAGCGGTTGATCGATTGTGACGTGGAGTACTGGCGGCACGATGCGATTCATGTGTGTGTGGAGGTGCCGGAGTGAGGGGCGAACGTCGATTTGCTGCTCTTCGTATGCAAGTCGCAGATCGCAACGGGGCGGGATGGTGGTTGGCCTCTTGAGATTGACCTTGGCCAACTACTTGACGCGCATGGCCGGGCAATCGAGCAGAGAAGGGGGGCCCAATGGCCGCAAACTTCTATCATTCCTCGCTTGACCTTCAAGCGCTAGGCAAGCTTTCGCGTACTTCAGTCTCGGGTTTGCTCAACGGCACCTTGAAGTAGTCCACCAGGTCTTGCCCCTTGGCGAAGGCTTTGCGGATGTCGGCGCTTTGTTTCTTCAGGGCTTCGCTAGGCACGGCCCATTGCTCGGATGGCAGGGGTTGCGACCAGTCCAGTACTTCCTTGGGGAAGCTGGCCCTGGGCCGGCGGTTGACCCAGGCGGAGACATGGCACGGCAGGTGCCAACCGCTGAAGAACTGGATGGCGAGAAAGCCGAACAGATAAGCGCAGGAGGCCGAGGGGCTTTCCTCCATATAGGCGCGAATGGCCTCCCACTCGCTGACGGCCAGGCCCAGGGTAGCGCCAGCCGCGCGCAGGAGGTGCCCTTGCGCCTGCTCGACGGCCATTGCGGCTCGCTGATGACCGACGACTACGCCGGCTACAACGCCGTGGCCGCGCAAGAGGGCATCGAACGCCTAGCCTGCTGGGCGCATGCGGGGCGCAAGTTCGTCGAGGCGCAGAAGGTGCAGCCCAAGGGCAAGACCGGCCGGGCCGACATGGCGCTGATCTTGATCAACAAGCTTTACGGCATCGAGCGTGACCTGAAAGAGGCCAACGATAGCGAGCGCCTAACCACCCGTCCGCAACGCAGCCAGCCACTACTCGCACAACTTAAGGCTTGGCTCGACAAAACCCAGCCGCAGGTCGCCGGGCAGACGGCCCTGGGCAAGGCGGTGAATTCCCTGGCCAGTAACCGGAACAAACTGGTGCGCTACGTCGAAGGTGGACACCTGCCCATCGACAACAACCGCGCGGAGAACGCCATCCGCCCGTTCGTCATTGGCCGCAAGAACTGGCTGTTCCGCGACACACCCAAGGGTGCCACGGCGAGCGCCCAGATATACAGCCTGATCGAAACCGCCAAGGCCAACGAGCAGGAACCTTACGCCTGGCTGCGTTACATCCTCGAACGTTTGCCAACGGCACGGAACGTCGAAGACTACGAAGCGCTGCTGCCGTGGAACTGCTCGCCGGCCTCTGTCTCGGCTTCCTGAAAACAAACCCCGTCTTGGCGGAAGGGGTTTATGGAGCGCTTACGCACCTGCAAGGGGAGCAAGCGGGTGCTTTGTGAAGATAGAACCGTATCGGTATTGGGCTCCTTGCTGAAAGCATCGCTTTTCAGGTCAGCCTCGGAGGACGAGGCACCTATATCCACGCGGAACATATAGCCTTGCCCGTTGGCGCTTTCCAGAATCTGCTCCGGGTAGCGAACTTCCAGCTCCAGCACGGGGGGCGCTGGTAAGCAATCCAGGTTTACCAGACGCGGTGCTGTGTGCCCTTGGGGTAGAGGGTGTCACCAGGCAGCGGCCCGTTAGGGAGCTGTGCGGGCGGTTGGCCAAATTTGTCGATGGGTGCCCAGTGCTCTTCGAGGAGCTGGTCGTAGAACCTGTCTGCCATGCCTTGCATCAGCCTGTTTGGAAAACCAAGGGAAGAGCCTGTAGGGATCTGCATCAAGGTGCTGCACATAAGTAACCATCTACTCGAATGTGCGCCTGCAAGAGAGTAATTTGGCACTACGAAGCTAGAATTGCAGTACTGAGACGCTTTCTTTGTTGAGGGGGAGTTCTTTTAGCTGTTCTTGGATGAGAGTGGCGTGTTTGTCGAAATTACGTTTATCCGAGAAAATGTAGAACGGCCAGTCTACATATTCATTTGAGTGCGGGCTGAGCCAGGGTGCCTCAAGGCAAATTATCTTCTTAGGCCGGTCCAAAGTGATATTTTTGAACTCGCTCCATTGGTACTCATACGTGTGGTAGCTTGTGTGTAATTCTTGGAATCGCTTTGAGTTAGCTAGGCCTAGATAAATTAAACCCATGCCGCCAGGCCCGGCGAGTGCTACCCAAAAGGCCGATGGGTCAAGTGCAACAACGAATAGAACGGCGATGGCTGCGATAACCGTCAGCCACTTCAAAGCGATCATCCAGCCTTTGCCTGGCGCTTTCCACTCGCAGACCTCTATGCCCCTCTGGGTAAATCGATAAGCGAATTTTGTTTTTTGATGCGTCATGCTATATATCCCCCCCATTGTCAATAGATAGAACGGAATGCCCATAAGCTTTTCAAGCAATGACTGAGCGGCTATCTTGTGAGCAGCACCAACAAATACTAAAGTTATAATTGTTAGTAGGGAGAAAAACATAATATTTGCGACTCTTGTGTTGTAGGGTCTTGCTTTAAGGCTCCATTCCAGTAAGGCAGGTTGGTTGGCGTGCTTCCAATGGTGGTGTGCTGGAAGTTCGATGGGCTGGTTCCAGGGCAGAGTCTGGATAAGTTTGTTCAAGTTACTGCTCATAAGCAATCATTCACTCATATGTGGTATCTGCAAGGAGAGCAAACGGGTGCTTTGTGAAGAGAGCACCATATCGGCAATAGGCTCCTTGCTGAACGCATCGCTTTTCAGATCCGCCTCGGAGGACGAGGTGCCTATATCCACGCGGAACATATAGCCTTGGCCGTTGGCGCTTTCCAGAATCTGCTCCGGGTAGCGAACTTCCAGCTCCAGCACGGGGGGGCGCTGGTAGGCGATCCAGGTTTGCCAGAGGCGGTGCTGTGTGCCCTCGGGATAGAGGGTGTCACCAGGCAGCGGCCCGTTCGGGCGCTGTGCGGGCGGTTGACCAAATTGTTCGATGGGCGCCCAGTGGCCTTCGAGGAACTGGTCGTAGAGCTTGTCCGCCATGCCTTGCATCAGGCTGTCGGAGAACCAGCCGCTGTCGACCATGGCCGGTTGCAGTTTTACGGTTTTTCCCGCCAGTTCTGACGGTAGCAGGAGCTGGAGCCAGAATCCGGTATAGACACGCGAGCCACGCCCGTAGTAAGGCAAGGTGGAGGCGCGAGCCGCCAGGCTGGGGCGCAAACAGATTTCCTTCAGGGTGCGCAGTTCCTTCTTATGGTCCTCGTCACTGTGCGTCCAGGTGGGGGATTTGCCCCAACTGCTGCGATAGAGCCATAACCGCAGACCCTCACGTTTGTATTGGTTGGCGACCATGCTGGCGATCAGGTAGATCACGCCGAGTAGCGCGATGATGATGGTGACCGGGTTGGACATGACCCAGGCAAAACCGAACCAGAAGCCCAAGGCGCTGCCTATTAGTTGGGCTCCTGCCAGTCCTGCCATTGCAGTCAATGTGTAGAATTTTACGCCTAAAGCTAAGTTCTCAGTTGTGCTGGCCGTTTTAGCCATATCTTTGGAAACCTGCCAGGCTTCTACTCCTGCAGCGATGGCGCCAAATGCGGCCATACCCATGGTGCGCAAAACCAACTGCCGGGCCAAGACTGAAAACTCTGCACTTCCAGCTTTCAGCCAAGTGCTGACCCCTGCTTTCGCTAGCTGTGTTGTCCGTGTTCTGAGGGTTCCCTGCATGTTGGCCCATTTGTTCCAGGCCGGCACCGTCCAGAGCGCCATCAGTGCGTTGGCGGTATAGGCGGCGTTGGCGCCGACCGTGCGCAGCTCATCCGCACTGAAAATGCCGTCATTACTTGCCTTATCCAGGCTATTGATGAAATTCCAGATATTCAGCCCTGCGACCAGCACAGGCAAGCTGCCGCCGAGCTCCTGGTTCATCCACTGACGGCTGCGGGCTGCATAGCCTGCCGAGTTTTTTGCTTTGAGCTGCAACTGCTCGAGCAGCTCTGACTGGCCCAGTGTCGCGAGCCATGCGTTCACTTGGCGGGTTTGTACGTTGCTGATCTTTGTTTCGGTGGCGACGCTGCCGATTACTTCATTAGGCCTTTGCAGGTTCAGCGTCTCACGCTTTTGTTCAAGCCCGAGCAACTGTATGCGCGCCGAGCGTTTGTCGGGGCCTTTACCCGGTAGAGAAAGAGCGCGTCGCAGGCCCTTGATGTTCTTCTCGAGCTGGGCAACCTGCATTTGCCATTGACGGTTCTTCCTCCCGAACTCAGGATCCAGAATCAAACGCGTCTGCGTGGAAATTTCCGTAGAGACCAAGACCTGGGTGACGCTGAAGGCAAAGATTCGACCCTTGGGTGCGAATTTCTCGCTCAAGGCAGGTAACAGAACAAAGGCCATCAGGTTCCAGCTGTCCTTGGCCTTTTGCCCCACTACGTTGCGCAGGGTTTCGAAGGCCCGCTTGCCAGGCTCGGAAAGGCTGTTGTACAGGTTGCTAGCTTGTACGCTCGGCAGGTCAAGTACCGATTTCACCTCGTTGGCACGGCTGACTTCGCTAGTGATGTCGGAGAGCCCGCCGTGGGCCTGTCCGCTGCCGTCGCCCTGCCGCCCTTGGTTGTCGATGGTGCCGTATGTGGTGAAGTTGGAGGAAATCTTGTCGATCAGTACGGAAAGCTCGGCGCTGAAATTGAACAGCGCGAGGCCTGCCAGTGTGGTGGGTTTGCCGTACTGCTCGCAGAGCCAAATCTTACCCGTGTCGCTCGCGCCCAATTGCTCGTAAAGGTTGGCCATGGTGTCCAGCAGCTCGGTCGATTGCTGTGGGTGGCAGGGGTCATAAAAAACCTCTTCTGCTTTCGGGCTGAGATTTTTCAGCCAGGCGAGCAGGTCGCTTTCGCTACGTTGGATGTGCGTATTGAGGCGCTCCATTTCGTCGGAGCGCTCATGCAGATAACTCCAGGCCTCATCGAAGCGAACATCCTCGCGCCAGATCTTTTTCTGCTGCCATTCTTCTACCAGCGCGTACCATTCCGGCCCCGACGGTGTGGTGCCCCAATTTGTGCGGAACTGCTGTTGGGCCTGTTGCACTTTCAATGATTCGAGTGTCAGGGTCGCGTCACTGCCACTGTGATTGAGAAGCTGCGCTTCGCTATCGAGCAGCTTGTGAGCATCCTTGATGAAAGCCTGCCTGCGGCTTGGGTTGGCTGATACCGACTTGGGGAAAAAGGGGTCTAGTTTGACGCCGCAAAGCCCCTGTATGAGCGTAGCGCTATTGATCTTGTTGGCGTGCTGTTTGTCTGCGGCTGCCAGTTCCAGCCAGCGGCCCTGCAGATTCATGGCCAGGTCATCGACGATGGCAATGGGGTCGTCCAGAGCAACGAAGAGGGCGCTGTCCTGATCGGGCACGCTGCCGAGTATGAGGGCCTGGTCAATCGGCTGTTTGCGGGGGCGGGACGAATCGTCTTTATTCGCCGCTACCAGGCAGCTCTTGAAGGTCGGGGCTTCTCCTCCTGCCAGGATATCGGCGACCGCACCGCCTATTTCGCGGATAGGCGCGACATGTGCTGCCCGCATCTGGGTGCAGTATTGCGGCAAGTTTAGTGCGCGCATCCAGCGCTTTTGCTCCTGGGGGTTGCTGCGCATTTTTTCGCATAGTCGCCAGGTCCACTGCACGGGAGAGTATGCGATCAGCAGGCGACTGCGTTTCGGATAAAGCAGATAGGGCTTGCTGTCACCGGGGTTGTTTCGTTCATCCTGGCCCAGTTGCGCACCACCCCACTGATGGCGAATGAATTGGTGGCCCTTGACCTGATACTCGTGAAGCGTGCGATCCGTTTCATCCCACACGTATAGCCAGCCGTTGCGGAGTTGACGCAGGGTATAGCTGCGCGTCGTGAGCATCGGCAGATGACTGGTGCTCCAGTCGTTGGGTAGCGGATTTGGGCCTTGGGCGCTGCCGCGGGCCGGTGACTCATCAATCGCATAGCGAACGGGGTGGATCGCAATTTCGCCCGCTTTCAATGGGCACTGACCACTCGCATTTGCCGGCTTGTTTTCAAAGGCCTGATTGCGTTTGGCTTGTTGCAAGGTTTTGTCGGTGGTTGTCGCGCTCATGGAAATCCGTTCCTTTAGCCGGCAAGGCAGTCTTCATCCAAGGCCTGGATACGCTCGTCTGGTGCAAGTTTCTGGGCATCTGGTGTCCTGGCAAACCAGGCCAGGTAGGGGCCATTGGGGCGTGTAGCGAAGTCGTCGCCCCAGCAGGCGCAGCGCTCGAGCCAGATCGCCATGCTCCGCTCGTTGGTCAGTCCCCAGGCTTCGGCATTGAGCAAGCGTTGCTCTAGCCATTGGCCTCGCTCCTGCTCGCTGAGCCTCGAAAGGGTTTGGGGGTAATCCTCGATCAACCAACCGTAGAGCCGCTCCTTGAAGCTGCGCCGATAGGCCTGTTCGAGCGCCTGAACCTGATCATCAGCGAGATGGTTGAACTTGCCATCCAACCTGGCGCGGTTGGGTTGTGAGCGATAGGACTGCCATTCGACTGCCTGTGAGGGAGCCCACTTGGGCGGGGGTAAGGCTATGAGCCATTCACTTATGGGGCCTAGAAGGCTTTGATAAGCAGATTGGGAATAGCTGCTCAGCCAGTAAGAGGTCACCAGCGGATCCGCAAAGCGGAAGAGGCTGTAGCTGCCTAAATTGTCCGTGATGGTAATGAACTGGCTCAGGTGGTCGGCGACATCGTTCAGCGTTGCCGGACTTTGTAGTTTGCTGGCCTGCCTCTGAAGGTAAGGATTACTTTGCCATTCACCCAGCAAGGACGAATGGCTGTCCAGCCCGACCAGAATTGGACCGAGCTCTTTGACGCCATCCCAGCGGGTGCCGTTGTAGAGAGGAATGACCTCGATAGACTCACCTGCCCCATAAAGCCATTGCATGGCGTCCTGACGAAGCACTCCATCCACGAGCAGGAAGTCGCGGCTCATGCGTCGGCTTCCTGTTTGGCTCTCTCGCAGATTTCGCACCGTGGCGTCGCTCGTAACAGCGCCTGCCGCTGAGCAGGTACCAGCAGCTTGCCCGCCTTATCCGTATCCGCAGCCTTTACCTTGCCCGGCAATATCGGCGCCGCGCCCGACCCTTTCGCCGGACTTCCCCCGGAGTTCATCTTGATCACCGGCCCGACCATGGTGATGCCGCTGGCATCGAGTTTGATAAAGCTTCCTGCGGCCTTGAATGTCAGTTCGCTGCCGGCTTCGAGCACGACCTTGAGGCCGCTGGAGAGGTGGATTTCGTTGCCCGCCTCGATGAATTGGCCGCTGCCGATTTTCAAGTGCTGGTTGTTGCCCACGGTGAGGTGGTCGTTGGCGCGGATCTCGGTCTTGCGGTCGAGGTGGGTGGTGCGGTGTTCTTCGGCGCGGAATTCGCTGTAGCTGTTGGCTTCCACCGTGTCGTGGCGTTCATGGCCGACGCGGATCTTCTGGTCGTGCTCGATGTTCTCGTCCCAGTCGCGCTGGGCGTGGAGGTAGATCTGTTCGGCGCCCTTGCGGTCTTCGATGCGCAGTTCGTTGTAGCCGCCACCGCCCGGTGAGCTCAGGGTCTTGAACACCGTGCGGGTCTTGTTCGCCGGCAGGTCGTAGGGAACGGCGTTTTCCTTGTGGTACAGGCAACCGGTGATCAGGGGCTGGTCGGGGTCGCCTTCAAGGAAGGTGACCAGCACTTCCATGCCTATACGTGGGATGGCAACGCCGCCGTAGCGATCCCCGGCCCAGCCTGAGCTGACGCGCAACCAGCAACTGGTGTGCTCGTCTGCCTTACCTTCGCGGTCCCAGAAAAACTGCACCTTTACCCGGCCGTATTCGTCGCAGTGAATCTCTTCCCCGGCAGGGCCGGTGACGACGGCGCTCTGGCTGCCAAGAATGCGCGACTTGGGGTGGCCGAGCGCAGGGCGGAATGGGATCGTCCAGGGCGTGGCGGTGAAGTGGTTGCGGTAGCCCTGGGTGAAGCCGCCGGCGGGCTGGGTGTCGCTGGTTACCGACTCCTCCAGCACTTGAGGTTGCTTGCCTTCATGGACGATCTGCGTGAGCAACCACAGTTGGTTCCAGTCGCTGCGTGAATGACCGTTGAGCGGGAGAAAATGCCCGCTCGACAGCAGCGGCTGATCGCTATCGCCTTCCGCCAATTCGAAGTCGTGGCGGTGTCGCTCAAGGGCGCGGCGGGACAGGTGCTTGCCGCGCTCGCGATCGACGAAGCGACCGGGATAGTCGTAATCCTCAAGGTCCGGCCTTTCGTTGCCTTGAGCAGTTGCCTCCAGGGTCAGGCGAGGCTTTTCAAAGTCGTAATCGCGGCGGGTGACTCGGTTGGTTCGGGTCTCGACGCGCACGCCGAAGCGCTTGACCACCGGCTCGTCGGCCACCAGGCCGCTGTCCTGCTGATAGGTGACCGGAGCAAGGGTGGGAAACACGGTCTGGTCGTCGCCGAACACCAGCACGTGGCCGGCTCTGCTGTGCTGGAAGTGGTAGTGAATGCCTTCTTCCTCGCAGAGGCGCTGGACGAAGTGCAGGTCTGTTTCGTCGTACTGGACGCAATAGTCGCGCGCGGGATAGATCACCGGGCCCAGGTCGAAACGGTGGCCGTCGCCTGCAAGGACGCCGTGCTCTTCGAGTACCCGGCCGACGATCTGTGGCACCGAGAGATTCTGGAAAATACGCTGATTGGTCCGGTGCGCCAGATAGGCGAGCCCCGGTACCAGGACCAGTCGATAGCGGGTCAGGCGCTTGCCGGACTCCCCCACTGCGGCGTGGTAGACCTGGCCGTGAATGCCGGCACCGTCCCTGTTGAAAGCCAGAAAAGCGGACCGTTGCAGCAGGCTTTCCAGGTCCAGGTCCGGGCGTTCGCTCACCAGCTCTAGTTCAAAGCGGTAGGGCTGGCTGACGGCCTCGCGGCCATGGAATTGGAGCACCTGAAGGTCGTGTTTGACGCCCTCGATGTGCAGTGAAAAATGGGTCTGGTTGGCGGGGGCGAACATCCTTGTTCCTCCTGGATCCGTCCTGAGGTGCGCCAGGGCGCATGCGGGGCCTTGATGTACCACGCGCCGGCGGAGTTGCAGTGCGCTGGATCGCGCATTGCTTCGCCGTGATTAGAATTTCTGCTACTGCTTCGCAAAAAAGGCTTTGGCCGGGAATGCCCGGCCAAGCCATTCACGCGGTGATCGCCTTAGCTGGCGATCGGGGTACGCCAGTCGTCGGAGCCGGAGGTGCCGGAAACCTCGTGAGTCCAGACGATTTTGCGGTAGGTGAAGTACACGTCTTCCAGATGGGTGAAGTGGGACATGTTCGGGTCCTGGCAATTGGGCATGCGCGACTGCACATCGACGATGACTGCATCTTCCAGTTCGATGGTGAAGTAGTGTTCCTGGGTACCGGTGGAGGAGGTGCGGTACCACTCCAGGCGGCACTTGTTCAGGCGTTCACCCGAGGTCAGGGCGTTGAAGATCAGCGGCGACGACTTGTCGAACACCTTGGTGATCATCAGGGGCTTGTGCACGCGCTGGCCGGTGGGCTGGCCGGACTGAGGGTCGCGCGGGATGATGACCTGGTGTTGGAAAGCCTGCACCAGAATCTGGTCTTCGTGTCCTTCCTGGAAGATATTGCCGACCGAGTCCTCGGTGAAGGTGCCTGCGGTGATCAGGCCTTGCTTGGTGCCTTCGAGGGACAGATACGCGGGTGTTGGCATGAACGCTCTCCTTGCCTTGTTGAATGCCGGAATGGCTCCTCAACAATTACAAGCGGCGTGCCAACTATGATAAATCTTTTATATTCAGCGGGTTACAACTTTTATTGAGAGCCCGGATATCTGCTCTGGGCCGTCGCTCACATTTAGTTGGGCAATATCCTGCCAGCAGCTGCGCAGGAAATGGCGCAGATTGTATCGCGGCCCTCCATTGCTCGCTTCACCTCGATAAACCGGGCGACACGAGCCAGAGTCTGCGCAGCATCTTGCGCAGCCTATGGCTCAGGACGAGCAGCTGATTTCCAGATGTTTGCCCCATTCAGGTGGCCGCTCGGCGTAGCGCTCCATACCTGGCTGCTCGTCGTAGGGGCTGCTGAGCACCTGATGCAGCTCACGCACCGGGCCATAATCGCCGCCTTCTGCGGCCTCGATGGCCTGCTGGGCGAGGTAGTTGCGCAGGATGTACTTTGGATTGGCCGCATGCATGCGCTGCTGACGCGCCAGCTGGTCGCCGCTCTCGCGGTCGGCCCGCTGACGGTAGGCTGATGCCCAGTCATCGAAAGCCCGGATATCGATGAACTCCTCCCGCAGGCGAGTTGCCGCTTGCTCGGGCGAGCTGCTACCGAGCTCGCGAAAGAAGCGCGTGTAGTCGATGGCGCTGCTCTGCATCAACTGCAGCAAGCGCTGGATGAGCGCTTTATCGCCTTCCTCGGCCGTCTGCAAGCCGAGCCGTTTGCTCATCAGGTCGAGCCACGCCGCTTCGTAAATCGGCAGGAAAAGGTCCATGGATGCGCGCAGCTGTTCGATGGCGATGAAGGGCGTCAGCGCCTGCGCCAGCGCGGCGAGGTTCCAGTGAGCGATCGGCACCTGGTTCTCGTAGGAGTAGCGGCCGGCATGGTCGGAGTGGTTGCAGATGAAGCGTGCATCGAAGTCGTCGAGGAACGCGTAGGGGCCGAAGTCGAAGGTGATGCCCAGGATCGACATGTTGTCGGTGTTCATCACGCCGTGGCAGAAGCCGTACGCCTGCCATTTTGCGACCATCTCGGCGGTGCGCTCCAGTACTTCACGGAAGAAGGAGTGGTACGGCGCCGGGTGTTCAAGACAATCGGGGAAGTGGCTCTCGACAACATGATCGAGCAGCTTTTTCAGCTCGTCATGCTGCTTGGTGTAGTAGAAGAATTCGAAATGACCAAAACGGACGTGGCTGGGCGCAAGGCGCATCAGCATGGCGCCGCGTTCCTGGCGTTCGCGGTAGACCGGCGTATCCGAGCTGGTTACGCAGAGCGCCCGCGAACTGGGAATGCCCAGCGCATGCAGGTGCTCGCTGGCCAGGAACTCGCGGATCGAGGAACGCAGCACGGCGCGGCCATCGCCCATGCGCGAGTAGGGCGTCATGCCGGCGCCCTTGAGGTGAAGGTCCCAGTGCTCTCCGGCCTCGTTGATCACTTCACCGAGCAACAGACCGCGGCCATCGCCCAGTTGCGGGTTGTAGCTGCCGAACTGGTGCCCGGAGTAGACCATCGCGCGCGGCTGCGCCGTGCTCCAGAGCTTGTGGCCGGAGAACAGTTCGGTGAACAGCGGATCGTCCCTGGTTGCCGGCTCTAGATCGAGCAAGGCCATGGCTGATTCGCTGGCAACCACCAGTCGCGGTGCTTCCAACGGCTGAGGTGTCACCTCGGTGGAGAACACCTCGCCAAGGCGGGCGAAGCGGTTGTCGAAATGCAGCTCGGTCAGCGTCTTCACGTGGGCTCCGGCGTTGTGCGGGTAAGCGCCTGGGGGGAGGCGCACTCATGGTTTGGAGGCCAAGCCGAAGGCGACGTTCCTCAGGCCTGACCATCGGCCGCTGGCGCGCCGGGCTTGTTTTCAGGCTGGTTCAGCCGGGGAGAGGCACCCAGTTGCAGCAGTTTGCCGTCGAGGTTCTTCAGGAACACGTCGACCTGGCGGAACGCGATATTGATGCCCGCTTTGCTGAACTCGCGATCGATGAATCGGTTGATTTCGTCAGTTGCCGGGTTGCGGTCGCCCAGGTCACGCACGTGTATGCGCAATTCGTGATCCAGCGTGCTTTCGCCGAAGTTGAGGAAGAACACCAGCGGCTCCGGGTCCTTGAGCACGCGGGGGTTGTCCTGTGCGGCCTTGTACAGCAGCGTCTTGACCAGGTCCAGATCCGATCCGTAGGCCACGCCAACCTTGATCGTCACCCGCGTGACGGTATCGCTCAGCGACCAGTTCACCAGCTGTCCGGTGATGAAGGTCTTGTTTGGAACGATGATGTCCTTGCGGTCGAAGTCGGTGATGGTGGTGGCGCGGATGCGGATACGACTGACCGTACCGGACAGGTTGCCAATGGTTACCACGTCGCCGATCCTCACCGGTCGCTCGAACAGGATGATCAGGCCGGAGATGAAGTTGGCGAAGATTTCCTGCATGCCGAAGCCAAGGCCCACCGAGAGGGCTGCGACCAGCCATTGCAGCTTGTCCCAGCTCACGCCCAGAGTCGATAGCGTTGAAACGATGCCGATGCCGGCCAGCAAGTAGGAGAGAAGGGTAGTGGTGGCATAGGCGCTTCCCTGCGCCAGGTGCAGTTTCGACAGCACCAGCACTTCCAGCAGGCCTGGCAGGTTGCGTGCCACCGCTATCGTGATGGCGACGATCAAGAGTGCGCCAAGCAGGTTGTTCAGGGTGATCGCGTTGGTCGTGGCCGCGTCGCCCGTGCCACTGACGTATTCATAGAGCACTACGTGATCCAGGTAGGACACCACGCTGATCAGGTCCGACCATACCCAGTAGAGCACCGCAAAGAACAGGCCGAACATCGCCAGGCGAGTCAGTCTCAGGGACTGCTGGTTGACTTGCTCGATATCGAGGCCTGCCTCGCCCGCAGACTCGCTGCTGTCCATCGTTTCGTCTGTCTGGGTCTCACGCTTGGCCAGGGCGCGCTGATAGGCGAGCCGCCGAGCCGCGACGGTAAGGCCGCGAATCAGCGCCGCCTCGATGACGATCCAGGCCAGCAGCAGGTACAGGGTATCGATCAGCCGCCCGGTGAGTTTCAGCGCCGTGTAGTAGTAACCGAGGCCCACCACCACGATCAGCGCCAGCGGCAGCACGCTGAACAGCAGGCCAATGAAGCGCCTGACCGGTGGCGCATTCTGGCTCGAAGGGCCCTTGAGCAGCAGGCGGGTCAGGCGCCAGCTCATCAGGGCGAAGCAGACCAGTACCACCACGATGCCGATCACATCGTCGACCAGGCCGCCCGGCTGATGTTCGGCAATCGCCACCACGGCCACCAGCGCCATGACCACCAGCCCCAGCCGCCGGATCTCGTTGCGCAGGAATGTCACCTGCGGGCGGAACCAGCCGAAGTGTGCTTCGGCGACCCGATTGGGCGAGAGCATTCGGTAGGCGCTGTAGAACACCAGCCAGGCCTGGGCCATCTGATAGAACGCGGCGCCAAGACTGATGTTCTGCCCGCGTCCGTCCATCTGCAGCAGGTAGCCGCACAAGGCGAGGGACAGAGCGCCCGGCAATGCCAATAGCAGGTTCAGCAGCAACGCCAGCGGGGTATGCAACTGGCTGTCATGGCGGAAGTGGCCAATGTCCGCACTTAGCGAGTCGAGCTTTGCGTTGATGGCATTTCTGCGCCAGAGCAGCAGACCGATCAGCAGCAGCAGGGGAACAAAGAACAGCGGGCGTTCCAGCAAGCCTGCGCCCAGTGCGTCGAACACCGAGCCCCAGGGCATCGCACGCAGCTGGCGGTCGAGCAGCGTCGGCACGCTCTTGAACCAGTCCAGGTCCAGCGGCCGGTTGCTGGGGATCCAGAACATCTGTTCATCCAGCGTGTTGCGCAGGGCTTCGGCCTTGCTCTGCAGTTGGCGCTGGTTCAGCTGCAGCGTAATCGACTCGCTGAGCAGGGCATTCAGCGAATGGTTGAGCCGGTCAAGCAGCTCGCCACGGGTGCGGACCAGTTCAAGCAGGGCGCTGCGCAGTTCCGGCGTCACTTCGCCGGGAGGCTGGCCCGCCAGCTGCTGTTCGACGTAGTCCTCGACGTTGCCGGCAGCCTCACGGCGCTGGTTCAGCTCGAACTGATAGAGGCGGATGTCCGCGATCTCGTCGGCCAGGTCCTTGTCCAGGGAGAGTTGCGGCAGGGCCTGTTTTTGCTGATAGAGAATCTTCGACAGCAACAGGCTGCCTTCAAGCACGGCAATCTGTTCCTCGAGCGCCTGATCGGACTGGTTGAGGGTGTCGAGCTGTTGGCGGGTCTGCAGATTCTGCTGGGTCAGGTCATTCAGGCGCTCGGTGGCGCGCAGCAGATAGCCGGACAAGCGTCGGTTCTCCGCGCTTTCAGCCGGCAGCAGCTTGTCGGAGCCGGCCTTTTCGGCTTTTAACGAGTACTCGGCAACGGTTTGTTCGGATTCCTCCCGGCGCTTGTTGTTGATGGTGGTCTGCAGCGCCATGGTCTCGCGTTCGGCACGGGCAATACGTTCGGACAACAGGTCGCGGCGGGCGATGCCCAAGTCCTGGAGCAGGCTATTGCCTGCCAGCTCGTTCCGGCGCAGTTCGATGAGCGCGTTGAGCGCGCTCTTCTCGGCGGTCAATAGCGCCCGGCGTTCTTCGCTTAGCGGCTTGCCGCTTTCGCGGCCGGCCTTGAGCAGGTTGCTGATTTCGTCGATACGCGTCTGGGATTTGCTGATTTCGGCCTGCGCACGTTCGGGGCGGGTCTGCGCGCTGATGATCATGCTGTTGGCCGCGGTGAGGGCGGTCTGCCACGCGGACAGTTCCTCCACGCGCTCGCTCAGCCGCTGCTCCAGCGCCGGAACCTTTAGTTTCGCCAGCTTTGCGGCAAGGTCGGTGGAGTCGCTGCCCTTGAGCTTGTTCAGCTCGCGCTGGGATTCAGCGATTTCCTTTGGTGCACTGGCCAGCTGGGCCCTGAGATCGGTCAGCTTTTGCTGCGCCGTGGCGGCTTGTTCCTCGAGGCGCTGGGTGCGCTCGCCAGCGCTCGGCTGGGCCGGTTTCGCCTCTTCTTCGGCGGGCTGGCTGGCTGTTAGGCCGGGGATGGATTGGGCGAAGATCGAAGCCGGAGCGAAGGCGAGCAAGGTCGCCAGCAGGAGGGTGCGCAAGGGTGCCATGGATACTATCGAGATGGACAAAAGAGTGCGGAGTCTAAGGGCTGCCGCCAGCCTAGGCGAGCCCATAGATCGGAACGCTCTGCGACGGTGCTCCGCCGCCGTGCAGTCGGCTAGAAATGCAGCGACGGCCCGGGCTTGTCGCCCTCGGGAAACTTCAGGCCGACCTTGCGCACCTCGCCGTGCTCCATGGCGGCGATGGTCCAGGTCAGGCCGTTCCACTCCACCTGGTCGCCAATGACCGGCTTGCCGCCGACGCGTTCGGCCATGAACTGTCCGATCTGCTGGTTACCGTCGACTTCGCCCAGTTTCAACCCATAGAGGGCGGCCAGTGCGCTCATCTCGGCCTCGCTTTCCAGGATGAAATCGCCGAAGAAGCGCATGTCACGGCCGCGCTGTGGCGCTTCGCTGAACAGCTTGCCGAGCGCGGGGAGATCCTCCTCATGGCCGATCACGCAGAGAATGTCATCGACTTGCAGGCGGGTGCTGCCCGACGGATGCAGCAGTGCCTTGCCACGAAACAGCGCGGCGATGCGGGTGCCGGTCGGCATCTTCAGTTCACGCAGGGCTGCGCCGACGCACCACTTCTTGGCCGTCAGGCGATAGATGAACAGTTCCCACTGGCTGGTGGTGTGGATCTGCAAGCCCGCACGTGAAATCGGCAGAGGCGACGGCGGGACCTCGACCTTGGCCTTCTTGGCTGCCCAGGTCAGCGTCGTGCCTTGCAGCAGCAGGGACACCAGCACGATGAAGAACGCCACGTTGAAGAACAGCTGGGCGTTCTCCAGCCCTGCCATCAACGGGAAGACCGCGAGGATCACCGGCACCGCCCCGCGCAGGCCGATCCAGGAAATGAACAGGCGTTCACGAAGGTGGAAGCTGCGAAAGGGCGCCAGGCCGATGAATACGGCCAGTGGCCGCGCAAAGAGGATCATCCACAGGGACAGCGCCAGCGCCGGCAGGGCGATGGGCAAGAGTTCGCTGGGTGTCAGCAGCAGACCGAGCACCAGGAACATCCCGATCTGGCTGAGCCAGGCCAGACCATCGAACATGTGCAGGATGCCGTGGCGGTTACGGATGGGACGGTTGCCCAGCAGCAGACCACAGACGTAGACCGCGAGGATTCCGCTGCCGCCGATGGCGCCGGACAGCGCGTAGATCATGATGCCGCCGGCTACGGCCAGCAGCGGGTAGAGCCCGTCCGCGACCGAAAGGCGGTTGATCAGATACAGCAGCAGCCAGCCACCGGCCAGGCCGAGCAGGGTGCCGATGCCGAACTGTTGCAGCAGGCTGACGAAGAAGCCCCAGCCGAAGCCGGTCTGGCCTGAGGCGAGCATGTCGATCAGCGCGACGGTCAGGAACATGGCCATCGGGTCGTTGCTGCCCGACTCGATCTCCAGCGTGGAGCCGACCCGCTCGTTGAGCCCGCGGCCGTTGAGCAGGTTGAACACCACCGCAGCGTCCGTCGAGCCAACGATGGCGCCGATCAGCAGGCCCTGCATCATGGGAAGATCAAACAGCCAGGCCGCCGCCAGCCCGGTCAGGCCGGACGTGACCACGACACCGGCGGTCGCCAGGGAAAAGGCCGGCCAGAGCGCTACCCGGAAGGTGGCGGCGCGGGTGCGCATGCCGCCGTCGAGCAGGATGATCGCCAGGGCCAGGTTGCTGATCAGAAAGGCCAGCGAGTAATCGTCGAAGACGATGCCGCCAATGCCATCGACGCCGGCGAGCATGCCGACGGCAAGAAAGATCACCAGGATAGGCACGCCGAGCCGAGCCGACAGAGAACTCATCAGAATGCTTGCCGCAACCAACAGGGCGCCAACAAAGAACAGTTGGTTGATGTTGCCGATATCCAAGCGCGCTCTCCGAGGTTAGTGCCGCTACGAACATGCAGGGCGCATGCCAGCGATTCTAACCCGCGGTTTTGACGTGCTGTCAAAAAAGCCCGGCGGAGCGACGGGCGTTTCGGAAAAGACGGAGCCGCTTATGGTCCTGCGAGCTGGTGGAGGTCGGCACGGGCCTATCCGGTGCGTGCCGGGGGTTGGATCAGAACCAGTCCTCCTGCATGCCCAGGCAGGTGTCGTCGCGCGCGGCCAGCAGGTCAAGCTCGTGATGGCAGCCCGGCACTTCCCAGGTCAGGAAGTAGCGTGCGGCTTGCAACTTGCCGCGATAGAAGTCGACATCCGCCTCGTTGCCCTTTGCCAGTCCCTGTTCGGCGCGAATCGCCTGTTCCAGCCAGCGCCAGCCGATCACGGCGTGGCCGAAGACCTTCAGGTACAGCGCCGAGTTGGCCAGTGCCTGATTGATCTTGCCTGCCATCAGGTCGCCGAGCAGCGCCTGGGTCACTTCGGTCAGGCGCGCCAGCAGCTGCTCCAGCGGTTGGCGCAGCGCATCCAGCGAACTGAACTCGCCTGCACGCTTGCAGGTGCCCTGAATCAGGCCGAGCAACTGACGCAGCCCGGCGCCACCGTTCTGCGTCAGCTTGCGTGCCAGCAGGTCAAGCGACTGGATACCGTGGGTACCTTCGTGGATCGGGTTGAGGCGGTTGTCACGATAGTACTGCTCCACCGGGTACTCCCGTGTGTAGCCATGGCCGCCGAGGATCTGGATCGCCATCTCGTTGGCTTTGAGGCAGAACTCCGAGGGCCAGGATTTGACGATGGGGGTGAGCAGGTCCAGCAGCTCGTGGGCATTCTTACGCTCTTCCTCGGTCGCTGCAGTCTGCTGTTCATCGACGATGCGTGCCGCATACAGGCCAAGATCGAAGGCGCCTTCGACGTAGGCTTTCTGCGCCAGCAGCATGCGCTTGATGTCGGTGTGCTGGATGATCGGTACCTGAGCCGAAGCCGGGTTCTTGCCGTCCGGCAGGCGGCCCTGTGGACGTTCGCGTGCATAGTTGAGCGAGTACAGGTAACCGGCGTAGCCGAGCATGATGGCGCCCATGCCGACGCCGATACGCGCGTCGTTCATCATTTGGAACATGTATGACAGGCCCTTGTGCGGCTCGCCCACCAGATAGCCGACACAATCGCCGTTATCGCCGAAGTTCAGCGCCGTGGAGGTGGTGCCACGCCAGCCCATCTTGTGGAACAGGCCGGCCAGGACCACGTCATTGCGCTTGCCGAGGCTGCCGTCGTCGTTGACCAGGAATTTGGGCACGATGAACAGGCTGATGCCCTTTACCCCGGGCGGGGCGTCGGGCAGTTTTGCCAGCACCATGTGCACGATGTTTTCCGACAGCGGATGGTCCCCACCGGAAATAAAGATCTTGTTGCCCTTCAGACGATAGGTGCCATCACCGGCCGGCTCGGCACGAGTGCGCAGGTCGGACAGCGAGGAGCCGGCGTGCGGTTCGGTCAGCGCCATGGTGCCGAAGAAACGACCGTCGATCATCGGTTGCAGAAAGCGTTGCTTCTGCTCGTCACTGCCGAATACTTCGATCAGGTGCGAGGCGCCCATGGTCAGCATCGGGTAAGAGGAAGTCCCGATGTTGGCGGACTGGAAATGCGCGAAGCAGGCCCGCGACAGCAGGTTCGGCAACTGCATGCCGCCATCGTCGAAGCTGCGCGACGCATTGTGGAAGCCGGCCTCGATGAAGGCATCGACCGCAGGCTTCACTTCCGGAATCAGTACGGCTTCACCGTCCTTGTAGATCGGCTCGTTTTCGTCGGCCTTGCGGTTGTGCGGCGCGAACAGGTTTTCGGCGATGCTGCGGGCGGTGTCGATGGCCGCATCGAAGGTTTCGCGACTGTGATCGGCGAAGCGCTCGCGCTGGATCAGGCTCTCGGCATCCAGCACTTCGTAAAGCTCGAATGCCAGGTTACGCGGGCAGAGCAGAGTCTCGGGCATGGAAATTCCTCCGTTTACATGCGCTCGAGTCTAAGGAGCCGGCGAGACGGCTGCCTAGCACCATACATTCGAGTGATGGGCCGACACAGCAGCGTCTTTTGGATCTTGCCCCGGCGGCCTCAGTGTGGCCTCGCGCTGAAGTATTCCAGTAGCTGTGCCAGATGGCCGTCGCCGATGCCCGCGTCAATCAGGTGCTGTTCGGCGCGCGCCAGGTGCTCCTTGACGTGCTGGCGTGCCGCTTCAGGGCCAAGCAGGGCGACCACGGTGCTCTTGCCTGCGTCCTTGCCTGCATCCTTGCCGATTTGCTGGGCGCTCAAGCCATCCGCCAGATCATCGAGCAGTTGGAAGGCCAGCCCCAGTTCGGTGGCGAAACCGTTGAGATGGCGCGTACAGCTGGCACTGGCTTCAGCCAGCAGTGCGGCGAACTCCACGGCAGCGGTAAACAGCGGGCATGTTTTAAGGCGATTGGTATGGGCGATCGCCTCCAGCGGACGCGCGCGTTGGCCCTCGCGCAGGTCGTGATACTGGCCGCGCACCAGGCCCTGTGCACCGGTGGCTTGCGCCAGCAGGCACACCAGCTGATTGCGGGTGCTGGCAGGAATCTCGACGGGCGAGGCGACTATGCTGAATGCCTGACTGAGCAGGGCGACCGAGCCGAGCACGGCGACGTCTTCGCCGTACTGCCGGTGGATGGTCGGTTGACCACGGCGCAACTCGGCGTTGTCCATGCAGGGCATGTCATCAAGAAACAGCGAGGCGGCATGTACCATTTCCAGGGCGCAGGCCAGGTCGAAGGCGGCGTTGTCGTCCGAGTTCGGCCGCAGGTCCTTCAGCGCAAGTAGCAGCAGCAGCGGACGGACGCGCTTGCCGGGGGCGAGTGTGCCATTGCGCATGGCCGTGCCGATCAGGTCTTGCGGCGGGCATTGGGGTAGCCATAGGTCCAGCCTGGTGTCGACCTGCGCACGCAACGCACTGAGCCGCTGCTCGAAGTCGGGTTGCGTGCTCGGCATAGCAGTGGCCATCGCGACCTCCTGTATAGATTTTTGTAGAAACCGTGACAAGAATTGTACAGTCTGTATAAGGGCTTGGCACTTTTACTGACCATATCCGTCAACATAAGGTCATTGGAACGAGGCGCTGCATGAGCAAAGAACTACTCGCGGAACGCAAGAACGATCACCTGGATATCGTTCTCGACCCGCAACGTGCCTGCTCCCGGGTGGCGTCGGGCTTTGCCGCTCTGACCTTCGAGCATTGCGCGCTGCCTGAGTTGCGTCTGGACGATATCGATCTTCAGGTGGCGCTGTTCGGCAAGACCCTCAACGCTCCGCTGCTGATCAGCTCCATGACTGGCGGCGCAGCGCGCGCTACCCAGATCAACCTGAACCTGGCCGAAGCCGCCGAATCGCTGGGTATCGCCCTGGCCGTCGGCTCCCAACGCATTGCCCTGGAAACCGGTGCCGACCAGGGACTGACCCGACAGCTGCGCCAGTTCGCGCCGACTATCCCGCTTTTGGCCAATTTCGGTGCGGCGCAACTCGTGGCCGGTTACGGCTTGATCGAGGCCCAGCGTGCAGTGGAGATGATTCAGGCTGACGCCTTGATCATCCACCTCAACCCCCTGCAGGAGGCCGTCCAGGTGGGCGGGGATCGTGACTGGCGCGGCGTCCTGCTGGCGATCGAGGCCCTGGCGCTGCGCCTGCCCGTGCCGTTGGTGGCCAAGGAGGTCGGTGCCGGAATCTCGCCTGGCGTGGCGCAGCGATTGCTCGACGCTGGTGTGTCGATCATCGACGTGGCCGGTGCGGGCGGCACCAGCTGGGCAGCCGTGGAGGCCGAACGTACCCGCGATCCACAGCGGCGCGCCATCGCCCAGGCGTTTGCCGGCTGGGGCATCCCCAGCGCCCAGGCGATCGCTGCGGTACGCCGTGCCTGCCCAGGCGCGCATCTGATTGCTTCGGGCGGTATCCGGGACGGCATCGATGCCGCGAAGGCGATTCGTCTCGGTGCCGATCTGGTCGGCCAGGCTGCAGGCGTGCTGGACGCGGCGCTGATCGGGCCGCAGGCGGTAGTGGAACATTTCCAGGTATTGATCGAGCAGCTTCGCATCGCCTGCTTCTGCACCGGTTCGGCTGATCTGGTGGCCCTGGCGCGCGCGCCACTGTTGCCAACCTTCGATCCGAACGATTTCTGATGCGCTTGCAGACTGCCCTTGCCCGGACGGGTTACTTTCGATGACGCACTTCGCGGTGATTTCGCCGCCGTTTCTCAGCCATCTGCGGGCAATGGAGGCGATCGCTGGCGAGTTGATCGCCCGCGGTCATCGCGTGACCCTGGTGCAGCAGGCGGATGTTGCAGCGGCGTTGCGCCATCCTCAGCTGGGTTTTGCCCAGGTTGGCGCCGCCTCCCATCCACCAGGCTCGCTCAGCTCGGTGATCGACCGCGCCGCGAAGCCCGGCGGGCCCTGGGGAATACGCCGGGTCATTGCCGATATGGCTGCGGCGACCGACATGTTCTGTCGCGAGGCGCCCGCGGTGCTTCGCTCCATCGGTGCAGAGGTGATCCTTGCGGACCAGATGGAGCCGGGTGGTGGAATGGTGGCCGAGTACCTTGGCCTGCCTTTTGTCTCCGTGGCCTGCGCATTGCCGGTCAATCGCGAGCCGCTTGTGCCGCTGCCGGTGATGCCCTGGCGTTACCAGCCCACCCCTTGGGGCGAGCAACTGAACCTGCACAGCAGCGGTGTCTATGACCGGGCCATGCAGGCGCACGCTGCGGTCATCGCACGCCACGCCGTCGCGTTTGGTCTGCCGCCTCGCCAGCGCCTCGATGAATGCCTCTCACCGCTGCTGCAGCTGAGCCAGACGACGTCCGGTTTCGATTTCCCGCGTACCGTGTGGCCTGAGCACTGCCATGGCGTCGGCCCTCTGCGTTCGGCGTTGGCTGACGAGCCGCCGATGGATATCCCGGTCGCAACCGGCAGGCCGTTCGTGTTTGCCTCGCTGGGCACCCTTCAGGGTGATCGCTTCGGCCTGTTCCATCGGATAGCCGAAGCGTGTCGCGAGCTGGATGTGCAGCTACTGATTGCCCACTGCGGGCGTCTCGATGCGGCGCAGGAACGTCGACTGGTCAAAGCGGGCGCCAACTGGGTCACCGATTTCGCGCCGCAGCGCGCGGTGCTGGCGCGGGCGGATGCCGTGATTACCCATGCCGGGCTCAACACCGTGCTCGATGCGCTGGAAGCCGGGGTGCCGAGCCTGGCGTTGCCGATCGCTTTCGATCAGCCCGGCGTTGCCGCTCGCGTGGTGCATGCCGGTGTGGGCTTGAAGCTCAATCCTCGCCTGGCCAGTCGTCGACGCATCGTGCAGGCGCTGCGGCGCCTGCTGCGCGAACCCGGCTTTGCACAGCGCGCCAGGGAACTGGGCGACGAGGTTCGCGCTGCCGGTGGTGCACCGCGGGCGGCGCAGTTGATCGAGCAGGCGCTGTGGACCGAACCGCCGGTTGCGCAGGGGGCCGGCCATGGCTGATGCGGACCTGATCCTGGTTGGCGGTGGTCTGGCCAATGGCCTGTTGGCCCTGCGCCTGCGTCAGCAGCGCCCCGACCTGCGTCTGCTGATACTGGAGCAAGGTGAAACTCTGGGCGGCAACCACACCTGGTCCTTTCACCAGCACGACCTGGCAGCTTCGCAACACGCGTGGCTGGAGCCTTTGATATGCAATCGCTGGCCGGGCTACGAAGTGATCTTTCCGGAACATCGACGGCGTCTGGATAGCAGCTATGCGAGTGTGTTCTCCCACAGATTCCATCAGCACCTTATGGCTGAGCTGGCCGATGGCGTGCAGCTGAATGCCAGGGTCACGCAGATCGAACCGCGGCAGGTGCGGCTGGCTTCGGGCGAGGTGCTACGGGCTGGCGCGGTGATCAATGGGCGCGGGGTGCGGCAGACGGAGACGCTGGCGCTGGGCTTCCAGAAGTTTCTCGGCCAGGAACTGCGCCTGCAACAGCCGCACGGCGTACGCGAGCCGATCATCATGGATGCCAGCGTCGCCCAGCACGACGGCTATCGCTTCGTCTACGTGTTGCCGCTCAGCACCGACACGCTGCTGATCGAAGACACCTACTACGCCGACGGCGATGCCGTGGCGCTCGATACGCTGCGTGACAACATTGCCGGCTATGCCAGCGGTCACGGCTGGGCGATCGCCGAGGTGCTGCGTGAAGAGCAGGGCGTATTGCCCATCGTGCTATCCGGTGACCTGCCGGCGTTCTGGGAAGAGGCGCGCGGCGTGCCGCAGACCGGGCTGTCTGCTGCCCTGTTTCATCCCACCACCGGCTACTCGTTGCCCGATGCGGTGCGCCTGGCCGATCACCTGATCGCGCTGGATCGCTGGGATGCCGACAGCCTGTTCGCGGCGATTCGCGATTATTCGATGCTGCAATGGCGGCAGCGCGGATTCTTCCGTTTGCTCAACCGCATGCTGTTCATGGCCGGCCCGGCGGATCGCCGCTGGGCCGTGATGCAGCGCTTCTACCGCCTGCGTGAACCCCTGATCCGGCGCTTCTACGCAGCAGACCTGACGACCTGGGACCGCTTGCGCATCGTCTCGGGCAAACCTCCCGTGCCGGTGGGTGAAGCGCTGCGTGCGCTGGCCGCTGGCAACTTGCACCAAAAGGACAAAGGATGAACGAGAGAACAGGCGGTGTGCGGCGGGCCGTGGTCATCGGCGCCGGTTTCGGCGGGTTGGCGCTGGCTATTCGCCTGCAACGCGCCGGCATCCAGACCACGCTGCTGGAGAAGCGCGACAAGCCGGGCGGCCGCGCCTACGTCTATCACGACCAGGGCTTTACCTTCGATGCCGGCCCGACGGTGATCACCGATCCGCCGGCACTGGAAGAACTCTTCAGCGGCGCCGGCAAGCGCATGGCCGACTACGTCGAGCTGCTGCCGGTCAGCCCCTTCTACCGGCTGTGCTGGGAGGACGGCTACAGCTTCGACTACGTCAACGACCAGGCCCAGCTGGACCGGCAGATTCACGCGCTCAACCCTCGTGACGTCGCCGGCTATCAGCGCTTTCTCGCCTATTCGCGGGCGGTGTACGAGGAGGGCTACGTCAAGCTCGGCACCGTGCCCTTCCTGTCGTTTCGCAGCATGATTGGCGTCGCGCCGCAGCTGGCCAAGCTGCAGGCCTGGCGCAACGTGTACAGCATGGTGGCCAAGTTCGTGGAGAACGATCGGCTGCGCCAGGCGCTGTCCTTTCACTCGCTGCTGGTGGGTGGCAATCCGTTCGAGACCTCCTCGATCTATGCGCTGATCCATGCGCTGGAGCGTCAGGGCGGTGTCTGGTTTCCCCGCGGCGGCACCGGGGCGCTGGTGCAGGGCATGGTCCGGCTGTTCGAGGATCTGGGCGGCACGCTGGAGCTCAATGCCGAGGTCGCGCGGATCGAGCTGGAGGCTGGACGCGCGAAGGCCGTGATCACCGGTGACGGTCGCCGCTTCGACACCGATGCAGTGGCCTCCAACGCGGATGTGGTCAACACCTACAAGCAGCTGCTCGGGCATGAGGAGCGTGGTCGCGACGAGGCCAAACGGCTCTCAGGCAAGCGTTTCTCGATGTCGTTGTTCGTCATCCATTTCGGCCTCAAGCGCCGCCATGAGCACCTGCAGCATCACACGGTGTGCTTCGGCCCGCGCTACCGCGAGCTGATCGACGAGATCTTCAAGCGGGAAACCCTGGCCGACGATTTTTCCCTCTATCTGCATGCACCCTGCGTCACCGATCCTTCGCTGGCGCCGGAAGGCTGCGCCAGCCATTACGTGCTGGCGCCGGTGCCGCACCTGGGCACGGCGGATATCGACTGGGCGGTGGAAGGGCCGAAGTACCGCGACCGCATTTTCGAGTACCTCGAGCGCCACTACATCCCGGGGTTGCGCGAGGATCTGGTCACCCACCGGATCTTTACCCCGCATGATTTCCGCGACGAGCTCAACGCCCATCTCGGCTCGGCGTTTTCGCTGGAGCCGATCCTCACCCAGAGCGCCTGGTTCCGCCCGCACAACCGCGATGATGTGATTCCCAACCTCTATATCGTCGGCGCCGGCACGCATCCCGGCGCCGGCGTGCCGGGCGTCGTGGGTTCGGCCAAGGCCACCGCGGGGCTGATGCTGGAGGACTTCATGTTGAAGGAGCAGGCCGGATGAACGACCGGGTAATCGACCACTCGACCCAGGCGATCAATGTCGGCTCCAAGAGCTTCGCCGCAGCGGCGAAGCTGTTCGACGAGCGTACTCGCCAGAGCGCCGTGATGCTCTATGCCTGGTGCCGTCATTGCGATGATGTGATCGACGGGCAGACCCTGGGGCACGGCCAGGTCGAGGGTGATCGCTCCTCCGGCGAAGCGCGATTGGCCGAGCTGGTGGACCTCACGGAGCGCGCCTATGCCGGTGAGCCGATGAGCGACCCGGCCTTTGCTGCGTTTCAGCAGGTCGTTCAGCGCCACCAGATCCCCAAGCGATACCCGCTTGAGCATCTCGCCGGTTTTCGCATGGACGTGCTGGACTATCGCTACCAGACACTCGACGACACCTTGCTGTACTGCTACCGGGTTGCCGGCGTGGTGGGCCTGATGATGGCGCGGGTGATGGGCGCCGAAGCTGAGCCGACGCTGGATCGGGCCTGTGATCTCGGTCTCGCATTCCAGCTGACCAACATTGCCCGGGATATCGTCGAGGACGCCCGGATCGGGCGCGTCTACCTGCCGGCGGCCTGGCTGAACGAAGCCGGCATTCCCAGGGATGAGATCGCCCAGCTCTACCATCGGCCCGCGCTGTCGATGCTCTCCGCGCGCTTGGTTGATCTGGCCGAGCCCTACTACCAGTCGGCCTCCCAGGGGTTGCGCGACCTGCCGTTGCGCTCGGCCTGGTCCATCGCCACGGCCCATGGCGTCTATCGGCAGATCGGTGTCGAGGTGAAGGCGCGCGGTGCGGCGGCCTGGGATGCGCGGGTGTCGACCAGCAAAGGGCAGAAGCTGCAATTCCTGTTGGGCGGCGGGGTGCTGGCGCTGGCCTCGCGGCGGATGCAGGTCAGGCCGCGTCCCGACGAGCTGTGGCAGCGCCCGCGCTAGCAGCGTCCTGGTTCTTGCGCAACGGCCCGTCGTGCAGCTCGCGCAGCTGGCGCTTGAGGACCGGCAATGGCGGCGCGTAGAGAAAGCCGAAGGACACGCAACGCTCCTTGCCCTCCACCGCGTGGTGCAGGCGGTGCGCCTGATACAGGCGCTTGAGATAACCGTTGCGCGGCACGTAGCGCAGCGGCCAGCGGTGGTGGACAAGGCCATCATGGGCGACGAAATAGAGAAAGCCATAGGCCGTCATCCCGGCGCCGATCCATTCCAGCGGGTGATAACCCGCCGTGCCGAGGGCGATCAGCAGGATCGCGACCCCGGCAAACACCACCGCATACAGATCGTTCTTCTCGAACCACCCCGTACGCGGCTCATGGTGCGACTTGTGCCAGCCCCAGCCCCAGCCGTGCATGACGTACTTGTGCGCCCACCAGGCGAACAGCTCCATGCCGGCCAGGGTGGCGAGAAAAACCAGTGTATTGGTCAGCACGGTCATATTCGATCCGTTCGTTTGCAGGTGGGCCTAGTCTACGCCTTGCGCGGCGCCAGTCGAGACCGGTGCCGACGCTTGGCGTGCGCTCGATTTTGCTCGTTCAGCCTTGCCATCCGATGGCCAGCGCCTGGGTCAATTGTGCAGCTGGAATGGCTTGGCAGCCGCTGACGTTCTGTCCCGCCCATAGTGGCGAGAAGTGGTTGATCCTTTCTGGCTCGGCACTGCTGCGCAGGCTGGCGATGGCGTTGCCGGCCAGAGGGAAGGCCGGCACCTCTGCGGGCCTGGGGCCCAGCTCGCGCATGAGCCGATTGACGATGCCGCGGGCAGGGCGGCCCGAGAACAAGGTCGTCAGCAAGGTGTGCTCTGCGGCCGGACTTTGCAGCGCTTGGCGGTGCAATGGGCTGGCGCGGCTCTCATCACATAGCAAGTAAGCGGTGCCAACCTGCACGCCGGCTGCGCCGAGGGCTTTAGCAGCGGCGACACCAGAGGCGTCGGCGATGCCACCGGCGGCGATCACCGGGATATCCAGCGCACCCACCAGCTGCGGCAATAAAGCAAAGGTGCCGACCTGGCCGTCGATATCGTCGTTGAGAAACATGCCGCGGTGGCCTCCCGCTTCCAGGCCCTGAGCGATCACCGCATCGACACCCTGCGCCTGCAGCCAGCGGCCTTCTTCAAGGGTTGTAGCGCTGGAGAGGATACTGGCGCCGGTGGCCCTCACGCGTTGCAGAAGCTGCGGGTCGGGCAAGCCAAAGTGAAAGCTGACGACCGCAGGACGGTGCCGCTCCAGCACCTCGGCCATTGCCGTGTCGAAAGGCTTGCGGGTCGCGCCGGTGGGAATGCTGGCGGGGTCGATCCCATGCTCCTCAAGATATGGTGCCAGCAGCATCAGCCAGGCCTGATTGCGTGCGGCGTCCTGAGCTGGCGGCTTGTGGCAAAAGAAGTTGAGGTTGTAGGGCTTGGCCGTCAGCGCGGCCATGGCAGTCAGCTCGACGTCCAGCGTCTCGGCGTTGAGTATGCCGGCCGGAATCGATCCCAGCCCGCCGGCCCCGGACACCGCGGCGGCGAGTTGATGGTTCTGCGAGCCGGCCATCGGCGCCTGGATGATGGGTAGGGCGATCTGGAAGAGGTCTCGAATGTCCATCAAAGCGTCCTGGTTGGCTGGCGGGTAGACACTGTAGCAGCCACCTGTCGACGTTATGCATCCTTGGCCGCCATGCATTTCGTCCAGCCCCTGCGAATCCTGGCCGGCGCAGTTAGACTGTGCGCTCTTCAGGAGTGCCCGATGAACTACCGCCACGCTTTTCACGCCGGCAATCACGCCGACGTCTTCAAACACCTCGTCTTGTCCCGCCTGTTTGCCATGCTCGCCCGCAAAGAGGCGCCGTTCGCCTATCTCGACAGCCATGCCGGCGTCGGCCTGTATGACCTGGCGGGCGACCAGGCCAGCCGCACCGGCGAATGGCTGCAAGGCATTGCGCGCCTGTGGCAGGCCGGGGGCGTCCCGGCAATGGCCGAGAACTACCTGAATGTAATCCGCGCGCTCAATCCCGACGGAGAACTGCGTTATTACCCCGGCTCTCCGGAGCTGGCGCGACAGCTGACGCGCCCGCAGGATCGCCTGCAGCTCAACGAGAAACACCCCGAAGACGGCCGTCTGCTGAAGGACAATATGGCCGGCGATCGACGTGTTGCGGTGCATCTGGGCGAGGGGTGGCATGTGCCCCGGGCCTTGATGCCGACTCAAGAAAAACGCGTCGTATTGCTGGTCGATCCACCGTTCGAAAAGGCTGACGAACTGAGCCGGTGCGTTCAGGCGTTGAGCGAGGCGTTGGGGCGCATGCGCCAGACCATCAGCGTGATCTGGTATCCGATCAAGGATGAGCGCCAGCTCAAGCGCTTCTACCAGGACCTGTCACGTAGCGGTGCGCCAAAGCTGCTGCGAGCCGAGCTGTTCGTTCACCCCACCGATGATGCACTGCGGCTCAATGGCTCGGGTCTTGCGATCAGCAATCCGCCGTGGGGGCTGGAGGAAGAACTGCGCGAGCTACTGCCCTGGCTGGCAGAGCTGCTCGGGCAGAGCGAGGGTGGCTGGCGGTTGGACTGGTTGGTTGAAGAGAAGCAGCTGTAAGACGGAAGCAGGAAGCCTGAAGCAGGAAGCCTCCAGCCTCCAGCCTCCAGCGGCGCAGGGGTGATGTCGGTTTTTACACCTACTGAGACTCCGCCCGGTGGGTCGGTGAAGCGTGACCCACCCTACATGAGCTTCCAGCTTCCAGCTTCCAGCTTCCAGCTTTGGTTGGTTGGTTGGTTGGTTGAAGAGCGTAAAGCCGAATAAAGCGCTGGAGGCTTGAAGGCTGGACGAGGCTCGTAGGGTGGATGTCGCTTTTTACATCCACCGTGCATGGTTTGGTGGGGCGCCATCCGGTGGGCCGCCACCTGATTGGAACGCCACCTGGTGGATCGGTGAAGCGTGATCCACACTACGAAACTTCCAGCTTTGGTTGGTTGAAGAGCGTAAAGCCGAATAAAGCCCTGGAGGCTTGAAGGCTGGACGAGGCTCGTAGGGTGGATGTCGCTTTTTACATCCACCGTGCATCGTTTGGTAGGGCGCCGCCCGGTGGGTCGCCACCTGATTGGAACGCCACCCGGTGGATCGGTGAAGCGTGATCCACCCTACGAAACCATCCAGCTTCCAGCTTTCAGCTTCCAGCTTTCAGCTAGAACAGCTTCAACGGCTCTTCCTGCAGCGCGGACATTTGCTCGCGCAGGATCAGCACCTGATCGCCCCAGTAGCGCTCGCTGCCAAACCACGGGAAGCTCATCGGGAAGGCCGGGTCGTCCCAGCGGCGGGCCAGCCAGGCGCTGTAGTGCATCAGTCGCAGGGCACGAAGCGCTTCGATCAGTGGCAGTTCGCGCGGGGCGAAGTCGTGGAATTCGCTGTAGCCGTCCACCAGCTCGGACAGCTGCCCGAGGCGCTCATGACGTTCTCCGGCAAGCATCATCCAGATGTCCTGCACCGACGGCCCCATCCGGCAATCGTCCAGATCCACCAGGTGAAAGGCGTCGTCACGGGCCAGGATATTGCCGGGATGGCAGTCGCCATGCAGGCGGATCGGTTGGTAGTCGGTGTTGGCAAATACATCATCGACGCGCTTCAGTAGATCACGAGCCACCGACTCGTAAGCAGGCAGCAGGCTCTTCGGCACGAAACCGCCTTCAAGCAGAGTCGCCAGCGATTCATGGCCGAAATGCTGCGCATTGAGTGTTTCGCGATGCTCGAACGGGCGGCTGGCGCTGACCGCATGCATGCGTCCCAGCAGCTGGCCGAGCCGGTAGAGCTGATCGAGGTTGCCCGGCTCGGGCGCACGACCGCCGCGGCGAGGAAAGAGCGCGAAGCGAAAACCGCTGTGTTCGAACAGCGTCCTGCCGTCGCGTTCGAATGGCGCCACCACGGGAATCTCGCGATCCGCCAGCTCCCGGGTGAACTGATGCTCCTCGAGAATGGCTTCGTTGCTCCAGCGACCCGGGCGATAGAACTTCGCCACGATGGGCGTCTCGTCCTCGATGCCGACCTGGTAGACGCGATTTTCGTAACTGTTCAGCGCCAGCACGCGGGCATCGCTGATGAAGCCGGCGCTTTCCACCGCATCGAGCACAAGATCAGGCGTGAGTGTGTCGAAGGGGTGGCTCATGGTCGGCTCCGTAAAAGGGTCGGCCAGTGTATTGCACTGGCGGGTTTACACAACCGCGGCTCCGCCGCCTAGTCGCCCGGCTTTGGCGTACGCGCCAGGCAATAGATATCGACCCTCACCGCGCCTGCGCGTTTCAACAGGCGCGCCAGGGCCTCGGCAGTGGCGCCAGTGGTAAGTACATCGTCGATGACCGCGACGTGGCGACCCCGGACCTGCACCTCGTCGGACAGGGCGAAGGCCTGGCGCAGATTACGGCGTCGGGCAGCGGCATCCAGTTCCTGTTGGGACTGGGTGTCCTGGACACGTTGCAGCAGATCGGCCCGGACGCCGATGTCAAGCGCCGGGCGCAGCCAGTCGGCAAGCATCTGCGCCTGGTTGAAGCCGCGCTGGCGCAGTCGCCTGGGTGCCAGCGGGACCGGCAGGAGCATGTCGGGTCGCGGTAGGCCTTCATCGAACGCATACAGCAGGTGGCGTGCCATCTGCTCGGCCAGCAGCCTGCCAGACGGCCATTGCGCTTGATGCTTGAAGCGGCTGATCAAGGTATCGACAGGAAAGGCGAAGCGCCATGGCACAGCCACCTGATCGAAGGCGGGCGGTCGCTTCTGGCATTCACCGCAGGTCAGGTGGGACATCGGCAGGGGCAGTGCGCAAACGCTGCACTGCTCGCGAAGCCACGGCAACTCGGCCTCGCAGGCTCCGCATATGGATTGACCCGTTTCGCAACGCTCGTCACACAGCGCACAGTAATGCTCAAATTTCAGCCAATTGTTGACCATGATTCCTTTCCAGGTTGACAGCGTCTCGGCCTTGGCTAACCATTTCGCATCCGTGCCAGGCTGCCGAGCCGCTTTTTAATTACAAGGATTGCCCATGAGCGCTACCGCCGCTTCCGTTACCCGTCACGACTGGAGTCTCGCCGAGGTCAAGGCGCTCTTCGAGCAACCCTTCAATGACCTGATCTTTCAGGCTCAGGCCGTACACCGCCAGCATTTCGATGCCAACCGTGTGCAGGTCTCTACCCTGCTGTCGATCAAGACCGGCGCCTGCCCGGAAGACTGCAAGTACTGCCCGCAGTCAGGGCATTACAACACCGGTCTCGATAAAGAAAAGTTGATGGAAGTGCAGAAAGTGCTCGAAGCCGCCGCCGAAGCCAAAGCCATCGGCTCGACGCGCTTCTGCATGGGCGCCGCCTGGAAGCACCCGTCCGCCAAGGACATGCCCTACGTGCTGAAGATGGTCGAGGGCGTAAAGGCCCTGGGCCTGGAAACCTGCATGACCCTCGGCAAGCTCGATCAGGAGCAGACCAAGGCACTGGCCGCGGCGGGGCTGGATTACTACAACCACAACCTCGATACCTCGCCGGAGTTCTACGGCAACATCATCACCACGCGCACCTACGCCGACCGGCTGGAGACGCTGAGCTACGTTCGCGACGCCGGCATGAAGATCTGCTCTGGCGGCATTCTCGGCATGGGCGAGTCGCTGAACGACCGTGCCGGCCTGCTGATCCAGTTGGCCAACCTGCCCGAGCACCCCGAGTCGGTGCCGATCAACATGCTGGTCAAGGTCAAGGGCACGCCCCTGGCCGAAGAGCAGGACGTCGATCCGTTCGACTTCATCCGCATGCTCGCCGTGGCGCGCATCATGATGCCGAAATCCCATGTGCGCCTGTCCGCCGGCCGCGAGCAGATGAACGAGCAGATGCAGGCCCTGGCCTTCCTTGCCGGTGCCAACTCGATCTTCTACGGCGAGAAGCTCCTGACCACTGGCAACCCGCAAGCAGACAAGGACATGCTGCTGTTCCAGCGCCTGGGCATCAAGCCCGAAGCGCGCGAGGAGCACGACGATGAGGTTCACCAGGCGGCGATCGAGCAGGCCCTGGTCGAACAGCGGGATTCCAAGCTGTTCTATTCGGCTGTCTGACGACGGCGAGCTGGAAGCCTGAAGCCGGAAGCTTGAAGCGATTCGGCGGTGCTTCCAGCTTCCAGCTTCCAGCTTCGAGCTTCCCTATGCCCTTCGACCTGCACTCCCGTCTCGCCGAGCGCCGCGCCGCGCACCTCTATCGTCAGCGCCCACTGCTGGAAACGCCCCAGCGACCGGATGTCAGGGTCGACGGCGAGGCGCTGCTGGCGTTCTGTTCCAATGATTATCTCGGGCTCGCCAGTCACCCCGAGGTCGTCAGGGCCATGCAGCAGGGTGCCGAACGCTGGGGGGTTGGTGGCGGCGCTTCGCATCTGGTGATGGGCCACAGCACGCCACATCACCAGCTCGAGGAAGCACTGGCCGAATTCACCGGGCGTCCTCGGGCCTTGTTGTTCTCCACTGGCTACATGGCCAATCTGGCGGCCGTCACCGCGCTGGTAGGGCAGGGCGACACGGTGCTGGAAGACCGGATCAACCACGCTTCCCTGCTCGACGCCGGGCTGCTCAGCGGCGCACGCTTTTCGCGCTATCTGCATAACGATGCCGATAGCCTGGCCAAGCGGCTGGACAAGGCCACCGGCGATACGTTGGTGGTCACCGACGGTGTGTTCAGCATGGATGGAGATCTGGCAGACCTGCCAGCCCTGTGCGCCACCGCCCGCTCCCGTGATGCCTGGGTGATGGTCGACGACGCCCACGGCTTCGGCCCGTTGGGCAAGACTGGGGGCGGCATCGTCGAGCACTTCGGCTTGGGCGTGGATGACGTGCCAGTCCTGGTCGGCACGCTCGGCAAGGCCTTCGGTACCGCCGGGGCCTTCGTAGCGGGCAGCGAGGAACTGATCGAGACGCTGATCCAGTTCGCCCGCCCGTACATCTATACGACCAGCCAGCCACCGGCGGTCGCCTGTGCAACGCTGAAAAGCCTCGAGCTGCTGCGCAGCGAGAGCTGGCGACGCGATCACCTGAACCGGCTGATCGGCCGCTTCCGACAGGGCGCCGCCGAGATCGGCCTGAGGCTGATGGACAGCCCGACGCCGATCCAGCCGATTCTGGTCGGCAGCAGCGAGCGCGCCCTGAAACTCTCTGCGGCGCTGCGTGAGCGTGGGATTCTCGTGGGCGCCATTCGCCCTCCGACGGTTCCGGCCGGCAGTGCGCGTCTGCGCGTGACCTTCAGCGCGTCGCATACCGAGGCGCAGGTGGAACGACTGCTGGATATCCTGGCCGAATGCTGGAATCGATTGGCCGAGGAGCCAGAAACGCATGCGTGATCAGCTGATATTGCTGCCCGGTTGGGCGTTTGGCCCGGCTGCTTTGCAGCCTTTGTGCGAGGCGCTGGCCGAACTCGTGCCGGATCTCGACGTGGTCGTCGAACCTCTGCCGGAACTGGCTGACGCCGGCGCCTGGCTCGATGAACTGGATCGTCGCCTGCCGCATGACAGCTGGCTCGGCGGGTGGTCTTTGGGCGGCATGCTGGCTACCCAGCTGGCGGCGCGGCGCGTCGATACCTGTCGGGGGCTGATCACTATCGCCAGCAATCCTTGCTTCCGTGCGCGCCCGCAATGGCCTGAAGCGATGGCTGCGGAAATCTTCGATGCCTTTCACGAGGCGTTCCGCCTGGACCCCGACGAAACCCTCAAGCGCTTTCGTCTGCTCTGCAGCCGGGGTGGGTATGATCCGCGGACCCTGGCGCGCCAGCTGGAAGTCAGCCGATCGGCGTCCGCACCTGCAGTGCTGAGCGCAGGCCTTCAACTGCTGGCCGAGCTAGATGGCCGCAGCGCCTTGCATGGCTACTTTGGTCCCCAGCTACATCTGTTTGCCGGTAGCGATGCGCTGGTCCCGGCCGCGGCTCTCGATGCGCTGCGGCGCTGGATGCCGGGCATCGAAGCCGAGCTGGTGACTGGTGCGAGCCACGCACTGCCGCTCGAGCGAGCCGATGACGTGGCGTCGACGATAGCCGCCTTTATCAGGGGCAACGTGGAATGAGCGATGCGGTCAAGGTCGAGGCGCCCAGCGCAAAGAACGAGCTGCCCGACAAGCGTCTGGTTGCCGCCTCGTTTTCCCGCGCTGCCGCCAGCTACGACGCCGTTGCCGAATTGCAGCGAGCGGTGGGCGGCGCCTTGATCGAATACCTGCCCGGTGACCTGCAACCTGAGCGATGGCTGGATCTGGGTAGCGGCACCGGCTATTTCTCGCGGGTGCTGGCGAACCGGTTCCCGGCCGGCAGTGGCGTCGCGCTGGATATTGCCGAAGGCATGCTGCGACATGCCCGTGCCCAGGGCGGAGCATCTTCGTTCGTTGCCGGGGACGCCGAGTGCCTGCCGGCGCGCGACGGGGCGTTCGACCTGATCTTTTCCAGCCTCGCGTTGCAATGGTGCGACGATTTTTCCGCGGTGCTCAGCGAGGCGAAGCGCGTGTTGCGACCGGGTGGCGTGCTGGCCTTCAGCAGCCTGTGCAAGGGTACGCTGCAAGAGCTGCGTGCCAGCTGGGTAACCGTGGATGGCTTTGCCCACGTCAACCGCTTTCGCCCCATCGAGGTGTATCAACAGCTGTGCGCTGCCAGTGGCTTGCGTCTGGGGCGGCTGGAGGTCCGGCCAGAGGTCCTGCATTTTTCAGAGCTGCGCCAGCTGACCCATGAACTCAAGGCACTTGGTGCGCACAATCTCAACCCCGGCCGCCCGGGCGGGCTGACCGGAAGGGCGAGAATCCGCGCCCTGGTTGAGGCCTACGAGCGATATCGCACGCCGAATGGGCTGCCTGCGACCTACCAGGTCCTGTACGGCGTACTTCACAAGGATTGATATGACGGCTGCTTTTTTCGTCACCGGAACTGACACTGAAGTCGGCAAGACCACCATCGCCGCGGCGTTGCTGCACGCAGCGCGGCTGAAGGGGCTCAGCACGGCGGCGGCAAAGCCTGTTGCGTCCGGGTGTGAGAAGACGGCCGAAGGGTTGCGCAACAGCGACGCCCTGGCGCTGCTGGAGGAATGCTCGCTGTCGATGCGCTACGGGCAGGTCAACCCGTTCGCCTTCGAGCCGGCCATAGCCCCGCATCTGGCTGCGCGTGAAGCGGGCGTCGAGCTGAGTGTCGCGAGATTGCTTCAGCCAGCGCGTGACATGCTGGGGTTCGGAGCGGATTTCTCCCTGGTGGAAGGGGCAGGTGGCTGGCGAGTGCCGCTCACTGGCAGAGAAAACCTGTCGGACCTCGCCGTGCAGCTGGGCCTGCCGGTGATTCTGGTGGTCGGGGTGCGCCTGGGGTGCATCAACCATGCGCTGCTCAGCGCCGAAGCGATCGAGCGCGATGGGCTGCAACTGGCCGGCTGGGTCGCCAATATTGTCGAGCCGGAGACCTCGCGGCTGCAGGAAAACCTCGAAACCTTGAGCGAGCGTCTCGCGGCGCCCTGCCTCGGCCAGGTGCCGCGACTGCAGACAGCAAGCCCGGCCGAGGTGGCGAGCTATCTCGATCTCGCCCCGCTCAAGGTTCTGCCGCTCAAGGCTTGAACACAGCGCGCATGCACTGCTCGGTCTTGTGCTTGAACAGCTTGTACCCCTCCGGTGATTGCTCCAGATCCATCGGGTGCGTCAGCAGATAGGACGGGTCCATCTCGCCATCCAGAATGTGCTGGAAGATGCGCTCGGCGTAGCGCTGCCCTGGTTGCTGGCCGGATCGCAACGTCAGCGCCTTGTTGACGATGGCGCCCATGGGGAATTTATCCATCAGGCCGCCGTACACGCCCAGTACCGACACGGTGCCGGCCTTGCGGCAGGAGTGGATGGCCTGGCGCAGCGCAACGCCACGCTCGGTATGCAGCCGCAGCTGCTGCTTGACCTTGTCGTAAGCGTGCTCGATGCCGGTGCCATGGGCCTCCATGCCGACGGCATCGATGCAACGGTCCGGGCCGCGTCCGCCAGTGAACTCCAGCAGCGCCTCGTGCACATCGGTGGTTTCATAGTTGATGGTGATCGCGCCGGCTTTCTGCTCGGCAAGCGCCAGACGATCGGTGAAACGATCGATGGCGATGACGCGTTCAGCCCCCATCAGGTAGGCGCTGCGAATCGCCATCTGACCAACCCCGCCGCAGCCCCACACCGCCACGGTATCGCCGCGCTGGATGTCGGCCTGGTCTGCACCGAAATACCCCGTCGGCACAGCGTCGGAGACAAACACGGCCTGCTCGTCGCTGACACCTTCCGGCACCTTGAACAGGTTCACTTCAGCGTAGGGCACGCGGATATAGGTAGCGTGGCTGCCGGCATAACCGCCAAAGGCGTGGCTGTAACCAAAGATGCCTGAGCAGGTGTAGCCATAGGCGAGCTCGGTTTCCGCGCTGTTGGGGTTGGAGTTGTCGCAGCAATTGAAGTCTTTGGCCTTGCAGTGGCTGCATTCACCGCAACCGATGATGGAGATGGCGATGACGCGATCGCCCTTGCTGAAGCGCGTCACCGCTGACCCGGTTTCCACTACCTCGCCAAGAAACTCGTGGCCGAGGATGTCGCCGGGATGCATGGTCGGCACGTAGCCATCGACCAGATGCAGATCGGAGCCGCAGACCGAGGACATGATGACCTTGAGGATCACGTCCTTCGGGTTGACGATTTCCGGGTCCGGTACGGTGTCGACTTGCAGCATGTTCGGGCCTTGCCAGGTCAGTGCGCGCATTATCGAGCCTCCCCGGTCGCAGCGATGCCGGTGTGCTTGTCGGCCGGTTCGCGGTTCACCTGGCCGGTCGAGATCTCTCCGGTTTCCATCAACTGTTTGAAGCGGCGCAGGTTCTGCTCGGCCTTGAAGCCCGTGAACGTGCTGACGCCACGGGCCAGCGCATAACCCAACTGACCGCCTGGCACTTCATGGGCCACTACCGCCTGGATTTCAGTGCCGCTGCCGTTGGGGGCATCACGGAAGGTCACCCAGCCCAGATTGCGCACCGGAGCGGTGGGCTCGGACATCCAGGCCAGGCGTTCCCCGGGTATGTCCTCGGTGACGTAGGTATCCCACTCGATGGGCTTATCCAGCATCGGTACTCGCGCGACCCAGTGGGCATGGTGATCGTCCCGCGCTTCGACGCGCTCGATGAACTCCATGAAGGTCGGCATGTTGCTGAAGTCACGCCAGTAACGGTAAACCTCCTCGCGCGGCCTGTTTACCGTGATGCTCTTGGATAACGCTCGGGCACGCCCCCAGTGGTGCTCGTCCGCCACCTGGTTTTCATAGAGCGTTGGCGACAGGGCGCGCTTGGCGTTGCATTGCCCTGACCCCCCGCGAGCGATGGCCATGCCCCCGGCTGCCAGCTCCAACAGGCCGAAAACACCGCCTTTGCGAAGTCCGCGTGCCACCAGCCATCCGCCCATAAAGCCCGAGAACAGGCGTTCGACGCCATTAAGGTTGGGAACGCCGGGTTTAGCTGAAGCGCTGCGCATGGAAAGAAGGGGCGGCTGCGAGGGGTTCATGGCGATCCTCCGGTTGGGTATTGGTGAACAGCTGACTGCATCTCGATCGGTCTCGTTCCAAGGCTTTTCGACACGGCGATGAACGCGCTCCGGTCATTCCTTGCAATGAAGGCGCCTTCGTTATAGCGACGTGAACTGGCGCCAGCGGGACGGCTCTGCTTCAATGATGGCCAGGTGATCATCGCAGGAGTCCAACCATGCAGATCAACAGCAGTCTCCTGTCCGCTGGCCTCGGTGCCTACCAGGCCGGACAGCAACGAGTCGATCATTCCGGCGCAGCCATAGCGGGCCGCACCTTGCCGGCAGCTGAAACCTCCCAGGCGGTGGCCGATTCGGTCGAGCTGACCGAGCAGCTCGTACAGATGAAGGTGGGCGAGCATCAGGCCAACGCAGGCGTCCGCCTGCTGCAGACGGCTGACGAAGTGCTTGGCACGCTGATCAACACCAAAGCCTGACCCTAACCGGCCGTCCTGGCCGGCTGAGGCTCCCGTCATGGGCAGCCATTCATACCTATAGTTACCGAGGCGCCGACGAATGGCGTCACGGGCGCTGCTTGACATCGATCAGGCCTAAACGTATGTTTCAAACGCCTGTTTGACCTGCCGGGGCAAAGCCGGATGGTCCATTCCAAATCAAGCGTGGCTGAGCTGTCGGCCACCTGAATCAAGAACCCACCGCTGAGGTTTACGCTATGCCTGACTACAAGGCCCCCTTGCGCGATATCCGCTTTGTACGTGATGAATTGCTCGGCTACGAAGCGCACTATCAGAGCCTTCCGGGGTGTGAAGACGCCACTCCGGACATGGTCAATGCCATCCTCGACGAAGGCGCCAAATTCTGTGAGCAGGTCATCGCGCCGCTGAACCGTGTGGGTGACATCGAAGGCTGCACCTGGAGCGAAAGCGGCGTGAAGACGCCGACCGGCTTCAAGGAAGCCTACCAGCAGTTCGTCGAAGGAGGCTGGCCGAGCCTGGCCCATGACGTCGAGCACGGCGGCCAGGGCCTGCCGGAATCGCTGGGCCTGGCCATCAGCGAAATGATCGGTGAAGCCAACTGGTCCTGGGGCATGTACCCCGGCCTGTCGCACGGCGCGATGAATACCTTGCACGCGCACGGCACCCCCGAGCAGCAGCAGGCCTATCTGACCAAACTGGTCTCTGGCGAGTGGACCGGCACCATGTGCCTGACCGAACCGCATTGCGGTACCGACCTGGGCATGCTGCGCACCAAGGCCGAGCCTCAGGCCGATGGCAGCTACAAGGTATCCGGTACCAAGATCTTCATCTCCGCGGGTGAACACGACATGGCCGATAACATCGTCCATATCGTTCTGGCTCGTCTGCCCGATGCGCCGGCTGGCACCAAGGGCATCTCCCTGTTCATCGTGCCGAAATTCCTGCCGAACGCCGAAGGCGGCGTGGGCGAGCGCAATGGCGTGTCTTGTGGCTCCCTGGAACACAAGATGGGTATCCACGGCAACGCCACTTGCGTGATGAACTTCGATGGCGCCACTGGCTTCCTGATCGGCCCGCCCAACAAGGGCCTGAACTGCATGTTCACCTTCATGAACACGGCGCGTCTGGGTACTGCGCTGCAGGGCCTGGCACACGCTGAAATCGGCTTCCAAGGTGGCATCAGGTATGCGCGTGAGCGTCTGCAGATGCGTTCGCTGACCGGTCCGAAGGCGCCTGAAAAGGCTGCTGACCCGATCATCGTGCATCCGGACGTGCGCCGCATGCTGCTGACCATGAAGGCTTTTGCCGAAGGCAACCGGGCGATGATGTATTTCGCTGCCAAGCAGGTCGATATCGCCCAGCGCAGCAAGGATGAAGCCGAGCGCAAAGCGGCTGATTCGATGCTGGCCTTCCTTACTCCGATCGCCAAGGCGTTCATGACCGAAGTCGGTTTCGAGGCGGCCAACCACGGCGTGCAAATCTATGGCGGCCATGGCTTCATCGCCGAGTGGGGCATGGAGCAGAACGTTCGCGACAGCCGTATTTCCTGCCTGTACGAGGGCACCACCGGTATCCAGGCGCTGGACCTGTTGGGCCGCAAGGTGCTGATGACTCAGGGCGAGGCGTTGAAAGGCTTCACCAAGGTCGTGCACAAGTTCTGCCAGGCCAACGAAGGCAACGAGGCGGTCAAGCAGTTCGTCGAGCCGCTGGCCAAGCTGAACAAGGAGTGGGGCGACCTGACCATGAAGGTCGGCATGGCCGCGATGAAAAACCGCGAAGAAGTGGGCGCCGCTTCGGTGGATTACCTGATGTATTGCGGTTACGCCTGCCTGGCCTACTTCTGGGCGGACATGGCGCGCCTGGCGTCGGAAAAGATCGCTGCTGGTGAAGACGCCGACGGTTTCTACACCGCAAAAGTGCAGACCGCACGCTTCTATTTCCAGCGCATCCTGCCGCGTACCCGCACTCACGTCGAAGCCATGCTATCGGGGGCTGACAACCTGATGGACATGGATGAGGCTCATTTCGAGCTGGCCTACTGAGGTCGTCGTCATGAAAAACCGCTGCTCTGGCAGCGGTTTTTTTTAGGCTTCCTGCGCGCTTCGGTGTGAATACCTGAGCGAGTGCAGGCAAAATGCCTGCTTTTCTGCGGCCGAACCGGAGCCGTCGTGCATCGCCTGAATCCTGCACGCTTGAGCCACTTCTATGCGCCTTTGGCTTTATTGGCCGGCGGGCTGGCGGCTGCACGGCAGCCGAGCCTGAGCGAGTTCTTCATCTCGCTGTTCAACGTATTGCCCACGGTACTGCTCCTGCTCGGCGGGGCTTTTTGCATCGCCTATGCGCGGGTGCGTGAGACCTTTCTGCTGCTGGTGGTCTACCTCGTCTATTTCCTGCTCGATACCCAGGTCGATCACTTCCGGCTCACGGGCGCGCCGTTGCCGGAGGCCGCATTGACCTTTCATCTCTGTAGCCTGTTAGTGCCTGCTTTGTATGGGCTGTTCGCCCTCTGGCATGAGCGCGCGCACCTGGTGCAGGATGCCCTGGCACGCCTCGCCGTGCTGTTTGCCGTGTCGGTATCCGCGTTCGCCCTGGCCCGACGATTCCCCGACTCGATGCTTGATTGGCTGGCTGAGGTCCGCTGGCCGTCTTTGCAGGCAGATTGGCTGCAGCTCATCCAGCTGGCTTACCCGGTATTCCTGATCGCACTTCTGGGGTTGTTGGCGCAGTACCTGAGACGCCCGCGCCCGGTGCACGCCGCGCAGCTGGCGGCATTGACAGGGCTGCTGCTGATGCTGCCACAGGTGTTCAGTCGTCCGGGGGCGCTCAATATCATGAGCAGCTTGATAATGCTGATGCTGGTGGTCTCGATTGCTCAGGAGGCTTATCAGATGGCCTTTCGTGACGAGCTGACCGGGCTTCCGGGGCGCCGCGCCTTGAACGAACGGCTGCAGCGCCTGGGACGCCAATATGTGATCGCCATGGCCGACGTGGATCGCTTCAAGGCCTTCAACGACACCCATGGGCATGATGTCGGCGATGAGGTGCTGCGCCTAGTCGCGAGCCGGCTGCGCAAGGTCGGTGGCGGTGGCCGTGCCTATCGCTATGGTGGGGAAGAGTTTGCGTTGGTTTTCCCTGGGCGTGACCTGGAACACTGCTTGCCGTATCTGGAGGCGGTGCGCGAGGCTGTCGCGAGTTATCCGCTGCGGTTGCGTGACAAGTCCAGCCGGCCAAAGGATGCGGATCAGGGGCGGCAGCGCCGCGGTATTGCTTCGGCAGCCACGGTCTCCGTGACCATCAGCATCGGCGTTGCCGAGCGACTGATGACCCAGCGCAGCCCCGAGGAGGTGATCAAAAAAGCCGATCAGGCGCTCTATAGCGCCAAAGGCGCGGGGCGCAACTGCATCCGTTCGGATGGTGACAACCGGCGCGGTGCGGTGCGTACCGGCCGGCGCACGGCTGCTGGAGCCGAGAGGTAGTGCAGGCGCTTCGTTTCCTCGCAACACAATGAGCTGCCAGGGCAGCGCCAAAGCGCACCGGGACACAACAGCGCAGGGCGCCTCGCGCAGTTACGCCTCATGGATGCGGCCGGCAATTTCGCATGACCGTACTGTCGCAACGAGAACCGGGAAGTCATTTAAAGACGCTTCGGGCGTCGCTCAGTCTTCCGTTAGACTCCGGCAACTGCTACGGCCAGGTGGCCGGGTGACACGTTTTGCGAGGTCTTTTTCATGGCTGACTACAAAGCACCGCTGCGCGACATGCGTTTCGTCCTGAACGAAGTCTTCGACGCCCCGAAGCTCTGGCAGACGTTGCCAGCGCTGGCAGAAGTCGTGGATGCCGAAACCGCCGAAGCGATTCTGGAGGAGGCGGGCAAGATCACCGCCAATACCATCGCACCGCTCAATCGCAGCGGTGACGAAGAAGGTTGTCACTGGAAGGATGGGATGGTCTCGACCCCAGCGGGTTATCCGCAAGCCTATCGGCTCTACGCCGAGGGAGGCTGGGTAGGTGTAGGCGGCGATCCGGCTTATGGTGGCATGGGCATGCCCAAAGCGATTTCGGCCCAGGTGGAGGAAATGATGAACTCCGCCAGCTTGGCGTTCGGCCTGTATCCGATGCTGACCTCAGGCGCTTGCCTGTCGATCTATGCCCATGCCAGCGAAGAGCTGAAGCAGAAATACCTGCCGAGCATGTATGCCGGTGCCTGGTCCGGTTCCATGTGCCTGACCGAGCCTCACGCCGGCACCGATCTGGGCATCATTCGCACCAAGGCCGAGCCACAAGCCGATGGTTCCTACAAGGTCAGCGGCACCAAGATTTTCATCACCGGTGGCGAACACGACCTCACCGAAAACATCATCCATCTGGTACTGGCGAAGCTGCCAGACGCACCAGCCGGTTCGCGCGGCATCTCGCTGTTTCTGGTGCCCAAGGTGATGGTCAACGAGGACGGCAGCCTGGGCGAGCGCAACAGCCTGAGCTGCGGCTCCATCGAGCACAAGATGGGCATCCAGGCCTCGGCCACCTGTGTCATGAACTTCGACGCCGCCACCGGCTGGATGGTCGGTGAGCCGAACAAGGGGCTGGCCGCGATGTTCACCATGATGAACTACGAGCGTCTGGGCGTCGGTATCCAGGGGCTATCGACCGGCGAGCGCTCCTATCAGAGCGCCATCGAGTACGCCCGTGAGCGCATCCAGAGCCGCGCGCCGACCGGGCCGGTGGCGCAGGACAAGGCAGCCGATCCGATCATCGTGCATCCCGATGTGCGCCGGATGCTGCTGACCATGAAAGCACTGAACGAAGGCGGTCGCGCCTTCTCCAGTTACGTGGCCCTGCAATTGGACATCGCCAAGTTCAGCGACGATGCCGAAGCCCGTCAGCGTGCCGAGGCTCAGGTGGCGTTGCTGACACCGGTCGCCAAGGCCTTCCTCACCGATATGGGTCTGGAAACAACGGTGCATGGGCAGCAGGTGTTCGGTGGTCACGGCTTCATTCGCGAGTGGGGGCAGGAGCAACTGGTACGCGACTGTCGGATCACCCAGATATATGAGGGTACCAACGGCATTCAGGCGCTGGATCTGCTGGGACGTAAAGTCGTTGGCAGTGGAGGCGAGCTGTACAACACCTTTATCGGGGAGATACGCAGCTATTGCGCCAGCGCAGCTCCAGAACTCGGCGAGTTCATCAAACCCCTCATTGCGGCGCTCGATAACCTCGATGACCTGACCGCATTCGTCTTGGCCGAGGCCAGAAACAACCCCAACGAAATCGGCGCGGCCTCCGTCGAGTACCTGCATGTATTCGGTTACACGGCCTATGCCTACATGTGGGCAAGAATGGCGGAAGCGGCCCTGGGTAAAGAAAGCCAGGACGACTTCTATGCAAGCAAGCTCGGCACCGCTCGGTTCTATTTTGCGCGCCTCCTGCCACGCATCCATTCATTGAGTGCGTCGGTCAAGGCCGGTAGCGAATCCCTTTACCTGCTCGATGCGCGACAGTTCTGATGCAGGATTAACCATGCAGGCACATTGAAACTATATCGCCATACCTTGGGAACAACGCGCCACTACGCAAGTCATAGCACTGCTACCTTTGTAATCCATTGCTTACAAGGCTGAGCCACGGACGGTCAGCTGTAAGCGATGGATTACAAGGCGTGGCGCAGTTGGCTACTACAGGCTTGCCAAGCCGCTCGGTAGTCTCTGCGTTATGGACGTCGCGTAGGGAAGCGCAGCAAAAGATAGGGATGCCCACGGAGCGACGCCAGGACGGCGCCTATCACGGATGTCAGGATTCAGTCTGCAAAGGCCCTGCCACGCAGGCCGTATGAAGACGTAGCGAGCAAAGTCAGGCCACGACAAAACCAGCCAAGGGGCGCAGTCTGCAGGCAGCAGATGAGCCCGTTAACGGTTTAGCTCAGCTTGACCGCGCACGGCGGATTCATCACGGCCTGTTCGGCAGGGTTTTCTTTTCGGGTGCCTTCGATCTGGTCGCGGCAGTGGAAGGTCGGTCCTGGCCTACCGCGCTGGCATGCAGACACCCGTACCGCCCAGGCCACAATAGCCTCCTGGGTTCTTTGCCAGATACTGCTGATGGTATGCCTCTGCATAGTAGAAGGCGGGAGCCGCATCTATTTCCGTAGTGATCGCTCCAAGCCCCTGCTTGTTCAGCTCCGCCTGGAAACGGATTTCGCTGTCTCGGGCCTGTTTAAGCTGCCCATCATCCAGGCAATAGATCGCCGATCGGTACTGGGTGCCGGTATCGTTGCCCTGGCGCATGCCTTGGGTGGGGTTGTGGGATTCCCAGAACAGCTTCAACAGCGCCTCGTAAGAGATCACCTGCGGGTCAAACACAACCAGCACGGCTTCGGTATGTCCGGTCAGGCCGGAGCAGACTTCCTCGTAGGTTGGGTTGGGTGTATGACCTCCGGCGTAGCCTGCCGCGGTCGTCCATACGCCGCGTTGCTCCCAGAATCGTCGCTCCGCTCCCCAGAAGCAGCCCATGGCAAAAACCGCCTGCTGCAAGTTTGCAGGGAAAGGCGGCTTCAAGGGGTTGCCGTTGACATAGTGAGCGTTCGGCACCGGAACAGGCGTGGCGCGGCCAGGCAGAGCCTGCTCTGCATCGGGGAGCGCCTGTTTATGGACGAGAATCTGGGAGCGCAGGGTCATGGTTGCTTCCTCGGGCCTGATGGTCTTGGTTATTCGATACCAAGGTTAACAGCTGAGCAGGCCCTGGCGTTCTATCCCTGCCGAGTGGAAGACGTATCAAACCCAGCGCTGATAGCGGCGCAGCGAGGTGATTAGCTGGCCGCTCGGGATAGGTTTGTCGAACAGGTAGCCCTGCCCGATATCGCAGCGATGGTGGCGCAAGAATGCCAGTTGCTCGCTGGTCTCGATCCCCTCGGCGACCACTTTGAGTCGCAGGTTGCGGGCCATGGCGATCACCGCGGACGTGATCTCCATGTCGTCCTGGTTGCCCGGAATATCCTTGATGAAGCTCCGGTCGATCTTGATGACATCGATGGGAAATTTCTTCAGGTAGCTCAGCGACGAGTAGCCTGTGCCAAAATCGTCCATCGCCAGTGTCACGCCAAGTGACTTGAGGCCGATGAGCTGCTGACGCGTTTCCTCTGTGGCTTCGAGCAGCAGGCTTTCGGTCAGTTCCAGTTCCAGCAGTTCGGTTGGCAGCTGCTCCTCGGCTAGAACGGCTGCGATCGAGCCGACCAGGTCGGGGTCGGAGAACTGCTTGGGTGACAGGTTGATCGCCATCTGGGGCGTGCCCAGGCCAAGCGCAGAGAGCTGTACGCCCATTCGGCAGGCCTCGCGCGCCACCCATTTACCGATCGGGATGATCAACCCGGTTTCTTCGGCAACGCTGATGAACTGGTCCGGGCGGATCATGCCCTTTTCCGGATGGTGCCAACGCAAGAGTGCTTCCAGCCCCTGCAATCGGCCGGTGCGCAGGCATAGCTTGGGTTGGTAGTACACCTCAAGTTCATTCTGCACCAGCGCTCGGCGCAGGTTGTTTTCCACGAACAGCTTGTAGTTGGCTTCGGCATGCAACTGCTCGGTGAAGACCTGTACCTGGTTCTTGCCGTTGGCCTTCGCCTTGTGCAACGCCTGTCCCGCGTGCTTCATGAGCGTTTCCGGATCGCGTCCGTGCATCGGTGCACAGGCCAGCCCCAGCGAACCGCTGACGCTGATCAGCTGCTTGTCGACAAACAGGGGCTTGTCGAGAATGCGCAGTACCTGGTTGGCCAGGCGCTGCCCGCCCTCCAGATCCATGTCGTCGAGTAACAGGGCGAATTCATTGCTGGCGAAGCGGGCCAGCACGCTGTCGCGGTTGAGGCTGTTGCGTAACCTGCGCGCCAGGCTGATGAGGAGCTTGTCACCGGTCTGGTGCCCAAGGCTGTCATTGATCCGCTTGAAATTGTCGATGTCCACCAGCAACAGGCACAGCCGTGGATGCTTGTCCCTGCTGAATCGCTCCTCAATGCTGCGAATGAAGAACGGACGGTTGCCCAGGTTGGTCAGGTTGTCCGTATAGGCCAGCCGCTCGATGTGCTGTTGGGCTTGCTTGGCATGGGTGACGTCTTCGTAGATGCCGATGTAATGCGTCAGCTCGCCGCTCTCACCGAACACCTTGGAGATCGACAGCTGACCCCAGTAGGGCTCCAGATTCTTGCGTCGGCTCCGAAACTCGCCCTGCCAGCTATTGCCCTGTGCCAACGCCGACGAGGTGTCGAACAGCAGCTCGCTGAGATTTTCCAGCGCAGTGAGGTCGGCCAGTCGGCGACCGCGAACCTCGTCGGCGGTGAACTGGGTGATGGCGGTGAAGCTGGGGTTGACGTAATCGATCGTGCCGTTCCGGTCGACAAGGATGAAGGCACTGGCGCTCTGTTCTACGGCGCGCTGGAACAGGTGCAGCGTGTGTGTCGCGCTGACGCGCTGTTGATGGGCCAATACCTGGGCATACTGATCAGCCAGTTCGCCCGCAAAAGCGATTTCGTCGGTATGCCAGGTCCGGGCACCGTCGGAGTGCTCGAGACAAAGTACGCCTATCACTTCCCCACCCACGCGAATGGTGGCGTCAAGAATGGATGTCACACCCCTTGGCTTGAAAAAATCTTGCACCAGTTCTTGGGTGCGAGAATCCTCGCTCACGTTGCGCACATCGATCACGCGGCCGCTGTGCAGCGCCTCCACGTAGCGAGGACAGGCGGACAGGTCCAGCGCGCGAGGATATTCCAGGCCGCCTTTGTCTCGACAATAGGCTGCAATGGCGACCAGTTGGTCACCATCGAGGTGCCAGATCGAGGCTCGGGCGATTCCATAGGCATCGCTGGCGGCCTGGGTGATCAGCTGCGCGGCTTCGAGCTGCGGGTTGGCAGAACCATAGCGATGGCGGGCCAGGCGCACGATCAGGCTCTGCTGGGCACGGGAGCGAATCAGGTGCTCCAGATGTTCGTCCTGAGCTTGCTGGTAATACTCAAGTGAAGAGCGCAGCTTTGCATTTTGCGATTCCAGCGCAGGTGAAGCTCCCGGCGAATGGGGCTCGGCGATCAGGAAGCCTCTAACCAGTTCCCGGCCATACTGTTGACAGAGCTCGCCGATCTCCAGCATGTCCAGCGGCCCGTTACCCGTGTGTAGGCAATAACGAACCGCGTAATGGCCCTGGCTCGCCAGCTGCGCTTGCACGACGTCATGGAGACGAAGCCGAACCTGAGGTTCCATGAGGCTGGCATAGGGCGAATCGATCAGGGAGCAGAGGTCATGGGCGGGCTGGCCCAGGTAGCGTTCACAGGCAGGGTCCAGGTAGAGGAATGCCCAGCTGGATTCATTCAAACGCTCGAAGCGCAACATGCCTAGCCGTGAGGGCACTGGCAACTGCGTCACAACCTCGGTCGCCATTCGGTTGGCGGCATCGGCATGTATTTTCATCGAGCGGTTTGCTTCCAGTATGCTGCGACAGTCACTTGGCTAGCCGCAGCGCAGACGCCTTTCGGGGCGAGACGGTGGCTAAATAATATTAATTACTGCAAGGGTGCATCATGCAGCAGGGACTGACAAGTCAGCTTACAAAGTTACTGTTGATAGCCTTTCTGTCCATTGCCAGCGGCCAGTTGCAAGCCTCTGAGACAAGTGCTTTGGACTCCAGCGAATCGACCCGATATCTGGGCAGGCTCAAAAGTCTCTATCTGACTTCGGATGAACGAAATGCCCTGCTCGCCCATGCCAACGCCTTGCTTGACACCTATGCGTTGCGGGCTGCTTATCAAATCGGCCAGGCCAAGCCTGAGGACCTTCAGTACCAACTCGGGCTGGGTGCGCCTGGTGAATTGCGCATTCGGGAAGAGCGGCGTGATGCATCCGGCAATGTAGCGGTGAGCAATCGAAGCTTTTCCGTATTCGGGATGGACCCCTATATCCAGTACCAATGCCCGGCGCAGGGCATGGTGTGCGTATTCAGCAGCTCGGCTGGAGGGGACGCCTGGCTGACCATCCTGCGTGACCCCAGCGGCGCGGAAGAGCTGGCAAAGGCCCTGTCGTACCTGTTTCGCGACTTGCAGAAGGGATAAGTTGCCGCAGAAGCCGACAAGCCCCAGGCTTCGAGGAGGCTTGAGGCTTGAGGCTTGAAGCTTCGCCAAGGCCCTGCCTGACGGCAAGGCCTTGCGGTATCAAACGATCACAGCAGCATCGTTCGGATATCCGCCAACAGCTCGGACAAGCGTTTGGTAAAGCGAGCTGCCGCAGCGCCGTTGATGACACGGTGATCATAAGACAGCGACAGCGGCAGCATCAGGCGAGGCTGGAAGGCCTTGCCGTCCCAGACCGGCTGCATGGTCGCCTTGGAGACGCCCAGGATCGCCACTTCCGGCGCGTTGACGATCGGCGTGAAGCCGGTGCCGCCAATGTGACCGAGACTGGAAATAGTGAAGCAGGCGCCCTGCATCGCGTCCGGGGACAGCTTCTTGGTGCGGGCCTTCTCGGCCAGCTCCGCGGCTTCCCCCGCCAATTGCAGCAGACTTTTCTGATCGACGTTCTTGATGACCGGTACCAGCAAGCCGTCCGGGGTATCCACGGCGAAGCCGATATGAACGTACTTCTTGCGAATCACTGCCTTGCCGCTTGGCGCCAGCGAGGCATTGAACTCCGGCAGTTCCTTGAGCAGATGCGCACAGGCCTTGAGTAGCAGCGGCAGTACGGTCAGCTTGACGCCAGCCTTTTCAGCAACAGCCTTTTGCGCTACGCGGAAGGCTTCCAGCTCGGTGATGTCGGATGACTCGAACTGGGTCACGTGCGGCACGTTGAGCCAGCTACGATGAAGGTTGGCGGCGCCGACCTGCATCAGGCGGGTCATCGGCACTTCTTCGATTTCGCCGAACTTGCTGAAGTCGACTTCCGGAACCGACGGAATACCCGAACCGCCAGCAGCACCTGAAGCTGGCGCCTGCTTGGCTTTCTGCATCATGTTCTTGACGTAGGCCTGGACGTCTTCCTTGAGAATCCGTCCCTTCGGGCCTGTGCCCTGAACATCGGCCAGCTCGACACCGAACTCGCGTGCCGTCATGCGCACCGCGGGCCCGGCGTGCACCTTGGTACCTGCCTTGCTCGGTCCGCTTACCGCAGGAGCGGGAGTCGCCGACACCTTTGCTTCCGGCACGCCCTGTTTGTTGGGCGCTACAGCGGTCTGTTGCGATTCGGCTTCCTGCGGCTTGGGCTCGGCCTTCTTCGCTGGGGCTGCGCCTGCCACTTTCAGCGTCAGGATCAAATCGCCGGTCTTGGCTTCGTCGCCCACCTTGATCGACAACGACTCCACCACGCCCGCCTTGGGGGCCGGGATCTCCATGCTGGCCTTGTCGGACTCCAAGGTGATCAACGACTGATCAGCTTCAACGCTGTCGCCGGCCTTGACCATCACTTCGATGACATTGGCGCTGCCGCTGGAACCGATGTCCGGGATGCGAACTTCTTCAACCGACTCGCCGCCGGTCTCGGCGGGTGCCTCGGCGGCCTGCTCGGTGAGCTTTTCCTTCGGCTGGCTTTGCGGCGCGCTGCTGGCTGCAGCCGATTTGCCTGTTGCCGCACCCTTGAGAATCAGGATCAGATCGCCGGTGCCGACCTCGTCGCCAACCTTGACGGAGATGCTTTCGACCACGCCGGCGGCGGGAGAGGGGATCTCCATGCTGGCCTTGTCGGATTCCAGGGTGATCAGCGCCTGCTCGGCGGCAATGGTGTCGCCCGCTTTGACGGAAATCTCGATGACGCTGGCTTTGCCAGAGGAGCCGATGTCCGGCACCTTGATCTCCTGCGATTCACCTTCTGCGGCGGAGGCCGAGGGGTTGTCATCGCCCGGAGGCGTAGGCGCTTCAGCTTCGTCGGCTGGGCCGCCGGTTGCTGCGCCAGCGGGCTCGGCGGCGGATTCTCCCGGTGCCTCGCTGGTCTGGCCTTCCTCGCTTTCCAGCTCCAGCAGCTCGTCACCTTCCTTCAGGCGGTCGCCCAGCTTGACCTTCAAGGCCTTCACCACGCCAGCCTTGGGCGCCGGGATTTCCATGCTGGCCTTGTCGGACTCGAGCGTCAGGATGCTCTGGTCGGCGTCAATGCGATCACCGACCTTGACGAACAACTCGATTACTTCACCCTCACCGCTGCCGATGTCGGGTACGCGTATGGTTTCACTCACAATAGGTTCTCCTGTGCGCACGCATCAGCAATCCAGCGGATTGCGCTTCTCGGGGTCGATACCGAACTCGGTGATGGCATTGGCCACGACCGTGCGTTCGATGGCGCCGCGATCGGCGAGTGCCTGCAGGGCGGCAACGGCGACCCAGCGACGATCGACTTCGAAGAAGTCACGCAGCTTGGCGCGCGAGTCGCTGCGGCCGAAGCCGTCTGTACCCAGTACCTGGTATTCGCGCGATGGGACCCACTGGCGAATCTGATCGGCAAACAGCTTCATGTAGTCCGTTGAGGCCACGACGGGGCCTTCACGTCCATTCAGGCACTGCTCGACATAGCTCTTGCGCGGCTCTTCGGTCGGATGCAGACGGTTCCAGCGGTCCACGGCCAGGCCGTCGCGACGCAGTTCGTTGAAGCTGGTGACGCTCCAGACGTCAGCGCCCACGCCCATCTTGGCGAGGATATCCACCGCGGCGCGCACTTCACGCAGGATGGTGCCCGAGCCCAGCAGCTGTACGCGGTGCTTGAAGTCGCCCTTGGCTTCCTCGAGCAGGTACATGCCTTTGATGATGCCTTCTTCGACACCCTGCGGCATGGCGGGCTGCTGGTAGTTCTCGTTCATCACGGTGATGTAGTAGTAGACGCTCTTCTGCAGCTCCATCATTTCGTGCATGCCGTGATGCATGATCACCGCCAGCTCGTAGCCGTAGGTGGGGTCATAGCTGCGGCAGTTGGGGATGGTGCTGGCGAGGATATGGCTGTGGCCGTCCTCGTGCTGCAGGCCTTCGCCGTTCAGGGTGGTGCGACCGGAGGTGCCGCCCAAGAGGAAGCCGCGAGTCTGGGCATCGCCAGCCGCCCAGGCCAGGTCGCCGATGCGCTGGAAGCCGAACATCGAATAGAAGATGTAGACCGGTAGCATTGGCTGGTTGTAGTTGCTGTAGGCGGTACCGGCAGCGATGAACGAGGAGAATGCGCCGGCTTCGTTCAGGCCTTCCTGCAGGATCTGGCCGTCCTTTTCCTCGCGGTAGTACATCACCTGGTCGCGATCGACCGGCTCGTACAGCTGCCCCACCGGGGAGTAGATACCCAGCTGGCGGAACATGCCTTCCATACCGAAGGTGCGCGCCTCGTCAGCAAGGATCGGCACGATGCGCTTGCCAAGGTCCTTGTCCTTGACCAGCTGCGAGAGAATCCGACCGAACGCCATGGTGGTGGAAATCTCGCGATCCCCGGAGCCGTCGAGCACGGCCTTGAGCGTGTCCAGCGGCGGCGTCGGGATGCTGAAGCTCTTCGGCCGGCGCTGCGGCAGCGAGCCGCCGAGTTTCTCGCGGCACTTGCGCAGGTAGCGCATCTCCGCGCTGTCTTCGGCCGGGCGGTAGAACGGCAGCTCTTCAAGCTGCGAATCGTTGACCGGGATGTCGAAGCGGTCGCGGAATTTCTTCAGGCTGTCGATATCGACTTTCTTGGTGTTGTGGGCGATGTTCTTCGCTTCACCGGCACCCGTGCCGTAGCCCTTGATGGTCTTGGCCAGGATGACAGTTGGCTGCCCCTTGTGGTTGACCGCCTGGTGATAGGCCGCATAGACCTTGTACGGATCGTGGCCGCCACGGTTGAGCTTCCAGACTTCTTCGTCGGACATCTTCTCTACGCGCTTGAGCAGCTCGGGATCGGCGCCAAAGAAATGCTTGCGTACGTAAGCGCCGTCCTTGGCCTTGTAGTTCTGGTATTCCCCGTCGATCGCCTGATCCATGCGGCGCTGCATGCGACCGTCTTCGTCGGCGGCGAACAGCGGATCCCACAGGCGACCCCAGACGACCTTGTTAACGTTCCAGTTGGCGCCTTTGAACACGCCTTCCAGTTCCTGGATGATCTTGCTGTTGCCGCGAACCGGGCCGTCCAGGCGCTGCAGGTTGCAGTTGATGACGAACACCAGGTTGTCGAGGTTCTCGCGGCCGGCCAGGGAAATGGCGCCGAGGGTTTCCGGCTCGTCGCACTCGCCGTCGCCGATGAAGCACCAGACGCGCTGCTTGCCCTTCGGGATGAAGCCGCGGTTTTCCAGGTACTTCATGAAGCGCGCCTGGTAGATCGCGGTGATCGGGCCGAGGCCCATGGATACCGTCGGGAACTGCCAGAAGTCCGGCATCAGGTGCGGGTGCGGGTAGCTGGACAGGCCGTGGCCATCGACTTCCTGACGGAAGTTGAGCATCTGGTCTTCGCTCAGGCGGCCTTCGAGGAAGGCGCGGGCGTAGATGCCGGGGGAGGCATGGCCTTGATAGTAGATCAGGTCACCGCCGTGTTCTTCCGTTGGCGCCTGGAAGAAGTAGTTGAAACCGATGTCGTATAGCGTGGCGCTGGAGGCGAAGGTGGAGATGTGGCCACCCAGGTCCGGGTCCTTCAGGTTCGCGCGCATCACCATCGCTAGTGCGTTCCAGCGGACCAGGGAGCGGATACGCCGCTCCATGAACAGGTCGCCGGGCATCTTGGCTTCGCGGGTGACGGGGATGGTGTTGCGGTAGGGCGTGGTGATGCCATACGGCAGCGGCGTGCCACTGCGGGTGGCCAGCTCTCCCATCCGGGTCATCAGATAGTGGGCGCGGTCTTCACCTTCGCGGTCGAGAACTGACTCGAGGGCGTCCAGCCATTCCTGGGTTTCGACGGGATCGAGATCTTGCATGGCTTGCTCCAGGGCGGAAAGGCTTCCAGAATCGGTTGCCTGCTTCGCTGCCGGCTTTGTGGGCCGGTGCGTATATGTTCTTGGATGTGATGCCGGGGGTAGAGCCGGGCCCTGTAGTTTTACTACAAAACAGCACTAGAGGCAGCCCCCTGTTGCGTTCATCAGTAGTAAAACTACATCCAGTGCGGGTCCGCTCCGTTTGCTGGTTCGGGCGCCAAGGGCTCTGTTCCGGGCGCTCCAGCGGTCCTGTAGTCATTTTTGCGCTAAGGGAACTTTATGAGTCTTCCATCACTGGTTCCACTGCCGACGTCTCTTCAACCTTTGGTCACCCGTGCAGAGGAGACGTTCCTCGCCGCGATGCGCGACTCGTCGGAGGCAGCGCGTCGGTTTTCCGCCTGGCCAGCGCAGCGTCGGTCGTCATTCGGTCGAGTGTGTGCCGCCAGTGACTTCGTTTGCGAACAGGTTAGCCGAGATCCCGAAATGCTGCTCCAGCTGGCCGACGGCGGCTTGCTGGAGCGATCGCTTGCTGGTGGGGAGATGCGGACGGCGTTGGCCGAGCTGCTCGTCGACTGTCCCGATGAAGAAAGCCTGGCACGCCTGCTGCGGCGCTTCCGCAACCGCCAGCAGGTGCGGATCATCTGGCGCGATCTGACCCGCCAGGCGGATCTCGCCGAAACCTGCGGCGACCTGTCCGACATGGCCGATGCGTGCATCGACTTGGCCTACCACTGGCTACACGTGCGCCACTGCGAGCAGTTCGGGGTTCCGACGGGCCGGCGCACGGGGCAGGCCCAGCATATGGTCATACTCGGCATGGGCAAGCTGGGTGCGCGTGAACTCAACCTGTCGTCGGACATCGACCTGATATTCGGTTATCCGGAAGGTGGCGAAACCGTTGGCGCGAAACGCTCGCTGGACAACCAGGAGTTCTTCGTCCGCCTCGGCCAGCGCCTGATCAAGGCACTGGATGCGCCGACCGTCGATGGCTTCGTATTCCGCGTCGACATGCGCCTGCGGCCCTATGGTTCGTCCGGCTCGCTGGTGCTCAGCTTCAACGCGCTGGAACAGTACTACCAGGACCAGGGGCGGGACTGGGAGCGTTACGCCATGATCAAGGCCCGGGTGGTCGGTGGTGATCAGGCCGCGGGGAAAGAGCTGTTGGACATGCTGCGGCCATTTGTTTACCGGCGGTATCTCGACTTCTCCGCGATCGACGCGCTACGCACCATGAAGCAGTTGATCCAGCAGGAGGTTCGGCGCAAGGGCATGGCCGCCAATATCAAGCTGGGCTCGGGCGGCATCCGCGAAGTGGAATTCATTGCCCAGGCCTTCCAGCTGATCCACGGCGGGCGCGATCTGAGCCTGCAGCAGCGCCCTTTGCTGAAGGTCCTCGCTACCCTTTCCGGCCAGGGTTATCTGCCTGCCGACGCGGTTGACGAACTGCGCCAGGCCTATGAGTTTCTGCGCTACACCGAGCACGCGCTGCAGGCGATCGATGATCGGCAGACGCAGATGCTGCCTGAAAATGAAACCGATTGTGATCGTGTCGCCTTCATCATGGGCTTCGGTGACTGGGAGGGCTTTCACCGGCAACTCCTCTATTGGCGCGGTCGAGTCGACTGGCACTTCCGACAGGTGATCGCCGATCCCGACGAAGACGAAAGCGCCGAAGGCGAAACGTTGGTGGGCGGCGAGTGGCTGCCGCTTTGGGAGCAGGACTGGGACGAGGACTTTGCCTGCCGCCAGCTGAGCGACGCAGGTTTCCGCGATGGTCAGGCTGCCTGCCAGCGCCTTGCGGCACTGCGCAGCGGCAATCAGGTGCGCACCATGCAGCGCTTGGGTCGCGAACGGCTCGATGCCTTCATTCCGCGGCTGCTGGCGCAGGCGGTCGAACAGGACGATCCGGACCTGGTGCTCGAACGCGTGCTTCCGCTGGTAGAGGCCGTGGCGCGGCGTTCGGCCTATCTGGTCTTGCTGACGGAAAATCCGGGCGCGTTGCAGCGCCTGCTTGAACTCTGCGCCGGCAGCCCCTGGATTGCCGAGCAGATCGCGCGCTTCCCTTTGTTGCTCGATGAGTTGCTCAATGCCGGGCGCCTGTTCAGTCCGCCGCAGGCGCCGGAGCTTGTCGCTGAGCTGCAGGAACGGCTGGCTCGCATTCCCGAGGATGATCTGGAACAGCAGATGGAGGCGCTGCGGCATTTCAAGCTGGCGCACCGCCTGCGGGTGGCCGCGTCCGAGATCGCCGGCACCCTGCCGCTGATGAAAGTCAGCGACTATCTGACCTGGCTCGCCGAGGCGATCCTCGAGCAGGTGCTGGCATTGGCCTGGCGGCATACGGTGGCGCGGCACGGTCAACCCCGTCGCGTGGATGGCTCGCCTTGCGATCCGGCCTTCATCATCCTGGGTTACGGCAAGGTAGGTGGTATCGAGTTGGGTCACGGCTCTGATCTGGACCTGGTGTTCATCCACGACGGCGATCCTGATGCCGAAACCGATGGCGTCAAGCCAATCGATGGCGCGCAATTTTTCACGCGGCTGGGACAGCGCATCATCCACCTGTTGACCACGCAGACCACTTCCGGCCAGCTCTACGAAGTCGATATGCGGCTGCGGCCGTCGGGGGTATCCGGGTTGCTGGTCAGCTCGCTGAGTGCCTTCGAGCGTTACCAGAGCAACGAGGCCTGGACCTGGGAGCACCAGGCGCTGGTGCGTGCGCGGGTGCTGGTGGGGTGTCCGCAGCTGGCGGCCGACTTCGAGAAGGTACGTGCTGCGGTGCTGGGTCGCCCTCGCGATCTTGATCAGCTGCGCCGCGAAGTCAGCGAGATGCGCGGCAAGATGCGGGACAACCTCGGAACCCGGGCAACTCAGGCCGGAATGGCCGACAAGGCCTTTCAGGCGGACGGCGAGTTCAATCTCAAGCAGGACGCCGGTGGTATCGTGGATATCGAATTTATGGTGCAATACGCGGCTTTGGCGTGGTCGCACCAGCATCCGCAACTGCTGCGCTATACCGATAACATCCGCATTCTTGACGGGTTGGAGCAGGCCGGGTTGATGACCGGCGATGAGGTTCGGCTGCTGCAGGATGCCTACAAGGCTTACCGCGCCGCGGCTCACCGGCAATCACTGCAGAAACTGACTGGCGTGGTGAGTGGGGACCAATTCCATGACGAGCGTCGCGCGGTGATGCGCATCTGGCGCGAGCTGGGGCTCGGCTGAACTCGTCAAACAGTATTTATCCGAATCTTGAGGTGGCAACTGATGTCGATGTCCGATCGTGATGGCGTGATCTGGTATGACGGTGAGATGGTTCAGTGGCGCGATGCGACCACCCACGTCCTGACGCACACCCTGCATTACGGCATGGGCGTCTTCGAAGGCGTGCGCGCCTACAACACGCCAGCCGGTACTGCGATTTTCCGCCTGCAGGCGCATACGGATCGCCTGTTCGATTCGGCACACATCATGAACATGAAGATGCCGTACTCGAAGGAAGAAATTAACGAGGCGACCCGCGCCGCCGTTCGCGAGAACAATCTGGAAAGCGCCTACATCCGCCCGATGGTCTTCTACGGATCCGAAGGCATGGGGTTGCGTGCCTCCGGACTGAAGGTGCATGTGATCGTCGCCGCCTGGCACTGGGGCGCCTACATGGGTGATGAGGCCCTGGAGATGGGCATCAAGGTGCGCACCAGTTCCTTCACACGCCACCACGTCAACATCAGCATGACCCGCGCCAAATCCAACGGTGCCTACATCAACTCCATGCTGGCCCTGCAGGAAGCCATCTCCGGTGGCGCCGACGAGGCGCTGATGCTGGATCCGGAAGGCTACGTCGCCGAAGGCTCGGGCGAGAACATCTTCATCATCAAGGATGGCGTGATCTATACCCCTGAAGTGACTGCCTGCCTAAACGGCATCACCCGCGCAACCGTCCTGACCCTGGCCGACGAGCTGGGCATCAAGGTGGTCGAGAAGCGCATCACCCGTGACGAGGTGTACATCGCCGACGAAGCCTTCTTCACCGGAACGGCCGCCGAAGTCACCCCGATCCGTGAAGTCGATGGGCGCAACATCGGCATCGGCCGCCGCGGCCCGGTCACCGAACGGGTGCAGAAGGCGTATTTCGATCTGGTGTCAGGCAAGACCGATGCGCATGCCGAATGGCGGACGTTGGTCAAGTAAGCCGCAAGTTGGAAGCCAGAAGCTGGAAGTGAAGACCACTCCGGCGCTCGCTTCCAGCTTCAGGCTCATGGCTTCCAGCTTATGAATATATTGATCGTGGGTCCCAGCTGGGTAGGCGACATGGTGATGGCGCAGACGCTGTTCGTCTGCCTGAAACAGCGCCATCCCGCTTGCCAGATCGACGTGCTCGCGCCGGAGTGGAGCCGTCCCATCCTCGATCGCATGCCCGAGGTGCGCCAGGCGCTGAGTTTTCCGGTGGGGCATGGCGTGCTCGACATGGCGACCCGCCGCACCATTGCGCAAAGTCTGCGAGGGCAATATCAACAGGCGATCCTGTTGCCAAACTCAATGAAATCGGCACTGGTACCGTTCTTTGCGGGCATCCCTAAACGCACGGGTTGGCGTGGGGAAATGCGCTTCGGCTTGCTCAACGACATGCGCAAGTTGGACAAAGGGCGCTACCCGCTGATGATCGAGCGTTTCATGGCCTTGGCCTATGAGCCCGGCGCAGAGCTGCCCAAACCCTATCCGAAGCCGTCCCTGCGCATCGTCGAGCAAACGCGCGCTGCGGCGCTGGCGCGTTTCCGGCTGTCTTTGGATCGGCCGGTGCTGTCGCTCTGCCCCGGCGCCGAGTTTGGCGAGTCCAAGCGCTGGCCGGCTGAACATTTTGCCAAGGTCGCGGAGGTCAAGATCCGCGAAGGCTGGCAGGTCTGGTTGTTCGGCTCGAAAAATGATCACTCGGTTGGCGAGGACATCCTCCAGCGTCTGATACCGGGGCTGCGTGAGGAGGCGGTGAATCTGGCGGGCGAGACGAGTCTTGCCGAAGCGATCGACCTGCTTTCATGCTCGGATGCGGTGGTCTCCAACGACTCGGGGCTGATGCATGTCGCCGCCGCGCTCGGGCGGCCGCTGGTGTCCGTCTACGGCTCGACCTCTCCGGCCTTCACACCGCCACTGTCCGACCAGGTGGAAGTGGTGCGGCTGGGGCTTGATTGCAGCCCCTGCTTCGAGCGCACCTGCCGTTTCGGTCACAACAACTGCATGCGCGAATTGAATCCAAGGCCTGTCATCGAGGCGCTGGGGCGCCTGGTTCCGCAGCCGGTCGAGGTGCGCTAGATGAGGGTCCTGCTGGTCAAGACCTCTTCGTTGGGCGACGTGGTCCACACGCTGCCGGCGCTCACCGATGCCCGCCGTCTCGTGCCCAGTATCCAGTTTGATTGGGTGGTGGAGGAGGGGTTCGCTGAGATCCCGGCCTGGCACCCAGCAGTCGCCCAGGTGATCCCGGTAGCGATTCGACGTTGGCGCAAGCAGCCGCTGCAGACCCTTCGCTCCGGTGAATGGCGGCGTTTCAAGGCGCGGCTGCGCGAAACCCGTTATGACCTCGCGATCGATGCTCAGGGGCTGCTGAAAAGCGCCTGGCTGACGCGCTACGTCGAGGCGCCGGTTGCCGGGCTGGATCGGGATTCGATACGCGAGCCGCTGGCGTCACGTTTCTATGATCGACGTTATGCCGTGCCCCGTGAGCAGCACGCCCTGGAGCGGGTCCGTCAGCTGTTCGCCCAGGCGCTCGGCTATCCGGCTCCAGAGACGACCGCTGACTATGGCCTGGATCGCAGTCAGCTGGCCGCGCCGGGTGAGCAGCCCTATCTCCTGTTTCTCCATGGCACGACCTGGCCGAGCAAGCACTGGCCCGAACGCTACTGGCGCGAGCTGGCCGAGCGGATGAACGAATTCGGTTGGGCAATTCGCCTGCCCTGGGGCAATGCAGACGAGAAGGCCCGCGCGGAGCGAATCGGCCAGGGATTGTCCGGCGCTTCGGTATTGCCGCGTCTCAACCTTGGCGGGATCGCCAAGGTTATCGCCGGTGCACGGGCCTGTGTCGCGGTCGATACGGGCCTTGGCCATCTTGCTGCGGCGCTGGACGTGCCGAGCATATCGCTCTACGGTCCGACCCTGCCCGGGCGCGTTGGCGCCTACGGTCGCTCACAGGTCCATCTCTGTGCGCCCGGACCGAACGCCGGCAAGGGCGATCGCCATACACCCTGCTTCGACGAATTGCCACCTGAGCGCGTCGCCAGCGAACTCAAGGCCCTGTTGCGGTCCGCGGAGACACCCTGATGCAGCTGGCCTTCATTCTCTACAAGTACTTCCCCTTCGGCGGGCTGCAGCGCGACTTCCTGCGCATTGCGCTCGAATGCCAGCGCCGCGGTCATGGTGTCCGGGTCTACGCGATGATCTGGGAGGGCGAGGTGCCCGAAGGCTTCGAGGTGCTGATCGCGCCGGTCAAGGCGATCTTCAACCACACCCGCAACGAACGCTTCACCGCCTGGGTCGACAGAGACCTGGCCAGCCGTCCGGTTGACCGGGTGATCGGCTTCAACAAGATGCCCGGGCTCGACGTCTATTACGCGGCCGACCCCTGTTTCGAGGACAAGGCGCAGACCTTGCGCAACCCCATCTACCGCCGCTGGGGGCGCTACAAGCACTTTGCCGAGTATGAGCGGGCGGTGTTCGAGCCGCAGGCAAGTACCGACATCCTGATGATCTCCGAAGTGCAGCAGCCATTGTTCGTCAAACACTATGCGACGCCTGCCGAGCGCTTTCATCTACTGCCGCCGGGCATCGCCCAGGACCGGCGCGCGCCGGCCAACGCGGGTGAGATCCGCCAGACGTTTCGCGAGGAATTCGAGCTGGGTAGCGACGAGCTGCTGCTGGTGCAAATCGGCTCGGGCTTCAAGACCAAGGGGCTCGACCGCAGCCTCAAGGCCCTGGCATCGCTTCCGCAGGAGTTGAAGCGGCGCACGCGGCTGTTCGTTATCGGCCAGGACGACCCGAAGCCCTTCCAGCTGCAAGCCAGGGCTTTGGGCGTGTCTGCGCATGTCGAGTTTCTCAAGGGCCGCAGTGATATACCCCGCTTCCTGCTCGGCGCCGACCTGCTCATCCATCCGGCCTACAACGAAAATACCGGCACCGTTCTGCTGGAGGCGCTGGTTGCCGGATTGCCTGTGCTGGTCACCGATGTCTGCGGTTACGCCCATTACATCGAAGAGGCCGATTGCGGACGCGTCGTTTCCAGTCCGTTCCAGCAAAGCCAGCTCGATGGCATGCTGGCGGAAATGCTGGCTGACGATGAGCATCGCACCCGCTGGGCGCAGAACGCCTTGGCGTATGCCGACCGCGCCGACCTCTACAGCATGCCCGAGCGGGCTGCCGACGTGATCCTGGCGGAACGTTCATGAAGCTGGTCCTTGCTGAACCCTTCAAGACGCTCTGGGCCGGACGTGACCCCTTCGAGGCCGTCGAACAGTTGCAGGGCCAGGTGTATCGTGAGCTCGAGGGCCGCCGCACCCTGCGCACCGAAGTGAGCGGACGCGGCTATTTCGTCAAGATCCATCGTGGCATCGGCTGGGGCGAGATCATCAAGAATCTCAGCACCGCCAAACTCCCGGTGCTCGGAGCAGGGCAGGAGTGGCGTGCGATCAAGCGCCTGCACAAGGTGGGCGTACCGACCATGACCGCCGTGGCCTATGGTGAGCGCGGCGGCAATCCGGCCACGCAGCATTCGTTCATCATCACCGAGGAGCTGGCGCCGACGGTAAGCCTTGAGGATTTCAGTGCCGACTGGCTGCAGAATCCGCCCGAGCCTCGCCTCAAGCGCGCACTGATCGCCGAAGTCGCACGCATGACCGGCACCATGCACCGCGCCGGCGTTAACCACCGAGACTGTTATATCTGCCATTTCCTGCTGCATACGGACACGCCGGTCTCGGCTGAAAGCTTCCGCCTGTCGCTGATAGATCTTCATCGCGCCCAGGTCCGCAGCGAAACGCCGCGACGCTGGCGCGACAAGGACCTGGCCGGGTTGTACTTTTCGGCGCTCGGGATTGGTCTGACAAGGGGCGACAAGCTGCGCTTTCTCACCGGCTATTTTCAGCAGCCGCTGCGTCAGATCATGCGCGACGAAGCGCCATTGCTGGCGTATCTGGAACGCAAGGCTGGCCAGTTGCAGAGCCGTTTCGAACGCAAATACGCGCGCGGTGCCGAGCAGTGAGTAATTGGCAGGTCGCTGCTGATCTCCCACCTGAGGCCGCCGATGCATTCTCAAGCCTGGAATCGGTGTTTGCGCTGGCAGGCGAGGCGATCGCTAGCGATCCGCTTTCCGAGGTCATCCGCGTCGGAATTGCCGGGCAGCATTTCTATGTGAAGCGGTACTGGGCTGCTGGCAAAGGCCTGCGGCGTTTCGTGGGGCGGCCCCGGGTCAAGGCAGAATGGCAGAATCTTCAACATTTCGATGACTGGGGGATCGCTGTCGCGCCTGTGGTTGCCTGGGGACTGCAGCGACGGGCAGGTTTGTTCCGGCGCGGCGCTCTGATTACTGAAGAGGTGCCCGGCACTACCGATATGGCGGCGATGGCTCTGGCCGATGACCCTCGCCTGGCCGATCCGGAGTGGGTGCGCCATGTCAGCGAACAGCTGGCTGACGCAACGCGCAAGATGCACGGACACCACTTCGCGCACAACGACCTGAAATGGCGCAACCTGCTGGTCGACGATGATGGCAGGCTGTTCCTGATCGATTGCCCGTCAGGCGACTTCTGGTGGGGCCCCGTTCTGCGCCACCGGATAATCAAGGACCTGGCATGTCTGGATAAGGTGGCGCGCTACACATTGTCCCGCACGCAGCGCCTACGTTTTTATCTGTGCTATCAGCAGCGAGCACGCATGATTCCCGAAGACAAAGCCATCATCAGAAAGACACTCGTTTATTTCGAGGGGCGTGAATGATGGTTTCCGCTTCGGCTGATGCCGCCAGTCTTCTCGGCAGGCTTGTTTTTGTTCGCGGTGCGCCGGGTATGCCGTGCTGCCGGCCCGATGGAGGATGGTCGTGAAACTCGAACAACTCCGCTCGGCCGGGCGCTCGCCGGTGTTGCCTCTGTCCGTCTCGCTAGGCGAAAGGGGTGAACTATGTCTTGAGCAGTGGCTGCGCGTTTTGCCGGGGCAGCGCTATGTGGCGCGAGCCCGTTGGCAAGGGCGCACCGTCTTGGCCAAGCTTTTGGTTGGCGATCGCGCCAGACGACATTTCGAACGTGAGCTCAACGGCGCGAAGCTGCTGGCTGGTCAGGCCCTTGCGACCCCCGAGTTGCTTGAGCAAGGTTTCGATGGCCAGAACGGTGGATGGCTGATCTTCGAGTTTCTGAGCGGGGCGCAGAGTCTTCAGGACGCCTGGCTTGACGTGTCTGGTCAGGTGCCGCTGAGCGATGGCCAGCGCGACGTGCTGGACATCGCGCTCGCGGAGATCGCACGGCTTCATGCAGGCGGGCTCTGGCAGAGTGACCTGCACCTGGACAACCTGATGCGCCATCAACAGCAGCTTTACCTGATTGACGGAGGCGGTGTCCGTGCGCAGAGGCCAGGGAGTCCCCTGTCCCGCGAGGGTGCGCTGGATAATCTGGCGGTTTTTTTCGCTCAGTTGCCGGTAGCGTTTGATCCTTTCATCGAAGAGCTTCTGGTGAGCTATCTGCTCGTCAACAACGCCCATGCGCTGCCGGTCGAAGCTCTGATGAGCAAGGTCGAGGCAGCACGATCCCGCCGACTCAGCGACTACCTGAAGAAGATCGGCCGGGACTGCACTGCTTTCAGTGTCCGCCGGAGCCTCAGCGGTCTGGTCGCGGTTCGGCGTGAGTGCGATACGCAACTGGCGGCGCTGCTCGATGAGCCTGATCGGTTCGTTGCCAATGGCATCTTCCTCAAGCAAGGCGCAAGCGCCACGGTCGCAAAGGTGCAGTTAGGGCTCCGTCCGTTGGTGGTCAAACGGTACAACATCAAGGGCCTGGTTCACTGGCTCAAGCGGTTCTGGCGTCCTTCGCGCGCCTGGCACAGTTGGGTCGAGGGGCACCGCTTGCGCCAGTTGGGTATCGCTACGCCGCTGCCACTGGCGGTGATAGAGACTCGCAGACTCGGACTGCGCGGGCGCAGCTATCTGGTTACCGAGCACGTGGATGGGCAGGATATACTCACGCGTTTCGGCGCCTATGTGGATTCGGCGCCCCCGGAGCAGGAGCTGATCGCGCTGGAACAGTTGCTCGCGGCGATGCTTCGATCCCATATCAGTCATGGCGATCTGAAGGGCACCAATCTGCTTTGGCAGGACGAGAGCTGGGCGCTGATCGATCTCGATGCATTGCAACAGCACCGTAGCCTGGCGCAGTTTCGTCAGGCTTTCGCCAGGGATCGCGCGCGGTTGCTGCGCAACTGGCCAGCGGATAGCGCCCTGTATCGTTTGCTGGACCAGCGTTTACCGAAAGGCAGCTAGAAGCAGGACGCTCGAAGCTGGGAGAGAAGCCCTCGGGCTAGAACTACACACGCGCTATTGCTTCGAGCTCCGGCTTTAAGCTCCAGACCGCTTTTTATTAGAGGCTTTTTCCAGTGGCACTGACAATCCTCGGCCTTTCCGGCGCCCTCAGTCATGACCCATCTGCCGCCCTGTATATCGACGGCAAGCTGATCGCCGCAGCGGAGGAGGAGCGCTTCGTGCGCGACAAGCATGCCAAGAACCGCATGCCCTACGAGTCGGCGAAGTTCTGTCTGGAGCAAGCGGGCATCAAGCCGTCTGACGTTGATGTGGTGGCCATACCCTTTGCTCCAATCAGCATTTCCGAGAAGGCCCGCTGGCACTACGCCAAGCGTTATTGGTACGCACCGGATCGTGCACTCGACGCGATACTCTTCGGCAACCGGCGTTACAAGCGATATCACAAGCGCATCCAGTGGTGCCTGCAGCAGCTGGGTTTCGATCTGAAAAAAATCAGGATCGAGCCGGTTGAGCACCATCTGGCCCATGCGTCGAGCGCCTACCACTGCTCGGGCTTCCAGGAAAAGACCGCGATTCTCGGTATCGATGGAAAGGGGGAGTACGCCACGACATTCTTTGGCTACGGCGAAAACGGCAAGATCCACAAGATCAAGGAGTTCTACGACCCGGACTCCCTCGGCGGGCTGTACGGCGCGATCACCGAGTTCCTCGGCTTCGAAATGCTCGACGGCGAATTCAAGGTCATGGGCATGGCACCCTATGGCGACGCGGCCAAATATGATTTCTCCCGGCTGGCAACGTTTGAGAATGGCGAGCTGACCATTAATACCGACTATGCCAATGTCATCGGCTTCCGCCGGTACAAGGAGAAGGGCAAGGGCTACTACTTCTCGCCCAAGCTGATCGAGTGGCTGGGACCGAAACGAGAAGGCGATATCGCTGACGATCCGTACATTCATTACGCCGCCAGCATGCAGGCCCTGTTCGAAAAGCTGGCGCTGCAAATGATGGATCACTACCTGGGCGATATCATCCGCGAGACCGGCAAGATCGCGTTCGCCGGAGGCTGCGCACTGAATGTGAAGCTGAACCAGAAGATCATTGCCCGCGACGAGGTTAAAGAGCTATTCGTCCAGCCCGCTTCAGGCGATGCAGGGACAGCGGTAGGCGCGGCGGCCTATGTTTCGCATCAGCGCGGCGTGCCGGTCGAGAAAATGGAGCATGTTTATCTCGGACCGTCCTACTCGAACGAGGATGTAATTGCTGCCTGTGCTAGACACCCGAACAAGCCTGCCTGGCAGCAGATCGATGATGTTCCTCAGCGCATCGCTCAAATCATGGTCGAGGGCAATCCGGTCGCCTGGTTTCAAGGCCGCATGGAATTCGGTCCGCGCGCCCTCGGCGGGCGTTCAATCATTGGTTGCCCAAGCATTCCCGGCGTGGCCGATCGAATCAATGAGCAGATCAAATTCCGCGAGCGTTGGAGACCCTTCTGCCCGTCTATGCTCGATACGGTTGCTGAGCAAATGCTCAAGGTCGACCACCCGAGCCCGTTCATGACCTTCACCTTCGAGGTCAACGAGGGCTGGAAAGAGCGTGTGGGTGAAGTGGTGCACGAGGACGGCACCTCGCGTGCTCAAGTGCTGGAGCGTCGCTTCAACCCGCGTTGGTACGACCTGATGCTGGAGCTGGAGAAACTCACCGGCAACGGCGTGTCGCTGAATACCTCGCTGAACCGTCGCGGCGAGCCAATGATCTGCTCGCCAACCGATGCGCTGAACATGTTCTATGGATCGGATCTGCAATATCTGATCATGGAGGATGTGTTGGTGGTGAAGGGCGGGGAAAAGTAGCTATGAGTCCCCCGGCAGGTCCCGTTAGCCAGCAGTGGGTAATGCAGTTTTGCCATGGCTATGACGGCCCGTTCCTGGACTGCGCGCGTCAGTATGCAGTGCTGTTTCGGGGAAGCCCCTACAAAGTGTGCACTGTCTATCTGACTGGCGCGCCGAGCCAAGAGGTCGCCCGCGGTTCGGCTTCCGATGAGGTGATTTTTCTCGACTTTGGCAGCAAGGATGTGCGCGGCCTCAAGCTCGGCGCCATGCGACGATTGCGCGCGATCGTAGCTGGGCGAAACTTCCGCTTCTGTATTGCCCATCGATTCAAGCCGATATACATCGCATTGTTGGTAACTCGTCTGCCGGTGATCGGCGTACATCATGCTTTCGGCGTTTACAGCCGGCCGATGCGCCGTTGGTTCGTCAATCGCTTCCGCTCACGCCTGTTATTGCTGGGCGTCTCTAACGCAGTGCGCGACGAGATACGCATCCATCTGCCGAACTGGGAGCCGGCGCGTATCGAGACGCTGTATAACCGTATTGATGTAGCCGCGGTACAAGCCGAGCAGCTCTCCCAGGAAGATGCACGCAAAACGCTCGGCCTGCCGGAAGATGTCTGGGTTGCGGGCAATGTTGGTCGGCTGCACCCTGACAAGGATCAGGCGACCCTTATTCGTGGTTTCGCACAAGCGTTGCCTCAGCTGCCGCAAGGAAGCCTGCTGGCGATCATGGGCAGCGGTCGCCTAGAGCGCTCTCTTCGCCAACTGGCGATGGATTTGAATATCGCTGAGCACGTTCGCTTCCTTGGGCAAGTCGCTTTTGGCCGTCGCTATTTCAAAGCCTTCGACGTGTTCGCGCTGACCTCTGACCACGAGCCGTTCGGCATGGTGTTGCTGGAAGCAATGGCGGCCGGGGTACCGGTTGTTACGAGCGATTGTGGTGGCGGGCGAGAAGTGATTGATGGCGCTGGCCTTGTATTCTCATTCGGCGAAAGCAAAGCCCTTGCGGACAAGTTGATCCAAATCTCGTATATGAGCCCTGAGCAACGCGCTTTGTGCTCCAAGAGAATGCTCTATCGACTGGGCGATGTCTTTTCCGACGGCGCTGCACGCTCATCTTTCTGGCGGATGGATATCGTTTCTTCTATCGCTGGGTCGGCCACGGCTTCCTGGGGCGGGCCAGTTTAGGAGTTCCCGGTTGCATGATTACCTGGCTTAAAAATGAATATTGGAAGCGCTGGATTCGTCGGCACGGGTGCAAGTTGGCAAGCGGAGTATCGGCTTTGCGCAAGGGAAGTCGCTTGACCATCGAGGCTGGCGCCGAAATTGGGTACGTCCAGATGCTCTTTAGTGAATTGAGCATTGGCACCCGTACCTATATGCGAAGCGGAGGTGAGTTGCAGAACATCACCTCGATCGGGCGCTTCTGCTCGATTGGCTCGAACGTCGTGCTGGGCCAGGAACGCAATACCCACCCTAGCGATTGGGTCAGCTCCCACCCGTTCCAGTATTCCGAAACCGCCTGGCATTACCAGGCAACTGCCACCCCGGCTTGCGTCGGGCATGACGTGTGGATAGGGCGCGACGCCATGGTCATGGAAGGCGTAGATATAGGTACTGGTTGTATAGTGGCAGCTCGCTCGGTAGTCACTAAAAACCTTCCGCCTTACTCGATTGCCGCCGGCGTTCCAGCCAGGATCGTCGCGCAGCGGCACCCGCAATTCATGGCGGAGCAACTGCTGGCGTCGAAATGGTGGGACCTTCCGATAGCCGACCTAACCCGCCTGCCACTCAATAATCCTGAGGCTTTTCTGCGCGAACTTGGCGAAAGAACGTCTGGCGCTGGGATCAGACCTAGAACTTTGTGCATAACGCAGGATGGCTGCCACACTCTATGAATGTTCTGTTGCTTGTTCAGGCCGAACAGCGCGCAATCCTCGACCGCTTGTATGAGGGCATCGCCACACATTGCAACTGCGATCTCCGTTGGTTGAGCCGCAAGGATCAGGCGGATCTGCGCGGCTATTTTCGTCGGGAAGTCGACGTGGGTCGCTATGATCGGATCCTCTTTTTCCTTCGCTTCAAGCAGGAGATCCGTCAGGTTTCGTTTATCCGTACCGTACCGAATCTGGTAATTCTCGAACACGATGCTTATCAGAATTACATCTCTTGTAAGTATGCCGGCAAGTTCAGCAAATATTATGCAAAGTTACCCTGGGCGCGGGTCATCAGTTCCGGTTATACGGTAAGTGAGCGATTGCGTCATGAAGGGTTCGATGCAGTCTTTGTTCCAAAAGGCTATGACCAGACCGCTTTGGCTGACATGGGGCTGGCGCGAGATATTGAACTCGGTTTCATCGGCAGCATAAAAAGCGGCGCTTATAGCGAACGCAAAGCCTTGCTGACGGAGCTGGCGAAGGTCGAAGATCTGGTGGTGACGCGCACCAACTCCGGTGAGGATTATCGGGCCATGCTCAATCGCATTCGATTCTTCGTCAGTGCCGATGTTGGCATGGGCGAATACATGATCAAGAACTTCGAGGCCATGGCCTGCGGCTGCGTATTATTCGCTTGGGATCAGGGCGAATCCGAAAACAAGGCGTTAGGTTTCGTCGATATGGAAAATCTAGTGTTGTATCGAAGCCTCGATGAGCTGCGAAGCAAACTTGGGATACTGCGTTCCGATTCCGCACTGGCTGCCAATATCGCTGCTGCGGGGCGAGCATTGGCGGAGGAGCGATATAGCTTCTCGCACATTGGGCGGCTTATTGTTCAGGCTCTGAAGGAACCGCTTCGAGAGCGCCAGGCGATGGGGCTGCTAGAACGATTGCGCCTGCGATTAGGGGTGAGGTGAACATGCGTATTCGTTTGCTAATTCCTTATTTCGGAAACTGGCCGTTTTGGATGCCATTCTTTCTGCAAACGTGCAGATGGAACCCTGACATCGAGTGGCTTTTTTTTACGGATTGTGGCGCGCCAGATGATTTGCCCGACAACGTAAAGATTCAGCCAATGTCTTTCACAGGCTACTGTCAGTTGGTCAGTAAGGGCCTCGGCATCTCGTTCAACCCAACCAGCCCTTACAAACTCTGCGATATCAAACCGGCGTTGGGATATTTGCATTCCGAGCATTTGGAGGGTTTCGATTTCTGGGGCTTCAGCGATATCGATCTTATCTACGGAGATTTAAGACAATATTTTTCTGATGAGCGGCTCTCCAGATACGATCTAATCTCTACCCACGCGCGCCGTATTTCTGGCCACCTGTGCATGTTGCGCAATGATAAGCGCATGCGTGAGGCCTTTATGAATGTTCCTGGTTGGCGGGCCCGTTTTGAAGATTCCGCCCACCTTGCGTTCGATGAAGGGGCGTTCAGTCGGTTATTTATTCGCCATAAAAACTGGCCAGAAGGAATTCGGCGGATTGCTGATCAATTCAATCCTTGGCGCCGGCTTAGTGAATTCAACGAAGCGTTCAGCACTCCTCATGCGCGTGTACCCTGGCTCGGAGGTGGCTTCGACTTCCCAGAGTGCTGGATGTGGAATAGTGGGCGACTTACGAACAACCGGGATGCTCCACATGAATTCCCCTACTTCCACTTCATAACCTGGAAGAGCTCGAAATGGTCAGGTGGTCAGTCTGAAATATTGATCCAGCCTGCGGATCTGGCTTCTAGACCCGCATGGTGTATTACGGAGCAGGGTTTTCGACCCTATAACCCCCGTCTGGACATTGAAGAAAAAGCCAGTGTCGTTGAAGTGCTTTAAAGCGACCCGACTGGAGACGACAGAGTGAGCACAATCAGTATCGTCTGGTCCTCGGGCATGGCTTATGCGTCGATACACAGGGTGCACGACCAGATTCTGTCACTGGCTGCTAACCGGGGTGACACCCACGCTTGGGTTTTGCAGGGCCAGGAGGATGCGACGGCTCAAGCGAGCGGAAGGCCGTTGTATTGGCAGACAAGCGCGAGAGCGCTGAAGGGTAAAGGCGTTTGGAAGCTTTCTCAGTGGAGACTGCAATGGCGCCTGGCTCGGGAAATCCGCCGGGTTAACCCGAAGGCGATACTGCTTGATGGTATTGGCGTGGCGCGACTGATTGTTCCGGTCGTCGCAAGGTCACGTGCCGTCGAGTCGCAGGTGGTTGTGGTATTTCATGGCGAGGGCCGGCTTCGAGGAAACGATAAAAGCCTGCTCAGCGCCTTGCCAGCGCATCGCTTGAAGCTGATTGCGGTATCCGAAGCCCTCGCCGAGTCGCTGCGCTTGAAGCTGGGCATGCCAGTAACTTCAGCACGAACAGCAACCAACCCACACTCATTCAGGCAATCGCTGATCCCTGGTCCCGAAGCCAGGGCGAGGCTGGGTATCGATAGGGATTGTCTGCTTCTAGGAGCGGTAGGGCGCCTGGTTGAGGGCAAAGGCTATCTAGCGATGCTTGAGGTTATGAGCAGATTGTCACAAAGCCGCAACGATCTACATCTCGTCATCGTAGGCGAAGGTGCGCAACGGTCTGAGCTGGAAAAGCGTATCCGGAGCTTGGGGCTGGAGTCGAAGGTAACCTTGGCGGGATATTGTGACGACGCCGCAAAGCTTTACCGAGCCTTTGACGTCATGCTGATTCCATCTCGCAGCGAGGGGTTGGGTCTGGTGCTGCAGGAAGCTGTACTGGCTCGGGTGCCGGTTGTTTGCAGTGACCTGCCTGTTTTCATCGAGCAGCTTGGGCCCAGCGGCATCTATGTCGCACCGGATGATATCGCTGGCTGGGTCGGTGCCGTTGGGAAAGTGCTCGGCTCGGATCGCGAACTGCTTGCACAGGATCAGGATCGTCAGCTCGCACCAGAAGCCAGTTGGGAGCAGTTTTGTAGGGGTTACTCAGACTTGCTGCTATCCGGCGGCAGCTCTGATCCGGTCAAGGCCATGTAGAACTGGGCGAACGGGAATTCGTTCTGCATTTTTTCCCGCTTCAGATACCGACTGAAATGCGCAAGGTTGCGCTTGACCATGTAATTTGGCAGTGGTTTGCCCAAGAACCGCATGTCCGCGATATCAATCAGGCCCAGGGTGTTATCCGGCGTCAGAACGATGTTACCCAGGTGAAGCGAACGGAAGTAGACACCCCTTTCGTGTAACCCGCGGACGAACAGGATGAGCATTGGAAGGATCTGCTCCCAGCTGAATTCGGGCTGTACGGCAAGCTGGGTCAAAGACGTGCCAGGCAAGGGCGCGTAGAGCACTGCGCTGAGCGACTTGTCGGGCAGCTCGTACAGCGCATTCACACTCAGCGTGGCGATGCCAAGTGCTCGCAGCTGTTCGGCGTTGTTGGCGAAGCGGCGCGAATAGGGTCGTAGAAGCGCAGAGGATAGCCATCTCTTTCGACGAAAGAACTTCAGGAACTGGCCATTTTCAAGTTTCAAGACTTTCGGGCCGAGGCCGTCCGCTTCCAGAACAACCGCGTTGGTGATGAGCTGTTGCAAGTCTCGCTGGCATAATTGGCTTACGTGCATCAATGACTGGGCCTGGGTCGCGTACGAACGTTATAAGGGGCGCGCATTCTAACATCGCCGTAAGTGGCGCATTTCGCTTGTTTTCTTAAGGGGTTTTATGGATTGCCGTCGATTGGGGCTGGCCTGGTTAACCTTGGGTCTGCTCTGGTTTTTGCTTGGCATAACGTGGAGTTCTACGACGAAGCTCTACCAGCAAGGTTTGATAGTTTTGTTCTGGCTTCCGGCTTTATGGATGTCCTGGTCTCGGAGGCAGTATCTCCTTGACGTCTGGCGGCTTGAAAAACCCCTCTTATCAGCCCTGTTTGCTTTGCTCGTGTGGAGTGCACTCAGCGTGATATGGACCGCTGCCGACGAGCCCGCACGTGAAGCCAAGCGGTTGCTCTATGTCGTGTGCTTCCTGCTGGGCCTGCTCTTGGTGGGGGGCGTACCTTATCGTATGACCGCTGTGCTGCAATGGGCTGGCTTTGGGCTGGCATTCGCTGCGTTAGCAGCCCTTGTATACCACTACGGCATAGTGGGCATGCCTTGGGAGTGGCGGATTGTTGGGCTCGGCCTGCTTGACCATCCGATTATCGGAGGCTATGTGGCCGGAATGGCGTTGATATGGTGGGCATGTCTGCCTCCCAAGCGGACAGCGATGCGTCTTGTCTGGGCGGCCGGGCTATTGATGCTGTTTACATTCACGGTGATGACTCAGAGCCGAGGATTGTGGATCGCGCTGTTGGCTAGCGTACTGTTGATGCCTCTCTGGCGAGCCGGGCGCGCAGGCTTGATCATGGCCTTTCTTTTCGTCGTCGCGGCGATCCTCGGTTATTGGTTGTTTGGTCAGTATGTGGTCGCCAGAGGCACCTCATACCGTCCCGAAATCTTTGCTTCGAGTGTTGTGATGATTGCAGATAGGCCCTGGCTGGGCTTGGGACTGGGAAGCGACTATCGAGTCGAGGCGCTGGGGCATTTGTTTGATCACACGCATAATCTGTTCACCCATGTGGCCTTGGAGCTGGGCCTGCCTGGCCTCATTCTCTGGCTGGTGATTTGGGGCCGCAGCTTCGTCATAGCAGTGCGCGAGCGTGCTTCGACGCTGGGCAACATGCTTATCGGCCTATGGGTGTTCTGCACCATGGCACTGCTGTTCGATGGCGCGAGTCTCTGGGATTCGCCTCGACCCGAATGGTTCTTGACCTGGCTGCCAGTGGGATTGGCGCTGGGGCTAATCGGCATGCGAGCTACCTCGAAGTGTTACCATTCCCGCCCTTCAACGCGCGAGTGCAGTCCTCTATGAGTGGCTCATCCCTGAACGCTGACACGGCATCCGGTCTCAGCATTTATTTGCGCTTGCTGCGCTATGTGATTCCGTACTGGAAGTTGTTCGCTGTCAGCCTGCTGGGTTTTCTGATTTTTGCATCCACCCAGCCGATGCTCGGCTACATCCTAAAGTTCTTTGTCGATGGGCTGAACAATCCCGATGCAAGCTTTTTCGCTCAGGTGCCGCACCTGAGCGAACTGGAGTGGCTAGCCGACCTCAAGCTGCTGCAGGCTGTGCCGCTGCTAATCGTGCTGATTGCGGTGATGCAGGGTATTGGTTCTTTTCTCGGTAATTACTTTCTCGCCAGAGTGTCGTTGGGGTTAGTGCACGATCTGCGCGTGGCTCTGTTCAACAACCTGCTCGTGTTGCCCAACCCTTATTTTGACAATCACAACTCCGGCCATCTTATTTCGCGTATTACCTATAACGTGACCATGGTGACCGGCGCAGCAACCGATGCGATAAAGGTGGTGGTGCGAGAGGGCATGACGGTGATCTTCCTGTTCGCCACGCTGTTATGGATGAACTGGAAGCTGACACTAGTAATGGTCGTTATTCTGCCGGTCATTGGCGTAATGGTGTCCAGTGCCAGCAAGAAATTTCGCAAGCAGAGCAAGAAGATCCAGGTCGCGATGGGTGACGTTACCCATGTGGCGTCCGAAACGATTCAAGGTTACCGAGTGGTGCGTAGCTTCGGTGGCGAGTCGTATGAGCAAAATCGCTTTTTTGATGCCAGTACCGACAACACCGCCAAGCAGCTGCGCATGGTCAAGACCAATGCGGTCTACACCCCGACGTTGCAGTTGGTGATCTACAGCGCGATGGCAGTGCTGATGTTCCTGGTTCTGTACATGCGTGGGGACGCCTCGGCGGGTGATCTGGTCGCCTACATTACGCTTGCCGGTTTGCTGCCCAAACCCATCCGGCAGCTATCAGAGGTGAGTTCTACGATCCAGAAGGGCGTTTCCGGAGCTGAAAGTATTTTCGAGCAACTTGACGAGTCGCCAGAAGTCGACAGGGGCACGTTCGAGCGCGAGAAGGTAACCGGGAAACTGGATGTCAGCGATTTGAGCTTCGTCTATCCGGGGACGGACAAGCAGGTGCTGTACGACGTCAGTTTCAACGTCGAGCCAGGGCAGATGGTGGCGCTGGTTGGGCGTTCAGGGAGCGGCAAGTCGACCCTGGCCAACCTGATTCCGCGCTTTTACCATCATGATCGTGGGCAGATCCTGCTCGACGGAGTGGAGATCGAAGATTACACCCTGCGCAATCTGCGCCGGCACATCGCGTTGGTCACTCAGCAGGTCACGCTGTTCAATGACACGGTTGCCAACAATATCGCTTATGGCGATCTGGCGGGCGCACCGCTTGAAGATATCCAGCGCGCGGCGCGCGATGCCTATGCCGATGAATTCATTCAGCAGATGCCCCAGGGCTACGACACCCCAGTCGGTGAGAATGGCGTGCTGCTTTCCGGTGGGCAGCGCCAACGCCTGGCCATTGCCCGCGCGCTGCTGAAGAACGCACCGGTTTTGATTCTGGACGAGGCTACGTCAGCGCTGGATACCGAGTCCGAGCGGCATATCCAGGGTGCGCTGGATCATGCGATGGCAGGGCGTACGACGCTGGTCATCGCCCATCGGCTGAGCACGATCGAGAAGGCGGATCTGATCCTCGTGATGGAGCAAGGCCGCATCGTCGAGCGTGGTACTCATGCGCAGCTGCTCCTGGCCAACGGCCCATACGCCCGCTTGCACGAAACGCAATTCAAGAGTGACGAGCCGACTTAAGCTGGCGTTGCCTGTTGCCGGCCGATGCTGGTAATGCCCGCCAAGCCAGCGCTGCGTCGGCCTGGGCGGTTCGTCATGTTATGATCCTCCGCTTTTTTTTTTGCTCCGGAGCCCCCTGATGAAACTGTCCATGCCTCGTTTCGACCAAGCCTCCGTTCTGGTGGTTGGCGATGTCATGCTCGATCGATACTGGCATGGCGGTACTTCGCGGATATCGCCCGAGGCGCCTGTGCCGGTGGTCAAGGTCGAGCAGGTGGAGGATCGGCCGGGAGGGGCCGCCAACGTTGCGCTGAACATCGCCGCGCTTGGCGCGCCGGTGGCATTGGTCGGGGTAACCGGGGTCGATGAGGCGCGGCAGAGTCTTACCGATAGCCTTGCTGCAGCTGGGGTCGGGGCGTACTTCCAATCAATCGAGCATCAGCCGACGATCATCAAGCTGCGGGTGATGAGTCGTCATCAACAGTTGTTGCGGATGGATTTCGAGGAGCCCTTCGATACGGACCCCGCTGCGCTGCTGGCTCAGGTCGAGGCGCTGCTGGACGGCGTCAAGGTGCTCATTCTCTCCGACTACGGCAAAGGCGCTTTGCGCAATCACCAGGCCCTGATCCAGGCGGCTCGCCAGCGCGGCATTCCAGTACTGGCCGATCCCAAGGGCAAGAACTTCGAGATTTATCGAGGCGCGTCGGTGATCACGCCGAATCTGGGAGAGTTCGAGGCTATTGTCGGCCATTGTGCGGACGAGGCGGAGCTGGTCTCGAAAGGCGCCGCGCTTATGCAAGAACTCGAGCTGGGCGCCTTGCTGGTCACCCGAGGCGAGCATGGCATGACGCTGCTGCGTCCCGAGCATTCCCCGTTGCACCTGCCAGCGCGAGCGCGCGAGGTATTTGACGTAACTGGCGCCGGCGACACCGTCATCTCAACCCTTGCCGCCGCGCTTGCCGCCGGCGAAGAGCTTCCGCAAGCGGTGGCGTTGGCCAACCTGGCCGCTGGTATCGTGGTCGGCAAGCTGGGTACTGCCTGCATCAGCGCGCCCGAACTGCGGCGTGCGGTGCAACGTGAAGAGGGCTCCGAGCGGGGCGTGATGACCCTCGAGCAGCTGCTTACCGCTATCGAGGATGCCCGTGCCGATGGCGAAAAGATTGTCTTTACCAATGGCTGTTTCGACATCCTGCATGCCGGGCATGTGACCTACCTGGAGCAGGCGCGCGCGCAGGGTGATCGCCTGATCGTCGCGGTCAATGACGATGGCTCGGTGAGTCGCCTGAAAGGGCCGGGTCGGCCGATCAATTCGGTCGATCGACGCATGGCGGTGCTGGCCGGGCTGGGTGCGGTGGACTGGGTGGTCTGCTTTGCCGAAGACACGCCGGAAAAGCTGCTCGCCGAGGTCAGGCCGGACATACTGGTCAAGGGCGGGGATTACGGGGTCGATCAGGTCGTCGGTGCGGACCTGGTCACTGCCTACGGCGGCGAGGTCCGCGTCCTGGGGCTCGTCGAGAACAGCTCCACCACGGCCATCGTCGAAAAGATCCGCCAGCGGTAGCGCTCGTCGCAATGGCGTCCGGGCGGTTCTGATCGGGCGAAATAGACGTGACTTCAGCCAGACGCTGCAACCGTGATGGTCCTGATCCAGTCGCGCCAGCTGATCCGCTCCTCTCGCATGACCCAGTCTTGCTGCGCGGCAAAACTTTCCGAGAGCCACAGGCCGCGTGTGCTGGCGGGCACCGGCTGGCCCTTGCGCAAGGTGAACAGTGCGGGGGTTGGTCGACCCCCTTGCAGCGGAACCAGATAGAGGTCGGGGCGGCTGCGCGACAATTCGGCGACCAGTTTGCCGTCTTCCAGCCGCTCATCCACATGAAACAGGCTGAGTTCGCGGGTTTCCTTTGGTAGTTCGAGGCGCATGTCGTAAACCAACTGCAGGGATGCGGTCGGAAGGTGGACATAGGCCCGGGGCTGCTCTATCAACGTCATCTGGCCGCACTGGATCGGCCGGGCCGAGCCGGGCAGGGAGGCCAGGTTGAAGCACACCGCCTCCCGATAGCGCAGGCTGCTCAGATAGGGTGCTGGCAGCCAGGTATCGCCGAAACGACCTGCCAGCCAGCCTTCGGGCGTTTCCAGCAGGCACTCTTCGGCGACCTCCTGGATGGCTGTCAGCAAGGGCAGGCTGAGTTCATGGGCCGGTACGTAGCCGGAGATCAGCTTGAGCACCACATCACCGCGGTCATGGCGTTGCTGGCGCACCAGCACCCAGTAGTCCTGGCCTTGCCAACTGAGTGTCAGGCGTACCGAAACACCGAGGTTCGCCAGTTCCAGGCTGAAGCGGGCGGGGTCCTCGACGGCTACCGGACGGCGACGTTCGAGCATCTCGGTGAAATTCAGCGGGCGCCCGAGGCTCTGGTAGCGCAGGCCTTCCGGGCTTGCTTCGACGAGCAGCGGCAAGGTCTTGAAAACGGTCGGATTCTTGCGGATCAGCACGCGCGGCATTCGGCTACTCCTGGCAGAAGGCGGCCGAGTGGCCGTACTTATTGTTGTGGGGATAAAACGGATGCGGCGGTTCGCACGTTATCTGACAAGTGTTGCGGGTTGATGGTGCCAACGATGGCTGCGCCGACCCCAGGGTGGGCGAACAGCAGCTCGAAGCTGGCCCGCACAGGGTCATCGCCTGCGGTCAGGCAAGCATGGCCGCTGGCCAGCGCCTTCTTCACCAGGATGCCCTTGGCGTGTTTCTGAGCGTAGTCGAGTACCGGGCGTTCGGTCTGTTCGTTGAGGTTGTAGGTCACCATCGCGCAATCGCCCCTCTCAAGTGCAAGCAAGCCGCCTTCGACGGTCTTGCCGGACAGGCCGTAGCCGAGGATCTTCCCTTCGCGCTTGAGCTCGGCGAGGGTGTCATAAGCGCCGCTATGCTGCAGGATCTCCACGTCTCGCCCATCCGAATGCACAAGGACCAGATCGATACGATCGGTCTGAAGCCGCTGCAGGCTGCGCTCGACGGACCGCCGCGTGTGTGCGGGAGAGAAATCGAACTGCGACTGACCGTCGACGAATTCCTCGCCAACCTTGCTCACCACTACCCAGTGATCGCGCTGGCCCTGCAGCAAAGGCCCAAGCCGCTGCTCGCTGACGCCATAGGCGGGCGCCGTATCGATCAGGTTGATCCCCAGGTCGCGGGCCAGCCGCAGCAGCGCCCGTGCCTGCGCATCATCCGGAATACGGAAGCCGTTGGGGTATTTCACGCCCTGGTCGCGGCCCAGCTTGACCGTTCCCAGGCCCAGCGGCGAAACCCACAGCCCGGTGCTGCCAAGCGGGCGGTACAGGTCGTGCAGTGTCGTCTCCATCAGAACAATCCTTCCCAGAAGGGGCCTGTGATTGCTGGGCGGGGCAGTTCGGGCAGGGGCGGTTGCGGTTGCGGATGGATGGCGTCGCGCACCAGCGCAGCTTCGACACGGTCGGCGAAATCAGGCGACAGCGCCAGTTTGGTGGGCCAACCGACCAGCAGGCGGCCCTGTTCGGCAAGAAAGGCATTGTCCGGCCTGGCGAGGGCCGATTGAGCCGGTTCGGCCCGATCAATGCGAAGCGTTGCCCACTTCGCCTCGGAGAGATCGATCCAGGGTACCAACTCGGCCAGCTCACGCTGGGCTGCAGCAATCTGCCCGGCCTCGTCACGGGCAACGCCGCTCGCTTCAGCGAGATCACCCCCCAGGTACCACACCCATCCACCGTCTCCAGCTGGGTGGCTGGTCACGGTGATGCGAGGTTTGGAACCGCCGCCAAGGCAGTGCGCGTAGAGGGGCTTCAGCGTAGGCGCCTTGACGATGACCATGTGCAGGGGACGTTTCTGCATCGCCGGTTGGACGAGCCCCAGTGCGCTCAGCAGCTCGGCGTTGCCCGCGCCAGCGGTCAGCACGATGCGTTGTGCCCGCACTGACCGACCATCGATGAGCAGGCCGGACAGTTCCCCGTCTTCCAGCAGTGGCTCGATGCGGTCGGCTTTCAGGAGGCCGGGCCCGGCGAGTTCCGCAAGGCGCTGGATCAGGCTGGGCACGTCCAGCACCAGTTCGCTGAGCCGATACACCTTGCCCTTGAAGCGCGGGTCTTGCAGCGCCGGCGGCAGGTCGCCGCCCTTGACCTGGCCGACCCGTGAACGCACCGCCTTGCTGGCGAAAAAGCTGGTGAGATTGCCGGTCAGGGTGCCGGGAGACCAGAGGTAATGTGCGTCGGACAACAGCCGTACGCCCGTTAAGTCCAACTCGCCGTTGCCCTCGAGCGCTTCGCGCCAGCGCCGCGGCATATCGGCGATGGCTTCCGATGCGCCGGTCAAGGCGCCGCTCAGGGCGTACTTGGTGCCGCCGTGGATGATGCCCTGCGACTTTACGCTCTGCCCCCCACCGAGCACCCCCTTGTCCACCAGCAGCGTCGAATAGCCTAGTCGGCGCAGGCGAGCGTTCAGCCACAGGCCGGCAACACCACCGCCTACGATCAGGACATCGGTGCTCAGGGAATCGGACATGGACAGGCCTCGTTGTGAAATCAGGCGGGCAGTATAACCCCTTGCCTGCCACTATCATTCGATACGGTTAATGCCCTGTCGTGCCGGAAAACAGTTGGATCACGGCCACGCCGGCAATGATCAGCCCCATGCCGAGCACCGCAGGCAAATCGAGTTTCTGCCCATAGATCAGCGCGGCCGCGATGCTCACCAGCACGATGCCGAGACCGGCCCAGACGGCATAGGCGATCCCCACCGGGATCGTCTTGACCACCAGGCTGAGCATCCAGAACGAGACGCTGTAGCCAACCACCACCAGGAGCAGCGGCAGCGGTCGGCTGAAGCCTGCCAGCGCTTTCATCGATGTGGTAGCGATCACCTCGGCGGTAATGGCGATGGCGAGGTAGATATAGCCAGTCATAGGGACTCCGGTTGGTGCCTTTCGTATGGAAAGCCGCGGTCATTCGGCTTCGGTGGGCTGGGCAAGTTCTACGCAGGGCCGCGGAAACTCACAACAAGCTTCGCGGTGGCCGTTGCGTCGGCGCCTTTGCTAAGCTCCGCGCCCATGAACCGTGCCCTCTATACGCTGCTGTTTCATCTTGCCCTGCCTCTAATCCTGGTTCGCCTGCTCTGGCGTGCTCGGCGTGCGCCGGCGTATTCCAGGCGAATCGGCGAGCGTTTCGCCCTGCGGCTGCCCGCATTCCAGTCAGGTGGCATCTGGGTGCACGCGGTCTCGGTCGGAGAGAGTATCGCGGCGGCGCCGATGATCCGTGAGCTCAGGGCTCGCCATCCGGACTTGCCAATCACCGTGACCTGCATGACCCCGACCGGCTCCGAGCGTATCAAGGCGCTGTTTGGTGACAGGGTCCAGCACTGCTACCTGCCCTATGATCTGCCCTGGGCGGCATCGCGCTTTCTCGACCGGCTGCAACCAGAGCTGGCCGTGGTCATGGAGACCGAGCTTTGGCCCAACCATATCCATCAATGCGCCCGGCGTGGTATCCCGGTCGCGCTGGCCAACGCAAGGCTGTCCGAACGATCGGCGCGAGGCTATGCGCGGTTTGCCCGCTTGACCGCACCGATGCTGGCCGAGCTGAGCCTGATTGCGGCTCAGACCGAGGCCGAGGCCCTGCGCTTCAGGGAGCTGGGCGCGAGTGAAGCCAGCGTGCAGGTAACCGGTTCGATCAAGTTCGACCTCACGGTTGATCCGGCACTGCCTGCTCGCGCGGCACAGTTGCGCCAGCAATGGGGCGCAGAGACGAGGCCCGTCTGGATCGGCGCAAGTACTCACACCGGTGAAGACGAGATTCTGCTGGCGGCCCATCGGCTGCTGTTGGCAGAGCACCCTGACGCCTTGCTGATCCTTGTGCCACGTCATCCCGAGCGCTTTCGCTCCGTGCACGAGCTTTGCTGTAAACAGGGTTTCAGCACGGTTCGCCGGTCTCTCGAGGAGCCGCCGCGCGCCGATACCCAGGTGATGCTTGGCGACACCATGGGCGAGTTGCTGTTTCTGTTTGCGCTGGCCGATGTCGCTTTCGTCGGCGGTAGCCTGGTGCCAACGGGCGGGCACAACCTGCTTGAACCGGCCGCGTTGGGCAAGCCTGTGCTGACGGGGCCGCACCTGTTCAACTTCCTCGACATCGCCGCGCAGCTGCGTGATGCCGGTGCGCTCGTCGAAATCGGCAGCGCGCCCGAGCTGGCCGCTTCGATCAAGAGATTCTGGAACGATCCCGAGCAGGCAGAACGGGCGCGAATTGCGGGGCTGGGTGTGCTGCAAAACAACCAGGGTGCGTTGGAGCGATTGCTGGCGGGGCTCGGGCGCCTGCTCCGGAACTGACCACGCCTGGGAACATGCACGCAACACCAGATAAGCCGCCAAGATAACCCCATTCGCGGTCATGGGCCGCTCCTACAAGGTCATGCCGTAGGGGCCCGCCCACGATGAATATCCCACGGCCACAAGCCTCGCCTCCGTAGGAGCGGGCCATGCCCGCGAGGCTGATAAACCCTGAAGGTGGGCCCATTCGCGGCCATGGGCCGCTCCTACAAGGTCATGCCGTAGGGGCCACGCCGGCGATAAACACCCCACTGCGAGACCACAAGCCCCGCCTCCGTAGGAGCGGGCCATGCCCGCGAGGCTGATAAACCCCGAAGGTGGGCCCATTCGCGGCCATGGGCCGCTCCTACAAGGTCATGCCGTACGGGCCCGCCCACGATAAACATCCCACGGCCACAAGCCTCGCCTCCGTAGGAGCGGGCCATGCCCGCGAAGGCTGATAAACCCCGAAGGTGGCCCATTCGCGGCCATGGGCCGCTCCTACAAGGTCATGCCGTACGGGTCACGCCGGCGCTGAACACCCCACTGCGCGACCACAAGCCTCGCCTCCGTAGGAGCGGGCCATGCCCGCGAGGCTGATAAACCCCGAAGGTGGGCCCATTCGCGGCCATGGGCCGCTCCTACAAGGTCATGCCGTACGGGCCCGCCCACGATAAACATCCCACGGCCACAAGCCTGGCCTCCGTAGGAGCGGGCCATGCCCGCGAAGGGGTGGTGGTCAGTGAGAGGGGTCCGGATACTCGAAGCCGGCTAATCGATACGCACCGGCCGACCGATGCTTTGCGAAAGGTCCGGCGGCAGGAAATCGGTGTCCGGATCGTAGTCGGCTTTCAGGTAACGCTGCAGATCCTCCAGGTCGCCCGGGTTGAGCGTGCCAGCGGCCTGCTTCAGGCGCAGGCTGTCGAGGATGTAGTCATAGCGCGCATTGTTGTAGTCGCGTACCGCCGCAAACAGGCGGCGCTGGGTGTCGAGCACGTCGACGATATTGCGCGTTCCCACCTGGTAGCCGATGTCGGTGGCTTCCAGAGCGCTCTGGTTGGAGACGATTGATTGCCTCCGTGCCTGCACCTGCTCGACATCGGTGTTCACGGCGCGGTACAGGTTGCGGGTGGATTCGACCACCTGGCGGCGCAGGCTTTCTCGCTGCTGCTCGGTTTGGGTCAGCTGGTGGAAGGCTTCACGGCTCCTGGAGCTGGTCAGCCCGCCACTGTAAAGCGGGATGTTCAGCTGCAGGCCAATGCTGCGCTGCTCGACCTCTCCGGTGTAGCGCGGGATGCCGGTAACGGTTTCGCTGCCCGTATTGGTAAATCCCAGGCTGTCGTTATCGCCCTTGCTGTAGCGCGCCACGGCGTCGAGTGTCGGCGCATGACCGGCGCGCCGCTGCCGCAGGGTTTCCTCGGCAGCGTTGACGGCCTGGTTGCTGGCCAGCAGGTCAAGGTTCTGCTGGGTCGCGGTATTGACCCAGGCACTGGCGTCGTTGGGGATCGGCGGCAATATCGGCAGGCTGTGTTCGATGCCTTCGAGTGCCAGATATTCGCGGTTGGTCAGGGTGAACAACGCCTGGAACGCATCGTCGACTCGGCGCTGGGCGAGCAGGCGATTGGCGCGTGCGGTATCGAAGCCAGCCTGGGCTTCAAGCACATCGGTGCGGTCCGAAAGCCCAACCTCGAAGCGCTCATCGGCCTGATCGAGCTGCCGCTGGAAAGCCGATTCCTCGGCCTTGGCGGCGGCGAGGTTGTCCTGCGCACGCAGCACGGCGAAATAGGCTTGAGCGGTCAGGCGGATCAGGTCCTGCTCGGCAATCGAGTATTCCAATGCTGCCTGTTCACTGATGGCTTCGGCCGCTTGCAATTGAAACCAGCGATCAGCGCGGAAGATCGGTTGGCTGAGAGTCGCCTGGTAGACGCTACCGCTGCGTGACAGTGAGCGGGACCCCATGGACGTATAGACGTCGGTGCGCGTATTGCTGAGCTCCGCACCACCGCTGAGGTTCGGCAGCAGACCGGCACGGGCCTGTGGCACGACTTCCTGGATTGCCTTGAACTGCGCGCGCGCTGCGGCGAGGTCGGCGTTGTTTGAAACGGCCTGCTGGTAGACGCTGATCAGGTCGGTACGCGCGGAAAGGGGAGGTGCTGTCTCGGCCCTGCTCAGCCCCGACGAGGCGGCGGTCACGGCGAGAGCCAACATGAGTCTGCGCAGCATGTGCGTCTTTCCCTGAAGCGAAGTGATGGGCAAGGCTATGCCCGGTCTTTCGGGCGGTCAAGGCAGATGAACAGGACGTTCGGGTCCTTGATAGCGGCAATCGGGCCGCCTGCTGTCCACACGAGCCGTGAGCCGGCAGTCGAAGTGCATATCGCCGGCATGGCAATCCCGTTCGCTCTTGATTAGACTCGGTCCCGTTCTTGTCGGGGTGCCTTGAGTGAAAGGCTGAGATCGGATAATCCGGATCCCGTTGAACCTGATCAGGTTAAGGCCTGCGTAGGGAACAAGATGTGCTCGCCAGCCGTTCGGAGAGCTCTCTCGGCGCCAGTCCCGGCGCGCCCCGATGCCTTTTTCCCGCTGTGTTTTTCAGGTTCGCTCCGACAACTCTCGAGGAGCCAGCCTGATGCGTGCAGAACAACAAAACCTGAGTGAATCGGCCCAGGTCGACCAGGGGTCGATCCAGCCCTTCCCGCGTTCCCAGAAAATCTATGTGCAGGGCTCGCGCCCGGACATCCGCGTGCCGATGCGCGAGATCAGCCTGGACGTGACACCCACTGACTTTGGTGGCGAGATCAACGCGCCGGTGCTGGTGTATGACACCTCCGGTCCCTACACCGATCCGAACGTGACCATCGATGTGCGTAAAGGCCTGGCTGACGTGCGCTCGGCCTGGATCGATGACCGTGGCGACACCGAACTGCTCGACGGTCTCACCTCGCAGTTCGGCCAGCAGCGCCTGGCCGATGCCGAGCTAACCAGGATGCGCTTCGCTCACGTGCGCAACCCTCGCCGCGCCAAGCCCGGCAAGAACGTCAGCCAGATGCACTACGCGCGTCAGGGCATCATTACGCCCGAGATGGAATTTGTCGCCATTCGCGAAAATATGAAGCTGCAGGAAGCGCGTGCGGCTGGCCTGCTCACCGAACAGCATGCCGGGCAGAGCTTCGGGGCTTCGATCCCGAAGGAGATCACCCCAGAGTTCGTCCGTGACGAAGTGGCCCGCGGTCGCGCCATCATCCCGGCCAACATCAACCACACGGAGCTGGAGCCGATGATCATCGGCCGCAACTTCCTGGTGAAGATCAACGGCAATATCGGCAACTCGGCGCTCGGTTCCTCCATCGAGGAAGAAGTTGCCAAGCTGACCTGGGGGATTCGCTGGGGCTCGGACACCGTGATGGACCTGTCCACCGGCAAGCACATCCACGAAACCCGTGAGTGGATCATCCGCAACTCGCCGGTGCCGATCGGCACCGTGCCGGTCTACCAGGCGCTGGAGAAGGTCAACGGCATCGCCGAGGACCTGACCTGGGAGCTGTTCCGCGACACGCTCATCGAACAGGCCGAGCAGGGCGTCGATTACTTCACTATCCACGCCGGCGTGCTGTTGCGTTACGTGCCGCTAACCGCCAAGCGGGTCACCGGCATCGTCAGCCGCGGCGGCTCGATCATGGCCAAGTGGTGCCTAGCGCATCACCAGGAGAATTTCCTCTACACCCACTTCGAGGAAATCTGCGAAATCATGAAGGCCTACGACGTCAGCTTCTCGCTGGGCGATGGCCTGCGTCCGGGCTCGATCGCCGATGCCAACGATGCGGCGCAGTTCGGCGAGCTAGAAACCCTCGGTGAACTGACCAAGATCGCCTGGAAGCACGACGTTCAGTGCATGATCGAAGGCCCTGGTCACGTGCCGATGCAAATGATCAAGGAGAACATGGACAAGCAGCTCGAGTGCTGCGACGAGGCGCCGTTCTATACCCTCGGCCCGCTGACCACCGACATCGCGCCCGGCTACGACCACATCACCAGCGGCATCGGCGCGGCCATGATCGGCTGGTTCGGTTGCGCCATGCTCTGCTACGTCACGCCAAAGGAGCACCTGGGCCTGCCGAACAAAGATGACGTCAAGACCGGCATCATCACCTACAAGATTGCCGCGCACGCGGCGGATCTTGCCAAGGGCCATCCGGGTGCGCAGATTCGTGACAATGCCCTGAGTAAGGCGCGCTTCGAATTCCGCTGGGAAGACCAGTTCAACCTCGGCCTCGATCCAGACACAGCGCGGGCATTCCATGACGAAACCCTGCCAAAGGATTCGGCCAAGGTCGCGCATTTCTGCTCCATGTGCGGGCCGAAGTTCTGCTCGATGAAGATCACCCAGGAGGTGCGCGAATACGCCGCCGAGAACGGCCTGACCGATGAGCAGAGGGCGATCGAGGCCGGCTTCGCCGAGCAATCCTCCCGCTTCAAGGAGGAAGGCTCGGTGATCTACAAGCAGGTGTAGCGGTGGAAGAACGGCGTCTTCGTCGTAGGGTGGATGTCGCTTTTTACATCCACCGTGACCTCGATCGGCGGATCGATGAAGCGTGATCCACCCTACGCCACTATCCCCGTAGGAGCGGGCCATGCCCGCGATTTACATGCAGGCTCCGTAGGATGGAATCGCCGCAGGCGCTTCCGTCGTTACCGCGAAACTCCTAACCCTGGCTCTGCCAGGTTTCACAACAACCCCTCCGAGACAACAATGTGAACATACCCGGCCGCTACTCCCCTCACCAGAGCATTCCCGCCGAACACCGTGTGTTCGGCGGGCGGGATCTGTTTTCGCTGTGGTTTTCCCTTGGCGTGGGCCTCATGGTGCTGCAGCTCGGTGCCTTGCTGGCGCCGGGGCTGGGCATGAGCGGCGCCTTACTGGCCATCGTCAGCGGCACCGCGGTGGGCGTGGTGTTGCTGGGCGCCGTCGCGGTGATCGGCAGCGATACCGGCCTGTCCTCGATGGCCAACATGAAGCGCACGCTGGGTGACCGAGGCGCGGTGCTGCCGGCCTTGCTCAACCTGGTGCAGCTGGTGGGCTGGGGCGCCTTTGAAATCATCGTCATGCGCGACGCGGCGAGCCTGCTGGCGGTCCGCGCGTTCGGCGAGCAAAGCTGGCTGACCAGCCCGACGCTCTGGACACTCTTCTTCGGCGCGCTCGTCACGCTGCTGGCAATCACCGGCCCGCTGACCTTCGTCCGGCAAATCCTGCGCAAGTGGGGCATCTGGCTGCTGCTGGGTGCTTGCGCCTGGCTGACCTGGAACCTCTTCGATAAAGCCGATCTTCGGGCGTTGTGGTCGCGCCAGGGCGACGGCTCGCTGCCCTTTGCCCTGGGCTTCGATATTGCCATCGCCATGCCGTTGTCCTGGCTGCCACTGATTGCCGATTATTCGCGGTTCGGCAAAGCGGCCGGTCGTGTCTTCGGCGGCACCGTGCTTGGTTTTTTCCTTGGCAATGTCTGGCTGATGAGCCTCGGCGTTGCCTACACCCTGGCCTTTGCCGAGAGCGGCGAAGTGAACGCACTGCTGCTGGCGCTGGCAGGCGCAGGACTGGGCATTCCACTGCTGCTGATCCTGCTCGATGAATCGGAAAACGCCTTTGCCGATGTCCATTCGGCCGCGGTCTCGGTCGGCATCGTGCTGCCGCTCAAGGTCGAGCAACTTGCGTTGGCGATCGGCGCGCTGTGCACCCTGATCGCCTGGTTCGCGCCGCTCGCCGAATACCAGAATTTCCTGCTGCTGATCGGCTCGGTCTTCGCTCCGCTGTTCGGTGTGGTGCTGGTGGACCATTTCCTGCTCAGGCGCCGCGGCCACCTGCAGCCAGCACCCGCGGCGCTGCGCTGGGAAACCCTGCTGGCCTGGGCCTGTGGGACGATCACCTATCACCTGCTGACACGCCTATGGCCCGAGATCGGGGCCAGTCTGCCGGCGTTGTTCCTGTCGGGTGCCTTGCTCTGGCTGTTCAGCCGCAGCAGTCGCGCTACGGCGCGTATGGCTTTTTCCGAATAAAGCCAGGATGGCATTGATCGCGGGCATGGCCCGCTCCTACGGTGGCGGCATCCTTCGCGGGTCCCCATTCGCCATGGTGACCCTGTAGGAGCGGCCCATGGCCGCGAAACGGGCCCGCGCGGGTCTTGCGTTGATCGCGGGCATGGCCCGCTCCTACGGTAGGCGGCATCCTTCGCGGGTCCCCATTCGCCATGGTGACCCTGTAGGAGCGGCCCATGGCCGCGAACGGGCCGCACGGGTCTAACGTTGATCGCGGGCATGGCCCGCTCCTATGGTGGCGGCATCCTTCGCGTCACCCCGTCCGCCATGGTGACCTTGTAGGAGCGGCCCATGGCCGCGAACGGGCCGCACGGGTCTAACATTGATCGCGGGCACGGCCCGCTCCTACGGTAGGCGGCATCCTTCGCGGGACCCCGTACCCATGGTGACCTTGTAGGAGCGGCCCATGGCCGCGAACGGGCCGCACGGGTCTAACGTTGATCGCGGGCATGGCCCGCTCCTACGGTGGGCCGGGTGTTCTGGTTCATTCCCACGAACGGCTTCGGCTTGGCGCCTCTGCTTTTCGCTATGTGACCTGGCTGATTTTTGCTGACGGCTGATGCGGTATCTTTCGGCGGGACCCACTGCTGAAGGAACAGCTCATGGACATAATTCATCATGGCGCGCGTGATGGCGTCACCGGCTCCTGCCACCAGCTGCGCATGAACGAGCACAACAGCCTGCTGATCGATTGCGGGTTGTTTCAGGGCGCAGAAACCTCCGCCCAGGGCGCTGCCGGGGCCGGCCGGTTAGACATCGAGTTTCCGCTGGATGGTATCAGGGCACTGGTGGCTACCCACGTACACATTGACCATGTCGGGCGCATACCCTACCTGCTGGCGGCAGGCTTCGCCGGGCCGATACTCTGCACCGAGGCCTCCGCCCGTCTGCTGCCCATCGTCCTCGAAGATGCATTCAGGCTTGGCATCAGCCGGGACCAGGCCAAAGTCGAGCGTTACCTGAAACTGATCGAGCGGCGGATCATCGCGCTGCCTTACAAGGTCTGGTTCACGCTCAGCGATGACTCGTCGCTGCTGGCACGGGTTCGTCTGCAACGCGCAGGGCACATCCTCGGCTCTGCCTATGTCGAGGTCGATGTACATAACCGCATCACAGGCGAAAGAAAGCGCATTGTCTTCTCAGGCGATCTGGGGGCGCCCCATGCGCCCTTATTGCCATCGCCACGGCCGACCTGGCGAGCCGACATCGTCGTGCTGGAAAGCACTTACGGCAATCGCCTTCACCAGAGCCGTGCCGACCGGCGCCAGCGGCTGCAAGCGGTGATCGAAAAGGCGCTGGCTGACAACGGCACGGTATTGATTCCGGCGTTCAGCATAGGCCGGACCCAGGAGCTGCTCTACGAACTGGAAGACATCATCCATCGCTGTGTCAACGCTGGCCGGTCCGCTGCGGCGGGTAATGCTGCCTGGCCGACGCTTCCCATCATCCTGGACTCACCGCTTGCCGGTCGGTTTACCGAAGCCTACCGCCAGCTCAAGCCCTTCTGGGATGCCGAGGCAATGAAGCGCGTGCGAGAAGGGCGCAGGCCCCTGGCATTCGATCAACTGATCACGATAGACAGGCACGCCGACCATCAGCGGACAGTCAACCATCTCGCCCAGACCGGGCGGCCTGCCGTCGTGATCGCCGGTGGCGGGATGTGCAGCGGCGGTCGCATCGTCAACTACCTCAAGGCATTGCTTGGCGACAGGCGACACAACGTCGTATTCGTCGGCTATCAGGCGCAGGGAACCCCGGGTGCGGCCATCCAGCGGTTCGGGCCGCGTGGCGGCTACGTTGAGCTTGATGGCCAGCGAGTCGGTATTCGTGCAGGTGTCCATACACTAGGCGGCTATTCGGCACATGCCGATCAGCGAGGTCTGGTCAGGTTCATTACCGGTATGCGTCACTGGCCCGGCGAAATCCGCTTGGTCCATGGCGGGACTCAGGCAAAGGAGGCATTGCGCCAGGCGCTGGAGCACGAATACCGGCGAAAGGGCGCGAATGGCCACATTCATCTGCCATAGGAATGGGTATTGCAAGCACGGCCCGTTCGGCACGTGGGCGAGGTTGCTATCGCGGGCATGGCCCGCTCCTACGGTGGCGGCTCCTTCGCGGGACCTCCGTTCGCCATGGTGACCCTGTAGGAGCGGCCCATGGCCGCGAAACGGGGGGCGGGGGGCTTGCGTTGATCGCGGGCATACGGTGGCGGCATCCTTCGTGGGCCCCCATTCGCCATGGTGACCCTGTAGGAGCGGCCCATGGCCGCGAAATGGGCCCGCGCGGGTCTAGCGTTGATCGCGGGCATGGCCCGCTCCTACAAATGGAACCGGCAAGGAGGCCGATATATGAAGAACGTTGCGCGGGGGCACGCGCTCCGAAAAGGGCGGGTTTCGGAAGCCGGACGAATCTATCTGGTGACGACCGTGGTGCGTGATCGGCGTCCGGTATTTGCCGATTGGCAGCTGGGTCGGGTGCTGGCGAATGTCATGCGGCAGGCTGAACTGCAGCGCAGGGTGGAGTCCCTGGCCTGGGTTGTCATGCCCGACCATCTGCATTGGCTGTTCCGTCTGAATGACGGGGCATTGGATGCCTTGCTGCGTGACGTGAAATCCCAAAGCGGGAGGCGGATCAACCAGGTGGCTGCGTTACCGTCCCCGCTCTGGCAGCAGGGCTACCATGACCGCGCGGTTCGGCATGACGATGACCTTCGAGCCATGGCGCGCTACATTGTGGCCAATCCTTTGCGGGCCGGCCTGGTGACCCGCGTGGGTGATTACCCCCTGTGGGACGCAGTCTGGCTTTGAATCGGAAAGCAACATTCACGGCCCCCATTCGCCATGGTGGCCTTGTAGGAGCGGCCCATGGCCGGGAAACGGGCCGCGCGGGCCCGGCGTCGATCGCGGGCATGGCCCGCTCCTACGGTGGCGGCATCCTTCGTGGCCCCCCTTTCGCCATGGTGACCCTGTAGGAGCGGCCCATGGCCGCGAAACGTGCCGCGCGGGCCCGGCATCTATCGCGGGCATGGCCCGCTCCTACGGTGGTGGCATCCTTCTTGGGCCCCCCATTTCGCCATGGTGACCTTGTAGGAGCGGCCCATGGCCGCGAACAGGCCGCGCGGGCCCGGCATCTATCGCGGGCATGGCCCGCTCCTACGGTGGTGGCATCCTTCTTGGGGCCCCATTTCGCCACGGTGACCTTGTAGGAGCGGCCCGTGGCCGCGAAACGGGCGGCGGGGTCTTGCGATGATCGCGGGCATGGCCCGCTCCTACGGTGGTGGCATCCTTCTTGGGCCCCCCATTCGCCATGGTGACCTTGTAGGAGCGGCCCATGGCCGCGAAACGGGCCGCGCGGGCCCGGCATCTATCGCGGGCATGGCCCGCTCCTACGGTCGGCGAGGCTTTGTAGGAGGGGAGCGGTCGATGACCTCTCGGTAAACGCGTGCGGTTTCGGCGCACATGCGTTCGGCGGTAAAAAGCTGCTGGAAGCGTGTCTGCGCATTCAAGCCAAACTGCCGGGCTTCTTCCGGCTCGTCCCAGAGGCGCTTCATCGCTGCTCTCAACGCCAGGGGAGTCGCGGGTGGTACGGCGATGCCCGTCACCCCGTCCAGGTTGACGAACGTCGTGCCCGTACCAATTTCGCAGGAGATCATCGGCTTGCCGTACATCGAAGCCTCCAGCAGGGAAATCCCGAACGCTTCGGAGCGCAGATGCGAGGGAAACACCATCGCATGGCAGAGCTGCAACAGGCACGCCTTGTCCTCGTCATCGAGCCGACCGAGGAACTGAACGTGACGCAGCTGAAGCCGTTCCGCCTGTGCTCGCAGTTCAGTCTCCTGCGGCCCGGAGCCGACGATCACCAGCGGGTAGGCTGTACCCTGCAGCGCCTCGAGTACACTGCCCAGACCCTTGTAGTAGCGCAGCACACCGACGAACAGAAAGAACTTCGTGCCGACCCGCTTGCGCCAGAATGCCAGCCGGGAAGGCGAGCAGGCGGGATAGGCGGCCGGGTCCAGTCCATAGGGGATAACCTCGACCTTGCGCCCGTACTCGCGCAGAACCGGGCTGCTGTCCTGGTAATTCGGTGAGGCGACCAGAATCCGATCGACACTCTGCAGAAACCGCTTCATCAGGGGCCGGTACAGGGTGAGCAGCGCGCGTTGCTTCACGATATCCGAGTGATAGCTCACCACCGTTGGCCGGCGGTGGCGCGTAGCGAAGTGCACCACATCCATCACCGGCCAGGGGAAATGGAAGTGCACCAGATCGGCCTCGGCGGCCATCTCGGAAAACATGCTGAACGCCTTCACAGAGAAACCGGTCGAGGCGATGAACAGGTCCTGTTTCGCCCGCCTCACGGCATGGTTCGCTACGCTGATCCGCTCCGGATAGGGGGCGGGACTCAAGGTCAGCACCTCAGCCTGGACGCCCTGTGCCCGGCCACCCTCGCACAGCTGGAAGATGACTTGCTCGATTCCGCCCGTGGTGTCGGGCAGGTAGGTCTTGAAGAAGTGAAGGACGCGCATTGCTTTCCCGGGGGCCGTCTGGATGCTGTCTGCCCGCTCGGCCGTCACTCGTGCATGGGTCAAGGGAGGCGAGATGCAGGCGTCTCGAACAGGTATTTCAGCGAAGGGCGTGGACTCTACCCGCGGTGCTCAGGCCCGGCAACAACGGCTATTCGTCGCATCCAGTCCGGCTCCATTCATCGTTGTCTGCTTCGGTGATACACTCCGCCGCTTTTCACGCACCCGGCAGTTTGGAATTATGCGCAACGCACAGGAAAACGCCCTCAAGGTCGCACTGAAGGCCTGCAAGGGCAGTTTTATTTCAGTGGGTTTCTTCAGTTTCTTCGTAAACGCCTTGATGCTGGTGCCGTCGTTCTACATGCTCCAGGTCTATGGCCGGGTCGTGACCAGCGGCAGCATTTCAACGTTGGTCATGCTGACAATCATCATGACCGTCCTGATGATCACGATGGGTTCGCTCGAATGGGTTCGCTCGCGGATCATGGTCCGGGTCAGTACCAAGCTCGATGTCCTGCTTAGCCGTGACGTTTACCGCGCCAGCTTCAAGCGAGCCCTGGATAGCGGCGGTATGGATGCCTCGGCCCAGCCTCTTAATGACCTCACTGGCTTGCGCCAGTTCCTTACGGGTAATGGTCTTTTCGCATTTTTCGATGCGCCGTGGTTGCCAATCTACATTGGCGTGATGTTTCTATTTCATCCCTGGTTCGGCTGGATCGCCATCGCAAGCGCAATCGTCCTGCTGTGCCTTGCCGTCGCGAACGAGCGCCTGACTGGCAAATCGATCGCAGAGGCCAACAAGCAGAACATCGCCGCAAACCTGCATACCAACAAGACGCTGCGTAATGCCGAAGTCATCGAGTCCATGGGCATGCTGCAGACCCTGATGGGGCGCTGGGGTCAGCGTCAGCGCAAAGTGCTGGTGTTACAGTCGGAGGCCAGTGATAACGGCGGGCTCATCACGTCGCTCTCGAAATCGTTCCGCATGCTGATCCAGTCGCTCATTCTTGGTGTTGGTGCCTATCTGGCGGTGCAGCACGAGATCACCCCAGGCCTCATGATCGCCGGCTCGATTCTGCTGGGGCGCGCACTGGCGCCGATCGACCTGATAATCGGCAGCTGGAAAGGATTCATCGCTGCCCGTTCGCAGTACGATCGGCTCAACGAGATGCTCGATTTGCAGCAGGCAGAACCGCAGCGCATGTCGCTCCCTGCACCGGACGGTAACGTCCAGGTCGAGAACCTGATAGTCGCCGCACCAGGTTCGAAAAATCCTATCCTGAAAAACATAACGTTTGCCGCTCCAGCCGGGGCGGTTGTCGGCATCATCGGGCCCAGCGCTTCCGGCAAGTCGACGCTAGCGCGTGCATTGCTGGGAGTCTGGACGCCGCAGCATGGCGTGGTGCGGCTCGACGGTGCGGATATCAACAACTGGGACAAGCAGGAGCTGGGTCCGCATGTTGGTTATCTGCCTCAGGATATCGAACTGTTTGAAGGCAGCATCAGCGATAACATTGCGCGTTTTGGTGACATCGACTCCGAAAAGGTAATCGCGGCGGCCAAAACAGCCGGCGTTCATGAAATGGTTCTGCAGCTGCCGGAGGGCTACGACACGGTAATCGGTACTGCTGGTGTCAATCTGTCCGGGGGCCAGCGGCAGCGCATCGGGCTGGCCCGTGCTATCTACGGCACGCCTAGGTTGATCATTCTGGATGAGCCGAATTCGAACCTCGATGAAGTGGGTGAGCGCGCCTTGGCCACAGCCATCCAGCAGCTGAAGGCGACCGGAGCGACAATTTTTATCATTACGCATCGCACCAGCATCCTCAGCCAACTGGACCGTCTCATGGTCATGACAGGCGGAACGATCAATATGTATGGCCCGCGTGATCAGGTCATGGCAGAACTCAATAAGCAACAGTTGGCCGCGCAACCTCAAGCGTCGCAGTCTGCCGTTGCGTCGGTTCGCTCTTGAGCAGGAATTATCGATGACCAGCATGACCACTCAGATCAACGATAGTCTCGTGGACCTCCCGACCTCCGACCGCCGTTCGCGCTTCATCGGCTTTCTTATTGTATTTGTCACATTCGGCATATTCGGTACTTGGGCCACCTTCGCCCCGTTGGAGAGCGCCGCGTTGGCGCCGGGCGTCGTTACGGTTCAGTCGTACCGCAAGACGGTCCAGCACCTCGAAGGCGGTATCGTCAGAGAATTGCTGGCTCGGGACGGTGATATGGTTAGTGCTGGCGACCCACTGATCATCCTCGACGATACGCAGTTGCGTGCCGAATATGGCATGACGCGCAGTCAGCTGGTCGCAGCGCAGGCGATGGAGGCTCGTCTGGCCGCTGAGCGCGATGGACTGGAAGCGATTGATTTCAGCCGCATGCTCGAGTCCGACAGCGAGCGGGCTCGTGAAGCGCGACAGAGTGAAACGCAGATATTCAATGCTAGGCGTGGTTCACGATTGGGCGAGATCTCCGTGCTGCAAAAGCGCATCGGTCAGCTGAACGAGCAGATCAGCGGTTTGCAGTCGATGATTGCGACCAAGCGCAGCCTTGAGAAGTCCTACAGCGGCGAAATCGGCGAGCTGACCGAGTTGTTGTCCGAAGGATATGTAGACAAGCAGCGCCTGCTTGAGCAGGAGCGCAAGCTCGGCATGCTGCGCGCAGAGATCGCAGATCATCAGTCCGATATCACCCGGACGAAGCTTCAGATCAGCGAAACCGAGCTGCAGATCGTCCAGCTCAACAAAGATTTCAGTTCCGAAGTTGTGGGTCAGCTAGCGGAGGTTCAAACGCGCGTGTTTGACCTGCAGGAGCGTATAGCTGCACTTCAAGACCGGATCAACCGCATCGTCATCCGGGCGCCTGAAGACGGCATGATTCTCGGCATGAAGATCCATACCGTAGGTGGTGTGGTCAGTCCCGGAACGCCGCTTTTGGACATTGTGCCGTCAGTTTCCGACCTGATTGTCGAAGCTCAGGTTTCACCGATTGATATTGATCGCGTCAGCGTTGGTAAGAAGGCTGACATCCGCTTCAGCGCTTTCAAAAACGCCACCACGCCTGAAATCGAAGGCAAGGTCGTGCAGATCTCGGCAGACCGACTGATGAACGAGCAGACCGGGATGCCTTATTACCTGGCGCGGGTGAGTCTCACTAAAGAAGGGGTTCGCTCTCTCGGTGCGCTCAAGTTGCAGCCTGGCATGCCGGCCGAAGTATTGATCAATACCGGCGACCGCACCATGCTCCAATACCTGATGCAGCCGGCGACAGATGCATTTGCCCGATCGATGATCGAGGACTGATACGTGCGAATCATCCTATGCATCTTGCTAGCATCGCTGGCCACGTCATCGCGAGCAGCGCCCGAGACGGCCCCCTCCAGCCCCAGCGTCAGCGCGTCGTCCTACGTCACCGACCTCATGTCGCTTTACCGTGAGGCGCGGCTGGAGGACCCCCGAGTCCTTGCTGCTTATGCACGGGCCGTTGGCGGGCAGGCTCGCCAGCGCGAAGCCTTCGGCGGTCTTCTGCCACAGCTCAATGCCAGCGGGTCGCTCAATCGCACCAAGTATGACAACCGAACGACTGAACAGGTATACAACAACGAGCGCTACGTGGTCAGCCTGACTCAGCACATCTATAACAAGGCCGCCTGGGAAAACTATCAGAAGTTCAAAAGTCTGGCGCGCCAAGGCGAGTTTCAAGCGGTCGACGCCCAAGCCGAGGCTACGGTCGATCTCGCGCAGCGCTATTTTGTGGCGCTGGCATCCGACGATGAGCTGGAGCTGGTCATGGCCGAACGCCGTGCGACGCAGAAGAACCTTGATCGTGTTAATGCGTTGTACGAGCGAAAGTTGGCGATGGTTACCGACGTGCTCGATCTCAAGGCCCGAGTTGATGCGTTGGCTGCTCAGGAAGTCGAGGCGCGCAATCAGGTCCGGCTCAGCCGTGAAGATCTTTCCGAGCTGGTTGGTAGGACTGTTGCGGAAAAACTTAGCCGTATCCGCGAGGACGTCGCGCTGCAAGTACCAGGTGAGAGCCTCGATATATGGATCGACCGTGCCGTTGCGACAAATCCGGCGCTAAAGGCGCGAGAAAGTGCGCTTGCGGCGGCCGAGGCTGCTGTGCGTGAAGGCAAAGGCGGGCATTACCCCCAGTTGAGCCTGAATCTCAGTGCTCAACGCAGCGATGTCGGTTATGACAACACCCTGGCGCCGCTCTCCGACAGCTACGTCGCCAGCGTTGGTGTCCAGATACCCTTGTACAGCGGTGGATCGACCTCCGCGCGGGTCAGGGCCCTGTATAACGAACGCCTCGCAACCGAGCAGGAGCTGGAAGCCATACGCCGACAGGTTGTCAAGGAAACCACCGGTGCCTACCTCACGGCGCAATCCAGCGTGGACCGCATACGTGCCACACGTAATGCGCTCGAATCTGCGGAAAAATCCAGCGCGGCCGCCGAGAAAGGGTTTCAGTACGGCGTAGTCAATGCGGTTGATGTGCTGACCAGCGTGCAGAACGAATATGCGGCTCGCCGCGATTTGCTGAAAGCTCAGTACGACTTCATTACAAACCTGTTGGTATTGAATCGTTGGGCCGGCAGGTTGTCCGAGCAGAGCGTCGAAAACGTCAACGTGTGGTTGGCTCGCAGCGAAGATGCACGAGCCTTGGAACGGAAAACAACGGAATGAGCATGAACAGCAAGACCGCAATCGTCACCGGCATCACGGGTCAGGACGGTGCGTACCTCACTCAGTTGCTGCTGGAAAAGGGCTACAAAGTGTTCGGCACCTACCGCCGGACCAGTTCGGTCAACTTCTGGCGCCTGGAAGAGGTGGGCGCTTTAGGCCATACGAATCTTGAGCTGGTTGAGCATGACCTGACGGACCTGGGCGCGAGCATCCGCCTGATGGAAGAAGCACAGCCTGACGAGGTCTATAACCTCGCTGCGCAAAGTTTTGTTGGCGTGTCGTTCAATCAGCCGATCACAACCGCAGAGATTACCGGTCTTGGCGCGGTCAACCTGCTTGAGGCGATCCGTATTGTTAATCCAAAGATCCGCTTCTATCAGGCTTCGACCTCGGAGATGTTCGGTGAGGTCCAGCAGATCCCCCAGACCGAGGTGACACCGTTCTACCCGCGTAGCCCCTATGGCGTGGCCAAGCTCTACGCGCACTGGATGACCATCAACTACCGTGAGTCCTATGGGATTTTCGGCACTAGCGGCATTCTCTTCAACCACGAGTCTCCGTTGCGTGGTAAAGAGTTCGTGACGCGTAAGATCACCGACGCGGCAGCTCGTATTGCTCTAGGGATGCAGCCAGTGCTGGAGCTGGGCAACCTCGACGCCAAGCGCGACTGGGGTTTTGCCAAGGAATACGTCGAGGGCATGTGGCGCATGCTGCAGGTCGATTCGCCTGACACCTTCGTGCTGGCTACCAATCGCACCGAAACCGTTCGCGATTTTGTCTCGCTGGCGTTCAAGGCTGTGGATATCCAGCTTGACTGGCAGGGTAGTGCCGAAACCGAGCGGGGGATCGACAGCCAGACTGGCAAGACGGTTGTGCAAGTCAATCCGCGCTTCTATCGGCCGGCAGAGGTGGATCTGCTTATCGGTAACCCCGAGAAAGCGAAGCAGGCGTTGGGCTGGGAGCCGAAGACCACCCTTGAGCAGCTCTGTCAGTTGATGGTGGATGCTGACCTCAAGCGTGTTCAAAGCGGTAAGTCGTTCTAACCCTGTAGGAGCGGCCCATGGCCGCAAACAGGCCGCCTCGGTAGTTGGGATTGGCCCGTGGGCATGGCCCGCTCCCACGCGGGTTGGCGTTGGATTCGGCTGCCAGTGGCCCGCTTCCCCTGTAGGATCGCCCATGGCCGCGAACGGGTCCCGCACCGAAGGCTAATCGCTACGGTCGAGGCGGGCGCGATGGTCAGGCTAGAGAGCCAATCCCACCCAGCGCCTGCAGCACATTTTCGAACGATCACAGGCAAGTCAATGCACGCTCTATCCCCTCCGACTATTCACCAATTCGCTATCGATTGCACACCAGGTGACGGCATCACCAACGGCATGCTGCTGACGCGCAAGCTGCTTCGTTTAGCTGGGGTTCGTTCAGATATTTACTGCGCTGGCATCGCCGACTCGTTGCTTGGGGACGTCCTGCCGATGGAACAGTATGTACCCGGCGATGCCGATGCGCTGCTGATCCATCATGGTATTAGCAATAGCCATGAGGATTGGCTTCGGCAGCTTCCTGAAGCCAAGTTCATGGTGTTCCACAACATCACGCCGAGCGAACTCTTCCCACCCGAGCACCCCATCCAACCCATGCTTGCCCATGGTTGGGAGCAGGTCGCCAATTGGAAGGATTGGCTCACTGGCAGCATCGCCGACTCTCGGCAGAATCTTGAAGAACTGTTGCAGCGGGGTTACGAGCCATCGAGGTCGGTCGAGATTCCGTTGTTGGTGGATCTGGAGCGCCTGGCTCCCGGCTCGGTCAAGGCCTACGACAGTCCGCGCCCTTTCACGTTGCTGTTTGTCGGCCGCGTAATGCCTCACAAAAACCAGCTCGCGCTGGTCGAAACGTTCGCGCAGTTATTGCGGCAGGCTCGCGTCCCGCTTCATCTGTATATTGTTGGCGGTTTCACAGTGCCTGAGTACGCCCAGCAGATACAGGCGCGCATCGATGAGCTGGGCGTGGCCGATTTCGTTACGCTGACGGGCAAGGTAGACGACACGACTCTAGTTGAGCTGTACGGTCGCAGCGACCTGTTCGTCTCCATGAGCCGCCATGAAGGCTTCGGTATGCCATTGATCGAAGCCATGGTCCATGGCCTCCCGGTTATTGCCTACAACGCAGCGAACAGCAATATCGCCCACACGCTCGACAGCGCTGGACTCTTGCTCGACAGCTGCGAGCCGCAAGCATGCGCTGCGGCGATCGGACAGCTGATTGAAAACCCGGCGTTGCGCAGCTACCTCTGCCGGCGCGGAGACGCGCGGCTGGCTGCCTTCAGCTACCAGAGCCTCTATGACCGCCTGCGCGACTACCTCACGCCATTTCAAATTGTTTTGCCCGCGCATAGCTTCCCGGCTCAGCAGGTGCCAGTCAGGGCTGTCGATTACCGCATAGAGGGCCCGTTCGACAGCAGCTACAGCCTCGCATTGGTCAATCGTGAACTGGCTCGCGCGTTGAGTGAGACGGGTAAACAGGTCGCCCTTCGGGGCACAGAGGGGCCAGGGCCGGTAACGGTGGACGGTCACTTCCTGGCTGCAAACCCGGACTGCCAGGCCATGCACGCGCGCAAGGACCTGCCCGCTCGAAATGTCCTGCGTCTGCTCTATCCGCCCCGCGTGACGGACATGCAGGGCGCAATGAATGTCCTGTCCTGCTATGGGTGGGAAGAATCCTGCCTGCCCGAACAGTATTGTCATGATTTCAATCACCAGCTGCATCTGGTCACCAGCATGTCCAGCTGGGTCACCCGAACGCTGGTCGATAACGGCGTGACCGCGCCTCTGGCCACAGTTGGACTGGGTGCCGACCATATTCTGCGGGTCGAACCGGATCCGGGCCTGCTCCCTGCGATACCCAAGGCCAGTACCGATCGGCTCAAGCTGCTACACGTCTCGTCGTGTTTTCCACGCAAGGGCGTTGACGTCTTGCTGCGCGCTTATGCCGCAGCGTTCACCGCGCAGGACGCCGTGGTGTTGATCATCAAGACCTTTCCCAACCCGCACCATGACATCGGACAGGATCTGAAAAAATGGCGAGCCGAGTATCCCGACGCGCCAGAAGTTGAGCTGATCAATGCCGATCTGCCTGACGCTGCAATACGGGCGCTATATGAGCTAGCCGATGTGCTCGTGGCACCGTCCCGTGGGGAGGGATTCGGCCTGCCAATGGCGGAAGCCATGCTGCATCGGTGTCCGGTCATCACGACCGGAAACGGCGGCCAACGGGACTTCTGCACGCCGAAAACCGCCTGGCTTATCGACTATCGCTATGCCCGTGCTCGCACGCACTTGCAGGCCGGACCTTCCGTCTGGTTCGAGCCCGATGCTGATCACCTGGCCAGTCTGTTGTCCGGCTTTCACGCCGCGTGGAAAGACAAGGCCTTGCCAGCCATGACGGCTACCCGGGTAACAGCGGCCGAGACGTTGATTCGTGATCGGTTCTGCTGGGCGCAGGTCGCTTCGGCCAGCGAGCGCGCGATTCTTGAGGCGAGCCACCAGGCGCTGCTCAAGCCAGCCCCACGACTCGGTTGCATTAGCTCGTGGAACAGCGCCTGCGGGATTGCGACCTATAGTCGCAAGCTGATCGAGCCGGCATTCGGTACCGAATGCCATGTTTTCGCCAATGACGACGCCCAGCTTTTTTCAGCTGACGAGCCGCATGTCGAACGCTGCTGGACGACCGGTGATCGCGATGATTTGCAGCGCCTGAAGACTGCGATCGAGCGTGCCGGCGTGGACACCTTGCTGATTCAATTCAACTTCTCTTTTTTCTCGTTGCAGGCGTTTGCTGGCCTGTTGGACTGGGCTCACGCACGCGGAATGCGCACGTTGGTGACCTTCCATTCCACCGCTGATGTCCGCCATGGAAAAGTGCTGAAGAGCTTGCGTGACTTGCGCGAGTCCCTGGCCGGCTGCGCCCGTCTGCTCGTGCATAGCGTTGGCGACCTCAATCGCTTGCTGGACTTCGGTCTGCCGGACAATCTGCTGCTGTTCCCTCACGGCGTGATCGACACGCCCCCGCCTGCGCCTGGCCCTGAGCAACTGGCGGCGGGTCTAAAAGGCAAAACGGTGATAGCGAGCTACGGTTTCCTGCTGCCACACAAAGGCGTGCCGGAGCTGATCGAGGCATTTGCCATAACGGCGCGCCAGAATCCGCAGCTGCACCTCCTGCTAGTCAACGCCGAATATCCGGTGCCCGCATCGGCTGAGCTCGTTGCGAGCTGCCGGGTGCGGATACAACAGAGCGACTTGGCCGGGCGCGTGACGCTGGTCAGCGACTACCTAGAAGATGCCGACTCGTTGGCCTGGCTGGGCATGGCCGATTGCATCGTTTTCCCCTACCAGCACACCCAGGAATCCTCCAGCGCTGCGGTCCGTTGGGGGCTCAGTACCGGCAATCCGGTACTCTGCACGCCACTGGACATCTTCGAAGACGTGGCTGAAGCCGTGACCTTCTTGCCGGGGACCTCAAGCGAAGCCTTGGCCAAAGGGTTAGGCCTGTTTCTCCAGCAACGGCCCGAGGCTAAGCAAAAGCAATGGCTGCGAACCCATGCCTGGTCGACCGTTTCGGCACGCTTGCGCAACCTGCTCGTTGCCCTTGCTACCGAGGCCTGACCGCGTTGAACATTGCTCGCCTGGCCCCTCCCGGTAGGAGCGGGCCACGCCCGCGAACGCGTCGCGGCCCATGCCTCGATGTCTCGCCTGCACTCCGCCCCGTAGGAGCGGGCACGCCCGCGAACGCGTCGCAGGCCCATGCCTCGATATCTCGCCTGCACTCCGCCCCCGTAGGAGCGGGCCACGCCCTCGAACGCATCGCAGGGCCATGCCTCGATGTCTCGCCTGCACCCCGCCCCGTAGGAGCAAGCCATGCCCGCGAACGCGTCGCAGGCCATGCCTCGATGTCTCGCCTGGACTCCGCCCCGTAGGAGCGGGCCATGCCCGCGAATATATATTGATCAAACCCAACCCACGCACTCATCGCTAATCGATGGGCTCTGTACATCGGTCGGATGCCGAGCGACCTAATCATGGCGCTCAGGCTCGATCAAATGCGCCGTTCTATTGACGATTAAGCCGTTCGGCTTACCGATCGTCGGTTAATTGACTGCCCCCATAGAACAATTCGTTTCTGCGGTTACTCTCTTGAAGCAGGCGCAAGCCAGCAAACCCATCAGGGAGGCTATGCCCCAGGGGTTGCAAACAGGCCGGGGCCGACGGGTCTCGCTTCTGTGCAAGCCTGTAGATCTGAATCGACTATGGAGATGAAGTAATGGCTGTTACCGCACAACAAGTTCAACAACTCTACGTGGGCTACCTGGGCCGCGCTGCCGACCAGGCAGGTCTCGATTATTGGCTCAGTGAGCTCAATGCCGAAAATGCCACCCTCACCCTTGAAAACCTGCGCTCAAACTTCGTCAACGAGCAGCCAGAATACGCCGATGCGTATGCCGGGCTGAATCGGCAGCAGACCGTTTCCCAGATCTATCAGAACGTCTTTGGCCGTACGCCCAGTGACGCCGAAGTGGCGTACTGGACCTATGACTCGAACGTCAACACCGATCAGCTGGTGTCTGCGTTTCTGAACGCAGCGTCCCCGACCGACCGACTGATCGTTGACAACAAGGTAGCGGTAGCTCAGGCAGTCACCCAGGCGTACGCGGGCTCTAGCCTTTCTGGCACCGAGCTGACTGCTCAGCTGTCCCAGGCAACCGATGCCTATGCTATCGAGCAATCCACCAATGCTGCGGGAGATGTGATCTACACCGTAGGCGGTACTGGCGAATACGCCTCGATCAACGCAGCGACGAATGCCGCGCTGAGCCAGGCAAAGGCCAACTTCGGCACTACCTTCGGCTCGGGTGCTACTGGTCCGCTGAACCCGAACTTCTATGGCACTTCGGCCGATATCACGCTCACCAACGTACCCGATGGCGTGACGTTGAATCTGGCCAACCAGGCCGGTGGCAACGTGCATGACGTGACCATCACGGGGTCGGTAGGGGCAGCTGGCGCAACGAGCTCTACGCTCACCCTGTCCACTGTGGCCGGTACCACGGATGATCCGGCGGATCCGACTACCGAGACTGACATCACATCGCTCACTCTCGGCCTTACCTCCAACACCACGGTCGCGCTGTCCGACCTGACCGATCTTGAAACCATCGATGCCTCCGGTTCGACCGGTAATCTGACCATCGACGCTTCGGCGGCAGGCTTTACCGAACTGACCAGCGTCATGGGCGGCAGTGGTAACGACACCCTGACCGTGGGTGCGGTGGGTGAAGGCGACACCCTCAGCGTCATGGGTGGAGCGGGTAATGACGTACTGACGGTGGTGTCCGGTAATGGCGCACTCACCGTGGATGCGGGAGCAGGCAACGATACCGTCAACCTGACCGCCAATGCTGCTACTGCTGCGTCCACAGACGCCCGGTCGACGTCGATCACCTTGGGTGAGGGCAATGACCGCCTGGAAGTGGCATCGTTGGGCAACCTCGCCGGTGAAAACCTCAACCTGGGTGCTGGTGCAACTGCCGCCCAGATCGAGGCGGCGAACACATCGCTGACGGCGAACATGGTCATGGTGACGGACTTCAACACATCCCAGGACGTGTTGGGTCTTACCGATGTCACGCTCGCCAGCTTCAACAACATAGAGCTGGGCAACATCAGCGGTTCCGGCTCCTTGGCCGAAGCCCTGAGTATGGTTGCTCAGGGGCTGGAAAGTGGCGAAAACGCCGCTAACTTCACCTATGGCGGCAACAGCTACATCTACACCAGCAGCGATGCGACGGTGAATGCAGGGGACGGCCTGATCGAGCTGACCGGTGTCGCCTCGACCCTTAACCAGGGTGGCAATCTGATTATCGGTACCGCGCCGGTAGCCCCAGCCGCCTGACAGTCAGCTAGCGGCCATTGGCCGCACCTGTGGCGTGAACGGGCCCCACCTCCGAAAGGAGGTGGGGCTTTTTTGTGTCCTCGCCATGGCTTAAGCCAGCATTGATCACTGCAAAAGCCAGCCGCTCGTCGGCTTGGCTAGTTGCGGAATAGGTCACATCGAGCTGTTGCGGTGCATGGGCGAGTGTATGTCGATTCGGTCAGGCGCGGCGCGGGCTCTAGCCCTTTTGTTGTCGCTCGAAAGCAGCGATCCCGACCGGTCGGGTCTGATCATCTAACAACCAGTTCCATAGTTTTTGGCTAATAAAGCCATAAGGCGTCCATATCATTCTTGGCGTCAGGTACTTGTTATTCCACGAACCGCTTCGGTATGCTCACTCCGCAGTTGCGAAGGCTGGCAATGTGATTTTAGATCGCCTGGTCGTTTTCTCAGCTGCGTCGGCTTAAGCCGACTTCCCATTGAGGGGGCTGTGCCCCGATGGGGCATGGCAACAGGCCGGGGCCGACGGGCTCTGTTCCGGATTGGAAGCCTGAATGTCGATTCGACTCAAATTGGAGATTTAAAGTAATGGCTGTTACTTCTGCACAAGTGCAAGAGCTTTATGTTGCGTACCTCGGACGTGCTGCTGACCAGTCCGGCCTGGACTACTGGATGGCTGAGCTGAACGCTGAGCAACCCACCCTGACCCTCGAAAACCTTCGTGCCAACTTCGTTAACGAGCAAGCCGAATACGCCGATATCTACGGCGGTCTGACTCGTGAAGAAACCGTCATCGAGATTTACAACAACCTGTTCGGGCGTGCTCCGGATGCTGCCGGCCTAGCCTACTGGACCACCGGCGGCGGTGCTTCGGTCAATGCTGACCAGCTGTTGGTTGCTTTCATCAGCGGCGCTGCGGCTACTGATGCCCAGGTTGTGGCGAACAAGGTTCTGGTTTCCAATATCTACACTCAGGTTGCTGGCAGCAATTTCTCCCTGGCTGATGCCGCTGCTGCTATCGCCGGTGTGAACGCCACTTCTACTTCTGTTTCCGATGCTATTGGCAAGCTGACCGAACTGCCGAGCGTAGCGGTTCCGGAAGCTGTTGCTCAGGTTCAGGCCGCTGCTGTGGCTGCTAAGCAGGTAGCAGATTTCGAGAAGAGTCAGAGCAACATCGACAAGCTGGTCGCGCTGAATGAAAAAGTGGTCGGTCTGAACAAAGAGGCTGACCTCGAAGCAGACGTGAAGGAGTTGGATGGATCGGCTGGCGCCCCCGCGGACAAGAAGATCTCTTTCGCAGAGGCGCTGACTGCCCTAGAAAATGCCCAAGCTGTGCGCGACGCCGTTATGTTGGAAGACGGAACCGCCACCCAGTCGACTGCTATCTTCACCACCATTGCCAGTGAAGCGGCCAGCGATCTGGCTGCAGCACGTACCGCTTTGGTAAACGGCGTGACCGGTGCCCTGGCTGCCGTGCGTGATTTCGAAAGCGCCGCCGCCAAGGCAGCCGCCTCGGAAGAAGTGGATCTCGATGCGGTTAATCTGCGCACTGCACAGCTGCAGGCTGTCGCGACTACTCAGGGTGAGAAGTGGGCCGAGGCCGCCAGCAAGCTGTCGGCAGCCAACTTCTCCGCGATCGATGACACTGTTGATTCAAGTGGCCCTGTTGTTGGCGACAAGACCATCACTGCTGAAGAACTGTATGCCTTCCTGTCTGCCGAGAGCACCACTTCGACCCAGGTGACTGCCGTTACTTCCGCCTTCTCCTCGTTCGAAGGCTTCAGCGCTGTAGCCGAGCTGGCTGCTCAGGCCCAGGCCGATGCCAAGGCTCAAACTGCGTTGACTAAAGCGCAGGAAAAAGTACAAGGACTGGTCGAAGGCGATGTAGCAACCGCACTCGATAATGCTTACCTGTCGAAGTTCGCAGCCAACGCCGATGCTCAGGAAACCCTCGCTGACGCCAAAGCTGCCGATGCACTGCTGAGCGATATCAAGGCTGTAGTCGCGACCTACAATTCGCTCACTGCCGCTGCAGATAAAGCTGCTGCCGCTCTGTTCGGTGCAGACGCTGCAGTTGCAATAGCAGATGGCCTAGGAGACGACGCAGTCGCTGAGGTGTTCTTCTTTGGTTCCAAAGACACTGCGGGCACAACGACCGTCGGGCAAGTTTCGGGCACCAACGACCTCGCTCTGAGCGTTAGCAAAGGCGACAGCATCTATGTCGGTTCCGGCTGGACTCTGAACAGCTCGGCAACTTTTGATGCTGATACTGGCGTTATCACCGGTGGTAATAACGGCGCGAAAGAAATCTTCTTCGTGCAGACTGATACCGGCGTTCAGGCCCTAATCGAGACTGCCGACTTCGGCTCGGCCGCTGAGATTGCCGATAACGATAACGTTGCAGTCATCACCCTGACCGGCGTCGAGTCTCTCGACAACGTCTCCTTCGCCAATGGCATGATCAACATTGCCTAAGTGAACGAGTAGCGCTGGGAGGAAAAGGGTCAGGTACATTCTGTAGCTGGCTCTTTTATCAAGGCTGCAAAACAAACCCCGCTTCTCACAAGAGGCGGGGTTTTTACGTTTGGGGAAGCGAAATAGGGGTCAAGACCCTTTACCCGGAAAGCGTCATGGATGTGCTTGGCGGTTGTGATGGACCTGCTGCTCCTTGGCTGATGGTTCATCCTTTCCCGGTGTCCGGCAGCATATCTTTAGTGCTTATTTCTGCTTACCAGCAGTGCCATACAGGTCCGTCTTGCATTGCCTGCAATAATGGATGCGTTGCCCGCCAATCAAATGCTGCTCCCATATCTGGTTGGATCCACACTTGAGGCAGCACATGCCGCGACCTTTGCCGCTGGGCATTTCAGCCATGTACTCGTCTACGGTGGGTAGCGACTTCCAGTACTTCTTTGCGAGATAGTCCTTGCGCATCAGGAAAGGTACTCGGAGCGCTAGCCCCAAGAACACGATTCCGACAATGATAAGTATGTATACAAACACTTCCTTCTCCGGGTATTTGCTAGCGGCCGATATTCTGGCATGTCGCCGGCCCATCAGGGCACGAAAAAACGGGCCGGGTACGTTTACATAGGTAAGAGGGCCAGGTGGCTTTTCCGGATATCTTTCCGCAGGTATATTTTCCACTCAAATGTTAGAGATATAGCATGGATCAGACTGCTTTCTACAACGCGCTTAACGAGTTCGAGAGGTTGCCTGGATGTATTGACCGGCTTACTGCTGACGCCTTCAAATCGGTCTTACAGTCTGAAGCTGCGCATAGAGCACAGAAAATAGTTTACGTATGGCGCAGTGAGCGAGCGTTTCCGCGTTTGAAAGGAGAGAGCGATATTATCTATATAGGCCAGACGAGCACTTCCCTCGCCAGGCGGTACGCGATGCGGCATAAATGGATTTCAACCAAGGCGAATGCTCATAAGTATGGGCATATAATTCAAGAGTTCGGGCCTATTACGATATCTGTCTGTGACTTTCAACGATTTGGAAGCTCGTTGCTACAAGCGGAGGGGCAGCTGTTGTGGTGGTACTTTCGGAACCATTGCGAATATCCGCCATTGAACTACTCAAAAACTAAGGTTCGTACGGACATGGTACTTATGGAAGAAGAGCTGTCCTGAAGTGAACATGGAAAAGGGGTCATGGAAAAGGGGTCAGGTACATTTTCGGAGCTTATTCCGTCTTTGCGCAGTTCTTGGGTCGTCCTCTAGGTTTGATGCTCACGTCACGCCCGAGCATCTGCTCGATTTCGCGGGCGAAGCGTGGTGAGCCGAAAGCCGCGTTTTGCTGGGTGGCATCGCGCAGCTGAGCAGTCATTTCTTCCGTTTCGTGTTGCAGGACTAGTGCCCGATAGCACGTGTAGCGCTCGCCGGCACCGGAGCCGAGTGCAAGATACTCAGGGTGCGGCGTTACCAGCACGGAGCGACGCGTGCCGACATTGGCGTGCCAAGAACTCCATGGATAGGCTTCTGGGTGAGTCACCATTCCGGCTCGTACGGGATTCAGCTCGATATAGCGCATGCAGCTAAGCAGGTAGCGCTCGTTACTCACTACGCTGGCCTTGAATCGGCCCGCCCACAGGTGTCCGGTACGTTCGAATCTGGCGTTGATCTTTTGCACGTACAGTCGATTGAGTCGCTGCATCAGCCGGCTAAGGCTGCCGGGCGCATGCGGAGTCAGTAAGAGATGGACATGGTTGGTCATCAGGCACCAGCTGTGGACGCTCACGTCCGCGTCAGCAGCATAGACGCTGAGCAGCTGCAGATATGCCAAGTAACATTGGCGGTCAAAGAAAACGGCCTGGCGGTCGACGCCGCGCTGCACCACATGGTGCGGCAGCCCGACAACCTCCAGCCGCGGTTGGCGCGGCATAACCCCTCCGTGGATCAGAAACTAATCCACGGAGCCTGAGCTACTAACCTCTTGATGGCCATAGTGGAATGGGTACTCTGTGACCTGCCGCAGCTGTATAGGTGGACATAAGCAGGTGCTTGTAATGAGTGTCCGGGTGTAGCCCACTACAAGGCAATTTCAGGTCGGCGGGTGCCGATGAAATTTCCGAGGTAGGGTGCTGGATCAGCGCGTGTGGCTCTGCTTGGTGCGACCTTCGCCGGATCTCGGGGAGGCGGGCTGACGGGTGGGGTTAAGGGCGGGCCAGCACCAACTTGCCTTGGCCTGGCCCGAGGTGCCGACTCGGTCAAGGCACCAGGCCCGTCGACCTGGTTAGCCCGCCATGTTCCTTATGGCCGAACTTTGTTCGTCGCTGGGCGCGAAAGTTCCCGTGTCAGTTTCCTTGCGTGGTTGTGTCTAACGCCAAAGCTGTACCGCAATGATCGGTGTTCGCCTTCACTTCAGGTTGCCAAAACTGAAGGTTTCACCTTCGCTCCGTAAATCCTCGCCGTGATTTGAGTCGGTCGACGTCGCAGCACTGCGCGCCTTGGCCAGGTTGGCCAGTTCGCCAAGGTTCTGCATTGAGAGCAGCTGGCAATAGGCGACGACCAGCGCCCCTGCGTCACGCAGCTCTCCCAGGGCCTCTGCCGGTAGAGTATTCAAGACACTCTCGTCGATCTGAAACAAACCATCGAAACGCCGCTCGCCCGATGCGCTCTGGATGGTCAGCGGCCAGGGGCGGATCAGTTCGAATTTCTGCAGCGCAGCGGTGGGCGCTTCGGTTGCCTGTTTGCTCACATGGGTTTGTTGCAGAAAGGTCAGAATCTCGCTGATCGCCTTGCTGGGCTGGCCATCTTCTTCAAAAAAACGCTCTCCCGTGGCGCCTTCGCTGATCAGTCCACTGGCTTCATCGATGCACATGACGTGCTGGCCATCCTCTGCTTCCAGCAGCTGGAAGGGGTAGCTGCGATAGGCGGCTGGGATGTAACGCCCCAGCCACTGCCCGGTGATCGATACCATCAGGTTCTCGCCTGGCTGCAAACCCATCAAAGCTGCGGGAACGAAACGTCCATTCTGGACGATAAAAGCGATCGGTAATGCCATGGTGGCCTTGGGCAACTCCGCCAGCACCAGCGGCGCGAGTGCATCGGTCGCAGCAAATGCGTAGGACGAGAAACGCTGCCAGTGTCGGTTGCCGTAGCGCTGTTTCGAGACAGGTACGTGGGGTGGCATCTGAGATCCTCCGGGGAGCGAGTGACAGGCGCTCGCTCAGCGGGAGCGAGCGCCGCATGGTGCCCCTATGCTAGGTCTTGATCCACCGCTTGGCCAACCCGCCGCTTGAAACGGAGCCTCTCCTGGCCCGTGCCGATGATTCGATGCGGGTTGATGCTTTGTAAGGGGTGGCTTGAGGTTGGCGATGTGTGGCAGGTGACAAGCGCTCAATAGCCGGCCGCATGCCGGATTGTTTCGCTGACGCCGGCTCACCTCGCGGTGAGTCAATGCGCGCTGGTCGGGCACGCCTTTGGCACCATGACGCCGGCGTCATGATGGTGGGCAGGGCTGGCCATGAAGGCGCGCCAAGCCACATGGCGCCGTTTACGCTATGCCCCTTGCCGCTGCGTCCTTTTTTGTTCAGTTACGTCGACCTTGTTTGCAAGCGCCCCGTTACGTAGCGGGGCGATTCAGACTGGCCCGCCCGCTGGCGCGAATGCCATAATCGCCGCCCATTCTTAGGTGTAGCCAGAGGTCGGATCAGTGCTGATCAGCATCGTGGTGCCGGTGTACAACGAAGGGCCACGTATCGCTCATAACCTTGAGCACATATTGACGGAGGCTGCAGCCGAGCAGTACGACCTCGAGCTGATTGCGGTGGATGACGGTTCGGCAGACGAGAGTGCTGCTGAGGTTCAGCGGCTTGCGTTGAGCGATCCTCGGGTACGTCTTTTGGCGTTCACGCGTAATTTCGGCAAGGAAGCTGCCGTATTCGCTGGCCTGGAGCATGCGAAGGGGGAAGCGGTCGTGGTGCTGGATGCCGACCTTCAACATCCACCCGCCCTGATTCCACAGATGATCGCTCAGTGGCAGGCGGGGTTTCAGGTGGTGGAAGCGGTGAAGCGCCGGCGAAACGATCCGTCGAAGCTCGATGGCTTGCTGGCGCGGGGCTTCTATTCGCTATACCGACGATTGTCTGGCTTTGATATCGAGGGGCATTCGGACTTCAAGCTCATCGATCGTCAGGTTGTCGATATATACCTTGGGTTGCCGGAGCGATATCGTTTTTTCCGCGGCTTGGTCAATTGGCTGGGCATCGACAGTGCGATGCTTCATTTCGATGTCGACGCGCGGGAAGGCGTCAGTCGCTGGAGCAAGTTCGGCCTGCTGCGCTATGCCTTGAATAATGTCACGGCTTTTTCAACTATCCCCTTGGCGATTGTCACCTGGTTAGGCTGCTTCACGCTTGGCTTCGGTGTGCTGATGGTGGCCATCACCTTGCTGCAAAAGCTGACCGGTCACGCCGCGGTGGGCTTCACGACGGTGAATATACTGCTGATCCTGATCGGTGGTTCAATCATGACCAGCCTCGGCATTATCGGCCACTACGTAGGCAAGATTTATTTCGAGATCAAGTCGCGCCCGATATATGTATGCAAGCCTGCCAAGCGGAGTGCGAAATGCAACAGCCCACGCTTGTAGTGCTGGCGATACTGCTGAACGTTGGCGCGCAAGTATCGATCAAGTTCGCCGGGCAGCAGGGGCCGGCCCAAACGCTGTGGGGCCAGCTGTTTTCTCCCTGGTTGGTGGGCGCAGTGGCCTTGTACGGCTTGAGCTTTCTGCTGACGGTAAGAATCTATGCGGTAAATTCGCTGTCGGTCGCCGCACCGTTCATGGCTGCCTGTACCTTCATGCTTATTTACCTGCTGGGTTACCTCTTGTTCAGCGAGCCGATTACGCTCGCTAAATCAGCGGGGCTCGGCCTGATTGTCATCGGAATGGCGCTGGTTCTGAATTAACAGTCATTCCCCGTGTGCCTGTGACGGGCCCTTACCCCTTTCGCGATCCGTTCTAGATGCCGCACTTCAGTTCTGCCGTTACAGCCTGGCTTGATCGTCCGCTACGATCCGGACATTACTACCTGGCTGCTTGCCTGGTTTCCGTGTTCTACACCTTGCACTTGTTCCCGCTCGATTTCTTTATCGGGACCGCCGGGTTCTGGTTCAACACCCATACCGACCCGACCCAGCACATCACGGGCATGTGGGCATTTGCTCAGGATCAATGGCGATTTCCGTTGTTGCACACGCGGCTGCTCAATGCGCCTGACGGCGTCTCGGTGGCGTTCACCGACAGCATTCCGTTGGCAGCGCTGCTCTTCAAACCGATCTATGCATGGCTGCCAGCGGGAAGCCATTACTTTGGTGTCTGGGTGTTCGTCTGTTATGTGCTGCAAGGAATGGCGGGGGCATGGGCAGCCGCTACGATCGCCGGACGATCTCCAGCGGCGCTCTGCTCTGGAACCTTGTTTGCGCTGATGATGCCGGCACTGATGATCCGCATCCCGCATGCGGCGTTGCTTGCTCAGTGCATGTTGATCGTTATGTTGGTGCTCTACTACCAGCTCAATGGTGCACGGGTTTCGCTGAAGTATTTCGTCGTGCGCGCGGTGCTGCTGCTATTGCTGTCGGCGGCCATCCACCTGTACCTGCTGGCCATGCTGTACACACTCTATGGAGCTGCTCTGCTGGACTACGCCTGGCGCATGCGTACCCGGACAGGCGTGGCACGCTCGGTGTCGTTGACCTTGCTCCCGATACCGCTGTTATTGCTGATCTTTCTGGCGCTCGGTTTCATGTCGGTTTCGGGCGGCTTGCCGCCAGCGGAGAATGGTTTCACCGAGTCCTCGATGAATCTGTTGTCGCCCCTGCTCGGTACTCACCTGGCCCCCAGCGGTTTTTTGCCCACTGAAGGAACAGTGCTCGATGCGACCGGACTGCAAATCGACGGACACAACTATCTGGGACTGGCGCTGCTTTTGATGCTTGGCTTTGCCGCCGTGACGCAGCCCAGGGGTATGCTGCTTTTTATCAGATCGCACATTCCGATGGCGCTGGTGCTGCTGGGGCTGGTTGCCTACTCCCTGTCCAATATCATCTATCTCGGCGGCGTGGAGGTGCTCAGATACCCGCTACCTGAGCTGGTCGAGCCGTTGACCCGGATCTTCCGAGGCTCTGGGCGTTTTTTCTGGCCAGTTGGCTATGCCTTGCTGTTGATGGCGCTTGGTTTCTTTCTCAGGCGCCCGAACCCTGCGTATCGTCTAATACTGCTGGCTTTGGTTGCAGTCCAGTATGCCGACACCGCTCCGCATCGCGCCTACTTGAGCGAGGCGGCTCATCGCGAGCCGGTATTTGCCTATGATCATGACCTGTGGGATAGGCGCATCGAACAGGCAAGCGCCGTTTATTTGTTGCCTACCTATGGGTGTGGGGCACCGGGGGATGATGCGTTGTTCCTGCAGTACTTTACTGCGCTGCATGCGGTGCCGTTCAATACGGGCTTCATCGCCCGCGTTGCAGGCGACTGCGCTGTGAAAGGCCAAATCGACAGCCGTCCGCGCGTGGCTGGGGAAGTTTTCGTCTTCAAACGATCGCACTATTCAAACGAGCAGATTCGCGCCGCCATGGGCACAAGCGCCGAACAATGGTGTGCCGAAGAGCCGATCGGGGTTGTCTGCATCGTCCCTGTGGCGGGTTAGTTCGGTATTCTGGCGATCCGTGACGCAGGTGCAGGTTTTAGCTGGCCCGCCGGCTGTCTGAAAGGCGGCGTTGCCTGGCAAAACGTGAACCGGTTCGGTTTGCCGGTTCAGACTTGATCGTTACTATCGCGTCTCGAGCCGTTGTGCATGCACGCATGCCGAGAAAACCGTGAACCGAGAAATTACCGAGCTGGGTACCTATCCATACCGGGCCGTGACCCATCTGTACGTTACGTTTCCAGATGGCAGTGTTGCGCTGGGTACGGGAGCAGTGGTCGGGCGCAACGATGTGCTGACCGCGACCCACGTTATCTATAATCCCGACGCTGGCGGTTGGGCCCGAGACATCCGCATCGCGGTAGGGGCTGACTACAATTCCAGCACTTACCGTTATGAAAGCCCTTCGCTGATCACGCTGGACAACCTTCGCTGGACCATTAATGGTTTCCCTTCGCAGACCTTTAGCGATGGCGACAACCAGACCCTTACGTTTGCTGAGTCACAGGCGGACGTAGCGCTCATTGGGCTCAACCACGCCATTGGCGACCAGGTGGGTTATTTCGGGATTGCCCCTGGCTATGACACGACACAGCTGGCGTATCAGATAGGCTACCCGCAAGGTAGCAGCGGCATGATGTACGGCGCATTGTTGGTGCAGCACAACAGTTACTACCAGATCTACCAAGCCTCTTCTGGCGGAGCCAACCAGCTGATGGGACCAGGCAGCTCCGGTGGGCCTCTGTTCGTTTTTGATGGGGATGTTCCAACCATCATCGGTGTTCGTTCCAGCGGCTCCGATACGAAAGCCTACTGGGCGGACATCGGCTACACCTATGAGCAATTGGTGGCTGCAATGAGCGCCAACGACGGGTTGTTGGCCGGGTGGGTGGCTAGCGGAGCAATCAAGGGCTCTGCCGGAAACGACACCCTCTATGCGACACCTTCGGCGGATTCGGTGGATGGCGGGGCAGGTCTGGACATCCTGGTTTTTTCGTCAGTCCGCAGTCAGTATACGGTGATGCTGGGGCAGGGCCGTGCGGTTGTTAACAACCGAACCATTGCCCAGGACGTCGACAATCTGACCGGCATCGAACGGCTGTCCTTCTTGGATGGCACGCTTGCCATCGATATAGGGGCGGGGCAGGTCGCAGGAAGCGCGTATCGCCTTTACCAGGCGGCTTTCGATCGTCAGCCGGATTTGGCTGGGCTCAAGTACTGGATTAATAACATGGACGCGGGCATGACGCTGCAGGGTGTGGCGCATTCATTCACCCAGAGCACCGAATTCCAGTCGCTATATGGCAGTCAGCCGAGCAGTGAGGTGCTTATCACGGGCTACTACCTTAACGTGCTGGACCGCGCGCCTGACTCGGCCGGTTACGGCTATTGGTTGAGCGAGATGGCCGCAGGCATGAGTGCCCCCGGTATGCTGGCTTCCTTTTCCGAGAGTCTGGAGAATCAGATCAAGGTGAGCGGTGCATTGGACCAGGGAATCTGGCTGGGTTGATGTGAAACACACGGCGCATTCGAGCCATGGCGGCTTCAAACGGATCATTTTCGAGCAGGATTGCTTCTGCAGACCCGGGGTGCCCCCAGCACATAAGTCACCGCCTGAGGGCTTCGGTTGCTAGCCGTGTCAGACGCGGTTTTTTTATCCCGCCGTTGTGAGTATTCTTCCCGCCTGTTTTTTTACCGGCGCGCACATGAACTGGAATCTCATACTCAACTTTACCCGCCAGGATCTGGTTGACCGCCATTCTGCGTCCGTACTGGGAGCGGCCTGGACTTTTATCCTCCCGCTGATCAACATCCTGATTTTTACATTGGTCTTCTCGCGCATTATGGGGATGCGCATTGGCGGCATGGGACAGGATCTCGGTCCATATGGATACAGCATTTACCTTGTAAGCGGATTGCTTGCCTGGAATTGCTTTGCGGCAACACTCACTCGAATCACTCAGGTTTTTCACGAAAAGGCACACCTGATCGGTAAGGTTCGTCTATCTCTCTGGTCTTTGCCGGTCTACGTGATTCTCAGCGAGACGGTGCTATATCTGATTTCAACCAGCTTCTTTATGGTCTTTCTATTGGCCATCGGCTTCGACTTTTCCCTGCGCTTGCTGTGGTGGATTCCGACATTCATAGGCATGCAGTTGTTAGCCTTTTCGCTGGGTTTGGTATGCGCCATCCTGTCGGTTTTTCTGCGTGATATCAAAGAAATGGTTGGTGTGGTTGTGCAGCTCTGGTTCTGGCTCACGCCAATCGTCTATGTTCCGGGAATCCTGCCGGACAGCGTGCAGCATCTTGTGCAACTGAACCCCTTTTACCACTTGGCCAATGCTTACCGCAGTGCACTGCTGGGTACCGAGCCGCCAAACCTGGTCGCACTGGGGCTGCTCGCGATCATTGCCGCCGTTCTGCTGGTGGGCGCGATCTGGGTCGGGCGTCGGCTGGAGCGGGACATCCGCGACTTTCTCTAAGGCTGCTCTCGGCACGATGATCGAACATGGAACCGCTTGCCCAATGGCTTGAGTCCGGCAATCGCCGACGCCTTTTGTCAGGGTTAGCACTGCCAGACCGGCGCTTATGATTTTTAGCTCTTATGCATTCTTGCTGTTGTTTCTGCCTACGGTGTATGGGCTTTTTCTCCTATTGCGTCGCTTTCGCATGGAAAGAGCCGCACCGGCCGTTCTGCTGCTTGCTTCGCTGTACTTCTATGCAGCCTGGAACTGGCAATATCTTGCGCTGCTGATCGGCTCGGTCCTGGCTAACTATCTGCTCGGTCAGAAAGTCGCGGCGCATCGCGGCAAGTTCTGGCTGACAGTTGCGGTAGTGGGGAACCTGGCAGTGCTCGGGTATTACAAATACGCTGGGTTCTTTTTTGGCTTCCTGCCGCAGAGTCGGGAATGGAATATTGTTCTGCCGCTGGGAATTTCCTTCTTCACGTTTCAGCAAATCGCTTGGCAGGTTGACCTGCACCGCAGGCGTTTGTCGTCACCAGGCAGCTTGGTTCACTACGGCTTCTTCGTGAGTTTCTTCCCACAGCTGATTGCGGGACCCATCGTACATGCGCGTACGATGCTTCCGCAGATCAGCCACGGCTGGCTGCGTAGGCCGCTCGCCTGGGAGTTGGGAGTGGCACTGCTCATTGTCGGGCTGATGAAAAAGGTATTGCTTGCGGACCCGCTGGCGCCGGCTGTGGACGGTTTGTTCAGTCGGGCCGCCCAAGGTGAATGGTTGTCGGGGCCGGAGGTGTTACTGGCCGGTCTTGCGTACGGCCTTCAGCTGTACTTCGATTTTTCCGGGTACGCCGATATGGCGCTCGGGCTGGGATTGATGTTCGGTATTCGTTTGCCGGTCAACTTCCGTTCCCCATACAAGAGCGCCTCGATCGTCGAGTTCTGGCGGCGCTGGCACATTACACTGTCGCACTTTCTCCGCGACTATCTTTATATTCCACTCGGCGGCAGCCGCGCGGGGCGGTTTCGCGCCAATGGCAATCTGATGGTGACCATGCTCCTGGGCGGCTTATGGCATGGGGCCGGTTGGCAGTTCATTCTATGGGGTGGGCTGCATGGCGCTATGCTAGTGCTCAGCCATACATGGTCCCGGCTGGTGCCGTGGCGGATACCACGCGCACCGGCTGTGATCTTGACGCTGGTTGCCGTTATGCTCGCTTGGATCCCGTTTCGAGCCGAATCGCTGGCTACGGCGCTGCACATGTATGCCGGCTTGCTCGACTGGCGCTGGATGTGGCAGTTCGATGCAGTGACCATTTTGCGTGAGCTGATGTCGATGCGCGTCGACCAGGGTTTGCCGTGGGTGAGTCTGGGGTTGTTATTGCTGGTACTGACCGCCCCCGGAAGCCGTGCCCTGTGCCTTGCTCTCGGCAGTTGGGGGCGGGGTCTGCTGATAGGCGCCGGTATCGTGGTCGTGCTTAAGGTCATGGCTGGCGAACCTGACCGGGCGTTTCTGTACTTTAACTTCTAGCGTAGCTGTCGATGGCCTTAGTCCGACGAAGTCCCAAAGCCTTTATACGCGGTGCGCTGCTCGCCAGTTCTGCTCTGCTAGTGGGTTGGTTAGCGCTGCTCTATGGTCAACTGGGTCGGCCTGTTGTGACTGACCAGTGGGTCGCGCAAAGCTACGCGCTCAAGCTGGCACTGGCCAATGCTGTGGATGGGCCGCGGGTGCTGGTTGTCGCCGGTTCCGGGGCTTTGTTCGGTCTCGATTCGGCGGTGCTGAGTGAGGCGCTTGAGCGGCCAGTGATCAATCTGGGTGTGAATGCTGGTGTGCAATCGCAGTTCATACGGCGCTACACACGTGAAGCGGTCAGGCCGGGAGACTGGGTTGTATTTCCTCTAGAATATCCGCTCTATCACGATCGTCACAGGGTGAACTTCGCGTTCAACAGCTATTGGCTAAGCCATCCGGGTATTCGTAGCCTGGATCTAAGTCCGCTGCAGCTGTTAAGGCTGTTCTGGTTTACCTCGCTTGCACGCGTTGTGGATGGATATCTGGGGCTGCCCAAGGGCTATCGCGTCGAAGGCTTATACGGGCCTCAGCATATGGATCAGCGGGGAGACCAGACCAACAGCGAGGCTGCCCGCCAGGAGATCTGGATGCGCGAGGCCGTGGAAGCTTCGGCGGTGCAGCGTTATGGTGCAGAAGCCAGCGACTACCAGGCAAACTGGGATCGCTGGGCTGAGCTTGCGCATTCGATCGAAAGGGAAGGAGGCTGCGCGGTATTTATTCCCCCAGCGATGCTTGACCGCCCGGCGTATCACGTCGGGACCGAATACGACTACTACGCCGGGCTTGCAGCACAAGCCGGGGAGCACGGCCTGATTTACCGTGGCGAGCCATTGCAGTTCATGTACCCGCCGGAGCGCTTTTTCGATACCAACTATCATCTGAACGCCGAGGCGCGCAGGCAGCATTCTGCAAGGGTCGCCTCACTCTTGAAGGAAGCCTTCGCGAACTGCAAAGTGCCTTAGTGAAGCGCGCCATGTGAGTGAGGGTTCCGGACCGGTTAGCGTTGACGCAACACTTTGCTGTAGACATCCAATGTGCGGGCTGCACAGGCTTCCCAGGTGAAGGTTCTCGCTCTCTTCAGGCCCGCCTCGATACGTTCCTCACGCAATCCCTGGTCTTCCAGGACCGCCAGCATGGCTGATGCGATATCGGCACTGTCGGTGGGGTCAATCAACCAGGCGGCGTGACCGGCGACTTCTGGAATGGATGTAGTGTTTGAGGCGATGACGGGACAGCGAGCGGCAAATGCCTCGATTACAGGCAGCCCAAAGCCTTCATAAAGCGATGGAAATACCAACGCGGCCGCGCTCTGTAGAAGCGCCATCACCTGTTGTTTTGGCAGGTAGTCGAGCCAGTAGCCTTCGCCACGTGCTTCTAATGCTTTCAGCTCAGGAAGCAAGTCCTCGTTCCCCCAGCCGTCACGCCCGACCACCACCAGCTTATGTTGCTTACGTATTGCAGTCGGTAGTTGACCGAATGCTTTCAGCAGGCCCCGAAGATTCTTACGGGGCTGCAGCGTGCCGACGAACAGAAAGAATCCCGGTTGTAGGTCGTGCGTGCGCAGTGTCGCGTCTATCTGTTCCTGATCGATGCGGTCAAAGTAACAGGGCTCCACGCCAAGGGGGGTAACGCTGATCTGCTCAGGTGGGAGGCCTAGATGCGCTATCAGGTCCTGCTTGCTGTGTTCGGATATCGTGATGATGTGGTCGGCGGAGCGAATGCTGCTTATGAACAGCCAGTTCTTCAGGCGAGGTAGATCCTGGCGAATCCACTCGGGGTGGATTAGCGGGATCAGGTCCATGACGGTTGCAACAACCGGAACCCCCTTGACCCGGGGGATGTGGTGGTCCGTTGCGTGGAGTACGTCTATCTCGCGCCGCATCTGAGAGGAGCTGGAGAGCGGTTTTCGTATGGCGGCAGAAAGCAGGGTGGATACCGAGAAACGCTGCGCCAGCATTTGCGGTACACCGCAGTCCAGTTTGGGCTGGCTGCGACCGAAGGCGTACGGTTTCAAGAGCCAGCCCTGCTGGTCCTCGGTTGTTGTCTTGAGCGCGTGCCAGAGCGCTCGAGTATAGATTCCAATGCCGTCCAGGTGGCCGGCACGCTGGCCCATCGCCCAAACTGTACAGCTGAAGCCGATGCTAGCTCCGCTAGCCGACTTTGCTGGCAATTCTTTGCTGGCCTCGTTCATTCCATTTCCACCTGTCTACGCCAGAAGTCCAGTAGTTCCCCGAGTGTGTCTTCAATCGGAACAGCCGGTTGCCACCCGGTAACCTTGCGCAATAGGCCGCTATTACCAATTGCGATGGGTATGTCAGATGGGCGCAGACGTTGTGGGTCAGTCTCGACTTGGATGCTGAGGGTCGTCATGTCCAGCAAGGAATACAGAATTGCACTGATCTGGCGAGGGCGGCCCGATGCAATATTGAAGAGTTTCGGATGATTGCGCTCGGGCGAGAGCGACATCAGCCGTAGATATGCCTCGCATACGTCTCGTACGTCCAGAAAGTCGCGGCTAGCTTCGATATTGCCTACGCTTAGCACCGGCGACTGTTTGCCCGCCTCTATCAATGCGATTTGACGCGCGAACGAAGCGGTAACGAAGTTAGCTGATTGCTGCGCTCCGATGTGGTTGAACGGTCGGACAATGACGCCGTTCATGCCTTGGCGGAAGTACTGAGCAAAGGCGCATTCCGCGGCGAGTTTGCTCGCCGAGTACGGGTTCATGGGCTGGCAGGGGCTCTGCTCGTCGAGTGCGATTCCTTGCTTGAAGCTGGCCCCATACACCTCGGCGGAACTGGTAAACAAGACGAACGCATTCGGTGCATGCAAACGCACGGCCTCGAGCAAATGCATGCTGCCCATCACGTTGGTCCGCCAGGTTTGCAGCGGATCGGTAAAGCTAGCGGGCACGTTCGAGACCGCCGCTAGGTGAATAATATGACTTGGCTGTGCCTGTTCCACTGCTGCGGCCACCGCAGCCGCGTCATGCATGTTGCAGCTGATGTAATCGTCTGCCGGCCCCTGGTTCGTTTGCAGTCGGTTGCTGAGAGCGGTGACGTGGTAGCCCTCGTTCCGCAGCATAGGGGTCAAAATGCTACCGACGAAGCCACTGGCGCCTGTCATCAGAACACGAAGTGTCACGAGTACTGCCTCTGCGTCGATGAAGGGATGAGGGGCTCGATCCAGGCCGCTAGTTGTTCTTTCAGCAGTTGGCGTTCGTACCTTTCGACGTTGCGCTGCCCGGCTGCGATAATCTGCTCGCGCAACCCTGGAGTCTGGTCAAGTAACCGAGCGGTCAGGGCGATTTCCAGCGGCTCGTCGCTTCCAAGGAGTAAACCTCCTTCTCCGAGCGTTTCAGGCACATTGGATTGGGCGCAGGCTATGACGGGCAGGCCGGCATGCTGTGCCTCGATCAATGGCATACAAAAGCCTTCATGAGCGCTGGCACACCAGTACTGTTGGGCGTTTTGGTACAGCCAGCGCAGTTCCGCTTCGCTGCACTTGCCCGGCATCAGCACTTTTTCCTGCAGCCCCAACTGCTCGATGTGATGCCTCAAACCTCGGGCATAATCCTCGCTGGTGGTACCGCCAACCAACAATAACCGTAATGATCTGCCCGGTTCAGCCTGCTGCAGCTTAACCAAGTGGTAGAACGCCTCGATCAACAGATGCTGTCGCTTGTTTTCAGCTAACCGGCCAACGCACAGATAATAGGCGGTATCGTTACCCGTTTCGATAAACATAGGCGCAGCGGTTTCGCCTTCCAGGCGGCGGCTGTCGACCAATAGCGGGAGTGTCTTCACCCCCTCGTAGCCTGCAGATTCCAGCTCGCGTTGGTTGAGCGGTGAGACCGCAATCGCGCCAATGAACTCGTCGCGCCAATCGACTAGCTGTTGTCTGCCCAGCTGAGCGTATTGCCGCAGGCCGCTTTCGGCGGGAAAGAATTCTGCTGGCGTGATGTTGTGGTAGACGAGTGCTTTAGGGCATCGCTGCGATAGCAGCCATTGACCATAATCATGGCCCATGGAATGGTGATATAGCAGCAAGGTGGTCTCGCTGCCATGTAGGGCTTGGGCTGGCAGAATGTCCCCTTTGAGCTGGTCAGGGACGCAATAGCTGAATATATCCGAGGCATAGCCAAGCTCGCGCAGAAGCTCGCGGGTAAACGTCAGGCTATTGGTTACACCATCCCCGACTGCGACCGATGCAGCAAACTGATCGATGCGCCCACTATTCATGTTGCACTCTTCTGTGCAGTTACGGCGTAGTCTTGGGCGCCATAGAACAGGGCGTTGCAGCGGCGAGCAACTTCGCTGTCTTCGATCAAGGCATATTCGTTGGGTATCGGATTGAGTCGGTGGACCTGAACGGCGGTAAACCCTTTGAACTCAAGCATGAATTCAGAAAACGCTGGCGGCAAAGGGTGGATATGGGTTGGGTCTGTGTAGAAGTGAGTGGCCGCCGATACCAGGTTTTCGGGATTGGGTGTTTCGAAAATGATCAGCCCGCCAGGGGTCAGCGCCCGCAAGCATTCATCAAGCAGGGTATTGAACTGCTCGAAGCTCAGATGCTCGATTACGTGGAACGCGGTAATGGCAGCGATGCTGTCGTCTGGCTGGCGTCTCAACCAGGCGAGGCCGTCTGCCACCTCTGCCTCAAGCCCCTGATCTTGGCAGGCTTGTACGTTCATGCTGTTGAGGTCGATGCCGATCCGCTTGCAGCTATCCGGCAGCATCTTCAACCACTCGCCTCGGCCACAGCCGATGTCTACCAGGGGCAACCGCTCAGCAAGCGCGGCGATATCGTCAACAATCGGCAGGTAATACGCCAGCCTTGAACGAATCGTTTCGGCATCTCCCCGGAAGCGATTCTCGAAAGCGAGGTAAAAGCTATCCGGAACGCCAGTATCAGGCGGGTTTCCAGCGCAGGCGTTGGCAGCAACATCCGAGGAAACGTTAGCGGGCTTGCTGTTGCGCTCCAGATAGGCAAGTCGACCACGCAGCTCTTGTTGGACTAGCTGGTAGCGTTGCAGCTCCGTTTGCTGTTCCAGCTGGCGTCTATTCTGCTTTTCCAATAGTTCATTGAGCTCAGCGATCGATGTCTGTTGGGTTTCGATGGTCTTCTGCGCGCTGCGGATAATCGCCTGAAGCGCAGCTTCGCTTGCCGATAATGACTTGCTCTGCTGTTCTAGCTGACGTGATTGAAGGTCGAAGCGGGCCATGTAAAAACGATGGCGTGCATCGGTTGCTAACCAGCCATACGCATTGCCCAACAACTTGCCGAGAACCGGCGTACGCCGTAGTGCGCTCTTTATCCGTGCGCGCCGCAAGCCATGCACCGGAACGTTTTGGCGCTTGCCTTCGGCTGAATATCGCAACGTGGCAAGAAATTCGAATCGGTCCGTGCCAGAGCGTAGCTGCACCAGCCAAGCCGCTGCCTCGGAAGCTTTTGCCTGGCGTCCCAGCAGCGATGGGAACGCTGCCTTGACCAAGGCTTCGTCGTCAAGCTGGACCAGATTCGACCATGTATACGGCTGATTGTAAGCGTTGGGCGGGGCGGGGTTGAACGGAGGGAGCGTGCGCCCTTCGCTATCCGACTGATAGCGCTGCACTTCGGCTTCGATGCGTCGGTTGAGTTCGCCGAAGTCGATGTCTGGGTTGTTAGGAATGAGCATTGTTAGGTCCGTCAATTACCGCGGGCGGTAGCTGGATGTTCTCGATCGAGGGGGAAAGGTCACAGATGCCACCAAAAAATGCACCATGGATCCCGGCGACCTCGAAACCAACGGCATTATCGCGCCAGTGATAGCACATAGCTGTATGATCGGCCCCTTCATGCAAGGCCACCGTAACGGTGTACTTCCCTGGTGCCAGGCGCATGGGAAAGCGGTACCGCATCTGCTTGCGCTCGCCGGCCCTTAGTGCAATCGGCAGGCCGAGGTAATGGCTATTGGTGCCGAAGATGTCCTGACCAAATCGGTCGCGGATCATCAGGCCGAGGGAAACATCAGTCAACTCTCGTTTGGCGCTAATTATCACCTCCATGCAGGCGATGTCGCCGCTGGCAAGAATTGCGCTGCGTGAGTTTTCGCCACCAAACTCGATATGTTCGATGCTTGCGTCACGGTTTCCATAACCGGATGCGTCCGGGCGCGCCGTGTAGGCGTCGTCCCCATCATCTCCGGCGAGTAGCTGGTTGTAGATGTTCACCGCGCTCTCAGGTTCCGTATCGGCAACTACGCGACCCTCGCTGAGTACTACTGCGCGATCGCAAATCATTTTGACTGCGTTCAAATCATGCGAGACGAATACGATCGAACCCCCTTTAGCTCTGAACTCCTTTATCCTCCTCATGCATTTCTGCTGGAAGTGTCCATCGCCCACGGATAGGGCTTCGTCAATAAGAAACAGGTCGGGGTCGGCATGGATTGCGATTGCGAAGGCAAGGCGCATGGTCATCCCGGACGAATAGGTTCGAATGGGCTCGTTAATGAACTGTCCCAGCTCGGAAAACGTGACGATTGCTTCTCGCCGCTCCTCGATCTGCTGGCGGGTCATGCCCAGCAACAGCCCATTGCCGACAATGTTCTGTGCCCCGGTGAGGTTGGGGTCGAAGCCGGTGCCCAGCTCTAACAGGCCCGTCACCCTGCCGGTGATCTTAATGCTGCCGGCGTCAGGCAAAAGTACGCCGTTGAGCATTTTCAGCAGCGTGGACTTGCCTGCACCATTGCGACCCAGGATTCCCACTGTCTCACCGCTGGCTACACTGAAGGAGATGTCATTCAGAGCAACGTGACGACGGTGGAAGCTGCGTCTGAATGCGATCTCCTTGAGGCGGTGCCACGGACGATTGTAGAGCTTGAATTCTTTGAAAACATTTTCCACTTGAAGCATAGCGTTGCTCTGGCATAGCGCGATAGATGAGCGATTCTACAGCGTATGCAGCATTGGTGAGTCGTGTCATGCGGCGTTGTAGGGCGACTGCCGTCCTTTTTCCTCTCTGCGTTTCCAGCTGTTGTTTGATTCGTGTCGCGCAGCTTCGGATAAAATGCGGCTTTGCTGTGGTTCATTTCGGAGAATTGAATGTTTACCCCCGTAATCTTGGCTGGTGGAAGTGGGTCGCGACTTTGGCCACTGTCGCGGCAGGCTTTTCCCAAGCAGTTCCTCGCACTGGATGGCGAAACCAGGGGAAGCACGTTTCAGACGACCTTGGCCCGCCTGGATGGTCTGGACCATGCCTTGCCGATCGTAGTGAGCAATGAGCAGCACCGTTTTCTGGTGGCTGAGCAGCTGCGCGCAGCCAAACGGCCGAGCGGCCGCATCATTCTCGAGCCGCTGGCACGGAATACCGCGCCGGCAATCGCCCTCGCCACTATCGAGGCGACACGGGATGGCGGCGACCCAACGCTGCTGATTCTGGCTGCTGATCATCACATTCCAGATCAGTGCGCGTTCCAGGCGGCAGTCGTCTCGGCAGCTGTCCATGCAGATGCAGGACGGCTTGTTACTTTCGGAATTACGCCGACTCACCCGGAGACCGGTTTCGGCTATATCCAGTGCGGCGAGCCATTGGGCGAAACGGGTAGCGCCATTGCCGCATTCAAGGAGAAGCCCTCTGCCGAACTGGCGCATGAATATCTTGAGTCCGGCCGCTATCTCTGGAACAGCGGCATGTTCATGTTTCGCGCTTCCAGGTTTCTTGAGGAGCTGCAGCGGTTGCGCCCCGATATTCTCGAGGCATGCCGCGTTGCATTGAAGCACGCGCAGGAAGACCACTACTTCTTGCATGTTCCGGCCGAGCAATTCGCACTTTGCGCTGACGAGTCAGTCGACTATGCGGTCATGGAGCACACCGATGCTGGAGTGGTGGTGCCGCTGGATGCGGGCTGGAACGATCTGGGTAGCTGGGCCGCGATTCTTGATGTGAGCGAGCAGGACCAGGATGGCAACAGCCTTCAGGGTGATGTCATGACCGTCGATACCCACAACAGTCTCGTACAGTCGCATCACCGCCTGGTCACGACGGTGGGTGTCGAGGGGCTGGTGGTTATCGAAACCAAGGATGCGGTGCTGGTGACGCGTAAGGACCAGTGCCAGCAGGTCAAGAAGATAGTCCAGCGCTTGCAGGCCGAGCAGCGTGACGAGTTCGTCGCTCATCCTCTCGTCAGCAGGCCTTGGGGTCATTACGACACGGTAGACAAGGGTGATCGCTATCAGGTCAAGCGCATCACGGTGCTGCCTGGCGAGTGCTTGTCGCTGCAGCTGCACTACCATCGGGCCGAGCACTGGATCGTGGTGTCCGGGACAGCCAGGGTTGTATGCGGTGACAAGGAACTGATCCTTTCAGAAAACCAGTCCACGTACATCCCGCTTGGAACCAGGCATTCGCTTTCCAACCCCGGCAAGGTGCCGCTGGAGCTTATCGAGGTTCAGTCCGGGGCGTATCTTGGGGAAGATGACATCGTCCGCTTCGAGGACCGTTATGGGCGGGTGAAGCCGTGATCGCGGCCTGATGAGCAGTCAGGAGGCCTCTCGCAGTGTTCCGGCGGGCCTCCCTCCAGCAGGGTCTGAAAAAAAATGGGCTGGTCCGCCGACGGCATGACGTGCCGTCGTTGCAGGCGTGATCAGTCGGCCAGCGCCTCCTCGCGCTCCCAGCAGCGTAGCGTCAGTTCGGCTTGGTCGATCGCTTGAACCAGGTGATGAAGGCACATTTCGATGGCCTGGTTGCGCTGGTTTTCGCTGGGCCATTCTGTGTTTGAAAGGGTCTCGATGATGTCCAAATAGCTGTTTTCGCTGACCAGCATGCCGTGGCGAACGATCAGGATCTGGCCGTCAAGGGACAGGCGAACCGGGTCGCGCCCTTCGAGTGATGCGCCAGCTGCTAGCAAGGTGTCGATATGCGAACGAAGGGCGTAAAGCTGGCGCCTTTCGCTTGATTCCTGGGTCATGAGGGAGTGCCTTCCATGGAAAGGAAACAGTTTGAATGACGGTGCCTTGGCTGAAAAGGTAGTGATGGCAATTTGATTGCGTCGGGCTGTCGCATCGGTTGGCCTTGAAGCATTCCTGATCGGATTGCCATGGCAGTCCCGGCGCCGAAAGCTGGTGTCGTGCGATCGAAACCGAGCACGCCGGGTTGGTAATGCGTAGAATTCGCCGCCAGGCAGCTATGGACAGCTGCGTATGTCGAAGAGACTTGAGCGTGAAACAGAAGATTCTTGTCACTGGCGGGACCGGCTTCGTAGGGGGTGCGTTGCTGAAGCGTCTCGTTACCCGCCCTGATCTGCAGGTTCTGGCCTGGATACGTCGTGTGGACTCGATTCTGCCGGTCGGCGTGGTGCCCGTACCCGTTTCGCTCAATCGAACCTTTGCGGCGGGCACGCAGATCGAGGGTGTCGACACCGTCATTCATTGTGCCGCGCGGGTACACGTCATGACGGACAAGGCTGCAGATCCTCTCGCGGAGTTTCGCAAGGTCAATGTCGAGGGGACGCTGGCGCTGGCACGCAGTGCCGTCGCTTCCGGTGCGCGGCGGTTCATCTTCATCAGTTCGATAAAGGTCAACGGCGAATCCACAACGCCTGGCAGACCGTTCACCGCCGACGATACGCCGCAGCCCGCTGACCCCTATGCATTAACCAAACTTGAGGCTGAAATCGGGTTGCGGGCGCTTGCTGACGAGACTGGGCTGCAGGTCGTCATCATTCGCACGCCGCTGGTGTACGGGCCTGGAGTGAAGGGCAATTTCCTCGAGATGATGCGCTGGTTAGCCGCCGGTATCCCGTTGCCACTTGGTGCTGTAGACAATCAGCGGAGTCTCGTTGCGCTGGATAATCTGGTCGACCTTATCGTGACCTGTATCGACCACCCGGCTGCCGCGAACGAAGTCTTGCTCGCCGGTGATGGCGAGGATCTCTCTACCTCCGATCTCCTGCGTCGCCTGGCTTCGGCGCTGGGCAAGCCCGTGCGGCTACTGCCTGTGCCTCTCGCCGTTCTGGAAAGAGGCGCCGGGTTGCTTGGCAAGCGTGCCGCCTTTGCGCGTCTTTGTGGTTCGCTTCAGGTCGATATCGGCAAGACGCGCAGGTTGCTGGGGTGGTGCCCGCCGGTTGGCGTGGATGAAGCTTTGCGCGTTACCGCAACGGACTACCAACGGCGGCAGGTTCCGTGATCTGGCTGACGTTTGCGCTTGCCGCCTTGTCTTCCTTTGTATTGACCGGCGCTTTGCGTGGCTATGCGCTGAAGCGCAGCTTGCTCGATACGCCCAATAGTCGCAGTTCGCATACGGTGCCTACCCCAAGGGGAGGCGGCATGGCGATTGTCGCTGTGTTTCTGGGCTTGCTCCTTGCCATGTGCTGGTGGGGGGCGGTGGGCGAGGTCATGGCGATCGCCCTGCTTGGCGCGGGGGGCGGCGTAGCGGCGCTCGGGTTCGCTGATGACCATGGTCACATTGCTGCGCGCTGGCGCTTGCTTGGTCACTTTGTCGCGGCAGCCTGGGCACTGTTCTGGCTCGGCGGGCTGCCTGGTGTCGTTGTATTTGGTGTGGCGTTCGACCTGGGATGGCCTGGAGATGCCCTGGCGCTGCTGTTTCTGGTCTGGCTGCTCAACCTCTACAATTTCATGGATGGCATTGATGGCATTGCAGCGGTTCAAGCCATCTGTGCGTGCCTGGGCAGCGTGCTCTGTTATGCGGTCGTGTCCGGCGATCTCTCGGCCGCAGGTGGAGCCCCCGAAGTGCTGCTGGCTTGCGCGGTGGTCGGCTTTTTGTGCTGGAACTTCCCTCGGGCGCGGATATTCATGGGGGATGCCGGCAGTGGGTTTCTTGGAATCGTCATCGGTATTCTCGCGCTCAATGCTGCGCTTGATGAGCCCCGTTTGCTCTGGTGCTGGCTGATTCTGCTCGGTGTGTTTGTCGTAGATGCAACTTTCACCTTGCTGCGTCGTCTGCTGCGTGGCGAAGCAGTTTATCAGGCACATCGCAGCCATGCGTATCAGGCCGCTGCGCGTCGGTTCGGGCGGCACGTTCCGGTGACCTCGTCGGTCGCGCTTATCGACCTGTGCTGGCTCTTGCCCTGGGCGCTGGGGGTGGCAGCCGGTCGGGTCGATGGGGCCGTGGCGTTGTTAATCTCCTATCTGCCATTGATGGGGTTGTGCCTCTGGCTCCGGGCAGGTGCGGCGGAGCGTGTTTGAGGCGCTTTTCGCGGGCATGGCCCGCTCCTACGGCGGATGGTGCTTTGTAGGAGCGGGCCGCGCCCGCGAAGGTAGTGTGAAGTCCTGCAATGTTCGCGGGCATGGCCCGCTCCTACGGTGGGTGGTGCTTTGTAGGAGCGGGCCGCGCCCGCGAAGGTGATGTGAAGTCCTGCAGTGTTCGCGGGCATGGCCCGCTCCTACGGCGGATGGTGCTTTGTAGGAGCGGGCCGCGCCCGCGAAGGTGATGTGAAGTCCTGCAATGTTCGCCGGCATGGCCCGCTCCTACGGTAGGTGGGTTTTGTAGGAGCGGGCCGCGCCCGCAAAGGTGATGTGAAGTCCTGCAGTGTTCGCGGGCATGGCCCGCTCCTACGGTGGGTGGGTTTTGTAGGAGCGGGCCGCGCCCGCGAAGGTGGATGTGAGGCCGTGCGATGTCCGCGGGCATGGCCCGCTCCTACGGTGGGTGGGTTTTGTAGGAGCGGGCCACGCCCGCGAAGGTGGTGTGAAGTCCTGCAATGTTCGCGGGCATGGCCCGCTCCTACGGTGGGACGGGTTTGTAGGAGCGGGCCACGCCCGCGGAGGATGGCAGATTTTTACCCTGCGGGCGGGCCCGTTTCTATGGATGAATTAAACGATCAGGCAGGTTGATGGATGCTACGTGATTATCTGTTAGGGCTGCCGAGGCGGTACAAGCGGTTGCTGCAGGTATTGGCCGATGTGGTATTGGTGTGGCTGGCCCTGTGGCTGGCATTTGTCGTGCGGCTTGGTTCCTACGAGCCGGTCGATCCTCTGGGGGGGCACGCCTGGCTGTTTGCCGCAGCGCCGTTGTTGGCCATCCCGCTGTTTATACGCATTGGCATGTACCGTGCGGTCATGCGTTACCTGGGTAACGACGCGCTGATCACGATCGCCAAGGCGGTAACCCTGTCTTCGTTGCTGCTGGCGCTGGCGGTGTACTGGTACCGCGACGCTCCGGCGCTAGTCCCCCGCTCGATGGTGTTCAATTACTGGTGGCTTAGCCTGATCCTGCTGGGCGGCCTGCGCCTGCTGCTTCGCCAGTATGTGCTGGGTGACTGGTACAGCGTCGGGTTGACCAACCCGTTCGCGCGTGATGATGGGCTGCCGAGGGTTGCCATCTACGGTGCGGGCGCTGCGGGGAACCAGTTGGCCGCAGCCCTCCGAATGGGGCGATCGATGCGGCCGGTGGCGTTTATCGACGACGATGGCGACATTGCCAATCGGGTCATATCCGGTCTGAAGGTCTACAAGCCCAGGCACATCGCCAAGATGATCGAGGAAACCGGTGCGGCCGAGGTGTTGCTGGCGATCCCTTCGGCCAGTCGCGCCAGGCGGCGGGAAATACTGGCTGCGCTCGAGCATTTCCCCCTGCATATCCGGTCAGTCCCCGGTTTCATGGACCTGGCGAGTGGCCGCGTCAAGGTCGAAGACATACAGGAAGTCGACATTGCCGACCTGCTAGGCCGCGATAGCGTGGCACCGCGCGATGACTTGCTCGAGCATTGCATTCGCGGCAATGTGGTGCTCGTGACGGGAGCGGCAGGATCGATTGGCTCGGAGCTCAGCCGCCAGATACTGGCCCTCGGTCCGAAAACCCTGATCCTGTTCGATCATAGCGAGTACGGTCTTTACGCCATACATGGCGAACTGGAACAGCGCGTCAGCGAGCGTTCCCTGTCGCTCGATCTGGTTCCGATCCTGGGGTCCGTCCGCAATCCGGACCGCCTGCTGGCGGTGATGAATACATGGAATGTCAGCACGGTGTATCACGCAGCTGCCTACAAGCATGTGCCCATGGTCGAGCACAATATCGCCGAAGGGGTGGAGAACAACGTGCTGGGCACACTGAACTGTGCCCAGGCGGCCATCCAGGCGGGCGTAAGGCACTTCGTGCTGATTTCGACCGACAAGGCCGTACGTCCTACCAATGTGATGGGCAGCACCAAGCGACTCGCCGAGATGGCCCTCCAAGCGCTCAGTCGGGAAGCTGCCCCGGTACTCTATGGCCATCCGGATGCGGTCAATCAGCTCAACAAGACCCGTTTCACCATGGTGCGCTTCGGTAATGTCCTGGGGTCGTCGGGCTCGGTCATACCGCTGTTTCGCGAACAGATTCGTCGGGGCGGGCCGGTGACGGTCACGCACCCGAAGATCACCCGCTATTTCATGACCATTCCCGAAGCGGCGCAGCTTGTACTGCAGGCAGGTTCGATGGGGCAGGGTGGCGACGTCTTTGTGCTGGACATGGGTGCCCCCGTGCAGATCGTCGAGCTGGCCGAGAAGATGATTCATCTGTCCGGCTTTTCGGTTCGCAGCGAAAAAAATCCGAAAGGAGATGTCGCCATCGAGTTCACCGGTTTACGGCCAGGCGAAAAGCTCTACGAAGAATTGCTGATCGGCGATAACGTTACACCGACTGAACACCCGATGATCATGTCGGCAGATGAACACCATCTGCCGTGGGATGATTTCCGCGTGGTCATGGCCAGTCTCATGCAGGCGCTGCGGGACGAAGACTTTGAGCAGATCCGGCGAATTTTGCGGGCGACCGTCGATGGCTACGCCCCGCGTGAGGATATCGTCGACTGGTTATACCGCCAGCGTGAAGGCAAGCCGATGCCTGATGAGGGGCAGGGGGCTCACTGAGTCAGTCCTGTATCGACAGGATGCTGTCCAGTTTTTCGTAAGGGATCACCAGCTCCGGGTGGCCGCTCGAGTAGGGCGCGATGCTGTAGACGTCATATTTGAGCAGGACCTTGTCGCGCAGGAAGGCTATGTTGGAGGTCCGTTGGAATGGCCACTGTCGGCTGAAACTGGCGTCATGCTCGTTGTCCAGCAGCCATTGTTGATGTGCTTTGGCTGCGGCGCGCCAGAAGGCGCCTTCCTTGCCCGGCAACAGCACGTCGGCGAGCTTCAGCTCACGGTCGTGCTCACGGTCATAGTTGATGAAGCCGCGCCCGGGCATGCCGTGTGCGCCACCGGTGTAAAGGTAGCTCGACAGCTCGACCACCAGCAGCGGCCCGTGCTGTTCGCGCAGCTTGGCCTGCAGGTAGCTGGTCCATCCGGGTTCTGCGTCCTGCAGGAACCTCTGCTGATAGTTCTCGAGGGCTGCCGGAATCTGCGCATCCGGGCTGTTGACCGTCATCTCGCGTAGTCGCCTGTCGATCAGTGCGTTCAGGGCGGGCTCGTTTTCGAACAGCTGAGTATCGATATTCACCAGTGGGCAGCTATCGTCCAGTGCAGGGCAGCCTGCCTGGCGTTGCTCACTGAGAATCTGTCGAACCTCCACAGGCCGCTCGCTGCCGAAGTGTTGGCAGCCGGCAATCAGCAGAGTGAATGCTGCTAAGGCGATGGCGTTGCGGATCGACGTCAATGCATGGCGCTCCTGTGGTCGCTTGGTGCGGGTTCGAGTATGTGAGCCGGACGAAGTTCGAGCGTCGTCCCACAGACAGTTCCCCATGCGAGTGGTCTGCAAAGGGCTGCGCCTGAACAAATGGCGCGCTAGGATGGCAACAGAGAAACCGCTCACACTGTGACGGTTGCAGCCTTACCCGTGGCCGGCAGGTGCGGGACAAACCAGATGTGAGTTGTGTTCATGAACGATATTTTCAAAGCCGGCGCAGGCGATGTCGAGATCATCCAGCGCGAGCGCTGCTTTAGTGGGTTCTACAACCTTGACCGTTTCCGTCTTCGTCATCGCCTGTTCAGGGGTGGCATGGGGGCTGAGATCGAGCGCGAGCTGTTTGTGCGCCATGATGCCGTCTGCGTGTTGCCGTACGACCCGCAACGTGACGAGGTGGTATTGGTCGAGCAGTTTCGTGTGGGCGCCATGGCGCGGGGTGATAACCCCTGGCTGGTGGAAACGGTGGCCGGGTTGATCGACAAGGACGAGCAGCCCGAGGAGGTTGCCCGCCGTGAATCGGTCGAGGAGGCTGGCCTCGAACTTGGCGAGCTGTGGCCCGTATCGGCCTATTACCCCTCGCCTGGCGGCAGCACCGAGCGCATCCATCTTTATGTAGGGCGTTGCAGCAGCCTCAACGCCGGTGGCGTATTCGGACTGGAAGAGGAGGGTGAGGATATTCGCGCGGCGGTGTGGTCACTGGGCGACGCACTGCAGGCGTTGCGCGACGGTCGAATCGACAATGCAGCTACCATCATTGCGTTGCAGTGGCTGGCCTTGAACCGTGACGAAATCAGGGAGGCATGGACATGAGGCGAGTCCGCGAACGATATCGTGTCGATCTGCTGGAATTGCAGGCGGCCTGCGAGGCGAACTACGTACGGCTGATGCGTCTGCTGCCTGACATGCGCAACGATCCCGATACGCGCCGCATCGCCATGAGCCAGGGCGATCGGTTGCTGGGTGTGCTGGTGCTGACTGTGACCGAGAGCTGCCCCTACACCACGACGGTGCAGGTCCGGCAGGAACATTGCCTGCCCTGGTTGCCGGTGCCGAAGATGGACGTTCGTGTGTACCACGATGCCCGGATGGCCGAAGTAATCAGCGCTGAGAATGCGCGGCGCATCCGTGGCATCTACAGCTACCCCAACGCGCAGATGCACCAGCCTGACGAGAAGAACCAGCTCAACCTGTTTCTCGGAGAATGGCTCGGGCACTGTCTCGCCTGCGGGTACGAGCTGGAGTCGGTTCTGTAGGACCACGCTCCTCTGCTTCAAGCAGTCGCATTAGACCCGATGCGCGCCAGTAGGCTAGCCGCTTTGTTCTGTGATGCAGGCCCGCATCGCGCGGTTTACCCCTGCATGGGCCAGCCACCATAATTGCCGCGCGATTTCGCCAAAGGAGACGGGTCTTGGCTGCTGCGCCCTTCACTGCTGAAAACGACTCGGTCCTGCTCGTACAGCTGACTGATAGCCATCTGTTTGCCGAGGCGGGCGGAAAGCTGCTGGGCATGGATACGGCCGGGAGCCTGCAGCGGGTGGTCGACCTGGTTCTTGACGAGCAGCCTCGCATCGACCTGGTGTTGGCCACAGGTGACCTTTCCCAAGATGGTTCGCTCAGGTCCTACGAACGCTTTCGACAGCTGTCCGAGCGTATCGAGGCGCCGGTTCGCTGGTGCCCAGGCAACCATGATGAGCTGGCGGCCATGCAGGAGGCCACCCGTGAAACCGCACTGATGTCACCAGTTCTGGATATCGGCGCATGGCGGGTCGTCATGCTCGATACGCTGGTACCTGGTTCGGTGTTCGGCATGCTGCGCCAGGATCAGCTGCAGCTGTTGGAGCGCGCCCTGCTTGAAGCGCCTGAGCGTCACCATCTGATCTGCCTGCACCATCACCCTGTCACGATTGGCAGCCGCTGGATGGATGGTATCGGGCTGCGCAATCGCGATGAGCTTTTCGATGTCATTGATCGCCACACAGGGGTCAAGGCGCTGCTGTGGGGGCACATCCATCAGGAATTCGACGCCAGCCGCGACGGTGTAAGGTTGCTCGCAACGCCTTCGACCGGCGTGCAGTTCACCCCCGGCAGCGAAGATTTCGATGTGGACAAGCTGGCGCCTGGCTACCGCTGGCTGCGCCTGCATGCGGACGGACGGGTCGAGACGGGCGTCTCGCGGGTAGTCGGCATCGATTTCGAGGTCGACTACAGCGTCAAGGGGTATTGATCGCCCGCTAGGTGTAGGAGCGGGCCACGCCCGCGAATGGGGCCTACGCCTGGGTATAGCTTTGTTCGCGGGCATGGCCCGCTCCTACGGCGGTGCGACGAAAGCGCTTTCTCAGGTGTTCGGCAGTGGTTTGAGGTTGACTACGGCGCCAAGGATATTGATCGCCTGCTACGTGTAGGAGCGGGCCACGCCCGCGAATGGGGCCTACGCCTGGGTATAGCTTTTTTCGCGGGCATGGCCCGCTCCTACAGGCGGTGCGGCGAAGCGCTTTTTCAGGTGTTCGGCATTGGGTTCGAGGTCGACTACGGCGCCAAGGGTATTGATCGCCTGCTACGTGTAGGAGCGGGCCACGCCCGCGAATGGGGCCTACGTCTGGGGGGTAGCTCTTTTCGCGGGCATGGCCCGCTCCTACGGGCGGTGCGGCGAAGCCATTTCTTCGGGAGGTCTGGCGCTCCCATGGTTGCAGGGAAAGGCGGGTGCCTTGTAGCCTTTGCTCTTTTCGACGAACTGTATCCATGTCCAGCTACCCGCCTTCGATCCTCTACATGCACGGCCTTAACAGCTCCCCGTTGTCACAAAAGGCCAGTCAGTTGATCGCTGCGTTAGCCCGCATCGGCATGAGCGTATCGCTTAGAGTGCCGGCGTTGCACCATCATCCACGTCAGGCTATCGCTCAGCTTGAGGATGATATCGCTGACCTGGGGCGGCCTTTGCTGGTCGGGAGCTCACTCGGCGGATACTATGCAACGCATCTCGCCGAGCGCCATGGGCTCAAGGCATTGCTGATCAATCCGGCTGTCTGCCCGCACCGTCGTTTCGACGGTTATCTGGGGCCGCAGACCAACCTCTACACTGGCGAAGTCTGGCAGTTGACCGCAGATCATGTCGCCGCGTTGGCGGAGCTGGAAGTGCCGCCGCCCGGTGATGCCGAGCGTTATCAGGTCTGGCTGCAGACCGGTGACGAAACCCTCGACTACCGCGATGCCGCTGGCTACTACAAGGGCTGCGCAGTGCGCATCCAGGCTGGAGGCGATCACGGCTTCCAGGGCTTTTCCGAACGGATTCCCGCCCTGCTGGCGTTTGCCGGCTTCGACCCGGCGCTTTTTGCAGACGTCGATTTCTCCGATTCATAAGGACATCACGAGACGCACATGTCTTACACCGCAGAAGCCATTGAAGTCCTCTCCGGCCTGGATCCGGTGCGCAAGCGTCCGGGCATGTACACCGATACCTCGCGGCCCAATCATCTGGCACAGGAAGTCATCGATAACAGTGTCGACGAAGCCCTGGCGGGCCATGCCAGTTCCGTTCAGGTAATCCTGCATCAGGACAACTCGCTGCAGGTGATCGACGATGGCCGGGGCATGCCCGTGGATATCCACCCGGAAGAAGGCGTTTCGGGCGTCGAACTGATTCTGACCAAGCTGCATGCCGGCGGTAAGTTTTCAAACAAAAACTACCAGTTCTCCGGCGGTCTCCATGGGGTCGGCATCTCCGTCGTCAACGCGCTGTCGACCCGTGTCGAGGTGACCGTCAAGCGAGACGGCAGCGAATATCGCATGGCGTTTACCGATGGGTTCAAGGCCAGCGAGCTGGACGTAATCGGCACGGTTGGCAAGCGCAACACGGGCACCAGCGTGCACTTCTGGGCAGACCCGAAATATTTCGACTCGCCCAGGTTTTCCATCAGCCGCCTCAAGCATGTTCTGAAGGCAAAGGCGGTGCTCTGTCCCGGACTGAACGTCAGCTTCGAGGACAAGAGCACCGGCGAGAAAGTCGAATGGCATTACGAGGATGGCCTGCGCTCGTATCTGGTCGACGCCGTCAGCGAGTTCGCCCGGCTGCCCGACGAGCCCTTCTGTGGCAGCCTGGCCGGCAACAAGGAAGCCGTCGACTGGGCCCTGTTGTGGCTGCCCGATGGCGGCGACAGTGTTCAGGAAAGCTACGTCAACCTGATCCCCACTGCCCAGGGCGGAACCCATGTCAACGGGTTGCGCCAGGGGCTGCTGGATGCCATGCGTGAGTTCTGCGAGTTTCGCAATCTGCTGCCTCGCGGTGTCAAGTTGGCACCAGAAGATGTCTGGGAGCGGATTGCCTTTGTGCTCTCGACAAAGATGCAGGAACCCCAGTTTTCTGGCCAGACAAAGGAGCGATTGTCCTCCCGCGAGGCAGCCGCATTCGTCTCTGGCGTTGTTAAAGACGCTTTCAGCCTCTGGCTCAATGCGCACCCCGAGCTAGGGATGCAGCTTGCCGAACTGGCTATCAGCAATGCCGGGCGTCGGCTCAAGGCGAGCAAGAAGGTCGAGCGCAAGCGAATCACCCAGGGTCCGGCGCTGCCCGGCAAGCTGGCCGACTGTGCTGGCCAGGACCCGGCGCGCTCGGAGCTTTTCCTGGTGGAGGGCGACTCCGCTGGAGGCTCAGCCAAGCAGGCGCGAGACAAGGAATTCCAGGCGATCATGCCGCTGCGTGGCAAGATTCTGAACACCTGGGAAGTCGACGGGGGCGAGGTCCTTGCCAGCCAGGAGGTGCACGATATCGCCGTGGCGATCGGTGTCGATCCGGGCGCGGCGGACATCACCGGGCTGCGCTATGGCAAGATCTGCATCCTCGCGGACGCCGACTCCGATGGCCTGCACATCGCCACGCTGCTCTGTGCGCTGTTCGTACGGCACTTCCGTCCGCTGGTAGACGCCGGTCACGTCTATGTGGCAATGCCGCCGCTCTATCGGATCGACCTGGGCAAGGACATCTTCTATGCGCTGGACGAGGCCGAGCGCGACGGCGTTCTCGATCGCCTGAGCGCAGAAAAGCGCCGTGGCAAACCTCAGGTCACCCGCTTCAAGGGCCTGGGCGAGATGAATCCGCCCCAGCTGCGAGAAACCACCATGGACCCCAACACGCGCCGGCTGGTGCAGTTGACCCTCGAAGACTTCGATGGCACGCGGGAGATCATGGATATGTTGCTGGCCAAGAAACGCGCCGGTGACCGCAAGACATGGCTCGAGTCCAAGGGCAACCTGGCTGAGGTGTTGCTTTGAGGCTCCGTTGGGCCGCGCTGCTGGCGGCGCTGGCGGCTCCGGTTTGGGCGGCTGAAGTGCCTGAGTTGGCGCTCGTCAGCGAGCATCCGGTGGAAGGGATTGCCCAGGGCAATCTTTCCGGTCTTGCCTGGTGTGGTGACGCGCTCTATGCCGTGTCGGATCGTGAAGACAATGCCCTGTACCGGATTGATATCACGGAAGGCGTCTGGAGAGCCGAAGCCGAGCACTTCGAGCTTCCGCCCGTGCCGAATACCGGTTTGTCATGGGGCGTGCGCATGCGCAGCGTTCTGGTTGGCATGGCGCGTGGCGGCGAGATGGATTTCGAGGGGCTGAGCTGCGACAGCCTGGGCAATCGCTATCTGGTCAGTGAGGCGCATGCGGCTGTGCTCAGGGTCAGCCCGGCGGGTGCCGCCCAATGGCTCAATCTGCCTGGTGGCCTGGTTCGTCAGGCCCGTGCGAGTGGGATGCTGCTGGAATTCAATGCGATGTTCGAGGGAATTGCCATCGATCCCGACGCTGGTCGCCTGTGGCTGGCGGCCGAGCACAGCCGCCGCGGCTTGATGGTCATGCATCGCAAGCAGAGCGCCTGGCAGTGCACAGGTGGCTGCGTATTGCTGGCCGAAGGGGGGCGCGAGCTCCAGCCGGCCGCCATGGGCAGGGGCGAACAGCCGCGGAGATTTTCCGGCCTGGCTTTCCACAAGAACAAGCTGTTCACTCTGGAGCCCGTCCCCCACCAGGTCTGCCGACGCAGTGCATCAACCGGTGATAGCGAGGTGTGCTGGTCCTATGCATCCGTCGCTCTGGAGCAATCGCGTCGCTACGACACGCCGTTCGGTAACGCCGAGGCCTTGTGGGTTGACGCCGAGGGTGCCTGGATAGGTGTCGATAACAATGGGCTCTCTCGCGCCGATGGTGAAGGCAGACCCGTCGTCTGGCGCTTCTCCGCACCCAAGGGCGGCTGGGGTGCGAAGCCGTGACACAGCCTGCCGGGCGCCGCGCCGGGCGCGTCATGCTGGTGCTGGCATGGGCGGCCGGGTTGCTGCTGGCCACGCGGTTTTTCGGCGATTGGGAGCAGAGTCGTTTCAACCCCAATCCGGAGCCGGTTTCTGTGATCCAGGGCGAGCAGATCGAGGTGCACCTCGAAAGCAACATACAGGGGCATTTCGTTGCCGATGGACGCATCAACGGCGAGACGGTGACCTTTCTGCTGGACACCGGTGCCACCGACGTCGCTATTCCCGCCGAGCTGGGCGATCGCCTTGGGCTGCCTCGTGGCGCCCCGGTGATGCTGCGAACCGCCAATGGGCAAACCACCGGTTACCGGACTGTACTGGAGAGCCTCGGGCTCGGTGACATCCTTCTGCATGATGTGCGCGCCATTGTGGCGCCCGGCTTCGAAGGAGCTCAGGTGCTGCTTGGCATGAGCGCCCTGAAACAACTTGAATTCACCCAGCGCGCCGGCACCCTGGTGCTGCGCCAACACGCCACGGATCGACCATGAGCGAAACAATCGACCTGAGCCTGGACGGCGTGGAGCGCCGCTCCCTCGCTGACTTCACCGAGCAGGCTTACCTCAATTACTCGATGTACGTGATCATGGATCGCGCGCTGCCGCATATCGGGGACGGCTTGAAGCCGGTGCAGCGGCGCATCATCTACGCCATGAGCGAGCTGGGCCTGAACGCGGATTCCAAGCACAAGAAGTCGGCACGTACCGTCGGCGACGTGCTCGGCAAGTTCCACCCCCACGGTGATTCAGCCTGCTACGAGGCCATGGTGCTGATGGCCCAGCCGTTCAGCTATCGCTATACGCTGGTCGACGGTCAGGGTAACTGGGGTGCGCCGGACGATCCCAAGTCCTTTGCTGCCATGCGCTACACCGAGGCGCGACTGTCGCGTTACTCCGAGGTCCTGCTGTCCGAACTGGGGCAGGGAACCGTGGACTGGGTGCCGAACTTCGACGGCACCCTGGACGAGCCGGCGACGCTGCCGGCGCGCCTGCCAAACCTGCTGTTGAACGGCACCACCGGCATTGCCGTGGGCATGGCCACCGACGTGCCGCCGCACAACCTGCGTGAAGTTGCCGCCGCCTGTGTACGCCTGCTGGACGATCCGAAAACCACCGTTGAACAGCTCTGTGAACACGTGCAAGGACCGGATTATCCGACCGAAGCGGAGATCGTCACGCCGCGGGCCGACCTGCTGAAGATCTACGAAACCGGCCGTGGTTCGGTGCGCATGCGGGCGGTATATCGCGTTGAAGATGGAGATATCGTCGTGACCTCGCTGCCGCATCAGGTGTCCGGCTCCAAGGTGCTCGAGCAGATCGCCGCACAGATGCAGGCCAAGAAGCTTCCCATGGTGGCCGACCTGCGTGACGAGTCGGACCATGAGAACCCCTGCCGCATCGTCATCATTCCGCGATCCAACCGCGTCGATGCCGATGAGCTGATGCAGCACCTGTTCGCCACCACCGACCTGGAGTCCAGCTACCGGGTGAACACCAACGTGATCGGCCTCGATGGCCGTCCGCAGGTGAAGAACCTCCGGGTCCTGCTCAGCGAGTGGCTGACCTATCGCATAGGCACCGTGCGCCGCCGCTTGCAGTTCCGTCTGGACAAGGTCGAAAAGCGCCTGCACCTGTTGGAGGGTCTGCTCGTGGCCTTCCTCAACCTCGACGAGGTGATCCATATCATCCGCACCGAGGATCAGCCCAAGCCGGTGCTGATGGCGCGCTTTGAGCTGTCCGAGCTGCAGGCCGACTACATTCTCGACACCCGGCTGCGCCAATTGGCTCGGCTGGAAGAGATGAAGATTCGCGGCGAGCAGGACGAACTGGCCAAGGAGCGCGAGAGGCTGCTGGCGCTGCTCGGCAGCGAAGCCAAGCTGAAGAAGCTGGTACGCAAGGAGCTGATTGCCGACGCCGAAACCTATGGCGATGACCGGCGCTCGCCCATCGTTGCGCGGGCCGAAGCCAGGGCATTGTCGGAAAACGAACTGCTGCCGTCCGAACCCGTCACCGTGGTCATTTCCGAGAAGGGCTGGGCGCGCTGTGCCAAGGGCCATGACATCGATGCCACCGGTCTTTCCTACAAGGCCGGCGATGGTTTTCGCGCCGCCGCAGCTGGCCGGTCGAACCAGTACGCGGTGTTCGTCGATTCCACCGGGCGCAGCTATTCACTGCCTGCTCATTCGCTGCCCTCGGCGCGCGGGCAGGGCGAGCCGCTGACCGGACGCCTGACCCCGCCGCCGGGAGCCAGCTTCGAGTGTGTGCTGCTGCCGGAAGACGAGGCGCTGTACGTCATCGCGTCGGATGCCGGTTATGGGTTCGTCGTCAAAGGCGAGGACCTGCAGGCCAAGAACAAGGCAGGCAAGTCGTTGCTGTCGCTGCCGGCAGGTGCCCAGGTCGTGGCGCCAAGGCCGCTGAAGAACCGCGACCAGGACTGGCTGGCAGCGGTCACCACCGAAGGGCGCCTGTTGGTCTTTCCGGTCCGGGATTTGCCACAACTGGGCAAAGGCAAGGGCAACAAGATCATCAGCATCCCTGGTGATCGGGTAGCGAGCCGCGAAGAATACCTGACGGACCTGGCCGTACTGCCTCCAGGCGCAACACTGGTCTTGCAGGCGGGCAAGCGTACGCTGTCGTTGAAGGCCGACGACCTGGAACATTACAAGGGCGAACGTGGACGCCGTGGCAACAAGCTGCCCCGTGGCTTTCAGCGGGTCGACGCGCTGCTGGTCGAGGCCGTGGGCTGATACCTGGCGTTGGGAGGCTGGCTTCTGTGGCTGGTTTCACGGAAGATAGCGGCCCTCCATTTAATTGATTCCGGCGCAGCTGCTTCTTGCTTCTGTGCGTCGGAGCTGGACATATAATCTGCACGGCGAACGGGCGATGACGGGTAGGAGGTCGGCCAAGCGCTCCTTCATGAAGCCATCGCCAGGGTCCGCTGCAAAGGTAGAGAGAAACGTGCTGCGCTTCACGACTGTTCTGTTGCTGGCATGCGCCAGCCTTACAGGCTGTATCAGCCTGCAACCAACACCCATGTATCGCCTTGATAATGGGGCCGCGCAGGTGCCTGCGCAGGCCAATGGCGCTGCAGTGCTCCTGGGGCCTGTAGTGCTCGCCGATTACCTTCAGCGAGACGCCTTGCTCCAGCGTCTGCCGGATGGCAGCCTGGCTGCAGATGGTCAGCGGGCTCGTTGGGCCGGTAGCCTGCAGGGCGATATCGATCAGCTGCTGCTGCGGCAACTCGCCTGGCGCCTGAAAACCCAGAGCCTTGAGCTGAGCCCGGGCAGCAAGGGGTTTGTTCCTGACGTGCAGGTAGAAGTCGAGATCACCCGACTGGATTCCGGGCCGCAACACCCTGCCGTGCTGGAGGCTCAATGGCGTCTGCTCGACAAACAAGGCAAGCGGCGGGCCAGTCGTCTGGTGAGCCTGCAGGAAGAACACCAAGGCTCCGCCAGCGACCAGGTCCGCGCGCAAAGTCTGTTGCTGCAGCGTTTGAGCGAACTGATGGCTTCGTCCATCGAACCGGTGTTGCTGGCAAGGGCGACGGCCAGGCGCAACATCGTCAAGGCGCCTCCGGTGGAGCCGGAACCTGCCACGCCCGCAGTGCCTGCAACTGAGCCGATCAGGACAGAAATGGAAGTGTTTCGCTTCTGACCCTCATCGCCGCTGAGCAACACAGAAACGCCGATCACCCCTGAGGTGGTCGGCGTTTTTTATTCGGGTGCCTTTAATTGCGGTTGCGCAGCTCGTGCATGCGCGCCAGCTGGCGTTCGAGCAGTGAAGGATAGGGATCAAGTAGCCGTTCGACGCAGCAGGCGCCTTCTGGGCTGGCTATTGGACGCACGCGTGCGCGTTGGCTGATCAGCTGGTCCTCGCCAATGGCGCGATCGATCAGCAGCAGGTTGCGGCTGTGCTGAGACATCGCCAGGGCCGCCTGTGCCGGTTCGCTAAGCAGCAGATCGCCCTGGCTCAGGTCGTACAGGCCTTCGCCCTGGGTGAGTCCGAGCTGCAGGTGCAGGGTGATGCCGCTATCGGCCACGTCGATCTGCAGGGCATGGCCCAGGGCGCGCATCAGTTCGCCGCAGCAGACGGCGTGAGTCAGGTAGTTCTGCTCGTCATCCTGGCTATGGAAAAGCATCAGGCTGCTGCCATCGGCAAGTGTGTGGAGCTCAGCCTGATACAGGGTTGCGGCTTGCTGCAGGCAGTCGCGGTAGCGTTGCAGGAGCTCGGTCAGCCGTGGTCGGGGCAACCGTCGCAGCTGTTCCTGGGCGCCAAGCTGAATCGCCAGCACCCCGGTCTTACCGGCCGCTGCCGCTGGTTGCCCGAGCGGTATCACAGGCGTTGAGCGATGGCGGGGTTCCGTCTCGGCCAGCGGGTCTGCTTCGATGCCGTCTCGGACGCGAGACGAGCTGGACTGTTGAGCGTCGGTTTGGCTGCCCTCGTACGCGTCCCGGTCGTCGTCGAGCTGGTCCGTGAAGTCGACTTCTGGGTGCTCGTAGCTTTCGCGGGTCGCAACGGGTACATCGAGGTGTGCCGAATAAAGATCCTGCAGGCTTTCATCCAGCTCGATCTCCGGCTCGGGTTCTTCCGGTACCAGGCGCGCCTGAAGCTGGCGTGCGAGATCACCGATCTCATCCTGCCGTCCGGAGCCGGGGGCCGGATCGTCCGGGTCGCGCAGCCACAGGCGCAGCTGCATCAGCGGCAGCGAGAGTTGACGCCCAAGGCGCATGCTGAGGATCAGGGTCAGCGCCAGAAGAATCAGACTGAGCAGGCCCATGCTCTGCAGGCTGATGGTCATCGGCTGCTGGAACTGTTGCATGTCGAGGCTGATACGCAGGTGGCCGGCGATAACTTCCTGGAAGCTGATGGGGGTGGAATAGAGGCCTTCCTCGTCGCCCAGCAGATTTCGCTGTGGACGCGAACCAGACTCTGCCAGCACCCGGTTGTCGACGCTGTAGATCGCCGCGTGAGCCACCAGCGGGTTCTTCACCAGATTGCTCAACAGCACGTTGAGGCTGAGATTGTCATTGGCCACCAGCAGATCGGTGGCCGAAGCTGCTGTCTGGGTGATCAGGCTCTGACCCAGCGCGTCGGCCTGTTGCTCCATGGCGTGCTTGAACTGCATGCCCATGACCCAGGCATAGATGATCAGCGCAAGGGCGACCAGCAGCAAGGTATGGCTTGCCACGCGCAGCACCAGGGGCACGCGTCGCTGGCGAAGGGCCCGGTAGATCAGCAGGAAGAAATTGTCGGGTTTGACGGATGCGGGCCGGTTCACAGCGATCGGCTCTCTTGAGGGAAGTGCCGCGCAGTATACGGAAAGCGTGGTAGGGGCTGAAGGTCTGCCGTTCAAAGCTGATGAATTACTGGCCTGAAATGGCACGGCGGCGCGACAGAGGCCAAAGCGTGGCGAGCAGCAGCCAGGCGATGGGGCGGCTGTTGTAGAATGCTCGCCTTCATTGCCATGGGAGCTGCGCCTTGCGCGAAATCGTCCTGATCAATATCACCGGGGAAGATCGCCCCGGGTTGACTGCGGCCATCACCGGCGTGCTTGCCCAAGGGGGCGTGAACATCCTAGACATAGGTCAGGCGGTAATCCACGACACCCTGTCGTTTGGCATCCTGGTGGAAATACCGAATACCACAGGGGCCTCGTCGGTGCTCAAGGATGTGCTGTTCATGGGCTACAAGCATGATCAGCAGGTGCGCTTCACCCCCGTTGCCGAAGAAGACTATCAGCAATGGGTCAGCGGTCAGGGCAAGCCCCGGCACATCGTCACGCTCCTGACCCGCAAGGTCACCGCCGAGCAGCTGCAGCGCGTCAGTTCGATCACGGCCAAGTACGGGCTCAACATCGACCACATCGACAGGCTCTCCGGGCGCCAGCCGCTGGACATGCCCGAGGAGTTGGGCAAGGGGTGCATCGAATTCTCGGTACGCGGCGAGCCGGCCGATACTGCCGCGCTGCGCGCCGAGTTTCTTAGTGTGGCGCAGGAGCTGAACGTCGACATCGCCTTCCAGCGCGACTCGGTGTTTCGCCGCAATCGAAGACTCGCCGTGTTCGACATGGACTCGACGCTGATCGAAGCGGAAGTCATCGACGAACTGGCCAAGGCGGCGGGTGTGGGCGACCAGGTTTCGGAAATCACCGAACGTGCCATGCGTGGCGAGCTGGATTTTAGGGCCAGCTTCAAGGAGCGCCTGGCGTTGCTCGAAGGCTTGCAGGAAAGCGTGCTTGCCGAGGTCGGGGCCCGCCTGCGACTGACCGAAGGCGCCGAGGTGCTGTTCGCCGAGCTGAAGCGCCTGGGCTACAAGACGGCGATCCTGTCGGGTGGATTTACCTATTTTGCCCGGCAGCTGCAGGCGCGGCTGGGTATCGATTATGTCTATGCCAACGAGCTGGAGATCGTCGATGGCAAGCTGACCGGAGTCGCGCAGGAGCCCATCGTCGATGCGCAGCGCAAGGCGGATCTGCTGCGGGAGCTGGCCGACAGGGAGGGCCTGCGCCTGGAGCAGACCATTGCTGTCGGCGACGGCGCCAATGATCTGCCCATGCTCGGCCTGGCCGGGTTGGGTGTCGCGTTTCGCGCCAAGCCCCTGGTCAAACAGTCGGCCAAACAGGCGATTTCCACGCTGGGGCTGGACGGGATCCTCTACCTGCTCGGGTTCCGTGATCGCGAAGGATCGGACTAAATGCAGCTTGAAGCTTGAAGCTTGAAGCTTGAAGCTTGAAGCTGTTGAGCTGTTGAGCTGTTGAGCTGTTGAGCTGTTGAGCTGTTGAGCTGTTGAGCTGTTGAGCTGTTGAGCTGTAGGCATGTTTACCGAACGCCGGCTTTTTCAGAGGCCGGCTTGACTCCAGGCTAACAGCCCGCAGGCTTTTCCAGCTTCCAGCTTCCAGCTTCCAGCTTCCAGCTTCCAGCTACTCTTCATCCGACGAAAAGTTGTAATCCATCGACTGGCTTGGGCCCTGCAGATACTGTCCCTGGATATAACCGACGCCGGCCTGCCATAGCGTGGCGAGGACCGTCGCGCTGTCGACAAAGGGCACGACTGTCTGTTTGGCCTGTTCATGCAGGTCGGCCAGCAGCTGTTTCAGGGTGTCCTGATTCTCCTGTCGGCTCAGGTCCTGGGTATAGGAACCGTCGATCTTGACGAAGTCTGCGCTCAGATGCTTGAGCGTATTGAACGGATTGAGGATGCAGCCGAACTGGCTCAGCGCGCAGCGGCAACCCAGCCCGGCGAGCCCCTGGGTCAGGGCCTTGGCCTGCTTCAGGTAGGCGACGGCGTCGCTCTCGTCGAGCTGGAAGACCAGCGAGTCGGGCGGCAGCCGCGACGCCTTGAGTGCGACGCCGAGCCAGGCCAGCAGCGATGGGTCCTGGATGCTGGCGCTCGAGAGGTGGACAAAAAGCCGTGTGCTATGTCCCTTGCTGCGGTGTTCGGCCAGAAGCTTGATCGAGTTGAGCAGGACCCAGCGGTCGATCTTGGTGGCCAGCCCGGCTTCTTTCGCCGCGCCGAGAAATTCCCCGGGAGGCACTTCGAGGCCTTGTGGGTCGAGCAGGCGCAGCAGCGCCTCGTAGTGCTCATGGCTGTCGCCGCGAAGACTGATGATGGGCTGGAACAGCAGGCGGAAACTGTTCTTCTCGAGCGCCTGCTGGAGCATGGCGACAATGCTGCCGCGGTTGGCGGCAGCGGCAAGTTCGCCGGCCGGGCTGTGAATGCTCAGGGCATTGCCATCGGGGAGTTCCTCAGCGCAGCGGTGTGCGCGGTCAATGACGTCGCGGGCCTTGGCCGTCTTTTCATCGAGTGCAGCGACGCCGATGCTCAGGCTGGTTTGTACGGTGCGACCGCCAATGTCGAACAGGTGGCCTTCAACCTTTCGCAGCAGTTCGGTCAACGGCCGCTCGCATTGGCCGGGCGCCGCGCCAGGCAACAGTACGGCGAAGGCGTCGTCACCGAAACGAGCCAGCTGTGCCGTTTCAGGAAACTGCCCACGGAGCAGCTGCGCCAGTTCCGCCAGCAGGCGGTCCGAGTCGCCGAGGCCGATTTCCGCTTGCACACTGGCAAAGCGGTCCACGCGGATGTAGGCGAGGCTCGCTTCCTGGCCGGCGTTGACGGCGCGCTCGACCGCAGCGTCGAGCAGTTCGAGAAAGTGGTTGCGGTTGTGCAGGCCGGTCACCAGATCCTGGCTGCTGATCTCCCGCAGTTTTTCCAGTTCGGCGTTGTCATTCTCGGCGCGAATCACCACCTGTATGCAGGGCTCGCCATCGTAGCTGGCCGGTGAAAAATGCATGCTCGCCCTGAAGGTGCCGCCATCGGCGCGTACGCCGCCGCAAACCAGCTCGGCGCTGCCCTGCAGGCTCTGGTAGTTCCTCAGGAAGCCCTTGAAGTCACCCTGATCACAGGAGGCGATCAGGTCGATCATGGGCATCCCTTCCAGCTCGTCGACATCCTCATAGCCAAACAGCTCCAGGTAGGAGCGGTTGGCGTAGATGTGCATGCCGTCGTGGACATAGGCGATGGCGTCGACCGAGCTTTCCAGCAGCAGCTGGCAGCGCTTTTCGGCTTCGCGCAATGCCACTTCGGCGGAACGGCGGGCGCGGCGCTCTTCCAGGTTGGCCAGCTCGCGATTGGCCACCAGGATCAGCCATTCGTCCTCGCCCTGGGGGAGCGCACCCTGTGCACCCAGCGCGAGCGCTTCGGTGATGGCGTCGGCATCGTTGCCGTCGATCAGCTGAATGACCGGAATGTCCTTGGCTTGCTTACGGATGGCGCCGATCGCTTCGCTCGGGTCGAGATTTTCGCTGGCCGGTGCGCTGATCAACAGGTCCCAGGTCTGCTGAAGGGCATCGGCCAGGTCTTCGCTGGAGGTGAGCCGGTGGACGCGTGTCGCCTGGCCGGCATTGCGAAACAGGCTGACCAGGCGCTCGGCTTCATTCTGCGAGTCTTCGAGGATCAGCAGGCGGATGGTCTTTTTTTGCGGGGCCATGGCAGCAGCTTTGGGGCGCCGGAGAGGGGCGCGGAGGGCTAGATAACGGTGAGCCGCAATCTACAGCGACTTCCAGAGTGAGTCAAAGTCTTCACTCCCGGGAGCCGTCTGGCTCGCCCTGCCTGTGATCGGTGTCTCCTGTGCGGTGGGTGCCAGCCCCACCAGCTGGTATTCGAACTGGTTGAAGCTGCTGGTGCCAGTCTTGCGGCGGCAGAGGAGGGCGCGGTGTTCGTCACCGTTCTGGTTGATCTGCACCTTTTGCCCTTCCTGGAACGGCAGGCGCGGCACGATCAGTGTCGCCGGCCGCGAGATCACGCTTATTTCCGGCAGCAGCAGGGCACGCAGGTATTCGCTGCCCTGATCCACCTTGCGCAACAGGCGCAGGCCGCATGGCTGTGCGTATGGAGCGATAAGCTCCACGCCCATCTGCGTACCGCCGCCGCGTACCTGGCGCACCCAGCGCACGACCGCGACGCTCCAGTTATGGCTGGTGCCGTCCTGAAGGCCGAGCAGTTCGCCGGCCTGGAGCTGGTTGGGTACCTCGTCCGGCCATGACAGGCAGAAGCCCCCAGGGCTGTGGTTCACCAATTGCACATCGAAGGTGGGAAAAGGGTTTCTTTCCTCCGCCGGCTCGTCTGCTTTCCCGGTGTCCTTGGCACTCACGAACTCTATCTTTTCACTGGGTAACAGGCCGTCATCGTCGGTCACCGATAGCGCGTCGAACGCCGTCGCCCAGACGTCCGGCGTGGCGTTGTTCAGCTTGAAAACCGCTGAGCGGGTAGGCTCAGGGCGCTTCAGCAAATCGCTGAACAGGCGTTGTCCGGACAGGTAATAGTGCAGCGCGCTCATGCCGATGCACAGGCTGACCTGACCCTGCGCCGCCGTGCGCTGGAAGCTGCGCTCGGACACATCGCCCCAGGCCGTCGCAACGTGCTGCAGCAGGTCGGTGCTCAAGCCATCCGGCAGGGCCAGTGCAGGGTCGCGCGGGGCTTCAGGGCTGGCGTTCAGGTGCTTCTGAATGGCCTGCACCAGGCCGCGCGGATCGATGCCCAGCAGGCTTGGCAGCTCCTCGGTCTTGAACATGGAACGATAGCGGGGCGGACCGTCGACTCGCGTGGAGATCCCGAACAGGCTGGACGCGTGCTGCGCCGACTGCAGGCGTACCAGCGTGCTCCAGGGCTCCAGGACGTGCGCCAGCTGAGCAATGTTCTGCTGGCGCATCTGGTTGCAGCGGGCGCAGCCCAGCATCAGTGCGACGACATAGCTCTGTTCGGCACTCACCGCTTTGACGTGGTAGGCCAGCTCGTCACGTACCTGAGTACGCTGAACATCGTGTTCGATGGCGATGAGATACAGCTGGTGCAGCTCCAGCCACAAACCGTCGGGCGTCGGGCTGTACAGCTGTGTCGAGCGGGTGAGGATGGCGCAGAGACTGTGAATGGCGCGCTGCAGCGATATGGTCAGCAGCTGCAGCCTGTCCCGACCGCTTTGCGGCGCAAGCTCGATGATGATCAGCTTGTAGCCGATGGCCAGGTGATTCTGCAGCGCCTGGCACAGGCTGGCGACCTTGCGTGGCTTTTCGCTGAGTACGATGGGCTGGTTGATGAAATAGCGTTCGAGCTGGCGGCAGACGAAGTGGATCTCAGGCCGCAACACCTCGAGCAACTGCAGGCGGTTCTGCGCCGGGGTGCGCAGCTGGTTGAGTTCCTGCATCGCCTGGTACAGCCGGCGCGCGGTTTCACCGAGGTTCGCCTTGGGCAGGCCCGATACCCAGCGCTTGAGGTCGCGGACGCTGGGCTCGCAAAAGGACAACCCCTGGCAATCCGGCGTCGGGACGCGCAACAGCAGTGGTTGACCTTGATTTTCCAAACTACGCACTCCGCTACATGTTCCCTGGCGCTTTGCCTTCCAAAAATCTAGCAGTGTTTATGGTCGACTGCTGTCCGGATAATGGCGTTTTGCGATTGGGTGTGGCCATCATAACGAACATGATGGCGTTGGCCAGTGCTAGCCGACCGTTGGCGCCGGACCTGCAAGTGGCGGATCGATGTCGGTTCCTGCCGCTGGCGTGGCCAGCCTGGCCTGACCCAGGCCCTCACCCATGCGCACCGGCGTCAGCGCGGCGAGGTGTTCGGCCCAGCTGACCTGGTCAGGGCCAAACAGGAGGATGACCGTCGAGCCCAGCTTGAAACGGCCCATCTCGGCACCTTTTTCGAGATGGATCGGCGCGCGGGCCGCCTCGTCATAGCGTTGTGTCCTGAGGGTGCGTTTGGGTGGCGTCACCAGCCCGGCCCAGACGGTTTCGATACTGGCGACGATCATCGCGCCCACCAGCACCATCGCCATCGGCCCGCGCTCGGTATCGAACAGGCAAACCACCCGCTCGTTGCGCGCAAAGAGTTCGGGGACGCCTTCGGCGGTAACCGTATTCACCGAAAAGATGCGGCCAGGTACGTAGACCATCTCGCGCAGCGTTCCGGAGAGCGGCATGTGCACCCGGTGGTAATCCTTTGGAGACAGGTACACCGTCGCGAAGTCTCCCCCCATGAACGGCGCGGCGCGTTCATGGTCGCCTCCCAGCAGTTCCATAACGCTGTAGCTGTGGCCCTTGGCCTGGAAGATCCGCCCTTGCTCGATCCTGCCGAGCTGACTGATGGCGCCGTCACAGGGGTTCAGGATTGCGCCCGGGGTCTGGTCGAGCGGACGAGCTCCATCCTTCAAGGCACGGGTAAAGAAGGCGTTGAAGTGCTCGAACGCGGTCGGCTCTTCGATCTGAGCTTCATGCATCGGTACACCGAAATGCCGAATGAACGCCTTGATGAAGGTGTTCTTCACCCACGGCAGGCGGCACTCGGCGAGGCAGCCAGCCAGACGGGAAATGAGGTGGTGTGGCAGCAGATACTGGCTGAGTACGAACAACTGATCTTTCATGGTTGACCTTTTCATTGCTGGATCGGCGTGTCGGGCAGGTTGCCCCATTCACCCCAGGAACCGGGATAAGCCTTCACGCGGGGATAGCCCAGAGCCTTGGCCAGCAGGTAGGTAAAGCCGGAGCGGTGATGCGTCTGGCAGTGGGTGATGATTTCCTTGTCGGGGCTGATCCCCAGTCCAAGCAGACGCTCGGCGATGTCTTCGCGGATGCGCAGTGCTCGCGCCGGGTCCATGCCTGACGTCCATTCGAAATTGATTGCCCCGGGGATATGCCCGCCGCGTGCCGCCAGGACCTTCTGGCCACGGTATTCCTCCGGCGAGCGGGCATCCCAGACAGCCAGATCGGCCGCACCCAGACGGCTCTGCAGGTACTCGCGGGTAGCACTCGGCGAATCATGCAGGTGCAGCGTCAGTGGCCGCTCGGAGGGGGAGGGTACATCGGTCGACAGCGGGCGCTGCTCATCCAGCCAGGCGTGCAGCCCGCCATTGAGATAGTGGTAATGCGTGTGACCGATCACATCCAGCAACCAGATGAAACGGCCTGCCCAGCCACCGCCCTCATCGTCATAGACCACGTAGACCGCATCGGGACGATGCCCCAGGGCACTGAACAGCGCCTCCAGCTGCGCTTTGCCGGGTAGCTGTCCCGGTGCCGGCGGCAGGCCGCACTGGGTCTGTTTGGGGTCCACGAAGCGGGCGCCGGGCAGATGGCCCTCGGCGTAGCGGGCAGCGCTGGTCAGGTCGACAAGGATCAGTTCGGGTGCATCGAGGCGTGTGGCCAGGTCGGCCGGCTCGATCACCAGGGGCAGATTGGAGAAGGCGGACACGGCAAGCCTCTGTCGGTGGTGAAAGAGCGGAGTCTAGCGAAAAAGCTCAACGCCCGCGCTTGCTGAACGCAGCCAGCGCCCGCTCGATGCACTGAGCGGTCTTGTTGAAGGCCTGCAGGCCGACATCGCTGAATGGCATGTTCTGCTGGTCAGCCACCACCAGCATCACCACCCGGCCTTCATGTGCGATGGAGCGCAGCAGCACATGATCGCCTGGAAACAGGGCCTTGAGTCCGCCCGGCAGCTGCGCGGAGAACTGCGCCGCATTGTCCGGGGTCAGCCTCAACAAGCCGGGCCTGTCCAGCAGTCGACGCAAGACCTGGCTCTGGTCCGGCACGAGGGTGAGCCTCGCTGCTTCCCCGCTCAAGCCTTGGGCCTGCTGACCGACCAGGCGATTCTGCCGGCGGTCCACCAGCATCAGCAGAACGCGATGCATGCCGGTGCTGGCCACCGCCTTGCAGGCAGCGGCGGTGAGCTGCATGACGTTGCCGTAGGGTGTGCGTTCGCTGAGCAGCTCTCGGCAGAGATCCCGCCATTCGCTCAAGGCTTCAGCCGTGGGAGGCTTGGCCAGCCTGGCGGTCTGGAATCGGCTGTTCCAGGGCCACAACAGGCCCTGTGCAGGATGCCAGAGATCGGTTCGCCCAATCGACTGGGCGCTGGTGACGGCTTGCTGATGCACCATCTGCTGCAACTCGGCCAGGGGCACCTGCAGATAGAGCCCGGCGAGGCGCTGCCAGCGCAGGCTGTGAATGCCGCTCCAGCTGTGATGGGAGGACAGCGCCAGGCCGTTGGCAAGAACGATGGTATTGCTTGGCAGGGTCAGCCAGCGGCGCAGGTCCGGATTGGCGTCCAGCATCTGCTGCTGGTGCAGCGGATGTTCATTGTCGCGGGCGATATGCAGCGCCTTGATCAGCATGCGCCGGTTTTCGCTGAGCAGGCGATAGCCCTGGGGAATCCAGCCGGGCAGTGCCCAATGCTCGGTCAGGGCCACGCAGAGTTCCAGCAGCGATACGCCCAGCAGCGATTGCTCGACCTGACGGGCCGGTTCCCCGTTGACCAGTACGCGCTGTTCCCAGGCCTCGAGCAGCTCTGGATAGGCTGCAATCAGTGTCCAGACCGGGGAGAGAAACAGCAGGCTGCTCCAGTGGATCTCCTGCCAGAGCCGGGCGAGGCGAGCGGCGAACAGGCCGTTGGCCTGCTGGCTGGCGTGTCGGCTGATCAGCACCATCTGCCTGAGCGGTGCGGGTATGTCCCCCGTCTGCGCTGCGGGAATGCGCTGAAACAGGGCTTCGGCACGCTTGAGGCCGATGCGGCTGAGAGCCACTTCCAGGCTTTCTGCCGGCTTGTTGGCGGCGGCTGCGTCCCGGTTGGCTTCGCGAATGACGTTGAGTGCCAGTACCGGGCTTTCCTGGATCAGCTCGGCAATCTGCCGCATCGACTTGCTGCTGTCGCGCAAGGCGCGCTGCACGCGGCCGTAGGGCTCGGCGAAAGCGGGCAGCGCTACGGCGTCCAGAACCTTGATCCAGGCAGGAAGCGTACGGGGGAGCGGGGTCGTGGTCATGATGTCGCCGAACTAGCATTTCATCGGGATGGCCTTTAGTCTGGCGCAAAAGTTCCGATAACCAGAACAATTCTTTTCATCTGGCCTTTTCACCTGACCCCGCTCGAGCCCGTGCACCCTTGTACGGCCCGTTTCAGGTGCCTCGAAATCAGGTTTTAGACGTACCTACCTATGGCAAAGATAATCGGCATCATCGTGGTAATCGCCAGCGTGCTCGGCGGGTTCATCCTTTCCGGTGGCAAGGTCGGCGCGCTCATCCACCCCTTCGAAGTCATGATCATCGGTGGTGCTGCCCTGGGCGGGTTCCTGCAGGCGAACCCCGGCAGCACGACCAAGATCGTGTTCAAGAAGTCGCTGCAGATGTTCAGCTCGCGGTTCACCCACAAGTACTACCTGGAAGTGCTGGGGATGCTCTACGAGATCCTCAACAAGAGCCGTCGCGAAGGCATGATGGCGATCGAGGCCGACCTCGAGGACCCCAAGGCCAGCCCGATCTTCAGCAAGTATCCGGCCGTGCTCAAGGACGAGCGGATGACCGCTTTTGTCTGTGACTACCTGCGCATCATGTCGTCCGGCAACATGGCTCCGCACGAGCTGGAGGGACTGTTCGACATGGAGTTGAACGGGCTGAAGGAGGAACTCGACCACCCCTCCCATGCCGTGGCCAAGATTGCCGATGGCCTGCCCGCGATGGGTATCGTGGCGGCGGTGCTGGGCATCGTGATCACCATGTCGATCCTGGCATCGGCTACTAACGCCGAGATCGGGGAAAAGGTTGCCACGGCACTGGTGGGTACCTTTCTCGGCATTCTCGCTTCCTATGGTTTCTTCGGGCCCCTGTCCGGGGCGCTCGAGCATGACGCCAAGGAAGAGCTGAACCTCTATGAAAGCATCAAGGCGACCCTGGTCGCGTCTGCGTCCGGCATGCCGCCGACGCTGGCCGTGGAGTTCGGTCGGAAGGTGCTCTTCCCGGCGCACCGCCCGAGCTTTGCCGAGCTTGAACAAGCCATGCGTGGCAGCTAAGCGCGACCATGGATAATACCCAACCAATCATCGTCAAGCGCGTCAAGAAAGTCGCTGCCGGTCATCATGGTGGCGCCTGGAAAATCGCCTTTGCCGACTTCGCAACGGCCATGATGGCGTTCTTCCTGGTGATGTGGCTGATGTCGTCGGCCACCCCCGAACAGAAGCGGGCCATCTCCGGCTACTTTCAGGACCCCATCGGCTTTACTGAAAGTGCCAGCCCCTACGTGATCGACCTGGGCGGTACACCGACCCCGGCACCGGATCGCACGCTCAACGACGTGGTCGATCCAGCGCAGCAGCAGACCCAGGCGAAGCCTGAAGCCGAACAGGTCGAGACGTTCTCCGAGCAGGCGGAAACCTTCGCCGAGCAGCTGGACCGAGAGCGGCTCGATCTGTTGCTGCAGGAACTGCAGAACAAGGTTGATGAAAACCCGGAGCTGACGCGCTTCAAGGATCAGATCCTGTTCGAGATCACCCAGGACGGCCTGCGTATCCAGATCATGGACGCGGCCAACCGGCCGATGTTCGCCCTGGGTAGCGCACAGTTGCAGCCCTATTTCGAGGACATCCTGCTGGCCATGGCCGATACCATCCGCGCGGTGCCCAACAAGATCAGCATCAGCGGCCACACCGATGCCAAACCCTATTCGGGACGGGGCGAGTTCGGCAACTGGGAGCTGTCGGCCGGGCGTGCCAACGCCGCTCGTCGCGCGCTGGTCGCCGGCGGCTATCCTGAGGAGCAGCTTGCCCGCGTCGTCGGCTATGCCTCGTCAGCGTTGTTTGACCGGGAAGATCCGCTGAACCCGGTCAACCGCCGTATCGACATCCTCGTCCTGACCAAGCGGGCGCAACGCGATATCGAAGGCGAGCAGTCAGGTGCCGCCAATGAGCCCGCCGAGGCGGGAGGTTCCGGCGTGGCGCCACCTGCCGGGGCCGCCGCTGCTCCTGGTTCGGGCGATCCGCTCCAGCCTGCGCAATTGCGCGAGCGGCTGAACATCTTTGAAGACGGTGTGCTCGAATTCGACCAGCCTGGTGGCAACTGAGCCGCGCGGGTCCTGACGGCCGGCCTGCTAGTAGTCGGCCTCTGGCAGGCTGCTGATGATGTGGCGATAGCTGTTCATGCGCTGTGGCTGGATTTCTCCCTGCTCCAGGGCTTTGAGCAGCGCACAGCCTGGCTCGCGGTCGTGCTTGCAGTCGCGGAAGCGACAGTGGCCCAGCAGTTCCTGAAACTCGATGAACCCGGCTTCGACGTCGGCGCGGCTGACGTGGCCGAGGCCGAACTCGCGGATACCGGGCGAATCGATCAGTTCGCCGCCGCCGGGGAAGTGAAACAGGCGCGCCGTGGTGGTGGTGTGGGTGCCCTTGCCGGTCATTTCTGACAGCGCACCGACGCGGGTATCGACGCCGGGCAACAGGCTGTTTACCAGCGATGACTTGCCTACGCCGGACTGGCCGACGAATACGCTGACGTGACCGTCGAGGCGGGCCTTCAGGTCATCCATGCCGGCGCCGCCGTGCGCCGAGACTTCCATCAGCGGGTACCCCAGCTGGCGATAGACGGAGAGCAGCGCGTTGAGCGCAGGCTCGTTCTGCGCATCGATCAGATCCGCCTTGTTCAGCAGCAGAAGCGGCGTGATCCCGGCATGTTCGGCTGCGATCAGATAGCGGTCGATGAGGTTGGCGTGAGGCTCGGGGAGCGGCGCGAAGACGATCACGATCAGATCGACATTGGCCGCAACGGGTTTGAGCTGGCCGCGGGTGTCGGGGCGACAGAGTTCGGACTGGCGCGGCAGTTGCGCCACGATGACGCCGATCCCCTGGTTGCCTGGGCGCCAGACCACACGGTCGCCGGTAACCAGTGCCGGCAGGTTGGCGCGCAGGTGGCAACGAAAGACCTGACCGCTATGCTCGCCTTCCTGCGCCTCGACCTCGACCTGCACGCCGAAGTGGGCAATGACCAGGCCGGTCTGCTCGGGGCCGAGATCGCCGCCTTCGAGTTCTTCGACGGCCCGGGACTCTCGCCGCGCCGCGCGGGTGGCGCGCTCTTCCTGGATTTTCTCGATGCGCCAGCTTTGCCGGCGGTTGAGTTGGCGTTTGGCCATTTATGCGGTGCCCAGGTGTGAAAGAGGGCGAGTCTAGCACGCCGTCAGTCGCCCGCCGTGGGCCTGTTTACGGCCCCGGCGGGCGGGTAGACTCGGCAGTCCGAACCTGCGGCGATGAGTGTCCATGCCTGCTCTGTCTCTTGCTCGCTTTCCTGCCTTGCTGGCGCTGTTCTGTCAGGTGTTGGCGCTCCTGCTCAGCTGGCTGCTACTGCTCGGGCTGGCGCGGTTGCTGGGCTGGCATCTCGGCCTGCTGGGGGCAGCCTGTCTGCAGGGCGCACTCGCGGCGTTGATCGGGCAGCTCCTGGGGCTGTCCCGCTGGTGGCTTCCGATCAACCTCGGTTTCGTACCCGGTCTGGTGTTGCTGCAGAATCACGCCGTGCCGCCGTGGCTGCTACTGGTCGGCTTCCTGGTGCTGTTGATGCTGAACTGGAATGCACTGACCGAGCGGGTTCCGCTTTACCTCACCGGCTCGGCGGCTGAGCTGCGCCTGGTGGAGCGACTGGCGACGTTGCCCGGCCAGTTCCGCTTCGTCGATCTGGGCTGTGGGCTCGGCGGGACCCTGCTGCGGCTGTCGCGGGCCTATCCGCAAGCGCAATTCGTGGGTGTCGAAACTGCGCCTTTAACGTTCGTGCTGTGCTGGCTGCGCTGTCTGCCACGAGGCAATTGTCATGTGCGTTTGCGCAGCCTCTGGCGTGAGCCGCTCGGCGGTTATGACGTGGTCTACTGCTTCCTGTCACCCGCGCCCATGCCGCGGATCTGGGACAAGGCAGCAGCCGAGATGAAGCCTGATGCGTTACTTATCAGCAACAGCTTCGAGGTGCCTGGCGTCGAGGCGGGGGAAATCCTGCCGGTAGAGGACTGGCGCCGTTCGCAGCTCCTGATCTGGCGGCCCGGTTCGGCATCGGCACCTGACGGCAGGGGTGCGAGCGGCTAAACTGCGCGCCACCGCCAAGGAGTTCATCATGCAGAGCCCGCAGAACCTGATCTGGATCGACCTCGAGATGACCGGTCTTGATCCGGACAACGATGTCATCATCGAAATGGCCACGATTGTCACTGACAGCCAGCTCAACATTCTCGCCGAAGGGCCTGTGATCGCCATTCATCAGAGTGACGAGATTCTCGCCGGGATGGACGAGTGGAACACCCGCCAGCATGGCGGTTCAGGACTGACCCAGCGGGTGCGCGAGAGCCGGATTTCCACCGAAGAGGCCGAGGCGCAGACGCTGGCTTTTCTCGAGCAGTGGGTGCCAAAAGGCAAGTCGCCGATCTGCGGCAACAGCATCTGCCAGGACCGCCGGTTCCTCTACCGGCGCATGCCGGAGCTGGAACGTTATTTCCACTACCGCAACCTTGACGTTTCGACCCTGAAGGAACTGGCCGCGCGCTGGGCGCCGGAGGTACTGGCCGGCTTCAAGAAAGGCGGAACACACCTGGCGCTGGACGATATCCGTGAATCCATCGCCGAGCTGCGTCATTATCGTGAGCATTTCATAAAGGGGTGAAGGTGGAGGCTGACCTGAAGCCGGAAGCTAGAAGTTATAAGCCGGAAGCTAGAAGCTAGAAGCTAGAAGCTAGAAGCTAGAAGCTAGAAGCTAGAAGCTAGAAGCTGAGCAGGAAGGGATGAGTTTGCGGGCGTGTTGATGGCTTTTGAGTGAAGCGCGATCCCGCATGTCGCGCGCGTTCCGGTGGCGCAAGAGCGGAGCATCCTCCACTCAATGGTTCAGTGTCGTACCCTCCAGCCTCCAACCTCCAACCTCCAACCTCCAACCTTCAGTTCCAAACTATCGGCTTCCAGCTTCCAGCTTCCAGCTTCCGATCTACCTCCCCAGCCGCCTCAGTTCATCCGACTCGACCACCCGCGTTCCCTGGCCTTCCTCCAGCGCCAGGCGCCAGAGGGCGCGGGCAAGGATGCACGCAGATATTCCGCGGTATTTGCCAGGCAGGAGATGGGAGATCGGTGCGGTCAGGCGCTCCATGGGCCGTACCTGCATGCGTGGGCCGAGAAGCTGGGCAGGGCGGGCAATGGTCAGTTGTGGCCAGTCTTGCGCACGCAGCGCATCTTCCATCTGGCCTTTGACCTTGCAGTAGAAGATCGCGCTATCGGGGTTGGCGCCCAGCGAGCTGATCACCAGCAGATGCCGTGCGCCGAGTGCTCGGGCACGCTCGGCAAATGCCACCACCAGGTCATGATCGATGGCACGAAAGGCATCGGGGCTGCCGGCTTCCTTGAGTGTACTGCCCAGGCAGCAGAACGCCGTATCGGGCTGGCCCTGCAGTTGCGGCAGCAGGTCGAGAAGCGATCCCACCGGGTTTTCCAGTCGTGGGTGCGTGGCGAGTGGCTTGCGGCTGGGCGCCAGTACGCATTCCACGGTGGGTTCGTTGAGCAGCCGGTCGAGCAGGCGCTCGCCGGTGAGTCCGGTGGCGCCGGCAAGCAGAATACGCTGGGGCGTCAGATACATGGTTTGGCTTCCTGTGCGATCAGTCGGTCGAGGTGTGCTGCTGTTCGTTCAGCATTCGCCAGTGTTCGACGACCTGGTCCGGGGCCCAGATCTGCGGCTCTGATGGCTGATAGTGGTCGGCCAGCTCCCGTTCGGCAACCCTCGTCTGCGCCAGGGTGAAGGCTTGCACGATATCTCTGCTCTGCTGCAGCGCCTCGGCGAACAAGGCGCGGCCAAAGTAGGTGAAGTCATTTTCCTCGGAACAGCCGAACGAGACGCGATCGGCTCGAGCGGCGGTCATGACGAGCGTGTTCGGGCTCTTTAACGGCTCTATGAAACCGCCTGAATAACATGCGGAAATCACGACCACCTTGTTGCGTTCGGCGAGCGGCGCCATGATTCGGGCGAGTTCGCTGGCCGGTAGGTCTTCCAGTTCCAGTCTCGGCTGTGCCACGGCAAGTTGATGGTCCGCCGAGCCGTGACTGGTGAGGTAGATGAATATCAAATCTTCCGGACCGCTTCGCTCTGCAAGGGTCTGGATGGCGCGAGACAGATTCTCTCGAGTGGCCAGAGGTCGGTCAGCGATAAGGTCTCGGTGGTTGGCCAGGTTGATCTGGCCATGGGCGGCGAAGCGCTCGGCCAGGAGTGCATCGACGTAATCGACCTCGCGCAGGAACACGCTTTGCTGGCCATCGCCCGCGAAGGTCAGGCTATAGAGCTCAACGGCCGGGGTGGAGGCGGGGACTGCCTCGAGTGCCTGGTCGAGCAACCGGCCCTGGTTCAGCAGCCCCAGCTCCAGAGGATCGGTTATCGCCCTGCCTGCGCTGTCCCGGATCAGGCGGCCCGCGCGCCAGGTTCCCGCTTGCTCGGTGCCGTCGGCCAGTTGCAGTGTGCCGGCGCCATCGAAGCGGCCATCACGAAACCGACCCGTGTAGCGGCTGCCGTCGGCCTGTTGCAGGACGCCCTCGCCGTGATATCGCCAACCCTCGAAGTCGCCGCTATAGCGGCTGCCATCGGTACCGGCATACTCTCCCTGGCCGCTGAGTTCGCCCTGCTTGAAATGACCCTTCCACATCTGGCCAGCGGCATCTTCATAGCGGCCCTGTCCATGAAACAGATCATTTTCGAAGCCGCCAAGATAGTGTTCGCCGTTGTGGCCGCGAAACAGGCCCTGGCCAGTTAGCCGACCCTCGACAAAGGTTCCGCTGAGTTCGCCGCTCTCATCGGTGCGCATGCCCTGGCCGTGAGGCTGGCCGGCAAGGAATGCGCCTTCATGGATGACCCCGTCAGCGCTTTCGAGCCTGCCGGCGCCTTCATACAGGTCGTTTTTGAACTCGCCCTCATAACTCAGGCCAGGCTCGAGATAGCGACCCTTGCCGTTGAGCGCGCCGCGCTGGAAGCGTCCCTCGTAGACGCCGCCCGCTGCATAGCTGAAACGCCCCCGTCCGTCGAACAGTCCCTGTTTGAATTCGCCTTCGTAGCGATCACCGTTGGCGCCTCGCCAGATACCCTGACCGTGCCACTGACCGTCCTTGAATTCGCCGACGTAGTGGCTGCCGTTGGGGTAGTCGATGCGACCTTCGCCCTGCAGCCGGCCGTTGACGATCTCGCCGCGATAACGGCCGCCGTCCGGCAGCGTGGCATCGGCGGGTGTGAACGGCTCGCCCTCACCGCAGGCGGCGAGCAGGCAGGCAAATGAAAGGAGAGCAAACTGGCGCATGCGGCGTTCCAGACAACAGGATGCCTGCAGTATGCCGCAAACGCGCGGGCGGGCCACAACCCGCCCTATGGCCGTCAGAGAATGCAGAGCGCCAGGGTTTCGGCGACGTAGGCGGGCTTCTCGATACCCTCGATCTCCATAACGACGCGAGCCTTGAGCAGCCATTGGCCGGGGTTCTTCTCGTAGGCGTCCACGAGTGTCGCTGCCAGGCGCACCCGCGAGCCGACGCGTACCGGCTGGATGAAGCGCAGGCTGTCGAGCCCGTAGTTGACGCCCATTCTGGTGCCTTCTGGCGTGACCTGCAGGTCGCGCATCAGCATCGGTATCAACGACAGCGAGAGAAAGCCATGGGCAATGGTGCCGCCGAAGGGTGTCTGGGCGGCTTTCTCGGGATCGATATGGATGAACTGGTGATCGCCGGTACAGTCGGCAAACTGATCGACCCGCTGCTGGTCGACGGTGAACCATTCCGAGCGGCCAAGCTCCTTGCCAATGTAACTCTTGAGTTCCGCTACGGGCACCTGCGGCATACGTCCTCCGGAATTGTTGTTGTTCGAGTGCGGGTTCAGGCCGCTAGATCAGCACGGAGGTGACCATGACGCAACCAAGCATGGCCGCCGCGAATGGCGAGCCATATGTTTGGCTGAAGCCGGTGCGCGGGCTTCGCTCCGGCGGGATGCTTATAATCGCCGCTTCCATGTCTCGGAGGCTTCCATGCTGCTACGCGGGTTAACCTGGCTGGTGCTGTTTCAACTGCTTGGCACGGCGCTGAATGTGATGTTTCTGCCCGTCCTGCCGGGCCCGATCATAGGCCTGCTGTTGTTGTTCGTGGCATTGCTGGCGCGTGGTCAGGCGAGCGAGTCCCTGCAGGTTGCTGCCAGCAGTCTGCTGCGTTATCTGCCGTTGCTGCTGGTTCCGCCAGCGGTCGGTGTGATGGCTTATACCGGCGCGATCCTCGATGACTTCTGGGCCATTGTCGGAGTGCTGGCGCTGTCCCTGGTGCTTTCGCTGGTGTTTACCGGGTGGCTGATGCAGGCCCTGATCCGGCGTCAGCAGCGCAAGGCAGGACGGGCATGATGACCGTGCAATGGCAAGCCGCCTGGGAAGCGGTGATTCATCATCCGTTGTTTGGTGTGGCGATCACCCTTGCGGCGTTCCAGTTGGCCTTTGCGGCGTATGAAAAGACCCGCTGGGTGTTCTTGCAGCCAGTGCTGGTGTCGATGCTGCTGGTCATCGGCATCCTCTTGGCCTGCGGCCTCAGCTACGACGAATACCGTGTCAGCGCGCAAATGCTGACGGTGTTGCTCGGTCCGGCGACGGTCGCCCTGGCCGTGCCGCTTTACCTCAACCTGCGACGCATCCGCGAGCTGTTCGGCCCGATCATGCTCACATTGCTGATTGCCGGCATCGGTGCGACGGCACTCGGCATGGTGCTGGCCTGGGCGTTCGGCGCCGACCGCATGATCCTGATGACCCTGGCGCCGAAGTCGGTGACCTCGCCCATCGCCATGCTCGTGGCCGAGCAGATCGGGGGCATCGTGGCGCTCGCGGCGGTGTTCGTGATGATCACCGGTATCCTGGGTGCGATTTTCGGCCCGGAACTGTTGCGCCGGTTCGGTGTTCAGCATCCTGCTGCCCGTGGCATGGCGCTGGGGCTTACGTCGCACGCGGTAGGCACCGCACAGGCCTTGCAGGAAGGCGACGAATGTGGCGCGTTCGCCGCGCTGGCCATGAGCTTGATGGGCGTCATGACGGCCGTACTCCTGCCGCTTGTCGTGACGCTCCTGTTGTAAGGAATTGCTATGAAGCTGCCATTGTTTCCCCTCGATACCGTCCTGTTTCCCGGCTGCCAGCTGGACCTGCAGATATTCGAGGCGCGCTATCTGGACATGGTCAGTCGCTGCCTCAAGGCGGGGCATGGCTTCGGCGTGGTGCGCATCGTCGAGGGCAGCGAAGTCGGCGTGGCGCCTGGCGAATACGCAACGACCGGTTGCGAGGCGCTGATCCGTGACTGGCAGCAGCGGCCCAACGGGCTCTTGGGGATACGCGTGGAGGGTGGCCGGCGTTTCGATGTGGAGTCGGCCGAGGTGCAGCGTGATCAGCTCACGGTTGCCGAGGTCGCCTGGCGCAGTGAGGGGGAAGAATTGCCGCTGGGCGACGAGCACGCCGAACTGGCCATCCTGCTGGAAGCGTTGGGTCAGCATCCGATGGTGCAGACGCTGGGGATGACGGGTGTCGTGCACGGCCAGCGCTCATTGGCCAACCAACTGGCCTACCTGTTGCCGTTCCAGCCCGAGCAGAAGGTCGAGTTGCTGCAAATGGACGATCCCCGGCGGCAGCTTGAATGCATCCAGCTGTGGCTCGAAAGGTTGCAGGGCGACTCGCCGGAGTAGCCGGGGCGGTCTCACCGTTACTGGTAGCGATAGAGCAGCATCGCGCCGGGAAGCGCCCAGATCATGAACGCGCCGATCAGGCCAAGGGTCGCCGGCAGGATCAGCCACCAGATCTTGGGTGACATCGCATGCATGGGGCTGCGCCACTGCACCAGTGCCAGGCTGGTCGCGCAGATCGTGGCTGCGAGTACTGCACCAGCGATGACGTCGGTCGGCCAGTGAACACCCAGATAGACCCGTGACAGGGCAATCGCAGTCGCCGGCAGCCCGGCAAGCAGCACCCATGCCAGGCGCAGGCGAGGCGGCTGGCCGCGCCCGGCGAGTACACCGAGCGTCAGGAAGAAGGCGAACGCTGCCGAGCTGTGACCGCTGGGGAAGCTGTAGCTGCTCAGGGGTTCGAGCAGGATTTCTGGCCTGATCCGGCCAAACAGGGCCTTGAGCGCTCCGTTGGCCAGTGCGGTGCCGAGCAGTGTGATGATTGCGAAGGTGGCAGCCCGCCGCTGCCTGGTTAGCAGCAGCAGGATGCCCAGCAATACGGCGGCCCATAGCTGGGTTTGAAAATCACCCGCTCGCGTGACGATGACCATGAAACGATCGAAAACCGGGCTGCGCTCGCCTTGCACGACGGTCATCAGGCCTTCGTCGAACTCAACCAGATGGGGCCAGCCAAAGAACAGTCCGACCAGTGCGGCGGCGCAAAGGCCGGCTGCTACCGGTGTGACCCAGCGCAGCTGATGCAGGCTGCTGTGGATGACGCCGCCGATCATCAGCACAAGTGCGCCGATGACGATAGCGGCTTCGCCCCAGAACCCCTCCGGCAGCGGCAGTCGAACAGCCGCACCGGTGGCCCAGCCCGGCAGCAGATAGGCCATCGACCACCCGGCTGCCGCAACCAGGCTCACCAGCAGAAAGCGCCCGAACGGCATGTCCAGCATGCCCGCCGTCAGCGGCAGCATCGGACGTAGCGGGCCGATGAAGCGGCCAACGAGGAGACTGGCGATTCCGTAGCGATCGAAATAGACCTCGGCACGTGACAGCCATTCCGGGTGTCGTCGCAATGCGCGCAGATTGCGGATGTTCTGGTGGTACCGCCTTCCCAGGCCATAGGAGAGCAAATCGCCGAGGAGCCCGCCGGCATAGCCGAGCAGAAGCGTCTCGCCCAGCGTCAGCACGCCGCTACCGGCGAGTACGGCGATGGCGAACACCATGACGGTGCCTGGCATCACCAGCCCGACCACGGCCAGGCACTCCAGGCAGGCCACCAGGAAAAGGCTGAGCCCGAGCCATTGAGGATGGGCGGCGAGCCAGCCGGTAAGTATGGTGAGCCATTCGGGCATGCGTTTTTCCTTGAATCGAGACGGTTTCGACCTGTTTGCCGGTGGCTGGGTTTCACCCCCGGCCATGAAAGCGGCCGGCGCAATTGCGACAGGATGTCGACTAGCCCAGCCTGAATGCGCGCCTGACAGCTGCTCTTTGCAGCCATTCGCCGGGCGCCGCTGTGCGTGAGCCTCATGGCTGGCTATAATCCGCGGCTTTCCCTTCCGTCAGGCCAGTCCAGACCATGACCGAGTCCGTACAGGATTACATGACCCGCCTTGGTCGCGCTGCGCGCGAGGCCTCGCGGGTGCTCGCCCGCGCCGCCACGGCGCAGAAGAACCGCGCGCTGCAAGCTGCGGCGGCTGCGCTCGACGCCGCCCGCGGCGAGCTGGCTGAGGCCAACCAGCAGGACCTGGCCGCCGGGCGCGCCAACGGCCTGGACGAGGCGATGCTCGATCGTCTGGCGCTGACGCCGGCCCGCATTGACGACATGATCGAAGGTCTGCGTCAGGTAGCGACGCTGCCTGACCCCATCGGTGAAATCCGCGACATGCGTTATCTGCCGTCGGGCATCCAGGTCGGCAAGATGCGCGTGCCGCTGGGCGTGGTCGGCATCATCTATGAATCCCGGCCGAACGTGACCATCGATGCGGCCAGCCTGTGCCTCAAGTCTGGCAACGCCACCATCCTGCGCGGCGGTTCGGAAGCCATCCATTCGAATCAGGCCATTGCCCGCTGCATTCAGCTGGGGCTGGCCGAGGCCGGGTTGCCGGCGGCGGCGGTGCAGGTGGTCGAGACGACCGATCGGGCTGCCGTTGGCGCATTGATCACCATGCCGGAGTATGTCGACGTCATCGTGCCGCGCGGCGGAAAAGGGCTGATCGAGCGCATCAGTCGCGATGCCCGGGTGCCGGTGATCAAGCATCTGGACGGGATCTGCCATGTCTATATCGACCGCGCCGCTGATCTCGACAAGGCGATTCGCGTTGCCGATAACGCCAAGACCCAGCGTTATGCACCGTGCAACACCATGGAGACGCTTCTGGTACACGAATCGATCGCCGACCGTGTACTGCCACCGCTGGCGGCCATCTATCGCGACAAGGGGGTGGAGCTCCGCGGCTGTCCGCGCACCCGTGCCTTGCTTGGAGGCGCAGTTCTCGAAGCCTCCGAGCAGGACTGGGCTACCGAATACAACGCACCGATCCTGTCCATCCGTGTGGTCGACTCGCTCGATGAGGCGATCGAGCACATCAATCGCTACGGATCGCAGCACACCGACGCGATCGTTACGGAAAACTTCACCGATGCGCGGCGCTTCATCACTGAAGTGGATTCGGCGTCGGTGATGGTCAATGCCTCCACCCGTTTCGCCGACGGCTTCGAGTACGGCCTGGGTGCGGAGATCGGCATTTCCACCGACAAGCTGCATGCCCGCGGCCCGGTTGGCCTCGAAGGCCTCACCAGCGAGAAGTACGTGGTGTTCGGCGACGGCCACGTACGTACCTGATGATCTCGACTCCAGCGCCACAGCGTATCGGCATACTGGGCGGCACCTTCGATCCGGTGCACATCGGCCATCTGCGGGGTGCGCTGGAAGTCGCCGAAATGTTCGGGCTCGATGAGGTGCGGCTGGTGCCGAATTTCCGTCCGCCGCACCGTGAGACGCCCAACAGCTCTGCGCAGCATCGCCTGGCCATGGTGCGTCTGGCGGTAGACGATCTGCCGCTGCTGGCCGTCGATGCCCGCGAGCTGGAACGGGACGAACCGTCGTACACCATCGACACGCTGGAGTCGTTGCGCAGCGAGCTGGCTGCCGATGACCAGCTGTTTCTGATCCTGGGCTGGGATGCCTTTTGTGGATTGCCCGGTTGGCACCGCTGGGATGAGCTGCTCGAGCATTGTCACGTGCTTGTCATGCAGCGTCCCGATGCCGATAGCGAAGCGCCCGAAGCCCTCCGCGATCTGCTTGCGGCGCGCAGCGTGAGCGATCCGCAGGCACTGACCGGCAGTGGCGGGCAGATTTCATTCGTCTGGCAGGCACCTCTCGGGGTGTCGGCGACGCGGATTCGTCAATTTCTGGCCAGCGGCCGGTCGGTCCGTTTTCTGGTCCCCGACTCCGTACTGGCTTATATCAACGCGCACGGACTCTACCGGGCGTCGAACTGAGGTTGTTTCAAGTTATGCAAAACGATTCTTTGGTCCAGCTGGCCGTCAGCGCCCTGGAAGACCTGAAAGGCGCCGACATCACCACCATCGATGTGCGCGGCAAGACCAGCGTCACCGATTTCATGGTCATTGCCAGCGGTACCTCGAGCCGTCACGTCAAGTCCCTGGCCGACAACGTGCTGGAAAAGGTCAAGGAGCAGGGCGTCCGCCCGCTTGGCAGTGAAGGGCTGGACGGCGGTGAATGGGCGCTGCTGGATCTTGGTGATGTCGTGGTTCACGTCATGCAGGTGCCGACCCGCCAGTTCTACGACCTCGAGCGTCTCTGGCAGGGTGCCGAGCAGAGCCGCGCGCAGCACGCAGGCGAGCAGGAATAGTCGATCCGTGCGGATCAAGCTGATCGCGGTGGGCTCGAAGATGCCCCGCTGGGTAGAAGACGGCTGGCATGAATATGCCAAGCGCCTGCCGTCCGAGCTGCCTCTGGAGCTTCACGAAATATCCCTAAACACTCGGGGCAAGAATGCCGACGTGGCGCGGTTGATTCGCCAGGAGGGCGAGGCCATGCTGGCGAAGGTGCAGCCCGGGGAGCGTATCGTCACCCTGGAAGTGACGGGGCGCCCCTGGAGCACTGAGCAGCTGGCCGCCGAACTGGAGCGTTGGCGGCTCGATGCGCGTAACGTCAATCTGATGGTGGGCGGGCCGGAAGGTCTGGCCCCCGAGGTCTGCGCGCGCAGCGAGCAGCGCTGGTCGCTGTCGCCGCTGACTTTGCCGCATCCCCTCGTGCGTATTCTCATCGGCGAGCAGATCTATCGCGCCTGGACCTTGTTGTCCGGCCATCCATATCACAAGTAGTACAGCCGAACCCACGATGTCCCAGCCGATCCCCCTCAAGGACCACGAAAAAGATGCCCGTCTGGTGCGTCAGCGTGTGCTCGTGGGCGGGGCACTGGTTCTGTTGCTGATCGGTGTGCTGATTGCACGGCTTTACTACCTGCAGGTGGTGCAGTACGAGCATCACTCGACCCTGTCGGAAAACAACCGGGTCCACGTCCAGCCGATCCCGCCCAATCGTGGCCTGATCTTCGATCGCAACGGCATCATCATCGCCGACAACCGGCCCAGCTTCAGCTTGACCGTGACCCGGGAGCGGGCCGGTGACTGGCGCAAGACGCTTGATACCGTGGTCGAGGTGCTGGGGCTTACGGCGGAAGAGCGGGAATTGTTCGAGAAGCGCGTACTGCAAGGGCGGCGGCCATTCGAACCGGTGCCGATCATGTACGAGCTGTCCGAAGAGCAGATCGCCCGCATCGCGGTGGACCAGTTCCGCCTGCCCGGCGTCGAGGTCGCCGCTCAGCTCGTTCGACACTACCCCGAGGGCGAGCATTTTGCTCACTCGGTCGGCTACGTCGGCAGGATCAACGAGGCCGAGCTCAAACAGCTCGATCCGGTGAATTACAGCGGCACCCACCATATCGGCAAGACGGGTATCGAGCGTTTCTATGAAGATTCGCTGCACGGCCAGGTGGGGTACGAGGAGGTTGAAACCAATGCGCGCGGACGGGTGTTGCGCGTGCTCAAGCGCACCGACCCGATCCCGGGGAAAGATCTGACGCTGACTCTCGATCTGCGGTTGCAGCAAGCCGCCGAAGCAGCCCTGGCGGGGCGTCGCGGTGCGATTGTGGCGCTGCAGCCGGCAACCGGTGAGGTGTTGGCCATGGTCAGCCAGCCGAGCTTCGATCCCAACCTGTTCGTCACCGGAATCAGCTTCAAGGCCTACGGCGAGCTGCGCGATTCCATCGATCGACCGCTGTTCAACCGTGTCTTGCGTGGCTTGTATCCGCCGGGTTCGACGATCAAGCCGATGATGGCGGTAGCTGGCCTGGACACCGGCGTGGTCACCGAAAACAGTCGCGTTTTCGACCCGGGCTTCTTCCAGTTGCCCAACGTCAAGCACAAGTACCGCAACTGGAATCGCGGCGGCGATGGCTGGGTGGACCTGGAAACGGCGATCATGCGATCCAATGACACCTATTTCTACGATCTGGCACACAAGATGGGCATCGACCGCATGCACGACTACATGAGTCGCTTCGGCATCGGTCAGCGCGTGTCCCTGGATATGTTCGAGGAAACCGCCGGCCTGATGCCTTCGCGGGACTGGAAACGGGCGCGCTACCGTCAGCCGTGGTATCCCGGCGAAACGGTCATTCTCGGTATCGGTCAGGGCTACATGCAGACCACCCCTCTGCAGCTGGCCCAGGCCACTGCCCTCATGGCCAACCATGGCAAGTGGATCAGGCCGCACCTGGCCAGGCGCATCGAAGGCGAGTTGCCCGTGGATCCCGAGCCGATGCCTGATATCCAGCTGCGCGATCCGCGCTACTGGGACGCCTCCATCAACGGCATGGTGCAGGTACTGCATGGCGCTCGTGGCACGGCAAAGAAGGTCGGCGACACCGCGACCTATCGTATTGCCGGCAAGAGCGGTACCGCACAGGTCGTGGCCATCAAGCAGGGCGAGCGCTATGACAGTGGCAAGCTCGCCGAGCGCCACCGCGACCACGCCCTGTTTGTCGCCTTCGCACCGGTTCACAACCCGCAGATCGCGGTAGCGGTCATGGTCGAGAATGGCGAATCCGGTTCTGGCGTAGCGGCGCCGGTGGCCAAGCAGGTCATGGACGCCTGGCTGCTCAATGAAGAGGGACAGCTCAAGGCCGAGTACGCGCCGACCCTCAGTGCTACGGCAGCTGCGCCATGAGCGGAACCTTCGATCGCACCCTTTCGACCACGGACGTGATGCGTCGCCGCGCCACGTTGCTGCAACGCATGCACATCGATGGCGTACTGCTGTTGCTGTTGCTGTTGCTTGCCGCTGGCAGCCTGTTCATCCTGTACTCGGCTGGTGGCAAGAACTGGGACCTGCTGATCAAGCAGGCCACCTCCTACGGTATCGGCCTGGCGGCCATGCTTTTTATCGCTCAGCTGGAGCCGAGATTCATGGCGCGCTGGGTTGCGCTCGGCTATTTGCTGGTCGTGGGGCTGTTGCTGGCTGTCGAATTCGTCGGTTACACGGCGATGGGGGCAACCCGCTGGATCAATATTCCTGGGGTGATTCGCTTCCAGCCATCGGAATTCATGAAGATCATCATGCCGATGACCATTGCCTGGTACCTGTCTGCCCGTGCATTGCCGCCCAGTCTCAAGCACACGGCGATCAGCCTGGCCCTGATCGTGGTGCCCTTTGTGCTGATCCTCAAACAGCCTGATCTGGGCACCTCGCTCCTGGTGCTGGTGTCCGGCGCGTTCGTGCTGTTCATCGCCGGCTTGCGCTGGCGCTGGGTGCTGGGCGCGATTGCGGCCCTGGTGCCGGTAGCGGTGGCCATGTGGTACTTCGTTCTGCACGACTACCAGAAGCAGCGAGTGCACACCTTTCTTGACCCGGAAAGCGATCCGCTGGGCACCGGCTGGAACATCATCCAGTCCAAGGCCGCAATCGGATCGGGTGGAGTCTTCGGCAAGGGTTGGCTGATGGGTACCCAGTCACACCTGGATTTTTTGCCGGAAAGCCATACGGACTTTATCATTGCGGTCCTGGCCGAGGAGTTCGGGCTGGTAGGTGTCTGCCTGCTGCTACTGATCTACCTGCTGCTGATAACCCGCGGCCTGATGATTACCGCCCAGGCGCAAACCCTGTTCGGCAAGCTGCTGGCAGGTGCGCTGACCATGACGTTCTTTGTGTATGTTTTCATCAATATCGGTATGGTCAGCGGGTTGTTGCCGGTGGTGGGAGTGCCGTTGCCCTTTATCAGTTTTGGTGGAACTTCGTTGGTGACCCTACTGTCAGGGTTCGGGGTTTTGATGTCGATCCACACCCATCGCAAGTGGATCGCGCAGGTTTGACTAGAGTGAATTTCTTGAATCCATTAAGGCGTGGCTGGTTGGCTCGGGTGTTCCTCGGAGCGGGGCTGTGCAGTGCTTTCGGCGGTGCTTCGCTGGTGCAGGCGGCCGATTACGAAGGCGAGAAAGTGGCTGAGTTCATCCGCGAGATGACCCATGACTACGGCTTCGCCAGTGAGCAGCTGGTCGACCTTTTGGCCCAGGCGGAGCGCAAGCAGGCCATCCTTGACGCCATTTCAAGGCCGGCCGAGCGCGTCAAGCCGTGGAAGGAATACAGGCCGATCTTCATTACCGACTCGCGCATCGCCCAGGGCGTCGATTTCTGGCGCGAGAATGAGGCCGCGCTGCAGCGCGCCGAGGCTGAATTCGGCGTGCCCCCGGAGATCATCGTTGCCATCATTGGTGTCGAGACCTTCTACGGCCGCAACACCGGCAGCTACCGGGTAATCGATGCGCTTTCCACCCTGGGTTTCGATTATCCGCCCCGTCAACCCTTCTTCCGCCAGCAGCTCAAGGAGTTTCTCCTGCTGGCGCGTGAGGAGCAGGTCGATCCCCTCACGCTGACCGGCTCCTATGCCGGTGCGATGGGGCTTCCGCAGTTCATGCCGAGCAGTTTCCGCGCCTATGCGGTGGATTTCGACAGCGATGGCCACATCGATATCTGGAAGAATCCGGTCGATGCCATAGGCAGCGCTGCCAACTACTTCAAGCAACATGGCTGGGTAACCAACGAACCGGTGGTGGCGAGAGCCAGGGTTAGCGGTGATCGTCATGCCGAGGGGCTGACGGAGGGCCTGGAGCCATTGAAGAACGCCGCGCAGCTGCGTGAGTTGGGATGGCAGACCGATGCGACCCTGCCTGACGATACAGCCGTCACCGCGTTTCGCCTGGAAGGCGCCGAGGGCGACGAGTTCTGGGTGGGGTTGCCCAATTTCTACGTCATCACCCGCTACAACCGCAGCGTCATGTACGCCATGGCTGTGCATCAGCTGGGCGAGAAGCTCGCCGCGGCACGAGGCGCGCAATGACCAGCAGGATGGGACGCCTCTTGGGGGTGACAGCTGTGATCGCGCTGGTTGCCGGTTGCTCGTCATCGCCCACGCCACATGCTCCTTCAGCGGCAAGCAGTCCGGCAAGCAGCGGGCCGGGAGATTATTCGCGCCCACACAAGGATGGCGCTCCTTGGTGGGACGTGGATGTGTCGAGCATTCCTGATGCAACGCCCACTCCGCATAACGGGCCGTTCAAGGCCAATCCGTATACGGTACTGGGCAAGACCTACTACCCCATGGGTGACGGGCGAAAATACAGGGAAACCGGTACCGCTTCCTGGTATGGCACCAAATTTCATGGGCAGCCTACCGCCAACGGCGAGAAGTACGACTTGTACGGGATGAGCGCTGCGCACAAGACCCTGCCGCTGCCGAGCTACGTCAGGGTGACCAACCTCGACAACGGCAAGGCCGTGGTGCTGCGCGTCAACGACCGGGGGCCGTTCTACTCGGATCGGATCATCGACCTGTCCTTCGCTGCGGCGAAGAAGCTGGGATATGCCGAAACCGGTACAGCGCGGGTAAAGGTCGAGGGTATCGACCCTGTGCAGTGGTGGGCCGATCGCGGTCAGCCCGTACCCTTGGTGCTTGCACAGACCAAACAGGTCCCGAGCGCGCCCGCGCTCAAGGCCACGGCGCAGCCTGTCGAGAATTACACGCCGCCGCCAGCCCAGCATGCGGGAGCGACGGTGCCCCTGGAGATCGATCGCGGCAGCGCGGGCGCCGATGCGGGACTGTTTCTTCAGGTGGGCGCTTTTGCCAATCCCGATGCTGCTCAGCTGCTGCGTGACAAGCTCAGCAGCATGACCGCGGCGCCGGTATTCGTCAGTTCGGTCGTTCACCAGGAGCAGATCCTCCATCGGGTGCGCCTGGGGCCGCTCGAGTCGCAGGATCAGGCGGCACAACTCGAGCAGAGTGTGCGTCTGGCCAATCTGGGACAGCCGCGACGGGTGAGAGGCGACTGATCGCCACGGAATCATCAGCTGGGCGCCGGCGCAACAACAAACGCTTTGCCAAACACCATCTTCCGAGAGTGCAATGACTATCACCACCTTCCTGCAGCGTCTGTTTCTGATCACCTTGCTGGCGGTAGCGCCTGCTGTACAGGCCGAGCCGATCATCCCGTCCCCTCCCGAGCTGGCGGCCAAATCCTATGTGCTGATGGATGCGGCCAGTGGCAAGGTGCTGGTGGAGAACAATGGCGACGAGCGCCTGCCGCCGGCCAGCCTGACCAAGCTGATGACGGCATACATCGCAACGCTCGAAATCCGCAAAGGCCAGATATCTGAAAGCGACATGGTGACCGTCAGTGAAAAAGCCTGGCGTACCGGTGGCTCGCGCATGTTCATCCAGGTCAATACGCAGGTATCGGTGGACGACCTGCTGCACGGCATCATCATCCAGTCCGGCAATGACGCCAGCGTCGCCATGGCTGAGCACATTGCCGGTAGCGAGGATGCCTTTGCCGATCTGATGAACAGCACCGCGCAGCAGCTGGGCATGACCAATACCCATTTCATGAACTCGACCGGACTGCCGCATCCGGAGCATTATTCGTCCGCTGCCGACATGGCCAAACTGGCCCGGGCCATCATTCATGAGGATCCGGCGCACTACGGCATCTACGCGCAGAAGGAATTTTTCTGGAACAACATCAAGCAGCCCAACCGCAACCTGTTGCTGTGGCGCGACAAGACGGTGGATGGGCTGAAAACAGGGCATACCGAGGAGGCGGGCTACTGTCTGGTAGCCTCTGCAGTTCGCGACGACATGCGGCTGATCACGGCTGTCTTTGGCACCAATAGCGAGCAGGCGCGTGCGGCGGAGACGCAGAAACTGTTGACCTACGGCTTCCGCTTCTTCGAAACCCGCACCTTCTACCAGAAAGGCGTCGAACTGGCGAAATCCCGCGTCTGGAAAGGTGAACAGGACCAGGTCAGTGCCGGCCTGGCGAACGATCTGACCATGACCCTGCCGCGCGGCCAAATGGACAAGCTGCAAGCCGGTCTGACTTTCAACCCCGAACTGACAGCGCCCATTCAGCAGGGCGATGTGGTGGGCAAGGTCGAGGTGAGCCTCGATGGTCAGGTTGTGCAGAGCTCGGATCTCATTGCCTTGCAGGCGGTGGAAGAGGGTGGGCTGTTCAGCCGTTTGTGGGATAGCATTCAGCTGTTCTTCTTCAACCTCTTCAACTAGACCTCTGGAGCGCGCCTTGGCCAACCGCCGGGCGTGCTTGCGGATCACGAGTCCGTCGCCATGACCGAAAGCAAAAGCGAAACACAGCCACCCAGGATCGAATTTCCCTGCGAACGTTACCCGATCAAAGTCATCGGTGATGCAGGCGAAGGGTTCAGCGAGACGGTGGTGGAGGTGATTCGGCGACACGCGCCGAATCTGGACGAAACCACGCTGGTGTCTCGTGACAGCCGCAACGGCCGCTTCCTGTCCGTGCAGGTGCTGATCACGGCGACAAGTGTCGAGCAGTTGCAGGCGATCCATGTCGATTTGCGCGCAACCGGGCGCGTACACATGGTGCTCTGATGTGGCCCGCAACTGACGGGTCCCTTTCTGGTCCTGCGGGCAGAAGGGCCTGCGAATGACTGCTTCGGTGCTGGGCGTCCGCGAGTTTGGCCTCGTGGAGTACCCGTTGGCCTGGCAGGCCATGCAACGCTTCACCAATGAACGCACACCGTCGACGGACGATGAAATCTGGTTGCTGCAACATGCCCCGGTATTTACCCAGGGACAGGCTGGCAAGGCGGAACATCTGCTGGTGCCCGGAGATATTCCGGTAGTGCAGGCCGATCGTGGCGGGCAGGTGACCTATCATGGCCCCGGACAGCTTGTCTGCTATCTGATGCTGGATATCAGGCGGTTGGGGTTTGGCGTACGCGAACTCGTGAGTCGCATCGAACAGAGCCTGATCGATCTGCTTGCGAGTTACGATGTGCAGGCCCAGGCCAAGCCGGACGCGCCAGGTGTGTACGTCGATGGTGCGAAAATCGCGTCACTCGGCTTGCGCATCCGTAACGGATGCTCGTTCCATGGCCTGGCGCTCAATGTGGATATGGATCTGGAGCCCTTCGGGCGGATCAATCCATGCGGATATGCCGGCATGACCATGACCCAGCTGGCCGATCTGGTGGCCGGACCAGTTGCATTTCCTGATGTCAGTGCCCGCCTGCGTGAGCAGTTGGTCAGGCATCTCGGCTACGCACAGCAGCAGACCCTGAAGGGTGCAGTGATAGACGGCTAGGTCGCGCGCTGGTTTATACCGGGTGAGCGCGGGGCATGGCGTACAAGTACGCCTGCCCCCGAGGCGAAGCCCAGGGGCAGGCGCCTTTCGGCCCGATCAGTTCAGATTGAGGGTTGGAATCAGACTGCTTTCAAACGGCTGGCCCGGCACCGGAACCGGGGCGGACAGGCCCAGGTTGTTCTTTTCGAACACTCGGTCGGCTCGGTAGCTGGAGCGCACCAGCGGGCCGGCAGCGACTTCCATGAAGCCTTTCTCCAGGCCGATGTCGCGGAAACGGTTGAATTCTTCAGGGCTGACCCAGCGTTTTACCGGCAGGTGGTTGCGGGTCGGCTGTAGATACTGGCCGAGGGTGAGGATGTCCACGCCGATGGCGCGCAGGTCATCCATGGTCTGCAGCACTTCCTCGTCGGTTTCGCCCAGGCCAAGCATCAGGCTGGTCTTGGTCAGCATCTCCGGGCGATAGCGCTTGGCGTGCTCCAGCACGCGCAGGGTCTTCTCGTAGCCGGCGCGGGGGTCGCGCACGTCATGGGTCAGTCGTTTGACCGTCTCGACGTTCTGCGCGAAGACTTCCAGGCCAGAGTCCGCTACGCGTTCGATGGCTTGCAGGTCGCCGTCAAAGTCCGGTGTCAGGGCCTCCACTACCACATGCGGGGTGCGCTCCTTGATGGCGCGCACGCAGGCGGCGTAGTGTGCGGCACCGCCGTCGTCCAGATCGTCACGGTCCACCGAGGTCAGCACGATATAGCGCAGCGCCATCAGTTCCACCGACTTCGCGGTGTTCTGCGGCTCTTCCAGATCCAGCCAGCCATTGGGATTGCCGGTATCCACGGCGCAGAAGCGACACGCGCGCGTGCAGACCGAACCCATCAGCATGATGGTGGCAGTGCCGTTGGACCAGCACTCGCCCATGTTCGGGCAGTGGGATTCCTGGCAGACGGTACTCAGGCGGTGTTCGCCGACATTGCGCTTGACCGCTTCGAAGCGGCTGCCGCTGGGCGCCTTGACCCGCAGCCACTTGGGCTTGGGTTCGAACACCTGGGGTTCGCTCGAGGCGCGGCGCTTCTGCCCGTCCTTGATTGCGGTGATGCCCTGGGTGGTACGGAATTTTTCGCCGCTGGCAACGGCCTTGGGCTGGGAGGTTTCGGACATCGGCTTTCTGGGCTCCGCTAGAGACTCCGTGGACGAGGCGGCTTTTGGCCGCCGCGCAGTTTATCACAGGCACTGACCGTTCAGTCCGCACAGCGCTGGGTGCAGTCGCTCAGAAGGGGCTGCCGAAGTTGCGTGGCCCACCTGCGCGGGGTTGGACGGCAAGTAGCGCGTGGCCGACTGATTCGGCCGCGTTCCTCAGGGCTCTGCGCGCAGCTGTCCCAGCAATTCCTGCGTCGGATGGCCGTCGGCGGGCCAGCCGAGCTGCTGCTGGAATCCACGTATGGCGCTGCGCGTATTGGCACCGATGATGCCGTCGGGCAGGCCGGGATCGAAGCCTTGGGCGGCAAGGCGCTCCTGTAGCTCCATGCGTTCCGACCGGCTCAATGGCTGCTCGCCGAGGGGCCAGCTGCCTTCCACCTTGCCTGCTCCTTCGAAGCGCTCCGACAGCAGCCCGATAGCCAATGCGTAGGACGAAGAATTGTTATAGCGCAAGATCGAACGGAAATTATCGAGGATCAGAAATGCTGGCCCTCGGTGGCCCGCAGGCAGTAACAGGCTCGCCGAGGCGTCATCATTGCCCCGCGGAAGATTGCGCAGACCCAGCTCCCGCCATGCCGCCAGCGGCTTGCGCAGGCTGCTGTCGGCCAGGGCATAGTCGAACCCGTCGGGCAATCGGACCTCGAAGCCCCAGGGCTGGCCTGCTTTCCAGCCCGACGCCTGCAGGTAGTGGGCAGCTGAGGCCAATGCATCAGCCGAGCTGTTCCAGATGTCCCGACGCCCATCGCCACTGAAGTCGACCGCATGGGTGTTGTAGGTGGTGGGTATGAACTGGGTCTGGCCCATTGCACCGGCCCAGGACCCGCGAAGCTGGGCGGGCTCGACATCACCGTGCGCAAGAATGTCCAGTGCCGCCAGCAGCTGGCTCTTGGCGAAAGCAGGCCGCCGCCCTTCATGGGCGAGCGTGGCCAGTGAGCGAATCACTGACTTGTCCCCCATGATCTGTCCGAAGCTGCTTTCCAGGCCCCAGATCGCAACCAGGGTGTTGCGGTCCACCCCGTAACGAGCCTCGATGTCATCCAGTATGTCGGCGTTCTGTTCGAGCAGGCGTTGTCCAGTCTGCACACGCTGCTTCGAGAGTGCGCCGTTCAGGTATTCCCACACCGGCCGGGTGAACTCGGGCTGGCTGCGGTCAGCCGCAATGACGCTGGGATCAGGGGTGATGCCTTCGAAGGCACGGTCGAACAGATCGGCCGAGATGCCGGCCTGGAGGGCTTCGCGACGGAAAGCGTCACGCCACTGGGTGAACGTCTGCTGTTCACCGGCTGCGATGGGTGAGTCGCTGTCCGCGGCGCTGTCAGCGGCCGGCAGCATGCCTTGCGGGCTGGATGATGGCGCCGGTGACTGCGAGACCGGCTCGGCGGCGCAGGCGACCATGATGCTCAGGGCTGATCCGGCAATCAGGCTGCGTAGCAGCAGTACAGGAACGAAGGTGTAAAGCATGTACCACTCTCGGCAGGTCAACGGCAGCTGACCTTATCACGCTTTGAATTGCTTGGCTTTTCAAGCTGCCAGAAGGACCGAAGCCTCCCAGTTGGCTGACTGGGAGGCTTCGCGACGGTAGCTGCCTTTACCTTTTCGGGGCTGCTCCTGACGACTGCGGAACAGCGGCTGGGCAACCAGGGATTTGGCCTTGTTCGGCCTTTTGCGACTCTTTGCCATGTTTTGAAGCCTCTTGCGTGCGATCAGTTGCGCAGCTTAGGGCTTGTACAGAAAATGTCCAGCGCAGGGCGGCGCTGCATCAGTCGGCTGCGGCTGAAGCGTCAGCCACCAATGCGCTTTCCGCTCAGCCTAAGGCAGAGATCTGTCAGGCCGATCCAGGGGTCACCCGGAGACTGCCCCTTGATCTGTTCGTCGATATGTTGAGCACTCATCAGCAGCCTTTGCCAGCCGGCAGCATCGTGGCGCTGCAGGGCTTTGCTCACCAGCGGCTTGCGCTTGTCCCACACGGGTGGGCGCGCCTGGCTGAAGGCCCGGTCGAGCGGGGTACCCTGGCTGTATTGCTGGGCAATGTTGGCGAGCTGGCGTACCTCGCGTGCCACGGCCCAGAGGATGACCGGGGCTTCGACGCCTTCGCCACGAAGGCCCTCCAGCATGCGCAGGATGTGCTCGGGCTGGCCTAGCAGCGCGGCATCGATCAGCCCGAACACGTCATAACGGGCACTATCGGCCACCGCAGCCTGCACGGTGGCTACAGTGACCTGACCCCCTTCGGCGAGCAGCTTGAGCTTTTCTATCTCCTGCGCTGCTGCCAGCAGATTGCCCTCGACCCGGGCAGCAATCAGCTCAACCGCCTCCTGGTCGGCGGCCAGGCCGGCCTGCGCCAGGCGCTGGCGAATCCACTGCGGGAGCTGTTGCGCGTCCACCGGCCAGATCTGCAGGAATTGCACCTGTTTGCCATCGATCAGTGCCTTGGCCCATTTGGTCTTTTGCGTATTGCCATCGAGCTTGGGCAGGCTGACCAGCAGAACGGTGTCTTCGGCCGGCCGTGCAAGGTAGTCGAGAAGCGCAGCAGCGCCCTTGTCGCCGGGCTTGCCGTTGGGGATGCGAAGCTCCAGCAGGCGCTTCTCGGCGAATAGCGACAGGCTGGCACCTGCCTCGATGAGCTGACCCCAGTCGAACCCGGTTTCGGCGTTGAGCACCTGGCGCTCGCTGAACTCCTGTTGCCGACAGGCTGCACGAATGGCGTCGCAGGCTTCCTGGCAGAGCAGGTGCTCATCACCGCTGACCACGTAGACGGGCGCAAGTGGACCTTGCAGGTGCTTGGCGAGCTGGGCGGGAGGTAATTTCATCGGAGGGACAGGAGCCCGCGTGAGCAGGCTCCCTGGCAGTCACTGGAGGGGCAGTTCGATGGGCGACTGCAGCGGTTGCGAGGCCTGCTCACGCATTTGTGCCTCGATCGCTTCGGCCTCGGCGCGCTTCTTCGCGTCGGCTGTCTGTTGCAGTTGATCGAGCTGTGCCGGGGTGATGTTGCGCAGGCGCATGCTCAGCTGCTGCAGAAGCTCGCGGCGCATTTCTCGGCGCAGCTGGCTCGCTTCCTGATCCGAGCTGATCAGGTTGCTGCTGTCATGAACGTAGACCTTGGACACCTCGACCTGATCCTCCAGCAGCACAGTGCTTTGAGGGCCTCGGATCTGGTAGTCGAGTATCTGGGTCAGTTCGTATTCGGCGGTGCGCGCTGCGGTGGTATAGCTGGCCGTGCGCTGGCGGCTCTGCTCGCGCACCAGGTCGAGTGTGTAGCGTGCATCAGGGGTGACCCTGACGCCGCTGTTCTGGAGCAGCTCTTCGAGCGCCTGCACGGTTTCGCCATAGCTGTCACGAGCCTGCAGGCTGAGCTCCTGGAGGGCAAAGCTGGTGGTGCCGGTTCCGCGGAGCTGGAAGCCGCAGGCGCTCAGCAGCAGGGCCAGGCCGACCACTGCCAGATTGCGTTTGATCATGTTGTATCCCCTTGCCAGCTTGGCGCCCGCGCCAAGACGAATCAGTTAGCGACGATGTTGACCAGCTTGCCCGGCACCACGATGACCTTGCGAATCGTCAGGCCCTCGGTGAAACGCACCACGTTTTCATTGGCCCGCGCGCTGGCTTCGACGTCTTCGCGAGAGGCGCTGGCCGGTACTTCGATCTGTCCGCGCAGCTTGCCGTTGACCTGCACCACCAGGGTCAGGTTGTCCTGCACCAGAGCCGCTTCGTCGACCGTCGGCCAGCATGCATCGATGATGGCGTCGGCATGGCCGAGGTTCTGCCAGAGCTGGTGGCAGATGTGTGGTGTGATCGGTGCCAGCAGCAGGGCGACGGTTTCCAGGCCTTCGTGCATCAGCGCGCGATCCTGCTCGCTGCTGGTGGCGGCCTTTTCCAGCACGTTCATCAGGGTCATGACCTGGGCGATGGCGGTGTTGAACTTGTGGTGCTGCCCGACATCCTGGCTGGCCTGCTTGATTGCCAGATGGATGGCGCGGCGCACGGCCTTCTGCGTATCGTCGAGGCTGGCGACATCAGGCTTGCCAACAGTGCCGGCGCTGACATGGGCGTGGGCCAGGCGCCACACGCGACGCAGGAAGCGGCTCGCACCTTCGACGCCGGAGTCAGACCATTCCAGGCTCATGTCCGGCGGCGAGGCGAACATCATGAACAGGCGGCAGGTGTCGGCGCCGTAGGTGTCGATCATCGCTTGCGGGTCGACGCCGTTGTTCTTCGACTTGGACATCTTCTCGGTGCCGCCGATTTCCACCGGCAGACCGTCGCTGGCCAGCTTGGCGCCAATGACCTTGGCCTTGGCATCGCGCTCGACGATGACGTCGGCCGGGTTGAACCAGTCCTTGCCGCCGTTTTCCAGGGTGCGGTAGTAGGTGTCGGCAATCACCATGCCCTGGGTGAGCAGATTCTTGAACGGCTCGTTGGAGCTGACCAGGCCTTCATCGCGCATCAATTTGTGGAAGAAACGCGCATAAAGCAGGTGCAGGATCGCGTGTTCGATACCACCGATGTACTGGTCAACCGGCAACCAGTGGTTGGCCGCGGCTGGGTCGACCATCCCCTGATCGTAATGGGGTGAGGCGTAGCGGGCGAAGTACCAGGACGACTCGACAAAGGTGTCCATGGTGTCGGTTTCGCGCTTGGCAGGGGCGCCGCATTTCGGGCAGCTGCACTCGTAGAATTCCGGCATCCTGGCCAGCGGCGAGCCGGCGCCATCCGGCACTACGTCTTCGGGCAGCACCACCGGCAGCTGGTCTTCCGGCACCGGCACGTCACCGCAGCTTTCACAGTGGATGATCGGGATCGGGCAGCCCCAGTAGCGCTGGCGGCTGATGCCCCAGTCGCGCAGGCGGAACTGGGTACGCGCCTGGCCGAGGCCTTTGCGCTGCAACGCGACTTCCATGGCATCGAAGGCGCCGTTGAAGTCCAGCCCGTCGAAATCGCCAGAGTTGATCAGCTCGCCGTGTTCGCCATAGGCATCGTTCCAGGGCGCGGGAGTCTGGTCACCGGCACTGGTACGCACCACCGGCTTGATCGGCAGGCTGTACTTGGTTGCAAAGGCAAAGTCTCGCTCGTCGTGGGCCGGCACGGCCATCACAGCGCCTTCGCCATAATTCATCAGCACGTAGTTGGCGACCCATACCGGCAGCAGCTCGCCAGTGAGTGGGTGCTGTACCTTCAGAGCCGTGGCAAGGCCTTTCTTTTCCTGGGTTGCGATATCGGCTTCTGCGACGCCGCCGCGTTTGCACTCGTCAATGAACGCCTGCAATTCGGGGTTGTTCTGGGCTGCGAGGGTGGCAAGCGGATGTTCGGCCGCCACGGCGACATAAGTGGCGCCCATCAGGGTATCGGGGCGGGTGGTGAACACCTTCATCACGCCTTCGCTGCCGATACTGGCGACGTCGTACGGGAAGCTGATCTCCATCCCGCGCGACTTGCCGATCCAGTTGCGCTGCATGGTCTTGACCTGTTCCGGCCAGCCATCCAGCTCGTCGAGACTCTCCAGGAGCTCATCGGCGTAGGCCGTGATCTTGAAGTAGTACATGGGGATTTCGCGCTTTTCGATTAGCGCGCCGGAACGCCAGCCGCGGCCGTCGATGACCTGCTCGTTGGCCAGTACGGTCTGGTCGACGGGGTCCCAGTTGACGGTGCCGTTCTTGCGGTAGATCACGCCCTTTTCATACAGGCGGGTGAACAGCCACTGTTCCCAACGGTAGTAGTCGGGTTTGCAGGTGGTGACTTCACGCGTCCAGTCGACGGCCAGGCCCAGGCTCTTCAGCTGGGTGCGCATATAGTCGATGTTTTCGTAGGTCCACTTGGCCGGCGCGACCTTGTTTTTCATCGCCGCGTTTTCAGCCGGCATGCCGAACGCGTCCCAGCCCATGGGCTGCAGCACGTTCTTGCCCTGCATACGCTGGTAGCGGGCGATCACGTCGCCAATGGTGTAGTTGCGCACGTGGCCCATGTGCAGCTTGCCGCTGGGGTAGGGAAACATAGACAGGCAATAGAAGGTGTCCTTGCCTGGCTGTTCGCTTACTTCAAAGGATTTCTGCGCGTCCCAGTGGGACTGCGCGGCGGCTTCGATTTCGCGGGGCTGATACTGTTCGTGCATGGCTACTGGCGTTGGAATGGGGGCTGGCTGCTCGCCTGGCGGCTCGGGCTAGGGTGTTGCTGGTCGGGACCTGCAATACCGCGGCGCAACGGGCCGGAAACGAACGCATGGAAGCGCCGTAGCATACATGACCCCCCGCGACCGAGGGAAACCTGATTTGCCGGTGGAGCACGGCCCCGTTGGTCGCAGCCCTCGTCGTCCTCCTGGTCTGAGCTACGCTTGTACAGGGGGCGGGACGAACGAAGAGGTGAAACATGGGCAAAGAACAGCAGGCAGACGAGGGCAACCTGTACGGGCGGGTGCTGCAGCGGCTGACCGTGGCGCTGGAAGAGGCGGAGCGGAGCGCGGGAGGCAAGCCCGGTGGTGCGACCGAGCTGGAAGTGGGCGGGCTGACGCCGGCTGAGTTCGATCTGATCCGTGCCTATCTGCAACAGGATTCGCAATGGCTGTCCGGCTGGCACGCGGCGGCCGAGGAGCAGGCCCAGTTGGACCGCCAGGCAGCGCGACCGGCATTGCGCAACGTGCTGCGGCATCATTCCGGCAAGCGCTGCAAGCAGAGTCCGCCGGCGCTGCAGCAATCCATGACCTGCGCCCTCTGTGGTGCAGCTGCGCACTGGCCGGAAGGTGCCGGCGTGGTCGCCTGCTCAGCATGCGGCTCGCAGCTGCTCCGCGCGAGACAGCGGTTGCATACCTACCCAAAGCATTGACGGCATCCGCGCTGCCGACAAGCGGACGCCTTGGCAGGTAAAGTGGCAGCGACCGACTTCCGGAGCTGCATATGCCGATTCGCTACTTATTCAAACAATTGCTGCTACCGCCAGGCGGCCTGCTCCTGCTGCTGCTGGCTGCCTGGTGGCTGCGGCGACGCGCGCCACGGCTGGCGGCGCTCTGCTTCGTACTGGGGTTTGGCGGGCTGTGGCTGATGAGCCTGCCAGTGACTGTGGAACGGGCGGCGCGGATGATCGAAAGCGAAGTGGCGCTGGATCGATCGCAGTGGCGTGACCTCGGCCAGCGGGCGCAGGCGATCGTGGTGCTTGGTGCTGGACGTGAACAGTCCGATCCTGCGTGGGGGGCAGATCAGCCCAGTCATATCGCGCTCGAACGGCTGCGCTATGCCTCCCGCTTGGCGGAGGCCTCGGGCTTGCCAATCCTCGCCAGTGGAGGGCTGCATTACGGCGAGCCACCGAGCGAAGCGCTGCTGGCTGCCGAGGCGCTGCAGCGCGATTTCGCCACTGAGACCCGATGGCTGGAGGAGCGTAGCCGCACTACCTGGGAGAACGCGTTGTACAGCGCTGAAATCCTGAAGAAGGCCGGCATCGAACGGATCGTACTGGTGACCTCGGCCTCGCACATGCCCAGGTCACGATGGTGCTTCGAAGAGGTAGGCCTGGAGGTGATCGCAGCGCCCGTGGGGTTCGTCGGCGTGCCCAATGGGCGACCTTTCGGGGGGTGGCTGCCGGAGTCGAAAGCCGTCTGGCAGAACGGCATGCTGCTCAACGAGGCGGTCGGCATGCTGGTCTATCCATGGGTGTATGGGGGGGAAGCTTGAAGCCTGAAGCTTGAACCTCAAGCGGCTCTGCTCCTGTGGTAGCGGTCTGATCGCGATTGGCGGTGGGCAGGGCTCATCGCGGTAGCCCGATCGCAGCCAAAGCCCCTCGACAAGGCCCGCTACGCTATCGCCCAGCCTCCAGCCTCCAGCCTCCAGTTTAAGGCTTCCCCTTGCCCCGCCTGACCACACCCACCACCAGCAGCAACCCGCAGAGCCCGATCAAAGGCCAGGAGCGCCAACGCAGGTAGGGCGTCAGCCCTTGCATGGGGGTGACCTCACCATAGAGCACGGTTTCCTCGAACGCCGGGATCCGTTCGGTGATCTGACCGTGTGGGTCGATCAATACCGTAACGCCGTTGTTGGTCGCACGGATCATCCAGCGACCGGCCTCCAGCGCTCGCATCTGCGCCATTTGCAGGTGCTGCAACGGGCCGATGGAGTGCCCGAACCAGGCGTCGTTGCTGACGGTGAGCAGGATGTCGCTCTGCGCGGCGAGACTGGCGGCAAATTCCGGGTACACGACCTCGTAGCAGATGAATGGCGCGATCTGGTAACCCTTGGCCTGCAGCAGCGCCTGTTCCGGCGTGCCGCGGGCGAAGTCAGACATGGGCAGGTCAAAGAAGGCGATCAGGCCACGTAAGATGTCCTGCAGTGGCACGTACTCGCCGAAGGGAACCAGTTTCTGCTTCAGGTAGGTGCCCCTGGCATCGCCAGCGGTGGTCAGGCCGTTGTAATAACGCAGCTCACCCTCGGCGTTGGGCTGGCGCACGGGCACGCCGGTGATCAGCGCCGACTGACGGTCCTGGGCGAAACGGCTCATCATCGTCAGATAGCCTTCAGCATGTTCCTTGAGGATCGGCACGGCGGTTTCGGGCCAGACGATCAGATCGGCCGGCCGGCTACGGAAGGTCATGTCGCGGTAGAGCAGCAGCTGCATCTCCAGCTTCTTCGGGTCCCACTTGATGCTCTGGGCGACATTGCCCTGCATCGCAGCCACCGTGAGGGGTTCGGCCTTGGCGGTGGTCCAGGCGTGACGGCCCAGACCCAGTGCGCCCCCCCAGACGGCAATCATCAGCACCAGCGCGCCGACCAGCGCCGTCCGTTGACGGAACAGTTTTGGCAACTCGACCAGCAGGGTTGCAGTCAGCGCCAGCATGAAGGTAAGCAGCCAGACGCCACCAAGCGGTGCGAGCCCGGCCAGCGGGCCCTCCAGCTGGCTATAACCGGCATACAGCCAGGGGAAACCGGTCAGCACCCAGCCACGCAGCGCATCCATGGCGAGCCACAGCGCGGAGAAAAGCAGTGCGTTGAGCAGAGGCGCTGCTTCCTGCCGAAGCCAGCGGCTCCAGACCCAGCCCAGCAAGGCAGGGAACAGGGCCAGGCCGGCCACGAAGCCAAGGGTCAGCACGCCGGCCAGGATCGGCGGTGCCGCGCCGAAATCATGAATGCTGACGTACACCCAGCTGACGCCCGAGGCGAACAGGCCGAAACCGTAGCACCAGCCACGTCCGGCTGCCTGTTTCGGCGCCAGATCACCCAGGCCGAGATAGATCAGGCCGATCGACAGCAGGGCCAGCGGCCAGATATCGAACGGGGCAAGCGACAGGGTGGTCAGGGCGCCGGCAACGAGCGCCAGCAGGTTGCCCGGCCAGCCGGGGCGGGTGATCCAGCGCATGGGGTTTCCTTGGAAATCGCCGCCGGTACGGTGTCCGGCGGCGGGAATACGGAGCGCAAGAGTCTACCGAAGGTTTCGGCGTGCCGGCAGAGCCTAGCGACTTTCCGTTTGGGTACGGGTCAGGCGCAGCATGTGGACGCGGCGACTGTCGGCGTTCAGTACACGGAAGCGGAAACCGTCTATTTCGGTGACCTCGTTCCGCTTGGGCAGGTGCCCGAAGGTACTCATGACCAGCCCGGCTACGGTGTCGAATTCTTCGTCGGGAAACTCGCTGCCGAAGAATTCGTTGAAACTGTCGATCGGTGTCAGCGCCTTTACCAGGAAGTCGCCGCTGGGCAGTGGGCGGATATAGCTGTCTTCCTCGATGTCATGCTCGTCCTCGATATCGCCGACGATCTGTTCGAGTACGTCTTCGATGGTCACCAGCCCGGCAACACCGCCGTATTCGTCAATGACGATGGCCATGTGGCTGTGATTGGCCCGGAATTCTCGCAACAGCACGTTCAAACGCTTGGACTCGGGCACGAAGGTGGCGGGGCGCAGCAGATCCTTGATATCGAAGTTCTGCTGGTCGTCCTGCAGGATCAGCGGCAGCAGATCCTTGGCCAGCAACACGCCGATCACCTCGTCGAGGCTGTCGCCCACTACCGGATAGCGCGAATGCGCGGCGGAGATGATCGCCGGCAGGAAGTCCTTTGGCGGCTGGTCGGCGCGGATGCTCATCACCTGCGAGCGCGGCACCATGATGTCGCGCACCTGCAGGTCGGCGACCTGGATGGCGCCCTCGACAATCGCCAGGGCTTCATTGTCGAGCAGTTTGTTCTGGTGGGCGCCGCGCAGTACATCAAGCAGCTCCTCACGATTTTTCGGCTCATGGGCAAAAGCCTGGGTGATTTTTCCTAACCACGACTTCTGCCCGTTGCTCGATCGGTCTTCACTCATGTCTTTGACTCAATGGTCCTTGCTGTGCCCTTGGGGCTATTCGCCGGCATACGGGTCGGGGTGACCCAGTTCAGCCAGCAGTTGACGTTCGAGGCTTTCCATTTCTTCGGCCTCCTCGTCGTCGATGTGATCGTAGCCAAGCAGGTGCAGGCAGCCATGGATCACCAGGTGGGCCCAGTGCGCCTGCAGCGCCTTACCCTGCTCGACCGCCTCGCGCTCGACCACCGGTACGCAAATCACCAGGTCGCCCAGCAACGGGATGTCGAGCAATTCCTCAGGTACATCAGCCGGGAAGGACAGCACGTTGGTGGCGTAATCCTTCTGCCGCCAGGTGCGATTCAGCTCGCGACCTTCGTCTTCGTCAACCAGGCGGATGGTCAGCTCGGAATCGCCCTGGCGCTGCCTTAACGCCAGCTCGCACCAGCGGCGCAGATCAGCTTCATCCGGAACGGCACCGCCAGTTGCGTTTTGCAGGTCGAGTTCAATCACCGCGGTTGTCCTGCGATGAACGATTACCTTGGCCCTGGTTGCCTTCGAAGGCCTCGTACGCCTCGACGATGCGTTGCACCAATGGGTGACGCACTACGTCCTTCGGCTTGAAGTGCGTGAAACTGATGCCATTGACCTCCCTGAGCACTTCGATCACATGAGCGAGGCCGCTCTTGGTGCCTCGTGGCAGGTCCACCTGGGTGATGTCACCGGTGATGACCGCCGTTGAGCCAAAGCCGATGCGGGTGAGGAACATCTTCATCTGCTCGAGTGTGGTGTTCTGGCTCTCATCGAGGATGATGAAACTGTTGTTCAGGGTCCGGCCGCGCATGTAGGCCAGCGGCGCAATCTCGATGACCTGCTTCTCGATCAGCCGGGCGACCTGTTCAAACCCAAGCATCTCGTACAGGGCGTCATACAGCGGGCGCAGGTAGGGATCGATCTTCTGGGCCAGGTCGCCGGGCAGGAAGCCGAGCTTTTCGCCGGCCTCGACCGCCGGGCGCACCAGCAGGATGCGGCGAATCTGCTCGCGTTCCAGTGCGTCCACCGCACAGGCGACGGCCAGGTAGGTTTTGCCGGTACCGGCCGGGCCGATGCCGAAGTTGATGTCGTTGTCGAGGATCGACTGCACGTAGCGCTGCTGGTTGACGCCGCGCGGGCGGATATTGCCCTTGCGGGTACGCAGCGAAATGTTCGGCGTGGTGGAGGAATTGTTCAGCTCCTCCATGGCCGATTCCTGCAGGAACAGATGAACCGTGTCAGGTGAGAGCTCGCTGCTCTTTGTTTCGCGGTACAGGCGTCGCAGGAGATGCTCGGCAGCCTGGGCCACGTCGGACGGGCCGACCAGCTCGAACTGGTTCCCGCGGTTGCGGATTTCCAGATCCAGCCGTTGCTCGATGAGGCGCAAGTGCTCGTCGAACTGGCCGCAAAGATTGGCGAAGCGGTTGGCTTCAAAGGGTTCGAGGGTGAAACGGTGATGTTCTGTAGGGGCGTTCAAGGGCTTTTAGTTGACCTGCTTTGCATGAAGATGTGGTGAGGATAGCGCCGTGAGATGAAAAAAGCAGCGGCGCGCCGGTGCTTGAGACCCCGGGCAAAAGCACGGCTGGGGCTTCCAGCGATCAGCCGTGGTGATGCTTTGTTCAGCTTGCGACCTGCTCCAGCAGCGTTCCACGCAACGAGTGCGGCAGCGCATCGTCAATGTGCACATCCACAAACTGGCCAATCAGTCTCGGGTTGTTGCATCTGAAATTGACGATCCGGTTGTGCTCGGTGCGGCCCTGAAGCATGCCGGGGTCTTTCTTAGAGTAGTCCGTGACGAGAATGCGCTGGCGGGTGCCCACCATCCGTCGGCTGTTCTCGAAGCCTTGCTGGTTGATTCGTTGCTGGAGAACCGACAAGCGCTGTTTTTTCACCTCGTCCGGCGTTTCGTCGACCAGATCCGCAGCTGGTGTTCCGGGCCGCGAGCTGTAAACGAACGAGTAGGAGAAATCGAAGCCGATGTCCTCGATGAGTTTCATGGTCTGCTCGAAATCCTTGTCGGTTTCGCCAGGAAACCCAACGATGAAGTCCGAGCTGATCAGGATGTCGGGCACTGCGGCCTTGAGCTTGCGGATGCGCGACTTGTATTCAAGGGCCGTGTGATTTCGCTTCATGCCGGCCAATACGCGATCGGAGCCTGACTGTACTGGCAGGTGCAGGTATCTCACCAGCTCAGGTACTTCGGCATGGGCCTGGATCAAGGCGTCGGAAAACTCCAGCGGATGGCTGGTGGTGTAGCGGATACGGTCGATGCCATCGACTGCCGCGACCACGCGGATCAGCTCTGCCAGGTCTGCCGTGCGGCCGTCGTGGGTCGCGCCGCGGTAACCGTTTACGTTCTGCCCCAGAAGCGTGACTTCGCGAACGCCGTTCTCGGCCAGGTGAATGACCTCGGCCAGCACGTCGTCAAAGGGGCGGCTGACTTCTTCACCGCGGGTGTAGGGCACTACGCAGAACGTGCAGTACTTGCTGCAGCCTTCCATGACCGAGACGAAGGCGGTCGGCCCGTCGACACGCGGTTCGGGCAGGCGGTCAAACTTTTCGATCTCGGGGAAGGAAATGTCCACCTGCGGCTTTTTCGTGCTGCGCGCCGCATCGATCATTTCGGGCAGACGGTGCAGGGTCTGCGGGCCGAACACCACGTCGACGTAGGGCGCGCGGTCACGGATCGCCGCGCCTTCCTGGCTCGCCACGCAGCCCCCGACACCGATGACCAACTGTGGGTTGTCCAGCTTCAGCTCACGCCAGCGGCCCAATTGCGAAAAGACCTTTTCCTGGGCTTTTTCACGAATCGAACAGGTATTTAGCAGGATCACGTCGGCTTCCGCCGGATTCTCGGTGATCTCGAGAGGCTGCTGCTCGCCCAGCAGATCCACCATGCGCGAGCTGTCGTACTCGTTCATCTGGCAGCCATGGGTTTCGATATAGAGCTTGCGGGTCATGTCTCGGGCCGGCGTTGTGCAAAAAATGACCGGCGATTATATGCGGACGACGACCGCGTTTAAAGCATGCTGCGCAGGGGCACGGGTCTCAGGGAGACCGGACTGGGAAAGTCGCACCTCCCCTCACCGATCACGGCGAGAAGGGCTTGCCTTCGCCGGCGGTTTGCAGGTCCATCAGGTAATCACGAAAGATCTGCCCAAGCACTTGCGTGGCGATCTCCAGTTCGTCGCGCTGCATCTGTGCCGAAACGCGATCAGCGGTGTCCAGCGCGTCTTCTTCGCCGTTTACCGCTGACATTTTCAACACGACGTAGGCCTGCACATTGTTGGCCGGTACTCCCTCGCCGCGAAAGAACATGATGCCCAGTCGATGCTGAGCCAGTGCATGGCCGTGAAGCGAGGCCTGCTCGAACCATTGCAGAGCCTTGGCCAGGTCGCGAGGCGTGCGGCGGCCGTCGTAATAGTACTCGCCGAGTTCGTACGCGGCCTGCAGATCGCCTTCGCTGGCCGCCTGCTCGCAAGCGCGCAGCGCTTCGCGCATCGCCTCGGGGACCGTATTGAGTGCGCAGCGGGAGGTTGCTGGAATCAGCAGCGAGTTACCACCTGCCATGGTCAGCAGGGGCAAAAGAAGCAGCAGGCAGCCAAGGGTTAGGCTGCGGCCGGTGCAGGTCATGAATCAATGCGCCTCGAAGATCAGGGCGGTGACTGAAAGTCCGGCAGGAACGAGCCGACCGTCACATTATGGATAAGCCGCTGCCTGCTTACAAAGGCTTTAACGGCAAGTGCCGGTCTTTTTATGGCGACGACGGGCTCTCCTCGCGCAGGTTGCCTGGGAGGTGGAGCAGCAGCCAGGCAATGATCGGGATCGCGCATGCCAGCCACAACTGCTGATATGCCGCCAGAGAACTGGCATCTGTCAGTAGCCCATCCCAGGGCAGCAGCGCCGCCAACAGCGTGCCACCGGCCAGGCCGGCGGCTGCTTGCCGCGATGCCGGCCATTGCAGCAGGCCGGCGTAGACCACCAGCAGCGCACTGAGCAGGCCCAGGGAAAGCGCGTACGGCGCGCTCCAGCCCAGCTGACGGGCCAGCTCGAAGAAGGCACACAACCCGATCACGACGCGTCCCCAGGTCGGGCGGCTCCAAATCCAGCGGCGCGAGAGCGTCAGGGCAACCACACCGACGAGCGGCACGCCGAGCAGCAGGGTCGCTTGCTGCAGCCAGCGCTCCGCTTCGAGTGTATCCGCGCCCAGCGCCAGGCGTGCTGTTGCGCATGCACCCGTCCCGGCGGCCAGGCTGAATGCAAGCAAGGCCGAGAACAGGGCGGGCTGGTCCGGTTCGCCATAGCCCTGCCGAGCCATGCCGATCCAGATGGCGCTGGCCGACGCCGTCAGCATCAGCAGCACGGCTTGCAGTAGCTCAACGCCCATGTTCATTGCAACTGGGAGAAGGCGCGCTCGGCAGCATCAAGGGTGATCTGCAGCTCCCTGTCGCCATGAGCGATGGAGGTGAAACCGGCTTCAAAGGCGCTGGGCGCCAGGTAGACGCCACCTTCTAGCATCAGATGGAAGAACCGTTTGAAGCGCTCGGCGTCGCTGGCCATCACATCGTTGAACGTGACGATGTCGTCCGCCTCGCTGAAGTACAGGCCAAACATGCCGCCGACCTGGGTGGTGACGAATGGAATGCCGGCCGCCACGGCGCGCGCTTTCAGGCCGTCCAGCATGCGGGTGGTGTAGCTGGTGAGTTCATCGTGGAAACCGGGGCGGTTGATCAATCGCAGCGTGGTCAGTCCCGCCGCCATGGCCAGTGGGTTTCCGGAAAGGGTGCCCGCCTGGTAGACCGGGCCCAGCGGGGCGATGCGTTCCATGATGGCGCGCTTGCCGCCAAAGCAGCCGACCGGCATGCCGCCGCCGATGATCTTGCCGAAGGTGGTCAGATCCGGGGTGACGCCATAGTGGGCCTGGGCGCCGCCGAGGGCGACGCGGAAGCCGGTCATCACCTCATCGAATATCAGCACGACGCCATGCTTGTCGCACTGCTCGCGCAATCCCTGCAGATAGCCAGGCGCGGGCGGTACGCAATTCATGTTGCCGGCGACCGGTTCGACGATGATGCACGCCACTTCGTTGCCGACTTCGCTCAGCATCTGCTCGACAGCGGCCAGATCGTTGAACGGCAGGGTCAGGGTGTGCCGGGCAAACGCCGCCGGCACGCCAGCCGAGCTGGGTACGCCCTGGGTCAGTGCGCCGGATCCCGCCTTGACCAGCAGGCTGTCGGAGTGTCCGTGATAGCAGCCCTCGAACTTGATGATGCTGTCGCGGCCGGTGTAGCCACGGGCCAGACGGATCGCACTCATGGTCGCCTCGGTTCCGGAGCTGACCATGCGCATCATTTCCATGGATGGCACCAGGCTGCAGACCAGCTCGGCCATCTCGGTTTCCATGGCCGTCGGAGCGCCATAGGAAAGGCCATGTTGCAACTGGTTGCGCACCGCGTCGAGCACTTCGGGATGGCTGTGGCCAAGGATCATAGGACCCCAGGAGCCGACATAATCGACGTAGCGCTTGTCGTCCTCATCGGTGACGTAGGCGCCTTCGGCATGTTTGAAGAACAGGGGCGTTCCGCCAACACTGCGGAACGCGCGTACCGGCGAGTTCACGCCGCCCGGGATTCGGTTTTGAGCACTGGCGAAGAGGGTTTCGGAACGGGACATAGAGGCCTCTCGATACGTGGAAACGGGTTGGAACGGCTATATGGCCTTGCCGCGGTCATCGACCGGGAAACAGCTCGCTGAAGGCATGCGCGCGGCGTTCGACTTCGCTGGCCGAATCGGCTGAAAACAGGGCATGCACAACGGCGACCAGGCTGGCGCCCTGAGTGATCAGGCGGGCGGCGTTGTCCAGCGTCACGCCGCCGATCGCCGTGATCGGCACGCTGAACCGCTGGCGCGCTTCTGCCAGCAGCTCCAGCGTGGCCGCTGGCGCGCCGGGTTTGGTGTTCGAATCGAAAAACCGGCCAAAGGCGATGTAGCTGGCCCCCTCGCGGATCGCCTGTTCGGCCAGGTCCAGGCGGGCATGGCAAGTCGCGCCGATGATGGCTTTTCGGCCGAGCAGGGCCCGGGCTACCGAAAGCGAGCCGTCGTCCTGGCCGAGGTGCAGCCCGACATTCAGGCGCGCCGCAAGCTCGGCATCGTCGTTGATGATCAGCTGGGCGCCATAACGGTCACAGAGCTCGCGCAACGCCTCTGCTTCACGCAGGCGGCGTCGGTCATCATCGGACTTGTCACGGTATTGCAGCAGTCGGGCGCCGCCCTTGAGAGCCGCCTCGACGTAGGGCAGCAGACGACCATCGGCCAGCAGCTTGCTGTCTGTGATGGCATACAGGCCGCGCAGCTTGGTGTCTTTCATGTGCAGCGCTCCACTCAGGCCAGGTCCAGCGGCAGTCGACGGGGAATGTACTGGCCTCGCCCGGGTGCTTCGGCATCACGCAGGGTGCGCCAGGTGTAATCCAGTGCGGATTTCACCGCACTGGCCAGGTCTTCACCGAGCGCGAGGCGCCCGGACAAGGCGCTGGCCAGGGTGCAGCCGGAGCCGTGATAGCTGCCTGGTAGACGCTGGCAGCTGAAGTCGTACCGGCTGCCGTCTCGGCAATAGAGGCGGTTGTGCACCTCGGTTTCGTCGCCATGGCCGCCGGTGATCAGCAGGTTGCGGATGAAGGGCAGCAGTTTCTCGGCGCACTCGTCAGCGGTGCCATGTGGCAGCTCGGCGAGAATCCGTGCTTCGGGCAGATTCGGCGTGGCGATGGTGGACACCGGGAACAGTCGCTCGCGCATGGCGTAGCCGACTTCATCCTTGCCCAGCGCACCGCCACCTCCGGCGCGCAGCACCGGGTCGCAGACCAGCGGCACGCCGGGCAGTTTTTGCATGATGTGCAGCACGGTTTCGACCATTTCCACCGAGCCGAGCATGCCCAGTTTGACTGCGGCAACCGGCAGGTCGGCGATCACGGCGTTGGCCTGGGCCAGAACCCAGTCACGATCGAGCACGCGAAAGTCGGCTACGTCGACGGTGTCCTGTACGGTCAGCGCCGTGACCGCTGGCGCGGCATGGCAGCTCTGGGCGAGCAGCGCTTCGATGTCGGCCTGCAGGCCAGCGCCACCGCTTGGGTCGTGGCCGGAAAGGCAGAGGACGACAGGGCGGGAGCAGGGGCCGGACATTCGATTGAGGTTCCCGATTCATGGTGTGGAGGCGTCGGTCTGGGCTAGGCGCGACCGGAATTCATGGCGTGCGAGCTTATCACCAATCCTCCTGGGCGGCTCGTGCGGGTGCCGCCAGGTGGCTTGTTATGGCTCCGACCGTTCGGCAGGATGGGCATGATCTGGTCCCGACGCCGCTAGCGTCATGCTAAAGTGCCACCACTTTGATCCAGCTGCGTGACTTCGAGGGGACGGGCTTCTCTTGACGCTGTCTGGCAGGCTTCCGTAACCATGCGTTTCCTCTTCCTCATACTGTTCGGTCTGCTGCCGGCGATCTCGGTTGCCGTCGATTTCGACAGCCATACCCAGCGCCTGCCACTGGGTCAGGTGATGGCCGTACTGGAAGACCCGAGCCGCAACGCCACCATCGAAGACGCCATTGCGCTGGATGCAGCAGGCCGATTCGAGCACCACTCCGAGGCAGTGCTCAACGCTGGATATTCGCGTTCGGCTTTCTGGTTGCGTGTCGATCTGACCTATCATGCCGAGCCGCCTGCCGAAAACAGCCGCTGGTGGCTGGAACTGGCGTATCCACCGCTCGATCACCTTGACCTCTACCTGCCTGACGGGCAGGGCGGCTACCGGCTGGCTCAGCGCAGTGGCGATGCGCTGCCGTTCAACCAGCGCCAGATCAGGCAGCGCAATCACCTGTTCGAGCTCGAGCTGGCGGCCAACCAGCCACAGCGAATCTACCTGCGGCTGGAAAGCCAGGGTTCGATCCAGATACCCCTGACACTCTGGGCCCCGGTGGCCTATCTGGAAGAGCAGTCCGGACACATTTACGTGCTCGCGATCATCTACGGCGTGCTGCTGGTGATGTTGTTCTACAACCTTTTCATCTACTTCAGTGTGCGTGATCGCAGCTACCTGTATTACATCCTCTACATCGCTTCGTTCGGCCTGTACCAGGTGTCGGTCAACGGTCTGGGCGTGCAATACCTATGGCCCGATTCGCCATGGTGGGCGAATGCGTCGACGCCCTTTCTCATCGGTGCAGCGGGGCTGTTTGGTTGCCAGTTCGCCCGCAGCTTCCTGCATACCCGCGAGCACAGTCCCTGGATCGACCGTGCCTTGATGCTGCTGATAGGGCTGGGGGCGGTAACCATGGTCGTGTCGCTGACCTCCAGCTATGCGCTCGCACTACGCGTGGCGACCTTTCTCGCACTCTGCTTCATCCTGGTGGTTTTGGTCGCGGGTATCGTGGCCTGGCGCCGCGGGATGCGGGTGGCGCGCTATTTTCTGATCGCCTGGTCGGCGTTTCTCATCGGCGGTCAGATCAACACACTGATGGTGCTGGGTTACCTGCCACATATGTTCCTCACCATGTATGCCGGGCAGATCGGCTCCGCGCTGGAGGTAGCGCTGTTGTCCCTGGCTCTGGCCGATCGAATCAACGTGATGAAGGAAGAGCGCGCCCAGGTTCTCGAAGAGACAGGGCGCAAGCTCGAAGTGATGAACCGCGAGCTGGCCGAAAGCAATCGCCTCAAGGACCAGTTCCTGGCCAACGTCACCCATGAATTGCGCACCCCGATGCATGGTGTGCTTGGCAGTCTCGAGCTGATGCGTACGCTGGAATTGAGCAGCGAGCTCGAGCAATACCAGCGCATTGCTGCCGGATCGGCGCGCGACATGATGCAACTGGTCAACGACATCCTCGCGCTGACCGAACTGCAGGCTGGCAAATTGCGGGTGCGAAACGAGCCGTTTGGCCTGCGGTTGTGGATCGACGAACTCTATGCCCATTACGGCGCGCTGGCTGCGAAGCGTGGCCTGAGCTTCGATCTGGAACTTGATGGTCAGCTTCCCGATGCATTGGTCGGAGACGTCGGCAAGCTGAAACAGAGCCTTGGTTATCTGCTGGACAACGCCATCAAGTTCACCTTGCGCGGCGGGATCACCCTGGCTGTCAGCGGCCGTGAGGTCGCCCCCTCCGGGTACCTGCTGGAGGTGACGGTGAGCGACACCGGCATCGGCTTCGAAGCCCCTGCCGATGACTCGCTGTACCAGTATTTCCGCCAGCTCGATGGCAGCATGACCCGCCCCTATGGTGGGCTGGGGATCGGTCTCTCGCTGTGCTGGCAGCTGGTCGGACTGCAGGGTGGCAGCCTTTCCTACCACTCCGAGCCAGGGCGCGGCAGCCGTTTTCTCGTTCAGGTTCCTCTCGCATTGACCTGACTGGCCTGCCAGACCCGCTGACAGATGCTGATGGCAGCTGCCCCTGCCATGCCGGGTGTGCAGACTTTGGCCGAAACCTCACTTTGTCGCAGCTGACAGCCGTGCTTCACTTCGATGGGCGGGCCCGCAGCGGTACCCGCATCGGCCCGCTGATGGCTGGCGCTGCATGGGGGTGCTCCGCCTGTGTTGCGCACCTTCCACCTGCCGGGCCCCTTGTTGCTTTGTCTGCCGAGGAGAGCCGTCATGAGCCTGCATCAATATGCCGAAACCCACGAGGTATTGAACCAGGTGCCGCCGCTCGACGGTGCGAATCTGTATCGCCTCGACTTGCCATTGCAGGAGTGGGTGCGGCGTTATCGGGGTGGCTGGGCGGAGGCACGGCTGGAAGCCTACGGTGCGCTGGCCGGCGGCCCGCTGATGGCCGCAGGCTTCCTGGCCAACGAGAACAAACCGCTGTTCAAGAGCCATGACCGCTATGGACATCGCATCGATCTGGTGGAGTTTCACCCCGCTTATCACGAGCTGATGAGTACCGCCATCGCCCACGGCATTCCGTCGCTGCCCTGGACCGACCCGCAACCTGGCGCTCAGGTGGCGCGTGCGGGGTTGATGTACCTGCACAATCAGGCCGAAGCCGGGAGCAGCTGCCCGCTGACCATGACCTACGCCAGCGTACCGGCGCTCAGGCAGCAGCCGGGTATCTCCGACCTCTGGTTGCCGAAAATCCTCAGTCTCGAATATGACCCGCGCAACCTGCCGATGGAGCAGAAGAATGGCGTCACCATCGGCATGGCGATGACCGAAAAGCAGGGCGGCACCGATGTGCGTGCCAACACCACCCAGGCGCATGCGATGGGCGCCAGCGGTCCGGGTCAGCTGTACGAGCTGGTGGGGCACAAATGGTTCTGCTCGGCACCGATGTGCGACGCCTTTCTGACCCTTGCCCAGACGGCCGCCGGGTTGTCCTGTTTCCTGTTGCCGCGCCACCGCCCCGATGGCAGTCGTAACCAGTTCTATATCCAGCGGCTGAAGAACAAGCTGGGCAACTGGTCGAACGCGTCCAGCGAAGTCGAATATCGCGGTGCGCTGGCCTGGATGATCGGTGAAGAAGGGCGCGGCGTGCCGACCATCATCGAAATGGTTTCCTCGACCCGCTTCGATTGCATGATCGGCTCCAGTTCGCTGATGCGCCAGGCATTGACCCAGGCCATGCACCACTGCACGCATCGTCAGGTGAGCGGGCGTGCCCTCATTGATCAACCGCTGATGCAGAACGTGCTGGCTGACCTGGCGCTGGAGAGCGAGGCGGCGCTGGCCTTGACCATGCGCATGGGCCGCGCGCTTGACGATCCGTTTGACGAAGGGGAACAGAAATTCGCCCGACTGGTGACCGCGATCGGTAAATACTGGATCTGCAAGCGCGCCCCGGAAATGATCGCCGAGGCCAGCGAATGCCTGGGCGGCGCCGGCTATGTCGAAGACACCATCATGCCGAGGCTGTATCGCGAGGCGCCGGTGAACTCCATCTGGGAAGGTTCGGGCAACGTCCAATGTCTGGACGTGCTGCGTGCGTTGTCGAAGGAGCCCGGCGTGGTTGAGGTGCTGTTTGCCGAACTGGGTGATGGTCATGGCGATGCGCGCCTAAAGAACCACATCGACCGATTGCAGAGAGCTTTCACCGATAGGGAGGACATTCAGTACCGCGCCCGCCAGCTCACCGAAGATGTAGCCCTTGCGCTACAGGCCAGACTGCTGCTGGAGGCGGGTAACGAAGCGGTGTCGGATGCGTTCATCGCCAGCCGCCTGGAAGGCAACGGCCGGGCATTCGGCACCCTGCCGCGTGGCCTGGACATCAGCGCCTTGCTGGCGCGAGGTGCGCCGTTTCTGGATTAGCCGTTTCCCCTGCAACAGTGAATCTAGGCAGGATTCGTCAACACGTACTGCCAACGTGCCTGGTCGGGTTGAGAGTATGTACGGATATATGTACAGTTCGCGCATGTCTGAGGAGCCATTATGCAAACCATCAACTACACCACAGCGCGCCAGCATCTCGCTGAAACCATGGATCGAGTGAATGGCGACCGCACGCCCATCATGGTCACCCGGCAGAAAGGCGAGCCTGTGGTCATGATTTCCCTTGCCGACTTCAATGCGCTGGAAGAAACGGCACATTTGCTTCGCTCGCCGGCTAATGCCGAGCGCCTGATCAAATCCGTAAACAATTTGCGCGCCGGTAAGGTGAAGTCTCGTCAGTTGGTGGAAGAAGAGTAAGCGCGGCATGAACATCCTGTTCACGCCCGAAGGTTGGGACGACTACCTCTGGTTCCAGCAAAACGACAAGGCGGGCCTCAAACGAATCAATCTGCTCATCCGCGATGCCCTGCGTAACCCTTTTACGGGACTCGGCAAACCGGAACCGCTCAAGCACAACCTGAGCGGTTTCTGGTCAAGACGAATCAGTAGCGAGCACCGGCTGGTTTATACCGTGGATGATGGCGAGCTGCAGATCGTGATGTGTCGGTATCACTATTAACCAGGCTCTAATCTGGATCGGTGCGAAACCAAATTGGCCTTGAACCTGAGCAACTCGTAGCGGGCCAGCAGACCGAGCCAGCCACGGCGAAGGATGTTTCAACCCACGCGCCCCGCGTGGGGCGCGACACCTTGCGCCCGCCGGGGCCGGCCTGGTCAACCCGGATCGCGTCGCCGGTGATCCTCCTTTGGAACTCATCGGTGTACTTACCCAAATCGTGTAGCAGGCCTGCCAGGTGGGCCAGAGCGTCGGCGGAAAACGCAGAGGCGTTTCGAGCAGCAATCTCCGCAACCGCTTCCAGATGCTCACGCAAGGGCTGCCAATCCGATTTGTCGGGGTTGGTCGTCGAATGAGCATGGAAAGCTCGAGTGTGAACGTCCATGTCGAACCTCGCCTCTGCTGCATAGTGGCGTTTTGATTGCTGGCATCCTATGCCGTTGGTTTGCTCAACGAAACCGCTGGATGAACGTATAGGTAAGCTTTTCGCGTAGATCGAGGTTTGTGGCAGGCCTGCGGTCCGTTCAGCCCTTCAAAATCTCCGCCAACACCGCTCGATCAATATTCCCCCCACTAAGCACCACCGCAATCCGCTCGCCCAGGTTGCGCTCGCGTTCCTGCATGGCGGCGGCCAGTGCGGCGGCGCCGGCGCCTTCGGCCAGGTTGTGGGTGTCTTCGTGCAGCGCAACGATGGCCTGGCGAATCTCGGCGTCGCTGACCCGCACGATGCGCGCCGCGCCTTCGCGGATGATTTCAAGCGCCTCGGGCGCTGGGATGCGGCAGGCCATGCCGTCGGCGAGGGTGTTGGCTGTTTCGGTGGTGACGACGCGGCCCTGCTCGACACTTTGCGCGTAGGCATCGGCCGCGCTGGACACCACGCCGATGATCTCCGTGTCCAGGCCCAGCAGGTCGCGGGTTCGGATCATCCCGCAGATCCCCGAACCAAGCCCGATGGGCACATACACCCGTCGCAAATCCGGCACCGCTTCGAGGAGTTCCAGTGCATAGGTGGCGACGCCCCGGATCAGGTCCGGGTGCAGGGACGGGACAAAATGCCAGCCGTTGGCCTCGGCCAGCTCCGCGGCGCGCTGGCGGGCGGTATCGAAGTCGCGACCGTATTCGATGACCTCAGCACCACATGCACGCATGGCGGCGTTCTTTTCCGCCGAGTTACCTTCTGGGACGAGAACCTGCAGGCGTAAACCCGCGTTGCGTGCGGCCATCGCCAGGCTGATGCCGTGATTGCCACGGGTTGCGGTGACGAGGCCCGGCAAGCGCGGTTCACGCTTGATCAGCTCATGAATATAGAGCACACCGCCGCGCACCTTGAAAGCACCGGCAGGCGTGTGGTTCTCATGCTTGACCCAGACTTGGCAGCCAAGCCGTTCGGCCAGCAGCGGCCACGCGTATTGCGGGGTTGGCGGTACGCTCTGGTGAATCAGTTCGGCTGCCTGACGCAGTTGGTATAGATCGAACATCGACGGCTCCTTGGCGAGTTTGACGTCGATCCTAGGTGGCGGGCATTGTATGGGTAAATATTTATATTGCATGGCCAACAATGTGGTTACCCAAACTCGACTCTGATGACCAACCGCGTTACCTGGCGCTGGTCGATGCCATTGCATCGGCCATCGCACGGGGCGAGCTGCGGCAGGGTGATCGACTGCCGCCGCAGCGGCGGCTGGCCTGGGCGCTCGGCCTCAATCCCAGCACGGCAATGCAGGCCTACCGCGAAGCGGCGCGTCGGCATCTGGTCGGTGGCGAGGTAGGGCGTGGTACCTATGTGCTCGCCAGCAGCCGCGAGGCCAGCCTGTTCCGGCTGAAGACGCCGGAGGCCCATCCGGAACTGGTCGACCTGTCGACCAACCTGCCGGTAATCGACCCCGACGATGACGACATGCAGCGCAGCATGGCGGCACTGTGCGCGATGGGTGAGCTGGCGAGCCTGCAGGGGTATCCCTCGGCGCGCAGCCTGCAGCGTGGCCAGCTGGCAGTGAGCGGCTGGTTGCGTGGTCGTGCGCTTGAAATTCCGCCGCAGCAGGTGATGCTCTGTGCCGGGGCGCAGCAGGGCGTGTTCGCTGCGCTGATCGGATTGTGCGAGCCAGGCGAGCCGGTACTGGTCGAAGCCCTGACGTCCCCCGGTATCAAGGCCGCCGGGCGTCAGTTACGACTGCCGCTGCACGGAGTGGCAATGGACGAGTTCGGCATCCTGCCGGACGATCTCGACCGCCTGGCCCGCGCTACCTCGGCCCGCGTGGCGGTCCTGACGCCGTGCATGCAGAACCCGACCGCCGTGAGCATGGATACGCAGCGCCGCGAGGCTATCGCCGCCGTGGCGCGACGGCGTGGTTTGCTGATCATCGAAGACGATATCTACGGCGCACTTGGCGACGAACCACCACTGGCCGCCACGTTGCCTGAACGCACCCTGCTGATCAGCAGTCTGTCGAAGACGGTCGCGCCCGGTTTGCGCCTGGGATTCATCGCGGGGCCGAACGAGTGGCTGTCGCGTATTGATCCGGAACGGCAGGCGACCAGCTGGGCCTTGTCGACGCTATGCCTGCAGATCGGCTGCGAATGGCTGGAGGACGGCACCGCGGCGCGTCGGTTGGCCTGGCAGCGCGAGCAGATGGCCCGGCGTTGGCGGCTGGCGCAGAAACTGCTTGGGTCCGTCTCGTCAAACGCCTCGCCGCATCTGTGGCTCGAGCTTGCGAAGGATCACGATCCCGCAGCGCTGTGTCGCGAGGCAGGAATCGAAGCGGCAGCGGCGGAGGTATTTGCGGTTGGCCATGGCGCGTCCAATGCGCTGCGTCTGAGCCTCACCGCAGCGCCCAGCCTGGCGGTGCTGAAGGCGCGGCTGGAGTCGCTGGCGCTGCGAATAGCCGCGTCTGATCGGTGATCGCAGCACTGCGGTGCTACCGCTGTCATCGAACAGCAGGCAAGATGTTTTCAACGAATGAACAAGGAAACCCACCATGAATCCAGCAGGCGAGACCTTTCGCATTGCCACCAGCGCTGAAGCAGCCGTGGATCATCTTGCCGAGCTCCATCAGCAGGCCACCCGCGCACTGAACCAGGCGCTCAAGCGCTATGTCACGACGCGCCAGGAGCCGGATGCCACCGAGCGGGCCCTGTTCCACTATCCCGAACTGCGCCTGACCTATGCGTGCCACGGCGAGGTACCGGCTTCCACCCGTGCCTATGCCAAGGTGCAGTCGCCGGGCGTCTACAGCGTCACCGTGACCCACCCGACGGCTTTCCGCAGTTACCTGCTGGACCAGCTGCGCCCGCTGATCAGCGACTTCGCCGTGAAGGTCGAGGTGGGTATCAGCGACCGCAACATTCCCTACCCCTATGTGATCGAGCAGGGCGATGAGCTGGCCGGTACCGGCGTGACTGCCGCCGAGCTGGCGCGCGTGTTCCCCAGTACCGATCTGTCGGCTGCCACCGATGACATCGCTGATGGCCTGTATGACTGGGAACATGCCGACCCCTATCCGCTGGCGCTCTTCGATGGTGCGCGGGTGGATTTCTCGCTGCGCCGGTTGGTGCATTACACCGGTAGCGACTGGCGCCACGTGCAGCCCTGGATCCTGCTGACCAACTACCACCGCTATGTCGATCAGTTCATTCGTCACGGTCTCGACATGCTGCGCGACGACACCCGTTTCGTGCGCATGGTGCTGCCGGGCAATATCGTCATCGAGCGCGGCATGGATGAGGGCGAGGCGCAGGCGATCATTGGTGGTGTGCTCTGGCATCGTTACCAGATGCCGGCCTATCACCTGCAGGCAGAGGATGGCGACGGCGTCACCCTCGTCAACATTGGCGTCGGCCCGTCGAACGCCAAGAACATCACCGATCACCTGGCCGTCCTGCGCCCGCATTGCTGGCTGATGATCGGCCACTGCGGCGGCCTGCGGCAGTCGCAATCCATCGGCGACTACGTGCTGGCCCATGCCTACATGCGCCGCGATGGCATTCTCGATCGCGTGCTGCCGCCGCATATCCCGCTGCCGGCGCTGGCGGAAGTCCAGCAGGCGCTGCAGGAAGCCGCAGCGCAAATCACCGGTGACAAGGGCGAGGCGTTGAAGAAGCGGCTGCGCACCGGCACCGTGCTGACCTACGACGACCGCAACTGGGAACTGCGTTGGGCCCAGGAGCGGCCATTGATCAACCTGTCCCGCGCGGTGGCGGTGGACATGGAAAGCGGCACCATTGCCGCCCAGGGTTATCGCCTGCGGGTGCCCTACGGGACGCTACTCTGCGTCTCGGACAAGCCGCTGCACAGCGAGATCAAGCTGCCGGGCTCGGCCAACGCCTTCTATGAACGCGCGGTGACCCAGCATTTGAAGATCGGCATTGCCGCGCTCGACCTGTTGCGCACCCAGCTCAACTCGCTGCACTCGCGCAAGCTGCGCAGCTTCGACGAGCCGCCGTTCCGCTAACGGATGGCGGCTCGCCGAGACGCTCAGTCTTTCAGGAACTCCGGCAGTTTGGGGTCGCCTTTGCCCGGCAGGCTGTAGGCGACCACATAGTCGCCCGGCGGCGTCTCCATGAAGTGATGGCCGCCCGCGACGATCACCAGGTACTGGCGCCCGTTGGCCTCGTAGGTCATTGGCGTCGCCTGGCCCCCGGCTGGCAGCACGTCTTCCCACAGCACTTCACCGGTGTCGATGTCGATTGCGCGGATCAGGTTGTCGGTGGCCGCCGCGATGAAGATCAGGCCGCCCGCGGTAATCACCGGGCCGCCATTGTTCGGCGTACCAACTTTCACCGGCAGATGCGACGAGATACCGAACGGCCCGTTGCGGCGCGCGGTGCCCAGCGGTTCGTTCCACAGCACCTCGCGGGTGTTGAGGTCGATGGCCATGATGCCGCCGAACGGCGGACGTGAGCAGGGCACGCCGGTCAGGCTGTTGCGCCAGGCCTGGATGGACACGGCATAGGGCGAACCTGACTGCGGTACCGAGCCTCCTGATGACGTGCTGCCGCCGGGTACGCCGAGCGGGACCATGCCGCGCTCGTTGGCTTTCTCGCGCGGGATGAGCTGGTCATGCATGGCGATGTGGTTGTAGTTCAGCACCAGGATGTTGCGGTCGGTGTCCACCGCGGCGCTGCCCCAGTCGTTACCGCCGTTGTAGCTCGGCCACTGCAGAAATGGCCGGTCCACGCTCGGCGGTGTGTACATGCCTTCATAGTTGGCGCGCTTGAACTGGATCCGGCACCACAGCTGGTCCAGCGGCGTCACGCCCCAGGCATCGCTCTCGGTCAGCGGCTCGCGTGGCATCGACGGCATGCCGACCGAGAATGGTTGCGTAGGCGATAGCGTTTCGTCGGGCAATGTGCTGGCCGGCACCTGGCGTTCCTCGACAGGTGTCAGCGGCTCGCCAGTGCGGCGGTCGAGCACATAGATGTCGCCCATCTTGGTGGGCAGTACCAGCGCTGGAACTGTGCGGCCGTCGCTGACCGGAAAGTCGATCAGGCTGCCCTGGGAGCCGAGGTCATAGTCCCAGACATCGTTATGCACGGTCTGGAACACCCAGCGCACTGATCCGTCGGTAACGTCCAGAGCGACCAGCGCGGTCGAGTAGGGCTTTTCGAACTCACGGCGATTGCCGCTCCAGTAGTCCACCGACGAGTTGCCCATCGGCACATAGACCAGCCCGAGATCCTCGTCGCCGGAGAAGATGGTCCAGGCGTTGGGCGTGCCCCGGGTGTAGACCTCATCCCCTTCGGGCAGCCCGGTCTCGCCAGGACGGCCCATGTCCCACGCCCAGGCCAGCTCGCCGGTGGTCGCGTCGTATCCGCGAATCACGCCAGACGGCGCGTCTTCCTTTTGCCCGTCGAGGACCTGATGTCCGACCACGGCGACTCCGCGAACGATGGTTGGTGGTGAGGTCACTGCGACGTAGCCGGGTACGGAGTCGCCCATGCCTTCCATTAGATCGACATGCCCGGCATGGCCGAAGTCGGCGCAGGGCATGCCGGTGTCGGCGTCCACCGCGACCAGTTCGGCGTCGAGTGTGCCCTCGATGATACGGCGCTTGCAGGCCGCGTCATCGGGCGCATCCGGCACCTCGTAGTAGCTCACGCCACGGCAGGTGGCCGAATAGGGAATATGGTCGGTCGAAACCTCCGGGTCGTAGCGCCAGCGCTCACGTCCGCTGCTGGCATCCAGCGATATCAGCACATTCAGCGCATCGCACAGGTAGAGATTGTCACCAACCTTGAGCGGCGTGGTTTCCGGCGCCCACTTCTTGTCGACCACCGACTGCTCGGGCAGGTTGCCGGTGCGATAGCCCCAAACCGGCTTGAGATCGGCGACGTTGTCGCGGTTGATCAGATCCAGCGGTGAGTAGCGCGTGGCTGCATTGTTGCGTCCGTAGGCGGTCCAGTCGGCTGGTTCGGGTTCGGTACCCGCCGGTCCCGGCGACACCGTGGTGGCGGGTTCGAGCGAAGGGTCCGCGGGAGTCGTTTGGGCGTAGCTGAGCGGTAGCCAGGCCAGGCTTAACAGGCCAACGAGTCGAATCAGACAGGTCATGGGTGCGCCTCCCTGCGGGTGTGGCGCCGCAGCACCGGAATGAACGCCAGCGTGAGCAGGGCGATTACGGCCAGCGCCACCAGGCGTGGCACCAGCGCCCAGGGGTCGAGGCCGACCTCCCAGATCGCCCAGATGAGGGTGCCGATGAACACCAGCCAGTAGAGCAGGACGCCACTGAGGCGCTGCATGAACAGCAGCACGCCGGAAACCAGCATGCCGGCGCCAGCGATGAGGTAGTACCAGGAACCGCCGAGGCTGATCAGCCAGACACCGCCAGCAGCGAGGGCGAGGCCAAACAGGGCGACAATGAGGGCGAAGACTTTCAGCGCCCAGTAGGCGAAACCGCGGGCATGAGGTGATCCGGACACGTAGCGCTCTCCCTTGGACCGATGGATGAGGCGTCGCCAATACGATCGGCGACGTGGCTCAACTTTTGGGTCTCAAGGGACGCTCAGGTTCCATGAACGTTTCGGTTTGTGTCCTGCTCAGGCCATGAGCAACCAGGCACCAGCCAACGCAGAGGCACCGCCTGCAATGCGTACCAGGGGCATGGCGAGTTGCGGCAGGTTGCGAGCGATGACGTAACCGATGCCATGCAGTGCGGCAGTGGCAGCGACGAAGCCAGCGGCATAACCCCAAGGGCTGGACAGCGCTGGCAGTTCCAGACCATGGGCCACGCCATGGCTGAGGGCAAACAGCGCGGTCAGGCCGGCCGCAACGGCCAGCGGTGGACGCACCGCCAACGCGACCAGCAGCCCAAGCGCCAGTACCGAGCCGGCGATGCCGGTTTCCATCAGCGGCATTTCAATGCCGGCGAAGCCGAGCAGCCCGCCGACGAGCATGGTGGCGACGAAGGTCAGCGGCAACAACCAGCGCGCGCTGCCCTGCTGCTGCGCCGCCCAGAGCCCAACAGCCAGTATTGCCAGCAGATGGTCTAGGCCGAAAATCGGATGAGCGATGCCGGACATCAGGCCAGCGTGATCATGGCCGGGATGGGCGAAGGCCAAGGCAGGGCTCAGCAACAGGGCGGCGGTAAGCAGCGGTTTGCGGGGGTTCATTTCGGATTCCTCTATGGGCGGATGGGCGATCAGGCAGCGCTGAGCATTCCCTGTTTTTCGATAAAGGCGATGATTTCGTCGAGTCCCTGGCCGACCTTCTGGTTGCTGAAGACGAAGGGCTTGTCGCCGCGCATCTTGCGCGTATCGCGATCCATGACTTCCAGCGAGGCGCCGACCATGGGCGCCAGATCGACCTTGTTGATCACCAGCAGGTCGGACTTGCAGATGCCCGGCCCGCCCTTGCGTGGCAGCTTGTCGCCGGCCGATACGTCGATCACATAAATGGTCAGGTCAGAGAGCTCAGGGCTGAAGGTCGCCGAAAGGTTGTCGCCGCCGGATTCGACGATGATCAGATCCAGCCCCGGAAAACGGCGGTTGAGCTGCTCGACCGCTTCCAGATTGATCGAGGCATCCTCGCGGATTGCCGTGTGCGGGCAGCCCCCGGTCTCGACGCCAATGATGCGCTCCGGTGCCAGGGCCTCGTTGCGTACGAGGAACTGTGCGTCTTCCTGGGTGTAGATGTCATTGGTGACCACGGCCAGGTTGTAGCGCTCACGCAGGGCCAGGCACAGGGCGAGGGTCAGCGCCGTCTTGCCGGAGCCGACCGGGCCGCCGATGCCGACGCGAAGGGGTTGGGTGTTCATGGTCTGTTTCCTCGTGTGAAAGTTGTCTCAGGAGCGGAACAGGCGGCTGTATTGTCGTTCATGCGCCATGCTCGCCAGGGACAGGCCAAAGGCGGCGCTGCCCCAGTGTTCTGGCTCGATAAGGGTTGCGTCGTGCTGGGCCCGCTGAAGGGTTGGTAGCAACTGCGAGGTCAGCCGCTGGGCCGCTTGCTGCCCGAGCGGCAGGGTTTTCATCAGCACCGCCAGTTGGTTTTCCAGCCAGCCCCAGAGCCAGGCGGTCAGCGCATCGTCCGGGCTGATGCCCCAGGCACGCGCGGCCAGAGCCCAGCCCAGGGCGAGACCGGGTTCCTCGATGCGCTGAAACAGGGCGCGGGCCGGGGCGTCGAGCTCGGGCAGATTGTCCAGCAGTTGCTTCAGTGAGTAGCCCATCTGCCGGCTTTCCAGGCGCAGTTCGCGGGTTTCGCGACTGGCGCGATGGCAATCGGCAAGTCGATCGAGTTCTGCCCAGTCTTCAGCCGCGGCGGCTTGACAATGGGCCAGCAGCAAAGGCGCTTCGAAGCGCGCCAGATTCAGCAGCAGCTGATCGCCCAGCCAACGACGGGCGCTGGCTTCGTCGTGTACCCGCTCGCATTCGACGGCCATTTCCAGGCCCTGCGAATAGCTGTATCCACCGATCGGCAACTGCGGGCTGGCAAGCCGCAGCAGCGCGAACGCTGCAGGATTCACGTGCGCACGCCAAACTGATGCAGACGCGGCGCGTAGCTGAACTCGGCTTCGCCTGCATGGGAGTGGTGATGGCCGCCACCGTAGGCGCCGTGCTCCGGCTGGAAGGGGGCTTCGATGGCCTCGACGCTTGCGCCCAGCTGCAGCAGCATGTCTTTCAGAACGTAGTCGTCGAGCAACCTCAGCCAGCCGTCGCCGACCTGCAGTGCCACATGGCGGTTGCCCAAGTGATAGGCGGCGCGCGTCAGTTCGAACGCGCTGCTGCAGGTCACATGAAGGAGCTGTTCGGCGCGGGCCTTTACGCGGACGATACGGCCATCCTCGGCGCGCAGGCATTCGCCGTCATGTAGCGGTTGCTGGCCGCGCTCGAGAAACAGGCCGACATCCTCACCCGTGGTGGTGAAGCAACGCAGACGCGACTTGCTACGAGCTTCGAAGGTCAGCTCCAGTTCGGCGTCGACGTTAACCTGCGGGGAGGTGCGGTGGTGAATGACCAGCATGGCGAGCAGTTCCGGTTGTGCTATTGGCACAAGCAGAGCAAGGCCCTTGCCAACCCGCCGCAACAGACACGTCCCGCAGCCTGTGGGCCGAACGTGCGTGAAAATGGGGCTCTGCGCTGTTCCGTTATGGTGCGCCTGTGTTTGGTATGCACCATCTGCGTGCGCTCAGTGCAGTGCCCGCACCATGTAGACGGCAGGAATCTGGTAGCTGGCCAGGTTGCTGGCTTGGGGCGGCTCCAGCTCCGTATGAGCGGCATAGCCGAGCCGAGACCAGAAGGTCTCGGACTCCTGCACCGACACCAGCGCCGAATAGCGCAACTTCTGACTACGCGCCTGCTCGAGGTTTTTCTGCACCAATGCCGGTCCGATTCCTCGGCCACTGGCGCGCCGGGAGACGGCAAGGTCATGCAGATACAAGCAGTCGGCCTTGGCGTGGGACTCGAAGTCGCCATCCAGTGGCGTCACCTTGCCGACCCGCGAGTGGTAGGCGAAGAGATAGGCGCATACGCCCAGGTCGTCCTCGGCCACCCAGGCCAGCTGCGGGCAGGCGGCGAGACGGTTGAGGATCACCGCTTCGTCCTCGTGGACTTCGACGGCATAGCATTCTTCCTGAATCGCCATCACCGCAGGTAGATCGCGCACCTGCATCGCTCTCAACTTGAACATCAAAGAACACTCGAACGGGTTCGGACCGCTGTGGGGCCGCGAAGGGCTGGCGATCATACGCGAACAGATGTGACAGAGTGAGCGGCCAGACGAGGGGCACAAGCGAGATCGACTGGTCAGTTCGATTCATCCGGACACTGACGAAAAGCCGATTTACGGGCATAATTCTTAGGTTGCTACCTATTGTCGCGGTTAACCCATTGAATAATTCCCACCGGCCCTTGCTTGGCGTGCTGCTCATCCTGGCTTCCTGCCTGACGCTCGCGACCCATGACGGGCTGTCCAAGTACCTGACGCAGCTCTATCCGGTGTTCCTGATCATTTGGGGGCGCTACCTGGCCCAGTCGACGCTGATGTTTGCCCTCTTCACGCCGCGAATGGGGCGCCGCGTGTTCCACACATTGCGGCTGAAGCTGCAGATCTGCCGTGGGCTCAGTCTGGTCTGCGTGAGCATCCTGTTCATCAGCGGCCTGAGTTATATCCCGCTGGCCGAAGCGACGGCAGTCATCTTTCTGACCCCATTGCTGGTTACTATCGCGTCCGCCTTGCTTGGCGAGCAGGTCAGCCGTGCCCAATGGCTGGCGGTCGGTTGTGGGCTGATCGGCGTGATGATCATCGTGCGGCCGGGCGGTGCCCTGTTCACGCCGGCCATCTTGCTGCCGCTCGGCGCAGCGCTGAGCTTCACGGTCTATCAGTTGATCACGCGTCGACTCAGCGCCACGGATCATCCGGTGACCAGCAATTTCATCACCAGCGTGGTCGGCAGCCTGGTGCTGAGCGTGCTGGTGATCTTCAACTGGCAGACTCCGACGCTGCATGACGCGCTGCTGATGGCTGCGCTCGGCGCCATGGCCATGAGCGGCCATCTGCTACTGACCAATGCGTTTCGCTTTGCCAGCGCCGCCGCGCTGGCGCCCTTCACCTATTCGCAGATCATCTTTGCCGGAGTGGTGGGCCTGATTGCCTTTGGACATACGCCGGATCTGGGCGCCATTGTCGGCATGGCCATCATCATCGCCAGCGGGCTGGTCATGGCGTATGTGCAGGGGCGGCGACCGCGCCCGACACTCTGAAACACTCGGACAGGCCACTGCGCTGTCCGCGCAATACCAACACTTGACCAGACAAGGGCGACTCGACCCTTGCGTGCGATTCATCAGGAACCCACATGCAACGTATCTCTCATCACACCCTGCGCAGCGAATTCCGTCAGCTGCTGGCCTCCGATCGCTGCTACCACACCGCCTCGGTATTCGACCCGATGTCGGCGCGTATCGCCGCCGATCTTGAATTCGAAGTCGGCATTCTCGGTGGCTCGGTCGCCTCGCTACAGGTCCTGGCCGCGCCCGACTTTGCGCTGATCACCCTGAGTGAATTCGTCGAGCAGGCCACGCGCATCGGCCGCGTATCGCGACTGCCGATCATCGCCGACGCCGACCACGGCTATGGCAACGCGCTGAACGTGATGCGCACCGTGGTTGAGCTGGAGCGCGCAGGAATCGCGGCGCTGACCATTGAAGACACGCTGCTGCCCGCCAAATTCGGGCGCAAGTCCACCGACCTGATCGGCATGTTCGAAGCGGTCGGCAAGATCCGTGCGGCGCTGGAGGCGCGCATCGACCCCGAGCTGTGCATCATCGCGCGGACCAACGCCGGCGTGATCGGCCTGGAAGAGGTGATCGCACGCGTGCAGGCCTATGAGGCCGCAGGCGCCGATGCCATCTGCCTGGTGGGTATCGAAGATTTCGAACAGCTCGAGCAGGTCGCGGAAAAGCTCAAGGTGCCGCTGAAGCTGGTCACCTATGGCAACCCGCGCCTGCGTGACAATGCCCGGCTGGCCGACCTTGGCGTGCGTATCGTGGTCAATGGACATGCGGCTTACTTCGCGGCCATCAAGGCCACCTATGACTGCCTGCGCGAACAGCGCCAGATCGATGCATCCGATCTCAACGCCTCCCAGTTGTCGGTCAAATACTCGACGGCCGAGGAATATATGGTCTGGGCCGAGGACTATATGCAGGTCAAGGAGTGACCGATTACGCCCGGCCGCATGCGTGGCCGGGTGACCTTATCTGATCTAGCGGAGAATCGATTGAGCCCACGCCTGCTGACATTCATGGTCGCCTTCGCGGCGTTTCTCGGGCCTTTCACCCAGACGGTCTATGCGCCGATCCTGCCGGAGCTGGGCGAATCGCTGAACACCACGCCGTTGCTGATCAACCTCAGCATCTCCATCTTTACCTTCGTTCTGGCGTTCATGCAGATCGTCTACGGCCCGCTGGTGGATCGAAGCGGCCGCAGGCGCACCCTGTTGTTGGGGCTGGCGTGCTACATCGGCGCGTCCATCGGCTGTTTTCTCTCGACCAACATCGAGACGCTGCTGGTGTTTCGTGCCTTGCAGGCGGTGGGTATCGCTGCCGGTGCGGTGGTGGCAGTGACGGTGATCGGCGATCGCTTCGAAGGCGCCGAGCGCGGCCGGGCGATGGGCTCGTTCCAGATGATGGTGGCGCTGGGGCCGGTGGTAGGTCCGGTGGTGGGCGGCTTCATTGGTGAACACCTCGACTTCCACTACGTATTTCTGCTGCTCGCCGTGGTCGGTGGCGTTGCGCTGCTGAGCAACGCCGTCTGGTTGCAGGAAACCCGTCCGGCGGGCGGCACGCCTCGCGCCTTTCACCCCAGGGAATACCTGGATGTGCTGCGCAACCGCCAGGGGCTGGCGATCATGCTGCTGAGCTTCGTGCAGTACTACGCCTTCTACAACTACCTGGTGTTCATGCCGCGCGTACTCGGCAGCACGTACGGCCTTAGCGCCAGTGAGAAGGGGATGGTGTTCCTGCCGCTGTCCATTGCCGTGGTGATCGGCAGTTTTGCCGGCGGACGACTGCTTGGACACTGGCGGCCGCGACCGGCGCTGGTCACGACCGCGGCGCTCAATGCGCTCAGCCTGTTGCTGTTTCTAGCCGTCGCCCAATGGTCGCTGGCTGCTCTGGTGGTCGCCGTCAGCGCCTTCGGACTGTTTCTCGGCCTGTCGTTGCCGGTACAGACCAGCCTGCTGATGGATCTGTATCCGCACAACCGCGCCACGGCGGTGGGCAGCTACAACTTTTTCCGCTTCATGGGCATGGCCACCGGCCCGGTGCTCGGCTCATGGCTCTATGGGGATGGCAATCTCGGCCTGCTTTACGGCTTTGCCGCCACGGCATTCCTGCTTGCGGTCTGGCACGCACGGATGCGCTTCAACCAGGCCTGCCCGCCGCGCTAGAACAGTGAGCGTTCGGCCTTGAACATGAAATAGCTTTCGCAATGGGCGTTTTGCCCCGAATAGACACCGCACTCCGGCCCGCTCAGGCTGGAGTCGGTGTAGGACAGGTCCAGGTGCATGCCGAGCAGCGGGCGGGACAGGTTCAATGACCAGTCGTGAAAAACCCGCACGCTGCCGCCCACGTGATATTGGGGGCTGTCCATCGAGTGGGTGGCGTATTTCACTCGCACATCGAGATCGAACGGCCGAAACGAGCCAAGTTCCAGCAGCATCGTACTGTCGATTCGCCCCGGCGACCGGCTCAGCGCGCCACCCAGGCGGCTGCCCGCGACATTGACCCCCGCGTAGTACTCATGGCGATCCCAGTCTTCCATTTCGGGAAAGTTGTAGCGGATCACGCCGAGCTCGAAGCCCGGTGCGTCGTCCAGGCGCTGCTGGACGTAGCCGACGTAGGTGTCCAGCTCCAGCTGATTGCCTTCGATGATGCCCATGGTCGGCGTCCACTGGCCGACGTAAAAGCCGCTGCTGTGGGTCAGGTCCAGCCCGCCGCGGAAGGTACTGCCTGCTGTCGGGCTGACCAACCCTTGCGCCATGCTGCGGGTTGGAGCCGTGCCGAGGCGCAGGTCGAACTGGCCCACTTCACGCTCGACGACTTCTGGTTGGCTGGCGCATCCGCTCAGGCCAATGATCAGCGCCGTCAGGATCTTCTTGTGCATCACCGCTTCCCTTGGGGTGTGTTCGACAGAAGGCCGCCGTGCGACCACGATCAGGCAGAGCCCCGGGGCAGAGCGCCTGAGTCGGCGCTCGAACCGGCCTTGCCGCTCAATCGGCCTGAAGGATAGACAATGCAGCCAGTGCGGGATCCCCGCTCGTCGTTTTGACGCCAGCGGATCGACGGATGGTGCCGCCGGGTTGACGACTGATGCGCGTAAGCTTGTTGAGCGGCACTGAACGGCCCGGGAGGCGCACACTCTAATCATTGAACAGCTAAGGCTTGAGTTGCCGGGAGGTCATCATGGCTACGGGTTGGGCGAACGAGGGTGCCGTCCAGGATCAGATCGACAGCACCATTGAGGTCGCGGTCCAGCGTGCACGAAGCCGGCTGGGGCAAGGCGAAAGCCTCGCGCGTTGCGAAGAGTGCGATGCGCTGATTCCCGAGGCTCGGCGTCAGGCGGTGCCGGGCGTGAGGCTGTGCGTGAAGTGCCAGACCGAGCTGGACAGGCAAGAGGCGAAGTTCAGCGGCTACAACCGCCGAGGCAGCAAGGACAGCCAGTTGCGTTGAGCATCGACAAAAATATCGGCTCTGGTGGCACTCGGTGAGAGGACGCCTGTCACACCCGCACTGCCCATCGATTCAAGGAAGAGGATTGCTGTCATGATGATTTTCGAAGCGCTGCGCCAGAGCCACGACATCCAGCGTGAGCTGTCCGAGCGACTGATCCAGACCAGCGGCGACAGCGCCGAACGCAAAGCACTTTTCGCCCAGCTCAAGCAGGAGCTCTGGGTGCACTCGGTCGCTGAAGAACGGCACTTCTATATCCCCCTGATGCATGACGACAGTGGTGTCGATCTGTCCCGTCATGCCATCGCGGAGCATCACGAGATGGACGAGATGGTCGAGGCGCTGGAAGAGACCGATCCCAGCAGTCCCGGCTGGCTTGCTCAGGCCCGTAAACTCTCGGACAAGGTTCACCATCACCTGCAGGAGGAGGAACACAAGTTCTTCCAGATGGCAGGCAAGCTGCTCAGTGACCAGCAGAAAACCCAGCTTGCTGGTGCTTACCTCGGTGCCTACGCCCTGATGAAGGCCGAGCACGCTGCCTGAGCGAATGCGCGCCGGACGCCGTCCTGCTGATCTGCCGGCGTCAATAGCAGGAGCGCCAGGCCGAGCCAGGCCGACCGGCCAGGCCCGACTCGGCTCGCAACAGCAGGTTACGCCTGAGTCCTGACCGGCAACGGCGCTTGCGCCGGCAGGATCTGCTTGCGCATCAGCAGGTAATGCAGCACGGCACCGAACAGCGCTCCGAGCAGCCAGGCGAAGCCCGACAGGCTTTCCAGGCCGGGCATCCAGACCGAGGCGACGGAAAACACCGAGCTGATGCCAAAGGCGATCACCGCCTTGCGGTTCCAGCCAGCATTGAAGTAATAGGCTGATCCCGGCTCGGCCGAGAACAGCTGCTGAACGTCCAGCCGTTGCCGACGCACCAGGTAATAGTCGGCGACGATGATGCCGTACAGCGGCGCCAGTACCGCTCCCAGCGTATCGACGAAAGCAGCGATGCCCACTGCGCTGATGAACGACACCCACAGCGCGCCAATGAAAAACGCTATGGCCGCGGTGATGAATCCGCCGGTGCGCGCGCTGATGCGCGAAGGCGCCAGGTTGGCGATGTCGTAGGCCGGCGGGATGAAGTTGGCGACCAGATTGATGCCCACGGTAGCGGCAAAGAAGGTGATCGCCGCGATCAGCGTCAGCCCGACATTGTCGATGCGCGCGACGATGTCGGTGGGGTTGGTCAGTGTTTCGCCGAACACCACTACTGTGCCGGCGGTGATCACCAGTGCAATCAGCGAAAAGAACGCCAGGCTCACCGGCAGCCCGAGCAGGTTGCCGATGCGCATCTGCCGCTCGCTCTTCACGAAGCGGGCGAAGTCGCCGTAGTTGATTACCACCGCCGCAAAGTAGGCGACCATGGTGCCGACCACCGCGGCGAACGCAGCGATGGGCCCGCCAGCGTAGCTACCGGTACCGCTGAAGATGCTGCCCAGCGCACCGGCCAGGCTCGGCCCGGCCTGGTAACAGATCGCGATCATCATGGCGATCATCACCAGGTAGACCAGTGGACCGGCCCAATTAAGGAAGCGCGTGACCCAATCGACACCACGCACGAACAGCGCAACCTGGAACACGCAGACGATTACGTAAGCGACCCAGTCGACGGTTGTAAGCCCCAGCAGCGTGGCCTCCGAGCCCGGCCCTGCCAGCGTGCGAATCAGCAGCGCTACGGCGGTCGAGGCGAAGTAGGTCTGCACCCCATACCAGAAGATCGCCACGATGCCACGCACCACCGCCGGAAAGTTCGCCCCGCGTACGCCCATGCTGGCACGAGCCATCACCGGAAAGGGGATGCCGTACTTGACGCTGGGTTTGCCAGTCAGCTGCACCAGCCCCATGACGATGAAACCTGCCAGCACGATGCCCGCGAGCACGGCCCAGCCGTTGAGGCCGTAGCTGATGAACAGCGTGGCGGCGAGGGTGTAGCCGAACAGGCTTTGGATGTCGTTCGACCAGACATTGAAGATCTCGAACCAGCCCCACTTGCGCTTGGCGGGGGCGAGCGGGGCGAGGTCATCGTTGTACAGAGTGGGGTCGATCTGCTTGATGTGGAAATCGTTGTGATTCATAGGAGGACGCTCTGTGCATGACTATTGTAGGTTTTTGTATGCAGTTCTTGTTCCGCGTATGACAGAGTCTGCGAATTAGAGCCTGTTGGCCAGTGCCAAATGGGACCGGGCCTAAAGTAGAGCTTAGAAGCTAAATCCCGGATTGATGGTTTTTGTATACATAAATCAAACCTTTGTTATGCACTTCCCGCGATCCATACCGGTGCCGCTCTTCCAGAGCGGTTCATCGCCCCCCGTTCGCGTTGGCAGACCCGCTCGGCTACCGCTTGGCGTTCGCGGTTTTGCGAGCCATGCGCGTTTGCACGGGATGCCTTTAAGAGAGCTTTCTGCACTTGAATCGTGCAAGCCAAGCCCAAGGTGCACAAAAAAAGGCGGCCATGGCCGCCTTCATATAGAACCGTCCAGATCAGAACAGGAAATACCGCTGCGCCATTGGCAGCACCTCGGCCGGCTCGCACCAGAGCAGCTGCCCATCCGCGCGCACCTGATAGTTCTGCGGGTCGACCTGAATATCCGGCGTGTAGTCGTTGTGGATCAGGTCTTTCTTCTGCACCGAACGGCAGCCCTTCACCACGCCGATCTTCTTTTTCAGCCCCAGTTGCTCGGGCACGCCGGCCTCGAAGGCGGCCTGGCTGATGAAGGTAAAGCTGGAGGCATGCAGCGAGCCGCCGTAGCTGGCGAACATCGGCCGGTAGTGCACCGGTTGCGGTGTGGGGATCGAGGCGTTGGCGTCGCCCATCAGGCTCGCGGCAATGGCGCCGCCCTTGAGGATCAGCGTCGGCTTCACGCCGAAGAAGGCCGGGCGCCAGAGCACTAGATCCGCCCATTTGCCCACCTCGATCGAGCCCACCTCGTGGCTGACGCCGTGGGTGATCGCGGGGTTGATGGTGTATTTGGCGATGTAGCGCTTGGCGCGGAAGTTGTCGTTGCCTGCGCCGTCGCCGGGCAGGGGGCCGCGCTGCTTCTTCATCTTGTCGGCGGTCTGCCAGGTGCGGGTGATCACCTCGCCGACGCGGCCCATGGCCTGGCTGTCGGAGCTGATCATGGAGAACGCGCCGAGGTCGTGGAGGATGTCTTCGGCGGCGATGGTTTCTCGGCGAATGCGGCTCTCGGCGAAGGCCACGTCCTCGGCGATGCTCGGATCGAGGTGGTGGCAGACCATGAGCATGTCCAGGTGTTCGTCGATGGTGTTGCGGGTGAACGGCCGGGTCGGGTTGGTCGAGCTGGGCAGCACGTTCGGCAGGCTGCAGGCCTTGATGATGTCCGGGGCATGACCGCCACCAGCGCCTTCGGTGTGGTAGGTGTGGATGGTGCGGCCCTTGAACGCGCCGAGGGTGGTCTCGACGAAGCCCGATTCGTTCAGCGTGTCGGTGTGGATCGCGACCTGCACGTCGTACTGGTCGGCGACCGACAGGCAATTGTCGATGGCCGCCGGGGTGGTGCCCCAGTCCTCGTGCAGCTTGAGGCCGATGGCGCCGGCCCTGACCTGCTCGATCAGCGGTTCGGGCAGCGAGGCGTTGCCCTTGCCGGTGAAACCTATGTTCATCGGGAAGGCGTCGGCGGCCTTGAGCATCATCGCCATGTGCCAGGGGCCGGGCGTCACCGTGGTGGCGTTGGTGCCGGTAGCAGGCCCGGTGCCGCCACCGATCATGGTGGTCACGCCGCTCATCAGCGCCTCTTCGATCTGCTGCGGGCAGATGAAGTGGATGTGCGAGTCGATGCCTCCGGCGGTGAGGATCATGCCTTCGCCGGCGATCACTTCGGTGCTGGCGCCGATGGCGATGGTCACATCGGGCTGAATGTCCGGGTTGCCGGCCTTGCCGATGGCGGCGATGCGGCCGTCCTTGAGGCCCACGTCGGCCTTGACGATGCCCCAGTGGTCGATGATCAGCGCATTGGTGATCAGGGTGTCGACCACCTCGGCGGCGCACAACTGGCCCTGGCCCATGCCGTCGCGGATCACCTTGCCGCCGCCGAACTTCACCTCTTCGCCATAGGTGGTGAAGTCCTTTTCGACTTCGATCCACAGGTCGGTGTCGGCCAGGCGCACCTTGTCGCCAACGGTGGGGCCGAACATGTCGGCGTAGGCTTGGCGGGATATCTTCATGGCTGGTGTTCCTTCTGATGCCTTTGGCGTTCTGCCTTCGCTGGAGGCTGGAAAGCTGGAGGCTGGACGAAAGGGCAAAATCGAGTGGCCCTTTGGTTTTTTCGTCCGGCTTCAAGCCTTCAGCGCTCTTTTCGGCTTTTAAAGCTTTCCCATTACCCGTCCGGCAAAGCCGAACACCCGTCTGTCCCCAGCCAAATCGACCAGCTCCACCTCGCGACTCTGGCCTGGCTCGAAGCGCACCGCGGTGCCTGCCGGAATGTTCAGGCGCATGCCGCGGGCGGCGGCGCGGTCGAAGGCGAGCGCGTCGTTGGTTTCGAAGAAGTGGTAGTGCGAGCCGACCTGGATCGGCCGGTCGCCGCTGTTGGCCACGCAGAGGGTGAGGGTGCGGCGGCCGGCGTTGAGCTCGATCTCGCCGTCCTTGATCTGGTATTCGCCGGGAATCATGGATGAGGGTTCCTGTTCAAGGGCAGTTGCATCATGGTCAGGTCCAGCCAGCGGCCGAACTTGCAGCCCACCTGGCGCATCTGTGCGGCATGGATGAAGCCCAGCTGCTGGTGCATATGGATGGAGGCGCGGTTCTCACTTTCGATAGCGGCGATCATCACGTGTTTCTCCAGCGCCCGGGCGCGCTCGATCAAGACCTGCATGAGGCTGCGACCGATGCCGCTGCCACGGTGGTCAGGGCTGACGTAGACCGAGTTCTCGACGGTGTGGCGGAAGCCATCATGAGGGCGCCAGGGGCCGAACGAGGCGTAGCCGGCGACCTGCCCGCGGTCGTCAATGGCGACCAGTACCGGATAGCCCTGCGCGTGACGTTCGGCCAGCCAGGCGCGGCGGTTTTCGAGGTCGACGATCCGGTCGTTCCAGATTGCGGTGCTGTTCTGCACGGCATCGTTGTAGATCTGCAGGATGCCTTCCAGGTCGGTGTCCAGGGCGTCGCGTATCTGCACGTTGAGTTCCTTCCAAGCGGTTCAAGGTCATTAGCAGTAGACATTGACCCATATTTCAGGCGATTGGTTGATGCACGGTGACCAGCTTGGTGCCGTCGGGAAAGGTGGCCTCCACCTGTATCTCCGGAATCATTTCCGGCACGCCTTCCATGACCTGTTCGCGGCTGAGCAGGGTAGTGCCGTAGTGCATCAGCTCGGCAACCGTCTGGCCGTCGCGCGCACCCTCGAGCAGGGCGGCGGAAATGTAGGCCATGGCCTCCGGGTAGTTGAGCTTCACACCGCGGGCCAGCCGGCGCTCGGCCACCAGGCCGGCGGTAAAGATCAGCAGCTTGTCCTTCTCTCTAGGTGACAGATCCATAACAGCTCCAGTCGTAGAGTGGATGTCGCTTTTACATCCACCGGCTCGTGGTCGAGACCACGCAGCGATTATCGGGGCGGCACGTAGCAAGCGCCGGCGTAGGGTGGGCAACGGCGCAGCCTTGCCCACCAAATATTCATGTACTCCAGATCCTCGGCGGCACTGCCTCGCGGTCCAGCAGTGCCGGTCGCAGCAGTCGCCAGAGATCGATCAGCCAGGCGCGGGCATGCAACGCCTCGCCAGCCAGGCAGCGCCCGACAAGCATGCCAGGCAACTGTGTCAGATCGCCTCGGACCTGGTTCGCAAGTCCACGGCACTGCTCCAGCAGTTCAATATCGATCTCGCCACTGACGACCAGGGTAGCGAACACGGGGTGGCCGTCGAGCCCGATGGGCGAGTCGAGCAGCCCGTCTCCACCCCTAACACGCTGGCGTTCATGCCAGAGCAGCTCGCCGTCGCGGCGGATATCCAGCTGCGCCTGGAAGTGCCCGGCTTCGAAACGTTCGTCACTGGCCTTTCTCCCGAGCGCAATGATGTCCCAGTAGAACAACCGCGCATCGCCTTCCAGGTCGATGGATGTTCTCAGCTCGGCCTGCGCCGCCGAGTAGACGATGGTCTCCTGCGGAAGCCATTCGAGCGTGGCACCGGCCTCGACGCGCAACCGTACATCCTGAAATGCCGGGCCGGCGGCGCGATACCACTTCGCCGCACCCGGACTGGTCAGCTGTGCCCAGGCATCAGCGCCAACCGTGGCGCTGATGTCGAGCCGGTCGCCACCGGCAATCCCGCCAGGAGGATGGACGATGATGTGCTGACAAACCTCCGGGCCTTCCGGATAGAGGTGCTTTTGCACCCGCAACGGGCCTTTATGCCGGCGCAGCACGGGCCGCGTCGTCTGGCCGAATGCGGCGTAGGCGAGTGTCAGCTCTGCTTCCCAGCTTGGCGTGAAAATGGGGGGCATTGCAGTCATGGTCGGTACGCGATGGCTTTTATCCAGAAAACGCCAGCAATAGTCGTGCCTCCTGCGCCATTGCGGTGCAGCGGCGTGCGGCCCTTCTGAACAGAACGGCATGGTCTCTCTGGATTGCGGGTGGTCCGCTCGCGCTCACGCTGCACCAGACTGGCGCAAGGTCATGGCTATCGATCCATTTCGCTCTTTTCTGGTGCATGAGTGGCAGCGATACTGCTTCCCCTCTCTGCGCTTTCACCGTGCCGTTAGGCGGTGAGCATAGGCGCTGGTGGCGCGGCGTACCGGCTCGCTAGCGGGTCGGGCCATTGCAGCCCGCCCCGGTTTCAAGCGCCCCGAACCGGGCCGTCTTCTCAATGTCGGCGCGGCAGAGGGTCCCTGTGGTAACGACCGACCCCGGTATAGTCGAGCCAGGTGCCTGCCAGGTCGGTCTGGCCTACGCCGGGCACCTCCCAGTTGCACACGCCTGTCGGGAAGATCCGGGTCAGTCGTGCATAGTCCGCTGAGCTGAAATCAACGGAGTAATCGCGAGGATCGACTGCCTTCAGTTCACATTTGATGATGTTGGACTCGATGGGGCCGCCGGCGACCATTCGCGGCGAGGGGAACGCCGGATAGAGGTCGTTGCAGGCTGACGTACCGGGCCCACCGAAACGTTGCGGCTCGGCGATGAAATCTGGCGTTGCCTCCCGTGTCCAGCAGCCGTCCTGAAGGTCGGCGGGCTTGTTGCGCACCACTTTCTCGGCCCTGGGCGCAGGGCTGGTGTCGGCAGTGATCCGGGCCAGCCAGCGGTCCATCGCCTCCAGAGCGCGGTCTTGGATATAAGCGACGCGGCCCGGATAGGCTGCGTCATCCGCCGCGTTGCCGCCGCCACTCCACATCACGTGGTTGTCGATGTGCCCGTTGGCCTCACGCAGCCGTTCTCGAGTCGAGAAATGATGGAATTTGAGATGGATATCGCCGCCGGGTTGCAGGTCGGTGTAGAGCTGGTCGTAGTCGAGAATCGGCATCGAGGCAAGGCCTCCGCCACCATTGAGCATGCGACCTGTCCTGTAGGCCGCACGTGTGGCGCGCAGGTCTGCGGTCATGCGTTGCGCTGTGAAATTGGCATCGATGTCCATCCCGCCGATTTTCTCGTTCAGGTCAAGAAATTGCGCGGTGCTGATCTGCCCGGCATTCAGCGCTTCCAGCCCGTACTGCACGCCGACGTTGTCCAGCGGACGGCGGGCAAAACCGGTTTGCGGGTCGATCCCGTAGCTGTTGACCGCATGGTCGTAGATGGTTGCCCGAGCGCCGCGCGGGTTGTCGGTCGGGTGGTAACGCAGCGAGGCATCGACCGAAGCGTCGAACTCGGCGGAGGCTCGATCAGGACGACCGGGAACGGGGTCCAGGCGCGCCGCCCCGTTGTCGAGGTTGGCAACGGTGGCAAACACGCCAAAGCCGGATGCGGCCCGCAATTGTTCCTCGGTCCATTTCACGCCCGCGTTCTGGTAGTAGTGCCAGAGCAGGCGTGAGTCGGCGAGCGTATAGGCGGTGCCGAAACCGACCTCCGGAAAGCTGCACGAGGGGATGATGCCGTCGAGCAGACCGGGGTAGTTGTCGCCGATCTGATGCTGCTGGTACGACCCGCCCGAGCAGCCCCAGCCGATGGTGTAGCGCGGCCGACCATAGGTTTCGATAAAGCGTTCCTTGACCATCATCATGGTCTCGGCGGCCAGCAGGTCATCGCAGTTGTTGCCGAACACATTGAGCGAAGCCGATGCGGTGGCGAAACCTCGGGACAGTTCGCGATGGTCCAGCACGCCGCCCGTGCTGCTGCCCTGGCGGTACCAGCCCGACCGGCAGCCACCGCCGAAGTTGTAGACCAGCCGGCCGTTCCAGGCCCCGTCGCGCAGGACGGTTGAAGGGCCGGGGCGTGTCGGGTCGTCCAGTACGGCGGTCTGGTAGATGGCGCGGTTGATGACCCCGGTCTCCAGCCGCACTACGTAGGGTACGGTGGCGCCGTCGAGGGTAGTGGTCATGGTCAGATCACCGGGCGGCACTTGTGGGTCGTAGGGGAGGAACTGGCCGGACTGGGTGCGGTAGAGATAATCCACGCGGCGTTCGACGGTGCAGTTTTCGTCAAGCGGCTCGCCCAGGGTTTCGCCGCCCGGATAGACCTGGAATTCGTTGGTCTCACAAACGAAGGGCTCCTGCTTGGGGCCGGCAAAGACGGGCCCCGACAGCGGGTGGGAGACCAGCACCAGCCAGGCAGGCCCGCTGCCTTTGGCCTGGGCGATGAGCCGGTTGCGGCCTTCCTTGAGTCCTTCGACCAACCCAACCAGCGAACGGCCGTTGTCACTCAGGCGGAATGCCCCGGTGACGTCGGTATCGTTCAGCCTGACCCGCAGCCCTTCGGCAGCGGCCGGGTCTGGCAGCCCGATACGGATCAGTGCGTCGCCACCGCTGAGTTTGTCCGGCCGGTTGGAAAGGCTTTCGAGCGTCAGCCGAGGCGCAGCCTGTGCGGCGCTGCAGATGGCGAGTGAAAGCGAAACGAGGCCGTACCGAATGGCACGCTGGGTACGCCGGTTTTTTATTGTTTTCATGGAAATCGTCCTCGGATACGGGGGGCACCGCATGTCGCACTTGCACCGCTCAGCCGATTGCACGAGAGGTCTGGCCCGGTTGCCTGCGTGCCCTTTAGCGTAGAAGCCGAACAAGCGGTTGCTTCGTTTGGCCGACCACCGGCTGGTATGGCCAGCGGCGAAGCGCGCCGGCAGGTTGCGCAGCAGAAGGGCACCTATCAGGTGTCGAAAATCCATCGCCTCCAGCTGAGAGTGGAAGCGCTCGCAGTGGTTCTGTTGCGGGGATAAGCGCCACGCCGCATAACAATGCTGGACGCCTGCAGGGGCCAGATCCGGCCCGCTTAGATAATGGCTGTACCGAAAATCACGATCGACCACGCAGCAACGAGGCCGACGCTTGCCTCGATTGAATCGATATGACTGCTGCGCCATGTGGCCATCGTGCTCTGCACAGCCAGGCACTGCTGGCGCAGCTCGTTTCTAGATCGCGACCAGCCCCCTCACGCCTTCGGCTTCCATCGTCTCGCCACGTCCCTGCTGGATGATCTCGCCACGGCTCATCACCAAGTACTGGTCGGCCAGTTCGGCGGCAAAGTCATAGAACTGCTCCACCAGGAGGATCGCCATGTCGCCGCGGGCCGCGAGCTTCTTGATCACCGCGCCGATCTCCTTGATCACCGAGGGCTGGATGCCTTCGGTGGGTTCGTCGAGGATCAACAGGCGCGGCTTGCTCGCCAGCGCGCGGCCGATGGCCAGCTGCTGTTGCTGGCCGCCGGAGAGATCACCGCCGCGGCGGTGCTTCATTTCCTTGAGGACCGGGAACAGCTCGTAGATGAACTGGGGTACTTCCCTGGCTTCCCTGGCGCTAAAGCGGGACAGGCCCATCAGCAGGTTTTCCTCGACGGTCAGGCGGCCGAAGATCTCGCGCCCCTGCGGCACATAGGCGATGCCGGCGTGCACGCGCTGGTGCGGCTTGAAGCCGGTGATCGGCTTGCCCTCCCAGTTCACCGCGCCTTCCTTGGCCGGGATCAGGCCCATCAGGCATTTGAGCAGGGTGGTCTTGCCCACGCCGTTGCGTCCGAGCAGGCAGGTGACTTCGCCAATTTTTGCGTCAAAAGACAGGCCGCGGAGGATATGGCTACCGCCGTAGTATTGGTGGAGTGAGTCGACTTGCAGCATAAATTGTTCTCCGTTAGAGAGCTGGAAGCTTTAAGCCGGAAGCTGGAAGCCAAGGCGACTCGGAGCGGCTCTTCCTTCCGACTTCTAGCTTCCAGCTTCAAGCTCATCGTCCGAGATAAACCTCGATCACCCGCTCATCGTTCTGCACGGTTTCGAGCGAGCCTTCGGCCAGCAGCTGGCCCTGGTGCAGCACGGTGACGTGGTCGGCGATGGTGTCGACGAAGCCCATGTCGTGCTCGACCACAATCAGCGAGTGCTTGCGCGCCAGGCTCTTGAACAGCTCGGCGGTGAACTCGGTTTCGGCGTCGGTCATGCCGGCCACCGGTTCGTCGAGCAAGAGCAGTTGCGGGTCCTGCATCAGCAGCATGCCGATTTCGAGAAACTGCTTCTGGCCGTGGGAGAGCAGCCCAGCCGGGCGATTGCGCGAGGTGTCCAGGCGAATGGTGCTCAGCACCTCGTCGATGCGGTCCCGCTGCTCGCCGTTGAGCTTGGCTTTCAGGCTCGCCCACACCGACTTGTCGGTTTTCTGCGCCAGCTCCAGGTTCTCGAACACGCTCAATGCCTCGAACACCGTCGGCTTCTGGAACTTGCGGCCGATGCCGGACTGGGCAATCTCGACTTCGCTCATGCGCGTCAGGTCGAGGGTGTCGCCGAAGAAAGCCGTGCCGCTGTCGGGACGGGTCTTGCCGGTGATGACGTCCATCATGGTGGTCTTGCCGGCGCCGTTGGGGCCGATGATGCAGCGCAGTTCGCCGACGCCGATGTAGAGGCTCAGATTCGTCAGCGCCTTGAAGCCATCGAAACTGACGTTGATGTCCTCCAGGCTGAGGATGGTCCCGTGGCGGGCATCCAGGCCGGCGCTCTTCACGCGGCCAAGCCCAATGGCATCGCGGCCGCTGCCGCTGGCGTCTGCGACGTCGATCAGTTCGGGTACGGGTGCGGTTTTCATCCTTCGCCCCTCCGGCGCAGCAATCCGATGACGCCTTTCGGCAGGTACAGGGTGACGACGATGAAGAGCGCACCCAGGGCGAACAGCCAGTACTCGGGGAAGGCGACGGTGAACCAGCTCTTCATGCCGTTGACGATGCCGGCGCCTAGCAGCGGGCCGATCAGTGTTCCGCGCCCGCCGAGCGCAACCCAGACAGCCGCCTCGATGGACTGCGTCGGCGCCATTTCGCTGGGGTTGATGATGCCCACCTGTGGCACGTAGAGCGCACCGGCCAGGCCGCAAAGCACTGCGGACAGCGTCCAGATGAACAGCTTGTAGCCGCGCGGATCGTAGCCGCAGAACATCAGGCGGTTTTCCGCGTCACGCAGCGCGGTCAGCACCCGGCCGAACTTGCTGCGCGCTAGCTTCCAACCCAGCAGCAGGCTGCCGGCCAGCAACGCCACGGTGGCCAGGAAGAGCGCGGCGCGGGTGCCCGGTGCGGTGATGTCGAAGCCGAGGATACGGGTGAAGCCGGTGAAGCCGTTATTGCCGCCAAAACCCGTCTCGTTGCGGAAGAACAGGAGCATGCCGGCGAAGGTCAGCGCCTGGGTCATGATCGAGAAGTACACGCCCTTGATCCGCGAGCGGAAGGCGAAGAAGCCGAAGACGAAGGCCAGCACGCCGGGCGCCAGCACCACCAGGCACATGGCCCAGAGAAAGCTCGACGTGCCGTACCAGTACCAGGGCAGCTCGGTCCAGGCGAGAAAGCTCATGAAGGCGGGCAGACCGTCGCCGGCACTCTGGCGCATCAGGTACATGCCCATGGCGTAACCGCCGAGGGCGAAGAACAGGCCGTGACCGAGGGACAGCAAGCCCGCATAGCCCCAGACCAGATCCAGCGCCAGGGCGACGATGGCGTAGCAGAGGATCTTGCCCACCAGGGTCAGGGTGTAGGCCGAAACGTGCAGGGCATGCTCGGCCGGCAGCAGGTGCAGCAGCGGCATGGCGACGAGGACGGCCAGCGCGAGGCCGAGGGCGATGACCGTGGCTTTCGGCCCAGCTTTCTGCGCGGCGGTGAGGGTAAGTGGCTGGTTCAATCGATGACCCTCCCCTTGAGAGCGAAGAGCCCCTGCGGACGCTTCTGGATGAAGAGGATGATCAGCGCGAGGATGAGGATCTTGCCCAGCACGGCGCCGATCTGCGGTTCGAGGATCTTGTTGGCGATGCCGAGGCCGAAGGCGGCGAAGATGCTGCCGGCCAGCTGGCCGACACCGCCGAGCACCACCACCAGGAAGGAATCGATGATGTAGCTCTGGCCGAGGTCCGGGCCGACGTTGCCGATCTGGCTCAGGGCCACGCCGCCGAGCCCGGCGATGCCGGAACCCAGCCCGAAGGCCATCATGTCGATGCGCCCGGTGGGCACGCCGCAGCAGGCGGCCATGTTGCGGTTCTGCGTTACCGCGCGCACGTTCAGGCCCAGACGCGTCTTGTTCAGCAAGAGCCAGGTCAGGAGCACCACGAACAGCGCGAAGCCGATGATCACCATGCGGTTGTACGGCAGCACCAGGTTCGGCAGCACCTGCAGGCCGCCGGACAGCCAGGCCGGGTTGGCGACCTCGACGTTCTGCGCGCCGAACAGCACTCGCACCAGCTGGATCAGGATCAGGCTGATGCCCCAGGTCGCCAGCAGGGTTTCCAGCGGGCGGCCGTACAGATGGCGGATCACCGTGCGCTCCAGCGCCATGCCGATCGCGGCGGTGACGAAGAAGGCCACCGGCAGCGCCACCAGCGGGTAGAAGGCGAGGGCTTCCGGGGCGAGCCGCGCCATCAGCACCTGCACCATGTAGGTGGTGTAGGCCCCGAGCATCAGCATCTCGCCGTGGGCCATGTTGATCACCCCGAGCAGGCCGAAGGTGATCGCCAGGCCGAGGGCGGCGAGCAGCAGGATCGAGCCCAGCGACAGGCCGCTGAAGGCCTGGCCGAGCAGCTCGCCGATCAGGAGCTTGCGCTTGACCTGTGCCAGGCTGGTCTCGGCGGCCTTGCGCACGTTGGCGTCGGTTTCCGCCTCGTCGGCCAGCAGGTTCTCCAGACGCACCCGGGCCATGGGCGCGCCGGTTTCGCCGAGCAGGCGCACCGCGGCGAGGCGTACTGCGGGGTCGCTTGCGGTCAGCTGCAGGTTGGCCAGCGCCAGGGTCAGCGCTTCGCTGACGCCGGCATCGTCCTCGGCGTCCAGGCGCTGCTGGAGCAGCTCGAGCTGTTCCGGTTGGCCGCTGCGCTGCAGGCGCTTGGCCGCGGTGAGACGCTGCGCCGGGTCGTCGGCGAACAGCTGATGGCTCGCCAGTGCCGTGTTGAGCAAGCCGCGCAGGCGGTTGTTCAGGCGCAGTTTCTTCAGCGTGCCGACGGGTTCGGCGTCGCCTTCGAGGGCGCGATAAGTGTCGCCGTCCTCGATAAAGGGCGTGTTGTTCTTATCGATCAACACGCGGCTGGCGCGCAGGGCTTCGATCAGCTCCAGGCGCTCGGGTACGGGCGCGATGGCCCAGCCTTCCAGCAGCTTGGCCTGTTTGGCCGGGCTGGCCTTGGCGTAATCGGCTGCGTCTCCGGCCTGCGCCGCCCAGGGCAGGGCGAGCAGGAGCAGCAGTAATAATCGGTGTAGGGCAGTGTTCATTCAGGCATTCCCCAGGGGAAGACGCGTGCTCTCTTGGCGGAGCTGACGGCGGATAGGGTGGCGCAGACGGCATAGTTTCGTAGGGTGGGCTTCAGCCCTCCGATGACACCACTGGTGGGCTGAAGCCCACCCTACGTACCGTGCGACATCTGCTGGTGGGCTGAAGCGAAACGCCGTCCGGCCCGCCCTTCCGAAGCGGCAGGGCCGTTACGAACAGGATGCCGCGTTCGTTCAGCCTCCAGCCTTCAGCGCTTTTTCCGTCAATCGCTCTTAACGGCGTAATCCGGCTTCTTGTCGTTGCCCGGGATGTAGGGGCTCCACGGCTGGGCGCGGACCGGGCTTTCGGTTTCCCAGACCACCGAGAACTGGCCGTCCTCCTGGACCTCGCCGATCATCACCGGCTTGTGCAGGTGGTGGTTCTTCTCGTCCATGGTCAGGGTGTAGCCGCTCGGCGCCTCGAAGGTCTGCCCGGCGAGGGCATCGCGCACCTTGTCCACCTCGGTGCTGCCGGCCTTCTCGACCGCCTGCGCCCACATGTGGATGCCGACGTAGGTGGCTTCCATCGGGTCGTTGGTCACCGCCTTGTCGGCGCCCGGCAGGTTCTGGGCCTTGGCGTAGGCCTTCCACTTGCTGACGAAGGCTTCGTTGACCGGGTTCTCCACCGACTGGAAGTAGTTCCAGGCGGCCAGGTGACCGACCAGCGGCTTGGTGTCGATGCCGCGCAGCTCTTCTTCGCCGACCGAGAAGGCGACGACCGGAACGTCGGTGGCGTCCAGGCCCTGGTTGGCCAGCTCCTTGTAGAAGGGCACGTTGGAGTCGCCGTTGATGGTCGACACCACGGCGGTCTTGCCGCCGGCGGAGAACTTCTTGATGTTGGCGACGATGGTCTGGTAATCGCTGTGACCGAAGGGGGTGTAGACCTCTTCGATGCTGGATTCCGGCACGCCCTTGCTGATCAGGAAGGCGCGCAGGATCTTGTTGGTGGTGCGCGGGTAGACGTAGTCGGTGCCGAGCAGGAAGAAGCGCTCGGCGCTGCCGCCGTCTTCGCTCATCAGGTACTCGACGGCCGGGATGGCCTGCTGGTTCGGCGCGGCGCCGGTGTAGAAGACGTTCGGCGACAGTTCCTCGCCTTCGTACTGCACCGGGTAGAACAGCAGGCCGTCCAGTTCTTCATAGACCGGCAGCACGGATTTGCGCGAAACCGAAGTCCAGCAACCGAAGGTCACCGCGACCTTGTCCTGGGTCAGCAGCTGACGGCCTTTCTCGGCGAACAGCGGCCAGTTCGACGCCGGATCGACCACCACCGGCTCGAGCTGCTTGCCGAGCACGCCGCCCTTGGCGTTGATCTCGTCGATGGTCATCAGCGCCATGTCCTTGAGCGAGGTCTCGGAGATGGCCATGGTGCCGGACAGCGAATGCAGGATGCCGACCTTGATGGTTTCGGCGGCCTGCAGGGTGAAGGGGAACAGACCGCTGAGCATCAGGGCGCTGGCGGCGAGAGTGGACTTCAGTAGGGGACGGCGTTTCATGGTGGGCGGCTCCTTGGCTGTCCATGCGCAACTGTGGGGTTGGTCCTTTGGGACTGGGAGCGCTATCGCAGCATCCGTGCCAATTCATTCCAAACGCTCTGGCATGGGGCTTTGCTGTAGTTCTGACGAGTGCGCCCTAACGGGGCGTAATACCGGCGGGGTGCAATAACGGGGCGGCCGGTGCTCCGTGGGGCAGCGCGTTGCACGCTTGTGGTGCGAAACAGATTTCGGGTTCGCCGGTGCCGACCGATGCAGTCAGGCGCCGCTGCTTGCGGGGTTCGGCTCGTCGCCCTAGCATGGCCGGCCTGCTAATAAAGGCTTCGTCATGCCTCGTATCTCTCGCCCCCGTCCACCGCGCCCTGCCGCAGCGCGATCGCAACCACGACGTGTGGCCAAGGCGCCGCCTGCCGAGCCGCGGCTGCTGTTGTTGAACAAACCGTTCGACGTGCTCACGCAGTTCAACGATGCGGACGGCCGCGCCACCCTGAAGGACTTCGTGCCGGTGCCAGGCGTGTATCCGGCCGGGCGGCTGGATCGCGACAGCGAAGGGCTGCTGCTGCTCACCAACGACGGACAACTGCAGGCGCGCATTGCCGATCCCAAGCACAAGTTGGCCAAGACCTACTGGGTGCAGGTGGAAGGAGAAGTCACCGCTGAACAGCTGCAGCGGCTGCGCGACGGTGTCGAGCTCAACGACGGCATGACGCTACCGGCCGAGGCTCGGCAGCTCGACGAGCCCGGGCTGTGGCCGCGCACCCCGCCAGTGCGCTTTCGCAAAAGCGTGCCGACGAGCTGGCTGGAATTGGTGATTCGCGAGGGGCGCAACCGTCAGGTACGGCGAATGACCGCGGCGGTCGGTCTGCCAACGCTGCGGCTGGTGCGGGTCAGGATCGGGCCCTGGGCGCTGGACGGACTGCAGCCCGGCGAATGGCGGGAAGTGCCGGCGCGCTTGTAAAACGCCGCCCACCCGCGATCACTGATCAGTGCGGAATGCCCTGTGTCACTTCGATGATGTAGCCAATGATCGGCTTGGCGAGAAAGGCAAACAGGCACAGGCCGAGGCCCAGAAACAGAATCGCTGTGCCTAGGCGGCCAGCTTTGGATTTCTTCGCCAGATCCCAGATGATGAACGCCATGAAGGCCATCAGTCCGCCGACCAGGACGATCATCATCCACTTTTCGAATACTTCGGGTTCCACGCGAGTCTCCTGACTGACTTCGACGATGGCGCCTGCGGCAGGCCGGGCGCGAAAGCGCGGCAGTATACCCCTGCACAACGCGGCGCGTGTGCCACCGGTGGTTGGACGGTCATGCCCGCGAAGCGTTCGGATCACGCCGACCGGGCGCCGGTGCGGCGAAATGTCCCACCTGTAATCAGTAGGCGGCCTTGATCACGTCGATGCCCTTGTTCAGCACCACGCGCCAGGCCTGCAGGTCCGCCTGCTGCAGCTCATCATCGTGCTGGCCGATGGTCTTCAGCAGCGCCGCGACCCATAGGTCGTAGAGCTCCGGATGTATGTCCAGCTGGGTGCGCGAATGGCTCTGGCCCAAGGCGCGGAGCTTGGTATCAGGCATGCCGCGGGCGAACAGCACCAGATTGAGAATGCCGGCGCGCAGCAGCTGCTTCTGGGCGGTCATGTCGGTACGGGCGAACTTCTCGCGTATCGCTGGCGAGCTGGCGAGAAAGGTGGCGTAGAAGTCATCGAAGAAATGGGGACTGGCGCAGCAGCGGCCATAGCTCTGCATAACGCGGTTGGTGTCGTTCATCGGGCATCCCTTGCACGAAAGATCTGGAGCGACGCCCGCGATGGGGCGTCGCATTCGGTAGTTCCGCCCACCTGACGGGTCGGAAACCAAGGGCGCGGATTATAGGCAGTAACCCTGCGAAAAGTAGGGTTCTGGCTGTGCGCTGTGTCTCAGCTACGCAAATGCTCCAGTGGCAGCTCCGTGCTTGACGACACCTGCCGCAGGACGAAGCTGGAGCGCACGCTCGACACCCCTTCGATACGGGTCAGGGTGCCGAGCAGAAAGGCCTGGTAATGCTCCATGTCGGGCACCACGACCTTGAGCTGGTAGTCGGCATCCATTCCGGTCACCAGGCTGCATTCCAGCACCTCCGGACATTTGGCGATGACGCCTTCGAAGTGCTCGAAGCGCTCCGGTGTGTGCCTGTCCATGCCGATCAGCACGTAGGCGGTCAGCGTCAGGCCAAGTTTCTTGCGGTCCAGAAGTGCGACCTGACGGGCAATGAAGCCATCATCCTCGAGCTGCTTGACCCGTCGGGAGCAGGGCGAGGGCGACAGGCCGATGCGCTCCGCCAGCTCCTGGTTGGAGATACGTGCGTCGTGCTGCAGTTCGCCAAGAATCCGCAAGTCGTAGCGGTCGAGTTTGCTCATTTCGGAAGGCTTGCGTCGATAGGTTGCGCAAAACTATGTTCTTTTAGGTCTGCGTTGCGCAAGTGGCTTGTAAATGAGCAATCTTCGCAAGCATCTGTCGGCAGGGGCGGCGTAAGCTTTATCCAACTTCAGCCCCCGGCAGAAAGGACACGGCATGCGATCCCCGCCGTGACCTCCGAAACGCCTTACCAAGGTCGACGGTCCGGGCCCCCGACGCTCACGAGGTGTCGAGAGAAGAAGCCGTTACCATCGGCCCAACGAATCGAAAAGACCATGCCCAGGCGTGGTCTTTTTCGTTTTGGTGTTTTGTTTGGTCTAGGTGCTGACCGGTCTCTATTGCCGAGTCGGCTGATAGCTAAGTTTCGCTCTGCATTAAGCTGTGAGAGCGGCCTTGGCCGCGAAGCTGTTGGGCTCTTGGGGCACGTGGTTACACACATTGGCCAGGTTGGCTGAGGCATTGGTTTCGCCCTGCTGGGCGAGTCACTTTTTCCAGACGCGGAAAAAGTAACCAAAAACGCTTGCCCCTGCATCCGGCCCCGGCTACGCCGGGGTTCCCTCGCTCCGGTGACATTCCAGGGGCCCGCCGCGAAGGGCCATCCCTGGCCCATCGCGGCTCTCGCGGCATCCATGCCGCTCAACCCCTTCCACATCACCTGCGCTCGGCCTGCTGAAAGGGGCGATTCAGTGGTGTTTGATGGGTCGTGCAAATAAGCGGGAAAGTAGCGCGGATGGGATGAGGAAAGTCTCGCGAAGCGAGACCCGGATGCAGGGGCAAGACCTTTTGGTTCCTTATGGGGGGCCGTCCATCCGGGCAACTGCCAAAAGGGACTCGCCCAGCAGGGCGAAACCAGCGCTATCAGAGCGCGGGCTAATTGTGTGAGCTCTGGGCTGGGCGCCGCTACTGCGCGCTTTACGCGAGGTTTACGGGTGCGGCCTAACCACCTCAAGCGGATCCGCATGCACCAACACCTCGGCCCGCGGATACTGAGCGTGAATCGCCGCCTCGACCTGATCGCACAAGGCATGCGCTTCGATCAATGGCAGCTGTCCAGGCAGCTCCAGATGCATCTGCACGAACCAGCGGGTACCGGAAACCCGGGTGCGAAGGTCATGGCAGCCGACCACACCTGGTACGTCGCAAGCCAGCCTGTGCATGTCCTCACTGATCTCCGGCGACAGCTCGGTATCCATCAGTACCGCACCGGCCTCGCGCACGATGCTCAGCGCGCTCCAGAAGATGTACACCGCGATGGCGATGCCAAACACGGCGTCCAGGCGCTCCAGGCCATAGCCGGCCAGCACCAGTGCGACAAGGATGCTGCTGTTGAGCAGCAGGTCGGAGCGGTAGTGCAGCGAGTCGGCGCGAATCGCCGTGGAGCCGGTCTCACGCACCACGTGACGTTGATACATCAGCAGCGCCACGGTCAGCGCCAGTGACAGCAGCATCACGGCGATGCCCAGCGTCGGCGCGCCCAGCGGTTGCGGGTGGAGCATGCGATCCACGCCCTGGACGCAGACAAGAATCGCGCTGACGGAAATGAACGCACCCTGGCCGAGGCCTGCCAACGCCTCGGCCTTGCCGTGACCGTAGCGATGATCATCGTCAGCGGGGCGCAGGGAATAGTGCACGGCCAACAGGTTAAGAAGCGAGGCGGCACCGTCCAGCAAGGAGTCGGTGAGCCCCGCCAGCAGGCTCACCGAGCCACTCAGCCACCAGGCCAGCGCCTTGCTGGCGGCAAGCGTCAGCGCCACGGCCAACGCAAGCCGCGTGGCGCGGCGCATCAACCGTGCGTGCTCGGCGCTGACCCCTTTGCGCTCGCGGGTGTGCTGCATCAGGCGGCCGGGCGAAGTCCGAAGGCGGCGAGCTGCTCCACATTGCCGGTGTGCCTGATCAGGCGCGGATCGTCCAGCGGCAGGCTGCGGCCGGTTTCGCTTTCGATGATGGCCTTGAGCTTGGCCTGGTCGATTTCGCCGTCAGCGCCAATGGCGTCCTGGAGTTTTTCCGGGGCCATGGAGTAATTGCTGTCAGGCAGGTAGATCGCGCCGGTGGCAAAGTCGATACCAAACGCGATCAGGCCGGGGATAACGTAGAACAGCAGGCCGACGGCATTGGCGACGGCAATGGCGGGATCGATCCTGCCATCGATCTGGCCCCGGCGATCCGGGTAGAACAGCGTGCCGCAAGCAGTCAGTTGGGTGAACAGGGAGACGGCCAGCACGCCGCCGATGACACGGGAACGAGTACGCATAAGGACCTCCGGGGAAAGTGGCGCAACTATACAAGGGCTGTGTGATGTTTTCCCGATATCAGACACCTTGGCGGCGCAGTCTGTTCGGCCTCGGTGGAAGGTCCCGGGGTGCTGCCCGCTGCGTTGTGGCCTCGTCTCGTTATAATCGCGGCCCTGAACGGAGCCCCCATGATCGCCTTGCCCATCGATGAAGCCCTGCCGGCGCTGCGCCAGGCCCTGCTAACCCGTGATGAAGCGGTGCTCGAAGCGCCGCCTGGCGCCGGCAAGACCACCCGCGTCCCGCTGGCGCTGCTAGATGAGCCGTGGCTGGACGGACAGACGATCCTGATGCTCGAACCGCGGCGTCTTGCGGCGCGTGCGGCGGCCGAACGCCTGGCCAGCGAGCTGGGCGAAAAGGTCGGTCAAACCGTTGGCTATCGCATCCGCCTGGAGAGCAGGGTCGGACCGAACACCCGTGTCGAGGTGGTCACCGAAGGCATTCTTGCGCGCCGCTTGCAGGATGATCCGACGCTTGAAGGTGTCGGGCTGGTGATCTTCGATGAATTCCACGTTTTGC
>NZ_JBZUBM010000003.1:0-59984 GCF_058536345.1 Stutzerimonas sp. C6.4V
CATTCGCATGGATTTATCATTAGATACCTAAACCCAGCAAATACGGGATCTTCCACCCCAAAGCAAGGACAAGAATTCGTTGACAATCATCAGCAGCACCCTGTTCTTACCCAACTATCCATTCCGAAAAATTTCGGAGCCCCTAGCCAAGGCCTTTCAAACCCACGCGTCGTCGGAGTTGATTAACGTTCCGCTGAAGCTGCTCGAGTGCTACCTCCAACTCATCGAGGCAGAACTCTCCTACGTCCATCTGTCGAGTCGAAGCTGCGAGCCGATCATCATCGGTTTTGTCGGTGCATTGCGATCAAGAACTTTGGCCGATAGCAAAGAGCCTGTTCGGATTCGCTGGGCTCGACGTTTCGTAGAAACACTTACAAGTCTGCGCGACGAAATTCCAGGCATGCCCAATTTCGACTATTTGATGGCCGACCTCGAAGAAGGGAAAGAACTCTGGGATTCCCAGCAGAAAAAATTGAACCCATTGGCCTTGCGCTATTGGAACGGATGGCAAGTCGACTCCCTAAAAGGAGTACCAAGTTTTCTCGCGCTGGGAGAACTATGGCACTCCCATGGCCCTGAGTTTACAGAAGAGTACTACCGGACATGGAAGACTTTTTCGGCCAAGCAAGCAAGATGCAACACCACATTGTGCAACAAGCTGGCCAGCTATTTATCGAAGAACTCTTTGGAGTGGCCAACTACAACCTTCCAAAACCCAGAAAATATAAAATCATTCTTTTTGCACTTCATGAAGGAGCACTTCTTAACCGCATATAGAGAAAATCTAAATATACCAACCCAGATAAAAACGTGGAACAGGTTCATATCGAACTGCGAAGAGGCCTTTATACAATCAGGAGTTTGGGCAACCCCTTTTGGGGATGGACTACCACGGCCCATCCGCCCCAAACAACACAGAGCGCAAACAAGAGTGTCCGTGTCTGATGAGGGGGTGGAAATCCATGAAAAACTTATCACTAGAGTCCCTCTCGAAATAACTGATAACGAGGCAATAGAAATATTATTCAAAAGTATCCACAAAGACATCGAAACCGTAAAATCCTGGGCAACAGAACAAGCCAATGAACTTTACTCGAGAGTCCAACTTCGTATACTCGCAACCACACGGATAAACTCCTCGGAAATCAAACCTCGAAAAGGCTGGCAGCGTCGGAGTTACGATCACGAATCAATTTGCGCGATTTTTCAAAGCAACGGCTTTCCATCCTCGCGCATGGACTTCGAACACCAATACGGATACACCATATTATCTGCTGATGTCGCAAATATACTTGGACTTCCGGCTGCTGGCACTCTTTATCCCTACCAATGCTTACTGGTAGCAGAGCACAATGAGATCACAGAATCTTTCCTTAAGAATTTTCGTTTGTATGACGACAAAGGTAGAAGATCCGGCTTTGTGAAAACCGACACCGGGTATCAGTTGGTCGGCTTCAAGGATAGAAGAGGTGGAAAGCTAAGCGAGCAGAAAATACAACTAAACGCGAACTCAACAAAGCGAATCTTCGAAGTAATAAAGATCACAGCACCGTTAAGAAAATATCTCAAGGGAATTGGCGACAGCCGATGGAAGGAGTTATTCCTGACCTGCGGGAAGGGTTTCGGTCACCCGCGGAGCGCTGTAATTCCGACTTGGAACAAAGCGCTATTCGATAAACACACACGGATTTTTGAACGACTTGCACAACAATTTTCAAATCATACTTCCTTGAGGGGTACTGAACTAAAAAATTTCTTATCTCGAGTCACCCTTTCTAGTCTTCGAGCCTCATGTGGGGTAGAGGTATATTTAAAAACCCAAAGCGTCGAAGCCATGTCCAAAGCGCTCGGCCACGCAAACCACGACTGCCTGCAACTTTCTCACTACCTGCCGGAGTCAATACTAGCCTTCTTCCAAGCCCGCTGGATAAGAATTTTTCAGCGCGGCTTAATCTGTGACGCGATGAAAGATAGCAGCTTCCTCATAGAGGCCGCAGACTTCGAGACAATGGAAGAGTTAAATCTATTTCTTAAGAACCATGCACTAAAAGACATCCCTGACCACCTGGTCAACCCGGAGAACACTCAAACAACTGAACCCTATTCAGCGAATCAGTACTCAGAGGTCTACATCTCAGTGGATCCAGGGATAATGACCGCCCTCGTATCATTAGAGAAAGCAGTGGCTACAGCGGAACGACCCGAAGAAGTGACAGGAGTAGCACGATACTGGGCAGATCTAACGAAGGCCGTTGTTGCCGAGATCAGAAGGGATAATGACGCACTACTGAAAGACCACCTTTATGTCGCCGAGCAGAGGTGTAACCCCCGCAGAATGGAGAAGTTGATATATGAATGTTGAATTACCAGCAGAGCTAGACTTCCTAAAAGCGTTCTACACCGACCCTAGGACAGAATACAAAAAATCAAGTTGGTTGCTGAGTGATTTCGACTTGCACATATGGAAATATGATTTCAATTTTGCGACCCCCAACACGATCAACTGGGACATTACATTAGACGACGAAACTTCTCTGCTTGCCCAAAAAAACAAGCCATTACTAGACGGGCTAAAGTATTTTTTAACAACATCTACACGTTCTGTTCGAGGATCGGCGATCGAATTAGGTTCACTAGCCGCACAGATGACGATGTTTAACAGGGCCATTCACGTTGCCGATTACATTCTTCTGAATGCAAAAGAATATCAGCTATCCAGATTCGGATTGGCTGGAATCAACAGCCATCACATGAAGAGAATGCTAGACGTCTTCTCAAGCGTCAACGGTTCGGAAGAGTCGGTTTACGAGTGGACCAAGACTATCAGCAAATTTTGTTTAAGCTTAATAAACACTTCCAGTTCTATCGAACTCGATAGCATTCTAGATCAATATCCACGAATGCGCATTGTGACTGACGAACAACTAGATGAGCATCACCTGGAAATACCTTTTGATTTAATACCTTATGCAAGAGCTGCCTTGCATTTGCATGGATATTATAAAAAAAGATCAACTGCTGGAGTCCGCACCCCTAACACCTTGCAGCTAGCGAAATCGCTTTATGCCAACACACTGAAAGGCGGGCATCTAAAACTAAAAACATTAAGCTCATTAGAATTCTATACTGATAATGAGAGAGAAATAATATCGAGAGAGTATCCCGGTTCATCGGTCAGGACAGGTGACCATGAAGCAATGACATCCGGTCCATTTCGCGCCTACAGATTTTTAACATACAACCTTGGAATTCTTCATGAAATTGGGCTTCCAGCTCCCGAAGTATCAGAGCTGAAGCAGATACTTGATTATGAACCATCACTCTCTGAAGCTGCTCGGTTTCGGACGCTGCCGTACCCAATAGTGAGAGACGCCTTCAGAAAATCAATCGAGTACCATTTCAAGTATGGAGAACTTCTAATAGAAGGTTTCTGCCGCATGGCAGAGCATTGCAACCTCAATGGAATTGCCCCTACGCAACTTACCAATGGAGAGTTACAAGACATTATGCCCCCTGAGCTTATCGACATGGGAATTAGGAAGCTTGGGCTTGTATGTCAAACGGTGTCTATTAGGCACGGCGCACTGAGAAAGCAGTCAAATTACTTCATAGAACTCAGAAATAATGTGGGACTGATTGAGTGCTTACGCATCTATATTGGATGTGTCCAGATGGTAGTTGGAACAATCATGGCTCGCCGAATAGGAGAAATGCTCGATTTGCACTCGACTGACTGCCTAGATAAAAGCGAAAGATGGTTGATCTTCTTAAATAGAAAAAGCACATCCAACCTGTTCGGCATAAGACAACGCCAAGCACGCCCAATCGAACCCATTGCCGTAAAAATGATTAAAAACTTAATTTCCATGCAGCAGAGACTTTTAAAAAGCGGATTCATAACTGAAATGACTAGCCTCTTTGCCCCCCCCGGACTCCTCGGAAATGCCGGGCTTAGTCAGCAAACAATGTATGCCTACAATAGAAACCTAGACTTGTTGTGCGATTATTTCGAACTACCACTAAATTCAAAAGGAGAAAGGTACTATATCCGACAACATCAACTTCGACGCTTTTTCTCCATGGTATTCTTCCACTCGAGCAGTTTTGGAGGACTGGAGACACTGCAGTGGATGCTCGGGCACACCGACATGCAGCATGTTTGGAATTACATTACTGAGTCCACTGATGGTGCAGTTTTGCGTAGCGCTAAGGCTCAGTTCATAGCAGAAAGCTTGCATAATGGCGATATCACTGCTTACGAAGATCTAGCCGAAATACTAAAAATTCGTTACAACACAGATAATTTTGCTCTAGTAGACACTGCTGAACTTGAAGACGCAATCACCGACATGATAAAGACAGGGAAAGTCCAGATTGAGCCAGAGTTTTTCACAGACGAAACCGGCCAACATATGCGCGTGGTAGTAAAAATTCAGAGCACAGACTAAATGAAAAAAATCTCCGACCTAGAGCCACATGCTAGCGCCACATTAATAACCAGTGAACTTTTAAAGCTAATCTACCGTAATCCTGACTATTTTTCCAAAAACGAGAACATTCTAAAGGCTCTCAGAAGCCAAGGAGCGCTAGCCAAGCTCGAATTCAATTTCGAGGACTCAGGGGCTATAAAGTCAAAATCCTCAATGAGCATCAACACTTTAAAATCTCACGCCAACTTACAGTTCAAGGGAGGATTTAAGGAACTTGATACCCTCCGCCTAGCGGCATTGAGGGCCATTGAGAAGGTCAATGGCAGCAAAGAGGCCACTTCAACAAAACGCACTAAGTCCGGACTTTCGCGACTAGTAACTGAACTAGAGGAGAGACTTGATAAGCAGCGCTGCGCCAACATGGTCCTCCTCCAGGGATTAAGCCTGGCAATTAACGAGTTAAGAAATATACGTAGCAATCTAGATCCCGCTCTACTTGAAAAGCGGGCAAGCGATGCCGTTCAGGCACTTACTGCTCTACTGAGCCTCCCTCCAGAACAGCCACCCCCCCCTCCCCTTCTTCCGGAGACGGGCGAGTTACGCGACTGGAGGAGTATCGCAAGTGACAAACCACCTTCGCCAACAACTATTTAAACCACTTAAAGAGCTAACACTCTTTAGCTACCATGCGCATGGAAGTACTATAACAAAAGATGGTTCTGGCCTGCCGTTTTGCTGTTGGCCTGATGGCACGCCCAATAACGTCGCAAATCTCTACATGCTCGCACTACGTGACCGCCCTGGCCGAGGTGGAAAAGGCCTATCAAGGCACGGCGGTAAAGGCGGAAGCATTGGGGAGTATGCATCCAAAATAAGCCCACTAGTTCGCTACTGCTTCAGATACCGAACTGACTTTATAGGACTGTCTGACCAACAGTTCTCAGACTTCATTGACGAATTAAGAAAGGAGCGATCTGTCAACGATCCCACTGTAAATAGGCGCACCGAAACTACACTCCTAGCAATTGGTAGGATCTGTCTAGATTTTTTGCAATTCGTAGGACGTCTTTATGGCGACGATGCATTTGTATCAGAGAATGGAACCATCCGCGCCGTAATGAAAACATTTACTATCACAACGCGCTCAGGAAGAACGATAAAGCGGAGTTATCTGCATCACCACTCTCTTCATGTATCTGGAACGCGCTACCACACGCGCGATCCGATCCCGAGCGAACATATAAAGCTTTTGCGAGATTCAGCAAACAAAATCCACCCATCGAGACACCTTCAACTTCGACGGAATCTGGTGATTTCCTTGCTTGAGCATACGGGCGCTCGACGCAGCGAGATAATTGAAATTACCGTTTCGGACATACGTAATGCCATGAACATGTCGTTCCCATTGCTACGTCTGCGAACCTTGAAACGTGGAACCTATTCCGAGCGTTTTATCCCGATTTCAAGAGTGGTACTAAGCGAAGCTAAGAAATATATTCAGTTTGCCCGCAGAATATCTCTTCGCAACTTCAAGGACACGGATCACGACAGACTCTTTGTTCAAGAAAAGACTGGTAAGCCGCTCGGTGCCTGCAGTATTACGAATGAAATGATTCAACTTAGAAGTCACGCCGGCATCGAAGAAAAAGTCTGTGCACACATGTTCCGCCATGCTTTCATCACCAATCTTTTCGTACTCCTAATCAAAAGACACAAGTTCAAGCAAAAGGACGACTTCAGAAGCGCCCTGCTTAATAGCAAAAAGTTTCTTTACGACGTCATGCTGTGGACTGGCCACAAAGATCCCCTCTCGGTAGAACGGTATATTCATCTTGCATTCGCCAAACTTGATGGATACGAAGACATCGTTTCATCTGCCCATATAATCAGGACTAACCGTATATATGACCAGGCCGAGGAGCTACTTCTGAACGCATTAAAAAATGGTATGCCAGTTGACGAGTACGTGCGTGAACTGGAGAAGCTAAAGCAACTTCGGCAAGAAGATCTCAAGAAAGAGACAAAGGAAGAGGAAGAGGAAGAGAATACGGAGTCAGTCAAAAGCTGGGAGCATTGGCATAACCACCTTTGAATGTTGCGATACAACTCGCTTCACTGCCGAAGCGTCCATAAAGCGCGTGTCTAATGACGACGACGTTTACCGGTCGTTCACTGGGGCGAAAGAGACAATCCGCTCCTGCCCGTGCAAGGTGGCATCCTGAATGCCCGACTCAATCCGTAGGGCTCTGTCCGGATAGATGTCCTTGAGGTTCGTCATCACCTGACCCTTGTCAAGGCTGAAGATCACTTGGCCGTTGTGATCAACCAGGAATGCATGGTCGATGCCGCCAAAGTCCACGACATCTATGATCCTCCACTAGGGTGTCAAGGGTGAACCGTCGCTTAAGTTCCGGAGCACACATTTACAAAGGGCCGAAATCTGCAAAAAACGGGCACGTCGACTCTACGAATGGCAATACGGTAAAACTCGCACGGCCCTAGTACGCCGGTTGACTGGCACACTCAACAGAGAGCCAACCTGCGTTGCTCTCGAGGCAACACTGGGTTCCGGTTCACACGCCCGCATTGAGCAACAGCCTACGATTTTCGCGGCTTAGCTCTAGCTGTAGCCTGGGCCACAAGCGGGTCCTCAGGCCAGTAATGCTTAGGGTACCTACCTCGTAAATCTTTCTTCACTTCCGCGTAGGTATTGCGCCAGAAACTCGCCAGGTCCTGGGTGACCTGCACCGGGCGCTGGGCCGGGGACAGCAGGTGCAGCTTGACGCCCTGACGGCCACCGGCGATGCGCGGAGTGTCGGCGAGGCCGAACAGCTCTTGGAGGCGCACCGCGAGAACCGGCATCTCGTCGCTGTAGTCGAGGCGGATGCGCGAGCCGGAGGGCACTTCCAGCGTACGCGGCGCCAGCTCGTCGAGGCGTTGCGGCAGCGGCCAGGGCAGCAGGCCATGGAGGATGCCGGCGAGGTCGAGGTTGGCGAAATGGCTGAGGCGGCTGACCTTGCCCAGCCAGGGCTGCAGCCACTCCTCCAGGCTGGCCAGAAGCGCCGCGTCGGAGAGGTCTGGCCATTCGCTGCTGCCCGTGTCGGCCAGGTCCAGTCGGCGCAGCAGCGCCACCCGCGCCTGCCACTGGCGCAGCTCCGCACTCCACGGCAGCAGCTCCAGCCCCTTGCGTCGCACCAGACCGAGCAGCGCACGCGAGCGGGCCTCGTCATCCAGTTCGGCAAGGGCTTCGCGGGCCAGCACCAACTCACCCACTTTCACCTGACGTTCGGCGCGCAGCACACCTTCGCGCTCTTCCCAGTCGAGCAGGTCCTGGCACCTTACCTGTTCGGCCAGAGGGCCGTCGAACAGTGCGGGATCAAGGTCGGCCGCGAGATAGATGCGCTCTTCACGCTGGCCCTGGCGGCTACCGAGATCGGCGATCACCAACCAGGGCTCCTTCATCAGCGCATCCGGCTCGCCAAAGGTGGCTGCACGGCCATTGGCCAGCCGATAATCGGCCCCTCCGGCACGACGTTGCTGGGCAATGCGGTCCGGGTAGGCGAACGCCAGCAGGCAGCCGAGCCAGCGCGGGTGATCCGGATCGGCCACCGGCTCGCTGGCCGGGCCACGCAGGTAGGAACGGAACTGCCGCGCCAGCTGGCGAGCACGCTGCACGCCGCCACGAGCGCCACGCGCTGCCTTGTCGTTACCGGCCAGCAAGGCGAGGCGGCTGTGCAGGTCGGCACCGCCACCACGCAGGATGTCGCGCTCGCCCAGTAGGGCGGCGAGGTCACAGGCCAGGCCGCCGAGTCCCAGGGCGTGGCCACGTAACAGCAGGTGGGCAATGCGCGGATGGGCGGGCAGTTCGGCCATGGCCTGGCCATGGCGGGTCAAGTTGCCATCGTCGGCCAGTGCGCCGAGGCGTTGCAGCAGGTCACGGCCCTGGGCGTAGGCAGCCGTGGGCGGCGGATCGAGCCAGGCCAGTTCATTGGGATCACCAATCCCCCAGCGCGCCAGTTGCAACGCCAGTCCGGCAAGGTCGGCCTGGAGGATTTCCGCGCTCCCGTGGGCGGCCAGTTGCTCATGCTGGGCCTCAGACCAGAGCCGGTAGCAGGCACCCGGCTGCAGACGGCCGGCACGGCCGGCACGCTGGGTCGCGGAGGAGCGGGAAATACGCTGGGTGTCCAGGCGAGTCATGCCACTGGCCGGGTCGAAGCGCGGTACACGCTCCAGGCCCGCGTCCACCACCACGCGCACGCCATCGATGGTCAGGCTGGTCTCGGCGATGTTGGTGGCCAGCACCACCTTGCGCTTGCCCGCCGGTGCCGGCTCGATGGCCGCGCGCTGGGCAGCGAGGTCCAGTTCACCGTGGAGCGGGCAGAGCAGGATCTCTGACCGGCCAGCGAGGCGCTCGGCCAACTGCTCGGCGACGCGGCGAATCTCCGCCTGGCCGGGGAGGAACACCAGCAGGCTGCCAGGTTCATCGGCCAGGGCCTGGAGCATGGTCTGTACCACCCGGGGTTCGAGCGCCTCGCCGATCTGACTCGGCCGCCCCCAACGCTGCTCCACCGGATACATGCGACCTTCGCTGCGTACCACAGGCGCCTCGTCCAGCAGGCGCGACAGGCGCTCGCCTTCCAGCGTGGCGGACATCAGCAGCACCTTCAGCGGCGGTTCGTCGCGCAACAACTCACGGCCGTTGAGACACAAGGCCAACGCCAGATCGGCATCGAGACTACGCAGATGATACTCATCAAATATGAGCAGCCCAACGCCATCTAGGGCAGGATCGTCTTGAAGCCGACGAGTAAGAATGCCTTCAGTCACTACTTCAATTCGAGTCTGTGGTCCGACCTTACTCTCCAAGCGAATTCGATAGCCGACTGTTTGCCCAACGCTTTCTCCCAGCTCGCTCGCCAGTCGCTCAGCTGCGGCTCTGGCAGCTAGTCGACGTGGTTCGAGCATGACAATAGTCTGGTCGGCCAGCCAAGGCTCTTCCAGCAGCGCTATTGGTACTCGCGTTGTTTTGCCTGCCCCCGGCGCTGCCTCAAGTACAACTTCATTACGTGCAGACAAGGCATCTCTTAAAGCGGGCAAAACAGATTCAATCGGCAACAAACTCATGATGGCTCCTAGCTGAGCCACCAATTATAGATACGAGGGAAGCTGTTACGGCACGGCGGTATGTCAATCACGCCCAGTGCACGGCTCCCTTCGGGCCGCTCAGAGATAAACGGGGCCTATTTAAACGGCATGATGGACATCAAGGCCACAGCCAGCATCTGCCCCTTGAACACCTGACGAGGGGGATCCTCTTGCCAGTGTTGCGCCCCGGCTCAGCTGGCTCCGTGATCCGAAAACATCGGATCATTTAACAGCCAGCTGACTAACACCGGATGTAGAGGTCCATGCTTGTCGGCCAATAGGGAAAGCTCTTGCTTGGATCGCTCTTCCACTCGACCAGCCAACCAGACGGCTTCTGCTGTCGGGTAATGCCGAAGTAGATTATTTGCTTGGTACCGTACGTTTTCAGGAAGGCTCGTGTCCCTAGCCAGCTCCTGTAGGAAGTCCCGTGTTTGAACAACGCTACGGGTGCGCTCATGGGCCATCGTCATGGTATTGCTCCTGAAATGTCCGCGGGGAGAGGCGGCTTCTCGTCACTCAACATGAGTCGTCAGCCTCTCCGCCTCACTTTTCGATCACTGCATTGAGCGCGCCAGAGCCATCCCATATGGGGTAAGGGAGCCCTTTCACCTTCTTATCCTCGACGAGGAAGGCCAGGCTATAGCGCGCGCGGGTAATCGCGACGTATAGCTTGTTTCGCGACTCCTCCGTCTTATCCTTGTCGAACACTTTGGCATTTCCGCCAATGAACTTCAGATGTTTATCTGACGGGATCACAAGCACTCGATCAAAGCCTAAGCCTTTGCAGGAACCGAACGTATAACAGATAAGGTTACCCGGTAGGTATCCAGTGCCGGTGGTGGACGACCAGCGCAGTACTTGAGGCTGAAACGCTGCCAAGTAATCGCTCACCTGAGATTGTTTCACTATGAAGGTGCCATGGTGATGCGATATTTCGTCTGGCACTTTCTCGACACCTGTTACCGTCTTGTCATACAGCCCCAGGTGGATCGTGTCGGAGAGGTCGCAGATTTCTTGTATGCACCTGCGATTCTTCGGCATCGAATGCTTTTCGAACTTCATTTTCCCGACGAAGTAATCGACCTTCTGTTGAGGCGTCTGCGGAGCCTTATGGCCGAACGTCGTTGTGTAGATTGTCTGTCGAAAGTCGCCCACACAACAGATCGAGTCGACCATGACCTTGTTGAGTGATTTGATCACGTCGTAGTCCCAACCGACCAAATCCTGCACTTCATCAAAATAGACCCTTTGATAAATCTCCTTCAACCGCTTGGCAGGGGCATTTTTGGATAGTTTCGCAATGAGGGTCGCAAGCTTTGCCAAAAACCCGGAGTACGCCTTTGTTTTGCAGGGCGTCAGGTAATGCAGTGGATTGATCGTGCCATCTTCCGATTTTTCAGCTCTGCCTTCAATGTAGTAGGTTGTACCTGATATTAAGTGAGGGTTGTTCTCAGTGAACGAGATAGTCGTGATCCGATCTGGAAATACCTCGCTCTGATAGGGACGCACCATATCTTCCAGGTAAAAAGAGAACAGCCCCTTGACGACGAAGTGCTCACTGCTAGCACCGTACAACTCAACAAAACGAGAGCGCAACTCTGCCTGATTATTGGTTGTATAGGTGACTACAAGCACACGTCCACCAGCCTTGATGGTCTCAATGGCTTCAGTAATGATCTTGTGCGTTTTCCCTGATCCGGCGCCTGCGACCCAGAGTTCGTTAGGCAAAATCGAGCACCTCGTCTAGAAAGGCTGGGTACTTGAAGTCCAGTGCGCCATCGAACAGTTTGACCGCAGAGTCGACCTTGCGAGCGCCTTTACCGTTGCCCTTTACGCTCTTGAACCAACGGATCAAATTTTCCCTTCGATCCTCCAGAGAGACCTCTGCGTTGTAGATATTGAAGGTTTCCGTCGACAAGACTTCCTTTGCGAAAGCGTCAAGGGTTTTAATGTCAACTGCGTTGGCATAAATCATCGCTGGCTCAAGCGAAAATTCGGCGTCGTTCATCGACGAGTACAGCTTGATGTTAGGAAACGCAGCGTATTCCAGACGTCCTTGTACAACGTTACCGTTATAGTCGCCGTCATTATCCCTGAGCACATGGATCTTGGTGCCGATCTCTTTACCGACTTCGATGAACGTCTTGAAACCTACACCGCGTACCACGATGATATCTATCCCGTCCTGCTCAGGCAGTCGGTTGTGTTTTCGTTGGTAGATTTTCTTGAGCACCAGTTCGTCCGACGGCCCCTCGACCAGGATGACCTTGCCCGACAGTGCCACCCGCAAGGTGTCGTAGCCAGGAAGACGCTTGAGGGTCTTCACCACTTTAGCGTCTAGCGTGTGCAGCCTTTTGTACCCTGACTGCACAAGGCAAATTTTGTCGATACTCAGCTTGTTCAACACATACGAGCTGTGGGTGGTCAGGAACAGCTGCTTGTCTCCTCGCTGGGTTTCGATGTAGTGCACAAGCTTGTTCAGATTGGTGTGAGATAGATGATTTTCGGGCTCTTCCATCATCACCAGATCGATGTCGTGGGATTTGTTCTGAATGGCCAGTTTAATCTGCACATTGCTCTGTTCACCCTTGCCGATGAGGTGAAAAGGCACATCATCGACCTCAAGCTGTAGGCCGGTCTGGATGGAGCCCGCAGGTAACGTACTTGCTGCAATGGTGAGCTTGCTATCGGTGATAAGGTGACCCGCATCAAGGCTGGCATTGACCGTCCTGACCTCCCCGGAGTTGTTAAACACCTGCAGGTTTTCACGATAATTGAGGGTCAGCTTGACGAGCTCTTCCTTCGCCAATGCGGTGTTGAGAATGCTCGAAATGTACTGGTTCTTCCCCATGGTTGGGTGGATACGTGTGGGGTCGATGTACAGCGCCTTAAACTTCTTAGCGATCGGTTTTATCGGATTCCAACCGAAATCGAGCCATTCCACCTTATAGAATTCGATCGGAATGCTGGTGATGTTCGGCTTGGTCAGCAGGTGGCTCTCGTATACGGCCTCCAGCGACGGGTCGAAACAGGCTTGTACCAAGACGCCCTGGGCGTCAGCCTTGAGGCTGTTGTTCGAGCCTCGGTACTCAGGCACACCGTCAATGTAGGCTTCGATGATAAGGCTGGGCAGGTGCTTGGAGCTCAAGTCAGAGGCGAGAAACCGCGTGACGGCATCCTGATTGAAAAGATCAGGGGAGAACTCGCCGTTGAAGGGCCGTCCACGATGATTGTAATTGAGCACAATTTCTAACGCTTCCAAGATTGTGCTTTTACCAGCATTGTTGTCGCCGACGAAAATATTGACGTCGTCGTTGAATTCTAGAAGTTCGTCGCGAAATTTTTTGAAGTTGATCAGCTTGATGGCTTTAACGTGCACTCTAAATCCCTCTAGGCATCGCTTGATAATGGCGTATTACCATGGCAAATGAACCGTACCTTGGGTGGTGTGTGCTGTCCATATGGCTATCAGCTGAAGACGAACGTCTAGAGCAGTTTTGAATCACCTCGAGTGCCGTGGTCACATCTAATGCCTGCTTTTGGCCCAGAGTGTGTAAAAACGCTTCGTCAAAATTGAAGTGCGCGCGTCTACGTGAAATCTGAAATTTTTCGGCACCTCAGCAGATGTGGATTTCGCCCAGATGCGCGATTTCCAGTCCGGTTTTGAGTACCTGTCGCGCTCGAAAACGTTTTTACACAGCCTCGGCCGATTGCAGCCGGTGACGACAGGCACCTGTCGGCCAAAAGCTGCCTGTCGTTGAGTGCAATTTTTGACTCATGGCTGCCAGCAACGGCAGCAGTTAAAATGCTCAGAGACGATCACTCAACGAGCAATAGACCTAGTTTGTTCGACCGAGCTAGATTAGTAAAAGCTCTTTCACTTTTTGCTTGATTTCAGCAGGGCTTTCTTCAAATCCGTATTTACCGGCATTATCTTTAGAAGAGTTATATCCCAAGAAATAACCATTGTATTGAAAGTAGTTAGTGTCAATTTTTCGCCTGCTTGGCTTGCCTTTTTCCAGCATATCCAGAAGCGTTTTTAAGTGTGAGCGTGTTAGCCAGAATTTTAGAAGTAATCCGCTCCCTAGCACTTCAGTGCCGATCATTGGAGCTGCTTGAAAGCCCAAGGCCTAGCTCAGGGCTAGTCGTCTACACCAGTTCCGCTATGTATGCTGAAGGGGGCCCAACCACTCTACCTGACCAGCAACCTCAAGCGCTTCGGCGAATTCAACCTCAAGCTAAACCGGCCACCGGAGCCCTGGATCAAGGACTCGGTGTTCCAACAAGCTGCCGGCTCGCTGCGGGTGATCAGACCTAGCCAGCTAGATACCGAGAAAACGCCATGATCAACATTCCTCCCGCATCCTTCCGCCTTACACCGTACGGCGAAGTGGACGCCGTGGCGTTGGAAAACCTGCGCGACAGCTTCGACACCTCTCAACTGCTCCGGCTGGTTGATCGCTTGGACGTCTGCTTGGTGGAACTGGGTGGAATCACCTCCATTCGCGACGAGCTACTGAGATTGCATGCGATGGCTCTGACGATAGTTGAGGGCATCGCTCTTACGGTGCCTGCCGAGAGTGCTTGTATCTGGACAGAAGCCCAATCTCTACAGATGGATCTTGAGGCACTGGTTTCTTGGGCGCGCTCCGCTCAGCTCATCATTGCGCCGCTGATCAATCTTGCTCCACAGCACGAGGCATGAGCGCTCTCGCCGATTTCGACGAGGCTCAACTGTTTCTGACCATGGCTGGAATCGCCCGTAAGTAGATCAATTCACCAATCAGTTCTACGAGTGTCTGAGTAATCACAGCCGCCGCGGCCAGCGCGCGAATGGACTCCGGGAGCGCTAGGGCCAGGGGAAGCACTACAAGCGAGTTGCGAGTGCCTGAGCTAAAGGCCACTGCCCGTGCGGCAGAAGCCTCCAAGCCAAATAGCCGGGAGCTGAGTACGCCGAGGGCCGGAGCGAGTAGTAGAAACGCTCCGTATACCGGAAGCAACGGCGCCAGGATGTCGAGTTGGTACACGACAGCCGCGATCTGCGAACCCACCACCACGATTAGAACCAGGGCCATTGCAGGCACTGGCAGCCAGGCCCAACCTGCGCTCCATGCGCGAAGCAGCAGAGATCGGCGTCCGCCAAATTCGGTGAGCACAGCCGCTACCAAGGGTAGGACGATCAGTAACAGGAAGGCTTCTGCGAAGGGCCACAGCTCGATCACTGTGCCGGCTTCGGGGCCAAGGATTAGCCGCAAGTAGAGGGGCAGCAGCAGAAGCTGGAGCAACAGCAGCAATGGCGTCGCCGCGAGCACCAGACGAGAGTCCCCTTTGCCCAGGTGGGTGAAGACCACCACGTAATCGATACAAGGCGTCAGCAGGACAAGCAGCGCGCCGACCAACAAGGCCTTGTTCGATGAGAGCGGCCACGTCACCAGCCACACCATCAATGGCACCAATAGGAAGTTGGCCAGCAACAAGGCACCGACGAAGCGGCGGTTGGCAAAAGCTTCTCGCAGCTCCAAAAAAGGAATCTGCAGAAACATGGCATACATCAGCACGGCAATCGCCGGTGTGATGGCCATGGCCGTCAGTCCGGTGAATTGCGCAGAGCTCAGGCCTGCAATGGCAGCGGCCACCACCGCCGCGAAATAAAATGCTATCTGGTGTTCTTCCAGCCAGTCCCGCGACATCTGATATCTTCCCTTGTTGCGCAAGGGCGACATTCTCCCACTGGCATCGGATTTAACCCAGCGTTGAGGCTGGTTGCTTTTCGCTTTGCCGTTGGGCGAAGTCCGCAACGGTCCTAACAAGTCCTGCCGATAAGAGGATGCATGATGTTTCGAAATAACTGGATGGCGGGTCTGAGGCAAGTGCTCGCCATCGCCAGGAGTTAACCGCAATGAATCCTCAACCTTCAGGCATGCCCTGGAACCTGCTGCTGCTAACCTGGCTGGTCGCACTGGTATCGACCCTGTCCGCGCTGTTCATTGGTGAGGTGATGGGCCAGGCACCCTGCGTGTTGTGCTGGTTCCAGCGTGCCTTCATGTTTCCGCTGGCGGTGATCCTGGCCATCGCCTGCTACCGCTCGGATTTCACCGTCTGGCACTATGCCCTGCCGCTGACCGCTATCGGTGCGGCACTGGCATTTGTTCACACGCTGCTCTATGCAGGGCTGATTCCACAGCCGATCCAGCCCTGCACGGCCACTGGTCCATCCTGCTCAGGCGCCGGAATGACCCTCTTCGGCGTGGTGCCCCTGCCGGCACTCGCCTTGTTCGCTTTTATCCTTATCGCCATCCTGCTCATAATCATCCGTCGGAGAACCACCCCATGAATCGCCGTTCCGTGGTCCTGATCGTCAGTGTCGTGATCCTGGCCGTCTTTGCTGCCGCCGCATTCTTCTATTCCCCCTCGCAATCGCCTCAACAGGCCCAGGCTCCCGGTTCGACAGCCCAAGAGACCGCGACACAACCCAAACAGAACGGCGGCCAGTTGGTTCGCTTCCACTCACCAGTGTTCGGCCCGGCGCAAGCGCCAGTGACCATCGTCGAATTCTTTGACCCTTCCTGCGAGGCATGCCGCGCCTTCCACCCCTATGTGAAGCAGATCCTCGCCGAGAACCCGGAAGACGTGCGTTTGGTGCTGCGCTATGTACTGTTCCATCAAGGCTCCGAAGAGGTGGCGCGAATGCTGGAGGCGGCGCGTAAGCAAAATCTCCATGAACAAGTGTTGGGGGCTGTGCTGGAAGCCCAACCCGGTTGGCACGACGACCCCAAGGTAACGCAGGCATGGGCTGCTGCAGAGCGCGTCGGTTTGAACTTGGAACAGGCCCGCCAGGACATGCATACGCCTGGCGTCAACGCCGTGCTGGAAACGGACATGCAGGACGTTAAAGCCGTTGGGGTTCGTGGCACGCCGACTTTTTTTGTCAATGGTCGTGCGCTCAGCGAGTTTGGCCCGGAGCCGCTGCGCCAGTTGGTGAACAGCGAAGTGGCCAAGGCACGAGAATGACACTATGAGCGCGCTGGAAAACCGCGTGCCACCGCTGCTCGTGGCCGGCCTGATCGCTGTGCTGATGGGTTTGTCGGGAACCAAATTGCCGGGTTTCGAACTGGCATGGACCGCGCGCCTGACCTTCGCTTTGCCAATACTGCTCCTGGGGCTCGGCGTGTGCCTCGCCGGCGTCCTGTCGTTTCGCCGCGCGCGTACTACGGTTAATCCATTGCAGCCGCAGCAGGCTTCTGCATTAGTGGAGGCTGGCATCTACCGGTACAGCCGCAACCCCATGTACTTAGGCTTTGCCATTATCCTGGCGGCTTGGGCGCTGGTCTTGGCCTCGCCTCTAACCCTGCTTGGCGTAGTTGCTTTCGTGCTGTACATGAACCGTTTCCAGATCCCAGCCGAAGAGTGGGCGCTGGAAACATTGTTCGGCGAATCATTTGCCCGCTACCGTGCACGAGTCCGCCGCTGGCTCTGAGCGTCCGCGGCGGTAGCGACTGGCGGGGCTTGCTCGTCGCGGCAGCCTGCCGAAGGTGCCACGACCTAGCCTGATCTCCTCGTGACGAGCTGCTTTGGCCACATGCCGCTAGCATGTCTCTGGTCGAAGACATAGCGCCAACGAGTGATGTCGCAAGTTCACTCCGTTGATATCGAGATAACTGTCTAGCAACAGCGGTGAGCGCAAAGCAGGCTTATGCTTCGCTGCGATGACTGTCGGCCTGCCTGGTGTCGATACAAACACTGCCGTCTAGCTCCATTTCAAGTGTCGAGTGGCTGACTTTGAATCGCTCATGAAGTACACGTTTTAAATCAGTCTTCACTCGTTCAATTTCGGGCAGGCTAGCCTTCTTGATGACAACGTGAGCTTCCAATGCAGTTGAATGTTCGGCAATTTCCCAGACATGTACGTGGTGAACACTCACAACGTCGTCCACTTGCTCCATGACATTGATTATATCAGTGATGGAAACTCCTTCTGGTGCGCCCTCCATTAACAAGTGAATGGTTTTAGGTAGCATGCTAAAGCCCTGCCATAGCACGTAACCAGCAATCATCAGCGTCAGTACAGTATCTGTCCAATACCAGTCATACAGAAGGATTAATGTTCCGGCAATAATAACACCGACGGAGGCCAGCGCATCCGACACATTGTGCAAGAATGCCGCCTTTATATTCATGCTATTCTTAGACATTGTGTAGGTGAGCAAGGCCGTGACGACATCTACAATCAAGGCTATTCCCGCCACCACGACCACTGTCCATCCTTCAATGGGCTGTGGGGCAAAAAACCGACCTATAGCTTCGTAGATGAGGTAGAGACCAACGATAATCAGCGTGACCAAGTTAATCAAAGCCGCTATGGTTTCACTGCGTCGGTAGCCGAAGGTTTTAAAAGCATCTGGCGGTTTGCGACCGATTTTACGTGCGATGAGCGCAATAACCAGTGATGCGGCATCGCTCAAGTTATGTAGCGCGTCAGCTATGAGCGATAAACTGCCAGAAAGTATTCCTCCAACAACTTGTGCCAGAGTTAGCACAGTATTAACGCCAATGGCAGCGATTAAACGCTTATCGCCTATGGCTTCGGTGTTATGGTTATGTTCGTGAGCCATTGGTTTTTAACCGTCCTTAAATAACATAAGACAAGGATAGGGAGCCCAAAAAAGTAATAGATAATACTAGCACCAATACCATCTGGCCTTCCAAACCACACTGACAGAAATGCGACCACTCTCAAGCGAGTTCGTGCATTATCGTCTGAAACTTGCCGATAACTGGCCGATCCCTCTCAAACGTTAAACGACGTTGCTCGCTAATGATAGATGATGCGGCGTCAATCCGAAGATGACAAAATTGTAATCTTCCAATCATTCTTTTCGTAGGATAGGCCCTTGCAGATTGGTGCGCCTCGGTGCTGACATGACGAAGCAAGGCGCTCATGTCACCGCGCAATGGAAGCATTACATTTCAATAATGTAATGCTTGGCTCATGCTGCTGTTAACTTCAATCACGCAAAATTCATTCGAACCTGCAGGGCTCAGCGAGAAAGCTCAGCAAGCCACCTTTGAATTTAGCGAGGACTGCCCTATGAATCTGTTGAAAGCTATTGTTGTTGGTTTGGTAATCTGCGGCTCCGCATTGTCTTATGCAGAAGATGGTTACGACCGCTCAATTAAATTTAATGAAAAATTCCGAGCAGATCAAAAACGAATTCACGGAACCGAATCCGCCAAACGAAAAATAGACGAATTACAGATTAAGGATACCCGCCAAGATCAGAACAATACGGAAAGCAAGAAAGAAACCAAAGCTGACTAACCGCTTCATATCTGAACGATATTCGCCTCCTGCAGCTTCCAATCTCCTTTGGAAGCAGTTGCACTCTAAGCGCCCTTCGGGGCGCTTTTTTGTTTCCATAACTTGCCCGCAACATCGCTACCAGCGAATCGCCCGGAATTTATATAAGCCGTTTCGTTTAAGTCAGGCCGCCATTGCCTGATCTGTTGTTATTAGCCTTCGCAAGGATCATGTCCGAGTGAGCTGAACAGACGCTGTGGCGTACAGCGCACCCATGTCTGGGTCGCTATCTCAAAGGCCTCACGGTTCGCCCATGATTGACGGTGTCAGCTCGGCCTTGCACAGCCCGCTGATCGTTCCAGCCAGGGCTTTGTCGTAGCTATCGCCCTTTGCTGCCGACCGGGGCAGGTCAGTCGCTGTTTGCATAATCCTTCGTCAGCTCACCGTGGGTGAAAGCCATCAGGTCAAGGACGCGTATGTAGCGAAAGTCATACGCACTAAGCGCTGAGCAATTTTTTATTTACCGCTTAGATGCATCAGACTGCGCCACAAAGGCTGTGCTGTCCGCTGCGCCGCTAATGAAACTGCGCTCCGATAATTAACGCGCCCCGTTCTCGCTAGCTAGCAAGAACGGGGCGTTGTGTGCCGCCATCCAATCTCTAGCTTGTTCTGTCAGCGGCCAACGCGATTTCTTGCTCCTCCAATTCGTCTTCGCGTCGATGAGCCATCTGGTAGAGCAACGGCAAAACTAATAGCGTTAGCACCGTTGAGGAGAGAATCCCCCCGATCACCACCGTCGCAAGGGGACGTTGTACCTCTGCACCGGTACCCACATTCAAGGCCATTGGAACGAACCCGAGTGAAGCCACTAAGGCTGTCATCAATACCGGTCGTAGCCGGGTAAGGGCACCTTCGCGGATCGCAGTGTCCAGAGGTAAACCTTGCTCCCGTAGGCTACGGATGAAGGAGATCATTACCAGGCCATTTAGAACGGCGACGCCTGACAGAGCAATAAAGCCAACACCTGCTGAAATGGACAATGGGATATCTCTGAGCCACAGCGCAACAATGCCTCCGGTGAGCGCAAATGGAATCCCTGTAAAGACCAACAAACCGTCTTTGACATTGTTGAACATCATGAAAAGCAGAATGAAGACCAGGAGCAGCGCCACGGGGACGACAATCTGCAGCCGCTTCGTTGCCGATTCAAGCTGCTCAAAGGTACCGCCCCAGTCGATCCAATAACCTGCCGGGATATCTACCTGGGCCTGGATTTTCTGTTCTGCCTCAGATACGAATGATCCAATGTCACGACCACGGACGTTTGCACTGACGACAATTCGCCGTTTCCCTTCTTCTCTACTGATCTGATTCGGACCGGGGGCCAAATCCAGGGTGGCCACCTCGCCGAGGGGGATATAACTTATGGTGCTGTTTAATTCCCTTGGAAGGGCAATTGGAAGCCGCTCAATTGCGGCGAGATCGCTGCGTATCTCGTCCGGTAAACGAACCACGATATCGAAACGCCGATCTCCTTGAAACAAGGTGCCTGCCTCTCGGCCACCGATAGCTACTGCAACCGCTTGCTGGACGGTATCTAGACTCAGGCCGTATCGTGCGATCTGATCGCGATCGATATCAATCGTGAGCATGGGAAGGCCAGTCGTCTGCTCGACCGTAACCTCTGAAGCGCCTGGTACTTGTCCTAGCACCTCGGATACTTCCGCCGCCGTGCTGTTAAGAACGTCCATGTCATCACCATAGATTTTCACGGCTACCGCGGCACGAACTCCGGAAATCAGCTCGTTGAAACGCAGCTGAATCGGCTGGGAAAACTCGTAGTTATTGCCCGGCAACTCAGCGGCGGATGCTTGCACCTCGCTTAAGAGCTGATTACGCGACTTGCCTGGATCCGGCCACTGTTCTTGTGGCTTCAGCATGACGTACCCGTCAGAGATATTTGGAGGCATAGCATCCGATGCCACTTCCGCAGTGCCAGTTCGCGCAAATATGCGTTCAATCTCCGGAAACTCATCCATAAGCTTTCGCTCCAGCTGCTGCTGCATCTCTACAGACTGACTAAGACTGGTAGCTGGTACACGAAGGGCTTGGATAGCGAAGTCTCCCTCGTTGAGGCTAGGCACGAATTCACTGCCCATACGTGACCCTACGAGGCCAGAAAGTATGACTACAACTACCGCAAAGGTGAGCACTGCTGGCTTGTTGGCCATTACCGCATCGAGCGCAGGTGCGTAGGCCCGTTTAGCATTGCGGATTAGAAAGTTTTCCTTTTCCGTAACCCGCTTACCGATAAAGAGCGCAACGGCCGCCGGGACGAACGTCACCGAAAGGATTATCGCCCCGAATAGCGCTGTCACTACGGTAAACGCCATGGGCGTGAACATCTTACCTTCTACCCCTGTAAGGGCGAATATCGGCAGATACACGATCATAATGATCAGCTGCCCATACAATAGAGGCCGACGCACTTCCTTTGCCGCAGCGAATACTTCATGAAGCCGTTCGGACAGTGTTAATGCCCGTCCGTGATGGGACTGAGCGTGTGCAAGTCGACGCACGCAGTTCTCAACAATCACCACGGCTCCATCGATAATGATGCCGAAATCCAATGCGCCTAGGCTCATCAGGTTGGCGCTGACCTGATTGGCTACCATGCCGGTGAACGTGAAGAGCATAGAAAGCGGTATCACAAGCGCGGTTAGGATCGCCGCCCGGATATTGCCTAAGAAGAGAAAAAGTATAACCACAACAAGAATGGCACCCTCAGTGAGGTTCTTCTTAACGGTGGATATAGCTTTGTCTACGAGTACAGTTCGATCGTAGACAGTAATTGCCTTTACGCCTTCCGGAAGCGAAAGGTTTATCTCTTTCATCTTGTCGTCGACAGCCCTTGAAACTACTCGGCTATTTTCACCGATAAGCATGAAGGCCGTACCTAGTACCACTTCGCGGCCATTCTCGGTGGCTGCGCCAGTGCGGAGCTCCTTTCCAACCTCGACCGTCGCAACGTCGCGGATACGCACTGGGGTACCGTCAACGTTGCTAATAAGGGTATCGCGGATGTCCTCCACAGACTGCATTTGTCCTGGAGCGCGAACAAGATACTGCTCGCCGCGCTTTTCAATATATCCGGCACCTAGATTGTTATTGTTTTGCTCAACCGCCTCGATCAAATCTTGTAGTGTTAGTCCAAACGACCGCAAAGTGTCTGGGTTGGGGGCGATCTGATATTCCTTTGCATATCCTCCGATCGTATTGATCTCAGTAACACCAGGTACATTTCGGACTTGCGGTTTGATGATCCAATCTTGAATCTCACGCAAGTCAGCAGGGGTATACGGCGTACCGTCCGATTTGGTGGCACCTTCCTCAGCTTCAACCGTCCAAAAATAGATTTCGCCAAGCCCAGTGGAAATAGGGCCAAGTGTTGGAGTGACGCCATCTGGGAGCTGATCTTTGGCCCCTCCCAGGCGCTCGTTCACAAGTTGGCGGGCAAAATAGATGTCAGTGCCTTCCTCAAAAATAACTGTGATCTGAGAAAGTCCATATCGAGACAAGGATCGTGTCTGCTCGAGCTTGGGCAGCCCAGCCATTACCGTCTCGAGCGGGTAGGTAATACGCTGCTCCACTTCCAGCGGGGAATAACCTGGCGCCGCAGTGTTGATTTGCACCTGTACGTTGGTGATATCCGGGACAGCATCGATAGGCAGCTTTTGGTAGCTGTAAGCTCCTAACGCTGCCATGCCAAGCACGGCTAGCATAACCAACCAGCGATGCTCGATAGAAAAACGAATGATACGTTCGAACACGATTCTATAACTCCGTATCAGTGAGCATGCGAGGCGCTGGCTTTGCCAAGCTCGGACTTGATGATGAAGCTGTTATCCAAGGCATAGCGCGCTCCGGGCTGGAGGCCTTCCTTGATTTCGACCGCGTCACTATCGCTGCGGCCACTCACGATTGGCTGAGCAGCAAAGCCATGGTCGGTCCGTACAAACACCACCGGCTTTTCTTCCAATGTGTGGATCGCATCAGGACTTACTGCGACTGGCACGGATGCTTCGCCAGCGCCTACCTGCACTTTGACGAACAGGCCGGGGCGCCAAACCCCTTCAGGGTTGGGAAGTGTGACCCGGGCGGTAGCGGCGCGGCTTTGCTGACCAACAAGTGAGCCGACATAAGAAACGGTTCCATTGGCACTGGACTCGAATGCTGTGGCCTCGATAACGGCATTGCTGCCTACTCGTACCGCGCTGAGTGCATTGGCAGGAACGCTGATATCTGCCCACACGGTGGAGAGATCGGAAATGATGAATATCTGGTCATCGGTATTGACTGACTCACCGAGCGTGATGTCCTTCTCAACGATCATCCCATCGAACGGCGCCCTGAGTTCGTAGCGGCTCAATGCGTCTGGCTTGCCAGCATCACTGCCAAGCGCTTGTAGCTGTGCGTTTGCATTCGCAACAGTCAGCTCTGCTTCCCGTAAAGCCTGTTGTGCCTGTAAATAATCCTGTTCCGCAGAAATACGCTCTTCCCATAGCTCCTTTTCGCGTCGATAGGTTTTTTGAGCCAATGCAAGACGTTTTTGCGCCGCGTAGAACTCGCTTCTACGTTCCGACAGGTCTGTACTCGCGATCACAGCAAGTACTTGCCCCTGTTTCACCTGTTCGCCCAAATCGACTTTGACCGCTTCAACGACACCTGAGAGACGAGGCACAACTTGCGCTGTGCGGTCTTGGTTGAATGTAATTTCGCCAGGCAGCTCAATTGCGCTTTTTATCTTTGCGGGCTGAGCAGTTGCCAGTGAGATGCCGGCGGCTAGGATTTGTGTCTCTGAGAGTTCTACCTCTGCTGTTTCAGTATGCTCCGCTCCCTCGGGCTCATCTTCATGCTCATCTTTCTCTGCCGCACCGACCTCGTGATCGCTATCGGCGCCTCCTTCATCATGGCCATGATCTCCTTCGGCTTCTGCATCCTCATCCGAATGCCCTTCATCCTCATGCTCCGATTCGTCACCATGCTCGCTATGTGCGTCGCCCGCATCGGGCACAGCTGGACTACTGCGAAGAAGCAATCCGCCAAGCATAAGTGCCACGCTTAATATGACGACGATCCAAAAAATCTGCTTCTTGTGACCAGCCAAGGAAGATGTATTCGATTTACTTTTCATATGGATTCCTATGGCTGAGTGGCCGAGGTGATAACGGCCGACCCATCTCCGACAATTCGCGAGATTTCTGCCGCCGCCTGGTTAGCTTGTGATAGCGCAGACAGGTACTGAGATCGGGCTTGGAAAAGCGTGCGTTGAGCATCCAGTACGTCAAGGAACGTGAATTTTCCAAGTTCGAACCCCTTGCTGGCAGCTTCATAAGCGCTTTGGGCACTGGGGAGCATATCGTTGCGCAACAGTTCAAACTGCTGGCGAGCAGTGCGCAGCCGCATGTGCGCTTGGGAAAGTTCGCTTTTCAGGCGTATATGGACGGCGTTGAGCTCGTCCTGCGCCTGGTAGGCCCGTTCCTGCGCTGCTCCGATGTTGCCTTGGTTTCGATCAAACAACGGCAGGGGCATCGAGATACTCACCAATCCCAGCGTGCCGTTATATTCATCTGAGCGTTGGGCACCTACGCTAACCGTCACGTTAGAAAAGCGATTCGTCCTTTCCAGCTTTAACGCAGCCCGACGTCTTTCAGCCTCCCGACGCGCGCGGGTTAGTTGGGCGGAATCGTTCAAACGGCTATAAAGCTCAGCTAGCTCGGGAAGAGGAGGCACTGCCTCTGCCGGCTCTTTTACTCGCTCAAAGCGTGGCTGTGGATTTCCCCAGTTGGCCGCCAGCCGAGTGCGCGCAGCTTCGAGTTCAGCTGTGGCCTGGGCAAGCTCTACTTGCACTCCAGTAGCCGCAACCCGCGCCCGGGTTTCCTCTACGGGAGAAACCATGCCGGCCCTCACACGTCGATTGGCCACGTTCACTGCTTGCTTCGCAAGCTTTGAAGCAGCCTGAGCGAGGTCCAGCCGTTCTTGAGCAGTAAGCACATCGTAGTACGCGCCCATCACTGCCCCCCTCAGTCGAGCTTGGGCGTCCTGTAGGTCAGCAGCTGCTACGTCCAAGGCTCGTTGCGCCGCCTCAATACGAGCCGAACGTTTACCACCCAGCTCTATTTCTTGGCTCAGTTCAAGCGTGGTCTCCGGGGCATCGCCCCGGATTCCCTCCTGGCTAGCGGACAATATTGGATTCGGACGTGCTCCGGCTTGGCTAATTAATGCGCGAGAAGCAGCCAGCTCACGTCTTGCAACAGCCAGTTCAGGGCTTGCAGAGCTAGCGAGTTCCAAGGCGCGTAGAAAGCTTATGGATTCGACAGACTCAACGGGGAATGTATTTGACACACCGACAGGTAAGGTCTGTGTGAAGGTCGGCAACTCTAAGGGTTGCGCAAAGGCGAGATTGCACGACAACGTCGTCAACCCCAGCGAGAAAAGAGCTTTTCGCACCGAAATCTCCTAAAAAAAGGGAAGGTTCGGTGAGACGTCAGATACAGATAAATGGCGCTTACTGGTTACTTTGGCGTCCCACCGGTTTTGCACCGATGCGCCAATTAGGTTTCTCAGGACGCCCCGCTTCAGCCGATGCGTAGCTAGCAGAAGGAAACGGTTTCAAGCTCATTGATAATACCGAACCAGGACAGATCCCTTTCGTTATAAGCGGCTTGATATGGTCGCCATGAAAGACACAGTCTCCATCCAGACTGATTTTTTTTGCGGCTTTTGACGATCCTTCCTCGTCAGTACCCAGAGACTCGTGCGGATGTTCGTGATGTCCAAGATGATTTGCTGCCGAACCATCCTCATGACTGCAGCTCGTGCTAACAACTGCCCATGATGATTGCAATGGGAACAAGGCTAGCAACATCAGCAAAACTATTTTTCTCATCCAAGGCAAAACGATGACTTCCTGGTTTAGATGTCGAATCCAATCATAAGAACTACCCCCGCCAAGACGCGAAACACATGCGCCTCTACTGCGATAGTGATTCGCCCTGAATTTAGTAGACAAATACACGAAAGCGTTTTTATCAGCCTTGCCAAGCCGGCGAGATAGCTGATGGCTATGGGGTGGTGACTTTAAATAAGTGTGGATAACGACCTGGTGACCGCAACATTACAAATCTGTAATCGAAGGAGTGCGCGATTGGGCTTCCTCAGATTACAAAATAGTCATTTGCCGCTAATCCTGCCGTCATCTCTAGGGGAAGAACATGGCCAAGCGCTAAAAACAAAAAGGCGAAAGGCGTCATTCGAGCACTGACCTGCCGTACATAAGGAGCATCATCATGAGCAAAAAGGCCGTTTTTTCGCTGACAGCCCTTTCACTGGCATTGGGCAGCGCCCCGGTCTTTGCCCAATCGGAAACAGCCGAGGGCTTCATCGAAGGCAGCACGCTATCGCTGATAAATCGCAACTTCTATTTCAATCGGGATTTTCGCGACGGTGAGAGTGCCGCCGGCAATGGCTACTCCGAGGAATGGGCCCACGGATTGATGGCCTTCTTCGAGTCCGGATATACCCAAGGCTCGGTAGGGATTGGCTTCGACGCTTTCGCCATGCTCGGCCTCAAGCTCGACTCCGGTTCGGGGCGCTCCGGTGTGGGCGGCAGCATCGACCTGCTTCCCCACGACAGCGCTGGCGATCCTGAGGATGACTTCACACGGGTGGGGGGCGCGGTGAAAGCACGCTTGCTGGACACCGAGATCAAGGCCGGCGATGTATTTCCCACTACACCTGTCGTGCACTTCGGCGACTCTCGGCTGCTGCCGGAGTCTTTCAAGGGTGTCACCGTTGTGAACAACTCGCTGGACGACCTCACCCTTCAGGGAGGCCGCTTGCACGCGATGAGCCAGCCCAACACCAGTAACATGAACGAAGACTTCGTCACCTTCTACGGCGGGGGCGTAGACGCGCCTTGGCTCGGCTACGCAGGCGGTGACTACAGCGTGAATGAAAATATCAGTCTTAGCCTGTACACCAGCCGCCTCAAAGATGCCTGGAACCAGCATTACTTCGGTGCGTCGGCCACCTATCCGCTCTCCGATATCGTCGCGCTGCTGGCCAGCTTCAACTATTACAAGGCAACCGACGAAGGCCGTGAGTTGCTGGGCGAGTTCAACAACAACATCTGGAGCTCCAGCCTGGGTGTCGCCTTCGGCGCGCACACCGTCACGGCGTCGTATCAGCGAAACAACGGTAACAACGACTTTGACTACTTGCGCCAGGCGGACTCGATCTACCTGAACAACTCCATTCAGTACAGTGATTTCAACTCACCTAAAGAGCAGTCCTGGATGCTGCGCTACGACCTGAACATGGCGGAGTACGGCATACCCGGGCTTACTTTCATGACCCGCTACGCCCGCGGTTGGGGCGCCGATTACAGCAACGCGAACGAGGTGTACATGCGCCAAGACGATAACGGTGCGCCGCTGACGGGACAGAACCGCTGGGAACGCGACGTCGAAGCCCGCTACGTTGTACAGACTGGCTCTCTCAAGGATTTGTCTCTGCGGGTGCGCCAGGCTACCACGCGGGCGACTGCTTTCGAGTCCGACCTCGATGAGGTCCGATTCATCGCCGAGTACCCTCTCTCGATCTTGTGAAACACCATGAGCAACACCACATCTTCTTTAGTTTTGCTCCCTTGGTTTGAAGATGTGTTTCAGGCGCCCATCAGGGCGCCTTTTTTCGTTTGGTGCACCCGCTCGCGCTGCGGGTCAACCAAATGACCGGTAGATTACAAATTCGCAAGATAGCCCTCACAGGGCTTTTACCGCGTTAAAGTGCTTCCCGCTTCCCTGGGCAGATCTTTTCGCCTCTGCCTTTCACGCTAGAGCCAAGCCGCTTTCGTCTTGACCTAGTTACTACATGGATTTTTTTGGTTCCGCTTACCGCGCACCTCCTTGCCGAGTTACCTCAAAACATGCGCATCCTGGTTGTCGAAGACGAGATCAAAGCTGCGGAATACTTGCAGCAGGGTCTTATCGAATGTGGTTACTTGGTCGATTGCGTAAGTGATGGCCTCGATGGGTTTCACCTGGCACTGCAGAACGACTATGACATCGTGCTGCTAGATGTGAATCTGCCAACCATGGATGGGTGGGAGGTTCTCGAACTCATCAGGCGGCGTAAGCAGACACGCGTCATCATGCTGACTGCCAATGGCCGCTTAGAGCAAAAAGTCCGCGGCTTGGAATCGGGCGCCGACGACTATCTGGTCAAGCCGTTCCAGTTCCCCGAGCTGCTTGCCCGTATCCGGACACTGTTGCGGCGAGGCGAGGCAGTCACACTTCCGAGCAACCTGCGTGTAGCCGACCTCGAACTGGACCCGGCCCGGCATAGGGCTTACCGGAGCGGTCAGCGTATCGACCTCACCAGCAAAGAATTTGCGTTATTGCATCTGCTCATGCGCCGGACTGGCGAAGTCCTCACGCGTACGGAAATAACTGCCATGGTGTGGGACATCAATTTCGACTGCGATACCAATGTGGTGGATGTTGCGATTCGTCGCCTGCGGATGAAAGTGGACGAACCCTTCGGCGATCGCCTGATACACACCATCCGGGGTGTGGGCTACGTGCTGGAGGCGCGGCCTTGAAGCCACTCAGCCTCGCATCGCGTCTCGCGCTTCAAATCACACTGACCGGCGCCGCTTTGGTCGCGCTGCTGATTGCACTGAGCTACTGGGTACTGGTGCGCCAACTGGAACTGCGCGCCCAGGAGGAAGTGACGGCCAAGCTCTCTCAGATCGATCATGGACTCCTCGAAGACACCAAAGCCCGTATGGGCCGCTCCTGGCAACACGCATTGAGCGATACCGTACTCGGCCATGACAACCTTTCGATTACGGTCATCGGCGATACAGCGAAATCACCCATTTTCAGTATCGGCCGATTCGCCAATGCGCCGCAGCAGCTGGATCTCGTGAGCAGGGACGGCGACTATCTTGGCTGGACAACGAAAGATGGCGTGCAGATGCTAACCGGGCGCAAGCAAATCCAAGTCCCGGGACTGGCTCCAATGACGCTTTTACTTTCGCAAGATCGCAGTGCCGATCAACGGCTGGTGGCTGCATTCCTGCGCTCGGCCTTAGTGACCGTGCCGATGCTACTGATATTGATCGGATTGGCTGGATGGCTAATCGCCCAAAATGGCTTGCGGCCGCTTCGCAAGTTCCGGGCCTTGGCGACTAAGGTATCTACACAGGATCTATCACCTCGAATCCGCACCGATCGGCTTCCGCAAGAGCTCCAGGCATTGGCGCACAGCCTCAACGTAATGCTTCATCGACTCGATGACGGCGTTCAGCAACTGTCACAATTCTCGGACGATGTGGCTCATGAGTTAAAAACTCCGCTGAACAACCTGATAGGCAAGGCGCAGGTGACTTTGGTGCGTGAGCGAAGCAAGGAGCATTATCGGGAGGTGATCGAGTCGTCGGTTGAAGAACTCGAACGCATGGATCGAATCGTGTCAGACATGCTGTTTCTCGCCCAGGCCAGCCACGCCAGCCCAGCACTGAAGCTCGAACAATTATCTTTAGGAAGCGAGGCGAGGCGCGTATGTGAATACTTCGAAGTCCTTGCCGAAGAAGCGGGAGTCGCTACGACAGTAACGGGCGATGCCATGATTTTGGGAAATCGACTTATGGTCCAGCGGGCCATTTCCAACCTGCTATCCAACGCGCTGCGGCATTCAAATACTGGCAGTACGGTCGAACTTAAGATCCTTGAGGAGGACGTAGACATCGTCTCGCTGGCTGTCACCAATCATGGCGCGACTATCGAATCGGATCATCTCCCACATCTGTTCGACCGCTTTTACCGCGTTAACGGCATACAACCTCGCGGGGCAGGATTGGGGCTAGCGATTGTCCGCTCAGTGATGAACCTCCACAAAGGCCACGTGGCCGTCGCCAGCAAAGACGGTCGGACCACGTTTGAACTCACGTTTCCTCGGCAGGCCTGACTCAAAGTGATACCGCACGGAGACAGCCATCACTACGAAGGGGCAAAAACCACAGGGACAAACAACCATTTCGAGGGCATGCGCGTTGGCCGGGTAACCAGGCCCGCAAGCCCCAACGCCGTTCATTTAATGCATGCGTCCTCGCTAATTCCGGCGAGAATGCCGCAAGCCTCAACTTCCCGCCCATCGTTGCAATTAGCCCGCAGTGAAACGAGTTGTCGTTCGAGTGATTGCAGAGCGGTTATCTGGGATCTGACTTGAGAAATGTGATCATCGAGTAAGGCATTGACGGCCGTACAAGGCTGGCGAGGGTCATCCTGGTAGCTTTGGAGTGCGTGAATCTCTGGAAGTGACAGATTCAAGATTCGGCAGCGCCGGATGAAAGCTAGCCGCTCGCCATGCTTCTCGGTGTAGACACGATAGCCGTTCGCCTGGCGATCAGGCGGTGGCAACAAGCCCTGCTGCTCATAGAAGCGGATCGTCTGTGTATCAATCCCTATTAGCCTTGCTAACTGACCAATGCGCATCGTGTGAATCCTCATCGGCTCTGCGTTATTGACCTTATAGTAGCTATAAGGCTTTTAATGATCCCATCTTCGATTTCAAGTGGAGCCGTATCATGAGCAAGTCCGATGGTCCCTGCGGCTGCGATGCGACACCAGCCGCTGATGCCGATATGCAAAACCCTTCCGATACGACGGGGCAATGGGTCAGTGTTTACGCCGTGCCCAAGATGGATTGTCCATCAGAAGAGCGAATGATCCGCTTGGCGCTGAATGGTTTGGACGGAGTTCGGAAGCTGACTTTTGATCTGTCGGACCGTCGGTTAGATGTCATGCATGACAGTGCCGTTGAGCCCATAACCAAAAAGCTGGCGACGTTAGGGCTAGGCGCCACTCTTCAGAAAACTGTCGCGGCAGACCCTGAGATGATCAAAGCCGCCGAGAATCCGGCGAACTCTACACAGGAATCCCGCTCCCTACGTTTACTGTTAGGCATCAACGCCTTCATGTTCGTGGTAGAGATGACTGCTGGCCTGATTGCCAGGTCCGCGGGTCTGATTGCCGATTCGCTCGACATGTTCGCTGACGCGGCAGTGTACGGCCTGGCCCTTTATGCGGTTGGGCGCAGCGTCAATCTGCAGGTGCGTGCTGCACACCTTGCTGGTGTGCTCCAGCTGATTTTGGCCCTCGGCGTGCTCGTAGAGGTGATCAGACGCTTTATATTCGGCAGCGAGCCCGAGTCGCTGATAATGATGGCCGTCGCGTTCCTGGCATTGCTCGCCAACACGGGTTGTTTGCTGCTGATTTCCAAACACCGGGAAGGTGGTGCTCACATGAAAGCGAGCTGGATATTCTCCGCCAATGATGTGGTCATCAACATGGGCGTCATAGTCGCCGGAGCGCTCGTCGCTTGGACTGGGTCCAACTACCCAGACCTGATTATCGGTACCGTCGTGGGATTCATCGTTCTCAACGGCGCTCGGCGTATTCTGGCGCTCAAGGGTTGAAGGAGCTCCCGTTACAGAAAAAGGGTGTCTTCATGCCTGTAAGCCATCCGGGTCTAGCGGCGTCAGCTAAAACTGGCGACGCCGCTTTAGCCGTTGGCGGATGGTGGGTATTGCAGAACGTGGGCTGCAAAGTCCATCAGCGAGACGAAGCCGCACTGATCGGCTTTTCCTTCACGCTGTAGGTGGTAGCCCCGCATGCCTTGCCCAATTGGACCAAGCATATCGGCTTGCAACGTGTCACCGATCATTGCGATAGCGGAGGCTTCGCAGCCAAGCTGTTCGATCATCTGACGATAGATTGCGGGCTCAGGCTTTATTGTCCCAACCTCAAAGCTCCATCCGTAAACATCGAACGACGGCAGTAACAGTTTGGCCGGAATCGCATATGGGGCTGCGAGATTGGAGCACAACGCGAGATTCAGGCCGGCGTCCTTTAGCTGATTTAGCGACTCCAACGCATCATCGAAAAGGCGAACGCTGGCCAGCTCGGTGAAAAGGTCGCTTTCAAGGCTAGCTAACTCAGAGTTGCTCAACTGCGCACCGAAATAATCGGCAGCTCCAGCCAAGCCCAGATTTCGAGTCATCAGAGTCCGTGCGTCATCCGGCCTTGGTGTTTTGCCCTGAAGCCGCAGGTTCTGCATCAGTTGGCGGAAAGGATGGCGGCGCTCACCTATCTGGAGAAGCGTGCCAAACACATCGAAAACTACTGCTTGTATCATGCCGGTACCTCTACCGTTGGAGGCGAACCGCCCACCCGAAGAGCGATGCCGCCCCTCTCAGTTTTCTGAACTGGATTTCTTCAGAGGTGGCACGAAGAAGATGGGTCTTTGCGGGGGCGCTATCAGGATATCTGTCGACTTGATGCTTGTGCCTTTTCGACGCCTTGTTTTGCCGTTCTTGTCGACCGCCAGCAGATCACCGGTCGCGACAGCAATGTCGAGTGCCTGCTTTACGCGAAGCTCGTCAGCCATGGTGTAGTTGGTCAATCCGCTCATCAGGCCCAAAAAAGGTTGCCGTTCTACCTCGTAGACCTGTTTGGGCAAGAGCTCCGAAAGTTCTCCTCGGATGCGGTCATTGGTAGCATCGTCGAAATAATGCTCATCCAACAGCAAATCGTGCTGACCTGTCACGGCGATATCCCGATTGGCGTCGTAGCTGAAAAAGCTGGAAGGCGACAGCATATGGGAAAAGTTGTTGCCGTATTTCCAGTGGATCTTCTTCATCACATCGTTAGCGCGGTAGTTGTTCGCCAGATGGATAAACCAATAGGCCATCGGGTTGCTGCCGGCCGGACGAATGAAGAAGACGGTCATGTACTGGGCACCGCTTTCCTGCTTGATCCCCTCGGACAGATAGCGCTGGATCAGGTATTGCCAGCTCCGTGGCTGATGCGCCTTCAGCTGTTTAAGCATGTCCCATGGCACATGCTGATCCAAGCCGATATTTGCAATGGCTTTCCGGTTCGCTTGGCGGTCGGCTAGATACGTAACCAAAAAATCGACATTGAAGGTCAGCAGGACCTCGGCTTTGTTGAGATTCTGGAAAATCCATTTGATCTTAGGGAACGGCACATCGCCATACATCATGCCCAGCCCCGCAGCGAGGATTGCCTTTTTCCGAGCCGGCTGCATATCTCAGACCATCTATCCACTCGTCAATACGCTCGTATCGTCAAAGGTTGGGTGAAAGCCATTGGCCCTGATCCAGCCCTGTATGGCATTCACACAATAAGACGTACGAAGGCATCGCTGATCTATCGCAGGACGAAGAACCTGCGGGCAGTTCAACTGTTGCTCGGCCATACGAAGCTGGAGAGCACCGTTCGATATCTGGGGATTGAGGTCGATGATGCCCTAGAGATGGCGGAACAGACCGAGGTTTGACCATGCATAGCGACGGTCGAAGCCAGGCCGTCGCTAACCGGCCAATAGCCGCCCTAGTCTGCCCACCAGTTCGGTATGACAGATGCTAGGCCGGTCAGGGCGCCGACTACCCCAATCATGATGCTACTCCAGAAGGTTACCGGCTCGCGGCGCTGCCTACGCTCCTCGCGGATGTCTGCCCTGACAATGCGAATGCCAGCATCTGTGAGATACCTGGGCTCCCGCGGGTCGCTATCAAATTCGACTCGCCCCCAGAAAGTCCTGTCATCGCGATCAGGCAGTGGGACACCGAGGCGGTCTGCCTCTATCATCCAGTACTCGGTCAAGATCAGCAGCCGCCATTCGTACAGACTGTCCGACTTCTGAATATAGTCCTGAAGCTGTCCATCCTGTTCCGGTTGGACGGTGTGGGGCGGGTGCATCTTCTCCAGTTCGGACCTGGCTTTTTCGCACTTGGCCAACTCAGATCGCATCACTCGGTAATGCTTTGTCCACATCGCTCGCCCCTCCCTTGGAAGAGCGCGACGCTACCTGACTGCAAATCTGAATACCACCTTGCCCGGCCGAATCCTTGCCCGATGCGCGGCCGGCGGGCGTGCCGTGGAGTATAGGGCTAGCCCAAAATAATAGGGGATGGAAGAATCGATTGAGCATTCGGCTGAACGTATCGTCGGGATAATAGGCATTTAGTAAAATTCAATGCCAATGCTTCGGAATCAGTGGTAACTCCCGGCTGTAACATGCTACCGCGCCCTTCGACAAGAATGGCTGCAAACGACAATAAGCTAATTAAATTAAAAAGCCGCAAGAAATTACTCGGTGTTGCGTAGCCTTTAAAGAATCCATGCGCAATCCCATGCCGATTTAAAACAAAGTGCGATGGTAACGACTCTGTATGACCGTAAAAACACCCACGGAAGTACATTTCCATGCTCTCCAGCATCTGCACTCGCTCATGATATCGACTTAAATAGTTTATCGTTAATTCCTTGTCTGGATACCAATCATAACCTGCGACCAGTCGTTTCAACTCACCTTGCTTTATTCGATGAAAAACCTTTAGAAGCGTCTCTATATTCACGGCATCCTTAACTGGAAGAGAGACGTGCTTTCCAAGCTCTCTTAGGAACCCTTCTATGCAAGGCAGAATTCCAACAATTGCCACGCCGTACAGACCCAGACAGTATGCCTTTACAGCCTCAATCAGCTGTTCTTGATACTGAGCAAAAGTGATGCGCTGAGACCATGCCCCACAAATCAGGTCGGCCATTCGTGGGGGCGTGTACATTTCCAACAGCATATTATTCGCGTGAGCGTACCTTTCCTCTTCACTGTTGCTTTTCGAGATTTTTCCGCCGTATTCAGATAGAAATCCAAAGCTATGATATGGGGGGAGTACTATCTCAGTAGTCGCAAACGTATCTCTGTACCAAGCTAGCCCAGAGCCCACTTTGATTTCCGAAAGATCTCTTGGAAAAAATGCACACTCACCAGATGAAACAATTTTATATCCGCGAATATCCCGAAAACAGCTCAGCTTCGCTTCCTGCAAACTATCAAACTCATGCTTCCCTCGATGTAAGCAAGCTTCTACTGCTTTTATTCCTCGCCCCAGCGCCATCGATTTTCTGCACTGCTTGTAAGCCTTAGCGAAGTCCATAGCTGCCCTTGTTATTCGACCCACTGATTCGATCGAACCTACCTGACAACACCTAGCCACGCAAACCATCTGCCGGCGCAGCCCGGCGGTAATGACTGACACGCAATTATTAGACGAATTTGAACGTCAGCTTCTGGCCGGTTAGCGACCATTGCTCTGGCTAGCCATCCTTGTCCTCCCACACGTGGAGGACTTGCCATGAACATCATCGCTACCTGGAGCCGTCAGCCCTGGAACAAAGGGAAATTGGTCGGGCAGAAAATCCCGCTCCGACTGAGAGATATCTGGGCGATCCGAGTAAGGGGTCATGCCGAGATATAAGTAAAATTCACTCACTTCGCACGTAACGTGTTGATGCCAAGAGAATTTACCAAATCGACCGCACAGCCTCTGATCGTGGACTATCTTTTCTGACTCCTCAGAAAAGGAGTTCCTATGGCTTCATTAGAGCGTACGGCGTATCCCACTCTGCCAAAGGCGTATTCAAAAGCAGAGTACCTGCGCTTAGGCTTTTGCACGGTTCGGTATTCATCAAAATGAAGCGGCCGAGCATCGAACAATGGAGGCATAGGCTAGGCCAGCAGGCGGTATCTGCGCGAGCTACTTTTCCAGCAGCTCGCTTCAACATACATACGACCTGACATACCAGAGAACCTGACAGAAATGTAATGGTTACTTCAGCCTTTGGTCAGGACGCTTTGCATATATTGGCTGTCAGACGCTGCAAGCATTGAAAAACCGCAAATGTCCCTGCAATAGGCCAAGTTCGTCGCTAACCAATCCATAAGGTGCCCCGTATGTCCTCTCAGCAGTGCCATCACCAGCCCGACCAAACGAAAGGTACTGCAGCACTCACAGACCCCGTCTGCGGGATGAAGGTGGAAGAGGATAGCGAGCATCAAGAGCATTATCAGGGAAGCACTTACCGCTTCTGCAGCCAGGGTTGCCAGACCAAGTTTCGTTCCGACCCTGCTCGATATCTCGCTGCACCGCAGGCTCATGGAACCTCCTCTCGGGCATCTACCCCACCCGCACAGAAACCACCCGCCGGTGATGCAACGACAGAGTACACCTGCCCGATGCACCCTGAGATCCGCCAAATGGGTCCAGGTGATTGCCCTATCTGTGGGATGTCATTGGAACCTCTGATCCCTGAACTCGACGAGGAGGAGAATCCCGAACTCAAGGACTTCTCGAAGCGATTCTGGTGGTCTCTGCCCCTGACCGTAGCAGTAACCCTGTTGGCAATGGCGGGACATGCGATACCGCTGTTTCACGGGGCTAGCCAGAACTGGGTTGAACTGGCCCTCACGACCCCGGTTGTCTTGTGGGCAGGCTGGCCATTTTTCGCGCGCGGTCTCGCCTCGGTCAAACATCGCAGCCCAAACATGTGGACCTTGATCGGGCTTGGCACGGGGGCTGCCTATATTTACAGCGTCGTAGCAACCCTCTTACCGAGCATGTTTCCAGAGTCATTCACAGTAGGCGGCCGGATAGGCGTTTATTACGAAGCCGCCGCGGTGATCATTTCATTGACTCTGCTGGGCCAGTTGCTGGAATTGAAGGCCCGCTCGCAGACGTCCTCGGCAATTAAGTCCCTGCTTGGCTTATCACCTAAAACCGCTCGCCGTATCGCCAAAGATGGTTCAGAGGAGGACATCCCGCTCACACATGTTCATGAGGGCGACCATCTGCGCGTTCGTCCTGGTGAAAAGGTACCCGTTGATGGAGAGGTATTGGAGGGCGAGAGCGCCGTCGATGAATCCATGCTAACGGGCGAGCCGGTTCCGGTGACGAAGCGGACAGGCGATTCGCTTATCGGCGCGACGATGAACACGAGCGGCTCGCTTGTCATGCGAGCCACCAGGGTTGGCTCCGGGACTATGCTTTCACAAATCGTCCAGATGGTTGCGAATGCACAACGCTCCAAAGCACCCATGCAGCGAATGGCAGACACGGTTGCAGGTTATTTCGTGCTGACGGTCATCGGTATCGCCTTGCTGACATTCTTTGCATGGGGCCTGTTCGGGCCTGACCAGGGCTGGGTATTCGGCCTGATCAATGCAGTTGCGGTTTTGATCATTGCTTGCCCTTGCGCACTTGGCCTGGCAACGCCTATGTCGATCATGGTTGCCACAGGCAAAGCGGCTGGAAGTGGAGTGCTTTTCAGAGACGCAGGCGCCATCGAAAATGTCCGTAAGGTAGACACGCTGATTGTCGATAAAACAGGAACCTTGACCGAGGGCCGACCTGTCTTCGATCGGGCCATAGGCGTCACGCCGTTTGACTCGCAGGAAGTCATCCGTTTGTCTGCCAGCTTGGATCAAGGTAGTGAGCATCCCCTAGCCCACGCGATCGTAGACCATGCCAGAAGCGAAGGTCTCCAGCTGGCGAAGCCAGAGACCTTCGAGTCAGGGTCAGGGATCGGAGTCCGTGGTCTGGTGGAAGGCAAGCAGCTACAGCTAGGCAACACCGCGCTTATGGAAGATGCGGGTGTGAGCGTCGAGCCGTTGAAATATCAGGCAGAAAAAATGCGCGAGAGCGGTACCAGCATTGTGTACCTGGCTGTTGATGGGGCACTTGCCGGCTTGCTGGCCGTATCGGACCCAATCAAACCGACTTCCAAGGAAGCTGTAGCGCGGCTCCAAGCGGAGGGCGTGCAAGTCATCATGGCCACCGGCGACGGGCTTACCACTGCCCGCGCGGTGGCTCGTGAGCTATCGCTCGATGAGGTGCATGGCGAAGTGAAGCCGCAGGACAAGGAGGCGCTGGTGGTTAAGCTACAAGCCCTAGGTAAAGTAGTCGCCATGGCAGGCGACGGAATAAATGATGCGCCGGCGCTCGCCAGGGCTGATGTCGGCATAGCGATGGGCACGGGCACTGACGTCGCCATGAACAGCGCCCAAGTTACGCTCGTTAAAGGTGACCTGATGGGGATACTGCGCGCGCGCACGCTTTCGGTGGCGACGGTTCGCAATATGCGTCAGAACCTTCTGTTTGCCTTTATGTACAACGGGTTGAGCATCCCGATTGCCGCAGGTCTGCTCTATCCGTTCTTCGGACTGTTGCTGTCTCCGATGATTGCTGCCCTGGCCATGAGCCTCAGCTCAGCATCGGTTGTGTTCAACGCACTCCGGCTCCGTCAAACGCGTGTAGTTTGAAGCCTGTCGGCTTAGGCTTAGGCTTCGGTTGCGAAGCGACCGATTGCCTCATTGATTGCTCATGAATTGCCCCGTAAGCTGGAAATATGACGTCCTACATGCGCTCCTTCCTTATCCTGCTGCTAGTGCTTGCGCTTCAGATCAATGGGATAGCGGAAATGCTCATGACGGTTGGATCGTCCGGGCATCACATGATGTCCGATATGGAAGGTGTGGGCGCCATGACGACCGACCACGCTTCGATGGTTGGCGCCGATGACGGTGCTGAACACGAGTGCTGTGAAGCGAATGAGCATGGAACGGCGACCGTCTGCAAGACGGGCCAAGAATGCAAAACTGCAAGTATCCTTCAGCTTGTCTCAATAAAAGCCCAGCTGATGCCTGCTGCTAAACCCGTGACCACTCCCTATAACGGCCTGATCCCCTCTAGCCTTTTAGACGCCGTCTGGCGTCCACCCCGCGTCTAATTCCGATCAAATTATAGGAACCGCCCGAGTGAGCATTCGGGCCGGCTACTGCGCGCCTTTGGCTCGCATGAAAGATCAGGAATCCTTCGCAAATGAAACCCCGTATTTATTGGGCGCCGCCGTACGTGGCCGCCTTGATCATGGGCGCGCTCTCGTTTCCAGGGTTAGCGTCCGCTTTGACCTTAGAACAAGCTCTGAGCGTGGCCGAGCAAGACGCGCCTTCGCTGCATGCGCAAGCCGCCAACCTGGTGGCCGCACGCAGCGCTGCAATCCCTGCCGGCGAGCTTCCTGACCCTAAACTTAAGCTTGGACTGCAAAGCGTGCCCATCGAAGGTGACGCTCGCTGGCAGTTGGAGCAAGAGGCCATGACCATGCAAATGGTTGGGGTCATGCAAGATGTGCCAAACCGAGCGAAAAGGCGCGCTCGTGTCGAGGCCGCGCAGGCTAGTGTTGCGCTCGCAAACGCCCAGCAAACGGTTGAACGTCTCGGTGTGCGCCAAGCAACCGCCGAGGCATGGATCGCTAGCTTCGCGGTCGAGCAGAAGCTAAGCCTTTTCAAGCAGCTTTACAGCGAGAATCAGCTCCTTTCGCGGGCTGTTCAGGCCCGCATTGCTGGCGGCAGCGGACAAACCGCAGACAGCGTACTTCCGAGGCAAGAGGCAGCATTGCTGGCTGAACAAGAGGATGAGCTGCTGCGTAACCAGGCTGTTGCGCGGGCCGGCCTCCGGCGCTGGATAGGCGAGCTAGCAGGCCAGCCGCTTACAGGTGACTGGCCGCAATGGCTTGCCGCCGTTGATAACTATCAGCACAACCTGAACCGGCACCCGGCGTTACTCGCCTTCGACCCGATGACTCGTGAAGCGGAGGCAAAGGTTCACCAGGCCATCGCAGAGAAAACACCGGATTGGAGTTGGGGGATCGACTACCTGCGACGTGGCCGTGAGTACGGCGACATGGTGAACCTCAGCGTCAGCTTCGACCTGCCGCTGTTTACCAGCTCTCGGCAGGATCCGAAGATCGCGGCCGAACGAGCTCGCCTTGCCCAGATCGAGGCTCAGCGCCAAGCGACCTTGCGCCTGTACAACCAAGAGCTGAGTACTGACCTCGCTGAGTATCAGCGTCTGGACCGCGCACTCATCCGCCTCGACAAAACCTTACTACCCCTCGCTGAAGAGAAGGTCCGCCTTGCCATGGCCGATTACCGCTCCGGAAGCGGTGAGCTGACCGCTGTGATCGAAGCGCGACGACAGCTTGTGGAGACTCGGCTACGGCGTATTGACGTCGCCCGCGATCGATCGTTGAGCAATGCCCGCCTGCATTTCGCCTTTGGAGATACCCGACCATGACATTCCAACACAAGCGGCTGGTACTCGCCTTCAGTCTGCCTCTGATGATTAGCGCTGCAGCGCTAATCGGTCTGCCTACCGCAGCCTTCGGACAATCGCCTGCAGAAGAAGACAAGGAAGTGCTCTATTGGTATGACCCTATGGTCCCCCAGCAAAAGTTCGATAAGCCGGGCAAGTCGCCATTCATGGATATGGAATTGATTCCACGCTATGCAGATGAGGGAAGCGACGGGGCATCGATCAGTATCGACCCGAGCGTGACGCAGAATCTCGGCGTGCGCTTTGCAACCGTAACGCGTGAATCGATCAGCCAGTCGCTCGAAGCGACAGGCGCATTGATGTTCGACGAGCGAGACGTGGCGGTTGTGCAGGCGCGTGCCGGTGGCTTTGTCGAGCGCGTTTACGACCGAGCACCGGAGGATGTCATCGAAAAAGGCGCGCCGTTAGCCGATCTGCTGGTTCCCGAATGGGTTGCCGCACAGGAAGAGTACCTGGCGCTCAAAGGGATTGGCGAACCCCAGCTGCTCGCAGCGGCTCGCCAGCGGTTGCGCCTTGCTGGCATGCCGCCAGAAGTCATAGTGCAGCTAGAACGAACTGGTAAAGCGCGCCCTGTTTGGACAGTGAGGAGTCCAATAGGCGGCGTGCTGAACAGCCTCGACGTTCGCGAGGGCATGACCGTATCCACTGGTGCGTCTCTGGCACGTGTTAATGGGCTGGAAAAGGTATGGTTAGAGGTTGCGGTGCCTGAGGCGCAGGTTGCAAATGTGGCGCCTGGGCAGCTGGTCAACGCGCGCCTCCCGGCCTTTGCAGGTGAAGTTCTGGAAGGGACGATCCAGGCCGTACTACCACAAGCCAACTTGGATAGCCGTACTGTGCGCGTCCGGGTTGAACTGCCTAATCCGCAACAACGGCTTCGTCCCGGCATGACGGCCGAGGTGACGTTGAGTCGCAACGTCGAAGATGTCTTGGTCATCCCGTCCGAGGCGGTCATTCGCACCGGTCGGCGCGCATTGGTGATGCTGGCCGAGGATCAAGGCCGTTACCGCCCGATTGAGGTTCGCACAGGCCGGGAATTCGATGACCAGACAGAGGTGCTTGAAGGGCTGGAAGCCGGTCAGAAGGTCGTGGCGTCCGGTCAGTTTCTCCTGGATTCAGAGGCGAGCCTACGCGGGCTGACCGCTCAGGGTTTGGAGGAGCCTGCAACTTCTACAGAACCTGCGCTGCACGAGGCTGAAGGTACGATCGTCAGCCTGGAAGATGGCATGGTTGGCCTGTCGCATGGGCCGTTCAAGACGCTGAACATGCCTGGGATGACAATGTCCTTTCCGGTTGCAGATCAATCGCTCCTAACAAAGTTGCAGACCGGCGATCACGTCCGTGTCGGCGCGCGTGAAAGCGAAGAGGGCCTGGTCATTGAGCACATCGAGAAGCTGGGGGGCCAGCGATGATCGCAGCCATAATTCGCTGGTCAGTGGCCAACCGCTTTCTGATCCTGCTGGCTACTGTGTTCGCGGTGGCTTGGGGTGTCTGGTCGGTCAAAAACACCGCTGTTGATGCATTGCCAGACCTTTCCGACGTTCAGGTCATCATCCGCACGCCATACCCCGGGCAGGCGCCCCGGATCGTTGAGAATCAGGTCACCTACCCACTGACGACGACCATGCTGTCTGTCCCCGGCGCAAAGACGGTCCGCGGCTACTCCTTCTTCGGGGATAGCTACGTGTACGTCCTGTTTGAGGACGGCACCGACCTCTATTGGGCCCGTTCTCGGGTGCTGGAGTACCTGAGTCAGGTGCAGAGTCGGCTTCCCGCCGCCGCCAAACCCGCTTTGGGCCCTGACGCCACAGGTGTCGGCTGGATCTACCAATATGCTTTGGTAGACCGAACGGGCAAACATGACCTCTCGCAGCTGCGCTCTTTGCAAGATTGGTTCCTGCGCTATGAGCTCAAGACACTGCCCAACGTGGCGGAAGTCGCGCCCATAGGCGGGATGGTCAAGCAGTATCAGGTCGTACTGGATCCCGTGCGCATGGCAAGCAGGGGCGTGACGCAGCAGCAGATTGCAAAGGCGATCGATGAAGCCAACCGTGAAACCGGCGGGAGTGTTCTGGAACTCGCAGAAACCGAGTTCATGGTCCGTGCGACCGGGTATCTCAAGACACTCAAAGACTTTCGAGCCATTCCTTTGCGTCTCGACGGCGGCGTGCCTGTGACGCTAGGGGACGTTGCGCATATCCAGCTCGGCCCGGAAATGCGCCGGGGCATCAGCGAGCTTGACGGTGAAGGTGAGGTAGTCGGCGGCGTGGTGATCCTGCGGAGCGGCAAGAACGCTCGGGAAACCATCGCTGCCGTTCAGACCAAACTGGATGAGCTGAAAGCGAGCCTGCCCCAAGGCGTCGAAATCGTCACGACGTACGACCGTAGCAAGCTGATCGACAGTGCCGTTGAAAACCTCACGCACAAGCTCATCGAGGAGTTCATTGTCGTTGCGTTGGTTTGCGCGATTTTTCTGTGGCATCTGCGCTCGTCGTTGGTCGCCATCGTGTCGTTGCCGATCGGCATCCTGATTGCTTTTGTGATCATGCAGCGGCAAGGCATCAACGCCAACATCATGTCGTTGGGTGGCATCGCGATCGCCATCGGAGCGATGGTCGATGCAGCAATCGTCATGATCGAAAACGCCCACAAGCACATTGAGGCCTGGCACAAGCGGCATCCTGACTCCACCTTGAAGGGCCAGGAGCACTGGAAGGTCATTACTGACGCGGCTGTTGAAGTGGGGCCGGCACTGTTCTTCAGCCTGCTGATCATCACGCTGTCGTTCATACCAGTGTTCACCCTGGAGGCGCAGGAAGGCCGGCTGTTCGGTCCACTGGCGTTCACCAAAACCTATGCAATGGCAGCCGCCGCGGGCCTGTCTGTCACGCTGGTTCCGGTGCTCATGGGGTATTGGATCAGGGGCAAAATCCCTGACGAACACCGTAATCCACTCAACCGTGGCCTCATCTGGATCTACAAGCCGGCCCTGGACGCGGTACTGCGCTGGCCCAAGATGACTCTGCTGGTGGCTGTTCTGGTCTTCCTGACAGGCTTGTGGCCGGCCTCTCGCCTTGGTGGGGAGTTCTTGCCCCCGCTGGATGAAGGTGACCTCCTTTATATGCCCACTGCGCTTCCAGGCCTCTCCGCTCAGAAGGCTTCTGAGCTACTGCAGCAGACGGACCGGCTCATAAAAACGGTTCCAGAAGTTGCACACGTGTTCGGTAAGGCTGGTCGAGCCGACACCGCTACAGATCCCGCCCCGCTGGAAATGTTCGAGACGACCATTCAGTTCAAGCCGAAGGATCAATGGCGCCCTGGGATGACGCCTGACAAGCTGGTTGAGGAGTTGGATCGCACCGTACAGGTACCTGGATTAGCCAATCTGTGGATCCCGCCGATTCGAAACCGTATCGATATGCTGGCGACGGGTATCAAGAGCCCGATCGGGGTGAAAGTGTATGGCACTGACTTGGCACAGATCGACAAAGCCACCCAGGCAGTGGAAAAAATCGCCAAAACGGTGCCTGGGGTCAGTTCGGCACTTGCTGAGAGACTGACCGGCGGCAGGTATATCGATGTGGATATCGATCGTGTCGCCGCCGCACGCTACGGCCTGAATATCGCGGACGTGCAATCGATCGTGGCCGGTGCCATCGGTGGTCAAACCATTGGTGAAACCGTGGAAGGGCTCGCCAGGTATCCGATCAACCTCCGCTATGGCCGCGAGTGGCGCGACTCGATATCCGATCTGCGCAACCTACCGATCTACACGCCGCAAGGCAGCCAGATCACGTTGGGGACCGTGGCCAAAGTACAGGTGACAGACGGACCGCCCATGCTTAAAAGCGAAAACGCAAGGCTGTCGGGCTGGGTTTACGTCGATGTTCGTGGCCGCGACATGGCGGCTGTGGTGGGCGATCTGAGGGAAAAGATCAGCAAAGGGGTCCAGCTCGAATCCGGCATGAGCATCAGCTATTCCGGCCAATTCGAATTCATGGAGCGAGCTAACGCGAAGCTGAAGCTCGTCGTGCCGGCTACCTTGCTCATCATTTTTGTCTTGCTCTACCTCACGTTTGGGCGCTTTGGGGAGGCGTTGCTGATCATGGCCACGCTGCCATTCGCCCTAACCGGTGGCGTCTGGTTCCTCTATTTGCTCGGGTACAACCTATCCGTAGCGACAGGAATCGGTTTCATCGCACTGGCAGGCGTTTCTGCTGAGTTCGGCGTCATTATGCTGCTGTATTTGAAGAACGCATGGACAGATCGGGTTAACGCTGGAGCCCATGGCGAAGGCGTACTGCTCGACGCAATCCGCGAAGGCGCTGTGCAGCGGGTGCGCCCCAAGGCCATGACCGTAGCAGTGATTATCGCCGGTCTGCTGCCCATCCTCTGGGGTAGCGGAACCGGCAGCGAAATCATGAGCCGCATCGCCGCGCCCATGGTGGGCGGGATGATCACCGCCCCTTTGCTCTCCCTGTTCGTTCTGCCGGCAGCTTACCTGCTGATGCGCCGCCGGCAATTGCGAGTTACCACCCAGCAAGCAACCAACCCCACTGGAGAACATCCATGAACATTAAGCACATCACCCTTGCCTCACTCTTCCTGGTGCCAGTCGCCTATGCCGCCGACAAGGAGCCAATGGACGGCATGCCGATGGATCACAAAGGCATGAACATGCCAATGGACCAGAAGTCGGCGGGACAGACCGCTACAGCCACAGGTACGGTCAAGAAAGTAAACACCGAGAGCGGAACCGTCACCATTGCCCACGGCCCGGTCGAAGCGTTGGGCTGGCCGTCGATGACGATGGGCTTCAAAGCAAAGCCTGATCAGCTCCAAACGCTGAAAGAAGGGGACCAGGTCGAATTCGAGTTCTCCTCGAAAGGTATGGATTCCACCATTACGCGCATCGAAAAGCAGTAAAGAGCAGAAAGCGACCGCCGCAGGCGCGGCGGTCGTACCAACACGAGAATGAAGCGATTACCGCTTTGTAACCTTGGCAACAGCTTCTTGTAAGTAGCAAGCCTTTAATCTACAGGCATCAACTAACCAAGAGGTGCAAACCATGAACCGCATAACCAAAGTAATCGTTCCTTTTATTCTGACCGTTGCTTCCTCGCTTGCAATGGCCGAAGGCGGAAGCGAACGTACGCTGAATCGCTTAAATGACTCGGCAGGAGCAAAGCCCACCCTTAAGGAGCTTGTCAAAGAGGGTCAAGTGCTGAGCATCGCACCTGCAGGGGCGACCGGCACGACTCGAATGATTCAAAACTATAGAACTAGTGCCCAAGTCCAGACGTATGAGATGAAGGTCAAGACCCCCGACGGGAAGATCCATACGGTAGAGTTCCTGAGCACCCCAGTTGGCGTGAACAATGGCTAATCTGCCAAGCTTAATATCCGAGGGATAGTTAGATGAGCAGCATAATATCCAAGATTAAAAGCGTACTGCAGCGCAATCCGGTCGTAACGGGGTTAACCGCAGCTGTGGTTGGCTACATGCTACTGAACCAAAGCACTGCGGCGTTGGCAACAACGCTGCCAAGCCTGCTCTTTCTCTTGCCCTGCTTGTTGATGATGGTCGTATGCATGAAGCATATGTCTAGCGGTAAGTGCGACAAGCCCAAGGAGCCCAACGTTGGCGAAAACACCTTGTTAAGCAAAAGCGAATAACCCACTGAACTTAGAGATTTAACATGCGAAAGGCCATCACCGTTACAGCAATCGCAATCACCTTGGCGAGCGGACTGAGTTTCGCAGCGGCAGATAAAGCGGACCAAAGCCATTCAGAAACCGGCATGATGAGCGGCGACAAGCATATGGAAATGATGGGTGACATGCGTGGAATGATGAAAGAGTGTCGTGAGATGATGGGGGCCGCCAAAGCCGACCACTCGCAAAATGGCGAAAATCCAGACGCAGCATAGGATATGAGGGTGTGAGTAACAATGATCGAAGCAGGTGGGGGGTGCCCCACCTGCTTTTTTGTGCTTGATGGCCTAACCAGGACCGTACTGATGGGAAAAGTGTCACTGACGAGCAGAATGGCGATAGCTTTCATGCTCGTGGTTACGGTTGTGCTGCTGGCGGCCGCAATCAGCTTTAATTATTTTTGTCAGCTCCATTTCGAACGCAAAGATGCACAAGTGCTTAATGAAAAGGCCGCTGCAGTAGAGCGTACGCTACTCAACAGCTCAGCATTCGGGCCTGAGACCGCTTCAAGGATCGATGCCGTTATTGAGCACTCCTTTGGCTTCGCGACTGCGGTTGTAGTAGACGGTAAGACGGTTTACTCCCATCACAATCTGTCTGAGAGCTTGCTACCTCTTGTCACAGACATCCAAGAGGAACGCTGGACGGTAAGTTTCGGTGGCCACCAGTACAGCGGAATTACCAGAAAAGTAAATCGGTGGGTAGAAGGGCAGGACACTGTTATCTATTTGGCTTTGGATGTAACGCACCGAATCCACTTCTTCGATATGATTCAGCAGTGGTTTGCTTATACGCTTGTCGTTAGTGCACTTCTGAGTGGCGCGTTAGGTGTTGTTCTGATCAGGAAAGGCTTAAAACCAATAGACGAACTGTCCAAGACTTCTTCTACAGTAACCGCCCACTGCTTAGATACCAGAATTCCAACCGAGTCGGTGCCAGGCGAGCTGCATGAACTCGTAGACAACTTCAACGAAATGCTTTCGCGCTTGGACGACTCTTTTCTCAGATTGTCAGGTTTCTCAGCGGATATCGCGCATGAGCTAAGAACGCCGCTGAACAGCATGCTTACCCAAATGGAGGTCGCGCTCTTGCGCGACCGCGAGAATACCGACTACAAAGACATTTTGTATTCCGCCCTCGAAGAACTTAGGCGCATGTCAAAGATGGTCGATGACATGCTATTCCTCGCCAAGGCGGACAACGGGAAGATTACGCCCAATGCCGAAGATGCCAGCATGGCTGAGATTACCGCGAGCGTTATCGAATATTACGAGCTTGCAGCCGAGGACAAAAAGGTAGAAATCGCGCTTTCAGGCGATGGATCGGTACATGGCGATAAATCGATGCTGAGACGGGCCGTCTCAAACATAGTCTCTAACGCAGTTCGATATGCAGAGGAAGGCAGCACCATCAGCGTTGAAATAAGCGAGAGCGGTGGCTCAGTTTGCACAGCCATATCCAACCGAGGCACAACGATTCCAGCCGAGCTTCAGGCCCGAGTGTTTGATCGATTCTATAGGGTCGACACCGCAAGGCGCGAAGGAACCACCATGAATGCGGGCCTCGGCATGGCTATCACTCGTTCGATAGTCGAAGCGCACAAAGGGCGCATCGCTTGCGAATCAGCTGAGGGGCATACGACTTTCACAATGACGCTTCCAAAGCTTATGTCTAGTTAATGGCAGAGTGCCAGCAACGACCCTGACCTACGCTCATAGAAACGCCAGGCTGAACCGAAAGAGGCCGAGACTTTCGAAGCTGTATGTTTGGTTCTGGAGGTTCCCGTGCAAGCGTCCTCATCGAGAAAATGCGGTACGACAGCCGCAGCGCTCAACGAAGCGTGCTTCTGCGTAAGCCTAGATCAAGCTGCGCTCGTAAACTCATTGACCGAACAGCTTGGGAATTCAGAGCTGTCGGAGCTATTGAAGTCACGTTGCCCTCATGTGTTTGCAGCACGACCGGTCTTTGTTTCATCCTTGCGGCTGCGCCAGGTTAATGAGGTTATTCAGGCCATCGAGCAGACCGTGAGCTCGCCCGGTTGGCGTGAGCATGCTCTGGATTCTGCACCTCCTATTGCCCGACACGATCCTCGGGGCGCGCGCGGCGTCTTCTTTGGCTACGACTTCCATCTGGATGATGACAAGCTTGGGCTCATCGAAATAAACACAAATGCGGGCGGAGCGATGCTAAACGTATTGCTCGCCCGCGCGCAGCGTAGTTGTTGCAGCGGCGTAGTCGGGCTTTCGCCAGGTCAGGAAGGACCCGGCGGCTTCGAGCGTTCGATTCTGGATATGTTCGCCCAGGAATGGTCTACGAGCGGCGAGCCACGTCCGCTCACGCGCGTGGTGATCTTGGATGAAAGCCCACAAGCCCAATACCTGTATCCGGAGTTCCTTCTTTTTCAGCGGTTATTCGAGTCAGCAGGAATCGACTGCCTAATCGCAGACCCAGCCGATCTGGCCTTTCACAACGAGTCCCTCTTGGTCGACGGAAAGCCTGTGGATCTCGTCTACAACCGACTCACCGATTTCTATCTGGAAGGCGACAATTGCAGCGCGCTGCGCAGCGCTTATTTGGCTGATGTCGTGACGGTAACGCCACACCCTCAGGCCTATGCCCTTTACGCCGACAAACGCAGGTTGGTTGACCTAACCAACGCACGTTTTTTGGAAGAGATTGGCGTTGATCAGCAAATCCGAACCGTATTGGCCCAATACGTCCCGCTTACCGTTCCTGTCGGGCATGGTAATGCAGAGCACCTGTGGCAAAACCGCCGTAGCCTCTTTTTCAAGCCTGTCAGCGGGTATGGTAGTCGCGGTGCATACCGAGGAGACAAGCTCACCAAGCGCGTTTGGGAAGAAATCGTTGGCGGAAACTACGTGGCCCAGTCCCTTGTAGCTCCTGGCGAGCGTAGAATCGTCGCCGACCCTCAGGTACGATCGATGAAGTTTGATCTGCGCGCTTACGCTTATGCTGGCGAGGTGCAGTGGAACGCTGCCAGGGTCTACCAAGGCCAGACGACCAACTTCAGAACAGAGGGGGGCGGTTTTGCTCCCGTTTTTACCTTAGGCGAGGAAGAGGAGCGAGCCGGTTCTACAGAGCAACGGTCGCACGCCTCGTTCATGTTCTTGCTCGACGAAACCGGCGCCGTAGAGGAACTGCCGCACCCGCTATATCTGGCGCTGGTTCGAGCCGAAATGGCTACTTCTAAGCTTGCCGGTAAGCGTTTCCGATTGGCGGACTGGTATGTGGCAATGGAAGATGGCCATCCTTCCGAAGTCATCCGAGAATTGTACGGCTGGGTTGCTTTCGACGCAGATGGCGCCTACCACCCTGAAGTTGGCCCACCAGAAAATGGTCAGCCAAATAGTATTGGCAATGTTGACTCATCTGCCCTGCCAACACCGGAAGAACATGATCGAATCGAAGGTCTGTTGTTTCAAAGTGAGTGAGGTCCCGCGCGCCACGAAAGGCGCGGCTTGGGACAGAATAACCTCGCCGCTCAGTTTTGGAGCCAGCTACACCCAGCCGTCTTAGCCGCCACACATCTAATGTGCGAATACTAACCCTGCGGTCACACTCGACAAGAACGTGGCATATGCTGGGTGCTGAATTGTTCTCTCCGAGTGTTCTATTGCTCACGATAACTCTTTGGGCTTGCTAAGCCGAGTAGTCGGGTCTCAAGGCTTGAAGGCCATCTTAGTGGGCCCGCTCTTTCGCGCAGTGGTCCATAGCGCGACGTTGGTATTGTCTGCTTATAAGCTATTAGCGATTGATTAGTTCAGGGGAACATTACGCGTAGTACAGCGCTGGCAGCGCTTTAAGCCGGTCTTAAAGCGGTCGATGATTACATTTTTGTAAGCTTCTCAAAAAATCGAAACCTCATCATCTTCGGCTTGTCCGTTTTTAGGAGAGCATTCGAAAGCCACTTCTAAGCAGGGCTGCGCGAACACGTTGAGTCGCCGATCCAGCAGCAATCATTAAAGAGGTCTAACTATGCAAATGTCTTACTGGCGCTTTGCAGCGATGGTAGCCACGTCTACGATCATTATGTATGGCGTGATGTACTTAAATACTTACTCGTTCGAGCATGTTTTTTGGAGCGAGACTCGCGCTTGGATGGCATTAGTGATGGGCGCGGTAATGGCAGTAGTCATGCTCGCATTCATGCTCAACATGTATAAGCGTAAGTCAGTAAACCTAGCGATATTGGCAGGAAGTGCAGTAGCTTTTACCATTGCACTATGGCTTGTACGTGGGCAAGCGACGGTAGACGACACGGACTACATGAAGGCCATGATCCCCCACCATTCCATAGCAATCCTAACAAGTGAACGAGCTCAGATTTCAGATCCTCGCGTCCGCAAGTTAGCTGACGAAATCATCGACGCTCAGCGCCGAGAAATCGCAGAAATGAAGTCCCTGATCAATGAACTAGAAAGGGCAAATTGATTCCCAGAAACGGTGTGTCCACAGCCCAGGGCATGACGGTGGCGACATTGATGGTCTCGCTACCGCTCAGGCGAATCTCCTCAGCGATTGCCGCGCCGAGATTTATGACGCCACCTTTGGTCGCTGCGGAGGAGGCATGATAAGCCAGCGGTATCTCGCTCTCGACTGAGCCCACGTTGACAAGCGTGCCGAAGCCTTGAGCTCTGAACTGGCGCATGGCTGCGTGGCTGCCATAGATCATGCCCTTAAGATTGACATCCACGATCCGCGCATGGTCCTCGACGGGAACGTCCTCGAAACGACCCAGCGCTCCGACCGCAGCGTTGTTAATCCAAACGTCGATCCTGCCGAAACGCTCGATGGCGGCTCGTGCCAAGTCCTGCATCTCGTTCGGGTTGCTCACGTCGGTGGTCACCACCAGTGCCGATCCTCCAGCCATGCGTATCTGCGCGGCCAGTTCTTCGAGCACGTCGGTCCGGCGGGCCGCTAGCACCACGTCGCCTTGCAGAGCGGCAAGCTTGAGCGCCACGCCGCGGCCGAAGCCACTGGAGGCACCAGTGATGACAAAGGTTTTGCGAGCAACGCTTGGCTGGTCGCTTGGTTTCAGGCGCGGGGAAACGGCGCAGCCACTGAGTTGCAGAACGGCGAGCAGTACTAGCAGCAAAGCCAATCGCTGCGATGGGAATATTCGCAAAACCATTTTCGTTTTCTCCCAGCAAAATAAGGTCGCATGGCCCGCTTGGTTGTTGTTGGACCGCCTTTTTGCCAGGAGCTTTCATGCTAATTCACTCAATTAGTTTTCAGCGCTCAATCGGGAGACAGTGGCAAGAGAATAGACCGTTACGGTGGCGATCATCGGTGGCTAAGTAAGAGTTGCTAGCGCGTAACTATCGTATTTCGCTTTGGAATGAAATGCTGCTGGACAGGGATTGATTCGCTCTTGGCAGTTGCGGGTATCGTACGCACTTTTTCGATATGTCATGGAGGCGCGAACATTAAGCGCACCATGGCTTTTCTTATTCTTCGAGGGGCTCTGACACTCCCAATTTAGTAGTGCCAGAGCAGTGAGTTACGGATGTTATCCTGCCATACGCTCACATTCCTCAGCGCAGTTCATGCACGCCTTCGCACACTCTTGGCAATGATCCATTTCATGCTTCGCGCATTCCTCTCCGCATGCACGGCAGATCTTGGCGCAAAGGGCGCAGAACTTCTTAGCATATTCACTTTCGCGGCTCATCAGTGTGGCAGCCAACCTGCAAATGTCCGCGCAGTCGCGGTCAAGCTCGATGCAGCGAGCCATCATTTTTACATCATCCTCGCGTAGGCAAGCAGAGGCGCACATTTCGCACACTAGGGCACAGTTCGAACAAGCTTGGATACAGGATGCGAACATTGAGTTTGTCATTTACGTTCTCCAGGGTTCGATAGTTGTATTTCGTCGTTTGGTTACTGGCCGATATGGCTCATCAGCCTGTTAGCAGACACTGAATTACGACACGCTCCTACCGAGCCCGTTTCGAAAAACCTCATTACAATGTTGTAAGGTAAGTCCAACCGCACCGGGGATCTGCGGGCGCAGTTGGTGGCGATGTGGCCGTCAGATTGCCTGTACGGCTTCGCTAGTCTGTTCGAGATGATTGAGTTGAAAATGAGGGAGCTCCCTGTCGCCACGACTGGGAGCATTCGTTGGGGAACGGCCGGAGCGCAAGCCGCTTAACTAGGTAAGTTACTGGCCTTGCGGCCTAACTTTTAGGAAGGAAGCAATTGCAAAGCCCTCCGGTACCGTTGCGTCGACTAGGATGGCCTAGGGCCGATCCTCTGCTTGCTGAACCGCCTTTCTTAGAGCCTCGATCAGAACCGCATAGGCACACATATACCGGATGTTAGTGCTCGTGTTGCTTCCCGTCTGCGTGCACATGGTTTTTTGAAGGGGATTTGCCTTCCGCATCGGCACTGTCACTGCCATTGCTGTGCTCAACCGCCTGGGGCTCCTCGGACGCATGATGGTCATCGCTTTCGTTATTACCATGATGACCGGAGCCTGATTGGCCGGATGCTCCACCTGTGCTGCTGGAGCCATGGTGATCCGAGCCGCCACTGTCGCCCTGATGGTGGTCGCCCGAGGCCATCTCGCCGTGTTGCTCACTATGCCCAGCTGGGGTCTCCCCACCACCATGCTGGTGACCACCGCTAGACGCAACGAGTGCTCGATACGCTCCTTCATCTAACTCAGGAAGCTTCTGCAGAAAAGCCACCATTCCCCAGATGTACGGGTCAGCCATGCTTTTACCCCACGCGGGCATCCCAGTGGCCTTAATGCCATGCTTGATGACCCAAAATGTTTTTGCTGGGTCATCGTATGGCCCCGCTTCAGCCAGGCTGGGTGGAGCGGGATAAAGGCCATTGCTTAGCTCGGTCTCAGCCATGCCTGGCGCCAAATGACAACCCACACACATCGAGTCGTAGTTCCCCGCCCCGGCGCGGATTTGGTCTTCATCGTCGAGAGATGGCACGACTATGTCTTCGGAGCGAACCTCAATCGAGCGATTGCGAGCAGTTTCCAGGAATGCGTGCACGACTCCCGTATGAGGATCATCCGCGGCAACGTTTATTAGTCCCGAGAAAACAACACCGGCCACCACCAACAGGCCTAGTGCGCAGAAGGCAGCGAAGCTAATAATTATTCTTTTCATCTAGGGTCCTTAAAACCAAAGCCTGATGCCAGCAACGAACCGCGCCTCATCTACGTCTTCGCCTTCATCTCTCGCCATATCGGCGGTATTACCGTATGCCCGGCTCCACGTGACGCCGATGTACGGTGCGAACTCACGAACGATTTCGTATCGGAGGCGGAGCCCCACCTCTGTGTTTGCGAGACCAGCGCCTACTCCGCGCGCAGGATCGTCCTTGCCATAGAAATTGAGCTCGGCAGTCGGTTGGAGGATCAGCCGGTTAGTGAGGAGAATGTCGTACTCGCCTTCAAAACGTGCTGCTGTCTGCCCACCTTCACCGACGAAGGCGGTGGCTTCCGCCTCAAAGTTATACAGAGCCATCCCCTGGACGCCTAAAGCCGCCCACGTCTGCGGCGACTCGGGCTTAAAGTCCTGGCGAACACCTGCTACCACATCCCACCAGGGGCTGATGGCACGCCCGTAGAGCGCCTGAATTTCCGCATCTTCAGTAACGCCATTCGTTCGCTCACCTTCCGAGCGAAACCAGAACCGATTGATATCGCCACCAACCCAGGCAGTAGCTTCCCAACTGAGGGTGCTACCTTCATTTGCGTTCTGGTACTCAAGTTGATCTAGCAGAAGGAACCAGGCCAGATACTTGTCATGGACTGTATGACCTTGAAGACCAGGGAAAGCCGCTTCTCTATCCGCATCGGTCAATACTGGAATGAACGAGGGATGAACCATGCCGGGCATTTCGAGCGTATCGTCATGCTTCATTTGGCCATGGTTCATCGTGCTATGGTCCATCGCACCATGACCCATCGCAGAATGGTCCGTTTGCCCACCGGAGCCATGATTCTTAGCTGCGGGCTTCGCTGAAGATGCAGGGGCTTGAGCTGCCTCAGCAGGAGGGGTTTGATGCATCGAATGATCCATCATCTCGGCAGCGTTGGCTGTCCCTCCAGCCGCTGCGCTCAACGAAACTCCGAGCGCAATCAGAGCAAAGCGAGAAGGTCTAGTGGTCATGGTGCGAATCCACCTCAGTATCAGTGGCCTTGGGGTCATGATCCATCTTGCCGTGCTCCATTTCTCCATGGTCCATCGAGCCATGATCCATGTCGTCGTGGTTCATTTTTGAGTTAGAGGTGCCTTGTGTCTGAGATGCCGGCTTGTTGCCTGGATTCTGCGATGAAGCCGATGATTGCTTGTGCTGATCATGCTTTTGCTCTGCAAACGCAGCTGACATATTCATTACGCCCAGCAGACTGAACATTAACGCGCTGCCGATAAGAGTTTTACGCTTCGTAAAATTTCCCATATAAAGTTCCTCTTACTCGTCCACTCGGACTTCACGAAACATGCCCATTTCCATGTGAAGCAGTAGGTGACAGTGATAAGCCCAACGCCCGAGCGCATCGGCTGTCACGCGGTAGCTGCGCTTCGAACCTGGAGGCATGTCGATCGTGTGCTTGCGAACCATGAACTTTCCATTCTCATCTTCAAGATCGCTCCACATACCATGCAGATGAATCGGATGGGTCATCATGGTGTCGTTGACCAAAGTGATGCGTACCCGCTCGCCATATTTGAGCCGCAGGGGCTCCGAATCAGAGAACTCTATACCGTCAAATGACCAGGAGAACTTCTCCATGTGGCCGGTGAGATGGAGTTCGATCGTCCGACTGGGCTCACGGCCGTCCGGATCGGGGAAAGTGCTTCTCAAGTCGCTATAGGTCAGGACTCGGCGGCCGTTGTCTCGTAAGCCAATACCGGGATCGTTCAGCCTATGAGTTGGGCTCATGGTCTGCATGTCCACCAGTGGGTTATTGGACTCTGAGGGCGGGTGCGATTGCATACCTGCGCTCATCCCAGCCATTCCAGAGTGGTCCATCCCGGACATCCCACCCATTTTGCTGTGATCCATGCCGGCCATTGCGCCCATGTCGCCCATCCCTTGCATGTCACCGTGGTTCATGCCGGACATGTTGCTATGGTCCATCGCGCCCATGTCGCCGCCATGGTCCATGCCCGCCATACCGCCCATGCTGCCGTGATCCATCCCCATGTCGTCCATGGTGATTAGTGGTCGAGGATCGGTTTCTGGAACAGGAGCGCTCAGCCCTTCGGCAACCGCTAGCGTGCCACGGGCGTATCCTGTGCGATCCATCGATTGGGCGAAGATCGTGTAAGCCTCCTCGGTCGCAGGCTCGACAATCACATCGTAGGTTTCTGCCACGGCAATGCGGAATTCGTCGACGCTAACTGGGTTGACGTATTGGCCATCGGCTGCGACTACAGTCATCTTCAGCCCTGGAATGCGGACATCGAAATAGCTCATGGCCGAGCCGTTGATGAACCGCAGACGAAGCTTCTCGCCGGGCTTAAAGATGCCGGTCCAGTTCCCGTCGGGTGCTTGGCCGTTCATTAGATAGGTATAGGTGTAGCCGCTTACGTCGGCGAGGTCGGTGGGACTCATTTTCATCTGAGCCCACATTTTCCGATTCGCAATCGTAGCGGCCCAGCCGTCTTCGCTCACATCGTTAATGAAGTCTCCGACAGTGCGCTTGTGGAAGTTGTAATAATCGGACTGCTTCTTGAGCTTAGAAAGGATTCGAGCGGGATCCTCATCGGACCAATCAGTCAACATCACCACATAGTCGCGGTCATAGCTGAACGGTTCGGGATCCTTCGCATCGATGACCAAGGGACCATAGACACCAAGCTGCTCTTGTAGGCCTGAATGACTGTGGTACCAATAGGTACCGTTCTGTTTAACCTGAAACTTGTAGACATACATGCCATCGGGAGCGATGCCGTGGAAGCTCAATCCAGGCACGCCATCCATGTTGGCCGGCAGGATCATGCCGTGCCAGTGAATCGATGTATCTTCGCTCAACTTATTTCTGACTCGCAGCGTGACGGTATCCCCTTCACGCCAACGTAGAAGCGGCCCTGGGATGGTCCCATTGATAGTCATCGCTGTCCGGGCCGCGCCGGTGATATTGACCGGCGTCTCCCCAATCAGCAGATCGAACTCCGTGCCACTTAGTACGCTGGGCTGGCCTGGGCTAGTCACTGCCCAGACCGGAGCTCGCCACAAGCCAAGACCGCCAAGGATGCCTGCGGCAGTCAAGCCTTTAACAAAGGTTCGCCTAGAGGTTTTACGTTGCATGTGTAGGTTCCAATCAAACTAAGGAGCCAAGCCGAAACCAGCCGTAAGGTTGGTGTTGCCAGCGTTAATTGATCTTAGAAACTCGCGCACGGTCTGTCTTATCAAGCGACTCGCCTTTAATCGTAAATATGGCATGCCTAAGAAAGACGCGGGATTACATTTTTGTAAGCTTAAAGCGCTTCAGAAATCGCCCAAAAAATCGCCTGTGAGCATGTCAATCTCCAGGTGGAAGCTGCGCAATGGCTTTTGATTTCCGTGCAAGGATCCGGTTGCAACGATACTCAAGGTGCATGGTCACAGTTGCGTAAGGTTTCGCTTCAGCAATTAGCGTGGGCGTGCTTCGCTGAAGTTGCTTTTGAGGCTACCTCCTGGGCTTGGTCCTTCTGGTCAGCCTGATAACTAGCGATCGCTATTTGGCGAGCCTGCTCCATACGAGCAAAGGTACGATCACCACCACCTTCTGCCATTGCATAGGAAGAGCTTGCTGCGATGGCGAGCAGTACAGAAACGGATCTGAAGAATTTCATTACTTGTTACCTCGTTCGAAGACATGGGAGACCCAGCGCAGCTCCATAAATAGGGGCTTTGGCTTGGTCCTGTGTCTAAGCTAACCGAGCGTTCCTGTCAGAAGCCTGATTTAGACATTACGGTTTCGTCAGTAATGCATAAAAGCAGTGAGCCCAAGCGAAAGCGCAGGTAGCGTGCATGGTGCCTTTTCGTTCAGGCAAATAGGTCTTGTTTCCAGCGGGCAAAAAAAGGGCGCCATCTAGGCGCCGATAGGCCAAAGGAGCATGGAAAAGGCCAAAAAGCAGAGTGTGGGAGCAACTGCTGATGTAGACGTTAACGCTACAAGCTGTCAGACAGATGATGCGAGCATTACGTTTCTGTAAGGTACTGGCTGCACGCCCTGACAATCGGCACACTGCTCCAAATGCCGGAGGGAATACTTTCATGAAGCTTCTTGTTGCTGAAGACGAGCCGAAAACAGGCACCTACCTACAGCAGGGGCTTTCAGAGGCAGGCTTCACAGTCGATAGAGTTGAAAACGGGACCGATGCTGCTCAGCACGCGCTTCATACCACATACGACTTGCTCATCTTAGACGTGATGATGCCTGGCCTGGATGGGTGGCAGGTTTTACAGAAAGTCCGCGCTGCTGGTAATGAGGTTCCCGTGCTCTTTCTCACCGCCCGAGACGGGGTTCAGGATCGAGTAAAGGGATTGGAGTTGGGCGCTGATGATTATCTCATCAAGCCGTTCGCCTTCTCCGAATTGCTAGCCAGGATCCGTACGTTGCTTCGCCGCGGCAATAATGTCCCCAACCAAACAATACTCAAACTCCTCGACCTTGAGGTCGATCTGCTCAGGCGTCGAGTTACGCGATCGGGGAAACGAATAGACCTAACTGCAAAGGAATTCGCACTTCTTGAGCTATTACTTCGGCGTCGCGGGGAAGTGCTCTCAAAGTCCCTTATCGCCTCCCAAGTATGGGACATGAATTTCGACAGCGATACCAATGTGATTGAGGTGGCGGTACGACGGCTGAGAGCAAAAATCGATGATGAGTTCGAACCTAAGCTCATACAAACCGCGCGTGGGATGGGCTATTTGATCGACGCGCCAGACCCCTAGAGCGAAATGCTCGGCATTTCACGCGATGGGCCAAGCTACCGGTACCGATGCGGTTAAGGCGAGCCACCGAGCAAGGAGCGGTGCCGAACCTCAGTTCTCCGAGCTGGATTTCTTCAGCTGTGGCACGAAGAAGATGGGTCTCTGCGGGGGAGCTATCAGAATATCACTGGATTTGATGCTAGTGCCCTTGCGACGCCTGGTCTTGCCATCCTTACCGACCGCCAGCAAATCACCGGTCGCAACAGCGATATCGAGCGCCTGCTTTACGCGAAACTCGTCAGCCATGGTGTAGTTGGTCAATCCGCTCATCAGGCCCAAAAAAGGTTGCCGTTCTACCTCGTAGACCTGGTTGGGCAAGAGCTCTGAAAGTTCTCCTCGGACGCGGTCATCGGTGGCATCGTCGAAGTGATGCTCATCCAACAGCAAATCGTGTTTGCATGATGGCGAGCGTTATGAGGTGCATCTCTGTGAGGCCTGCTTTTTCCGAGCGCTGAGTGGTCTCCGCCGCGAGCGTATGGTCAACACCATGTTCGACGAGAATCCCGATAGGACTGGCGATGAGTTCGGCCTTGTGCAGCGGAGCGAATTCTGGAAAGACAACTGAGCTCGGTTCAGATGGGACTATGGATACGGGTAGGAAGTGGGGCGTTAGCCTCGCAGATGTAATGCAGCAGAGAAGATCACGTGTTTACTAATTCGACTGCCGAGAGACTGACACGCTGAGGTTGAGTACGTGCGATCTCCCTCCACTCGGTACTGGTGCCCAAGCTCGCTACCTTGTGCATCACGAATTGAAAGGATCTCCAGTAACGGCTCCATCAACCAGCGACCCACCTCGTTCATATGCCCGGGACTCACAAGATACGCCTGCTCCAGCCAGGCGTGCTCGGTCTGCGCAGCTATGACCTGTTCCAGCAATGGAACCGACGGAACCATTAGCATGCTTCGAAAGGCCGCGTTTCCATCGTCCTCAACGATCTGCAGGTAGAACCAGGGCCAGGTCATCTCTAGCTCGACATATGACCAGAACTGCACGCCATCTGGCGCTGTTGAGAGCCCAGGAAGCAGTTCCGCATTCCGACTGGTTTTGAACACGCGCCAATCTCCTAATGATAATTGTACTTGATTGATGAACAATATATTTTGTAGTCATATATTGTTCAATCGCGCTTCATCGTTCCATTTTGCGGAGCAGCAAAATGGAAGTCCGGGATTCGTTCGGGAAAGCGTTGAGGCTCGTGCGGCAGCGTAGGGGGCTGGCACAGGAAGATTTCTCGCTCGTTAGCAGTCGTACCTTCGTCAGCATGCTGGAGCGCGGGGCAACGAGCCCGACTCTCGAAAAGCTCGATAGCCTCTGCACGGTGCTCGACACTCACCCTGTCACCCTCTTGGCCCTGACCTACTTGCTTGGATCCGAAGCTCCTGAAAGTTTTGAGCAGCTCCTGGAGAAGGTTGGTGAGGAGTTGAGAGCTCTAGTCGAACCTGACTGATTACTCAGCGAGGCTGTGTGAGGGGCCGGTTCCGTGGCCGCACAGTGAGTGTTGATCTTGCTGTCCCTCTGTCCCCAGTGGCTGGCCTGGAGGTCCTGTTTTTGGCAGGGCTTATAGTTTTTGTGGGCGTCAGAAAATATGTGGATTCTGACTTTTTGGGGCTCATATGTCCGTCGCGCAAGCTATTTTAAATCGAGTCAAGCACATGCCAAAGGGGAGGCCATTTGCCGGCGCGGTGTTCGCGCAGGTCGGTTCCCGTGCGTCGATTAATAAAGCGCTTTCTAGGCTGGTGCAATCAGGCACGCTGGAGCGAGTCGCTCGCGGTGTCTACATGCGCCCCAAAATGAGCAAGTACACCGGCAGGGTGGTGCGCCCGAGTCCGCTGGCTGTCGTGGAGGTCATCACGAAGGCGAACGGCGAGACGATCCAGATACACGGCGCGGAGGCTGTTCGGAGGTTGGGCCTCAGCACACAGATGCAGGTGTTGCCGACCTTTTACACCAGCGGATCTACTCGCGAGATCAAGGTTGGCAATGCGGTGGTTCGCCTCCGCCACGTATCCAAGGACCGCTTGCAGCACGCCGGCACGACGGTAGGTGTGGCGCTTACTGCTCTCTACTACATCGGGAAAGAAGGGCTGTCCGCTAATGTGGTTTCCAAGATTGTTAGTGCGCTGAGCGGCGAAGAGCTGATGAAGCTCCGGGCCTGCAAGATGCCGGAGTGGATGCGGTCGGCATTGCGCTTTGCTGCCAAGGAGATTGAGTAGTGCGCAATAGCACCTACCCGACTCCACCTACTGGCAGCTACCAAAGCCTGAGGCGAGACGTGGCTGGCTTTTCTGACAAGACAATGCGACTTCCTGCGCATTTAGCAAA